>NZ_JARQXB010000004.1 GCF_029543105.1 Stenotrophomonas sp. HITSZ_GD
GTACCGTCGGCGCCGGCGTGGTGGCCAAGATCACCAAGTAAGTGCCTGCTGTCCGGTGGCTTCGGCCGCCGGATCGCTGGAAGAGGGCGGCGCAAGCCGCCCTTTTTCTTTTCCGCTGCAGTGCCGGAAGGTTTGCGGCCGAGGTGCTTGCGCCGCGGGAAAAGGCGAGCTAGAATGCGCGGCTCGACATTCCTGGGTATGGGTGTCGAGCAAGACAACCGCGAAAAGAGGGGCAGGACGCCGCTCGTGTTCGCCAGACCGGGAAGGTCGAGTTGCAAGGAGCACCCAACAGCCTAAGCTGTTGACGGTGCTTATGTTGCACTCTATACTTTTCCGTCTGGGCAGACCGGGTGACTGGTCTGCCTCAGTTTTTGGCCGTAAGGAATGGCCGCTGCGGGCGGAGTCTCGCGGAAAGCATCAGGATTTAATCGGGGCAGGTATCCCAGAGGCCTTGCCCGTCGCTCTTTTAACGAAGGAACTCCCGTCATGGCGGACCAAAAGATCCGGATTCGGCTGAAGGCGTTCGATCATCGTTTGATCGACCGTTCGGCCAGCGAGATCGTTGAAACGGCCAAGCGGACCGGCGCGCAAGTGCGTGGCCCGATCCCGCTGCCGACCAAGATCGAGCGCTACACCGTCCTCGTCTCGCCGCACGTCGACAAAGACGCGCGTGACCAGTACGAAACCCGCACGCACAAGCGCGTGCTCGATATCGTCGATCCCAACGACAAGACCGTGGACGCGCTGATGAAGCTCGAACTCGCGGCGGGCGTCGACGTGCAGATCAAGCTGACCTGAGGACTACGACCATGACGAAGAAATATTCGTTGGGCTTCGTGGGCCGCAAGGCGGGCATGAGCCGCGTCTTCATGGAAGACGGCCGCTCGGTGCCGGTCACCCTGATTGAAGCCACGCCCAACCGCATCGCGCAGATCAAGACCGTCGAAACCGACGGCTACAGCGCCGTGCAGGTGACCGTCGGCAGCCGTCGCGCCGCCCTGGTCAACAAGCCTGCTGCTGGCCACTTCGCCAAGGCGAAGGTGGAAGCCGGTCGCGGCCTGTGGGAGTTCCGCGTTGAAGACGCTCAGCTCGGCGATTTCGCCGTCGGCGGCGAAGTCAAGGCCGACATCTTCGAGGTCGGCCAGATCGTCGACGTCCAGGGCGTCACGAAGGGCAAGGGCTTCCAGGGCACCATCAAGCGCCACAACTTCCGTATGGGCGATGCCACCCACGGTAACTCGCTGTCGCATCGCGCGCCGGGTTCGCTGGGCCAGCGCCAGACCCCGGGTCGTGTTTTCCCGGGCAAGAAGATGTCCGGCCACATGGGTGCCGTGCAGCAGAGCACGCAGAACCTGGAAGTGGTCAAGGTTGACGTCGAGCGCGGCCTGATCGCCGTTCGCGGCGCCGTTCCCGGCGCGGCGGGTGGTGACGTGATCGTCCGCCCGGCGAGCAAGGCATAAGGAGAGATGACGATGGAACTCGCCATCACCGGTAGCAGCAACAAGGTCTCGGTCTCCGACGCCGTGTTCGGCCGCGAATTCAGCGAAGACCTGGTCCACCAGGTGGTCGTTGCCTATCGCAACGCCGGCCGCGCGGGCACCAAGGCCCAGAAGACCCGTTCGGAAGTGAACGGCACGACCAAGAAGTCGAAGAAGCAGAAGGGCGGCGGTGCGCGTCATGGCGCGCTGACGGCTCCGATCTTCGTCGGCGGCGGCGTCACCTTCGCGGCCAAGCCGCGCAGCTTCGCCCAGAAGGTCAACCGCAAGATGTATCGCGCGGCCATCGCCGCGATCTTCTCCGAGCTGGTCCGCCAGGACCGCCTGAAGGTCGTCGATGCGTTCGACGTCGATGCGTCCAAGACCAAGGGTCTGGTCGAGAAGCTGAAGGGTCTGGAAGTGGGCAACCGTCCGCTGATCGTGACCGAGGAAGCTTCCGAGCACCTGTACCTGTCGGCCCGCAACCTGCCGTACGTCGAAGTGCGCGATGTGCAGGGGCTGGATCCGGTCGCGCTGGTCGGGGCCGATACGGTCGTGATCACCGCCGACGCGGTCAAGAAGATCGAGGAGTGGCTGGCATGAGCAGCAACGAAAAAATCTTCAGCGTGCTGCGCGCTCCGCGAGTCTCCGAAAAGACCGCGCGCCTGCAGGAAGTCTCCAACCAGTACGTCTTCGAAGTTTCGAACGATGCCACCAAGGCCGATGTGAAGGCCGCGGTCGAGCAGCTGTTCGACGTCAAGGTCGAGGCGGTCAACGTGGTCAACGTGAAGGGCAAGAGCAAGTCCTTCCGTAACCGCGCGGGCACCCGCGGCAGCTGGCGCAAGGCGTACGTCCGCCTGGTCGATGGTCAGTCCATCGACGTTACGGCCAAGGCCTGAGGTAGATTCCCATGCCATTGATGAAGTTCAAGCCCACCTCCGCCGGCCGTCGTTCCGCCGTGCGTGTGGTCACCCCGGATCTCCACAAGGGTGCCCCGCATGCCGCGCTGCTCGAGCCGCAGAGCAAGTCCGGTGGCCGTAACCACCACGGCCGCATCACCACCCGTCATGTGGGTGGTGGTCACAAGCAGCACTACCGTCTGATCGACTTCAAGCGCAACAAGGAAGGCATTCCGGCGCGCGTGGAGCGGATCGAATACGATCCGAACCGCACCGCCCACATCGCCCTGCTGTGCTACGTCGACGGCGAGCGCCGCTACATCATCGCCCCGAAGGGCCTGAAGGCGGGTGACCAGGTCATTGCCGGTGCCAACGCGCCGATCAAGACCGGCAACACCCTGCCGCTGCGCAACATCCCGGTGGGTACCACCGTGCACGGCATCGAGCTGAAGCCGGGCAAGGGTGCGCAGATCGCCCGTGCTGCCGGTGCCGCCGTGCAGCTGGTCGCTCGCGAAGGCGTCTACGCGACCCTGCGCCTGCGCTCCGGCGAAATGCGCAAGGTCTCGGCCGAGTGCCGCGCGACCATCGGCGAAGTCGGCAACGACGAGCACAACCTGGAGAAGCTGGGCAAGGCTGGCGCCAAGCGCTGGCGTGGCGTGCGCCCGACCGTTCGCGGTGCGGCCATGAACCCGGTTGACCACCCGCACGGTGGTGGTGAGGCGAAGGCCGGCCAGGGTAATCCGCATCCGGTCACCCCGTGGGGTGTCCCGACCAAGGGTTACAAGACGCGCAAGAACAAGCGCACTCAGCAGTTCATCGTCCGCGATCGTAGGGGCTAATCGACCATGGCACGTTCACTCAAGAAGGGCCCGTTCGTCGATCACCACCTCGTCAAGAAGGTGGAGGCCGCTGCGGGCAGCAAGAAGCCGATCAAGACCTGGTCGCGCCGTTCGATGATCCTGCCGGAAATGGTGGGCATCACCATCGCCGTGCATAACGGCAAGAACCACGTTCCGGTGCTCGTCAACGAGAACATGGTCGGCCACAAGCTCGGCGAATTTGCCGTCACCCGGACCTTCAAGGGTCACGGTGGCGACAAGAAGTCGGGCAAGTAAGGAGAGATGACGATGGAAGCGAAAGCAATCCTGCGCACCGCGCGCATCTCCCCGCAGAAGGCCCGTCTGGTCGCTGACCAGGTGCGTGGCCTGTCCGCCGAGCGTGCGGTCAACCTGCTGAAGTTCTCGGACAAGAAGGCTGCCCACCTGATCAAGAAGGTGGTGGAGTCGGCGATCGCCAATGCCGAGAACAATCAGGGCGCCGATGTCGACGAGCTGAAGGTCAAGACCATCATGGTTGACGAAGGTCCGACCCTGAAGCGCTTCATGGCGCGGGCGAAGGGCCGCGGTACGCGCATTCTCAAGCGCACCAGCCACATCACCGTGGTCGTGGGCGAGGGCAAATAACGATGGGACACAAAGTACATCCGATTGGTATCCGCCTGGGCATCGCCAAGGACTGGAATTCCAAGTGGTACGCCAACAAGGCCGAGTTCGCCAGCTACCTGGCGGCTGACCTCAAGGTCCGTGAAATGCTGCGCAAGAAGCTCGCGCAGGCGGGCATCAGCAAGATCCTGATCGAGCGTCCGGCCAAGACCGCGCGCGTGACGATCCACACTGCCCGTCCGGGCGTGGTGATCGGCAAGCGTGGTGAGGACATCGAGAAGCTGCGCAAGTCGGTGAGCGAGATGATGGGCGTTCCGGCGCACATCAACGTGACCGAAGTGCGCAAGCCGGAGCTGGATGCGCAGCTGGTCGCCGAGTCGATCGCGCAGCAGCTCGAGCGCCGCATCATGTTCCGCCGCGCGATGAAGCGCTCGGTCGGCAACGCGATGCGCCTGGGTGCCCTGGGCATCAAGGTCAACGTGGCTGGCCGCCTCAACGGTGCGGAAATCGCCCGTTCGGAGTGGTACCGCGAAGGCCGCGTGCCGCTGCACACGCTGCGTGCCGACATCGACTATGGCTTTGCTGAAGCCAAGACGACCTACGGCATCATCGGCATCAAGGTTTGGATCTACAAGGGCGAGGTCTTCGACTTCTCCCAGGTTGGCCAGGAGAAGCAGGATGACAGCCCGCGCAACGATCGTAACGATCGTGGCGACCGTGGCGACCGTCCGTCGCGCCCGGCTCGTGAAGCGAGGTAACGGCAATGTTGCAACCCAAGCGAACCAAATACCGCAAGATGCACAAGGGCCGTAATGAAGGCCTGGCGTGGAGCGGAAATGCTGTCAGCTTCGGCGAGTACGGCCTGAAGGCCACCGCTCACGGCCAGCTGACCGCCCGTCAGATCGAAGCGGCTCGCCGTTCGATCAGCCGCTACGTCAAGCGCGGCGGCAAGATGTGGATCCGCGTGTTCCCGGACAAGCCGATCACCAAGAAGCCGATCGAAGTCCGAATGGGCTCCGGTAAGGGTAACGTGGAGTACTGGGTCGCCCAGATCCAGCCCGGCCGCATGATCTATGAAATCGAGGGCGTTGCCGAAGACGTGGCCCGCGAGGCGTTCCGCCTGGCTGCCGCCAAGCTTTCGGTCACCACCACTTTCGTGACCCGGACGGTGCGCTGATGGACATCAAACAACTCCGCGAGAAGTCGGCTGACGAACTGAAGGCCCACCTGACCGACCTGCGTAAGGAGCAGTTCTCGCTCCGCATGCAGCAGGTCACCGGCCAGCTGCCGAAGACCCACGAAACCCGCCGGGTGCGCCGCGAGATTGCTCGCGTCAAGCACCTGCTCGGCAGCAGCACCAAGTAAGGGACGCCGCGATGAGCGACAACAACGAAAAGAAGACGCTGCGCACGATCGAAGGTCGTGTCGTCAGCAACAAGATGGACAAGACGGTGACCGTTCTGGTCGAGCGTCAGGTCAAGCACGCGCTGTATGGCAAGTACATCAAGCGCTCGACCAAGCTGCACGCTCACGACGCCGACAACGCCTGCAACGAAGGCGATGTCGTGCGCGTCACCGAGGTTGCGCCGATGTCCAAGACCAAGAACTGGCGGGTGGTGGAAATCGTCACCCGCGCGGCCGAATAAGGGAGATCTGAATCATGATCCAGATGCAGAGCTACCTCGACGTCGCCGACAACTCCGGTGCCAAGGAAGTGATGTGCATCAAGGTGCTCGGCGGCTCCAAGCGCCGTTACGCGCACATTGGCGACATCATCAAGGTCACCGTCAAGGACGCGATTCCGCGTGGCAAGGTCAAGAAGGGCGAAGTCTACGACGCCGTCGTCGTGCGTACCCGCAAGGGCGTGCGTCGTCCGGATGGTTCGCTGATCCGCTTCGATGGCAATGCCGCCGTCCTGCTGAACAACAAGCAGGAGCCGATCGGCACCCGTATCTTCGGGCCGGTCACTCGCGAGCTGCGTTCCGAGAAGTTCATGAAGATCGTCTCGCTCGCTCCCGAAGTGCTGTGAGCGGAGGACATACACATGGCTAACCGTATCAAGAAGGGCGACCAGGTCGTCATCAACACCGGCAAGGACAAGGGTAAGCAGGGCGAAGTGATTCGCGTCGACGGCGACCGCGTGGTCGTCTCGAACGTGAACGTCGTCAAGCGCCACACCAAGCCGAATCCGCAGGCGGGTATTGCCGGCGGCGTGGTCGAGCGTGAAGCTTCGATCCATATCTCCAACGTGGCGATCGTCAACCCGGCAACGGGCAAGGGTGAGCGCGTTGGCTTCAAGGTGCTGGAGGATGGACGCAAACTGCGTGTGTTCCGCTCCAGCGGTGAGGCGCTCGACGCCTGAGGAATGAGGTCATGACTTCTCGTCTCGAAAAGATCTACAAGGAAGAAGTGGTGCCGGCCCTGATGAAGGAGTTCGGTTACACCAATCCGATGGAAGTGCCGAAGCTGGTGAAGGTCACGCTGAACATGGGCGTGGGCGAAGCCGCTACCAACAAGAAGATCCTGGAAAACGCCGTCGCCGACATGGCCAAGATCTCCGGCCAGAAGCCGGTGGTCACCAAGTCGCGCATCTCGGTGGCGTCGTTCAAGATCCGCGACGGTTGGCCGATCGGCTGCAAGACCACGCTGCGTCGCGCCAAGATGTACGAGTTCCTGGACCGCCTGATCAACATCTCGCTGCCGCGCGTGCGTGACTTCCGCGGCATCTCGGGTCGTTCGTTCGACGGTCGCGGCAACTTCAACATGGGCGTGAAGGAACAGATCATCTTCCCGGAAATCGACTTCGACGCTGTCGACGCGATCCGCGGCATGGATATCGCCATCACCACCACGGCCAAGACCGACGCGGAAGCCAAGGCGCTGCTGGCGGCGTTCAAGTTCCCGTTCCGTAACTGATCCGCGAGGAAAACCGAAATGGCAAAGACCTCCATGGTCAACCGCGACATCAAGCGGGAAAAGCTGGCCAAGAAGTTCGCCGACAAGCGCACCGCTCTGAAGAAGATCATCTCCAGCCAGGACGCGTCCTACGAAGAGAAGATCAAGGCCGTTGAATCGCTGCAGAAGCTTCCGCGTGACTCCTCGCCGAGCCGCCAGCGCAACCGCTGCGAGCTGTCGGGCCGTCCGCGTGGCGTGTACCGCAAGTTCGGCCTGGGCCGTAACAAGCTGCGCGAAGCCACCATGCGTGGCGACGTGCCGGGCCTGCGCAAGGCCAGCTGGTAACAGCTGAAAGTCCACCGGCCGCCCCGCGGCCGGCCCGGGCGGGGAGGGAACTTCCCGTCCGGCAGGGGAGTCCGACGCAAGTCGGGCTCTTTTGTCGTATACTCCCGCTTCTGTCTCCGGATCGGAGCGGGCGAAGGGGCCTGGCCCATCCCAGGAAAACACAAGATTTTCGCGAAAGCGGATATCGGTGCACTCAAAGGTACTCACATGAGCATGACTGATCCCATCGCCGACCTGCTGGTCCGCATCAAGAATGCGGCCGCGGTTGGCAAGCCGACGGTGAAGGCGCCGTCCTCCAAGATCAAGGTGGCGATTGCCCAGGTCCTGAAGGACGAGGGCTATATCGCCGACCTGCGCGTCCTCCCGGCCGAGAACAACAAGTCCGAGCTGGAAATCGTCCTGAAGTACTTCGAAGGCCGTCCGGTCATCGAGACCCTGAAGCGTGTGTCGCGCTCGGGTCTGCGTCAGTACCGCGGCAAGGACGAACTGCCGAAGGTCCTCGGTGGCCTCGGCGTCGCCATCATTTCCACGTCGAAGGGCATCATGACCGATGCGCAGGCCCGTCAGGCCGGCGTCGGTGGCGAAGTCCTGTGCTTCGTGGCCTAAGGGAAGGAGCAGAACATGTCCCGCGTAGCCAAGAAGCCCGTCACCCTCCCGAAGGGTGTTGAACTGAATGTCCAGCCCGAGCTCGTCAGCGTCAAGGGCCCGAAGGGCACCCTGACCCTGCCGAAGCCGACCGGTGTCGAGATCGCCATCGACGGTGGCGTGGCCACCCTGTCGGCCAACGATCCGTCGCAGATCGCCATCACCGGCACCGTGCGCGCCATCCTGGCCAACATGGTCAAGGGCGTGTCCGAAGGCTTCGAGCGCAAGCTCGAGCTGGTCGGCGTCGGTTACCGTGCCGCCATGCAGGGCAAGGACCTGAGCCTGTCGCTCGGTTTCTCGCACCCGCTGGTGTTCGTCGCGCCGGAAGGCATCACCCTGTCGACCCCGTCGCAGACCGAGATCCTGGTCGCCGGTGCCGACAAGCAGCGCGTCGGCGAAGTCGCCGCCAAGATCCGCGGTTTCCGTCCGCCGGAGCCTTACAAGGGCAAGGGTGTGAAGTACGCCGGTGAAGTCATCATTCGCAAGGAAGCCAAGAAGGCGTAATGCGGGCTGACCCCCGTACAAGCCGATCCGCTTCCCAAGGAACCAGAAAATGAACAAGAACATCGCTCGTCTGCGCCGCGCCAAGTCGACCCGTGCGCACATCCGCGAGCTGGGCGTCGCCCGCCTGTCGGTGCTGCGCACCGGCCAGCACCTGTATGCCCAGGTCTTCACCGCCGACGGCTCCAAGGTCATCGCCGCCGCCAACACGCTGCAGGCCGACGTCAAGGAAGGCCTGAAGAATGGCAAGAACAGCGACGCCGCCGCCAAGGTGGGCAAGCTGATCGCCGAGCGCGCCAAGGCCGCGGGCATCGAGAAGGTCGCGTTCGACCGCTCGGGCTATCGCTACCACGGCCGCATCAAGGCCCTGGCCGAAGCGGCCCGCGAAGGCGGTCTGCAGTTCTAAGCAGTACGCGGGCATGCCTTCGGGCGTGCCCGCCACCCGCCGGCGTGGGGAACGTCGGGCCGTGCCGCTCTTCTGCAGCGACCACGGAAGCATGGTGGTTATCCAACAACGATAAGCGGCCCCGAGCCGTACATATTCGTCCAATCAAAGGAATCCAGAAATGGCAGAAGAACGTCAGCCGCGGGGTCGCGATCGCGACCGTAACCGCGAAGAGAAGATCGACGACGGCATGATCGAGAAGCTGGTCGCGGTCAACCGCGTCAGCAAGACCGTCAAGGGTGGTCGCCAGTTCACCTTCACCGCCCTGACCGTGGTCGGCGACGGCGAAGGCAAGGTCGGCTTCGGTTATGGCAAGGCGCGCGAAGTGCCGGTCGCCATCCAGAAGTCGATGGAATACGCCCGCAAGAACATGGCCAACATCGACCTGAACAACGGCACCCTGTGGCACCCGCTGAAGTCGGGCCATGGCGCGGCCCGCGTGTTCATGCAGCCGGCTTCGGAAGGTACCGGCGTGATCGCCGGCGGTGCCATGCGCGCCGTGCTCGAAGCGGTGGGCGTGAAGAACGTGCTCGCCAAGGCCACCGGTTCGCGTAACCCGATCAACCTCGTGCGCGCCACCGTCCGTGGCCTGACCGAGATGCAGTCGCCCGCCCGCATCGCTGCCAAGCGCGGCAAGAAGGTGGAGGATCTGACCCATGGCTAATGACACCAACAAGACCGTGAAGGTGCGCCTGGTGCGCGGCCTGCGTGGCACCCAGTCGCGTCACCGCCTGTCGGTGCGTGCCCTGGGCCTGAACAAGCTCAACGATGTGCGTGAACTGAAGGACAGCCCGCAGGTTCGCGGCCTGATCAACAAGGTTCATTACCTCGTCCAGGTTGAGGAGTAATCGACCATGACCATGCGTCTCAATGATCTGAGCCCGGCTCCGGGCGCCCGCACCGAGCGCACCCGCGTCGGTCGCGGTATCGGTTCGGGCCTGGGCAAGACCGCCGGCCGCGGCCACAAGGGTTCGTTTGCCCGCAAGGGTGGCGGCAAGATCAAGGCTGGCTTCGAAGGCGGCCAGACCCCGATGCAGCGCCGTCTGCCGAAGATCGGCTTCCGCTCGAAGATCGCCAAGGACACCGCCGAAGTGCTGTCCTACCAGCTGGACAAGCTGGAAGCCGGCGAGATCGACTTCGCCGCGCTGCGTGCGGCCAAGCTGGTCCCGTCGACCGCCAAGAAGGCGAAGATCGTCATGAAGGGCGAGCTGACCAAGAAGTTCGTGCTGAAGGGCGTGGCGGCCACCGCGGGCGCCAAGGCCGCGATCGAAGCTGCCGGCGGCAGCGTACAGGAGTAACTCGCAGATGGCGCAGGCTGGCATCGGAAACCTCGGCGGCGGGCTCGGCAAGTTCACGGAACTTCGCCAGCGTCTGCTGTTCGTACTCGGCGCATTGATCGTGTACCGCATCGGCTGCTACGTGCCGGTGCCGGGGGTCAATCCCGATGCCATGCTTTCGTTGATGCAGGCGCAGGGTGGCGGCATCGTGGACATGTTCAACATGTTCTCGGGCGGCGCCCTGCACCGTTTCAGCATCTTCGCGCTGAACGTGATGCCGTACATCTCGGCATCGATCGTGATCCAGCTGGCGACCCACATCTTCCCCGCGCTCAAGGCGATGCAGAAGGAAGGTGAGTCGGGCCGTCGCAAGATCACCCAGTATTCGCGCATCGGCGCCGTGCTGCTGGCGGTGGTGCAGGGCGGCAGCATCGCGCTGGCGCTGCAGAACCAGACCGCGCCGGGTGGCGCGCCGGTCGTCTATGCGCCGGGCATGGGTTTCGTGCTGACTGCGGTGGTCGCGCTGACCGCCGGTACCATTTTCCTGATGTGGGTCGGTGAGCAGGTGACCGAGCGCGGCATCGGCAACGGCGTCTCGCTGATCATCTTCGCCGGTATCGTGGCCGGCCTGCCGGCGGCGGCGATCCAGACCGTCGAAGCGTTCCGCAACGACACCCTGAGCTTCATCTCGCTGCTGCTGATCGTCATCACGATCCTGGCATTCACCTGGTTCGTCGTGTTCGTCGAGCGCGGGCAGCGCCGGATCACGGTCAACTACGCGCGCCGCCAGGGCGGTCGCAACGCGTACATGAACCAGACCTCGTTCCTGCCGCTGAAGCTCAACATGGCCGGCGTGATCCCGCCGATCTTCGCTTCCTCGATCCTGGCGTTCCCGGCCACGCTGTCGATGTGGTCCGGCCAGGCGACGTCGGCCACCTGGCTGCAGAAGATCGCCAATGCGCTGGGCCCGGGCGAGCCGGTCCACATGCTGGTGTTCGCCGGTCTGATCATCGGCTTCGCGTTCTTCTATACCGCGCTGGTGTTCAACTCGCAGGAAACGGCCGACAACCTGAAGAAGTCGGGCGCGCTGATTCCGGGTATCCGCCCGGGCAAGGCGACCGCGGACTACATCGACGGCGTGCTGACCCGCCTGACCGGCGCCGGCGCCGTGTACCTGGTGATCGTCTGCCTGCTGCCGGAGATCATGCGCGCGCAGTTCGGCACCTCGTTCCACTTCGGCGGCACCTCGCTGCTGATCGCGGTGGTCGTGGTGATGGACTTCATCGCCCAGATCCAGGCCCACCTGATGTCGCATCAGTACGAGAGCCTGCTGAAGAAGGCCAACCTGAAGGGCGGCTCGCGCGGCGGTTTCGCGCGCGGTTAACTGCTATACTTGTTCTTCCTTGCGTGAAGGCGCGGCCGGCTCCCGGCCCAGGCCTTCCGATCTTAAGGGCGGTCCCCGCGGCGTCTCGCGCGGGGGTGTGACGAGGTGGTCCCGTGCGGGAGTAGCACGGGCGGTTCGGGTTTGCATCACCTGGGCCAGCATCGTCCGGCGCCGGAGCATGGGCACACTCCCCATGCCGGGTTCGTGGATCGCGGTTCGGTTCCACGGGCTTTCAAGTAATCCGAGACCTTGCTAAAATTATCAGTTCACTTTGATCCATCCTGCCGGATGGCGCCGTGGGGCGCTGTCGGGCCATCACTCAGTTGGAGAATCGCGTCATGGCGCGTATTGCAGGCGTCAACCTGCCAGCCCAGAAGCACGTCTGGGTCGGGTTGCAAAGCATCTACGGCATCGGCCGTACCCGTTCGAAGAAGGTCTGCGATGCCGCAGGCGTGACCTCGACCACCAAGATCCGCGACCTGTCGGAGCCGGAAATCGAGCGCCTGCGCGCCGAGATCGGCAAGTACATCGTGGAAGGCGATCTGCGCCGTGAAGTCGGCATTGCGATCAAGCGCCTGATGGACCTGGGCTGCTACCGCGGCCTGCGTCACCGTCGCGGCCTGCCGCTGCGTGGCCAGCGCACCCGTACCAACGCCCGCACCCGCAAGGGTCCGCGCAAGGCGATCAGGAAGTAAGGGACCTAGAACATGGCCAAGCCCGCTGCTGTCAAGACCAAGAAGAAGATCAAGCGCGTCGTCACCGACGGCGTCGCCCACGTCCACGCTTCTTTCAACAACACCATCGTCACCATCACCGACCGTCAGGGCAATGCCCTGTCCTGGGCGACCTCCGGTGGTGCCGGTTTCCGTGGTTCGCGCAAGTCGACCCCGTTCGCCGCCCAGGTGGCTGCCGAGAAGGCCGGCCGCGCTGCGCTGGACTACGGCGTGAAGTCGCTGGAAGTCCGCATCAAGGGCCCGGGTCCGGGCCGCGAGTCCGCCGTTCGTTCGTTGAACAACGTCGGCTACAAGATCACCAACATCATCGACGTGACGCCTATCCCGCACAACGGGTGCCGTCCGCCGAAGAAGCGCCGCGTCTGAGGAGCTGAAGAGAAATGGCTCGTTATATTGGTCCCACCTGTAAGCTCGCCCGTCGCGAAGGCGCCGATCTCGGCCTGAAGAGCGCGGCCCGCGCCCTGGACTCCAAGTGCAAGCTGGAGCAGAAGCCCGGCCAGCACGGCGCTACCGCCCGCAAGGGCAAGCTGTCCGACTACGCCACCCAGCTGCGCGAGAAGCAGAAGGTCAAGCGTATCTACGGCCTGCTGGAGCGTCAGTTCCGCAACTACTACAAGAAGGCCTCGACCAAGAAGGGCAACACCGGCGAGAACCTGCTGCAGCTGCTGGAAACCCGTCTGGACAACGTCGTCTATCGCATGGGCTTCGCCGTGACCCGTCCGGCCGCCCGCCAGCTGGTCTCGCACCGTGGCGTGCTGGTGAACGGCAAGTCGGTCAACCTGGCTTCGTACCAGGTCAAGGCCGGTGACGCGATCACCCTGTCGGAAAAGGCCCAGAAGCAGCTCCGCGTCCAGGAAGCCCTGACCGTCGCCGAGCAGCACGACCAGAACCCGTCGTGGGTGGAAGTCGATTCGAAGAAGTTCAGCGGCGTCTTCAAGGCCGTGCCGGATCGCGCCGACCTGCCGGCGGACATCAACGAAGCGCTGATCGTCGAGCTGTATTCGAAGTAATTCACATCGGAGAACCTCCGGTTTGCACCGGAGGTTCGTCAGGAGACCCCGCAACATGACGGTTACCGCCAACCAGGTTCTGCGCCCCCGTGGTCCGCAGATCGAACGCCTTACCGATAACCGCGCCAAGGTCGTGATCGAGCCCTTGGAGCGTGGTTACGGGCATACGCTGGGCAATGCCCTGCGTCGCGTGCTGCTGTCGTCGATCCCCGGCTTCGCGATCACCGAGGTCGAGATCGATGGCGTGCTGCACGAGTACACCACCGTCGAGGGCCTGCAGGAAGATGTGCTGGAAGTCCTGCTGAACCTCAAGGACGTGGCGATCCGCATGCACAGTGGTGACAGCGCGACCCTGTCGCTGTCCAAGCAGGGCCCGGGCGTCGTCACCGCCGCCGATATCAAGACCGACCACAACGTCGAGATCCTCAATGGCGATCACGTGATCTGCCATCTGACCAAGGATACGGCGCTGAACATGCGTCTGAAGATCGAGCGTGGTTTCGGCTACCAGCCGGCCGCCGCGCGCCGTCGCCCGGACGAGGAGACCCGCACCATCGGTCGCCTGGTCCTGGACGCCTCGTTCTCGCCGGTTCGCCGCGTCGCCTACGCCGTGGAAGCGGCGCGTGTCGAGCAGCGCACCGACCTGGACAAGCTGGTCATCGACATCGAGACCAACGGCACCATCGATGCCGAGGAAGCCGTGCGCACCGCCGCCGACATCCTCAGCGACCAGCTGTCGGTCTTCGGTGACTTCACCCACCGCGACCGCGGTGCGCCCAAGCCGGCCACCGGCGGCGTGGATCCGGTGCTGCTGCGTCCGATCGACGACCTCGAGCTGACCGTGCGTTCGGCCAACTGCCTGAAGGCCGAGAGCATCTACTACATCGGCGATCTGATCCAGAAGACCGAAGTGGAGCTGCTCAAGACCCCGAACCTGGGCAAGAAGTCGCTCACCGAGATCAAGGAAGTGCTGGCCCAGCGTGGCCTGTCGCTCGGCATGAAGCTGGAGAACTGGCCGCCGGCCGGTGTCGCCCAGCACGGCATGCTGGGTTGATCTACTGGACCCCGCACGGGCTCGCCCGTGCGGGGTTCGGCTTTGCAGCAAACCCGACGGATCAGAAGATCCGCGGTATTGACCGGGCAAGGACACCCGGCTGAGGACCAACCGCAGTCCATGTAACAACGCCAGGAAGGCGACAACGAACTCCAGACGTTTCAACATTCACTAAGGAATCAAGACCATGCGTCACCAGAAGTCGGGCCGCAAGTTCAACCGCACCAGCGCCCACCGCGAAGCGATGTTCAAGAACATGGCCGCCTCGCTGTTCAAGCACGAGCTGATCAAGACCACCCTGCCGAAGGCCAAGGAACTGCGCCGCGTTGCCGAGCCGCTGATCACCCTGGCCAAGGTCGACTCGGTCGCCAACCGCCGCCTGGCCTTCGCCCGTCTGCGCGATGCCGAGGCCGTGGGCAACCTGTTCACCATCCTGGGCCCGCGCTATGCCACCCGTCCGGGCGGCTACCTGCGTCTGCTGAAGTGCGGCTTCCGCGCGGGCGACAATGCGCCGATGGCCTACGTCGAGCTGGTCGATCGTCCGGCCGCCGTCGCCGAGGAAGTGGCCGAGTAATTCGCGCCCACCTCGCCGTCATGAAGAAAAGCCCGGCCCCGTGCCGGGCTTTTTCTTTGCCCGGCCGCCACGGGCGTGGCCGTGCAGGCGGTGATGGTCGATAATTGGCCCGATCGTTCCGAGAGCCGCATCGATGAATCCATTGCGTTGGAGCTTCCGCGCCCAGTTTCTGCTGGGGTTCCTGATCTGCGTCGCCCTGCTGGGCTACGCGATCTACCTGCAGCTGCATGACGGCCTGGAGCCGTGCCCGCTGTGCATTTTCCAGCGGATCGCCTTCGCCGCGCTTGGCGTGATGTTTCTGCTCGGCGCGTTGCACGGGCCGCGGGGCAGGGGCGGGCGCAAGGCATATGGCCTGCTCGCGTTCGTCGCCGCGGCCGCCGGCATCGGCGTGGCCGGGCGCCACGTCTGGGTGCAGGTGATGCCGCGCGACGCCATGTCCTCCTGCGGCCCGCCGCTGAGCTTCCTCAGCGAGACCATGGGGCCGTTCGAAGTGTTGCGCACGGTGCTGACCGGCACCGGCGACTGTGGCAACGTGGACTGGCGCTTCCTGGGCCTGAGCATGCCGATGTGGAGCCTGGTGTGGTTCGTGCTGCTGGCCGCCTGGGCGCTGTACGCCGGCTTCCGCGCTCGCGGCCCGCGCAAACTGTTCTGACGGCGTCCGCGCCGCATCCCCCTGGAGTGACGACATGCAACAGCCCCATACCCCGCAGCCGGTGAACCTGCCCGCGCAGTGGGCGCCGCGCAGCTGGCGCGAGCGCCCGGCGCTGCAGATGCCCACCTATCCGGATGCCGGCGCGCTCGAAGCGGCGTTGCAGGAGCTGGGCCAGTTGCCGCCGCTGGTGACGTCGTGGGAAATCTTTGCGCTCAAGCGCCAGCTGGCCGAGGCGCAGGAAGGCAAGCGCTTCCTGCTGCAGGGCGGCGACTGCGCGGAGAACTTCGCCGAGTGCGACTCCAACACCATCTCCAACCGGCTCAAGGTATTGCTGCAGATGAGCCTGGTGCTGGTGCATGGCCTGCGCCTGCCGGTGATCCGCGTCGGTCGTTTCGCCGGGCAGTACGCCAAGCCGCGCTCGGCCGACACCGAGACGCGCGACGGCGTGACCCTGCCCAGCTATCGCGGCGACGTGGTCAACGGCCCAGCCTTTACCGAACAGGCGCGCGTGCCCGATCCGCAGCGCATGATCACCGCGCATTCGCGTTCGGCGATGACGATGAATTTCGTCCGCGCGCTGATCGACGGTGGTTTCGCCGACCTGCACCATCCCGAGTACTGGAATTTGCAGTGGGTGGGGTATTCGCCGCTGGCCGAGGACTACCAGAAGATGGTGGCGTCGATCGGCGATGCGGTGCGCTTCATGGAGACGCTGTCCGGTTCGGAGGTGCACAACCTCAACCGCATCGATTTCTACACCTCGCACGAAGCCCTGCTGCTGCCGTACGAGGAAGCCTTGACCCGCCAGGTGCCGCGTCAGTGGGGCTGGTTCAACCTCAGCACGCACTATCCGTGGATCGGCATGCGTACCGCGGCGCTGGATGGCGCACACGTCGAATACCTGCGTGGCGTGCGTAATCCGATCGCGATCAAGGTGGGCCCGTCGGTGCAGCCGGACCAGTTGCTGCGCCTGATGGATGTGCTCAATCCGGACGACGAGCCCGGCCGCCTCACCTTCATCCACCGCATGGGCGCGGCGCAGATCGCCGAGAAGCTGCCGCCGTTGCTGGACGCGGTGAAGCGCGACGGGCGCCGCGTGCTGTGGGTATGCGATGCGATGCACGGCAACACCGAAAGCACCGGCAATGGCTACAAGACGCGCCGCTTCGACAACGTCCGCGCGGAGGTCGAGCAGTCGTTCGACCTGCACGCCGCGGCCGGTACGCGCCTGGGCGGCGTGCACCTGGAGCTGACCGGCGAGGACGTTACCGAGTGCACCGGTGGCGCCCGCGAGCTGACCGAGCGCGACCTGGAGCGTGCCTATCGCTCGACGGTCGATCCTCGCCTGAACTACGAGCAATCGCTGGAGATCGCGATGGCGATCGTGCGCAAGCAGCAGCAGATCGCCGCGCCGCTGCGCGGCTGAGGGCGCGGCGATGACGCCGCGCTCATCGCCCTGACGGCATCCTCCCTGCGTTGCACGGAATGGAGGATGCGGTTTGGCCATCGACTGGAACCTGCTGCGCGACTACGCGGTGCCGCTGGGCGTGGGCGCCCTGGCCGGGCTCGTCGCCTGGGCCTTGATGACCTGGCTGTTCCGCCGCAGCCGCGGGCGCGATTACCGGCGCGCACGCATCGCGCGCGTGGTCAGCCTGCCGCTGGCCTTCGCGCTGCCGCTGCTGTTCCTGCGCATCGCCAGCGAAGCCACGCCGCTGGCGGGGCGCCCGCTGGAAATCCTGCAGCAGCTGTTGCATGTCGGCCTGGTCGGCTGCGTTACCTGGCTGCTGGTGCGCGCCGTGGCGGCGGGCGAACGGGCCATCCTGCGCGAACACCCGATCGACATCGCCGACAACCTCGCCGCACGGCGCGTGCAGACGCAGACCCGCGTGCTGAGCCGCGTGCTGATGGGCGCGGTGATCCTGCTCGGCGTCTCCATCGTGCTGCTGACCTTCCCGCAGGTGCGGCAGATCGGCAAGACGCTGCTGGCCTCGGCGGGCATCGTCGGCCTGGTGGCCGGCATCGCGGCCAAGCCGGTGTTCGGCAACCTCATCGCCGGCTTGCAGATCGCCTTGACCCAGCCCATCCGCCTGGACGACGTGGTCATCGTGGAAGGCGAGTGGGGCCGCATCGAAGAGATCGGCAGTTCCTACGTGGTGGTCCGCATCTGGGACGAGCGGCGCATGGTCGTACCGTTGTCCTGGTTCATCGAGAACCCGTTCCAGAACTGGACACGCCGCAGCGCGGACCTGCTCGGCACCGCCTTCCTGTGGCTGGACTACCGCACCCCGCTGGCCGAAGTGCGCGCGGAACTGGAGCGCATCTGCCGCGATGCGCCGCTGTGGGATGGGCGCGTGTGCGTCACCCAGGTCACCGACACCAGCGAGCAGACGATCCAGGTGCGCCTGCTGGTGAGCGCGCGCAATTCCGGCGATGCATTCGACCTGCGCTGCCAGGTGCGCGAGCGCATGATCGATTTCCTGATCCGCAAGCACCCGTATGCCTTGCCGCGGCTGCGCGCGGAAATCAGCGAGGGCGAAGCGTCCCTGCCGCGCCAGCCGCGCGTGCAGTCCGAAGACGTGCGCTCGCCCGGCGCCGAGGACGGGGCGCCGGCGGTGGTGCCTGGCGAGCCGCCACCAGCGGCGGCCTAGCCGCTCAGCGTTTGCGGGTGCCTTCCGTGGCGGCCGTGGGCAGGAAGCGTGGCGGCTGTCGCGCGGCCGTCAGCTGTTCGTACGCATAGCCCAGTTCCAGCAGGCGCGGTTCGCTCCACGCCGTGCCCATGAACAACAGGCCGACCGGAAGGCCATTGATGTTGCCCATCGGGACGTTGAGGCTCGGATAGCCGGCCACCGCGGCGGCACCGTAGTTGCCGCCCGGGAAATCGTCGCCGTGCACCGGGTCGGTCAGCCAAGCCACGCCGGTGGTGGGGGCGATCAGCGCGTCCAGCTGCTGTGCCTTGAGGGCGGCGTCGATGCCCAGCGGGCCGGCCAATCGCCGGGCCCGGGTGCGCGCGCCGATGTACTCCGGCGCGTTGAGCTCGCCCTTGGCCGCCGCCGCTTCGAACAGGTCCTGCCCGAAGTGCGGCATTTCGCGTGCCGCATTCTCGCGGTTGAAGGCGATCAGGGCGTCCAGGTCGCGCAGCGGCGCGTCGTGCGCGGCGAGGTAACGCGCGAGGCCGGCCTTGAACTCGTACAGCAGCACGGTCTGCTCGTCGGCCTCCCATTGGCCGTCGGTGGGAATCTGCGCCTCCACCACGGTGGCGCCGGCCTGGCGCAGCGCCGCCAGCGCCGCATCGAGCGCGGCGGCCAGCGCGGGGTTTTCGGTGAGCCGGCTGCGCAGCACGCCCAGGCGCGCGCCCTTCAGCGCCTCGGGCTTCAGCCGTGCGGTGTAGTCGTACACGGCCAGGCCGGGCCGGGTGGCGGTGGCCGGGTCGGCCGGATCGCGCCCGGCGATGGCACCCAGCAATACGGCCGCGTCCGCCACGCTGCGCGTCATCGGGCCGGCGGTGTCCTGGCTGAAGGAGATCGGCACGATGCCGTCGCGGCTCACCAGCCCCACCGTGGGCTTGAGGCCGACGAGTCCATTGATCGCGGCCGGGCACACGATGCTGCCGTCGGTCTCGGTGCCGATGCCGGCGGCGGCCAGGTTGGCCGAGATCGCCACGCCGGTGCCTGCGCTGGAACCGCACGGGTTGCGATCCAGCGCGTAGGGATTGCGGGTCTGGCCGCCCTGCGCGCTCCAGCCCGAAGTGGAATGCGCCGAGCGGAAGTTCGCCCATTCGCTGAGGTTGGTCTTGCCCAGGATCACCGCGCCGGCGGCGCGCAGGCGCTGCACGAGGAAGGCATCGCGGGCGGGATGCAGGCCGGCCAAGGCGAGCGAGCCGGCGGTGGTCGCCATCGGGGTGGCGTCGATATTGTCCTTCAGCAGGATCGGGATGCCGTGCAGCGGGCCGCGCACATGGCCGGCGCGGCGTTCGGCATCGCGTTCGGCCGCTTCCTTCGGGGCGTCCGGATTCAGCGCCAGCACCGAGTTCAGGCGTGGGCCTTCGCGGTCCAGCGCGGCGATGCGCGCCAGGTAGGCGCGGGTCAGCGTGGTGCTGTCGAGCTCGCCGCGGGTCATGCGCGCCTGCAGGTCGGCGATATCGAGTTCGGCGTAGGGGAACGCATCCGTGCTGGACGGTGATGCGGTCTTGCCGGCCGTGTCCGCCGACGGCGCCGGCTGCTGGCAACCGGCGAGCAGTAGGCAGGCGACGACGAGAGGAAGGGCGGCCAGGCGCATGGCGGAATTCCGGTGGGTTCGCCGCAGGCTAGCGACGCGCCGTGCGCTACGCAACGGCCTCAACGACGCGGGTGGCGGCGCACCAGGTCGCGTGCCAGCACGGCGATCACCAGCAGGTTGACGGCCAGTACGCTCCACGAGGCCCAGCCAGGGTGGCGCACGATGGCGAAGATATCGAAGGGTAGGTACAGCGCCGCCGACAGGCAGCCCAGCCAGGAGGCCCAGGCACGTGCGCGCCACAGGCCCCAGGCCTCCACCAGGTGGAGCAGGCCATAGGCAAAAATGCCCGCCGCGGCCATGTGGACCGCGTCGGGGCTGATCATCTTCAGCAGCGAGGGCAGGGCCCCGTGATCCGGGTCCAGGTTGAAACGCCGGATCAGGTGGCTGATGCCGCCTTGCAGCGGCAGCGGCCCGAGAATTTCCAGGCCCGTGGCCGCCAGGACCGCCAGCAGCCCCTTGCACGCCTCGAACAGCGCGATCAGGTGCAACCCCGGATGCGCGTGCGGATCCGGGTTGTAGGGCTTGTCGGTCACGGGGCCTGAGCGGAAGACCTTACGCGGCGCGGCCAGCGCGCTTGCGCTCGTTCTCGGTGAGGTGCTTCTTGCGCAGGCGGATTTCCTTCGGCGTGATCTCGACCAGTTCGTCGTCGTCGATGAAGTCCAGGGCCTGTTCCAGCGAGAACTTGATCGCCGGGGTCAGCTGGATGGCGTCATCCTTGCCCGAGGCGCGCATGTTGGTCAGCGGCTTGGTCTTGATGGCGTTGACGGTCAGGTCGTTGTCCTTGGAGTGGATGCCGACCAGCTGGCCTTCGTACACATTGTCGCCTTCGGCGGCGAACAGCTTGCCGCGCTCCTGCAGCGGCCCCAGCGAATACGCGGGGGTGGCGCCCGGGGCGTTGGCGATCATCACGCCGTTCAGGCGCTTGGCGATGGCGCCCTGTTCCTTCGGGCCGTAATGGTCGAACACGTGGAACAGCAGGCCCGAGCCCTGGGTGAGGGTCTTGAACTCGTTCTGGAAGCCGATCAGGCCACGCGCCGGGATCATGTAGTCCAGGCGCACGCGGCCCTTGCCGTCCGGCTCCATGTTCTTCAGCTGGCCCTTGCGGGTGCCGAGCTTCTCCATCACGCCACCCTGGTGGATTTCCTCCACGTCGATGACGAGCTGCTCGATCGGCTCCATCAGCTGGCCGTCGATCTCCTTGATGATCACTTCCGGACGCGAGACGGCCAGTTCATAGCCTTCGCGGCGCATGTTCTCGATCAGCACCGACAGGTGCAGCTCGCCACGGCCGGAAACCAGGAACTTGTCGGCGTCCTCGAGCTGCTCGACCTTCAGCGCGACGTTGTGCACGGTCTCGCGCTCCAGGCGGTCCTTCAGCTGGCGGCTGGTGAGGAACTTGCCGCCCGACAGGTCCTTGTTGCCGGCGAACGGCGAGTTGTTGACCTGGAAGGTCATCGAGATGGTCGGCTCGTCCACGGTCAGGGCCGGCAGCGCCTCGGGCGCTTCCAGGGCGGTGACGGTGTCGGAGATGGTCAGCTCCTGGATGCCGGAGATGGCCACGATGTCACCGGCCTCGGCGCTGTCCTGCTCGATGCGCTCCAGGCCCAGGAAGCCGAGCACCTGCAGCACCTTGCCCTGACGCTTCTTGCCTTCGCGGTCGATGATGGCCACCGGCATGTTCTTCTTCAGGGTGCCGCGCTGGATGCGGCCGATGCCGATGACGCCGACGAAGTTGTTGTAGTCCAGCTGGCTGATGCGCATCTGGAACGGGCCTTCCGGGTCGACTTCCGGCTTCGGCGCGTGCTGCATGATCGCTTCGTAGAGCGGGGTCATGTCGCCGTCGCGCACGTTCTCGTCCAGCGAGGCGTAGCCATTCAGGGCCGAGGCGTAGACGATCGGGAAATCCATCTGCTCCGGGGTGGCGCCGAGGCGGTCGAACAGATCCCACACCTGCTCCACCACCCACTCCGGGCGCGCGCCGGGGCGGTCGATCTTGTTGATGACCACGATGGGCTTGAAGCCCATGGCGAAGGCTTTCTGGGTCACGAAGCGGGTCTGCGGCATCGGGCCGTCCATGGCGTCGACCAGGATCAGCACGGTGTCCACCATCGACAGCACGCGCTCGACCTCGCCGCCGAAGTCGGCGTGGCCGGGGGTGTCTACGATGTTGATGCGGTTGCCCTGCCAGGTGATGGCGGTGTTCTTGGCCAGGATGGTGATGCCACGCTCCTTTTCCTGGTCATTGCTGTCCATCACGCGCTCGGCCAGCACCGTGCGTTCGGACAGCGTGCCGGACTGCTTGAGGAGCTGGTCGACCAGCGTGGTCTTGCCATGGTCGACGTGGGCGACGATGGCGATATTGCGGAGGTTTTCGATGGACATGCGGAAGAGGGCCCGGGTGGCGCCAAGACGTGGGAGGTAAGCCGACCATTATACCCGTTGCGCCGCGCCGGGCGATGACAAGCAGGCGCCTGGGCTGTTCAGGTTGGCCGGTGGCCGGGCTTTAACGATTAAAAGCGCCGCTCAGGGGACTTCCGCGAGGGGTTACGGGGCCGAGGTCCGGCCGGCACATGCCGGGACGCCCCCTGGGGCGCGACGGCGAACTCCTGGCCGGCAGGGGGCCGATCCCCCGGCCGCCCACGGCACCGATGGACGACGGAAAAAGCGGCCTTTCCCTGGGCTGCCATGCGTACTCATCCTTTAGGCGGAAGGGTGGGTGCGGCAGCCGTCAAAACCGGGCGCGGGTGTATCCTATTGAGCTGACGATCGCCCATTACCAAAGGATTTCCATGTCCGTCATCGCCACCTTCCAGACCTCCCGCGGCCCGATCAAGATCGAGCTGTATCCCGACAAGGCGCCGCTCACCGTCGCCAACTTCGTCAACCTGGCCAAGCGCGGGTTCTATGACGGGCTGAACTTCCACCGCGTGATCGCCGATTTCATGATTCAGGGCGGCTGCCCGGAAGGCTCCGGCCGCGGCGGCCCGGGCTACCGCTTCGAGGATGAGACCAACAACGGCGTGCGCCACGATCGCGGCGTGCTGTCCATGGCCAATGCCGGCCCGAACACCAACGGCAGCCAGTTCTTCATCACCCACGTGGCCACCCCGTGGCTGGACGGCAAGCACACCGTGTTCGGCAAGGTGATCGAAGGCCTGGACGTGGTCGATTCCGTCGCCCAGGGCGATGTGATCAACAAGGTCACCCTGGAAGGCGACGTGGATGCCGTGCTGGCCGCCAAGGCCGACCGCGTCGCGGAGTGGAACAAGATCCTCGCCGCCTGACGTTTGCGCGTTGCTTCCGGCCCGGTCATTCCGGGCCGCTTCGTTTCTTACCCCACTGATTCGCTTTACAAGCAGAGGAAACACCCATGAAGACCCCCGTACGTGTTGCCGTGACCGGTGCCGCCGGCCAGATCGGCTACGCCCTGCTGTTCCGCATCGCTTCCGGTGAAATGCTGGGCAAGGACCAGCCGGTCATCCTGCAGCTGCTCGAGCTGCCGGTGGACAAGGCCCAGGCCGCGCTCAAGGGCGTGATGATGGAGCTGGAAGACTGCGCCTTCCCGCTGCTGGCCGGCATGGTCGGCACCGATGACGCGGAAGTGGCGTTCAAGGACGCCGACATCGCCCTGCTGGTCGGCGCGCGTCCGCGCGGCCCGGGCATGGAGCGCAAGGACCTGCTGCTGGAGAACGCCAAGATCTTCACCGCGCAGGGCGCGGCGCTGAACAAGGTCGCCAGCCGCGACGTGAAGGTGCTGGTCGTCGGCAACCCGGCCAACACCAACGCCTACATCGCGATGAAGTCGGCGCCGGACCTGAAGCCGGAGAACTTCACCGCCATGCTGCGCCTGGACCACAACCGCGCGTTGAGCCAGCTGTCGGCCAAGCTGGGCAAGCCGGTGGGCGGCATCGAGAAGCTGATCGTGTGGGGCAACCACAGCCCGACCATGTACCCGGATTACCGCTTCGCCACTGCCGACGGCGCGTCCATCGCCGAGGCGATCAACGACCAGGAATGGAACGCCGGCACCTTCATCCCGACCGTGGGCAAGCGCGGCGCGGCGATCATCGAAGCGCGCGGCCTGTCCTCGGCTGCCTCGGCCGCCAATGCCGCCATCGACCATGTGCGTGACTGGGTGCTGGGCAGCAATGGCAAGTGGGTGACGATGGGCGTGCCGTCCGATGGCAGCTACGGCATCCCGGAAGGCGTGATCTTCGGCTTCCCGGTGACCACCGAGAACGGCAAGTACACGCTGGTGAAGGGCCTGGAAATCGACGACTTCAGCCAGAAGTACATCGACAAGACCCTGGCCGAGCTGGAAGAAGAGCGCGGCGGCGTGGCGCACCTGCTGAAGTAAGCAGCGCCCGCGGTGGTATACGGAACGCCGGCCTTGCGCCGGCGTTCTTTTTTGCCTGCGGTTCCCGGCCTTCGCGCCCCCGCCGCGGACATGTTGCGCGAGTCGATCCATGCGACCAAGGTCGGAGGGATCGCATCGTTCCCCGGGCCTATGCTGCGGCCAGCAGCCAAGGGTTCTGGGAGGGGCCGTGCGCTACGAAGACATCTACCGCCGTTCGATCGAACAGCCCGAGGAATTCTGGGCCGAGGCCGCCCAGGCCATCTACTGGCACAAGCCGCCGCAGCAGATCCTGCAGTACGACAACCCGCCGTTCCGGCGCTGGTTCGTAGGCGGCGAAACCAACCTCTGCTACAACGCGGTCGATCGCCACCTTGCGCAGCGCGCCGACCAACTCGCCCTCGTGGCCGTCTCCACCGAAACCGGCGTGACGCGCGAGATCACCTACGCCGAGCTGTATCGGGAGGTGAATGCGTTCGCCGCGGTGCTGAAGGCGCTGGACGTCGGCCGCGGCGACCGCGTGGTGATCTACATGCCCAACATGGCCGAGGCGGTCTTCGCCATGCTCGCTTGCGCACGCATCGGCGCGATCCATTCGGTGGTGTTCGGCGGCTTCGCCGCGCACAACCTCGCGCTACGCATCGACGACGCGCAGCCCAAGCTCCTGATCGCCGCCGACGCGGGCAGCCGCGGCGGCAAGGTCATTCCGTACAAGCCGATGGTGGACGCGGCCTGCGCCGAAGCCCGGCATGCGCCTCCGAAGGTGCTCATCGTCTCGCGGGGCCTGGATGCCGCGCAGCCGCGCGTGGCGGGGCGCGATGTCGATTACGCAAAGCTGCGCGCGGCGGTGGGCGAGGCGGAGGTGCCCATCGAGTGGCTCGAATCGAACGAGCCGAGCTATCTGCTCTACACCTCCGGCACCACCGGCAAGCCGAAGGGCGTGCAGCGCGACGTGGGCGGCTACGCGGTGGCGATGGCGCAGTCCATGCGCACGGTGTTCGACTGCGCGCCGGGGCAGGTGATGTTCTCCACCTCCGACGTGGGCTGGGCGGTGGGGCATTCGTACAACGTCTACGGCCCGCTGATCGGCGGCTGCACGTCGCTGCTCTACGAGGGCCTGCCGACGAACCCCGATCCCGGCATCTGGTGGGCGCTGTGCGAGCAGTACGGCGTGCGCACGATGTTCTCCTCGCCCACGGCGATCCGCGTGCTGAAGAAGCACGACGTGGATTTCATTCGCCGGCATGATCTGTCGCAGCTCAAGTACCTGTTCCTGGCCGGCGAGCCGCTGGACGAACCCACCGCGACCTGGATCAACGGCGCCCTCGGCAAGCCGGTGATCGACAACTACTGGCAGACCGAGACCGGCTGGCCCGCGCTCACGCTGTTGCCCGGCGTGGACATGAAGCCGGTGAAGTTCGGCTCGCCCGGCTTCCCGAACCTGGGCTACCGCATGAAGGTCATCGACGAGCAGAGCGGGGCGGAGGTGGCTCCGGGGCAGAAGGGCGTGCTGGTGATCCAGCCGCCGCTGCCGCCGGGCTGCATGAGCACGGTGTGGAACGACGATGCCCGCTTCCTGCAGAGCTACTTCAGCCATTTCAAGGAGCTGCTGTACAGCTCGCTGGATTGGGCGATCCGCGACGAGGAAGGCTACACCTTCATCCTCGGCCGCACGGACGACGTGATCAACGTGGCCGGGCACCGGCTGGGGACGCGCGAGATCGAGGAGGTGATCGCCGGCCACCCGTGCGTGGCGGAGGCGGCGGTGATTGGCATGCACGACGAACTCAAGGGCCAGGTGCCGGTGGTCTTCGCCACGATGAAGGTGGCCCCGCAGGATGCCGCCGGCGCGGCGCGCGAACTCCAGCAGTGCGTGGCCGACCAGCTCGGCGCGGTGGCGCGGCCGGCGCATGTCTACATCGTCAACGCCCTGCCCAAGACCCGCTCGGGCAAGCTGCTGCGCCGCTCGTTGCAGGCGCTGGCCGAGCAGCGCGACCCGGGCGATCTTTCCACCCTGGACGACCCGGGCGCCCTGGACGAAATCCGCCGGGTGCTCGGCCGCTAGCGGCCCCGGCCGCGCCTGGGGCGGGGGCCACGCCACCGCCCCGGATGCTGCTACGCTTGGCCCCGGCGCGTGGGAAGGCGCGTCCACAGGGGGACAACATGGGTTTTGCAAAGACCGAGGCCGGCCGCCAGGAGATCGAGGCGCGCACCCGTCGTTTACCGACCGCGCTGCGTTCGATCCTGCTGATGGTCGATGGGCAGCGCAGCGACACCGAACTGCGTTCACTGATCGACGGACTGAAGGCACCACCGGATGCGCTCGAGCAGCTGCTCGACCTGGGCCTGATCGCCGATACCTGGAACCTGGCGACCGGCAAGCCGGTGGCCCGCAGCGCGGCGCCCGCGCCTGCGGCGGCATCGGTGGCCGCCGCCATGCCGCCGGCGACCGGGCCGGCCGATACAGCGCCGCCTGCCGCCGCACCGCCGCCACGCGACGCCGCCGGGGAATACCGCTGGCTCTACGACCGGATGAGCGGCGCCGTGGGGCGCTACCTGGGTCTGAAGGGCTACTTCCTGCAGCTCAAGGTCGAGCGCTGTACGGACGTGGCTTCGTTGCAGGCGGTGCTGCCGGACCTGGTGGCCGCCCTGCGCAAGGCCCGGGGCGACGCATTTACCGAACAATGGCTGGAGGAAACCCGTCAGCCCGTGTCGTCCTGAGCGCGACACGGGCCGGTTCGCGGATCAGGCCAGGCCTTCGGCCTTGAGCGCGGCCTGCACGTCCGCGTCCTGGCTCATGCGCGCGAAGAACGCGTCCAGTGCGTCCAGGCCGGACAGGTCCACCCCCACCTTGCGCGCCCAGCGCAGGGTGACGAACAGGTAGGCGTCCGCGCCGGAGCGCTCGCCGGCCAGCCAGGCGTGCTCGCGCAGGCGCGCGTCCACGCGCTCGAACAGGCCGCGCAGCTTCTTCAGCGCGTCCTGCTTGCTGAGGTCGATGTACTTCTCCTCGCCCAGGTAGGCGGTGGCCCCGAAGATCGGCTTGAACGCCGGGTGCAGGTCGGCATTGATGAAGGCGATCCAGCGGGCGATCTCCGCGCGGCCGCGGGCGGTGCCGTCGCCGCCCAGGCCCGAGAGCGGCGCGGTATCGGCGATGTAGCCCAGGATGGCGGCGTTCTGGGTGAGCACCCAGTCATCCACGGTCAGCACCGGCACGGCGCCGGCGGGGTTGAGCTTGAGGTAGGCCGGCGACTTCATGCGCTCGGCGTCCATCACTTCCAGCTCGAACGGCAGGCCCGACCAGCGCAGCACGATGTGGTCGGCCAGCGAGCAGGCGCCGGGCTTGGTGTAAAGCTTCATGGGAACTCCGCGGTGGATGGACCGCGCATTATCCGCATGGCGCCGCGTGATGGCAGCGCCGGGCCGGCACACGTTGCGTGGCGACCGGCCGGTGGGCTGGCCGCGCGTCAGGACGCGCGCGGGCGCAGCTTCTGCACTCTATAGAAGGTGTGGTCGCCGATCGTCGCCACCTGGTAGGCGTTGCGCCAGCTCGGGCTGGCGATCGCGCTGGCGGCGAAATGGCTGGCGCCCGGCACGATTTCCTTGCGCTGGCCGATCGGCAGCGCCCAGTTCTGCTCGGCGGCGAAGGCCACATCGACGGCCTTGTTCCAGGCCTCGTTGTTCTTCAGCTCGGTACCGGGGGCGACCAGCGTCGGGGCGAACTGCTTGCGCGCGGTGACCACCTCGCACATCGAATCGCCCCACAGGCCGCTGTCGAGACGGCGCAGGGCGACCTCGGCGACGGCCTGCTGGCCGCGAAGGGTCTGGTCGCGGGCTTCCAGGTACACGGTGGTGCTCAGGCACAGCGAATCGGCGGCCGGCTGCGGCAGTAGCTGCGACAGCCAGAGAATCCAGGCCAGTTTCATGAGACTCCTTGCTCCGTATGGGTCGGCACCGGCTTCTCCTCCAACGCAGAGGCGGAGGCAGGCGGGTCACGACTTGGCGTCATGGGGAGGCGGCCAGACGGGCCGCCCGAGTTCCGGCCGGAATGTGAGGAGGCCGGGGGGGCCGCCGAACTGGGGGCGGCCCGAAAGTGCGCGCAAGGTAGACGGCCATCACGCAACGCCGCGTGAATGCGTCAGCTTGACATCCGGGGTCCGGGCGGGGCCCGTGGACTGCCCGAAACGGGCACCGCGGCGCCCGTTCGCAAGGCGCGGCAGCCCTCGCGGCCGCCGCGCGTGGGGCGATCAGAGGGCCGCGGCGAGCCGGCTGCCCTGGTCGATGGCGCGCTTGGCGTCCAGTTCGGCGGCCACGTCGGCGCCGCCGATCACGTGCACCGAAGCACCCGCGGCCTGCAGCGGCGCCAGCAGGTCGCGGCGCGGCTCCTGGCCAGCGCAGATCACCACGTGATCGACCGGCAGGGTCTGTTCCTGGCCATCGATGCGGATGTGCAGGCCTTCATCGTCCACGCCCAGGTACTCGACGCCGCCGAGCATCTTCACGCGCTTGGCTTTCAGCGTGGCCCGGTGGATCCAGCCGGTGGTCTTGCCCAGGCGCGCGCCGGGACGCCCCGGGCTGCGCTGCAACAGCCACACCTCGCGGGCCGGGGCCTCGGGCCGCGGCGGCAGCAGCGCGCCGCGGGCCTCGAAGGTGGGGTCCACGCCCCATTCGGCCATCCAGCGGCCGGCCTCCAGCGAAGGCGATGGGCCGTCATGGACCAGGAACTCGCCGACATCGAAGCCGATGCCGCCCGCGCCGATGATGGCCACCTTCTCGCCCACCGCCACGCGCCCGAGCAGCACGTCGAGGTAGGTGACGACCTTGGGGTGGTCGGCGCCGGGGAAATCCACCCCGCGCGGCGTGATGCCGGTGGCGAGCACGACCTCGTCGTAGCCCGACAGCTCGGCGGCGTCCACCGCCGCGCCGAGCCGCTGCTCCACGCCGGTGGCCTGCAGCTCATGGCCGAAGTAGCGCAGCGTCTCGTGGAATTCCTCTTTGCCCGGGATGCGCTTGGCCACGTTGAACTGGCCACCGATCTCAGGCGCGGCGTCGAACAGCGTCACCCGGTGCCCGCGGCGCGCGGCCACCGTGGCGCAGGCCAGACCGGCCGGGCCCGCGCCGACCACCGCGATGCGGCGCGCTTGCGCCACCGGCAGGTAGTTCAGTTCGGTCTCGTGCGCGGCGCGCGGATTGACCAGGCAACTGGCCAGCTTGTTCTCGAACACGTGGTCCAGGCACGCCTGGTTGCACGCAATGCAGGTATTGATCGCCTGCGCGCGGCCGCTGCGCGCCTTGTTCGCCCACTCCGGGTCGGCGAGCAGCGGGCGTGCCAGCGACACCATGTCCGCGCCGCCGCTGGCCAGGATGCGCTCGGCCACGTCGGGCATGTTGATGCGGTTGGTCGCCACCACCGGCACGCCCACCTCGGGCTTGAGCTTGGCGGTGACCCCGGCGAAGGCCGCGCGCGGCACCGAGGTGGCGATGGTCGGCACGCGCGCTTCGTGCCAGCCGATGCCGGAATTGATGATCGTCGCGCCGGCCGCTTCCACGGCCTTGGCCTGGGCGACGATCTCCTCCCATTGGTTGCCTTCCTCGACGAGGTCCACCAGCGACAGGCGGTAGATGATGATGAAGTCCGGCCCGCACGCCTCGCGGATGCGCCGCACGATCTCCACCGCGAAGCGCATGCGCCGTGCCGCGTCGCCGCCCCAGGCGTCTTCGCGACGATTGGTGCGCGGCGCGGTGAACTCGTTGATGAGGTAGCCCTCCGAGCCCATCACCTCCACGCCGTCATAGCCGGCCTCGCGCGCCATCCGCGCGGCACGGGCGTAGGCGTTGATCTGCCGCTCCACCCCGCGCGCCGACAACGCGCGCGGCGTGAACGGATTGATCGGCGCTTTCAGCTTCGAGGGCGCGACCTGCAGCGGGTGGTAGGCGTAGCGGCCGGCATGCAGCAGCTGCAGGCAGATCTTCGCGTCGTGCGCGTGCACCGCGCGGGTGAGCTGGCGATGCGGGCGGCCTTCCCAGGGCCAGGACAACTTGCCGCCGAACGGCTTGAGCCAGCCGACCACGTTCGGCGCGAAGCCTCCGGTGACGATCAGCCCCACGCCGCCAGCGGCGCGTTCGGCGAAATAGGCGGCCAGGCGCGGGAAGTCGCGGGCGCGGTCTTCCAGGCCGGTATGCATCGAGCCCATCAGCACGCGGTTGCGCAGGCGGGTGAAGCCCAGGTCCAGCGGCGAGAACAGGTGCGGGTAGGCGGGGGCGGAAACGGGCGTGTCGGCGGGCATATGGATACGCTGGCGTACGGATGCCCCCATTGTCGGGGATCGGCACGCGTTCGCAAAGCCCGGCCGCCTCGGCGGCCGGGCAGGGTGGCTACCAGCCCGCCAGCGCCAATTTGCCGATCGTGCGGCCGGACTCCAGCCGCCGGTGCGCCTCGCGCAGGTTGGCCGCGTTGATCGGGCCCAGCACCTCGGTGAGCGTGGTGCGCAGCTCGCCGGCATCGACCAGGCTGCCGACGCGGCCGAGGATGCGGTGCTGCTCAATCATGTCGGCGGTGCGGAAGCGCGCGCGGGCAAACATCATTTCCCAATGGATGCCGATGCACTTGGCCTTGTACGGGTCGCCGATGCGCAGCGCACCACTCGGTTCGACGATCAGGCCCACGTGCCCCTGCGGCGCGACCAGCTCGCCCAGCGCATCCCAATAGCGGTCGGTGTCGGCGAGGTTGATCGCCGCATCCACCTGCTCGATGCCGAGCGCGCGCAGCTGCGGCGCCAGTTCCCGGCGATGGTCGATGACGTGGTGCGCGCCCATCTCGCGGCACCAATCCACCGTCTGTTCGCGCGAGGCCGTGGCGATCACCTCGAAGCCGGCATGCCGCGCCAACTGGATCGCGATCGAGCCCACGCCGCCGGCACCGGCGATCACCAGCAGCCGCCGGCCGCGGTTGTGCGCATCGTCGAAACGGTAAGGCATCCGCTCGAACAACAGCTCCCACGCGGTGAGCGTGGTCAGCGGCAGCGCGACGGACTGCGCGAAATCCAGCGTATCGGGCTTGCGCCCGACGATGCGCTCGTCCACGCAGTGGAACTGCGCATTGGCGCCGGGGCGCGTGATGTCGCCGGCGTAATACACCGCATCGCCGGGGGCGAAAGCGGTCACGTCCGGGCCGACGGCCTCCACCACGCCGGCCGCGTCGTAGCCAAGCACCTTCGGCTGTGTTTCCACCTGCGGCTTGGGCGCGCGCACCTTGGTGTCGACGGGATTGACCGACACCGCCAGCACGCGCACGAGCAGGTCGTGGCCGGTCGGCGGCGGCGGGGCGGGGAGGGTGACGTCTTCCAGCGAGTGCGGGTCGTCGATGGGCAGATACCGGGTCAGGGCAACGGCTTTCATGGCACCTCCAGGGCCTGGACGAAGCGGGCGCACGCGCCCGCCGGAACCCCAAACCTAACCGCTCGGCGGTGCTGCGGTCACGCCGGCCCGGCAGGTGGAAAAATCGTCGAGATGATTTTTCACACTGCCCGCGCGGATAATCTGGCGCAGCCTTTCATGAAGCTGTATACGTAGGATCCAGTGGGTTTTCCGCCCTTCGGGGAAGGCCCACTTGTTATATGACCGTTAACGCGGTCTTCACTTAAGCGAGCTTAATCTGCGCCGCGATGGCGTGCGGAACGGCCGTCTGGATGTGACGAGACATCTGAACTGAACCATGCCTCTATCGGTTTTATACCCCCGAAACAAGGAGCTGTATTCATGAACAAGAAAATCCTCACTGCCGCGTTGCTGGGCGGTCTGGCCGTTGCCCAGGCTGCCTCCGCGCAGGAGTTTGATGATCGCTGGTACCTGACAGGTTCGGCAGGCTTCAACTTCCAGGACAGCGACCGCACCACCAATGATGCTCCGTTCGTCACTCTGGGCCTGGGCAAGTTCGTCAGCCCGAACTGGTCGATCGACGGTGAACTGAACTATCAGAACCCGAACTTCGACGCCAACCAGGATCTGAACTGGAGCCAGTACGGCATCTCGTTCGACCTGCGCCGCCACTTCATCCAGGAAGGCCGTGGCTGGAACCCGTACCTGCTGTTCGGCGTGGGCTACCAGAAGACCGAGGAAGAGTACGACGCGTTCCCGAACCCGAACTCCCCCGGCCAGCGCAAGGACGGCGAGTTCGCCGCCAAGGTCGGCGTCGGCCTGCAGACCACCTTCGACAAGCGCGTCGCCGTGCGTGCCGAAGTGGCCTACCGTGGCGACTTCGACGACCAGTCGATCGCCGCTCCGGACGAGAGCTGGTTCGGTGACGTGCTGGCTTCGGTCGGCGTCGTGATCCCGCTGGGCCCGCCGCCGGCCGCTGCCGTGCCGCCGGCCCCGGTCGCGCCGAGCTGCGCCGACCTGGACGACGACGGCGACGGCGTCAACAACTGTGACGACAAGTGCCCGAACTCGCAGCCCGGCCAGACCATCGGTCCGGATGGTTGCCCGGTTCCGGTCTCCATCGACCTGAAGGGCGTGAACTTCGACTTCGACAAGTCGAACCTGCGTCCGGACGCCGTGGCGATCCTGAGCGAGGCTACCGAGATTCTGAAGCGTTACCCGGATCTGCGCGTGGAAGTGGCCGGCCACACCGACCTGTGCGGCAAGCCGGACTACAACCAGAAGCTGTCGGAGCGTCGTGCGACCGCGGTGTACAACTATCTGACCCAGAACGGCGTTGACGCCGGTCGCCTGCAGGGTCCGATCGGTTACGGCGAGAGCCGTCCGCTGGAGTCGACCCCGGATACCTTCCCGGCCTGTAAGAGCGAGAAGAACCGTCGTACCGAGCTGAACGTCCAGAACTAATCCGGACGCTTCACGTCTCACGCAAAGCCCGGCGAAAGCCGGGCTTTGTTTTTGCGCCGATGCCCGCGGCGGCGTCGCGAAAAAAATTTGCCGCGTGAATGGCGAATCGCGCACCCGCGCACGCTCGCAGCGGTTGAAAGCCCCGTCCGCGCTGCCTACACTCGCCGCGTCACCCACCCCACGGAATTCCGATGCTGCGTATCGCTGCCTTGGCCGGACTGATCGGTCTCGCCCTCGTTCCCGCCGCCCATGCCGCGACCAACTGCGGGCCCTCGCCGGCCGCCGCACCGCTGCCGCTGCCGGCCACGGTGATAGCGCCGGCCGCCTCGGAACTGTTTACTCGCAATGGCCAGCTCGGCATGCCGTCCGGCGTGCTCGCGCAGCCCTTCAGCGCCGACCAGTCGGTGGACCGCGTGCTGCTGCGCCTGCGCGTGGAAGGCTGCCAGGACATCAGCAAGGCCCTGCCGGCCGGCAGCCCCGCCAATCCGAACGACCCGGCCGCCTACAAGCCGCAGACCGCGTTCGACAACACCCCGTGGCGCTTCAACATGAGCCAGGACGGCAAGCGCATGACCGCCGAGGAATTCGACGCCTGGATGAAGGCGCGCGGCGTGCGCGTGGTCAAGGCGCGCCCGGCTGCCCCCGCCGCCGCCGCACCGGCCGCGGACACCAAGCCGGCCGAGTCGAAGTAAGGCCGCTCACCGCATGGCCGCGAACCGGCGCCCGCCGCCGGCTTCCCGGCCTCGCCCTCCCGGCCGCGGCGACGTCGCGGCCCCGCGCCACGGCCTGGCGCGCACGTTGTCCAAGCTGGGCGTGTGCTCGCGCAGCGAAGCGGCGCGCTGGATCGCCGAGGGCCGCGTGCGGGTCGATGGCCGCATCGTCCGCGACCCCGAGTTTCCGCTGCCGCAATCGCCTGACCTGGCCGCGCGCCTCCACGTCGATGGCCAACCCCTGCAGGGCCCCGCGCGGCACTACCTGATGCTCAACAAGCCGCGCGGGCTGGTGACCACCGCGCGCGACGAGCAAGGGCGCGACACCGTCTACCGCTGCTTCGATGGCGCCGGCCTGCCCTGGCTGGCGCCGGTCGGGCGGCTGGACAAGGCCAGCGAAGGCCTGCTGCTTTTCAGCAACGATCCGCAATGGGCGGCGGCGATCACCGACCCCGCGCGCGGCCCGGACAAGACCTACCACGTGCAGGTCGACCAACTCCCCACGCCCGCGCAACTGCAGGCCATGCGCGACGGAGTGGAGGAGGGCGGCGAGGTGCTGCGCGCCCGCCGCATCGAGGTGCTGCGCCAGGGCGAACGCAACGCCTGGCTGGAAGTGGTGCTCGACGAAGGCCGCAACCGGCAGATCCGCCGCCTGCTCGCCGCCCAGGACATCGGCGTGCTGCGGCTGGTGCGCGTAGGCATCGGCACGCTGGCCCTGGGCGACCTCGCCAAGGGCGCCTGGCGCGCGCTGAGCGAGCCGGAGTGGCGCGCGCTGGTCGAGTGAGTGGCGTGCAACCCGGCGCGACCTGCGCGCGCCGTCACGCTTGCCGCGTGCGCCATCCGGGCAGATCGGCATCGTGGCCGCCGCGGCGGCCGGGGCCGGCCTACACTGCGGTCATCTCTGGGGAGAGACGACCATGTGGGGAATCGCTATGCGGCCGTGCGCCGTCCGACCGCTCGCCTTCGCGGGCCTGTTGCTGTTGACCGCCTGCGCCACGCATCGCCCGGCGCCGCAGGCCGCCGCCACGCCCGTGCCGCCTGCCGGCGAGCGCGATGCCACCGGCGCCTACCGGTTCAACATGACCCAGAACGGCCGGCGCATGAGCGCCGACGAGTTCGATGCGTGGATGAAGGCGCGCGGCATCCGCGTGGCCAAGGGCGCGCCGGCGAAGGCCGCGCCGGCCCGTGCCGTGGCGCGGGCGAAGCCCTCGTCCGGCCAGGCGGCCGCGCGCGCCACCGCGCCGGCGAAGCAGGCCACGCAGCCCAGGCCGCCCGTGGCGAAGACAGCCACACCGCCGCGCCCGGCGGCCGTCGCCCAGGCCAAGCCGAAGGCAAAAGCGCCTCCCAAGCCGGCGGCCAAGGAAGTCTCCCAGGCGCGCGCGCCGGCCAGGCAGGGCAGCGGCGAGGGCTGAGCCCCGCCGGTTCGATCAGTCCTTCAACACACCCAGTTCGCGGCCGATGCGGGTGAACGCGTCGATCGCCTGGTCCAGCTGCGCGCGGCTATGCGCGGCGCTGATCTGCGTGCGGATGCGCGCCTGGCCCTTGGGCACCACGGGGAAGAAGAAGCCGATCGCGTAGATGCCTTCCTCCAGCAGGCGCTGCGCGAAGCGCTGCGCCAGCGGTGCGTCGTACAGCATCACCGCGCTGATCGGATGCACGCCGGGCTTCACGTCGAAACCGGCGGCCACCATCTTCTCGCGGAAGTAGGCGGTGTTCTCCACCAGTTGCTCGCGCAGGTCGCCGGCCGCTTCCAGCATCTCGAACGCCTTGATGCCGGCCGCCACCACGTGCGGCGGCAGCGAGTTGGAGAACAGGTAGGGACGCGAGCGCTGGCGCAGCAGCTCGATCACTTCCTTCTTCGCGGTGGTGAAGCCGCCCAGCGCGCCGCCCATGGCCTTGCCCAGCGTGCCGGTGAAGATGTCGATCTTGTCCAGCACGCCCTTGACCTCGGCCGAGCCGCGCCCGGTCGCGCCGAGGAAGCCGGTCGCGTGGCATTCGTCGATGTGGACCAGCGCGTTGTACTTCTTCGCCAGCGCGGTGATCTCGTCCAGCGGCGCGATGAAGCCATCCATCGAGAACACGCCGTCGGTGGTGATCAGCTTGGTCTTGCAGCCGGCCGCATCGGCGGCCTGCAGTTGCGCTTCCAGGTCGGCCATGTCGCAGTTGGCGTAGCGGAAGCGCTTGGCCTTGCACAGGCGCACGCCGTCGATGATCGAGGCATGGTTGAGCGCGTCGGAGATGATCGCGTCGTGCTCGCCCAGCAGCGGCTCGAACAGGCCGCCGTTGGCGTCGAAACAGGCCGCGTAGAGGATGGTGTCCTCGGTGCCGAAGAAATCGGCGATGGTCTTTTCCAGCTGCTTGTGCAGGTCCTGCGTGCCGCAGATGAAGCGCACCGACGCCATGCCGAAGCCATGCGTGTCCAACGCATCCTTGGCGGCCTGAATCACTTCCGGGTGGTCGGCCAGTCCGAGGTAATTGTTGGCGCAGAAGTTCAGCACCGTGCGGCCGTCGGCCAGGGTGATCTGCGCCGATTGCGGGCTGGTGATGATGCGTTCGGACTTGAACAGGCCCTGCGCGCGGATGGAATCGAGTTCCTCGGCGTAGTGCTGGGTCAGGGAGGCGTCGGTCATGGCGGGGGCTTTGGCAAGGCGGAAAGCGCCGATTTTACCCTGCCCGCCCTGGCCGGCCCGGCGCCTCATTCGCAATGGCTATAAGCGCCGCGTGTTTGGTCATTTCCCCGCCTCCATGTGCGGTTGCAGCATCGTCGCTCCATGGGCGAAGGGGGCTTCGCCCGCCTACCGGAGAGACGGGGAATGCACGCAACACAGGCAGGCGCAGGTGCGAAGCGTTGGGGGCGCAGGACGGGGCTGGCGCTGGCCTGTGCGTTGGCGGCCGTGCCCGGCTGGGCGCAGGCGGCCCAGCAGCCCACGGTGGAAGAACTGCAACGCCGCCTGGAAGCGCTGGAGCGGCGCCTGGGCGCGGCGCCCGCCGAGGCGCCGGCCGGCGAAGGGCTGGCCGACCTGGACCAGCGGCTGCGGGTGATCGAACGCAAGCTGGAGATCCAGGACGAGGAGCGCGTGGCCAAGGCCAAGGAGACCCCGGTGGTGGCGGTCAACGACAAGGGCGCCTCGCTCAAGTCCGCCGACGGCGCCTACGAGATCCGCCTGCGCGGCCTGCTGCAAGGCGATGGCCGCTTCTACATCGGCGACGACGCCGTGCCGCAGAACGACACCTTCCTCATCCGTACCGCGCGGCCGATCATCGAAGGCTCGCTGGGCAAGCTGCTCGCCTTCCGCTTCACGCCGGAGTTCGCCGGCGACAGCGCCAGCATCGTCGATGCCTATTTCGACGTGCGTTTCGATCCGGCCTACACGCTGCGCGTGGGCAAGTTCACCTCGCCAGTGGGCCTGGAACGCCTGCAATCCTCCGCCGCGCTGGCCGACACCGAGCGCGCGCTGCCCAGCGAACTGGCGCCGAACCGCGACATCGGCGTGCAGCTACAGGGCGAAGTGGCCGGCGGCACCTTCAGCTACGCGGCGGGCATCTACAACGGCACCGTCGACGGCCGCGACGCGGTCACCAGCAATCCGGACAACGAGTTCGAATATGCCGGCCGCGTGTTCTTCGAGCCGTTCAAGAACGACGCCAGTGCGTGGTCCGGCCTGGGCTTCGGTATCGGCGCCAGCGTCGGCGACAAGCAGGGCGTGGGCAACAACTTCCTGCCGCGCTACCGCACGCCGGGCCAGGTGCAGTTCTTCAACTACCGCAGCACGGCGGCCGCCGACGGACGCAACTTGCGCTGGTCGCCGCAGGGCTACTACTACCACAACGCCTTCGGCCTGCTCGGCGAGTACATCGTGTCGCGACAAGAGGTCGCACTCGGTGCCAACCGGGCGGACCTGGAAAACAAGGCGTGGCAGGCAACCGCGAGCTATGTGCTGACGGGCGAGGACGCAAGTTATCGTGGCGTGACGAAGCCTTCCAACCCGTTCGGCAAGAACGGTGGATGGGGTGCATGGGAAGTGGTGGGCCGGTATGGTGTACTGGAAGTGGACGACGCCGCGTTCCCGCTGTTCGCCAGTGCCGATGTGGCGGCGCGCCGCGTCGAGGCGTGGACGTTCGGCGTCAACTGGTACCTCACCAGCAATCTCAAGCTGGTATTCAATTATTCGCAGACGCGTTTCGACGGTGGCGCGCTCAACGGCGGCGACCGCGAAGACGAGAAGGCGGTGATCTCCCGCCTCCAGGTGGCCTTCTGACCATGGAGAACAATCCGGTGAAGACAATCAAGACGACCACGGCCCGCTGGGCCACCCCACTGCTCGCGGCGCTGCTCACCGTGGCGCTGGTCGGCCCGGCCACCGCACGCGACGTGCAGTTGCTCAACGTGTCCTACGACCCGACGCGCGAGCTCTACAAGGATTACAACGCCGCCTTCGCGAAGCACTGGAAGGAGACCAAGGGCGACAACGTCACCGTGGAAACCTCGCACGGCGGCTCGGGCAAGCAGGCACGCGCGGTGATCGACGGCATCGAGGCCGACGTGGTGACGCTGGCGCTGGCCTACGACGTGGATGCGGTCGAGCAGAAGGGCAAGCTGATCCAGCCCGGCTGGGAAAAGCGCCTGCCCGACAACAGCGCCCCGTACACCTCGACCATCGTGTTCCTGGTGCGCAAGGGCAATCCGAAGAACATCAAGGACTGGCCGGACCTGCTGCGCTCGGGCGTGTCGGTGGTGACGCCGAACCCGAAGACCTCCGGCGGCGCGCGCTGGAACTACCTCGCCGCCTGGGCCTACGCCGACCGCATCTTCAAGGGCGACCGCGAGCGCACGTTGAACTACATGCGCGCGCTGTTCCGCAACGTGCCGGTGCTCGACACCGGCGCGCGCGGCGCGACCACCACGTTCGTGCAGCGCGGTATCGGCGACGTGCTGCTGGCCTGGGAGAACGAGGCTTTCCTGGCGCAGGAGGAACTGGGGCCGGACAAGTTCGAGATCGTGGTGCCGAAGCTGTCGATCCTGGCCGAGCCGCCGGTGGCGGTGGTGGACAAGAACGTCGACAAGCACGGCACCCGCGAGGTCGCCGAGGCGTACCTGAAATACCTGTACTCGCCGGAGGGCCAGAAGATCGCGGCCAAGCATTACTACCGTCCGCGCCATCCCGAGTTCGCCGACCCGGCCGACGTCGCGCGCTTCCCGAAGGTGGAACTGGTGACGATCCAGACCGCGTTCGGCGGCTGGGAGAAGGCGCAGGCCGAGCACTTCGCCGACGGCGGCCTGTTCGACCAGATCCAGGCGAGCAAGTAGCCGATGGCGGTACCTGCCGTCTCCACGCCGCGGCCCGCGCCGCGGCGCCGGGTGATCCCCGGGTTCGGACTGAGCCTGGGGATCACGTTCGTCTGGCTGGGGCTGATCGTGCTGATCCCCTTGGTAGGCGTGTTCGTGAAGACCAGCGGGCTCGGCTGGGCCGGCATCTGGCAGGCCTGGACCGAGCCGCGCGTGCTTTCCGCGTTGCGCGTCAGTTTCGGCACCGCGCTGGCGGCGGCGGCGTTCAATGCGCTGATGGGCACCTGGGTGGCCTGGGTGCTCGTGCGCTACCGCTTTCCCGGCAAGCGCCTGTTCGACGCCATGATCGACCTGCCGTTCGCGTTGCCCACCGCCGTGGCGGGCATCGCGCTGACCGCGCTGTACGGCGGCAATGGCTGGATCGGCCGCTTCCTGGAACCGCTGGGCATCAAGGTCGCCTATACGACGCTGGGCATCACGGTGGCGCTGGTGTTCGTGGGCCTGCCGTTCGTGGTGCGCGTGGTGCAGCCGGTGCTGGCGGAAACCGAGAAGGAACTGGAAGAGGCTGCCGCCACGCTCGGCGCCGGCCGCTGGCAGACGGTGTTCGGCGTGGTGCTGCCGGCGTTGTGGCCGGCGGTGCTGACCGGCTTCGCGCTGGCGTTCGCGCGCGGCGTGGGCGAATACGGTTCGGTGATCTTCATCGCGGGCAACCTGCCCAACGCGACGGAGATCGCGCCGTTGCTGATCACCATCCGCCTGGAAGAATTCGATTACGCCGGGGCGACCGCAATCGCCGCGGCGATGCTGCTGCTCTCGTTCGTGGTGCTGTTGCTGCTGAACGGGCTGCAGGGCTGGATGCAGCGCAAGGGCCGGTAGTAGGGCAGGATGAACCAGATCGCCTCCGACCTTCCCGTTCCGCTGCAGGAGTCCGCCATGCCGGTGCGCCGCACCCGCGATGTCGTCGCCCGTGCCACCAGCGAGCCGGCGTGGGTGCGCGCCCTGCTGATCGCCGGCGCCCTGCTGTTCCTGCTCGGCTTCCTGCTGCTGCCGCTGGTGCTGGTGTTCGCCGAGGCGCTGCGCGGCGGGCTGGGCGTGTTCTGGAAGGCGATCAGCGATGCGGACGCGCTGGCGGCGATCCGCCTGACCCTCGTGGTCACCGCCATCGTGGTGCCGCTGAACCTGGTGTTCGGCGTGGCCGCCGCCTGGCTGGTGAGCAAGCACCGTTTCCCTGGCAAGCGCCTGCTGGTGAGCCTGATCGACCTGCCGTTCTCCGTTTCGCCGGTCGTGGCCGGCCTGATCTTCGTGCTGATCTTCGGCCGCAATGGCTGGGCGTGGCCGCTGATCGACGAGGGGTGGCTGGTGCAGTTGCCGATCGTCGGCGAGACCTTGGTCCAGCTGCCGAAGATCGTGTTCGCGGTGCCGGGCATCGTGCTGGCGACGACCTTCGTCACCTTCCCGTTCATCGCCCGCGAGCTGATGCCGCTGATGGAACAACAGGGCAGCGACGAGGAACTGGCTGCGCTGAGCCTGGGCGCCGGCGGCTGGCAGATGTTCTGGCGCGTCACGCTGCCCAATATCCGTTGGGGCCTGCTGTACGGCGTGCTGCTGTGCGGCGCGCGCGCGATGGGCGAGTTCGGCGCGGTGTCGGTGGTGTCCGGGCATATCCGCGGGCGCACCAACACGCTGCCGCTGCACGTGGAGATCCTCTACAACGAATACGCCTACAGCGCCGCGTTCGCCTGCGCCGCGCTGCTGGCCCTGAGCGCGCTGGTCACGCTGGCGCTGAAGTCCTACTTGGAGTGGCGCCATGGCGAATCGCTGGCGTCCAACCACCGTCACTGAGGCGAGCATGGGCATCCGCATCCAACACCTGCACAAGCGTTTCGACCAGTTCGCCGCCCTGGACGGCATCGACCTGGACATCCACCAGGGCGAGCTGCTGGCCCTGCTCGGGCCGTCGGGCTCGGGCAAGACGACGTTGCTGCGGATCATCGCCGGATTGGAGAGTGCCGATGGCGGCCAGGTGTTCTTCGGCAACGAGGACGCGACGCGGATGAGCGTGCAGTCGCGCCGGGTCGGCTTCGTGTTCCAGCACTATGCGTTGTTCAAGCACATGAGCGTGTTCGACAACATCGCCTTCGGCCTGCGCGTGCGCCGGGGCGAGGCACTCTGGCCCAAGCAGCGCATCGCCGAGCGGGTGCGCGAACTGCTCTCGCTGGTGCAGCTGCAGGGGCTGGAGAGCCGCTATCCGGCGCAGCTGTCGGGCGGCCAGCGCCAGCGCGTGGCGTTGGCGCGCGCGTTGGCGATCGAGCCGCGTGTGCTGCTGCTGGACGAGCCTTTCGGCGCGCTGGACGCGCAGGTACGCCGCGACCTGCGCCGCTGGCTGCGCGACCTGCACGAGCGCACGGGCCTGACGACGGTGTTCGTGACGCACGACCAGGAAGAGGCCCTGGAACTGGCCGATCGCGTGGCGATCCTCAACCGGGGCCGCATCGAACAGCTGGACAGCCCGGCGGCGGTGTACGACCGGCCTGCATCGCCGTTCGTCTACGGTTTCGTGGGCGAGGTGAACCGCCTGCCGGGGCGCGCCGGTGGCGGGCAGGTGGAGGTGGCCGGACATCGGCTGCCGTGGACGTCGGGCGGCGAGGGCGATGTGGCGCTATACGTGCGCCCGGAAGACCTGGCGCTCGAAGACGCCGGTTGGCCGGCGACCGTGGTCTCCACCCAGCGCAGCGGCGCGCGGTTGCGCGTGCGTGCGCGCCTGGATGCGCTGGCCGAGGAAGTGGAAGTGGACCTGCCGGCCGGCGGCGCCTCGTTCCAGGCGGGCCAGCCCCTGCACCTGGCCGCGCGTCGCTATGGGGTTTTCCCGGCGGAAACCTGACCTTCCCGCCGGTGCGCGGGACAGCCGCAAGACAGCGGCGGGACAAGGTTTCGGATGAAACAGGCACGAAAGTGACACGGGTGTTGCACTGCAACGAAACCTCGGTTAAGAATCCGTAAAAGACGGATCGACACCGCAGTTTCCTCGCCCACCCCGCCACAGGAGATGTGCCGTATGAAGAAGTCGCTGCCTTTCGCGTGCGCCGCCGTGCTCGCGCTGTCCTCGTTGTCCGCCGCCGCCTTCGCCCAGGAAGCCGAAGAGGAAGATTCGTCGGGCTTCAGCGGCACCTTCGCGGTCACCAACGACTATGTGTTCCGTGGCATTTCGCAGACCAACGAGGACCCGGCCTTCCAGGTGGGCCTGACGTACACCTCGCCCATCGGGTTGTACGTGGGCACGTGGGCGTCGAACGTGGACTTCGGTGCGGGCGACCCGGATTGGGAAGTGGACGGCTTCATCGGCTACGGGATCGATTTCGCGGAAAACTGGAACTTTGACGTGCTGGTGAACCGCTACAACTATCCGGGTGCGGGTGCGTCGAACTACAACGAGCTGATCACGAAGACGACTTTCCTGGACACCTACAGCCTGACCGTGGCTTACACCAACGATGTGTACGGCCTGGACGAGGACAGCTTCTACTACGCGCTGGGCGCGGACTGGGCGCTGCCGTCGGATTTCAGCATCGGCGTGCACGTGGGTCGCACGACCTATTCGTCGAGCCTCGACTACAAGGACTACACCGACTACAGCGTGACGGTCGGCAAGACGTGGGGGCCGCTCAACCTCACGGTGGGTTACTACGACACCGACAGCAGCGGCGAGTACGATTTCGGCAAGCAGAACTCGGATAGCCGGATCGCGGCGGTGGCTACTGTCAGCTGGCCGTAAGTTCGTTGCTTCTGGTTTCTTCGGGAAAGCGTTCTTCGGGGCGCTTTTCTTTTAGGAGCGGCTGTTCGGTGGCTACTGCATGGCGCCCGGGGGGAAGGCCTTGGCGGGGGACGCCAAAAGCGACCATCCATGGTCTTGAGCTCGTGAGGCGACATCCTGTCGCCACACGCCCCCGCCAAGGCCTTCCCCCCGGACGCCCCCCATCACCCCATCGCCGGATCGAAAAGCATGCGCCCGCCAACACCTCCGCTGGTGCGGATGCCGAGGCCGGGGAGTGAGTGGAAGCGGGGTTTCGCTTTGGATGGGGAGGAAAGCGACTGCCGCTTTTGATCTTCGTACCGCGCATGCGGGAGATCGTCGGGCGCCCGGGGGGTATGCCCCATCGGGGGCGTAGGGCGACAGGACGTCGCCCTACGAGCTCAAGACCATGGATGGTCGCTTTTGGCGTCCCCCGATGGGGCATACCCCCCGGGTGCCGCGCAACTACAACAGAAGCGCCAAGCGCGATGCCAATCAAACAACCGCATGCTTCGCTCTTCGCTGCACCGATAAAAAGGGCCGGACAAAGCCGACCCTTGTGTCTTCGTTCGGGGCCGGAAGGTCAGTTCCAGCTCAGAACGACCTTGCCAGCCTTCCCTTGCTCCATCAGGTCGAACCCCTTTTGGAAATCGTCGATCGGCAACTGGTGCGTGAGCACCTTGCCCAGCGGGAAACCCGACAGCACCAGCTGCGTCATCTTGTACCAGGTCTCGTACATCTTGCGGCCATAGATGCCCTGCACCGTCAGGCCCTTGAAGATGATCTTGTCCCAGTCGCAGCCCGCGCCCTTCGGCATGATGCCCAGCATCGCGATCTTGCCGCCGTGGTACATGCAGTCGAGCATGTCGTTGAACGCACGCGGGTTGCCGCTCATTTCCAGGCCCACGTCGAAGCCCTCCATGTGCAGGTCCTTCATCACGTCCTTGAGCGATGTGTTGGACACGTTCACCACCCGCGTGGCGCCCATGTCCGCCGCCAGCTTCAGGCGGAAATCGTTGACGTCCGTCACCACCACGTTGCGCGCGCCGATGTGCTTGCAGATGCCCGCCGCGATGATGCCGATCGGGCCCGCGCCGGTGATCAGCACGTCCTCGCCCACCACGTCGAATTCCAGCGCGCAATGCGCCGCGTTGCCGTACGGATCGAAGAACGCCGCCAGCTCCGACGGGATCTGGTCCGGGATCGGCCACAGGTTCGAGGCCGGCATCACCATGTACTCGGCGAACGCACCGTTGACGTTCACGCCGATGCCCACCGTGTTCGGGCACAGGTGCGGACGGCCGCCGCGGCAGTTGCGGCAGTGGCCACACACGATGTGGCCCTCGGCCGACACCCGCTGGCCCACCTGGTAGCCGGTCACCGCCGAACCCAGCTCGGCGATGCGGCCCACGAACTCGTGGCCGATCGTCAGGCCCGGCTTGATCGTGCGCTGGCTCCACTCGTCCCACAGGTAGATGTGCAGGTCGGTGCCGCAGATGGCGGTCTTCTCCAGCTTGATCAGCACCTCGTTGGGGCCGGGCACCGGCACCGGCACGTTCTCCAGCCAGATGCCCTTGGCCGCTTCGCGCTTGACCAGCGCCTTCATCGTTTGCGTCATTGCCGCTGAAACCCGTGGGAAAGAGAGGCGCGAATTATAAGGGCGCGCGCCCCGCCGCCCGTGCTGCACCGCCAGAACGGGACCGCAGTGCCCCGGGGCAGCGGGAGGGATGTGGGGGGGGGGGGGCGGTTACACTGCGGTCATCTTTCCAGCGAAGTTGGTGCCGATGCGTTCTACCCTGCTTGCCCTGTCCATCGCCTCCACCCTGGCCACCGGTTTCTTGGTGGCCTCCCCAGCCCGGGCGGGCGAGGGCATGTGGGTTCCGCAACAGCTGCCGGAAATCGCCGGCCCGCTCCAGAAGGCCGGCCTGAAGCGCTCGGCCGAGCAACTTTCCGACCTGACCGGCGACCCGATGGGCGCGGTCGTCGCCCTTGGCGGCTGCACCGCCAGTTTCGTTTCGCCGCAGGGTTTGGTGGTGACCAACCACCACTGTGCCTATGGCGCCATCCAGCTCAATTCCACCGCCGAGAAGAACCTCATCAAGCACGGCTTCAACGCGCCGACGCCCGCCGAGGAGCTGAGCGCAGGTCCGAACGCCCGCATCTACGTGCTCGACGAGATCACCGACGTCACCACCCAGGCCCAGGCCGCGCTCGCCACCGCCGGGGCCGATGCGCTCAAGCGCACGCAGGCGCTGGAAGCGTTCGAGAAGGCGCAGATCGCCGCGTGCGAGGCCGGAGGCGGCTACCGCTGCCAGTTGTTCAGCTTCGCAGGCGGCAATACCTACCGCCTGTTCAAGAACCTGGAGATCAAGGACGTGCGGCTGGCTTACGCGCCCCCCGGCAGCGTGGGCAAGTTCGGCGGCGACGTGGACAACTGGATGTGGCCGCGCCACACCGGCGATTTCTCCTTCTACCGCGCCTACGTCGGCCGGGACGGCAAGCCGGCTGCTTTTTCCAAGGACAACGTGCCCTACCAGCCCAAGCATTGGCTGAAGTTCGCCGACCAGCCGCTGGGCGAGGGGGATTTCGTCATGGTCGCCGGCTACCCCGGGCGCACCAACCGCTATGCGCTGGTCAGCGAGTTCGAGAACACCGCGCAGTGGACCTACCCGACCATCGCGCGGCACTACGAAAACGTGATCTCGCTGGTGGAGAAGGCCGGGCAGCAGAACCCGGATATCCGGGTGAAGTACGCCAGCACGATGGCCAGCTGGAACAACACGAGCAAGAACTACGAGGGCCAGCTGGAAGGCTTCAAGCGCATCGACGCCGAAGGCCAGAAGCGCGCCGAGGAAGCCGCCGTGCTGGGGTGGCTCAAGGGTCAGGGGGCCAAGGGCAAGGCCGGGCTGCAGGCGCACGCGCAGCTGGTGTCGCTCAACACGCAGGCCCGCAAGACGCAGGCCCGCGACCTGGTGGTGGGCCAGCTCAACCGCACCGGCGCGCTCGGCGCGGCCACCACGCTCTACCGCCTGTCGCTGGAACGTGCCAAGCCCGACGCCCAGCGCCAGGGCGGTTACCAGGAACGCGACCTGCCGCAGATCGAAGGGGCGATGAAGCAGATGGAGCGCCGCTACGTGCCGGCCATGGACCGCCAGCTGCAGGCCTACTGGCTGAAGGAATACGCCGCCCTGCCGGCGAACCAGCACCTGCCGGCGATGGACCAGTGGCTCGGGGGCGACGTCGACGCGGCGGTGGCACGCCTGGACGGCACCCGTCTGGGCAACACCGAGGAACGCCTGAAGTGGCTCAAGGCCGACCGCGCGGCCTTCGAAGCCAGCGACGACCCGGCGATCCGCTACGCGGTGGCGGTGATGCCGGCGCTGCTGGCCTTGGAGCAGCAGGAGAAGATCCAGAAGGGCGAGCAGCTCAAATACCGCCCGGTGTACCTGCAGGCGCTGGCCGACTACAAGAAGAGCCAGGGCGAATTCGTCTATCCGGACGCGAACCTGTCGCTGCGCATCACCTTCGGCAACGTGAAGGGGTACGCGCCCAAGGACGGCGTGCAGTACACCCCGTTCACCACGCTGGAAGGCGTCGTGGCCAAGGAGACCGGGGCCGAGCCGTTCGATTCGCCCAAGGCGCTGCTCGACGCGGTGAAGGCCAAGCGCTACGCCGGCCTGGAGGACAAGCGCCTGGGTTCGGTGCCGGTGGATTTCCTCTCCGACCTGGACATCACCGGCGGCAACTCCGGCTCGCCGGTGATGGATGCGCACGGCAAGCTGGTCGGCCTGGCGTTCGACGGCAACTGGGAATCGGTGAGCAGCAACTGGGTGTTCGACCCGGCGATGACCCGCATGATCTCCGTCGATAGCCGCTACCTGGAATGGATCATGCGCGAGGTCGCTCCGGCGCCCCAGCTGATCAAGGAACTGGGCCTGCGGCCCTGAGCCGGCGCCGCGGCGGTCCGGAAGGCCCGCCGCAGCGGTTATGATCGCGATCCCCGCGCCGGCGCCGCCGGCGCGTTCCCCCAGGAAACCTCCCGCATGCGCATCCTGCTTGCCCGTCACGGCGAGACGCCGTGGAACGCCGAAGGCCGCTACCAGGGCCAGATCGACATCCCGCTTTCGCCGGTGGGCGAATCGCAGGCGCGCGCGCTGGGCGAGCGGCTGAAGGACGTACGCATCGACCGCGCCGTGGCCTCGCCGCTGACCCGGGCGCAAACCACCGCGCGCTTCGCGCTCGGCCCGGCACGCGAAGGCATGCTGACGCTGGATGCCGACCTGCAGGAAATCGCCCACGGCGAGTGGGAAGGCTTGCTGGCCAGCGAGATCCACGACAAGGACCCGGCGCGCCTGCGCGCCTGGCGCGAAGAGCCGGACACCGTGCTGATGCCCGGCGGTGAATCGCTGCGGCAGGTGTTGGAGCGTTCGTGGCGCGGCCTGGCCGCCGCCGCCGAAGGGCTGGGCGCGGACGACACGCTGCTGGTCGTCGCGCACGACGCGGTCAACCGCGTGCTGTTGTGCAAGGTGCTGGGCATCCCGCTCTCGCGGCTGTGGACGTTCCGCCAGGCGCCGACCACGCTCAACCTGCTGGAAGGCGAAGACGTGGAGCACCTGGAAGTGGTGCGCCTGAACGATTGCAGCCACCACACGCCGTTCTTTGGCGAGGCCAAGCACCGCGCGCTCTGACGCACCGCGCCGGGCTGCGACACGCGCGCGCGTCAGGTCTTTCCCGATGCCGCGCCTGGTGCCGATGACGTAGGCTGGTGGCGCCGCGGACGGTGTCCGTTGCGGCTGTCGCCTTGTCGTTTGCCGCCATACGTCTCCCGTCCGATGCCTTATTACGCCTCGAACCAGGAATCACGGGCGAAGGCTCGTGCCTTCGTGCGTCGCATCTACCCGATGCGCAACCTCGGTGTGCTGCTGCTGTGCGTGCCCTATGTGTCCGTGCTGCTGGAACAGGGCTCGCTCGGGCGCCATGCGGTGCTCGTGGCGTTGAACGTGCTCGTTTGGCCACACGTGGCGTTCGCGCTGGCCTTGCGCGCGCGCGACCCCATCGCCGCCGAACACCGCAACCTGGTGGCCGATGCCGCTTTCGGTGGTTTCTGGATCGCCGCCACCCACTTCAGCCTGGTGCCCGCCACGGCGATGCTGAGCATCCTGGCCGCCGACCGCCTCGCCGCTGGCGGCTGGCGCCTACTCGGTCGCGCGTCGCTGGCCTGCGTGCTCGTCCTGCTGCTGACCGGCTGGGCGGTGGGCTGGCGCTTCGAGCCGATCGCCTCCACGCGCACCATTGCCTGTTCGCTGCCGCCGATCTTCATCTACATGCTGGCGCTGAGCCATGTGGGCTACCAGCTGGCGCGCCGCATCGCCCAGCAGAACCGCCAGCTCGACCGCCTCAACCTCACCGATCCGGGCGTGGACCTGCCGAACCGGCGCTTCTTCAATGCGCGCGCGCAGGACATGGTCGCCTCGGCACGCGCCAGTTCGGCGGCCACGCCGGCGGTGTTGTTGATGCTGGACGTGGACGGCTTCAAGGCGATCAACGACCGCCACGGCCACGTGGCCGGCGACGAGGTGCTGCGCGAGATCGCCCGGCTGCTGCGCGAGCAGGCCGGCACCACCGGTTTCCCGGCCCGGCTGGGCGGCGACGAGTTCGCGCTGCTGCTCGGCGCCAGCCTCACCGAGGGCGAGCGGGTGGCCGCCGAACTGCGCGAGGGCGTGGCGATGCTGCGCCTGCCGAACTGGCCGCAACTGCACGTCGGGGTGAGCATCGGCGTGGCACCGTTGGCCTCGCACCATCGCGGCATGGACGAATGGCTGGGCGCGGCGGACCGCGCCATGTACGTGGCCAAGGCCTCCGCGCGCCTGCGCCGCTGAGCCCACCCACTGCCCGGGCCGCGGCGGAACCGGGATAATGGCGCGGTTTTTTTCAGCCGGCCTTGCCCCATGGACACCGCCAACACCCTCGCCGAATGGCTTGAATACATCGAGCGCCAGCACCCGCAGTCGATCGCGATGGGGCTGGAGCGGGTGCGCGAGGTGGCCACCCGGATGGCGCTCGGCGCCCCGGCCAAGCACGTCATCGTGGTCGGCGGCACCAACGGCAAGGGCTCGACGGTGGCCTTCGTGGAAGCCATCGCGCGGGCGGCCGGGTGGAAGGTCGGCGCGTATACCTCGCCGCACCTGCTGGCCTACAACGAGCGCGTGCGCATCGATGGCCAGGATGCCGGGGACGCCGAACTGGTCGCCGCGTTCGCCGCGGTGGAGGGCGCGCGCGGCGACACCGCGCTGACCTATTTCGAGTACGGCACGCTGGCCGCGCTGTGGCTGTTCGGCCGCGCCGGGCTGGACCTGGCGGTGCTGGAGGTCGGGCTCGGCGGGCGGCTGGATGCGGTCAACCTGGTCGATGCCGATGTGTCGATCATCACCACCGTGGACATCGACCACACCGACTGGCTCGGCGAGGACCGCGAGGCCATCGGCGCGGAAAAGGCCGGGATCATCCGCGGCTGGAAGCCCGTGGTGCTGGGCGAGATCGACCCGCCGTCCAGCGTGCTGCGCCGCGCCTACCTGCTCGGCGCCAACGCGATCCGATTTGGCAGCGACTATTTCTGCGAGCCGATCGACGCGACGCGCTGGCGCTGGCGCGATGTCTCCTTCCGTCTGGAATTGCCGATGCCCGCGCTGCGCGCACCGGTGCAGCTGGCCAACGCCGGCGCGGCCATCGCCGCGCTGCGCGCGCTGGGCAAGCCGGTGCCCCGCACGGCCTGGGCCGAGGGCATCGCCGCCGCTGGGGTAGCCGGCCGCCTGCAATCGGTGGCGGTGGGCGAGGTGGAAGTGTTGCTCGATGTCGGCCACAACCCGCAGGCCGCGCGCGCGCTGGCGGCATCGTTGAAGGAACGTCCGGCGCAAGGGCAGACCTACGCGGTGTACGCCGCGCTCGCCGACAAGGACAGCCACGCGGTGGCGCAGGCGCTGGAGGCGCATGTCGCGCACTGGCACCTGGCCGGGCTCGCGGGCCCACGGGGGCAGGACGCCGCCGCGTTGCGCGAACGCCTCGCCGGCACGGCCGCCGCGCAGGGCGAGATGGCCGAGACCGTGGCGCAGGCGCTGCGCGCTGCCCTGGCACGCGCACGGGGCGGTGATCGCGTGCTGGTGTTCGGCTCCTTCCACACCGTGGCCGAGGCCATGCAGGCACTTCATTCAGTTGCCTGAGGCCGGCACCGGCGCGCGCGCCTTATAATCGCCGCGATTCCCTGCCTCGCCGCCGAACGCCTAGTGGATACCGCCCTGAAACAGCGTCTTATCGGTGCCATCGTCCTGGTGGCGCTGGCCGTGATCTTCCTGCCCATGCTGGTGAAGGGCCCCGCGCCCGACAGCGGCGTCAGCGACGTGCCGATCGAGGCGCCGCCGGCGCCGGCCGACGGCCAGTTCGAAACCCGGGAGTTGCCGCTCGTCACGCCGGGCAACGCACCCCAGGGCGGCGCGGTCGGCATGGACACCGGCGCGCCGGCCGCCGTGGCCGACGCAGCCAACCCGGCCGCCGCCGCGCAGGAGGCCGGCGCGCTGCCGCCGGCCACCGCGGCGGGCAACTACGCCGTCAACTTCGGCGCCTACGCCAGCGAGGCCGATGCCAACGCAGTGATCGCGCGCCTCAAGCAGGCGCAGCTGCCGGGCTTCAGCGAGCAGACCCAGATCAACGGCCGCCCCGCCTGGCGCGTGCGCATCGGGCCGTACATCGACCAGGCGCAGGCCGAGTCGGTGCGCCTGGAAGCGGTGAAGGTGCGCAGCGACGTCAACGCGCAGGTGGTGGTGCTGGACGCCAACGCCGCCGCGCCGGCCCCGGTCGCCAGCGCGCCCGCCCCGGCGCCCACGCCGGCCCCGACGCAGGCCGCGCCGGTGCGCAGCGAGCCGCTGCCGCCGGAACCGGCCAAGCCCACGCCGGCCCCGGCCGCGACGAAGCCGGCCACCCCGGTCGCCGCAGCGCCCGAGCCGGCTGAACCGGCACCCAAGCCGCAGGCGCCGCCGGTCACCCAGCCCGCCACGCCGAGCGCGCCGGCCGCGCCTGCCGCCGGTGGCGTGGGTTTCGCCGTGCAGTTGGGTGCCTTCGGCCGGGTGGAGGACGCCAACGCCCTGCGCGATCGCGTCCGCGCGGCCGGTTTCAGCGCGTTCGTCGAACAGGTCCGCACCGACAAGGGCACGCTCAGCCGCGTGCGCGTCGGGCCGGTGGCCAACCGCGCCGATGCCGAGCAGCTGAAGGCGCAGGTCGCCGCCAAGGTCGGCATCGCCGGCATGGTGCGGCCGCATCCTTGAGCCCGGCCTTGATTCGGTCGCGGCCCGCACCCACCCACGGGACGGCGGCACCCGGCCATCGGGCCGACCCTGACGCACGGAGCGCGGCGTGATCGATCTGGTACTGCTGGGCGTGATCGGCTTGTCGGCGCTGCTGGGGCTGTTTCGCGGCTTCATCGGCATCGTGGTCGGCACGCTGTCGTGGATCCTGGCGGTGTGGCTGTCGTTCCTGTTCGGTGGCGCCGCGGCGCACTGGCTGGCCGGCGGGCAGACGCCGACGCTGACCCAGTACCTGTGCGGCTACGGCGGCGTGTTCATCGCGGTGTTCGCCGCGGTGGCGATCGTCGGCTGGCTGATCCGCGCGGCGGTGAATGCGGTACGGCTGGGCGGGCTCGACCGGATCGCCGGCTTCGGCCTGGGCGCGGTCCGCGGCGTGGTGCTGGCCTGCGTGATGGTGCTGCTGATGGGCTACAGCTCGCTGCCACAGGAAGCTGCGTGGCGGCAATCGCAGGTGGTGCCCTGGCTGGCACCGGGCGCGCACTGGATGCGCGCGCAGTTGCCGGATTGGTCCGTTCCGGTGGCGGATTTGGGCAAGCTGGCCTTGCCGGGCGATAATGCACACCTCTCCGCGACGGGACAGCCCGTCGCAGGGCCCGCGGCGGAAGGCCACGTGGGACAGGGCGGCGAGACGGCCGTGGCGGAACCTGCCACGGCGCTGCCCACGAACATCGAGCCGGCGCCCGCGCGCGACGGCGAACACGGCCCTCGGCGGGCCGACCCCCACGGCCAGGCACGGCCACCTTCACAGTAGCGGGCGCAAGCCCCAGCGGAGATCGCGCAAACATGTGTGGCATCGTCGGTATTGTCGGCAACCAGAACGTGGCCGGGCAGCTCTATGACGGCCTGACCGTCCTGCAGCATCGCGGCCAGGACGCGGCGGGCATCGCCACGGCGGATGGCACGCGGCTGCGCGTGCAGAAGGCCAACGGCCTGGTCCGCGACGTCTTCGATGAAACCAAGATGGCCGTGCTGGAAGGCCGCGTGGGCATCGCCCATTGCCGCTATCCCACCGCCGGCTCCGAAGGCATGGACGAGGCGCAGCCGTTTTACGTCAACTCGCCCTACGGCATCGCGCTGGCGCACAACGGCAACCTGATCAACACCGAGACCCTGCGCCAGCAGGTGTTCGAGGCCGACCGCCGCAACATCAACACCGACTCGGACAGCGAAGTGCTGCTGAACGTGTTCGCGCACGAACTGCAGGCGCAGGGCACGTTGACGCCCGAGGCGGCGATCGGCGCGGTGGCCGGCGTGCATCGCCGCTGCAAGGGGGGCTACGCGGTGGTCAGCGTGGTGCTGGGCCTGGGCCTGGTGGCGTTCCGCGACCCGCACGGCATCCGCCCGCTGGTGCTGGGCAAGCGCACGCACGCCGAAGGCGAGGAATACGTGGTCGCCTCCGAGTCGTCGGTGCTGGATATCCTCGGCTTCCAGCGCGTGCGCGACGTGCAGCCCGGCGAGGCGCTGGTGATCACCGCGCGCGGCGAGCTGTTCTCGGAAGTGTGCGCGCCGCCGGTGGAACACACGCCGTGCATCTTCGAGTACGTGTACTTCGCGCGCCCGGACTCGATGATCGACAACGTCTCGGTGCACAAGGCGCGCATGCGCATGGGCCAGAAGCTCGGCGAGAAGATCCTGCGCCTGCGCCCGGACCACGACATCGACACCATCATCCCGATCCCGGATACCTCGCGCGATGCCGCGCTGGAGATGTCCAACGTGCTCGGCGTGAAGTACCGCGAGGGCTTCGTCAAGAACCGTTACGTCGGCCGCACCTTCATCATGCCGGGGCAGGGCGAGCGGGTGAAATCCGTGCGCCGCAAGCTCAACCCGATCCACCTGGAGTTCCGCAACCGCGTGGTGCTGCTGGTGGACGATTCCATCGTGCGCGGCACCACCAGCCGGCAGATCGTGCAGATGGCCCGCGAGGCCGGCGCGCGCAAGGTCTACCTGGCCTCGGCCGCGCCGCCGGTGCGCTTCCCGAACATCTACGGCATCGACATGCCGGCGGCCGAGGAACTGGTCGCGCACAACCGCAGCGAGCAGGACGTGCAGGAATTCCTCGGCGTGGACTGGCTGGTCTACCAGGACCTGGAAGACCTGGAGAGCGCGGTGCGCGAGGGCAACCCGGCGCTGAAGGAATTCGATTCCTCCTGCTTCAACGGCCGCTACACCACCGGCATCGAGCCGGGCTATTTCGAGCGCATCCAGCAGCTGCGCTCGGACGAGGCCAAGCACAAGCGTCGCGCCTGACCGCGGCGCGCAGGCGGCCATGGACGCAGCCCTGCCCGGCGACCTGCTGCAGGCAGCCCATCGCTGCCTGTCGGCATCCGACCCGACCGAGAAAGTCGCGCTGACCCAGCGCTACGCTGCCGCGTTCCGTCGCGGTGAGTTGTCGATGCCGGCCGAGGCGCCGGCCCCCGAGGCGATCCGCATGCCCGGTCGTCCCGAACGGCCGGCGCTGGTGCATCCGCGCGAATTGCCGCGGCGTGGCCTCGGCAGCGCGGAAGGCCGCGCGGCCTTCCTGCATGCCATCGCGCACATCGAACTCAACGCGATCGACCTGGCCTGGGATGCGGTGTACCGCTTCCGCGCGCCACCGTCGCCCTTCCAGGCCGATTGGGTATCGGTGGCGGACGACGAATCGCGCCACTTCGCGTTGTTGCGCGCGCGGCTGCGCGAATACGGCCACGACTACGGCGACTTCGACGCGCACAACGGCCTGTGGGAAATGTGCGAGAAGACCGCCCACGACGGACTGGCGCGCATGGCGCTGGTGCCGCGCGTGCTGGAGGCGCGCGGGCTGGATGTGACGCCGGGCATGATCCTCAAGCTGCGTTCGCTGGGCGATGCCGCCACGGCCGATACCCTGGAGATCATCCTGCGCGAGGAAGTGGGCCATGTGGCGGCCGGTTCGCGCTGGTACCGCTGGTACTGCCAGCGCGAGGGCGTGGAACCGCGCGCGCGGTTCAAGGCGCTGCTACGCGAATACGCCGGCGGCTACCTGCATGGGCCATTCAACATGGAAGCGCGATTGCTGGCGGGCTTCGATGAGGACGAGTTGGCGAGTTTGGTGGAGCAGGCAAGGTAGTGCTTCTGCAGGCATGCATGCACCTGTAGGAGCGGCTTCAGCCGCGACCGGATACCGCACGGTCGCGGCTGAAGCCGCTCCTACAGCCGGTGCTCAACCGGCCGCCAGTGACTCCAGCGCCATCCCGTCCGCATCCACGCGCAGCACCGAACCCTGCTCGTACCAGTCGCCCAGCACCACGCGCGTGCACGACAGATCGCCGACCTGCACCGAGTGGATCGCCGGCCGGTGCGTGTGCCCGTGGATCATGCGGTCCAGCCCGTAGCGCGCGAAGGTGGCTTCCACTTCCGCCGGCGCCACGTCGGTCACGGTCTCGAACTGCGCGCGATCGCCTTCCTTCAACTCCGACTGCCGCGCCTGGCTCGCCGCGCGCGCCTGCTGCGCGAACGCCACGCGCGCGGCCAGGGGCTGGGACAGGAACTGCGCGATAAAGGCCGGGTCGCGCGTCTGCGCGCGGAACTGCTGGTAGGCCACGTCGTCGGTGCACAGCAGGTCGCCGTGCATCAGCAGGGTGGGGCGGCCGTACAGGTCGATCACCGTCGGGTCGGGCAGGATGCGGAAACCCGCGCGGCGCGCGTAGTCCTCGCCGACCAGGAAGTCGCGGTTGCCGGCCATGAAGTAGACCGGCACGCCGCTGTCGGCGAGCGCGTGCAGTTCGGTGGCGACCGCATCGGCGGCGGGCGAGGGCGTGTCGTCGCCGATCCAGGCTTCGAACAGGTCGCCGAGGATGTACAGCGCCTCGGCCTGGCGCGCTTCGCCGCGCAGGAAGGCCAGGAACAGGTCGGTGATCGCCGGGCGCGCCGGGTCCAGGTGCAGGTCGGAAACGAAAAGGGTCGTCATGCCCGGCATTGTAGGCCAGGCATTGCCCCGCTTCAGAACAGGCGTTCCATCGGCAGGAAGCCCAGCGACAGGCTGGCCAGCGCGCTACCGATGGCGGTGGCGGCGAGCACGTCGCTGGGATAGTGCAGGCCCAGCACCACGCGCGAGAGCGCCACGCAGGCGGAGAAGGGCACCACCACCGGCGCCAGCCACGGGTAGTAGGCCAGCGCCACGATGCTGAAGGACACCGCGTGCAGCGTGTGGCCGGACGGAAAGCTGAACTCGTCCAGCGGTGCGACCCACGCGCGGATGCGCAGGTCGGCGGCATACGGGCGCGGGCGGCGCGTCCAGCGCTTGAGCGCCTTGTACAGGGTCAGCGCGATCACGCCGGTGGCGGCCATGTGCGCGCTGGCGCGCACGCCGTCCATGCCGTCCACGATCACCAGCAGCCCCATCAGCGCGTACCAGAACACGCCATCGCCGAGGCGGCTGATGGTGGAGAAGAAGCGGCGCACCGGCGAGCGGCGGCACAACAGGTTGGCGCGCCGGCACCAGCGGGTCTCGCGCCCGCGCAACAGTTCAAGCCGCGTCGACAGCATGGTGCCCCCCGGGCGCGATGAGCGATTGCAGGGTGTCGTCGAAATCGGCCACGACACGGTCCGGATGCAGTTGCTTCATGGCCAGGCTGGCGGCTTGGCCGATGTTGCGGCGCAGGGCGTCGTCCTCGGCCAGGCGCACGGCCGAGTCGATGAAGGCCGCTTCGTCCGCCACCGCTGCACCGGTGATGCCATGGCGCATGTACTGGCGCGCGGCGCCGTAGTCGAAGGCGACGGTGGCCACGCCGCTGGCCATGGATTCGAGGGTGACGTTGCCGAAGGTTTCGCTGCGGCTGGGGAACAGGAACACGTCGCCGCTGGCGAAGTGGCGGGCGAGTGCATCGCCGCGTTGCACGCCGCAGAAGATGAAGTCGGGATTTTCACGCTGCAGGCGTTCGCGCATCGGACCATCGCCCACCCACACGAAGCGCGCCTTCGGACGCACCTGCTGCAGGCGGCGGAAGGCGCGCACGGCCAGCGGCAGGTTTTTCTCGCCGGCGATGCGGCCGACGTAGATGGCCGCCAGGCCGTTCTCGTCGATGCCCCATTGGGCGCGCAAGGCGGCGTCGCGGCGGCGCGGGTCGAACTGCAGGCTGTCCACCGCGCGGGCCAGCAGGCGCACCCGGGCGAATCCGTTGTCGTGCAGGAACAGGCGCAGTTCGTCGGTGGGCACCAGGGTGGCGCCGGCCTGGTTGTGGAAGCGGCGCATCCAGCGCAGGGCGGCACCTTGCAGCCAGGCGGCGCCGTATTCGGGCAGGTATTCGTCGAAGCGGGTATGGAAGCCGCTGGCCACCGGGATGCCGAGGCGGCGTGCGGCGCGCATCGCCGACCAGCCGAGCGGACCTTCGGTGGCGATGTAGAGGGCGTCCGGGCGATGCGCCTGCCAGTGCCGGGTCAGCCGCTGGATGGCGGGCAGGCCGAAGCGCAGGCCGGGATAACGCGGCAGCGAGGCGCCGCGCACGAGCAGGGTGTTGTCGTCGGCGTTGGCCGCGTCGGCGGGTTGACGGGGACGGACCACCTGCACCGTATGGCCGCGCGTGCGCAGCCCGGTTTCCAGCCCCTGGACGGTCAGGGCGACGCCGTTGACTTCCGGCGGGTAGGTCTCGGTAACGATGGCATAGCGCATGGCGACCTCCGGATGGTCGCCAGTTTTGGGGGAGGTGGTGGCGTGGGTGTGTCAGGCGTGTTGCGCTTAGATGACGGAGTGGGCCTGGTCTTGCAGATCAGATGATGGCGGGCAGATCTGAACTTTCGCGGCCGGGGCGCATCGCCGAGCTCGAAAGCTGTGTGGCGCGCTTTGCCAGCGCCTGCATCATGGTCGCGGCAGCCGGATTGCATGCTTGAGCATGTGCTCCACGTTGCTTCGTATGGGACTCGTTAGCCACACGGCGCCGAAAAAGTCAGCCAACGGCCGGAATCCCTGATCGAAAACTGCTAGTCCGAAATCCAGACGTGCTGCCAGCTATTCGCCTGTCGGCAGTAGGCCACAGCATTGGCTTCGGTGAAGCCGTAGACTGCGAACGGATGGCTGCAGCGGATTGATAGAACCTCGCCTCGTTCGAGCGTAGGTCCATCGATCGCTTTCGTGCGTTCGAGGCGACCTGCGGGTTCGATCGTCACGAATACCCGCTGCTTGGAGTTCGGCCACATGTCGAGCGCATCCAGCTTCCACTGCGCTTCCTTACGGAGCGCCACCGTGATCAGCGTACGGTTGGCGTTCTTCGCCGGCATGGCGACCAGGTAATCGGCTTGACCATCGCCATCGAAGTCAGCTGTCGCCACACCAAGGCACGCGCTCTGTTTTTGTGAGACTGCGTACTCGATGTCTTCTTCGAGATTATCGGATTCCTTGGGCAGGCGATAATCAGGATTCGCCTGCTCCAGGGCCTGCGCGAGGTCGCCGGGCAACAACCCGGCGCACAGGTTCTGTGCGCCATAAGCAGGCATTGCGATGACTAACATGGCTACTGCAATGATGGGTTTCATATCCTGGTGCCCGAACCCTTATCCCCTGTAGGTCGGGAGGGAACACTAGCACCCGCCCGATCCCCTCGCTTGACCCTGCCTTTGAGTCGCGCCAGATCGGGGCGGCATGCGCCAGCGACCCCTGGGCTCAGGCCTCAAACGGCTTGAACACAATCCCCAGCCCCGCCATCCCCTCCACCTCAGCGATCAAATCCGCCCGCAGCAGCGGCCGCGACTGCAACCACTCCTGCGACAGCACCAGCGAAAGGCGGTTGTCGTTGGCGTTGAGTTCCAGCGTCGGGATCGGGTCGGACTCGTGCGCGCGGTGCAGCAGCACCGCCAGCCGCAGCAGCGCGGCCTTGCGACGGGTCGGCAGCAGCAGGCGGTCGGGCAGGGTGTCGAACGCGGTCTTGGAGACGTTGCGCCGATGCGTGCGCACCAGCGTCGCCAGCACTTGCTGCTCCTGCCGCGAGAAGCCGGCGATATCCGAATTCTCCAGCACGTAGGCGCCATGCACGTGGTACTGGCTGTGGGCGATCATCAGCCCCAGTTCGTGCAGGCGCGCGGCCCAGCCGAGCACGCGCGCGTCGTCGCCATCCAGCTGCCAGGGCTCGGCGACCTGCGCCAGCAGGCGCTGCGCGGTGGCCGCCACGCGCTCGGCCTGGTTCTCGTCGATGGCGTAGCGATGCTCCAGCGCGGCCACCGAGTTGTCGCGCGGATCGCTGGCGCCGGCGCGGCCGAGCATGTCGTAAAGGATGCCTTCGCGCATCGCGGCCTTGCTCACCATCAGCTTCTCCAGGCCCAGGGCCTGGAACGCGGCTTCCAGCACCAGGATGCCGCCGGCGATGATCGGGCGGCGGTCGGCCGACAGGCCGGGCAGCTGGATGTCCTCGATGCGCTTGGCCTTGAGCAGCTCGTCGCGCAACACCGGCAGTGCCTGCGCGGTGATGGCGCCCTTGGTGAGCTTCATCGCCGCGCAGATCTCGCCGATCGACTTGTGCGTGCCCGACGAACCCACGGCTTCGTGCCAGCCCAGGGCGCGGTACAGCGTGGCGAACTGCTGGAACTCGGCGCCGATCTCGGTCAGCGCGTCCTTCCAGCGCTTCTTGGACAACTTGCCGCCGGGGAAGAAGCGCCGCGTGCTGGCGATGCAGCCGGCCTGCAGGCTCTCGCGCTCCAGCGTCTCGAAGCCGCGGCCGATGATGAACTCCGTCGAGCCGCCGCCGATGTCGATCACCAGCCGGCGCTGGTCTGGCTTGGGCGGTTGCGCGTGCGCGACGCCCAGGTAGATCAGGCGCGCTTCCTCGCGGCCGCTGACCACTTCGATCGGCGTGCCCAGCGCCGCTTCGGCCGGCCCGAGAAAGCTCTGCGGCGAACGCAGCTGGCGCACCGTGTTGGTGGCCAGCGCACGCACGCGCGCGGGCGGGATTTCGCGGATGCGCTGCCCGAATCGGGCCAGGCATTCCAGGGCCCGGGCGCGGGCCTCGGCCGACAGGCCGCCCTTGCCGTCCAGGCCATCGGCCATGCGGACCGTCTCGCGCAACCGGTCCACCACCCGCAGCTGCCCGAGCATGTAGCGGGCGATGATCATGTGGAAGCTGTTGGACCCCAGGTCGACGGCGGCCAGCAGGTCACCGTCCTGCAACGGCGGGGAAGTCGGGGAGGTATTCGGCATGGCGCGAATGGTAGCGTGGGGCGCGTGGATGCGCAGTAGCCGGCAGGGGCACGCACGCGGCACACCGTGTCCCGCGTGAAGGCCCCAAGGCCCGGCCACCGCGGCCCCGCCGCACGGCGGGAACGTCGATGCGGCGGTGGCGGACTAGAGCAGGCCTTCGAGCAGGGTCTGCTGCGCCGAATGCAGCGCCTCGCCCGGCGCCGGCACCTGCTTGCGGTAGACGCCGTCCGCGCCCAGCGTCCACGCATTGCAGTTGTCGTCGAGATAGTTCTGCAGCGCTTCGCGATGCACGCGCGCGGCGATGTCCGGATCCAGGATCGGGAAGCAGGTTTCCACACGCCGCAGCAGGTTGCGCTCCAGCCAGTCGGCGCTGGCGCAGAACAGTTCCGGCGCGCCGTCGTTGCCGAACCAGTACACCCGGCTGTGCTCCAGGAAGCGGCCGACGATCGAGCGCACGCGGATGTTGTCCGACACGCCCGGCACGCCCGGGCGCAGCGTGCACGCGCCGCGGATGATCAGGTCGATCTGCACGCCGGCCTGCGAGGCCTGATAGAGCGCGCGCACCACCTGCGCCTCGTTCAGCGCGTTCATCTTGGCGATGATGCGGCCCGGTCGGCCTTCCAGCGCCAGCTTCGTCTCGCGCTCGATGCGCTGCAGCACGCCGGCGTGCAGGGTGAACGGCGATTGCAGCAGGCACTTGAGCTTCATCTTCGGCGCCAGGCCGGAAAGCTGCTGGAACAGCAGGTGCACGTCGTTGCCGATGTCCGGATCGGCGGTGATCAGGCTCAGGTCGGTGTACGCGCGCGCGGTGCCGCTGTGGTAGTTGCCGGTGCCCAGGTGCACATAGCGGCGCAGCTTGCGCCCCTCGCGGCGCACGATCAGCAGCATCTTGGCGTGGGTCTTGTAGCCCACCACGCCGTAGACGACCTGCACGCCGGCTTCCTGCAGCTTGTCGGCCAGGCCGAGGTTGGCCTCTTCGTCGAAGCGGGCGCGCAGCTCGACCACCACGGTGACGTCCTTGCCGTTGCGCGCGGCCACGATCAGCGCATCGACGATCGCCGAATCCTTGCCGGTGCGGTACAGCGTCTGCTTGATCGCCAGCACGTTCGGGTCCAGCGCGGCCTGGCGGATCAGGTCGAGCACGGCGGTGAACGCATCGAAGGGGTGGTGCAGCAGCACGTCGCCCTTGCCGGCGATCTCGAAGATGCCGTCGCTGTCGCGCAGCGTGCGCGGGTTGAACGGCGGGTATTTCAGTTCCGGCCGCTGCACCAGGTCGTACACCTGCACCACGCGGCTCAGGTTGACCGGGCCGGCGATGCGGTACACGGCGTTGTCCGGCAGGCCGAAGTTCTGCAGCAGGGTGCGCACGATCGGCTTGGGCATGTCCTCGGCGATCTCCAGCCGCACCGCCGGCCGGTAGCCGCGGTCCACCAGCTCGTCGCGCAGCGCCAGCGCCAGGTTTTCCACTTCCTCCTCGTCGACCACCAGCTCGGAGTTGCGGGTGACGCGGAACTGGTAGGCGCCCTTGACCTCCATGCCGGGGAACAGCTCGTCGACGAAGGACGACAACACCGAGGACAGGAACACGAAGCTCTGCGTGCCGGGCTCGGACAGGCTGTCCGGCAGTTGGATGATGCGCGGCAGCGAGCGCGGCGCGCGCACGATGGCCAGGTGGCCGGCGCGGCCGAAGGCATCGGTGCCTTCCAGCACCACGACGATGTTCAGCGTCTTGTTGAGGATCTTCGGGAACGGATGTGCCGGGTCCAGCCCCAGCGGCGAGAGCACCGGCATGATCTCGTTGCGGAAATACGCGCGCAGCCAGCGCTTCTGCCGCGCGGTCCACGAATTGCGGCCCAACACGCCGACGCCGGCCTGGACCAGCGCCGGGCGCAGGATCTCGTTCCAGCAGTGGTACTGCTGCTCCACCAGTTCGGCGGCGCGGTCGTGCACGGCGTTGAGGATGGCCGTGGGGCTCATGCCATCGGGTGCCGGCGGCAGGCCGAATTCCTGCGCGTGGCGCACGGTGGCGGCGCGGATCTCGAAGAACTCGTCCAGGTTGGTGCACGAGATGCACAGGAAGCGCAGGCGTTCCAGCAGCGGCACCTGTTCGTCCAGCGCCTGGGCCAGGACGCGGAAGTTGAAATCCAGCTGCGACAGTTCGCGGTTGAGGTACAGCGCCGGGTCGCGCAGGGGATCGTGCGCGACGGGCTCGGCGATGGCGGTGACGGCGGCTTTCTTGACGCTGGCCATGTGACCTTCTTGCGGTTTCTGCGGCGGTGGGAGGCGCGCGTCAGGCGACGCACGCTGTTGCGGTCATACCAATAGCACGGGCGTCATGTCGCATGCGTGTCCGGATCGCGCGGCAGCACGCGGCCCGGGCCGAAGTGACAGGAGAACTCGCTGCCCTTGCCGACCTCGCTCTGGATCTCCAGGCGTGCCTGGTGCAGGCCGAGCACGTGCTTGACGATCGACAGGCCCAGCCCGGTGCCGCCGCTCTCGCGCGAGCGGCTGCTGGACACGCGGTAGAAGCGCTCGGTGATGCGCGGCAGGTGCGAGGCCGGGATGCCGTAGCCGGTGTCGCGCACGGCCAGCACCGCGCCGCCGTCCGCCTCGCGGGCGAAGCGGATGCTCACCGTGCCGCCGGCCGGGGTATAGCGGATCGCGTTGGTCACCAGGTTGGAGAACGCGCTGTGCAGTTCCTTGTTGGAGCCGAGCAGGTCGCAGCGTGCCTCGTCGTGTACCTCGATGGTGTGGCGGCCGTGGCTGTGCGCCTCGGCTTCGCGCCGCAGCGTGGCCAGCATCGGCGCCATCGCCACCGTCTCCTCGCCGAGCTCGTCCTGCGATTCCAGGCGCGAGAGGGTGAGCAGGTCCTCCACCAGCTGCGCCATGCGCTGGGACTGCTTGCGCATCTCGGTGAGCATCGGGCCCGAATCGGGGAAGTCCTCCGGGTCGAGCATGTCCAGGTAGCCATGCACGACGGTCAGCGGCGTGCGCAATTCGTGGGAGACGTTGGCGACGAAGTCGCGGCGCACCTGCTCCAGGCGCAGCAGCTTGCTGACATCGCGCGCCACCAGCAGCCAGTAGTCGTCCGAGTAGGGGATCAGGCGCAGGTTGAGGCGCAGGTTCGCATCGACCGGCGAGGGCGCATCGAGCATCGGCTCGGCATTGCGGCCGGCCGCCAGCCAATGCGCGAGCGGCAGCGGTTGCAGGCGCTCCACCACGGGAGCACCGAGGTCGCCCGGGTGGTGCAGGCCCAGCAGCCCGCCGGCGGCCTCGTTGAACCACTGCACGCGCTGGCTGTTGCGGTCCACCACCACCACGGCGTCGGGCAGGGCGGCGGCGGCGGCGCGGTAGGTGCGCAGCATGTCCACCAGGCGGCGCTTGCGGGTGCGCATCTCGCCCTGGCTGCGGTACAGCAGCCGGTCCAGCTCGTTCCAGGCGCCGTTGGCCGCTTCGGGTTCCCAGCGCTGGCGGGCGGTCAGGCGGCGCAGCACGCGGCGCAGGCGCCAGTAGGACCACGCCAGCGCGGCCAGCGCGGCCAGCGCGAGCGCCATCCAGGCATGCCCCAGCGCGAGGCCGAGGACGAGCGCGGCCAGCAGCCACACGGCGAGCGCGCCGAGCGTGCGGATCCAGGCGGAACGGATGTGTTGGGGCATGGGGCGGAAACCGGCGGCGTGCAGCGCGATGCCGTCAGGTCGCCGCCGAGAACCGGTAACCCGATCCGCGCACGGTCTGCACCATGTTCTCCAGGCCGAACGGTTCCAGGGTCTTGCGCAGGCGGCGGATGTGCACGTCGATGGTGCGCTCCTCCACGTAGACGCTGCCGCCCCACACGTGGTCCAGCAGCTGGGTGCGGCTGTAGACGCGCTCGGGGTGGGTCATGAAGAAGTGCAGCAGGCGGTACTCGGTGGGGCCGATCGGCACGGGGGAGTCGCCGGCGAACACGCGGTGCGCGGCGCCATCGATGCGCAGCTCGCCCACCGCCACGCTGCCGTCCTCGTCGTCCTCGCGCGCGCGGCGCATCACCGCGCGGATGCGCGCCAGCAGCTCGCGCGCCGAGAACGGCTTGACCACGTAATCGTCCACGCCGGCTTCCAGGCCGCCGACGCGGTCGTTCTCCTCCCCGCGCGCGGTCAACATGATGATGGGGATCTCGCGGGTCAGCGTGTCCTTGCGCCAACGGCGGGCCAGGTCCAGGCCACTGGTGCCCGGCAGCATCCAGTCCAGCAGGATGAGGTCGGGCACGCGGTCGGCGATGGCGGTCTGCGCTTCGCGGGCGTCGCCGGCGTGGATCGGCTCGAATTCACCCTTGCGCAGGGCAAAGGCGACCATGTCGCGGATCGCGGGTTCGTCATCGACGATCAGGATGCGTTTCTGCACGCGGATACCGTGGGGGATTGCGGATGGTCGCCAGTAGACTACGGTTTTATGACGAACATGTGACGGCGCCGCGGGCCGGTCACCGTGACAGCTCAGGGTCGCGGATACCCTGCCGGCGCAGCTCCAGCACGGTCGGCGTGATGGCCGCGATCCGGGCGTCGACCCGGGCGCGGGTCACGTAGTCCAGGTCCTGGCGCTTGAGCGCCTGCAGCTGGATCAGCGCCTGCTCGGCGCGCCCGTTCAAGAAGGCGGCCTCGGCATAAGCCTCGCTGGCCCGGTGGGGGTTGCCGGCCAGTTCGCTGGCGCGGGCATAGGCCTGCTGGAACACCGGGTCGTCGGCGGCGCGCCGGGAAAGCGGCTCCAGGATCTGCTGGGCCCGCCGGCCCGAGGCCGCGGTGGCCTGCTCGTTGAGCAGGCCGGCGTAGGTCAGCACCACCGGGCGGCTGTCCGGGTGGTCGTGCAGCAACTGCTCGAAGCGCTGGTTGGCCTGCTCGGTCTGGCCGGCCCGGGTCTGCGCTTCGCCCAGGGCCAGGGCGATCCACAGGTTGTCCGGGTGGTCCTCCAGCAAGGCCGACAGCGTATGCATCACGTTGGCCTGGCCGTCGCTGTTGCGCATGTGCGCAAGCGCCAGGCCGTAGCGCTGGGCATCGGTGAGGCCCTTGGGATTGCCGCGGCGCAGGTCCTCGTACTCGCGGATCGCCGCGCCCGGCGTGTTGGCGCTGAGCACGCGCAGGCGTTCCTTGGCCCAGGGGAACTGGCCGCTGTTGCCGCGCGTGGCGGCATCGAACGGCACCTGGAAGGTGTAGGGCAGCAGCGGATTGCTGCTGGTGCCCAGCGGCTCGGACAGCGACGGGTCCGACGGGTTGACCCGCACCTGCTCGCTCGCCCCCGGCACGCTGGTGGTGAGCAGGACGGTGTCCTTCTTCATCTGCTCGGCGCGGGCCTTGGCCTCGACGATGCGCGTGGTGGTGACCGGGTGGGTCTGCAGGTAGTCCGGCGAGCTGTAGCCGCCCTCGTTGCCACGCATCGCCAGCGACATGCGCTCGAAGAAGCCGGCCATGGCGTCCACGTCATAGCCGCTGCGGGCCAGCGTGCGGATGCCGAGGCGGTCGGCCTCCGATTCGTTGGAACGGGTGTAGTTGATCTGGCGCTGCGCCATCAGGCCCATGGCGCTGGTGATGCTGGCCATGGTGGCGTCGCCGCTGGAGTTGCCGCCAGCGCTCTGCGCGGCAATCACCGCGGCGAGCATGCCCAACAGGATCGGGATCTGGTCGCGCTGAGCCCGCTCCACGCCGCGCAGGACGTGCTGCTGGGTGACGTGCGCGATCTCGTGGGAAAGCACCGCGGCCACTTCGTCTTCGCGGTCGGCGGTGAGCACCAGGCCGGCGTTGACCGCCACATAGCCGCCCAGCGTGGCGAAGGCGTTGATCTGCCGCTGGCGCAGCATGAAGAAGGTGAACGGCTGCTGCGGCTGGTCGCTGCTGGCGCCCAGGCGCTGGCCCATGGTCTGCAGCCAGTCCTCGATGAGCGGGTCCTGCAGCACGTAGCCGTAATTGCGCAGCTCGGCCAGCATCATCTTGCCGTATTCGGCCTGGCGCGCCGGGGTGAGCAGTTCGCCGGCGGACGAGCCGATGTCCGGCAGCCGGCTCTCCTGGGCAGGGCTGGCGCCGGCGGCGAGGGCCAGGGTGACGGCGGTGGCAAGCAGCAGGTGGCGCAAGTCGGGCTCCGGCAGTGAGGCGTCGCCGGCTGGCCGGCGCGTGAATGCGTAGCGGTCCACAGTGTTGCGGCCGGCGGCTCGAAATTCCAGCGGGCCGTTACCATATTGCAGACCACTGAACCCACGCGGAGTTTCCCGTGAACGACACCGTTTCACCGGCCACCGGCGGTACGCCCCGGATCCGGCTGTATTCCACCGCCATCTGCCCGTACTGCGTGGCGGCCAAGAACTTCCTCAAGAGCAAGGGCCAGCAGTGGGAGGAAGTGCGGATCGACCTGGACCCGGCCGAGCGCGACAAGATGGTGGCGCTGGCCAGGCGCACCAGCGTGCCGCAAATCTTCATCGGGGACGTCCACGTGGGCGGCTACGACGACATGATGGCGCTGCACCGCGCCGGCAAGCTGGAACCGCTGCTGGCCGGGCAGGCCCCGGAGGGGCAGGCATGAGCGCGGGCCAGCATCCGGAGGGCGAAGAGGACCGCGTCCGCGCGTTCACCGAGTTCCGCCAGCGCATGAACCAGCGCATCCTCGGCGAGCCCAACCAGGTGGTGCGCCGCTTCTTCGCGCTGGATACGCAGACCTACCAGGCCGGCGCGCTGGACGTGAAGACCAAGGAACTGCTGGGCCTGGTCGCCTCGATGGTGCTGCGCTGCGACGACTGCATCAGCTACCACGTGGCCCAGTGCAAGGAGGCCGGGGTGACCCGCGAGGAGTTCTTCGAGACCTTCTCGGTCGGCCTGGTGGTCGGCGGTTCGATCGTCATCCCGCACCTGCGCCGGGCGGTGGATTTCCTGGACCAGCTCGAAGGCGGAGCTTCGGCGCCCGTGGAGCACAGCCACGGCTGAGCCGTGGCTGTGCGCGTCTGCCTCCGCGGAGGCGGAGGCAGGCACCCCGCCCCGCGCATGGCGCAGGGCGGGGACGCGCTTTCACCTTGCCTATGCCCCGCGCCTTCGGCGCGCCCCCCCTTAACAAAGGGGGGCTTTGCACCATTGGGTTTGTGGCGGGGGCCTGGGCGTTCGACCATGGTCGGTTTGGGGGGAGGGGGCCCGATCGGGCATAATTGCGCACTGGCATTCGCAAGCGCACGGTGCCGTTCACGGCCACCGGCGCGTTCTGTTTCCCCTCGTTCGGAATCCCACTTCTATGACGCAGACAATCACGGTCATCCGCGGCGACGGCATCGGCCCGGAGATCATGGACGCCACCTTGCACGTGCTTGACGCGCTGCAGGCTGGCCTGACCTACGAATACGCCGACGCCGGCCTGGTCGCGCTGGAAAAGCACGGCGACCTGCTGCCCGAGTCCACCCTGGCCTCGATCGCCAAGAACAAGGTCGCGCTGAAGAGCCCGCTGACCACGCCGGTCGGCGAGGGTTTCAGCTCGATCAACGTGGCGCTGCGCCGCAAGTTCGACCTCTACGCCAACGTGCGCCCGGCCAAGTCGTTTCCGAACACCAAGTCGCGCTTCGCCGACGCCGTGGACCTGATCACCGTGCGCGAGAACACCGAGGGCGCCTACCTGAGCGAAGGCCAGACGGTGTCCGAGGACGGCGAGACCGCGTTCTCCGGCACCAAGATCACCCGCAAGGGCTCCGAGCGCATCGTGCGCTACGCCTTCGAGCTGGCCAAGAACACCGGCCGCAAGAAGGTCACCGCGGTGCACAAGGCCAACATCATCAAGTCGACCTCGGGCCTGTTCCTGAAGGTCGCGCGCGAAGTCGCCGCGCAGTACCCGGACATCGAGTTCCAGGAAATGATCGTCGACAACGCGTGCATGCAGCTGGTGATGCGCCCGGAGCAGTTCGACATCATCGTCACCACCAACCTGTTCGGCGACATCATCTCCGACCTGTGCGCCGGCCTGGTCGGCGGCCTGGGCCTGGCCCCGGGCGCGAACATCGGCGTGGATGCGGCGATCTTCGAGGCGGTGCATGGCTCGGCCCCGGACATCGCCGGCCAGGGCAAGGCCAACCCCTGCGCCCTGCTGCTCGGCGCGGCGCAGATGCTGGATCACGTCGGCCAGCCGCAGAACGCCGAGCGCCTGCGCAACGCCATCGTCGCCACGCTGGAAGCCAAGGATTCGCTGACCCCGGACCTGGGCGGCACCGGCAACACGATGGGCTTTGCCCAGGCGATCGCCAGCCGCCTGTAATCCAGGCGTGCGGTGGGAATGCAGAAAGGGCGCCTTGCGGCGCCCTTTTTGCGTGCGGCATGCGCGGCGGGGTCGCCGCCGTCAGTTGCGCGACTGCAGTTTGGACAGCAGGCGCAGGAACTCGATGTACAGCCACACCAGCGTCACCATCAGGCCGAACGCGCCGTACCACTCCATGTACTTGGGCGCGCCCTGCTGCACGCCGTTCTCGATGAAGTCGAAATCCAGCACCAGGTTCAGCGCGGCGATGACCACGACGAACAGGCTGAAGCCGATGCCGATCAGGCCGGACTCGTGGATGAAGGGAATGCTGATATTGAAGAAGCCCAGCACGAGCGTCGCCAGGTAGACCAGCGCGATGCCGCCAGTCGCCGCGACCACCCCGAGCTTGAAGTTCTCGGTGGCTTTGATGACCCCGCTGCGGTAGGCGAACAGCAGCGCGAACAGCGTGCCGAAGGTGAGCAGGACGGCCTGGAACACGATGCCGTCAAAGCGCGCTTCGTAGATCGCCGAGATGGCGCCGAGGAAGAAGCCTTCCAGCAAGGCATACAGCGGCGCGGTGACCGGGGACCACTGCGTCTTGAAGATGGTGACCATCGCGACGATGAAGCCGCCGATCGCCCCGCCCAGCAGATACAGCCGGGCCGCCGGCAGCACTTCGCCTTCCGGGGTGAGCGTCTGGCTCCAGGCGAAGGCGGCGGTGAGCAGCGCCAGCAGCAGGAGCAGCCCGGTCTTGCTGACGGTGCCGTTGAGGGTCATCGCGTCGGCGTCGCGGCGGACGACGCTGCCGGTGCCGATGTCGAGGAAGGTGGATTCCTGTAGGGCGGGGTTGCCACTGCGGAACATGGGGGGATCTCCTTGAGAATTTCTGGCCGGCTTGGCCGATGGTTCTCAGCATAGCCCAAAGCGCCGGGCGCCCTTCCGCGCCCCGCGCGTCATTGACACTGCCGCCGGCTTGTCCGGACAATGCACGACCCCTGCGCCATGGGCGCCGGGTCTCGTGAGTTCAACCGGGGTATAGCGCAGTCTGGTAGCGCGCCTGCTTTGGGAGCAGGATGTCGGGGGTTCGAATCCCTCTACCCCGACCACTCGATCCGCCGGGGCCGTGTCGCCCGCGTGCGCCCGTAGCTCAACCGGATAGAGCACCGGCCTTCTAAGCCGGCGGTTACAGGTTCGAGTCCTGTCGGGCGCGCCATCCCGCCGCTTCGGTGTCACGCCTTCGTCATGCGGCCGGCGCCTACTGCCCGCGCAGGGGCAAGGAGGCAGGTACGATGAGCCAGACGATGTTTCCCCATATCGCGGAGAGCCGGATGGTGCTGGCCGCGAATTTTCGCAAGTACGGCAATGGCCCGGATTTTTGGGATGCCTATCAGCGCCTGCTCGATGCCATGGTGCCCGGTGGCGAATTCAAGGCAGAGATGGCCAATCGCCTGGCGTTGCTCGCCCAGGAGATGGGTGTGCTCGAGACCGCGCAGCTGGTGCAGGTGTAGCTCAGCTCGCAAGATGATGCGCGATCAGTAGCAGCACGCTGACATAGATACCCACCATCAGCACCTTGATGGGCCCTTCGAAAGTGCGGACGAAGTGCATGGATTCCCCCGATCCTGAATCGCCGTTCAGCGTGGTTATCCTTGCGTGAAGCTCGATTTGCTGTCAATGCGCGCCGCCGCACGTGGCCTCTGCCGTGGGAGAAGATCGGCGCCCGAATTCAGGAGGCTTGCATTCCTGCGCCATGTCCTGAAAAATATCGAACTCGCTTCGGTGCCGGCAGTTGCGCGGCCTGGAACGGTTTCAGTGGTGGCTGTAGCTCAGTTGGTTAGAGTACTGGATTGTGATTCCAGTGGTCGGGGGTTCGAATCCCCTCAGCCACCCCACTGTTTCAAACCTGCTGCTTCGCAGGGTGTTGCAACGAAGCAAAAGCGCATATAGAATGCGCAGCTCAGTTTCAGGGCCGTTAGCTCAGTTGGTAGAGCAGTTGACTCTTAATCAATAGGTCCAAGGTTCGAATCCTTGACGGCCCACCAAATAGAACAAGCACTTAGGTAGCCCCTAGGTGCTTTTTCTTTTTCCCGGCGCGGGAAAATTCGTCTTAGCAGAGCGCCTGAACCCTTGATGCGCTTGGTGCAGCATGGGTAGGGCAGTTGATGCCGTCTTGCCAGCCCCCGCCATGATAGCTTTGGCCGGTTGGCGCAGATCGAATGCTGGAGCCTGCGGGTCTGGCGATGCCGTCTGGCGGTGCTGACTAATGCCGTCACGGCGTTTCTAGACGGCAGCTTCACGAGCAACGCGGGATACGTGGGTTGTCCCTTGGCCGCAGTGTTCGATTCGCTTTACAGATTGGAGCCCGAAGGTTGGTATGGTCCATCGCTTGTCACTCGCAGTTGCCGCTTTCCTGTGCGCCATGCCATTTCAGGCTGCGGCAGACTGCGTCCTCCCAGTGCCGGATGGCGGCGACATAGAGCCTTCCACGCCATCGCTGGTCGGCGTCATCTCAAGTGTCGTGCCTGGTGGGTTGGTCGTCCGCACCAGTTTGGGAACTCTGACGCATGTATTGTTGAATGATCAAACTGGGCTCTGGACCGTCTATGGGGGCGGGGTAGATGCAGCACAGCTTCGCCAGGGTCAGCACGCGTTGATCTGGTTTGAGCATTGTGCGCAACCCCGTACTGGCCGGGGAGTGGCTGCGGTGGTCGAAATTTGTTCACTGGCGGCTGAGCCATGTCCAATGGGCGCGGACATAGAGGCTCGCTAAACCGATTCGCATCAAGCCGAAAGCGCGCCTCTGACGCCCGGGAATCGCCCTCAGTTGCGCGATGCGCATCCGCCGCTGGCTGGTAGCAAACATTAGGTCGGACGGTGCTTATTGCTAGTGCTAGGTACCGATGTCCGGGCGGTTATAAACGGCAGTTTCCTGAGGAACCCGGCATACGCGGATTGCGTTCCGCCTTGCCCCTGAAAGGCCTCCAATATCCGGGAAAATTTACGGGCGCGACTAGGTAGATCAGGCGCTTACTGAGGGTGATCCGGGAAAATATCGCTATGTAAGTCGTTGATCTGTAAGCTTAGATGTCCTAACTCTTAATCAATAGGTCCAAGGTTCGAATCCTTGGCGGCCCACCAAAAAAGAAAGGCACCCGCTCCGGCGGGTGCCTTTTTCTTTGCCGGTTGCCCTGCAACAATGGCTCGCCCCCGACCCGCTCGGACCGGGGATGCGAAGCGAAAGTGGCGGAATTGGTAGACGCACCAGATTTAGGTTCTGACGCCGCGAGGCGTGGGGGTTCGAGTCCCCCCTTTCGCACCATCTGCGGGCCGCGCGGCGGCCGCTGGCAGCGGCCGCCGGAATCGGCGAAACTAGCCGGCTCAGGCGCTGTGCGCCTTCCTCAACCCGCTCAATCATTTCGTGCCGACCGGGGCTGGTCGGTGGCAGGAGTCAACATGCAAGCTTCGATCGAATCCACCGGCAACCTGGAACGCCGCCTGACCTTCACCCTGCCGGAGGAGCGCCTGGAGTCCCACATCGGCGGCCGCCTGAGCGAGATCGCGCGCACCGCGCGCATCAAGGGCTTCCGTCCGGGCAAGGTGCCGGCCAAGGTGATCGAGCAGCGCTTCGGGCCGCAGGTCCGCGCCGAGGCGATGGACGGCCTGCTGCGCGAGACCTTCGAATCGGCGATCCGCGAACATTCGCTGCGCCTGGCGGGCAACCCGCGCATCGACAAGGCCGGCGAGGGCGAGTTCGACTTCGTGGCCACCTTCGAGGTGGTGCCGGACTTCGGCGAGATCGACGTGACCAAGCTCAACGTCATCCGCCACACCGCCGAGGTGACCGATGCCGACATCGACCAGATGATCGAGAACCTGCGCCTGCAGCGCCGTACCTGGCAGCCGGTCGAGCGCGGCGCCAAGGAAGGTGACCTGGTCGCGCTGGAGACCTGGTCGCAGGCCGGCGACGAGCGCCTGCCGGCCGAGGGCGTGGAGCGCGGCTCCTCGATCCTGGGCTCGGGCGTGATGTTCGACCAGATCGAGAAGGGCCTGGAAGGCCTGGCCAAGGGCGAGGAGAAGACCCTGTCGGTCGATTTCCCGGCCGACTGGCGCGTGCCGCAGCTGGCCGGCAAGACCGTCCAGGTCCACCTGAAGGCGGTCGAGGTCTCCGAGCCGGTGCTGCCGGAGGTCAACAAGGAGTTCATCAAGAGCTTCGGCGTGAAGAACGGCGAGGTCGAGCAGTTCCGCGCCGACATCCGTTCCAACTTGGAGCGCGAGCTCAAGGGCGCGCTGATGAACCGCCTGCGCCGCGAGGTGGGTGAGCAGCTGATCGCCGCCTATGCCCATGTCGAGCTGCCGCCGCGCCTGGTGGAGAACGAGGCCCGCAGCATGCTGATGCAGCAGGTGGAGCAGATGCGCCGCGCCGGCCGCGACCCGGGCCAGCCGCCGGCCGACGCCCACCAGGGCTTCACCGACGCGGCCGCCAAGCGCGTGCTGGTCGGCCTGCTGGTCGGCGAGGTTGCGCGGACCAACCAGCTGCGCCTGGATCCGAAGCGGGTGAACGAAACCCTGCGCCTGATCGCCTCCACCTACGAAGAGCCGGAGCAGGTCATTGAGATGTACCGCAACGACCCCCAGTTGATGGGCAGCCTCCAGAACCGCGTGATGGAAGAGCAGGTGATCGACTGGATCGCCGAGCGCGCCCAGCACACCGAGCAGGGCCTGTCGTTCCAGGAAGCTATCCGCAATTGACCCGGGTGCCGGCGCAGGTCGGTGCCACAACAGGAAGACCGATGAGCATTGAGACCAAAGCCCTGAACCTGGTGCCGATGGTGGTCGAGCAGACCAGCCGCGGCGAGCGCGCCTACGACATCTACTCGCGTCTGCTGAAAGAACGGCTGATCTTCCTGGTCGGCCCGATCGACGACCACGTCGCCAACGTGGTCATCGCCCAGCTGCTGTTCCTGGAAGCGGAGAACCCGGAAAAGGACATCAGCATCTACATCAACTCGCCCGGCGGCGTGGTCACCGCCGGCATGGCGATCTACGACACCATGCAGTACATCAAGCCTGACGTGAGCACCATCTGCGTCGGCCAGGCAGCCAGCATGGGCGCCTTGCTGCTGGCGGCCGGCGCGGCCGGCAAGCGTTACGCGCTGCCGAACTCGCGCGTGATGATCCACCAGCCGCTGGGTGGCTTCCAGGGCCAGGCGACGGATATCGACATCCATGCCCGCGAGATCCTGACCCTGCGTTCGCGCCTGAACGAGGTGCTGGCCAAGCACACCGGCCAGTCGCTGGAGACCATCGCGCGGGACACCGAGCGCGACAACTTCAAGAGCGCGGTGGACGCCCAGGCGTACGGCCTGGTCGACCAGGTGCTGGAGCGTCGCCCGGACGAGTCGATCCAGGCGGGCTGATCCAGCGTTTGACCGCCAAGGCACGGAAATCCAAGGCAAAACCTGCGGGGTCGGGGTGGACTTTCGTCTCCCCGACCCTGTGCTATTCTCGAATCGAACCCCCGTTCACCGGGTGGGGCAACTGGGTAACAGAAGCATGAGCGAAGACCGCCAAGGTCGTTCCGGCGACAGCACCAAGATTCTCTACTGCTCGTTCTGCGGCAAGAGTCAGCATGAGGTCCGCAAGCTGATCGCGGGCCCGAGCGTGTTCATCTGCGACGAGTGCGTGGAGCTCTGCAACGACATCATCCGCGAGGAGCTGGAGGAGAAGGCGCAGTCGGCACGTTCCAGCCTGCCCAAGCCGCGCGAGATCCTCGAGGTCCTGGATCAGTACGTGATCGGCCAGAACCGCGCCAAGCGCACGCTGGCCGTGGCCGTGTACAACCATTACAAGCGCATCGAGAGCCGGCAGAAGAACGACGACGTCGAACTGGCGAAGTCCAACATCCTGCTGGTCGGCCCGACCGGTTCTGGCAAGACGCTGCTGGCCGAGACGCTGGCGCGCCTGCTCAACGTGCCGTTCACCATCGCCGACGCCACCACGCTGACCGAGGCCGGTTACGTGGGCGAGGACGTGGAGAACATCATCCAGAAGCTGCTGCAGAAGTGCGACTACGACGTCGAGAAGGCGCAGCAGGGCATCGTCTACATCGATGAGATCGACAAGATTTCGCGCAAGAGCGAGAACCCGTCGATCACCCGCGATGTGTCCGGCGAAGGCGTGCAGCAGGCCCTGCTGAAGTTGATCGAAGGCACCGTGGCCAGCGTGCCGCCGCAGGGTGGCCGCAAGCACCCGCAGCAGGAATTCCTGCAGGTCGACACCAAGAACATCCTGTTCATCTGCGGCGGCGCGTTCGCCGGGCTGGACAAGGTGATCCAGCAGCGTTCGACCGAGGCCGGTGGCATCGGCTTCGGCGCGAAGGTGAAGAGCAGCACCCGCAAGACCGAGGTCGGCAAGGTGCTGGCCGAGGTGGAGCCGGAAGACCTGATCAAGTTCGGCCTGATCCCCGAGTTCGTCGGTCGCCTGCCGGTGGTCGCCACGCTGGAGGAACTGGACGAGCCGGCGCTGATCAAGATCCTCACCGAGCCCAAGAACGCCATCACCAAGCAGTTCAAGAAACTGTTCGAGATGGAGAACGTGGAGCTGGAATTCCGCCCGGACGCCCTGTCGGCGATCGCCAAGAAGGCGCTCAAGCGCAAGACCGGCGCGCGCGGCCTGCGCACCATCGTCGAATCGGTGCTGCTGGACACGATGTACGAGCTGCCGTCGCAGGAAAACGTCAGCAAGGTGGTGGTGGACGAATCCGTGATCGAGCACAAGTCCGAGCCCTACCTGATCTACCAGAACCCCCCGGCGCCCGCGAAGGCGGCTTCCGGCGATTGATCCGGACGCCCGACGGCCAACTAACTGAGGCCAAAGGGTTTTCCCGATTCCACTTGCAAGGTTCCGACAATGGCCCCATAACGGGGCCATTGGCTTTTTTGCCCCCCGAAAAACCGCATTCCCCGTGGAGCCCCCAATGGCCCAGCCTGCTTCCGAAGTCCTGGATCTGCCCGTCCTGCCGCTGCGCGACGTGGTGGTGTTTCCCCATATGGTCATCCCGCTGTTCGTCGGCCGCGACAAATCCATGCGCGCGCTGGAACAGGCCATGGAGGCCGACAAGCGCATCCTGCTGGTCGCGCAGAAATCCGCCGAGACCGATGACCCCGGCGCCAGCGACCTCTACCCGGTCGGCACGCTCGCCCAGGTGCTGCAACTGCTGAAGCTGCCCGATGGCACGATCAAGGTGCTCGTCGAAGGCCTGTCGCGCGTCAACGTCGACCGTGTCGGCGAGCGCGACGGCGCCCTGCAGGGGCGCGGCGTGGAGATCGAGTCGGTCGAAGGCCGCGAGTCGCGCGAGGTCGAGGCGATCGCCCGCTCGCTGATGTCGCTGTTCGAGCAGTACGTCAAGACCAACCGCAAGCTACCGCCGGAACTGCTGCAGACGCTGGCCGGCATCGAGGAGCCGGGGCGCCTGGCAGACACCATCGCCGCGCACATCGGCGTACGCCTGGCCGACAAGCAGCGCCTGCTGGAGACCAGCGAGATCGGCGAACGGCTGGAGATGCTGGTCGGGCTGGTTGACGGCGAGATCGACGTGCAGCAGCTGGAAAAGCGCATCCGCGGCCGCGTGAAGTCGCAGATGGAAAAGAGCCAGCGCGAGTACTACCTCAACGAACAGATGAAGGCCATCCAGAAGGAACTGGGTGACCTGGACGACGCGCCGGGCGAGTTGGAAGAGTTGGCGCGCAAGGTCGCCGAGGCCGGCATGCCCAAGGCCGTGGAGACCAAGGCCAAGGCCGAGCTCAACAAGCTCAAGCAGATGTCGCCGATGTCGGCCGAAGCGGCGGTGGTGCGCAACTACCTTGACTGGCTGCTGGGCGTGCCGTGGAAGAAGCGCACCAAGGTGCGCAAGGACCTGAAGGTCGCGCAGGACACGCTCGACGCCGACCATTACGGCCTGGACAAGGTGAAGGACCGCATCCTCGAATACCTCGCGGTGCAGTCGCGCGTGAAGCAGATGAAGGGCCCGATCCTGTGCCTGGTCGGCCCGCCCGGCGTGGGCAAGACCTCGCTCGGCCAGTCCATCGCCAAGGCCACGAACCGCAAGTTCGTGCGCATGAGCCTGGGCGGCGTGCGTGACGAGGCGGAGATCCGCGGCCACCGTCGTACCTATGTGGGTTCGATGCCGGGCCGCATCGTGCAGAACCTCAACAAGGTCGGCAGCAAGAACCCGCTGTTCGTGCTCGACGAGATCGACAAGATGTCGATGGACTTCCGTGGCGATCCCTCGTCGGCGCTGCTGGAAGTGCTCGATCCGGAGCAGAACAACGCCTTCAACGACCACTACCTGGAAGTCGATCTCGACCTGTCCGAAGTGATGTTCGTGGCGACTTCCAACTCGCTCAACATCCCCGGCCCGCTGCTGGACCGCATGGAGGTCATTCGCATCCCCGGCTACACCGAGGACGAGAAGCTCAACATCGCCATGCGCTACTTGGTGCCCAAGCAGATCAAGGCCAACGGCCTGGCGCCGGAGGAGTTGGCGATCGAGGAGGACGCGATCCGCGACGTGGTGCGGTTCTATACGCGCGAATCGGGCGTGCGCAACCTCGAGCGCGAGATCGCCAAGATCTGCCGCAAGGTGGTGAAGGAGATCGCGCTGGCCGGCCCGCAGCCGGTTGCCAAGAAGGCCGCCAAGAAGACGGCCGCGCGCAAGGCCAAGGCGCTGGTCACGGTGTCTTCCAAGAACCTGGACAAGTACTTGGGTGTGCGCCGCTTCGACTTCGGCCGCGCCGAGGAAGAGAACGAGATCGGCCTGGTCACCGGGCTGGCGTGGACGGAAGTCGGTGGCGATCTGCTGCAGATCGAATCGACGCTGGTACCGGGCAAGGGCCAGTTGATCCTCACCGGCCAGTTGGGCAACGTGATGAAGGAGTCCGCGTCGGCGGCCCTGTCGGTGGTGCGCGCGCGCGCCGAGGCGTTGGGCATCGACGTCGACTTCCTGCAGAAGCACGACGTGCACGTGCACGTGCCCGACGGTGCCACGCCGAAGGACGGCCCGAGCGCCGGTGCGGCGATGGTCACCTCGCTGGTGTCGATGCTCACCAAGGTGCCGGTGCGCGCGGACGTGGCCATGACGGGCGAGATCACCTTGCGCGGCCGCGTCTCGGCCATCGGCGGCTTGAAGGAAAAATTGCTGGCCGCATTGCGCGGCGGCATCCGCACCGTGTTGATCCCGGAAGAGAACCGCAAGGACCTGGCCGACATCCCCGCCAATGTGACCCGCGACCTGGAGATCATTCCAGTGAAGTGGGTGGACGAAGTGCTTGACCTCGCACTGGAGACGCCGCTGCGTCCCAAGTCCAAGGCCAAGGGCAAGGCGCGCGACGGCGGCCGGGTGGCGACGGTTCGCGGCAAGTCCAAGCCCACGGGGACGGCGCGCGTCAAGCACTGATGCCGGTCGTCCCGAGCAGCGAAAAATGGCTGAAAACCCGCGTCGTTATTGGGTTTTAGGTTGCGTGGGTAGGGTCCCGCTGGTATAAAAGCACGACTCGCGGAGCGGCCCTGAGGGGCGTGCTGGGCGATACGAAATGTGGTCGCGGTCGCCTTGCTAAGAAGGGGCCGCGATTTTCGATTCCGCGGCGAGACCGCAAAAGGAGTTCAAAAGAATGAATAAAACCGAATTGATCGATGGCGTTGCCGCTGCTGCAGACATCTCCAAGGCTGAAGCCGGCCGTGCCGTTGACGCGGTGGTCAGCGAAATCACCAAGGCCCTCAAGAAGGGCGACTCCGTGACGCTGGTGGGCTTCGGCACGTTCCAGGTCCGCGCCCGTGCAGAGCGCACCGGCCGCAACCCGAAGACCGGCGACACCATCAAGATCGCTGCTTCGAAGAATCCCTCCTTCAAGGCTGGTAAAGCGCTGAAGGATGCCGTAAACTAATCGACTCGCTGGGGTGCTTAGCTCAGCGGTAGAGCGTCTCCCTTACAAGGAGAGGGTCGGGGGTTCGAAACCCTCAGCACCCACCAAGCACCACGGCAAAAGTTTTGATGTGCGGAGCGGTAGTTCAGCTGGTTAGAATGCTGGCCTGTCACGCCGGAGGTCGCGGGTTCGAGTCCCGTCCGCTCCGCCAGTTACATCGAAGCCCCTGAGAGATCGGGGGCTTCGCTTTCTCCGAAGTGATTCGGAGCGAGCACACGGTTTGAAAAATGCGGAGCGGTAGTTCAGCTGGTTAGAATGCTGGCCTGTCACGCCGGAGGTCGCGGGTTCGAGTCCCGTCCGCTCCGCCATTCATCCAAGCCCCCTGCGAAAGCAGGGGGCTTTTTTTTCGCCATGACGAAATCCGCCCCTGGCCTCTGATCTCCATTCCGACGCAGAGAACCGTTGGGCCATGCGCGCGATAGCCCCCGCACCGAGCAGCGCCCGAACAGCAGCGCCGGCCCCGTTGGGACCCAGCCCCCGAAGCAGGTACACTGGGTGGCTCGCCCATAGGCCCCGATTCGTCCCAATGCTGCAGAAACTTCGCGACAAGACCTCCGGCTGGATCGTCACCCTCATCATGGGGCTGCTGATGATCCCGTTCCTGTTCGTCATCGACAGCAGCTATCTCGGCGGCATGGGCGCCAACGATGTCGCCCGCGTGCAGGCCCCGCCCAAGTGGTGGACCTCGGCCCCGTCGTGGTGGCCGGCCTCGCTGCTGTGGCAGCACCGCGACATCAGCACCGCGCAGTTCCGAGAGCGCTTCGAGCAGGTCCGCATGCAGACCCGCCAGCAGCAAGGCGATAACTTCGACGCGCAGCGCTTCGAATCCACGGAGAACAAGCTCGCTGCGCTGGACCAGTTGGTCGACGAGGAAGTCGCTCGCCTAGCCGCCGAACGGGCCGGCGTGGTTGTCAGCGATGACGCCGTGCGCAACACCATCGCCAGCATTCCGGGTTTCCAGACCAACGGCAAGTTCGACCCGGCGCTCTACCGCGAGCAGCTTGCGCGTGGCCTGCCGGCGCGCACCCCCGCGCAGTTCGAACAGCTCGTGCGCGACAGCCTGCAGCAGTCGCTGATTCCCTCGGCCATCGCCACCTCGGCGTTCGCCAGCAAGGCCGATTTCGAACGTGCCATCCGCCTGATGGGCGAAAGCCGCGACGTCACGCTCGGCGTGCTGCCGCCACAGGAAATGGATGCCGCGCCGGTTACCGATGCGCAGATCCAGGAGTGGTACAAGGCACACCCGGCCGACTTCCGCCAGCCGGAGATGGTGGCCATCGAATTCGTCGAGCTCAACGGCGCGAACCTGCCGGCCGCGCAGCCGGCCGACGAGGCGACGCTGCGCAAGCGCTACGAAGAAGAGAAGTCGCGCTTCGTCGAAGCCGAACAGCGCCAGACCTCGCACATCCTGGTCGCGGTGCCGGCCAACGCCGATGCCGCTGCGCAGAAGGCGGCCGAAGAGAAGGCCAACAAGCTCGCCGCCGAAGCGCGCCAGCCCGGCGCCGACTTCGCCGCGCTCGCCAAGGCCAATTCCGACGACCCGGGCTCCAAGGACGCCGGCGGCGATCTGGGCTGGGTGGAGAAGGGCGTGATGGTCAAGCCGTTCGAGGATGCGGTTTTCGCCGCCAAGCCGAACGAGATCGTCGGCCCGGTGAAGTCCGAGTTCGGTTACCACGTGATCGTGGTCCGCGGAGTCAAGGGCGGGCAGGGCAAGTCGTTCGAGGAAGTGCGCGACCAGCTCGCCGCCGAGCAGCTCAAGGCCGATGCCGACAAGGGCTACGCCGACCAGAGCGGCAAGCTCGTCGACCTGGTGATGAAGAACCCGACCGAACTGGCCGGCGCCGCCAAGCAGATGAACCTGCCGGTGCAGACGCTGGGCCCGTTCTCGCGCGCCGACGCCAGCGGCATCGCCGCCAACCCGGCGGTGCAGCGCGTGGTGTTCTCCGAGGCCGCCATCCAGGACGGCACGGTCAGCGACCCGATCGAGCTGGCGCCCAACCACAGCGTGCTGGTGCGCGTGACCCAGCACACCGCCGAGCAGACCCTGCCGCTGGAAAAGGTGCGCGACCGCGTGGTTGCCGCCATCCATGCCGATCGCACCCACCAGGCGGCCGCCAAGCAGGCCGATGCGCTGGTCGAGCGGCTGCGCAAGGGCGAGACGCTGGAAGCCATCGCGCCGGGCGCGCAGCTGCAGGTCAGCCCGTTGCCGACCCTGCAGCGCGGCATGCCGATGCCGACCGCCGCGGCCAACCGCGTCTTCTTCGCCGCGCCTGTGCCGGCCGAGGGCAAGCCGTCGGTGGGCAAGGTCGACCTGGGCGCCGGCCGCTATGCCGTGTTCCTGGTCAACAAGGTCACCCCGGGCGACCTCAGCAAGCTGCCGCCGGGCCAGCTGGAAACGCTGCAGGGCCAGTTCGCCGGCATGCAGGGCGAAGCCGCCCAGCGCGCCTGGCTGGAAGGCGTGCGCAAGCAGTTCAAGGTCACCATCCACGAAGCGCAGCTGTAAGCGGCCGCGCCAGCCCGTGGAAAGAACGAACCCGGCCTTTGCGCCGGGTTTTTTCTTGCCGCGTGCGGACCAACAAAAAGCCCGGCTTTCGCCGGGCTCTTCTTCAAGCGCGGAGGACGTGGATCAGCCCACGTCGTCCAGGCCGGTCATGCCGAGGATGTTGTAGCCGGCATCCACGTAGGTCACCTCGCCGGTGACGCCCGCGGCCAGGTCCGAGCACAGGAAGGCGCCGACATTGCCGACGTCTTCGATGGTGACGGTGCGCCGCAGCGGCGCGTACTGCTCGACGTGGCCGAGGATCTTGCGGAAGCTGCCGATGCCCGACGCCGCCAGCGTCTTGATCGGACCGGCCGAGATCGCGTTGACGCGGATGCCCTCGGCACCGAGGTTCAGCGCCAGGTAGCGCACCGTCGCCTCCAGGCTCGCCTTCGCCACGCCCATCACGTTGTAGTTCGGCAGCGCGCGTTCGGCGCCGAGATAGCTCAGGGTCAACACCGAGCTCGGGTGGCCGGTCAGCAGCGGGCGGGCGGCCTTGGTCAGCGCGGCCAGCGAGTAGGCCGAGATGTCCTGCGCGATGCGGAAGCCTTCGCGGTCCAGGCCATCGAGGAAGCCGCCGGCCAGCGCTTCGCGCGGGGCGAAGGCGATCGCGTGCACCAGGATGTCCAGGCGGTCCCAGCGCTTGCCCAGCTCGTCGAAGCACGCCTGGATCTGGGCGTCGTCGGCCACGTCCAGCGGCAGCACGATGTCGCTGCCGAACTGCTCGGCCGCCTTCTGCACCCGCGATTTCAGCTTCTCGTTCTGGTAGGTGAAGGCCAGTTCGGCGCCTTCGCGGTGCATGGCCTCGGCGATGCCGCTGGCGATGGAGCGTTCGCTGGCGATGCCGGTGATGAGGGCGCGCTTGCCTTGCAGGAAACCCATTTCGTTGCTCACAGTGTTGAGTGATCGCGGTAGTGTGCCACGAATACCCGGACTTCCGTACGGTTGACGGGCGTTCCGGATGGCGTCAGGGCTTGGCGTCGAACGCCAGCACCATGCCCGGCTTCAGCACGCTGCCCGACTTGAGGCCATTGCGCGAGAGCAGCGTCTTCACCGGAATGCCGTAGCGCTTGGCGATCGTCCAGGCCGATTCGCCGTTGCGCACGGTGTGGGTGCGCGCGCTGGCCGTCGCTTTCCTCGCCGGCGTGCGGGCCGGGGTCTCGGGCGTGTCCTGCGCGTCTTCCGCCACGACCGTCGCCACGACCGTGGGCAGCGGCGCGGCGGCCGCGTTGGCGGCGACCCGCGGATCGACCGCCGGCGCGAGCAGCGAACGCTGCGCGCCATTGGCCTTGCTGGCCAGGGCGGGGTTGAGGCGGCCCACCATCGCCGGTTCCAGCTCGCGCTGGCGCGCCCACTGCGCCAGCGAGGCGCCGGCGGGCAGGGTGTGTTCGGTGAGGATCGGCACCTGGCGGTCGAGGGCGGTCATCAGGCCATTCTCCGCCTGGGCCTTGTCGAGCACGCACGCCAGCGCGTGCAGCTTCTCCACGTAGGCATAGGTGACGGGCGACAGGCCCGGCAGGCGGGCGGGATCGGCGTTCTGCGCGTTCATCCCGGCGCGGCGCAGCGATTGCAGCAGCCGGTACTCGCCGGCGTTGTAGGCCATGATCGTCAGGCGCCAGTCGCCGCCGAACATGCCGTACAGGGTCTTGAGGTAGCGCACCGCCGCATCGGTCGAATCCACGGCGGAGAGGCGGCCGTCATAGGTCTTGCCGACCGGAACCTGGTGGTTGCGCGCCGTGGTGGCGACGAACTGCCACAGGCCCGCCGGGCCGCTGCCATTGCGCGCGCCGGGGCGGTAGCCGCTCTCCACGAACGGGATCAGCGCGAATTCGGTGGGCAGGCCGGCTTGGCGCAACTCGTCGACGACGTAACCGAACAGCGGCAGTACGTCGTCATCCTCGTTGGCCATGCGCGCCGGCGCGTGGGAGAAGTGCTGTTGCCAACGTGGGCTGGTCTGGGTGGCATCGCAGCCGGCATCGGCGCGGCCGGCCAGGAAGGTCTGGAAGATGTCGCGGCCGTTGCGGGCGGTCGGGGCGGGCGCGGGCTCCACGGCGGCCGGGGCCTGCAACAGGGTGGCCAGCGTCGGCGCGGGCGCCTCGGCAGGCGCCGGATGCCCCGCCTCGCCCGCGTGGCCGGCGAGCGGGCATAGCGCGGCAGCGATCAGGCCTGCCCGCCACAGCCGCCTCATGCGCGAAATCCGTCCTTCCAGCGCCGCAAGCCGGCGAAGACTTCGATCTCGTCCGCAGGCATCTGGCCGGTGTGCCCGGCGACGGCCTGGCGAATCTCCGGCTGGCCGGTACGCAGGAACGGGTTGGTCGCCCGCTCGGTGGACAGCGTCGTGGGCAGGGTGGGGCGTGCGGCGTCGCGCATGGCCTGGGCCTCCTGTTGGCGGCGCTGCAGGGCCGCGTTGGCGGGATCGACATGCAGCGCGAAGGCCGCGTTGCCGAGGGTATATTCGTGGCCGCAGCAGACTTCGGTCTGGCCCGGCAGGGCGGCGAGGCGGCTCAGGGAGCCCAGCATTTGGGCGGGCGTACCTTCGAACATCCGCCCACAGCCCAGGCTGAACAAGGTGTCGCCGCAGAAGAGGCGTCCACTGCCCACGTAGGCCACGTGGCTGCGTGTGTGGCCCGGGACGGCGAGCACTTCGAAGGTCTCCCCGAGCAGCGTCAGCCGGTCACCATCGGCCACGCGGTGCGTGGCGTGGGGGATGCGTGGATCGTCCGGCGCATGCACCGGCAGTCCGGGCCAGCGCGCCAGCAATTCGGGCACGCCGCCGATGTGGTCGTCGTGGTGATGGGTGAGCAGCAGGGCCGTGGGCGTCCAGCCTTGCGCGGCAGACGCCGCGAACACCGGAGCGGCCTGGCCGGGATCGACGACGATCGCGCGCCCATCCTCGCTGACCAGCGCCCAGATGTAATTGTCCTCGAATGCGGGCAGGGCGCTCAGTCGCATAGAATTGGGACCATGCCTTCCGTGTCGCTCCCTCGTCAAGCCGGTGTCTCATCCTGGTTTGATACCGGGGCGGGGCGGGCACTGCTCGACGCCGAGCAGGCCGGCATCCTGAACGGTTTGCGCGGGCGCCCGGCCCAGCCGTGGCTGTGGATCGCCCCGACAGCGCCTGCCGGCGAGCGTCCCGCGTTGCAGGCCCGCGGCCTCCGGCTTCACCCGGGCGGCGCGGCGGGCGGTTTCCAGGGCGATCTGCGCTGCACGTTGCCGTTGCCGCTGGTGGGCGAGAGCGTGCAGTCCATTGTGTTGCAGCACGTCCCGCTGGCCCAGGTGGACCTGCTGCTGGCCGAATGCGAGCGCATCCTGATGCCCGGCGGCAGGTTGTGGGTCTACGCGCTCAATCCTTTCAGCCCCTACCGCCTGCGCTGGCGCCGGCATGGGCCGCAGGTGCTGCAGCCCATGCGCTGGCGCGCGCTGGTGCAAGGCGCCGGGCTGCGCTGCCTGGGCCAGGCTGGCTACCTCGGCGCGACCTGGCGGGTGGAGGCCGGCGCGGACGCCGAGAGCGCCGGCTCGGCGCCCTGGCGCGCGGTCTGCGTGATCGAGGCGGAGAAGCGGGTGATCGCGCCGGTCGGCCCCATCCCGGCGGTCGTGAACTGGCGGCGCCCGGTCGCCACCATCTGAAATCCTTTCCTGGGGAAACATGAAGTCGATTGAAATCCACACCGATGGCTCCTGCCTCGGCAACCCTGGCCCTGGCGGCTGGGCCGCGCTGCTGCGCTACAACGGCCGCGAGAAGGCGCTATCCGGCGGCGAGTCCAACACCACCAACAACCGCATGGAGCTGATGGCCGCGATCATGGCGCTGGAAGCGCTGACCGAGCCGTGCCAGATCATCCTGCACACCGACTCCCAGTATGTGCGGCAGGGCATCACCGAATGGATGGCCGGCTGGTTGCGCCGGCAGTGGAAGACCGCCGGCGGCGATGCGGTCAAGAACCGCGAACTGTGGGAGCGCCTGCACCAGGCGACGCTGCGGCACAAGATCGATTGGCGCTGGGTGAAGGGGCACAATGGCGACCCGGACAACGAGCGCGTGGACCAACTCGCCCGCGCCCAGGCCGTGGCCCAGCGCCACGCCACCCCCGCCAGCTGAGAGCCGCATGCGCCAGATCATCCTCGACACCGAAACCACCGGCCTGGAATGGCGCAAGGGCAACCGCATCGTCGAACTCGGCGCGGTGGAACTGCTGGAGCGGCGCCCGAGCGGCAACAACTTCCACCGCTACCTCAAGCCGGATTGCGACTTCGAGCCCGGCGCGCAGGAAGTCACCGGGCTGACCCTGGAATTCCTCGCCGACAAGCCGGCCTTCGAGGATGTGGTGGACGAGTTCCTGGCCTACATCGACGGCGCCGAGCTGATCATCCACAACGCGCAGTTCGACCTGGGCTTCCTGGATGCGGAGCTCTCGCGCCTGGGCGAAGGCTATGGCCGCATCCTGGACCGCTGCACCGTGGTCGATACGCTGCTGATGGCGCGCGAGCGCTACCCCGGGCAGCGCAACTCGCTCGATGCGCTGTGCAAGCGCCTGGGCGTGGACAACGCGCACCGCCAGCTGCATGGCGCACTGCTCGACGCGCAGATCCTCGGCGAGGTGTATCTGGCGCTTACCTCGGGCCAGGAGGAGATCGGCTTCGCCCCGCTGGAATCGGCCACCGGTGCGGGCGTGGGCGTGGATTTCAGCGCGGTGGTGTTGCTGCCGCGCCCGCGCGTGGTCGCCACCGCCTCGGAACTGGAAGCCCACGAGGCGCGGCTGGCCAAGCTGCGCAAGAAGGCCGGCCGCGCGCTGTGGGACGCATCGGAAGAGATCGAAGCGCCGGCCGCCGTCGCGGCCGGCTGAGCCGCGCTGCCGTCAGTGGCAGCGCACCAGGATCGCGGTGATGTTGTCCGAGCCGCCGCCATCCAGCGCGGCGGCGATCAGCGAGTCCACGCATTCCTGCGCGCTGCAGTCCTCGTAGGCCAGCGCGCCGGCGATACCGGCATCGTCCACTTCTTCCGTCAGCCCGTCGCTGCACAGCAGCAGCTGCATGCCCGGGCGCAGCTCGCCGGTCATCGTGGCCACGTTCAGATGCGCCGGGTCGGTGACGCCCAGTGCCTGGGTGACGACATTGCGATGCGGATGCGCGCGCGCCTGCTCGGTCGTCAGGCTGCCCTGGGCGACGAGTTCCTGCACGTAGCTGTGGTCCTGGCTGAGCTGGGCCAGGCGGCCCTCGCGCCACAGGTAGGCGCGGCTGTCGCCGACCCAGGCCACCTCGAAGCGGTTGCCCTGCACCCGCGCGGCCACCACCGTGGTGCCCATCGGCAAGGTGTCGTTGCGGCGGCGCGAGGCGCGGATGATCTCCTCGTCGGCCACGCGGATCGCCTGTTCCAGCGGCGTGCCGGCGCGGATCTCGCGCACGATGGTCTCGCGGGCCAGCGCGCTGGCCAGCTCGCCGCAGGCATGGCCCCCCATCCCGTCGGCGACGAGCCACAACCCCAGCTCGCTGTCGCCGTAGTAGGTGTCTTCGTTCAGTTCGCGGCGCAGACCGGTATGGGTCAGGTGTCCGAATTCGAGCATGGTGCGGCGAGGAAGGTCTTGGCTGCGAAATTGAACGCCATCATCGCGGCCGGCCGGACATCCGGCAACCTGCGCCGCAAGGCCGCCGTGCACGGCGGGCACGCGAACGGATCGCTTGTCCACGCGCGCAATGCCCCGTATCATGCACGGCCCCGGTTCGCCGGGGACCACCCGGGAAGGTGGCAGAGCGGTTGAATGTACCTGACTCGAAATCAGGCAGGCGTTTATAGCGCCTCGGGGGTTCGAATCCCCCCCTTCCCGCCAGCATTCGACGAGAGCCCCCGCAAGGGGGCTTTTGTTTGCCCGCCGTCCTGCCTTCCGCACACGGGGCGCTAGACTGCACTTCTTTCCGCGCAACCGGTAACCGTCATGTCCGAAATCCTCGTGCCCGTCTCCTTCGGCGAACTGCTCGACAAGATCGCCATCCTGCAGATCAAGTCCGAGCGCATGAGCGACGAGGCCAAGCTCGTCAACGTCCGCAATGAACTCAGCGCGCTGGAGAAGACCTGGATGGCGCACCCGGCCGCCGGCCACGACATCGCCCGCCTGCGCGCGGACCTGAAGGCGGTCAACGAGCGGCTGTGGGTGATCGAGGACGACATCCGCATCAAGGAGAAGGCGCAGGCGTTCGACGAGGAATTCATCCGCCTGGCCCGTAGTGTGTACTTCGAGAACGACGAGCGCGCGCGGATCAAGAAGGAGATCAACCTCGCGCTGGGTTCCAGCTACGTGGAAGAGAAGTCGTACCAGAATTACCGGGTATAGGCAGCACCTGCCGCGCAGGCGCAGCACCCGGAGTTGTAGTTCGCAAAACCTGGGCCCGGTCGACGGCCTGGCTTATCCCCCGCGCCTTCGGCGCGCCCCCCTTATCGAAAGGGGGGCTTTGCTCCAGAACGTGTGACGCGCCTCATGGCGCATGATCGGCGCGGTAGCGCTCGAACGCGGCGATGGCGTCTTCCACGGTGACCAGCGCCATCACGTCGTCGAACTCGATCTTGGTGCCCCAGGCCAGCGCGTCGGCCGGCTTGCCGAGGAACTTGCGCGCCGCATCGTCGTAACGGTCCACGCAATAGCGCCGGTCCGAATACGGCCCGCTGCGGTGCGGGTTGCTGGCCGCGTGCAGGCCCAGGATCTTGGTGCCCATCGCGTTGCCGATGTGCATCGGGCCCGAGTCCGGCGTGACCAGCAGCTGCGCGCGTGCCAGCAGGGCCGGCAGCTGCTTGAGGGTGTCCTTGCCGACCAGGTCCAGCGCCGGGGTGTCCAGTTGCGCCAGGATGGCGTCGGCGGTCTGCCGCTCCAGCTCGCTGCGCCCGCCGCACAACACCACCCGCCAGCCCTGCCGCGCGGCGTGGTTGGCCAGCGCGGCGTGGCGGTCTGGATACCAGTTGCGGCGCACGTGGCTGGAGCACGGCGAGATCATCAGCACCGGGCGGCCATCGTCCGGCCATTGCGCGGCGGCCCAGTCCCAAGCCTCGGCCGGCACGGGCAGGTCCCAGCGCACGGTGTCCTGGCGCAGGCCCAGCGGCTCGCAGAAGCTGCCGATCGCGTCGAGCACGTGGATGCCGGGGCGGTCGGGAATGCGCTCGGACACGAACAGCCCGTGCAGGTCCTTCGAGCGGCTGCGGTCGTAGCCCACGCGGCGGCGCGCGCGGATGAAGGCCGACAGCACGTTGGCGCGGAACGCCACCTGCATCTGCAGGAGCGCATCGAAGCGACCCAGCGGCGCGAGCTCGCGGCCCAGCGCACGCATGCCCGCCAGCCCGCTGCGCTTGTCATAGGTGTGGAAGCTCACGCCTTCCAGCCCTTCGAGCAGCTTGCGCCCGGCTGGGTCGATCACCCAGTGCAGCGGGGCTTGCGGCCAGGCCTGCTGCAGGGTGCGTACCAGCGGCACCACGTGGGTGACGTCGCCCAGGGCCGATAGCCGCAGCAGACACAGGGTAGGGGACGCTGGCGCCATGGTGTTGTTAGACTCGATGGAATGGTTGCCTTCGACGCCACTGAAGCGCTGACGCCGTGCCGCGAGGGCCGCGGATATGGCGCCATTCTGTTCGACCGTCAACGACTGCGGCAAGCCGATCCTTCGCTGTTCTCGCCCGCGCGCTGGGGCGAGAAGGCGCGGCCGGTGGGTGATGGCGGGCGCGGCGGTGCGTGGTTCGTCGATGCCCCGTTCGGCCACTGCGTGCTGCGGCAATACCTGCGCGGCGGCCTGGCGGCCCAGCTCAGCCGCGACAGCTACCTGTGGCAGGGCGCCAACCGCACGCGCAGCTTCGCCGAATTCCGCCTGATGCGCGCGCTGGTGGCGCGCAAGCTGCCGGTGCCGCGTCCGCTGGCCGCCTTCTACATGCGCGAGGGACTGCGCTACCGCGCGGCGATCTTGATGGAGCGGCTGGACGGCGTGCGCTCGCTGGCCGACCGCGCCCTGGTGGCCGCGCACGGTGCGCCGTGGGAAGAGACCGGGCGGCTGATTGCGCGCTTCCACCGTGCCGGCCTGGACCACGCCGACCTCAACGCGCACAACATCCTGTTCGACGGCAACGGCCATGGCTGGCTGATCGATTTCGACCGCGGCGTGCTGCGTATTCCCGCCACCCGCTGGCGCGAGGCCAACCTGGCCCGCCTGCACCGCTCGCTGCACAAGCTGCGCGGCGAGCGCAGCCGGGAGGAAGTGGACAAGGACTTCGCCCGCCTGCGCCGCGCCTACGACCTGGCCTGGAACCGGGGTTACTGACGATGGCCTGGTCGCTGCGATTCCAAGGGGTGGGGAACGCCTCGGCGGTCGAGCTGGGCTCGCCGATGTCCACCCTCGAGCGCGACGGCGCGCCGTGGCTGACCATCGACTGCGGCGCGGAGGGCCTGACCGCCTTCCAGGCCCAGTACGGCCACCTGCCGCGGGCGATCTTCGTCACCCACGTGCACCTGGACCACGTCGGCGGCTTCGAGCGCCTGTTCGTGGACAGCTATTTTTCGCCGCGCCGCGGCCAGACCCGGCTGTACGTGCCCGCCACCATCGTGCCGCTGCTGCATCGCCGCGTGGGCGATTATCCCAACGTGCTGGCCGAGGGCGGGGCGAACTTCTGGGATGCCTTCCAGGTGATCCCGGTGGGCGATGCGTTCTGGCACGAGGACGTGCGCCTGGAGGTCTTCCCGGCCCGCCACCACTGGCCGGAGACCGCCTACGGCCTGCGCCTGAAGGGCGCCCTGGCGTGGACCGGCGACACCCGGCCGATCCCCGAGGTGCTGGCGCGCTACGCGGACCAGGGCGAGCTGATCGCGCATGACTGCGGCCTTCACGGCAATCCGTCGCATACTGGCGTGGACGACCTGGAGCGGGAGTATCCCGCCGCGCTGCGCCAACGCATGATGCTCTACCACTACGCCAGCCAAGCCGATGCCGACAGCCTGCGCGCGCGCGGGCACCGCGTCGCGCGGCCGGGCGAAACGGTGGCATTGGCCGAGCCCAGCGCCGAGCGCCGGCAGCCGGCATGAATGCCCAGCCACAGGCGGTGGTCCCGGCGCCGTTGCGCGACCGCCGCCAGCGTCCGTTGCGCGACTTGCGGCTGTCGGTGATCGAGGCCTGCAACTTCCGCTGCGGCTACTGCATGCCGGCCGACCGCATCGCCGACGACCACGGCCTGGATTCGGCCGGGCGCATGGACTTCGACCAGATCCACACGCTGGTGCGCGCGTTTGCGCGGCAAGGCGTGACCAAGCTGCGCCTGACCGGCGGCGAGCCGCTGCTGCGCCGCGACCTGCCGGCGCTGGTGGCGCGGCTGGCATCGATCGAGGGGATCGAGGACGTGGCGATGACCACCAACGGCACGCTGTTGGCGCGGCACGCCAAGGCCCTGCGCGAAGCCGGCCTGGGCCGGGTGACGGTGAGCCTGGATGCACTGGAGCCGACGTTGTTCGCGCGCCTGTCCGGCGATCGCGGCCGCATCGAGGACGTGCTGGCCGGCATCGAGGCGGCGGAAGCCGTCGGCTTGCCGGTCAAGCTCAACAGCGTGATCCAGCGCGGCCTCAACGAGGACCAGGTGCTGCCGCTGGCCGAACACTTCCGTGGCAGTGGCCACGTGCTGCGCTTCATCGAGTACATGGACGTGGGCACCTGCAACGGCTGGCGCGCCGGCGACGTGGTGTCCTCGGCCGAACTGCATGCGCGCATTCACGCGCGCTGGCCGCTGCGCGCGCTGGATGCGCAGTATCGCGGCGAGGTCGCGCAGCGCCATGCCTACGCCGATGGCGCCGGCGAGATCGGCTTCGTCAGTTCGATCACCGCGCCGTTCTGCGGGGATTGCCACCGGGCGCGGGTGTCGGCCGATGGCCAGCTGTACACCTGCCTGTTCGCCGATCGCGGCCGCGACCTGCGGCCGGCGCTGGCACAGGGCGAGGACGCGCTGGCCGACGCCATCGCTGGCGTATGGCAGGCGCGTGCGGATCGCTACAGCGAATTGCGCGGCAGCCCGCGGGCGAGCGGGCGGCGCGTGGAGATGTTCCTGGTGGGAGGTTGAGGGTGGTCGAATCGAAACGGGCGCGGCGCACGCTCACGCACCTGGATGCCGCTGGCCAGCCGGCGATGGTGGATGTCGGCAACAAGGCGGTGACGGCACGCAGCGCGGTGGCCGAATCGCGCGTGCGCTTTCCGGCCGAGGTGGCGCGGCAGCTGCGGGCCGATGCGCTGCGCAGTGCCAAAGGGGGCATCGTCGATACGGCGGTCATCGCCGGCACGATGGCGGTGAAGCGCACGCACGAGTTGATTCCGTTCTGCCATCCGCTGCCGATCGACGGGTGCCGCATCGCCATCGAATGGGCGGGCGAGCAGGTGCTGCGCATCGAATGCACGGTGCGCAGCACGCATCGCACCGGCGTGGAGATGGAGGCACTGACCGGCGCGAGCGTGGCGGCATTGACGGTGTACGACATGTGCAAGGCGTTGTCGCACGCGATGGTGATCGGGCCGACGAAACTGCTGGGCAAGCGCGGCGGTCGCCGCGACGTGGGGCGGGCGCCATGAGCGTGGCGGTGCATGTGCTGTACTTCGCCAGCCTGCGCGAGCGGGCGGGGCGTGCCGAGGAGCATTGCCAAAGCGATGCACGCGACCTGGCGGGCCTGTACGAGGAGCTGAGCGCGCGGCATGGGCTCGGCTGGCCGCGTGCGCAGCTGCGCGTGGCGGTGGATGGGGCATTCGCCGAGTGGTCCGCGCCGCTGCGCGCGGGCAGCGAGGTGGTGTTCATTCCGCCGGTGTCGGGAGGCTGAGCAATGGCGGATTTTTCGCTGCACGAGGCGCCGTTCGATATCGAGGTACTGCGCGCGCCGTTGGCGCATGCCCGGGCCGGCGCTTATGCAAGCTTCGAAGGTTGGGTGCGCGACCATCACGACGGGCGCGCGGTGGCCGGGCTGTTCTACGAGGCTTACGCCGCGCTGGCCGAGGCCGAGGGCGCGAAGGTGGTCGCCGAGGCGCGGGCACGGTTCGACGTGATCGAGGTGCGGTGCGCGCACCGGGTGGGCGAGCTGTCGATTGGCGATCTGGCGGTGTGGGTGGGCGTGACGGCCGCGCACCGCGATGCGGCGTTCGCGGCGTGCCGGTACGTGATCGACGAGATCAAGGCGCGGGTGCCGATCTGGAAGCGCGAGCGGTATGTGGAGGGGGATGCGGGATGGTTGCATCCTCTTTCCCGCTAGCAGCGCGCCACGGACACGCCGCATCGCCCTGAAAAGGCGATGGCCCCGCCGGCTGACCTCGGCGCCCGCGTCGATCGATACCGTTGCTGCCTTCCGGCCCTGGCGGGATTTTCGACCTAGCGTCGCGAGGGGCCGACGGGGCCACCATAGAGACGAAGCCGCGCCTGGGGCGCGGCTTGGTGAGGTCAGCCGGGCGGGAGTCGTCTGTACGACTCGGAACCGCGGGCGGCGACCGATGCGCGGCATTGTAGCCGCTGCGCGGGGCAGCCGCCAGCCCGCTTCGCGCGCCGCGATGCGGCGGGCACGCATTCAAGCTGGCGTGAACCCGGGTTTCACGAGGCCGTTGCTAGCGTCCGGCCCGGGTAGCGCCAGCAGCGACGAGCCGTCGCCCGGCACCCAGGGATACAGGGGCCAGCGGCCGCGCCAGGAAGCGCGGTCGACAGCAACGGGAAGCGCTGACATGCATCGTCTTCGTTCCGCGGCTTTGCCTGCTCGCCGGCATTGGCGCGCAAATACCTTTCCCCGCATCCGTCGCCGCCAGCTCACGCTGGCCTTGTGGCTCGCCTTGCCCGCCAGCGCGGCCTGGGCCGACTGTATCGACGACGGCACCGGCAACGTCACCTGCAGCAACGTGGTCAATGCTTACAACGCCGACGGCCGCGGCGAGCTACGCATCACCATCGAGCAGAACACGAGTTTCAACGGACCGCTGCAGGTGTCCAATGTCGGCGTGCTGAGCATCAGCAACGGCAGTGCGACCGTCACCGGCGGCAACCTGCAGTCGGTGTCGATGGTCAACGTGCCCAACGGGGTGTTCCTCAACAACGGCAACATCAACGGCACGTTCACCATTTCCGGTGGCGGCAACCATTTCCTGCTCAACTATCTCGTCGGCGGGCGCTTCAACGGGCCCATCGTGCTGGAAGGCGACGGCAACAACACGATATACAACTACGGCACGCTCAACCCCACCGTGCAGGTCAACGGCACCGGCATCACCGTGCTGCAGAACCTGTCGAGCAACGGCGGCGAGGCGACGATGAACGGCGGCATCGTCGTGGTGGGCACCGGGCAGACGCAAATCACCAACGGCGGGCGCATCCAGAACGGTTCGATCACCACCGGCTCGGGCAACGACTTCATCAACAACCTGGTGGGCGGCACGATCAACAGCGACGTGCTGCAGGGCGACGGCGACGATTCGTTCTACATGAGCGGCGGGCAGGTGAACCGCGACATCCACCAGGGCAACGGCAATGACTGGTTTTCGCTGGCCGATGGCCAGATCAATGCCTCCATCCTCGCCGAGGCCGGCAACGACTACCTGACCTGGCGCGGCGGTTGGGTCAACGCCATCGACATGGGCACGCAGGACGATCGCGCTGATTTCAACAATCTCACCGATGCACAGCTGCGCGCGATTCCCATCGACGGCGGGCCCGGCAACGACGTGCTGTACTGGTTCAACACGCAGGGCACGCGGCCCGACCGGCTGCTCAACTGGGAACTCATCGACCTGCGGCTCAATTCGCAGCTGACGATGGGGCCGGACCTGGTGCTCGGCGATAGCGGCACCGGGGCTGGGACGTTGGCGCTGGATGCCACCAGCGTCCTGTTTGCCGGCAACGGCGCGTTCGCCATCCGGCCCGCGGTGGCGGGCAACCGCGTGCTGGTATCCAGCGCCGGTACGCTCGACCTGACCCAGGGCGGCAATTCGGTCAACGACAGCCTGACCATCGTGGGCGATTACGTCGGCCGCGACGGCTTGTTGAAGCTGCAAACCGAACTCGGCGCGGGCCAGCCGCCCTCGGACAAGCTGGTGATCGACGGCGGCAGTGCCAGCGGCGCCACGCGCATCGGCGTGACCAACGTCGGCGGTACCGGCGGGCTGACGACCGGCGACGGCATCCTCGTGGTGCAGACGGCCAACGGCGCGACGACCACCGCGAGCGCTTTCCGCCTGGCCGACCGCGTGGTCTATGGTCCCTACGAATATCTCCTGTATCGCGGCGGCGAGACGTCCGCCGACAGCTGGTTCCTGCGCAATACCGTGCCGACGGTGCCGCCGACTGTTCCGCCTACGGTTCCACCCACGGTGCCGCCGACCGTTCCGCCCACGGTGCCACCGACTGTTCCGCCCACCGTCCCCCCGACCGTGCCACCGCCGCCTCCGCCCCCGCCGGTATCGCCCCCGCCGCCGCCGCCGCCCACCGTCCCGCCGACGGTGCCGCCGCCGCCTCCTCCGCCGCCTCCGCCTCCGCCTCCGGTCTCGCCGCCGCCCGTCACGGTGCCGCCGGTGACCGTCCCGCCCACGAGCGGATTCGAAACACCGGACCCAATGCCGATCGCCATCTACCGTCCGGAGCTGCCGGATTACCTGGTCGTGCCAATGGTGGCGCGTGCGATGGCGGGCGACCTGATCGGCACCTTCCACGAACGCGAAGGCGAGCAGTCGTGGCTCCCCGCGCAGCAGGCCGGCCACAACGCCTGGATGCGCATCTTCGGCGGCCCCTACGAGCAGGAAGGCGGCGGGCCGGTGGACCCGTCAGTCGATGGCAGCAAGACCGGCATCCAGGTCGGCGCGCCGCTGTGGTCTACCGACCATGACGGCGGCGGGCACGACCGCATCGGCATCGCGGTGGGCTACAGCCAGCTGCTGGGCGATGTCAGCGGCGACGTGCTCGGCATCGACGACGTGGCCTCCGGCAAGATCGACACGCGCGCCTACAGCGCGGGCCTGCAATGGACGCATGTGTGGGCCGGCAATGGCTATCTCGACGTGGTTGGCCAGTACACGTGGCTGAAGACGGACACGCACGCCTTTACCCAGGTCGATGCGCGCATCGATGCGAAGGTAGTGAGCGCGTCGGTGGAGGCGGGCTATCCCTGGCAGATCGGCGAGCGCTGGCAACTGGAGCCGCAGGCGCAGGTGATCTGGAGCCGGGTACAGGCCGACGACTTCAGCGACCTGCTCGGCGACGTGCACTACGACGATGCCAGCAGCGTGACCTGGCGGCTGGGTGCGCGCCTGGTCGGTGATTTCGACGACACACGCGGCTCGCATTACCGGCCGTTCCTGCGCCTCAACGTGATCCACACGCCCGACGGCGAGGATCGCGCCGTGTTCGACGATATCGAAGTGGCCAACACGCGCGGCGCGACGGCCTGGCAGTTGGGCGTGGGCCTGAGCGCGGGCCTCAGCGATAGCGCGCAGCTCTATACGACCGTGGACTACACCGCGGACCTGGACGGCGGGCGGCAACGCATCCTCACCGGCAGGCTGGGCGTGCGCTGGGTGTGGTGAGGTGGGTGCAGTCAACAAAAAAGCCACCCGCTGGGTGGCTTTCCTGCTTGCCCGCGCAGGCGGGCTGGAACTGGCGGAGAGAGGGACCGCCCGCTGGGCGTCTCGCTCCATGTCGCTACGTCTCTATTGTCGGGCTAACCGCATACGCCGGCAAGACTTTTCGTCTCGGGTGGTCTCGCCCTCTATCGTCCCAGCTCCATTCGGTAGTAGGGTAGTAAGCGGGTTACTCAGGGCCACTCAGAAATGCCAAAAGTCGCACGCAACCTCACTGATATCGCAGTGAGAAACATCAAGAAATCCGGATATCACGCCGTAGGAGGGCCTGTTCCGGGTCTTCTGCTTCAAGTAACCAAGTCCGGAGCGAGGAGCTGGGTGCTGCGGTACACGTCAGGTGTGAATCCCGAAACTGGGCGTCAACGCAGGCGCGACCTTGGGCTGGGTCGCTACCCGGACGTTCCTCTGGCTGAAGCGCGAAGGCGGGCGGTCGAGGCGCGGGAGCTGATCGCGAACAAGATCGATCCGATCAGCGCGAAGCGTGCAGCACGCAGCGCAAGGTTGGCGGCGCAATTGGCCGAAATCACTTTCAGGAAAGCGGCGTACCAGTTCATCAAGGACAAGTCCCCGGAATGGAAGTCGGGCGGCAAGAGTGCCGACCAGTGGACCAGCTCCCTCGAAGCCTATGCCTTCCCGGTGTTGGGCTCGCTCCGCGTCGCCGATATCGACCGGGCGCATGTCCTGCGCGTGCTTGAACCCATCTGGACCGAGAAGAACGAGACGGCGAACCGGGTGCGCCAGCGTATGGAGTCGGTGCTGGACTGGGCGAAGGTCCGCGGCTTCCGCGAGGGCGACAACCCGGCGCGCTGGAAGGGCTATCTGGACAAGGTTCTGCCCGCGCCCGGGAAGGTGCGGGACGTGCAGCATCATCCGGCGCTGCCTTATGCCCAGATGCAACCGTTCATGCTGGACCTTCGCTCGCGGAATGGCATGGGTGCGCGGGCGCTTGAGTTCGCGATCCTGACCGCGGCCCGGTCGGGCGAAGCGCGTGGCGCGCGCTGGGACGAAATCGACCTGGCGGCGAAGGTCTGGACGGTCCCTGCCGAACGGATGAAGTCCAGCAAAAAGGAACATCGTGTTCCGCTATCGGATGCTGCTGTCGAACTGCTTAAGAGTCTTCCGCTCATGGAGGATAACGACCTTGTGTTCCCCGCGCAGCGCGGCAAAAACCCGTTGTCCGACAACACGCTGACGAAGCTTCTGGGCGATATGCACGATGCCAGCGTCAAGCGCGGCGGCGCGGGCTACATCGACCAGAAGCAGGGCAAGGTCATCACGGCGCACGGGTTCCGCTCGACCTTCCGTGACTGGGCATCAGAAGAAACGCACGCTGCACGCGACGTGGTGGAAATGGCGCTGGCGCACACCATCGGCAACAAGGTCGAAGCGGCCTACCGTCGCGGCGATCTTTTCGAGAAGCGCCGCACGTTGATGAGCGAGTGGGCGAAGTTCTGCGGAACGCACTGATTCCTCGAAAGATTCAGTGCTTCCCCTGACTATACTTTTTCGGTAAGGCCTTGAAACGTATAGACTTCTTTCGTCCGAGGCCCTACTATTTCATCTGCTTCGGCGCTGCGTAGTTGAGCAGGACCGAGTGTCGCAGGACGGGCGCTGCAAGCGTCCAAGGGACTGTCTAGAGCCGTGCAATGCGGTGGTCGGCTGATCCGAGAAAAGGAGAACAACTCGACTCCGATGCGAGGGCATTCCCGCCCGCGTGCCGGTCCTGTTACCCGACTTCTCGGATCGTTGCCATGCACGTTCAACCCAGTAAATCCCTTCGTCCGACCCAAGCCGCTGAGTTCCTCGGTATCGCTGTGAGCACCTTGTGGCGATTTCACAAAGAGCGTCCGGACTTCCCACGCTCGCGCAAGATCGGACCACGTTGCACCGTGTTCGATCAGATGGAGCTGTTGAAGTGGCGTGACTCTCAGATCACAACGAACTGAGGACGCCACCATGACCAAGACGCCGAAGGCGCTAAAGGCTGCGCCCCGCGAATCCTGCCGGCATGACGCCGCATATGTAGCGCACATGCTGTGCTACTCGCCATATGACGTGTTCCCTTATGGGCCGGAAACCACCCCAGAGGGTGACGATCACCTTGTTTTTGATGTCACCTCGAAGGTCGATGCGCTGGCCGCGCGCTTGAACGACGAAGATGATGGAACCAAGGAATTCGCTGCCTATCGCTGCCGCCTGTTGATGTGCACCGACGTGATGGCCGGGAAGCTGGCCGCGCCGCCGCTGTCGATGTGGGCACAGATGGCCCAGCAGTACGGACGTGGCCGCTACCTGAGCCACAAGGCCCACCTCCGTAGGGAGGCGGCGCGCGGATGAGCGAGATTGCCGACTTCCTGACCCGCTTCCGCGCTGGTGGGCCGTGGCTTCTAACGGCCATCGTCCCCGATGGGATGACCAGTACCCGGACCTTCACCGATGCCGACGCCGCCGAGCGGTGGGCGCTGGACGAAAACGCCGCGGGTAGGAACTTGTATTTCAGCGTCAACCAAACCACGCGCGCCCTCGACAAGAAGGCTACGAAGGCAGACATCGCCCGTGTCGAGTTCCTGCACGTGGACCTCGATCCGCGCGCCGGGGAAGACCTCGCCAGCGAGCGCGAGCGCATCCGCAAACGGTTGAACGGTTCGCTCGCCGCCGACGGCATCCCACCGCCGTCCTTCATCATCGACAGCGGCGGCGGATACCAAGCCTTTTGGCGGCTTGCGGAGCCTATCGAATTGGACGGCGACCCGGCGAAGATCGAAGACGCCGAACGCTACAACATCGAACTTGCTCGCAAGCTCGGCGGTGACGCCACGCATAACATCGACAGGATAATGCGCCTCCCCGGTGGCGGGCTGACGAACTGGCCGACCGCGAAAAAGCAGGAGAAGGGACGCGGACCGGCCCCGACGAAGTTGTATGACTGGCCCGCAGCGGAGCCATACCCGCTCGCCGCCTTCAAGCAGGCCCCGGCGGTGCGCGCTGACGCTCTGGCCAAAAGCAGCGCCAACAGGAAGGCACCTCCCGCCACGCAGAAGCGCGGCCCGGTTCCCACTGGCCCCTACGGTGTGGACGAACTTCAGGCGTGGGCGACGGCCAACGGGAAGCAGCTCCCGGACACGGCGCTGGCTGCGCTGGTCCACGGACGCGACGCCGACCCCGACAAGTACCCGTCCCGGTCGGAGGCGGCTTGGGCGGTGTGCTGCGGCCTCGCCCGCGCCGGGGTCCCGGATGAACTGATCGTCGCCGTGCTGCTCGACAAGAACAACGGAGGCTCGGCGCATGTCCTCGCTCAACAGAAGCCGACGGCCTACGCGCGCATGCAGGTGGCGAAAGCCCGCGCCGAGGTCGAAAAGCAGGCCTCCCTTCGCTGGGATCGGACCAACAAGGCTGGTGAGCCCCTCCCGAGCTACTGGAACACGCGCGTCGCGCTGCAATTGATGGGCGTCGAGTGCCGCTATGACAAGTTCCGTGATCGCCACCTCGTGGGAGCGCATGAACTACAGGAGTTCGCAGGCGAGTTCTCCGACCATGCCGAGCGCATCCTGCGCGATGAGATTTTCCGGCGCTTCTGTTTCGATCCCGGGGAGCTGAACACGAACAAGGCGGTCATGTCCCTCTGCACGGAGAACCGCTTTGATTCGTTGCTCGATCACCTCGAATCGCTACCTCTATGGGATGGAGTTCCGCGGCTGGATTCTTGGCTGATTGACTACTGCGGAGCCGATGCGAGCCCATACGTGCGCGAGGCCGGGGCAACATGGCTTGTCGCAGCGGTCGTGCGTGCCTACGAGCCCGGGACCAAGTTCGACTACATGCCTGTGCTGCTAGGCGGGCAAGGTGTTGGCAAGTCCACGGCGCTCCGCATCATCGCCGGTGATGATTTCTTCTCCGATGCCTCGTTCCTTGGCGCGCGCGATGCCCGCGAGGTTCTCGAAGTGACCCGCGGCATCTGGATTCTGGAATGCGCGGAGCTGGATGGCATGGGGAAGCGCGACGTGTCGGCCCTGAAGGCGACGATTGCGCGGCAGACGGACACCGGACGCCCGGCCTACGCCCGCTGCGCGGTCACGGTGCCGCGCCGGTACGTCCTTGCTGGCACGACCAATGAGGAAAGGTTCCTGCTCGATCCCACCGAAAACCGGCGCTTCTGGCCGATTGCCGTGGGCCTGATCGACCTCGACGGCCTGCGCGCGGTGCGGGACCAACTGATCGCCGAAGCCTTGGCGCGCTATCGCTCCGGCGACTACCGGCTGACCCTGTTTGGCGATGCCGCGACGGGCGCGAAGGAGGCCCAGGCCGAACGCCGGGTGGTCGATGACGGCTATGTCGAAAGGCTGGAAAATCTGGCTCCGACCGGCAAGCGCGATGGCCGCTGGATCGTGACCAACGAAGCCGTGTATCGGCACCTCGATATCCCGATTAAGGATCGCTGCGGCGCGGTCCCGCGTAAGGTGCGCGAGGCGATGATGGCGCTCGGTTGGGTCATCGTGAAGGGCTCGGTCCGGGTCGCAGGCGAGAAGCAGCGCATCTATGAGTGGCCGGGTGACGACAAGCCCGGCAGCGAGACGCCGTTCTGACTACTGCGGATCGCGCCTGCCTGCCACGATAGCGATAACGTTCACGACGGCGGTAGTCGCCTCAACGCACATTGCCGCCTCGCGAAAGGTCGCCGTTCGCTGATGCTGCAATGCATTTGCCAAGTCCAGAGCGGACTTGGCATGACGCCGGGATGCCTCATTTGCACCGCCCGCGAGTTCAACGGCGATGTATGCGTCCAGCATCCGCTTGGCATCGGTTGCGCTGGGTTCCACACCATCGAGAGGAGGATGGCGGGCGCGGTCATAGACCGCCTGCGCCAGTGAGATGAGCGATTCGCGGCCAAGCAGGCCGACGGCCTGGAATTGTTCTTCATTACGGGCCGGCGCGAGTCGATCGCGCAGCTCCCCGACACTGCGGTCAACGCGCTGCCATCCGGTAGGCTGCAATTCCTCCGCTCTGCCGGTCCTGATTCGGTTAACAAACGGGTTGATGAGGTTGCCGATGAAGTCTCGCCGCGACTGGTACGTTGGAAGATCGCCAGTGCTCCAACGCCCGTACCAGTCCCACAGAGAGCCGTAGGTCACGGGGTTCTGTAGTCCCCGACGTGCCAGTTCCGCGGCAACCAGTGCGAACTGACGCTGGTACACATCGTTGACCTCTTGAATCCGGGGGCCACCGGTTGCGACCGCGATCAACGTGCCCTTCAAGGCTTCGAGTCCTGCCATCAGTTCGTCGTCTGTCATGCCGCCTCCGCTGTTGTTTCTGATCCTAACGCAGGGGCGGAACGCTGAAGTGGCTCGACCAGCGTTCCGGCAGAATCCTCAGGAGGTGCTGGGACTTAGGCACGAAAATCTGCGCCCCGGAACGCGGAACGCTGGATTTCTATAGAGACTGTTTCGAGTAGGTGCCGAGGAGGTGCTCAGGGGACGGCGCGAGCCGGGCGCTCTACTGCTCCCCGAAGATTTCTACCTATTTCAGCGTTCCGGCGTTCCGAAGTAGCGAAAGGCCCACGGATTGCTGGCCGGAACGCTCCTGCTGGGCACCGTTCCGCAGCGTTCCGGGGCGTTCCGCCTTCCCCTTGAGCGGATTCCCAGCGCACCGCCGTCCTGCTGCTAGTCAACAAGATTCCGAAAACGTCTCCGGAAATGGCCCGACGCGAGACCGCTTTTCATGGACTCGTGGAACGGCACTCTGAAACCTCGCCTATTGGTCGATTTCCGAATGCGACTCCAGTATGGTCGAGCCGTCTCGCAACATCGTGAGACGATCCGACAGGAGACGGTACATGGGCCGCGTCGCCCTCTACGCCCGCGTTTCGACCATCAAGGACCAGTCCGTGGAAACGCAGCTATTCGCGCTGCGGGATTGGGCCGTGGCGCGCGGTCACGAAGTCGTCGCCGAGTACACGGACGAAGGCATCAGCGGTGCGAAGGGCCGCGACAAGCGCCCGGCGCTAGACGCCATGATGAAGGACGCGGCGCGCGGCAAGTTCGACATGGTCGCGGCAACCGCGCTGGATCGGCTGGGCCGTAGCCTGCAACACCTGGTCGGCATGGTCGCGGAGCTGGATGCCCTGCGCGTCGGGCTGTTCGTCCAGAACATGGCGCTGGATACGTCCACGCCGGTCGGGCGCTTGATGTTCAACATGGTCGGCGCGTTCGCCGAGTTCGAGCGCGGCCTGATCCGGGAACGCACGCTACTGGGCCTAGAACGTGCGCGGCGGCGCGGCTCGCGTCTCGGGCGTCCGAAGGTGGGGCCGACCACTGAGCGGCAAATCGTCGCACTCCTAGAGGCAAAGACGCCCGTCAACCGGATCGTGCGGCAGACGGGCGTCGGCGTCTCTGTCGTCTATCGCATCAAGAAGGCAATGGCAGCATGACCACTGAAACGCTCCCCGCACTGACCACGCAGAACCTTGACGCCGTGCGGATACTCGCCCGGGAGGGAACGCGCGAACACACCATCCGCCGCGTGCTTGGGCTGACACCGAAGGCATGGAAGGCGTTGAAGGCTGACGATGACGACGGGGAGCTGTCGCCCCTCGCGCTGGCGTTGGAGGAAGGCCGGGCCGATGGCGCGGGCGACGTGATTGCCTTCATGAAGACACGCATGGCCGACGGCAGCGAGCGCGCCGCGGAGTTCCTCGCGGATCGTGTGTTCCAGCTCAACCGCGGCGACGGCAACGCCGAAGCGCCCCGAGTCGCCATCATCATCAACGCGGCGCTGTCGCCCGCCGAGTACGCGCAGGTGGTCGCGGTCCAGCAGCAGCCGGGAGTCCTGACCCATGAGCGTTGAGATTCGCCCGACGCCGTTCCAGACGCAGGTCCTGTCCGTCCCGGAGGATCACTTTGTCTTTCTTGGCGGCGGTCGCGGCGGTGGCAAGTCGATGGCCCTGCAATTCCTGATCCTCCGCCACTGCGACCAGTACAAGAACCGCGCCCGCGTCTTGGTCACGCGCCGCCGGTTGAAGTCGCTTCTCCAGTTCGGGGAGGAGCTGCGCGCGCTGCTGCGCTCTGCCTATGGGCGTGACATCGCCTACAACCAGAACGATGCCGTGTTCCGGCTCCCGAACGGCGCGGTGATCCAGCTCGCGCACGTGGAGTCCGCGTCCGCCCTTTCCGACGTGGCGCAGGGCATGAATTTCTCGCTGATCTGCTGCGACGAAAGCGGCGAAGCGCCGACGATGGAAGTCATCGACCAGCTCGGGCTTTCGTTGCGCGGCACGGGCGTTCCACTTCGCATGGTGCTTGCCGCCAATCCGGGCGGCTCGAATCACGGTGCGCTCGCCGAGCGGTATGTCACGGGTCGCGAGCCGTGGATGCCATTCGAGTTCGAGGGGAATACGTGGGTGTATGCGCCCAGCATCCTCGACGACAATCCGTTCCTCCCTGCGGCCTATCGCAAGAACTTCGAGATTCTCGCCCGCACGGACCCGGCCCTGTACCGCGCGATGCGCTTGGGCGACTGGTCCGCGATGGTCGGCGATTTCTTCCAAGGAATATGGGACGCGGGCAAGATGGTGTTCGACTACCATGATGTTCCGCCGGATTTCTTCGCCACGTTGAAGCTGTCCATTGACTGGGGCAGCGCCGCGCCGATGGCCGCGGTTCTCGCTGGGCGGCTCGCCGTGGACGTTCGCCTGCCCGATGATCGCGTGATGCCGCGCGGGGCGTGGGTGATCTATGACGAACACGTTGAACACGATCCGCGGAACCTCGCGCGTGGGACGGGCCGCACGCCGGGACAGATCGCGCCGAAGCTCCACGAGGTGGCGCGCCGGAACGGCGTGCGCGCGCGGGGTGTGATCGACTCCGCGGCGGAGGCGCGCACCGCCGGGCGCATGGAGGCAAGCGTGTCGGACCTGTTCCGGGCCGCGGGTGTTCGCGTGAGCCCGGCGAGGAAAGGCCCGCGCGTGCCGCGCTTCGAGCAGTTGAAGCAGTTGATGGTGAACGGCGAGTTTTTCGTGGCGTCGCGGTGTCGGTTCTGGCTGGCGACGGTCCCGAGCCTGCCGCGCGATTCGCGCATCCCGGATGACGTGGACACGAAGGCGAACGACCACGCATTGGACGCGACCAGCTACGCCATCGCAGGCGAATCTGGCGGGCGCGTCCAGCAGTCCAGCTTTACGCCGGAACCGCGGATGCCGCGCGATGAGCGCGTGGTGTGGATCTGACAACGAAGGAGACGAAGATGCGACGTTCCTACAAGTACCTGATGCTGGCCCTCGTGATCGGCAATGCGCAGGCAGCGCAGCGCGAGTTGTTCAATGCCCGCGAGACGTTGGAGCGGGCGAAGGTCGGCACCTACTCGCCGCGCGCGCAGCCGCCGGTGCGGATCGAGGTCGAGCAGCCCGCGCGGTTTCGCGCGAATGGCCACGGAAACCGCCAGATTCAACAACGATTCGAGCGGATGGACTGCAAATTGGACGAGGCCACAAATTCCATAAGTTGCGTGCCGTTTCCAGCCGAAGAAGTAAACCGACCCAAGAAATAACACTCGCGCGGGGCAAATCCGGTCCATATGGTCGGGAGCGAGCGGCCCCACTGGCTGGGCCGCACGCTGAGGAATAGCCCCCATGCCGAACGTCAACTTCAAGACCATCCCCACCGATGTTCCGCTGACCGTGGAGAACATCGACCGGCTTGCGAACCGCGCCGCCGAACTCGCCACCGCCTTCGGTGCGCGTATCGCCAACATCCAGCAACAGGTCGCCGACGCCCGCGATCGTTTCAGCCGAGATGGTGACGACCTTGTCCGTGAGACGGATGCCGCCAACCGCGCCGTTGCCAAGCAGTTCGCCAAGCGGCAGCTCGCCTCGCGCATCGCCAAGTTCCGCCTGACCATCGTGGAATCGAGCCGCGGCCAGCGCGAGGAACTCCTGCGCCCGCTGGCGAAGGTCGCCGCCGATGCAACGTTCCTCCTGACCCTGTGCCAGTCGCCCGCGCAGATGCTCGGGCGCGTCGCCTTGGGCGATGCCCGGCGCACGCAGTACCAGACGCAGCTCGAAGGCGCAGGCCCCGTCGAGCTGGAAACCGCCGCGATCACCGCGATTGCCACCGGGGACATGCCTCTGGCAGCCGCGGTCGCGACCGTGGTAGACCGCCGCCCTTCGGATCGCCGCCCGTTCTCGGTGGCGGCGTTTGCCGAGAGGGTGTGGGGCGCGCAGCATGCCGAGGTCACGGCCAAGCTCAAGGGCGTCCTGCTGGCCGAGCGCACCTCGCGCGCGGCCAATGACGAGTTCGTCCGCGGCAAGGCCGACCCCATCGCCAACCTGAGCAACCAGCTCGCCGCCCGGGCTATCGCCGAGGCGTCGGGCGAGGAGGACGAAGCATGAAAGGCGCGGTCCCCAACGTCCGGAAGGCGAAGGCCATCCACGAAAAGAAGCAGGCCGAGCGCAACGCGACGGCCAACAAGATGAAGAAGCGCGCGGCGACCACTCGCCGCGGTCGCTGACCGAATCGGGGTGTCCCGGCGGTGACGTGTCGCGCCCGCCTCGTGCCGCCGGGGCATCCTGACCTTACAGCCGACTCCGGCGCGCGTCAGGGTGACTCCGGGGTGCGCGTGCCGGAGGAGGCTGCTTCCCGGCAGGCGACCGCTACGCGGGAAGCGATGGCCCGGCTATGGGCTGATCCCGAACACCGCGAGCGCATATCCGCGCAGATGAAAGCCAGGTGGGCGGACCCCGCCTACCGGGAACGCGCGCGGGGCTTCAACCGCGACGGACGCACGTACCGTTGGCAGCACGTCGAGTCCGGGCGGATCGCCTCCCGGACCAAGCTCGAAATGCGCGAGGAACACGGCCTACGGCCCGATTCGCTGGACGGCCTCGTGGCCGGGCGTATCCAGACCTCCCGGGGCTGGCGGCTCGCGCCGCGGAGCCTGTTGGGCGAGGGGCCGCGATGGATTTTTCCATAGTTGCTGCTTGCGACGCTGCGTCTCGTTCCATGAGTATGCGCTAGGCTAAAATTGGGCGCATTCAAGGGCCTGATGTGAACATGAAACAAGAGCAAGTTGATTCCCCAATGAAATCCACGCCGCGACAGGGCAAACGACGCTCTATGGTGTCATCTGCTCGGCTCGTCCGAGATTGGCATGAGGCCGATTTCATCTTGCAGGGCGATTCGCTCGATTCGCTTAAGAAGATGCCTGACGACTTGATTCAAGTCGCTGTTACTAGTCCTCCCTACTACGGCCAGAGAGACTATGGATGTATTGGGCAAGTAGGCATTGAATCTACTCCGCAGGAATATATTGAGCACTTGGTGAAAGTCTTCCGAGAGGTTCGCCGTGTGCTGAGAGAGGATGGAACGCTATGGCTGAATCTTGGGGATAAATACGTCAACAATCAGTTGCTCGGCATGCCTTGGCGTGTTGCCATTGCGCTTATTGAGGATGGCTGGATTCTCCGCTCTGACGTGATTTGGCAGAAGCCGAATGCGATGCCTTCTTCAGTGAAAACAAGACCTACGACCGACCATGAATACATATTCATGTTCAGCAAGTCGAAGGACTACTACTACGACGCGGACTCAATCCGGGAGCCGCACGTGACCTTCTCGGGCGAGAGTAAAATGCGCGGTGGGCGCGCGCACATCGGAAAGCGAAATGGGACGCCGGAGGCTGGAAAGAATGGAGGGAACTCAAATCTCCATAATGGTCGATGGGATCAGGCGTTCCATCCGCTTGGAAGAAACAAGAGGACCGTTTGGTCAGTGCCGCTAGGCAAGTTTCGTGACGCACATTTTGCGGTTTTCCCGGAGAAATTGATTGAGCCATGTGTAATCGCAGGCAGCCCAAGAGGTGGGATAGTGCTTGATCCATTTTTCGGCGCTGGAACGACTGGCCTTGTGGCGATGAAGCATCACCGCCGTTTTATTGGGCTTGAGTTGAACAAGTCTTACTGCGAAATGGCCGAGGAGCGGTTGTCTATGCAATCGCCTGAAACGCCTTGAGTCTAGCTGCAAGCTGTCGCGCTAGTTCTGGCTCGACCTGAATCACCTGGTTCGGATTCATGTTGACGTAGACATGATCTTCGCAAGCGAGCGTTGAGAGGTCTCCTGCCCAGCTCTCGGCAATGATGATTGGAAGACAGATATAGCCCGCGGCGTGGGCCGAAGTAATTGATTTGTGGATGTCGCGGGTAAAGAGCAGGGCATGCCCACCACCCATTGTTTCTCGCGTTTTAACGGGCATCAAAATTTGACCGCGCGAACCTAAGATGCTCACATCGTAGGTTTCGCCGTCGAGCCTGATTTCTGCGTCACCTATTTTTAGGTCAATATTGTTGGCCTTAAAGAGGTCAGTAAGCAGCTTGCGAACTATGGCCTCAAATAGTGTGCCCTTGATTGCGCGCCGACTTCCTTCTAGCCGGTCGATGATTACCTCTGATACCGCAGTCCAGTCCCAACGAGATTCTTCTGGAAAAATCGTGGCGACATAAGAGCGTAGCTTATTCAGCAGGCTTGCTTGCCTCTGGGCGGTATTCGCTCCTGTCATCGATGAGACCATCGGGCGCAGCCGTTGCTCTGGAGCATCGCGCAGAATCCAGCCTACCAGTAGCCATTTCGCTTTCGCTTGAGCATATGGACGTGCTATTCCGTCATAGAGCGATATGCCCTGCGGGAATGGGCGGGTCAAATACTCAAGGATCGTGCTTTCTGCTTTTGCGGCGTCAGCATCATGGATGAATGAATGGAGAGATGGATAACCTTTTGCTGCGAGGAAGTTAACAAAATCATTGAATGCAGGTCGATTTTGTTCTGCAACTATCGCCAGCTCTTTGAGTCGAAGATTTTCAACAATGAACGCCATGATCCGGGTTGCCAGTAAGTTGGCCTCCAATGGTCGTTCAGGTGGCTTCGACATGCAATCTCACGATTTCTGCTACTGGTACCCCTTCGCTGCTTGATGGGCCACGTCGCAGGCGGCATGAATCAGGCGGGTGTTCTCGGGCGTGTAGCCATCGACGGCCCGGGTACGGTCCAGCACCGCGCCTCGCTCGGGCAAGGGCTCGCTGCAGAGCGGGCACAACCCTTCCTGCTCCTTCATCTTGAGCTGCTTCAAGCGCCGCCGGACCATCGGCTTGCTGCGCTCGTCGTGCATCAGTTCCTTGTAGACCTTGCGGCGGTAAGCAAAGAGCAGTTCCTTGTTGCCGCCGCTCAGGTCCACGAGCCTCGCCCGCACTTCATCGAGCAAGGCGCGGGCGAGGTCGAGCTGGTCGGGTGTCAGTCGCGGATTGGCCATGCGCTCAAGATAGCCCGACTCCCGCCGGTCAGAACTCCGGCAGGTTTTCGAGGTTGTCCCGGGCTTGGCCGTTGTCCACAGTTTTGATGTACTCGACCCCGTTGACTTTGATGATGTAGACCGGCTGGCCCTTCTGCCAGTTGCCGCCGCTCGAAACGATGGTGACGAAGGTGTACCCGTCCTTGATCGCTTTGACGATGGTCGCCCGCTCATACTCCGCCGACGCACCAATCGTGTCCCCGTTGTCCGGATGCGCCCGCACGCGGTCGATATGCGTGTGCGCCGCGTTGTACCGGACAGCCGAAATGCCGTAATCCGCCCACTTAGCCATGTTGCCCCCTACGCTGGTTGGTAGGGTTGTTGTAGTGGGGTTGCGTCGCACAGGCTGCGACAGAGCAACAAAAAGGCCACCTCGAAGGGTGGCCTTTTCGCCCACCTAGCCCAGTACATCAGGCGTAGTAGGTCTTTTAGTAGGGTAGCTTCGGAATTGCTTGGCCGGAGCCACTACCTATTGGATAACTGGCGGAGAGAGGGGGATTCGAACCCCCGAAGCGCGGTTTAGACGCTTACACACTTTCCAGGCGTGCTCCTTCAACCACTCGGACACCTCTCCGGGACCTGCGGCTGAAGCTCCACAGGGGCGCAGATTCTAGCGGCAGCGACCGATCCCCACAAGCCGCGCCCGCGGCCGGGCCGCAGTTGACGGCCGTGGCACAATGTCGGTTCAGATCAAGACGGTCGTCCGATGTCCTATCTCGTACTCGCCCGCAAGTGGCGCCCCAAGCGTTTCGCCGAGCTGGTGGGCCAGGAACACGTGGTCCGCGCGCTGACCAACGCGCTGGACAGCGGCCGCGTGCACCACGCCTTCCTGTTCACCGGCACCCGGGGCGTGGGCAAGACCACCATCGCGCGCATCTTCGCCAAATCCCTGAACTGTGAACAGGGCACCAGCGCCGACCCGTGCGGCCAGTGCCCGGCCTGCCTGGACATCGACGCCGGCCGCTACATCGACCTGCTGGAGATCGACGCGGCCTCCAACACCGGCGTGGACGACGTGCGCGAGGTCATCGAGAACGCGCAGTACATGCCCTCGCGCGGCAAGTTCAAGGTCTACCTGATCGACGAAGTGCACATGCTCTCCAAGGCGGCGTTCAACGCGCTGCTCAAGACCCTGGAAGAGCCGCCGGAACACGTGAAGTTCCTGCTCGCCACCACCGACCCGCAGAAGCTGCCGGTCACCGTGCTCTCGCGCTGCCTGCAGTTCAACCTCAAGCGCCTGGACGAGGACCAGATCCAGGGCCAGATGACCCGCATCCTCGCCGCCGAGCAGATCGAGGCCGACGGCAGCGCCATCGTCCAGTTGGCCAAGGCCGCCGACGGCAGCCTGCGCGATGGCCTCTCGCTGCTCGACCAGGCCATCGCCTACGCCGGCGGCGCGCTGCGCGAGCACGTGGTGCGCACCATGCTCGGCACCGTGGACCGCACCCAGGTCGGCGCCATGCTCGAGGCCCTGGCCGACGGCGACGGCGCGCGCCTGCTGCAGGTCGTCGCCGCGCTGGCCGAGTTCTCGCCGGATTGGAGCGGCGTGCTCGAGGCGCTGGCCGAGGCGCTGCACCGCATCCAGGTGCGGCAGCTGGTGCCGGGCGCGGCGCCGTCCGCCGATGGCGTGGACCCGGAAGCGTTCGCCGCGCGCGTGCGCCCGGAAGTGATCCAGCTCTGGTACCAGATGGCGCTCAACGGCCGTCGCGACCTGTACCTGGCCCCCAGCCCGCGCGCCGGTTTCGAAATGGCGGTGCTGCGCATGCTGGCGTTCCGCCCGGCCGGCGCGGTGGCGCCGGGCACCGGCAGCGGTGCCGCCGGCACGGCCCAGCCGGGCCAGGGGCCGTCGGGTGGTGGGGCCGTGGGAGCGGGCATGGCGGCCGCCTCCGCCGCGCCGGTCGCGCCCGTCATCGCCGCGCCGGTGCCGGCCACGCCCAAGCCTGTGCCGGCCGCGCCCACGCGCGCCGCGCACGATGATCCGCCGCCGTGGGCCGTGGACGACGCCCCCGTGCGCGCCGCGCCGCCCGTGGCCACGCCCGCGCCGGTGATGCCGGAGATGGCGATGGCACCGCCGCCCGAACCCGCGACAATCGCGCCGCCGCCTGCGTCTACGCCGGCGCCGGCCGCCGGCGCGTCGAGCGACGGCCGCATCGCCGATGCCGAACAGTGGCTCGACGTGGTTGCCCAGGCGCAGCTTTCCGGGCCCTCGCGCCAGTTCGCCGCCCATGCCGCGTTCGTGTCGCATCGCGACGGCGTGCTGCGCCTGGCGCTGGACCCCGGCTTCGAATACCTGCGCTCGGACCGCGCGCTGGGCGAGCTGGCGCAGGCGCTGCAGGCAGCCCTCGGCCAAGCGCCGAAGATCGTCGTGGAGGCCGGCGCCAGCAGCGCCGAAACCCTGCACGAGCGCGCGCACCGCCAGAAGGGCGAGCGCCAGGACGCTGCCGAGGCGGCCTTCATGGCCGACCCGAACGTGCAGCGCCTCATCCAACAGCACGGCGCGCGCGTCGTGCCCGATTCCATCCGTCCTTACGAAGAGTGAACCCCATGCGCGGCAACATCGCCCAACTCATGCAACAGGCGCAGAAGATGCAGGAGAACCTGCAGCGCGCCCAGGAAGAACTGGCTAAGCTGGAAGTCACCGGCACCGCCGGCGGCGGCATGGTCAGCGTGACCCTCACCGGCGCCAAGGAGTGCCGCAAGGTGCGCATCGACCCGAGCGTGCTGGCCGATCCGGAAATGGCCGAGGACCTGATCGCCGCTGCGTTCAACGACGCCTCCAACAAGATCGACGCCGAATCCAAGACCCGCATGGGCTCGGCCACCGCCGGCATGCAGCTGCCGCCGGGCATGAAGCTGCCGTTCTGATCCGGAAGCTGCGCCGCGCCGCCGCCCCTCGCGCGGCGCGGCCCGCCCTGCCATGAGCCTGTCCCTGCTCGAACAACTCATCGAGTCCCTGCGCGTGCTGCCCGGCGTGGGCCAGAAGAGCGCCCAGCGCATGGCCTACCACCTGCTCGAGCGCGAGCGCGAGGGCGGGCAGCGCCTGGCCGAGGTACTGGCCGAGGCGATGCAGCGCATCGGCCACTGCACCCTGTGCCGCGATTTCAGCGAGCAGCCGCTGTGCGCGATTTGCGCCAGCGCCAGCCGCGACCGCCAGCAGCTGTGCGTGGTCGAATCGCCCGCCGACCGCCTGGCCATCGAGCACGCCACCGGCTATCGCGGGCTGTACTACGTGCTGCAGGGCCGGCTCTCGCCGCTGGACGGCATCGGCCCGCGCGAACTGGGCCTGGACCGGCTTGCCGAGCGGCTGGGGCAGGGCGAGGTGGAAGAGCTGATCATCGCCACCAATGCCACCGTCGAGGGCGAGGCCACGGCGCACTACCTGGGCCAGCTCGCGCGCCAGCACCGCGTGCGGCCCAGCCGCCTCACCCAGGGCATGCCGCTGGGCGGCGAGCTGGAGTACGTGGACCGCGGCACGCTGTCCTATGCCTTCGGCAGCCGCAGCGAGATGCCCGAATAACGTCTACTTCTGGAGCCCGCCTGATGTCCGACACGATCTTCGGCAAGATCATCCGCCGCGAAATTCCCGCCAGCATCGTCTACGAAGACGACGAGGTCCTCGGCTTCAAGGACATTGCCCCGCAGGCGCCGGTGCACGTGCTCTTCATCCCCAAGCACGAGGCGATCCCGACCCTGGACGACGTGCGCCCGGACCAGGCGCTGCTCGTCGGCAAGCTGGCGCTGGCCGCGGCCGAGTACGCGCGCCGCGAGGGCCTGGCGCAGGATGGCTACCGCATCGTGATGAACTGCCGCGAGCACGCCGGCCAGACGGTCTTCCACATCCACCTGCACCTGCTCGCCGGCGCCCCGCTGGGCCACTTCGGCGCGCCCGGCCGCTGAAACAACAACGCCGCCTGTCGGCGGCGTCGATGCACTCTCTTACGTTGAGCCCCTTTGCCAGGGCGCGAGGGACAGGCGGGTCAAGAAGCTGCGGCCCGAAGTTTGCGCGGCAAACTCGGGAAGCAAGGCCCGCACAGCGGGCCCTGCCGCGAACTTACCACCAGCCCCAGCGCGGGCCCCACCACGGGCTCGGGCCCCACGGGCCATACGGGCCGTACGGACCCCACGGATCGACCACCTGCACCTCGCGCACCACCGGCCACAGGTACACCACGTCGGCCTCGATCTTCGGCACGCGATAGTCGAACTCGCCGATGCGGGTGTTCTCGTAGCCCGCGATCTTGCCGATGAAGGTGACCTCGCGGCCCTCCTGGAAGATCGCCGGGTCGTAGAAGCCGGTGCGGCAGGCGATGAAGCGGCCGTCATTGGCGTCGCTGTCGCTGCTCGACGGCCGGCCGGTGCCGGCCAGCGGGCGGCCCAGCATCTGGAAGCAGGTCTGGTCCGGACCCGGGCGGGTCTCGATGATGCTGCCGCCCCAGCGCACCAGCGCGCCCGGCTGGGCAGCGGCCTCGCGCGGCGCGACCGGCGCGAACTGGCCCTGCAACGGCTTGGGCGCGGTGGCACACGCCGCCAGCGACAGGGCGGCGATGAAAGGAAGTACCAAGCGGATGTTCATGGCGAAGCTCCGGTGTTCGGGCGATGTCGGTGCAGGTCTTTGATCAGTTGCCGGCGTGCGCTGTCGGCGACGTCGGCAGCGTAGCGCGCTTCGGCGAAACGTCGGCTGAGTACGACCAGGGCCGGGTCGGCAAGTTCCCGGTCCACCCGGGCGGCCCAGTCCAGCGCCGGCTCGTGCGGTTCGCGTGCCAGCCCACGCCGTGCATAGCGCTGGCCCAGCCGGCGCCAGGCGCGCAGCAGCGGGTCGCGCTCGCGCTCGCCGCGGGCCAGCAGCCAGGCCATCCAGCCCAGCGCGAGCAGCGCGGCGCAGACGAACAGGGCGATCAGCTGCGAAGGTTCCAGCCGGTCGATGCCCAAAGGACGCAACAGGTGCTGCTGGCGCTCGGCATTGAAGCTCAGCACCAGCTCGTTCCAGCCGCGGCGCAGCCAATCGCCGACGTTCCCGGCCCAACGCGCGTCCAGCTGCGCGCCGCCGCCCTCCTGCTGGGCAAGGCGGTTTTCCAGGGTGTCGTAGATGCGCTCCGGCGCCACCGCGGCGGTGGGGTCCACGCGCACCCAACCGCGCCCTTCCAGCCAGACCTCGGCCCAGGCGTGGGCGTCCATGCGGCGCACCACGTAGTAATCGCCGATCGGGTTGCGCACGCCGCCGGCGTAGCCGGTGACCACGCGCGAGGGGATGCCGGCCGCGCGCATCAGCACCACGAAGGCGGAGCTGAAATGTTCACAGAAGCCGCGCTTGTAATCGAACAGGAACTCGTCGACGCCGTCGCGCCCGAGCGGTGGGGTGGTGAGCGTGTAGGCGAACTCGGCATGGATCCAGCCCATCGCCCGGCGGATCACCGCCGCGTCGTCGCGGCCGGCTTGCTGCCGCCACTGCCGCCCGAGCGCGACCGTGCGCGGGTTGTAGCCCTGCGGCAGGCGCAGCGCGGCATGCCGCAGGGCGGCCGGCAGGGTCGCCTCGAAGGCCTCCGGCGGCGCGGACGCCAACCGCCAGCGGGTCAGCCCGGTCAGCGGCTGCTGGCTCATCAGCTCGTAGTCCGGCGTCAGCCGCGTGCCCGCCGGGGCCTGCAGCGGCAGGTCGAGTGCGACGAGGCGGCGGTCGTCGGTGGCTTCGTAATCGATCTGGTACGACCAGCGCGCGCGCCCGGACTGCACCGCCGGCATCGGCGAGGCCTCGTGCCATTGCGGCGAGGTCCAGTCGCTCCCGTCGAAATCCCACAGCACCGGGCCGCGCCAGTAGCGCTGTTCCGGCGGCGGCGTGGCGCCGAAGAACTGCACGCGCAGGGCCGGCGAGTCGTCGGCCATCAGGTCCAGCCATTGGCCCGGCGACATCTTTTCCGACAATCCCGGCTTGGACATCGTGCGCTCGGGAATGCCCCACAACGGCGAGGCCAGGCGCGGGAACAGCCAGAACGCGGCCAGCGCGAGCGGCAGGCCGATCACGGTGATCCGCCGCATCACCCGCATCTGCTCGCGCCAGGGCGTGGCGGCGACATGCGATTCGGCATCGGCCAGCTGCGCCATGCACAACACCGCGGCCAGCACCGCCAGCAGCGCCAGTGCGGTGGTCAGCGGGCCCTGGTCGAGCAGGAAGGCGGAGAACGGAGCGAAGAGCGCGAAGCCGAGCAGGCTGCGGCCGTCGCGCAACGTGCGCAGCTCGCTCGACTTGATCGCCAGCATCGAGGCCAGCAACGCGCAGCCGGTATCGCGGCCGAAACGCAACCCGGCCTGCCAGTACACCGCCGCGAGCATCGCCAGCAGCAACAGCACGCGCAGGGGCGAGGGCACCGCGCGCCGCCACGCCAGCACGATGGTCAGCAGTGCGGAGCCGGCGAACACCAGCGCGAGCATGGGCGGCAGCTGCAACAGCAGCGGCAGCAGGCACAGGCCGGTGGTGGCGGCCAGCCACGCTCGGCTGCGCGAGGTCAGGGCGGGCGACTCACGCATGCGGCAACAGCGCAAGCGCGCGCAGGCATTCGTGGCGATGCTGCGCGCCGCGGGCCGGGCCGAGCGATGGCTGCCCGGGCAGGCTCAGGCGATAACGCCGGCCTTCGCGCTCGGCCTCCTCCACCCAGCGCGCCAGCCGCGCGATGCGGCGCTCGTAGGGCAGGCCGGAGAGGGCGCGCCAGTCCAGTTGCACATCCACGCCGGTGGGCTGTTCGTATTCGCGCACCAGCAGACTGTCGCGCCGCGCCGAGTGCTTCCACGCGATGGCGCGCCGCGCATCGCCGGTGCGGTAAGGGCGCAACTGGTGCAGGTCTTCGCCCTGCGCATGCAGGCGCGTGCCGGTGGGATGGCCTTCGCCCAGCGGCAGCGGCGGGCCCTCGCTCTCCGGCGTGGGATAGACGAGCAGCGGCACGTCCGGCCACAACCACGACCATGCCCGCACCAGGCCCAGCGGGTGGGTGGTGGAAAGCCGCAAGCGGCCGATCTCCAGCCAGCCGCGGCGGGTGGTGGGCAGGCGCAGCTCGGCGGCGCGGTCGTCGGCATCACCGACCGCGCACCACGTCGTGTCGTCCGGGTGTTGCAGGCACAGGCCGCGCCGGGTGCGCGCATCGTGCGCGGCGAACACCAGGCGCAGGTGCAGCGGGGTGCCGGCGGGCACTGGGTCGGCGGCCAGCGCGGTGAGTTCCAGGCCCGAGAGCTGCAGGTGGGCCATGATCGCGCTGGCGATCGCCGCCGCGCCCAGCAGCAGCGCCAGCAGCAGGGCCGGGTTGTTGTTGTAGTTCAACGCGCCGAGCAGCATGGCCATCAGCAGCAGGCCGACGAAGCCGCCGAACGGCGTCGGCAGCACGTAGATGCGCCGGCGGTCCAGCCGCACGGGCAGCGGTTCGATCCGGCGCGGGCGCGCCAGCAGCGCCAGCCGGCGCCAGCCGGCCAGCGCGGCGTCGCGGTTCATCGCCACGCTCCGGCGGGGTGGGCGAGGGGCATCAATCCACCGGCACGCTGTGCAGGATCTTCTTGGCCAGCGCCGCGCCGGACACGCTCTCGGCCTCGGCCACCAGGCGATGGCCGGCCACTGCCTCGAACAGCGCCTGGATGTCCTCCGGCAGGACGTGCGCGCGGCCGAGCAGCAGCGCATAGGCCTTGGCCGCGCGCAGCAGCGCGATGCCCGCGCGCGGGGACAGGCCCACGCGCACGCCGGCGTACTGGCGGCTGCGTGCCAGCAGGGTTTGCACGTAGTGGATCAGCGCGTCGCTGGCGTGCACCTGCGCCACGGCGTCGCGCAGGGTGAGCACGTCGCGGTCGGTGAGGCAGGGCGCGGCCTGCGCGATCAGGTCGCGGCGATCGCTGCCGCTCAGCAGCGCGCGTTCGGACTCGGCATTCGGATAGCCCAGCGTGAGCCGCAGCAGGAAGCGGTCCAGTTGCGAGTCCGGCAGCGGGAACGTGCCGGAGAGGTCCACCGGGTTCTGCGTGGCGATCACGAAGAACGGTTCGGGCAGCGCGTGGGTCTCGCCATCGAGCGTGACCTGCTGTTCGGCCATCGCCTCCAGCAGCGCGCTCTGCGTGCGCGGCGGGGCCCGGTTGATCTCGTCGGCCAGCAGCACCTGGGTGAACACCGGGCCGGGGTGGAACTGGAAACGGCGCGCGGTGGCGTCGTAGACCGAGACGCCGAGCACATCGGCCGGCAGCAGATCGGAGGTGAACTGGACGCGCTGGAAGCCCAGCCCCAGACTGGAGGCCAGCGCGTGCGCCAGTGTGGTCTTGCCCAGGCCGGGCAGGTCCTCGATCAGCAGGTGCCCGCCTGAGAGCAGCGCCACGAAGGCCAGGCGCACCTCGTGCGACTTGCCCAGCAGGAGCGAATTGACCTGCGCCTGGGCGCGGCGAAGCGCTTCACGCAGCGCATCGGTTAGCATTTCCGTCGCTTGTGGCGGTATCGACATCACGTTCCCGGATCGATGAAGGATTGAGTGGCGAGGCTAATGCAGGGAGAACAGCGCGCGCATCGCCACTTCGTGATCCTGTGGACACTGCTGACCGCCGTCAAGGTGGTCATCGCCGCGCGCCTGCCGCTTTTCGTCGACGAGGCCTTCTATTGGCAGGAAGGCCAGCACCTGGCGGCCGCTTATTCCGACCTGCCGGGCATGACCGCCTGGCTGGCGCGCCTGGGCGTGGCGGTGGGCGGGCAGCACGTGCTGGCGCTGCGCCTGCCGTTCCTGGTGATCGCCTCGCTGCTGCCGTGGCTGATCGCGCACATCGCGCGGCGCTGGTTCGGCAACACCTGCGGCTGGCAGGCCGGCAGCCTGGCGCTGCTGATGCCGCTATCGGCCACGCTGGGCATCCTGGCGGTGCCGGATGTGCCGATGGCGCTGGCCGCGGTACTGTGCCTGGACGCCGGCGCGCGCCTGCTGCGCGAGGTCGAGGCCGGCAGCGCGCTGCAGCTGGCGATCGGCCTGGTGATCGGCGCGCTGAGCCACTACCGCTTCGCCGGGGTGATCGGCGTGGGCTTCATCGCGCTGATGGTGCTGCCGCAGGGCCGCAACGTGTTGCGCGATCCGCGCATCTGGATCGCGCTCAGCGCGGGCCTGCTGGCCTGGCTGCCGCTGCTGCTGTGGAACACCGACCATGACGAGGCCGGGCTGCGCTTCCAACTGGTGGACCGCCACCCCTGGACGTTCCAATGGACCGGCTTCCAGTTCCTGCTGATCCAGACCTTGATGGTCACCCCGCTGCTGGCCTGGGCGATGCTGCGCGGGGCCATCGCCGGCACGCGTACCGGGGGCGGCGTGCGCGCGCAATGGCGCTACTTCGGGCTGGTGGGCGGCGTGTCCACGGTGGCGATCTTCGCGCTGGGGTTCTTCAGCGACGCCGAGCGCATCAGCTTCCATTGGCCGCTGCCGGGCTACCTGGCGCTGGTGGTGGCGGTGCCGGTGATCCTGATGCGCTGGCCGCGCCGCTGGCGGCGTGCGACCTGGGCGATGCTCGCGGTCGGCATGTTGTGCGCGTATGGCTATTACCTGGCTGTATCCGTGCCCGCCGTGCGCGCGCAGGCCGCCGGGGAGAAGTACTACCCGCGCAATTTCGCCGGCTGGCAGCCCTTGGCGCACGCCGTGCGCGAGGAGCTGGCGAGGATGCCGCCGGGCAGCCGCGTGCTGGCCGACAACTTCAAGGTGGGCGCCGAGCTGGGCTTTGCGCTGGGCGATGCCGACATCGAAGTGCTGCCGGCGCCGTTGAACGAAAAGCACGGGCGCAGCGCCCAGCTGGCGCAGTGGGGGCTGCTTTCCAGTGGCGCGCGTGACGCGCCGCGCCTGCTGGTGCTCTCGCCCAGCGACCAGCGCTATCGCGACCTGCTGGCGCGCTACCACCAGGTCTGCGACATCGTGGGGCCGTTGCCGCCGCCGGTGCGACAGGTGTCCACTGACCACGGTTACCAACGCTTCCTGCTGTTCCAGCTGCCTGCGGCGCGCGCCGAAGGCCCGTGCGTGGCGCCGGCGATGGCGTGGGTGGATGCACCGCTGCCCGGCGTGCGCGTCGATGCGCCCTCGCTCGCAGTGGCCGGGTGGGCGTTCAAGGATGGGGCGGGGCTGCGCGCGGTGGAAATCCTCGTCGATGGCCGCGTGATGGCCACGGCCGACTATGGCGGCGAACTGGACGTGCGGCCGCATTGGCCGCAGAGCAACGACCCGCAGCATCCCCGCGTCGCGTTTAGCGCGCAGCTCGATACGCGCGGCCTGCGCGCCGGCCGCCATTGGCTCGGCCTGCGCCTGCACGGCCACGACGGCAGCGTCGAGGAATGGTGGGAGCAGCCGTTCGACGTGGTCCGCCGCTGACCGATCCAAGCGACAATGGATGTCATGACTTCTTCCCCGCGCCTTCCTCTCTCCGCCGACGCCGGCCTGCGCGTCGCTGTCCTCGTGCCGTGCCACAACGAAGCGGCGACCATCGCCAAGGTCGTCGGCGACTTCGCCACCGCGCTCCCCGGGGCGGCGATCCACGTGTTCGACAACAACTCCCGTGACGCCACCGCCGCGCAGGCGCGCGCGGCCGGCGCCCAGGTGCACGCGGTCGGCCTGCAGGGCAAGGGTAACGTGGTGCGTCGCGCGTTCGCCGACGTGGAGGCCGACATCTACGTGATGGTGGATGGCGACGACACCTACGACGCCGGTGCCGCGCCTGAACTGGTGCAGCGGCTGCTCGCCGAGGGGCTGGACATGGTGGTCGGCGCGCGCCGCGACCAGGCGCAGGCCGCGTACCGCCCGGGCCACCGCTTCGGCAACGTGTTGCTCACCCGTTGCGCGGGCCTGCTGTTCGGCCGCAGCTTCGACGACATGCTGTCCGGCTACCGCGTGTTCTCGCGGCGTTACGTGAAGTCCTTCGCCGCGCATGCCAGCGGCTTCGAGACCGAAACCGAGCTGGCGGTGCACGCGCTGCAGTTGCGCATGCCGGTGGCCGAAGTCGCCACCGCCTACGGCGTGCGCCCGGAAGGCTCGCAGAGCAAGCTCAACACCTGGCGCGACGGTGGCCGCATCCTGATGACCATCCTCAAGCTGTTCAAGGCCGAGCGGCCGCTGCTGTTCTTCTCGGTCGGCTTCGTGGCCTGCGTGCTGGCCTCGCTCGGGCTGGCCGCGCCGCTGCTGGAAACCTACATGCAGACCGGGCTGGTGCCGCGCTTTCCCACCGCGGTCCTGTGCGTGGCGCTGATGCTGCTCGGCTTCCTGCTGCTGGCCTGCGGGCTCATCCTGGACACCGTCACGCGCGGGCGCATCGAGGCCAAGCACCTGGCCTATCTTTCGATGCCGCGCCCGGGGATGCGCGCTTGAGGCGGTTCGTGGGGCGCGTGGGCGCCGCGTTGCGTGCGCGGCTGGCGTTCGACTCGCGCGCGAACATCGTCGTGGCCTGCGTATCGGCTGTCGTGCTATGCGGGCTGTGGTCGGTGCTGCGCGGCCAGGACACCAACTGGGACCTGCGCAACTACCACCTCTACAACGGCTATGCCGCCTTGCACGGTCGCCTGGGTCTGGACCTGGCCGCCGCGCAGATGCAGAGCTACTTCAATCCTGCGCTGGACGTGGTGCAGTACGCACTGATGACCGGGTGGCCGGCCCCGCTAGCCGGTTTCCTGCTCGGGGCGTGGCATGGGCTGGTATTCGCGTGCGTGGCGGCGATCGCCTGGCGCGTGCTGGCCGACGATCCGCGCCGCGCCGTGCGCGTGCCGTGGCTGGCGCTGGCCGGTCTGCTCACCGCCGCGTTCGTCTCCGAACTGGGCAACACCATGGCCGACAACACCACCGCGGTGCCGGTGCTGGCGGCGCTGGCGCTGGTGCTCTCGGCGCAGGCGCGCCAGCGCGCGGGGCGCGGCGCGTGGCTGCAGTGGGGGCTGGCCGGCGTGCTGCTCGGGCTGGCGGTGGCGCTTAAGCTGACGAATGCGTTGTATGCGGCCGCGCTGGGCGTGGCCGCGCTGTGCGACGGCGGCCGTGCGCGCGCGCGTTTTTCCGGCGCGTTGGCGATGACGCTGGCCGCGCTGGCCTGCTTCGCGGCGGTTGGCGGGCCCTGGTTCGTGCGCGTATGGCAGCAGTTCGGCAATCCCCTGTTCCCGCAGTTCAACGCGTGGTTCGATGCGCCGCTCGCGCTGCCGGTGTCGGTGGCCGATACGCGCTGGCTGCCGCGCGGGCTGGGCGAATGGCTGGCATGGCCCGTGGTGTTTTCGCTGCATCCCAAGCGGGTGAGCGACCTGCCGCTGCCGCAGTTCGCGTGGGCGCTGGCCTACGTGCTGGTGATCTTGGGCGTCGGCTGGCGCGTGCTGCGCCGCCCGGTGGCCGAACGGCAGCCAGCGGTGTCGGCCGCGTGGGTGGTGGCGGTGTTCTGCGCACTGGCGTTCATCGCTTGGCAGGCGATGTTCAGTATCCATCGCTACCTCGTCGTGCTGGAGGTGCTGCTGCCCCTGCTGCTTTGGTGGGCCTGGCCGTGGCTGCTGCCGGCGCGCACGCTGGGCTGGCGCGCCCCGCTGCTGGCGCTGCTGGCCGTGCACGTGCTGGTGGCCGGGCGCGACTGGGGCCATGCGTCGTGGCGCAGGGCCGCGTTCGAGGTGGCGGCGCCGGCCATGCCCGCGCCGGCGGCCAGTGCGGTGGTGGTGGTAGGCGGCGAGCCGCAGGCGTGGCGGATTCCGCTCCTGCCGCCGCAGGCGACCTACCTTTCCTGGGGCTCGAACTTCCCGGCATCGCCGGCCTACGGCGAACGCGTGCGCGTCATGCTGGCCGCGCGCGAGGACCGTTACGCGATGCTGCATGCCACCGCCGACCGCGGCGCTGAGCGCATCGCGCGGCTGAACCAATGGGCGCGGCGGTTGGGATGGTCGCAGCAGCCGGGCTGCGCCACGTTGCGCTGGTGGGCGCGCAAGGGGCTGCGCGCGACGCTCGACGACAGCACGCCGGGCCAATGCGTGCTGCGGCAGCGCGCGGACCGCGCGCTGGACGTGGCTGCCGCCGATGCCGCCCTGCGCGAGGCCGCGCAGGCGCAGCTCGCCCCGCTGGGATGGCGGCTGGACACCGCCAGTTGCCAGCGGCTGCCGGCACGCATCGGCGCTGACGCCTTCCCGTATCAGTGGTGCCGGCTGATGCCGGCCGAATAAGCCCGGCTCAGGGCACGCGGAAACCGGCCTGCCGCAGCAGGCGCGCGGTGGCGATCAACGGCAGGCCGACCAGCGCGGTGGGGTCGCGGTTCTCGATGGCCTCGAACAGGCTGATGCCCAGGCCCTCGCACTTGAAGCTGCCGGCGCAGTCCAGCGGCGACTCGGCCTGCAGGTAGCGGTCGATCTCCTCCTCCGACAGGGCGCGGAAATGGACTTCGGTCAGGTCCACGGCCTCGTGGATGCCTTCCGGCCCGGCCAGGCATACGGCGGTGTGGAAGCGCACGCGGCGGCCGGACATCGCGGCCAACTGCGCCTGGGCGGCGGCGAACGTGCCCGGCTTGCCGAGCGGCGCGCCGTCCAGCTCGGCGGCCTGGTCCGAGCCGATCACCCAGGCATCCGCGCCCGCCAGCGCCAGCGCCTTGGCCCGCGCCAGCCGCACCGCCAGCGCGCGCGGCGCTTCGCCGGCACCGGGCGTTTCGTCGGTGCGGGGGCGGGCAGTCTCGAACGGCAGGCCCAGGCGGGCCAGCAGGTCGCGCCGGTAGACGGAGGTCGAGGCGAGGATCAGCCGGGGCATGGGCGGCTCCGTTCAGGTCGGGGCGGCGAGTCTGCCGCCCGCCTGGGCCACGGGGCAAGCTGGCCCCGGACGATTTGACAGGGGGTCGTGCCGTCCTTAACATTCTGCGGCTTATGTCCCCCAACGTTCCCGAACAGCTGGATGCTTGGCGGATGGTCGCGGCGCGCAGGCGCTTCGATGGCAGTCTGCCGCTGTCGGCCATGCGCCGGCTGGAAGGCAGCCTGGTCGATACCGAGGGCGAGGTGAATTACTCGCTGGAGTTCGGCCGGGACGATGTGCTGCAGGTGTCCTACGTCGAATTGCATGTCGAAACGGCGCTGCCGCTGGAATGCCAGCGCAGCCTGGCGCGTTTCCTGCTACCGGTGAAGATCACTCAGCGCTTGGGGTTGGTGCGCAGCGAGGACGAAGAGGCCGCGCTGCCACAGGATTACGAGGCCCTGCTGGTTCCGGAGGACGGCATGCTCAAGCCCGCCGACCTCATCGAGGACGAGCTGGTGCTGGCGGTCCCCGTGGTGCCGATGGCGCCGGGCACCGAGGCGGTCGAGTCCGAATGGGCCGCGACCACCGAAGAATTGGACAAGGTCAATCCGTTCGCGGAGCTGGCCAGGTTGAAGAAGCAATAACCGTCGCGCTGGCGCGGCGGTGACCCAGAAAGTCGGTGCGGGCGCGCAGCCTGTGCGACGAAACGACGAAGTAAACGAACCGAGTTTGGAGCAATCCCATGGCTGTGCAGAAATCCCGTGTTACCCCGTCCCGCCGCGGCCAGCGCCGCTCGCATGACGCCCTGACCGCCAAGCAGCTGTCGACCGACCCGACCAGCGGCGAGACCCACCTGCGTCACCACGTGACCGCCGACGGCTACTACCGCGGCAAGAAGGTCATCGCGACCAAGACCTCGGCGGTCAGCGAAGATTGATCCGTGACGCCCGCCGCCTGGCGGTGGGCGATACGCGTCTTCCGGGGCGGCGCTTTCGCGCCGGCCCCAAAGCAACAGGACACGGTATGAGCAAGCGGATCTACTCCAGAATCGCGGGCACGGGCAGCTATTTGCCCGAGAAGATGCTGACCAACGACGATCTGGCCAAGTTCGTCGATACCAGCGATGAGTGGATCCGCACGCGCACCGGCATCACCGAGCGGCACATCGCCGCCGATGACCAGACCACGTCCGACCTGGCCTACTTCGCCGCCACCCGCGCGATGGAGGCTGCCGGCGTCAGCGCCGACGAGATCGACATGATCGTCGTCGGCACCACCACGCCGGACCTGATCTTCCCGTCCACCGCCTGCCTGCTGCAGGCGCGCATCGGCGCCAACGGCTGTGGCGCGATGGACGTCAACGCCGCCTGCTCGGGCTTCATCTACGCCCTGAGCGTGGCCGACAAGTTCATCCGCTGCGGCGACGCGCGCACCGTGCTGGTCGTCGGCGCCGAGACCCTGACCCGCATCGTCGACTGGACCGACCGCACCACCTGCGTGCTGTTCGGCGATGGCGCCGGCGCGGTCGTGCTCAAGGCCGACGAGGACACGGGCATCCTCAGCACCCACCTGCATGCCGACGGAAGCAAGAAGGAGCTGCTGTGGGATCCGGTCGGCGTGTCGACCGGCTTCGGCGAGAACGGGCAGGGCGGCAAGATCTTGATGAAGGGCAACGACGTGTTCAAGTACGCCGTCAAGGCGCTGGACTCGGTCGTGGACGAGACCCTGCAGGCCAACGGCCTGGACAAGCACGACCTGGATTGGCTGATTCCGCACCAGGCCAACCTGCGCATCATCGAAGCCACCGCCAAGCGCCTGGAGATGTCCATGGACCAGGTGGTGGTGACGGTGGACAAGCACGGCAACACGTCGGCCGGCTCGGTGCCGCTGGCGCTGGATACCGCCGTGCGCTCGGGCCGCGTGCAGCGCGGCCAGCTGCTGTTGCTGGAAGCGTTCGGCGGCGGCTTCACATGGGGTTCGGCGCTGCTGCGCTATTGATTCCCGCAGGGGCGCTTGGCGCCCCTGCGCGGTCGTTCCCCCCTCCGCGTCCCCACCGGAGTTGTTTTTTCATGGCAGAACCCATCGTCATCGACGGACGGCGGGGCTGGCTGAAGCAGTACGGCGAAGGCGGCCGTGCGCTGGCGCTGGGTACGCTGGGCTTCGTCGCGCGTCTTTTCCACCTCCAGGCCCTGCGCCCGCCCCCGCACCGCGGCGGCGAGGCCGCGCGCGACATCGAGGCCCGGCGCATCGCCGAGCTGCGGGCGCAGGCGGTGAACGTGCCGCAGGTGCTGGGCACCGGGCGCGCGGCGCTGGTGCTCAGCGACAACGGCCGCTCGCTGGCCAGCTGCCTGCGCGAAGCCGACGACGCCGGCCGCGACGCGCTGGTGCGTCATGCCTTGGCGGCGATCTCCGGTTCCCATGCGCGCGGCGCCTATTTCGGCCAGCCGCTGCCGCGCAACATGACCTTCGACGGCGAGCGGATCGGGTTCATCGACTTCGAGGAAGACCCGCTCGAAGTGATGGACCTCGCGCAGGCCCAGGCCCGCGACTGGCTGATGTTCGGCTACGGCGTGGCCAAGTACTACGAACAGCGCCTGCCGGCACTGCAGCAGATGCTCGCCGAGGCGATGTGCGAGGAGGGCGCGCCGGTGGTCGAGCACGCGCACGCGGTGACTGGGCGCCTGCAGCCGATGGCCCGGGTGCTGCGGCTGGGGCGCTCGGCACGCGCGCTGGCGCATTCGATCCTGGTCATCCATGCGGCCACCACGCTGAGCGTGCTCGCCATCGCGTTCGTATGCGTGGACTGGTTCTCCGACGGGCACCTGGACATGCTCGGCTTGCTGAGCTGATCCACGCCGCCCGGGGTCCGGCCTGCGGCCCGCGTGACGGGTAGCCGGGGCGGGAAGTCCATACCTTTGCATACGCGCCAGTACAGACGCTGGGGCGATTTCACCCGTATGATCGCCCCTCGTTTTCGCAGACCCCCTCCGCGCGCGTGACCGAAAATTCCCTCGCTTTCGTCTTTCCGGGCCAGGGCTCGCAGTCGCTCGGCATGCTTGCCGAACTGGCCGAGCTGCACCCGCAGATCCGCGACACCTTCGCCGAAGCCTCCGAAGGCGCCGGCGTGGACCTGTGGGCGCTCTCCCAGGGCGGCCCCGAGGAAATGCTCAACCGCACCGAATACACCCAGCCGGCGCTGCTGGCCGGTGGCGTGGCGGTGTGGCGCCTGTGGCACGCGCGCCATGGCGCGCAGCCCGCGGTGCTGGCCGGGCACAGCCTGGGCGAGTACACCGCGCTGGTGGCCGCCGGCGCGCTGAGCCTGCGCGACGGCGCCCACCTGGTGCGCCTGCGCGGCCAGCTGATGCAGGACGCCGCGCCGGCGGGCGTCGGCGCGATGGCCGCCGTGCTCGGCGCCGAGGATGCCGTGGTCGCCGAGGTCTGCGTGCAGGCCGCCGGCAGCCAGGTGGTGGTGCCGGCGAACTTCAATTCCCCCGGCCAGATCGTCATCGGCGGCGACGCCGCGGCGGTGGACCGCGCCATCGCGCTGCTCGCCGAACGCGGCGTGCGCAAGGCGGTGAAGCTGGCGGTCAGCGTGCCCTCGCACACCCCGCTGATGCGCGAGGCCGCCAACCGGCTGGCCGAGGCCATGGCCGGGCTGGACTGGCGCGCGCCGCAGCTGCCGGTGGTGCAGAACGTCGATGGCCAGGTGCACGACGGCGTGGCGGCGATCCGCCAGGCGCTGGTCGAACAGCTCTACCTGCCGGTGCAGTGGACCGCCTGCGTGCAGGCGCTGGCCGCGCGCGGCGTGACCCGCGTGGCCGAGTGCGGCCCGGGCAAGGTGCTGACCGGCCTGGTCAAGCGCATCGACAAGTCGCTGGACGGCCGCCCGCTGGCGACGCCGGCCGACTTCGAGGCCGCGCTGGCCGACTGGGCCGCGTGATGCCCGACGTGCGCGCGTGTCCGCGCGCGCGGCCGTGGCGCCTCGGCGTCCATTCCCTTTTGTTGCCTCCAACGAGGAAGTCCAGATGAGCAAGCCCCTGCAGGGAGAAATCGCGCTGGTCACCGGCGCCAGCCGCGGCATCGGCGCGGCCATCGCCGACGAACTGGCCGCCCAGGGCGCCACGGTGATCGGCACCGCCACCTCGGCCTCCGGCGCGCAGGCGATCGGCGAGCGCCTGGCCGCGGCCGGCGGCCACGGCCGCGAACTCAACGTGACCGACGCCGCCTCGATCGATGCGCTGATCGAGGGAATCGCCAAGGAATTCGGCCCGGTGTCGATCCTGGTCAACAACGCCGGCATCACCCGCGACAACCTGCTCATGCGCATGAAGGACGAGGACTGGCAAGCCATCCTCGACACCAACCTGAGCAGCGTGTTCCGCACCAGCAAGGCGGTGATGCGCGGCATGATGAAGGCGCGCAAGGGCCGCATCATCAACATCGCCTCGGTGATCGGCGTGACCGGCAACGCCGGGCAGGCCAACTACGCCGCGGCCAAGGCCGGCATCATCGGTTTCTCCAAGTCGCTGGCCAAGGAGATCGGCTCGCGCGGCGTCACGGTGAACGTGGTGGCGCCGGGCTTCATCGACACCGACATGACCCGCGCGCTGCCGGAAGAACAGCGCACCGCGCTGCTGGACCAGATCGCGCTGGGCCGTCTCGGCGAGCCGGCCGACATCGCCCGCGCGGTGGCGTTCCTGGCCGGTCCTTCGGCCAGCTACATCACCGGCGAGACCCTGCACGTCAACGGCGGCATGTACATGCCGTGAGACGTGCGGCGCAGGGATGCGCTAAGTGGTTGAATCGCCGGGGTTTGCAGTGAAATGAATGCTCCGGCGGTTTCCACTACACTATCCAACGCGGCCATCGCACCCGATGGCGTTTTTTTGAACCACCACTACTCCATCTGGAGCGATATCCAATGAGCACCATCGAAGAACGCGTCAAGAAAATCGTCGTCGAACAGCTTGGCGTCAAGGAAGAGGAAGTCACCAACAGCGCATCGTTCGTCGATGACCTGGGTGCGGACTCGCTGGACACCGTCGAGCTGGTGATGGCGCTCGAAGAAGAGTTCGAGTGCGAGATTCCGGACGAAGAGGCCGAGAAGATCACCTCCGTCCAGCAGGCGATCGACTACGTCAAGGCTCACGTCAAGAGCTGATGCGTCGATCCCGGAACGCGTGCGCGGCGCCGCTGGCACCGCCTGCGTTCCACACGACATGGGGCCGCTCAAGCGGCCCCGTGTTTTAGGGTGCCGCCCAGGCGGGCACCCGGTTTTCCCAGCAGGCGCCGCGCCGTGGCGTGCGCGCCTGTGGCGGCGCGATGTCGCCGCCGTCATCGCCAGCGTCAATCCGCAAGGTATCGGGCAGGAGATCCACAATGAGTCGTCGTGTTGTCGTGACCGGCATGGGCATGGTGTCGCCGCTGGGCAATGACCTGGCCAGCAGCTGGGAGGGGATCATCAATGGTCGCTCCGGCATCGGCCCGATCACCCATATTCCCGCCGAGCAGTTCACCACCCGCATCGCCGGCGAAATCCGCGATTTCGATCCCACGCTCTACGCGTCCGCCAAGGACGTGAAGAAGATGGACACCTTCATCCACTACGGCATCGGCGCCTCCTTCATGGCCTTGGACGATGCCGGGCTGGAAGTCACCGAGGCCAATGCCGAACGCATCGGCGCGATCCTCGGTTCGGGCATCGGTGGCCTGTTCGGCATCGAGGAACAGACGATCAAGTTCCACGAGGGCGGCGCGCGCAAGATCTCGCCGTTCTATGTGCCCAGCACCATCATCAACATGCTTCCCGGCCAGGTCAGCCTGATCAAGGGCATCAAGGGCCCGACGTTCTCGGCGGTCTCGGCCTGCGCCACCTCCAACCATTCCATCGGCACGGCGATGCGCATGATCCAGCACGGCGATGCCGACGTGATGCTGGCCGGCGGCGCCGAGCGCGGCTCCTCGCCGACCTCCATCGGCGGCTTCTGCTCGATGAAGGCCATGTCCACCCGCAACGACGAGCCGGCCAAGGCTTCGCGCCCGTGGGACAAGGACCGCGACGGCTTCGTGCTGGGCGACGGCGCCGGCGTGCTGGTGCTGGAGGAATACGAACACGCCAAGGCCCGCGGCGCGCGCATCTATGCCGAGCTGATCGGCTTCGGCGCCAGCTCCGACGCCTACCACATGACCGCCCCCAGCGAGGACGGCGAGGGCGCGGCGCGCAGCATGCTCAACGCGATCCGCGATTCGAAGATCAATCCGGAAGACGTGGACTACCTCAACGCGCACGGCACCTCGACCCCGCTCGGCGACCTCGCCGAAACGCTGGCGATGAAGCGCGCGCTGGGCGAGCACGCCTACAAGGCGATGGTCAGCTCGACCAAGTCGATGACCGGCCACCTGCTCGGCGCGGCCGGCGGCGTGGAGGCGATCTTCTCGGTGATGGCGATCCACACCGGCATCATCCCGCCGACCATCAACCTGGACGAGCCCGGCGAGGGCTGCGACCTGGACTACGTGCCGAACGTGGCGCGCGAGAAGAAGATCGACGTGGCCATGTCCAACGGCTTCGGCTTTGGCGGCACCAACGGCACCTTGGTGTTCCGCCGCCTGTAACCCCGCGCGCCCTCCGGGGCGCGCCTTCCGCACCCGAGGGTGCGGCCCGATTCCCGGCGGCGCGGCCCTGGCCCGCCGCCCGTCCCGAGCGACCTGACATGCCGACGCTGCCGCTGGCCGCCGAGACCGACCTGCTGGCCCTGCACCGCCTGGCGCCGGCGCGCTATCCCGCCCTGTTCGAATCCACCGCCCACGGCACCGCGCACGGGCGCTGGGACCTGCTGCTGGTCGCCGAAGGCGCACAGTTGCGGCTCGGCGCAGACGGCGTCACCCGCGATGCGGATGGCCACGCGCTGGAAGGCGACTTCCTCGCGCTGCTCGACGTGGCGTGGGCGCGAGCGCGCCTGCCCGCGCGCGTGGACCCGGCGCTGCCGTTCGGCGGCGGCTGGGCGCTGCTGCTGGATTACGAGCTGGCGGCGCAGGTGGAGCCGGTGCTGCACCTGCCCATGCGGACCGACGGCCTGCCGCTGGCCGTGGCGCTGCGCTGCCCGGCGGCGATCCTGCGCGACCGCCGCGATGGCCGCTGCATCGCCGTGGCCGAGCCCGGCCACGAGGCGCTGCTCCACGCGCTGGCGGCGGACCTCGCCGCCGCGGCGGCGCTGCCACCGCTGCCCGCGTGGCAGCCGCCCGCCGCGCTGATCGAAGACGAGCCGGCGCGCTTCACCGCGAACGTCGAGCGCGTGCTCGACTACCTGCGCGCCGGCGATGTGTTCCAGGCCAACATCTCGCGCGCGTGGCAAGCCGGCTTCGACACCGCGCCCACGCCCGCCGCGCTGTTCCAGCGCCTGCGCGAGCACAATCCGGCGCCGTTCGCCGGGTTGTTCGTCGCTGCCGGCCGCGCCGTGGTCAGTTCATCGCCCGAGCGGCTGGTCAGCGTGCAGGGCGAGCGGGTGGAGACCCGACCGATCGCCGGCACCCGCCCGCGCTTCGCCGGCGACGATGACGCCGCGCGCATCCGCGAACTGGTCGGCCACCCGAAGGAGCGCGCCGAGCACGTCATGCTCATCGACCTCGAACGCAACGACCTCGGCCGCGTGTGCCGCGGCGGCACGGTGGAGGTGGACGAACTGATGACGGTGGAGAGCTATGCCCATGTCCACCACATCGTCAGCAACGTGCGCGGCCTGCTGCGCGAGGGCGTCACGCCGGGCGAGGTGATCGCCGCGGTGTTCCCGGGCGGCACCATCACCGGCTGCCCGAAGGTGCGCTGCATGCAGATCATCGCCGAGCTGGAAGGCGAGGCCCGCGGTGCCTACACCGGCGCGTTCGGCTGGCTGGGCAGCGACGGCGACATGGACCTCAATATCCTGATCCGCACCGCCGAGATCCACGGCCACGCGCTGCGGCTGCGCACCGGCGCCGGCATCGTCGTCGACTCGCAGCCCGAGCGCGAGCTCGACGAGACCCGCGCCAAGGCCCGCGGGCTGCTGCGCGCCCTGGGCGCGGCCGCGGCGTCGTGATCGCGGCGTGGTTCGGGAATCGCGCCGCGCACGGTATCCTGCGCGACGCAGAAGAATGACCGAGGTGGCCGTGGCCGGGGCGAAACGTGGATGTCTGAGCGTACTGGCGGTGCTGTTGGCGCTGGCCGTGCTGGCCGTGGGCGCCGCCGCCTGGTTGTGGCAGGACCATGCGCGTTTTGCCGATACCCCGCTGGCCGCCCGCGCGCCGAGCGTGGTGGTGGCGCCGGGCGATTCCGTGCGCGGCGTGCTGCGCAAGCTGCGCGAAGCCGGCGTGGACGCCGGCCATGACGCCAACTGGCTGCTGCTCGCGCGGCAGGTTGGCGCGGCGGGCCACATCAAGGTGGGCGAGTACGCCCTGCAGCCGCCGCTGAGCCCGCGCACGCTGCTGACGCGCATGCGCGATGGCCGCGTCATCCAGTACCGCTTTACCGTGGTGGAAGGCTGGAACATCCGCCAGCTGCGCGCCGCGCTCAAGGCCGCCACGCCGCTGCAGCATGTCACCACCGACCTGGACGACGCCGCGCTGATGGCCCGGCTCGGCTTCCCCGGCCAGCACCCGGAAGGCCGCTTCCTGCCCGAGACCTACCTCTACCAGCGCGGCGACAGCGACCTGGACGTGCTGGCGCGCGCGCACAAGGCCATGGACAGCGCCCTGGCCGAGGCCTGGGCGCGCCGCGCCGATGACCTGCCGCTGCGCAGCGCCGACGAGGCGCTGATCCTGGCCTCGATCATCGAGAAGGAAACCGCCCTGGCCGCCGAGCGGCCGCAGATCGCCGGCGTGTTCGCGCGCCGCCTGAAGCTGGGCATGAAGCTGCAGACTGACCCGACGGTCATCTATGGCCTGGGCAGCAGCTACGACGGCAACATCCGCCGCCGCGACCTGGACACCGACACGCCCTACAACACCTATACCCGCACCGGCCTGACGCCCACGCCGATCGCCATGCCCGGCCGCGCCGCGCTCGATGCCGCCGTGCGGCCGGCGCCGGGCAGCGCGCTGTACTTCGTCGCCGTGGGCGACGGCACCGGCGCGCACGTGTTTTCCGACGACTATGCCGGCCATACCGCGGCCGTCGCGCGCTACCTGCAGCGCCGCCGCGCGTCGCAGGCCGAGCCGCCGGTGACCCCGCCATGAGCCCGGCGCTGCTGCAGCATCCGCGCTTCATCAGCCTGGAGGGCGGCGAGGGCGCGGGCAAGAGCACCGCGATCGGCGCCATTCGCGATTGCCTGCAGGCGCACGGCCACGAGGTCGTGCTCACGCGCGAGCCGGGCGGCACGCCGCTGGCCGAGCGCATCCGCGAGATGGTGCTCAACCACACGCCGGCCTTGCCGGTGAGCGAACCGCTGGCCGCGGAGGCCGAACTGCTGCTGGTGTTCGCCGCGCGCGCGCAGCACGTGCGCGAGGTGATCCGCCCGGCGCTGCAGCGCGGCGCGTTCGTGGTCAGCGACCGCTTCACCGATTCCAGCTACGCCTACCAGGGTGAAGGCCGCGGCCTGGACGCGGCGTGGATCGCCGACCTGGAGCGGCGCGTGGTCGGCCTGCAACCGGGCCTGACCTTGCTGCTGGACCTGGACATCGGCGTCGGCCGCGCGCGCACCGCCGGCCGCGACCTGTGGCCGGACCGCATCGAGCGCGAGCACGACGACTTCTTCGAACGCGTGCGCGCCGGTTTCCGCGCCCGCGCGCAGGCGTGTCCGGAGCGCATCAAGGTGATCGACGCCCAGCAGCCGCCGATGGGCGTGGCCGCGGAAGTCGCGCGCGCCGTGGCGGTGTTCATCGGGGATACCGAGGCATGAGCGGCGAGGCGAGCTTCGGGCCCTGGCAGCAGCGTGCCTACGACCAGACGGTGGCCGCGCTCGATGCCGGCCGCCTGGGGCATGGCCTGCTGATCTGCGGCCCGGCCGGGTTGGGCAAGCACGCGCTGGCGATGCGCCTGGCCACCCATGTGCTGGGGCAGGGGCCGGACGCAGCCGCGCGCGCGCGCAGCGCGCAGCTGATCGCCGCCGGCACGCATCCGGACCTGCATGTCGTCTCGTTCATTCCCAACCGCACCGGCGACAAGCTGCGCACCGAGATCATCATCGAGCAGATCCGCGAGGTCTCGCAGAAGCTGGCGCTCACCCCGCAATACGGCGTGGCGCAGGTGGTGATCATCGACCCGGCCGACGCCATCAACCGCGCCGCCTGCAACGCGCTGCTGAAGACGTTGGAGGAACCGGCGCCCGGCCGCTACCTGTGGCTGCTCAGCGCCGAGCCGGCGCGCCTGCCGGCGACGATCCGCAGCCGCTGCCAGCGCCTGGAGCTGAAGTTGCCGCCGCGGCAGGAAGCGCTGGACTGGCTGCATGCGCAGGGTTTTGCCGCGACCGCCGCGCAGGAAGCGCTCGATGCCGCGCGCGGCCACCCCGGCCTAGCCGCGCAGTGGTTGCGCGACGACGGCCTGGCGCTGCGCCGGCAAGTGGCCGCCGATCTCGAACAACTCGCCGCCGGCCGCGCAGGCGCGGTGGAACTGGCCACGCGCTGGACCGGCGACGAACACGCCGACGCCCGCCTGCGCCATGCCGCCGACCTCGTGCTCGCGCAGGCTTCCGGTGGCTTGACCGAGCCGGCGCGATTGCACAAGCTGGCCGTCTGGTTCGACGCCGCCAATCGCACCCGCGACCTGCTGCGCACCACGGTGCGCGCGGACCTGGCGGTGGCGGAACTGTTGCTTGCCTGGCGCGATGGGGATCGCCCAGTACGTAAAGGGGATACACGATGAGTGCAACGAACGCGCGCCAGGGCATCCTGTCCCTGGCGGTGAAGGACAAAGCGGCGCTGTACAGCGCCTACATGCCATTCGTGAAGAACGGCGGCATCTTCGTCCCGACCCCGAAGCGCTATTTCCTCGGCGACGAGGTCTTCCTGCTGCTGACCCTGCCCGAATCCAGCGAGCGCCTGCCGGTCGCCGGCAAGGTGATCTGGGCCACGCCGGCCGGTGCGCAGGGCAACCGCGCGGCGGGCATCGGCGTGCAGTTGGCCGACGGCCCGGAGGGCGAGGCGGTGCGCAACCGTATCGAGACGCTGCTGGCGGGCCTGCTGAGTTCGGACAAGCCCACGCATACGATGTGATCGAACGCGTCACGATGCCTTGACGCCTTTGCGCGACCGCCTATAATGGGCGGCTCGCGACATCGGGCGGTTAGCTCAGCGGTAGAGCATTGCCTTCACACGGCAAGGGTCGCAGGTTCGATCCCTGCACCGCCCACCATCGTCGCGAAAGAAGAGCCGGCCCGAGGGCCGGCTTTTTCGTGGCCGGCCACCGGGAGGGCGGCAGGCCATGCCATCGTTCGCCCGTGGTTCCACCGCATCCGCGCATCGCGCAAGGACGATCCATGAATCCTGCCACGTTGTTGGGGTTCGCCTTCCCGCCGTTGGCCCTGTTGCTGGGCCTGTTGTTCCTTCGCCTGTTCCATCCGCGCCTGCGCAACATGCCGGTGGGCACCGGCGTGGCCTGCCTGCTGGTCGGCGCGGTGGGCGCATGGGTGGTCATCGGCGATGTTTCCGCCGGCGTGGTGCATTACCGCACGCGCGCGCTGGGCGGCCTGGAGGCCAGCGCGGCGCGCTCGCCGTGGGTGTTCTGGGACGAGATCCTGCTGCTGTACGCGCTGTCGCTCGGCGTGGCCGCATTCGGTATCGCGGTGCTGGGGCGCGGCTGGCGACGCGCGCGCCGGCGGTAAAGCGCGCGCTTCGCGCGCGCGATTGCGCCGCAGTGGGTGCAGCAGCAGCTTCAGCTGCGCGCGTGCACCTTCCGCATCGCGCCCATCCGCTTCCTCATGCCGTTGCCGCCTCCCGCAGGGCTTGCAGTTCCGTCCGCAATGCCGCGCGGTGGGGGATGTCGGGCAACCTGCGCAACAGCCGATCCAGCACATGCAAATCCTGCTCGCGCCCCAGCGCATCGCTGAGCTTGTGCAGCGCCTTCGACTTCGGCGCGCCCGGCGTCTTCGCACCGCCGCCGCGGATCTTCGGCATCGCTTCCACCTGCATGCGCAACCGCCGCACCTTGCGTCGCCAGCGATGCAGGTGCTCCGCATCCGGATGCTTGCCCGCGCGCCGCGCCGCGCGCTCCACGCGCTGGCGCTGGCGCTGCAATCCCTCTCGTATCTGCTTGCCTGTCAGCTCCGCCCACGGCAGTTGATCGAGATAGTGCTGCGCGCCTTCCACCGTCGCCGCACGGCGCATGAAGCCGGGGTCCTGCTGCAGTTCCTGTGCCACCAGCACGGCCGAGCGTTCGCGCAATGCCTCCACCACCGGCCGCCAGGGCTTGGGTGAGGTTTGCTTGCCCACTTCGCGCGCCGTCTCGAGGGCGGCATGCGCATCGCGCAGCCGCGACAGGCCATCGCCCACGCGCTGCAGGATGCGGTCCGCCGGCCCCACGTCGAACGGTGCCTCGCCATCCTCCGCCAGCGCGAGCAACGCCCGCGCGCGGCGGATCGCTTTGCGCGCCTCATGCACGCGCGTGTGCAGCGCCTTCTTGCCGAGCAGCGCGCGCACGATGGCGCGGCATTCGGCATGGACCAGCGCGCCTAGGGCCTGACCGGACGAATGCCTGGGCATCGGGATCGCGCGCCTGGGGAGGGAAGGCCGATCCTACTCCGGCCGGGTGAACGCGGCGGGCGGCGGGCTCAGCGTGCGCCGGCCGGCGGATACGCGGCGCCACAGCGGCGGCAGGTCGCCGGTGGTGGGCCGTGCATCGGGAAATGGTCGCCGCCGCAGGCCGCGCAAAAGCGCGTCATCGCGATGCTGCGGCGCGTGCCGATCACCGCCACCCCCGCGGCCAGCGCGACCAGATAGTCCGGCGCGCCCGCCAGCCACACCACGGCCAGAAACGCCGCATTGCCGGCGACGACCAGCACCTTCCACAGCGTGCGCTTGTGCCGCGGGCTGCGGCTGCGCCGGAAGAACACGAACGCGCCCAGCCCGCACAGGGCCCAGGTGGCGAATACCCACGGCAGCAAGGTGTCCAGCGGAAGGGCGGGCGAGGCAAACATGGGCAGGCGCAGGGCAACGAACGGCGCAGCTTAAGCGGCGCCCCGGAAGCCAGCAAACCTCAGCCCGCGCCGTCCTCCGCGCCACCCGGCGGCAGCCCGGTATAGCGCGCGCGCGGCCGGATCAGCGTGCCCAGGGCCTGCTGCTCCTGCGCGTGCGCCAGCCAGCCGGCCAGGCGGCCGGCGGCGAACAGCACCAGTGCCGGCGCGGCAGGCAGGTCATGCACGAAACACAGGGCGGCGAGCAGGCCGTCGATGTTCGGATGCTGGCCGCTGGCTTCCTCCGCGGCGGCGATCACCGTTTCGACATGCGCCATCGCCGGCGCATCGCCGCGCCGTTCGCGCAGCATGCGCAGCACTTCGGCGCCGCGCGGGTCGCCCTGCGGATACAGCACGTGGCCGAAGCCGGGCAGGTCTTCGCCGCGCTGCCAGCGGTCGGCAATGAAGCCGGCCGGGTCCCCGCTGTCCAATGCGTCGCGCAGCAAGGCATAGGCGCGCATCGTCGCGCCGCCATGGCGCGGCCCGGACAACGCCGAGAGGCCCGCGCAGACCGTGGCGTGCAGGTGCGCGCCGGTGGAAGCCACCACGCGCGCGGCGAACGCGGAGACGTTGAGTTCATGGTCGGCGCACAGCACCAGCGCGGCGCGGACCAGGTCGGCGAACGCCGCATCGCCCGGGCACCACGTATCGGCCAGCAGCTCGTGCACGGGGCGCGCGTCCGGTGCGCGCGCCACCAGCAGCGCGGCGTTGTGGCGCAGCAACGTGGCGGCGATCTCGCGGCGCACCGGCAGCGCCGGGTTGAACGCCTGGCGCACTTCCAGCGCGAGCAGCGGAATGCACGCCAGCGCGCGCTCGATGGGCGGCAGCGCGGCATCCGTCGCGGTGCTTTCCACGCGCGCGGGCCACGCGGTGGCGAACGGCGCGGCGAACGGGTCCTGCTCGCCGCAGTCCCACAGCAGCCGCGCGATGTCCTCCAGCGTGGCGCCGGCGCGTACCGCCGCCACCGCCGACTGCCCGCGGTAGTAGGGCGAGTCGGGCCGGATCAGCGAGATGCGCGTTTCCAGCACCGGCAGGCCGCGGTCCAGGCTTTGCGCCGCCCCGCGCGCCGCGCCGCGGCCGGCCCGCTTGCGCTGGGCCAGCCGCTCGACCTCCGCGCGCAGGTACACGCGGCTGCGGTGGTCCGGCCCCGGGCGCGAACTCAGCAGCCCGCGGCTCACGTAGGCGTAGAGCGTGGCGGTGCTGATGCCGAGCAGGCGGCAGGCCTCGGCGGCGGTGACCAGTTCGTTCTCGTTGGCAGGCATGGGCGACAGGTTGATTTATTGAATCAAGATTGATCAACCGGACCGATGGTGCCAGATTGCACGCCATCGCGAAACGGTCCCGCCCGGGGCCGCCGCCCGTCACCAGGAGTTCCTCCATGAGCGTTTCTTCCGCCGGCGCCCGCTTCCGCGCCGCCCTGGCCGCCGAGTCCCCGCTGCAGGTCATCGGCGCCCTCAACGCCAACCACGCGCTGCTGGCCCAGCGCGCCGGCTACCGGGCGATCTACCTCTCCGGCGGCGGCGTCGCGGCCGGTTCGCTGGGCCTGCCGGACCTGGGCATCAACACGCTGGAAGACGTGCTCATCGACGTGCGCCGCATCACCGACGTATGCGACCTGCCGCTGCTGGTGGATATCGACACGGGCTTTGGCCCCAGCGCGTTCAACATCGAGCGCACCATCAAGTCGCTGATCAAGGCCGGCGCGGCCGCCTGCCACATCGAGGACCAGGTCGGCGCCAAGCGCTGCGGCCATCGCCCCGGCAAGGAAATTGTCTCCAAGGACGAGATGGTCGACCGGGTGAAGGCCGCCGCCGACGCCAAGACCGATGCGGATTTCTTCCTGATCGCGCGCACCGACGCCATCCAGGTGGACGGCGTGGACGCGGCCATCGAGCGCGCCATCGCCTGCGTGGAAGCCGGCGCCGATGGCATCTTCGCCGAGGCCGCCTACGACCTGGAGACCTACCGCAAGTTCGTGGACGCGGTGAAGGTGCCGGTGCTGGCCAACATCACCGAGTTCGGCAAAACCCCGCTTTTCAGCCGCGATGAACTGGCCTCGGCCGGCGTGGCGATCCAGCTGTTCCCGCTGTCCGCGTTCCGCGCCGCCAACAAGGCCGCCGAGAACGTCTATGCCGCCATCCGCCGCGACGGCCACCAGCGCAACGTGGTCGACACCATGCAGACGCGCGAGGAGCTGTACGAGCGCATCGGCTACCACGCTTTCGAGCAGCGCCTGGACGCGCTGTTCAGCGGCAAGGCCGGCTGAGCGCCGCGCCCGCCGTTTCCCTCATTCCGCAAGCACGCATTCCCGGGAGTACCGACATGTCCGAGCAAGCCACCCCCACCCCCGGCTTCAAGCCGAAGAAGTCCGTCGCCCTGTCCGGCACCGCCGCCGGCAACACCGCGCTGTGCACCGTCGGCCGCAGCGGCAACGACCTGCATTACCGCGGCTACGACATCCTGGACCTGGCCAACACCAGCGAATTCGAGGAAATCGCCTACCTGCTGGTGCACGGCAAGCTGCCCAACCGCGCCGAGCTGGCTTTCTACAAGCGCAAGCTCAAGGCGCTGCGCGGCATTCCCGCCGCGGTGCAGGACGCGCTGGAAACGCTGCCGCCCTCGGCCCACCCGATGGACGTGATGCGCACCGGCGTGTCCGTGCTCGGCTGCGTGCAGCCGGAGAAGGACGACCACAACCACCCCGGCGCGCGCGACATCGCCGACAAGCTGATGGCCTGCCTGGGCTCGATGCTGCTGTACTGGTACCACTTCAGCCACAACGGCGTGCGCATCGACGTGGAGACCGACGATGACTCCATCGGCGGCCACTTCCTGCACCTGCTGCATGGCGAGAAGCCACGCGATTCGTGGGTGCAGGCGATGCACACCAGCCTGATCCTCTACGCCGAGCACGAGTTCAACGCCTCCACCTTCACCTGCCGCGTCATCGCCGGTACGGGCAGCGACATGTACAGCTGCATCGCCGGCGGCATCGGCGCGCTGCGCGGGCCCAAGCACGGTGGTGCCAATGAAGTGGCCTTCGAAGTGCAGAAGCGCTACGAAACCCCGGACGAGGCCGAGGAAGACATCAAGGCGCGCGTCGAACGCAAGGAAGTGGTGATCGGCTTCGGCCATCCGGTGTATACCGTGTCCGATCCGCGCAACAAGGTGATCAAGGACGTGGCGCGCCAGCTTTCCGAGGAGGAGCGGCACACCAAGATGTACGACATCGCCGAGCGCCTGGAAACGGTGATGTGGGACATCAAGAAGATGTTCCCCAACCTGGACTGGTTCAGCGCGGTGAGCTACCACATGATGGGCGTGCCGACGGCGATGTTCACCCCGCTGTTCGTCATCGCGCGCACCGCCGGCTGGAGCGCGCACGTCATCGAGCAGCGCATCGACGGCAAGATCATCCGCCCCTCGGCGAACTACACCGGGCCGGAAGACCGCGAGTTCGTGCCGCTGGACCAGCGCGCCTGATCCGCCGGCGGCGGCCGCGTGCCGCCGCCGTTCCACCGCAGCACGCCGTTTCCCGCCACGCATCGCGCAGCCGACCATGAACACCCATCACCGCAAACCGCTCCCCGGCACCGCGCTGGATTACTTCGACGCCCGCGCGGCGGTGGACGCCATCGCGCCCGGCGCCTACGCCGGCCTGCCGTACACCTCGCGCGTGCTCGCCGAGAACCTGGTGCGCCGCTGCGACCCGGCCACGCTGGACGCTTCGCTGCGCCAGTTGATCGAGCGACGCCGCGAGCTGGATTTCCCGTGGTTTCCCGCGCGCGTGGTGTGCCACGACATCCTTGGCCAGACCGCGCTGGTGGACCTGGCCGGCCTGCGCGACGCCATTGCCGATGCCGGCGGCGACCCGGCCAAGGTCAACCCGGTGGTGCCGGTGCAGTTGATCGTGGACCACTCGCTGGCGGTGGAATGCGGCGGCTACCTGCCCGATGCGTTCGCGAAGAACCGCGCCATCGAGGACCGCCGCAACGAGGACCGCTTCCACTTCATCGACTGGACCAAGCTGGCGTTCGAGAACGTGGACGTGATTCCGCCGGGCAACGGGATCATGCACCAGATCAACCTGGAGAAGATGTCGCCGGTGATCTACCAGCAGGACGGCGTCGCCTTCCCGGATACCTGCGTGGGTACCGACAGCCACACCCCGCACGTGGATGCGCTGGGCGTGATCGCCATTGGCGTCGGCGGGCTGGAAGCGGAGAACGTGATGCTGGGGCGTGCCTCGTGGATGCGCCTGCCGGATATCGTCGGCGTGGAATTGAGCGGGCGCCCGCAGCCGGGCATCACCTGCACCGACATCGTGCTGGCGCTGACCGAATTCCTGCGCAAGCAGAAGGTCGTCGGCGCGTACCTGGAATTCTTCGGCGAAGGCGCCGCGGCGCTGACCATCGGCGACCGCGCCACCATCTCCAACATGTGCCCGGAATACGGCGCTACCGCGGCGATGTTCTTCATCGACGGGCAGACGCTGGACTACCTGCGCCTGACCGGCCGCGAGGAAGCGCAGGTGCAGTTGGTGGAGACCTACGCCAGGACCGCCGGCCTGTGGGCCGACGACCTGAAGACCGCGCAGTACGAACGCACGCTGCAATTCGACCTGTCCAGCGTGGTGCGCAACATGGCCGGCCCGTCGAACCCGCATGCGCGCGTGGCGACGACCGACCTGGCCCAGCGCGGCATCGCCACCGGCCTGGAACAGGCGCGTGCGCAGGAAGCGCAGGGGTTGATGCCCGATGGCGCGGTGATCATCGCCGCCATCACCAGCTGCACCAACACCTCCAACCCGCGCAACGTCATCGCCGCCGGCCTGCTGGCGCGCAACGCGAATCGCCTCGGCCTGCATCGCAAGCCGTGGGTGAAGACCTCGCTGGCGCCGGGTTCGCGCGCTGTCGCGCTGTACCTGGAAGAGGCCGGGCTCACGCACGAGCTGGAACAACTCGGCTTCGGCGTGGTCGCCTTTGCCTGCACCACCTGCAACGGCATGTCCGGCGCGCTGGAGCCGGCGATCCAGCAGGAGATCATCGAGCGCGACCTGTACGCGACCGCGGTGCTTTCCGGCAACCGCAATTTCGACGGCCGCATCCATCCCTATGCAAAGCAGGCCTTCCTGGCCTCGCCGCCGCTGGTGGTGGCCTATGCCATCGCCGGCACTATCCGCTTCGACATCGAGAAGGACGTGCTGGCCGTGGTGGACGGCAAGGAAATCCGCCTGAAGGACCTGTGGCCGAGCGACGAGGAGATCGACGCGGTGGTGCGCGCGGCGGTGAAGCCGGAACAGTTCCGCCAGGTGTACACGCCGATGTTCGCCCGCCACGGCGGCCAGGCCGCGCGCGTGGCCCCGCTGTACGACTGGCGCCCGCAGAGCACCTATATCCGCCGCCCGCCGTACTGGGAGGGCGCGCTGGCCGGTGCGCGCACGCTGAAGGGCATGCGCCCGCTGGCGCTGCTGGGCGACAACATCACCACCGACCACCTCTCGCCCTCCAACGCGATCATGGCCAACAGCGCGGCGGGCGAGTACCTCGCGCAGATGGGCGTGCCGGAGGAAGACTTCAATTCCTACGCCACGCACCGCGGCGACCACCTCACCGCGCAGCGCGCCACCTTCGCCAACCCGAAGCTGTTCAACGAGATGGTGCGCACGCCCGATGGCGAGGTGAAGCAGGGCTCGCTGGCGCGCGTGGAGCCGGAAGGGCGGGTGATGCGCATGTGGGAGGCCATCGAGACCTACATGGCGCGCAAGCAGTCGCTGATCATCATCGCCGGTGCCGACTACGGGCAGGGCTCCTCGCGCGACTGGGCCGCCAAGGGCGTGCGCCTGGCCGGCGTGGAGGCGATCGTGGCCGAGGGCTTCGAGCGCATCCACCGCACCAACCTGATCGGCATGGGCGTGCTGCCGCTGGAGTTCACCCCTGGCACGAACCGCCACACGCTGGGGCTGGACGGTACGGAAACCTTCGACGTGATCGGCCTGCGCCGCCCGCGCGCCGAGCTGACCCTGGTGGTCCACCGCCGCGACGGCAGCGTGGTTGAGGTGCCGGTGGTCTGCCGCCTGGACAGCGACGAGGAAGTCTCGATCTACGAAGCGGGCGGCGTGCTGCAGCGCTTCGCGCAGGATTTCCTCGACGCGTCGAAAGCGGCCTGATTCGTTCGTCGGTGTCATGAGGCGCGCGATCCCGCGCGCGCCGCTTCCCCTGACCAGGAGATCGACCATGAACCAGCACACCCCCGGCACCGTCCGCCTGCACCGCGTGTTGCGCGCGCCCGCCGAACGCATCTACCGCGCCTTCCTCGATGCGGACGCGATGGTCAAGTGGCTGCCCCCGCACGGCTTCACCGGCAAGGTGCACGAGATCGACGCGCGCGTGGGCGGCAAGTACCGCATGTCCTTCACCAACCTGGGAACCGGATCGAGCCATGCGTTTGGCGGCACGTACCTGGAACTGGTGCCGGCCGAGCTGATCCGCCATACCGACGTGTTCGAAGACCCGAACATGCCCGGTGAAATGATCACCACCGTGAAGCTGCGCACCGTCGTCTGCGGCACCGAGCTGGAGATCGTGCAGGAAGGCGTCCCGGCGCAGATCCCGGTCGAGTTCTGCTACCTCGGCTGGCAGGAGTCGCTGGCGCTGCTGGCGCAGCTGGTCGAGCCCGAAATTCCCGACAACCCCTGAGCCCCCGACAGGAACTTCCATGCCTTCCGTCCCGCAGATCCGCATCCCCGCCACCTACCTGCGCGGTGGCACCAGCAAGGGCGTGTTCTTCCGCCTGGAAGACCTGCCCGAACGCGCCCGCGTGCCCGGCCAGGCGCGCGATGCGCTGCTGCAGCGGGTGATCGGCAGCCCCGATCCGTACGCCAAGCAGATCGACGGCATGGGCGGGGCGACCTCGAGCACCAGCAAGGCGGTGATCGTCTCGCGCAGCGAACGCGCCGGGCACGACGTGGATTACCTGTTCGGCCAGGTCGCCATCGACAGCGATTTCGTCGACTGGAGCGGCAACTGCGGCAACCTGTCGGCGGCCGTGGGGCCGTTCGCGATCGCCGCCGGCCTGGTGGACGCGGCCAAGGTGCCGCGCGACGGTATCGCCGTCGTGCGCATCTGGCAGGCCAACATCGGCAAGACCATCGTCGCGCACGTGCCGATGACTGACGGGCAGGTGCAGGAAACCGGCGATTTCGAGCTGGACGGGGTGACCTTCCCGGCGGCCGAGGTGCAGTTGGAATTCCTCGACCCGGCCGACGACGGCGAGGAGGGCGGGGCGATGTTCCCGACCGGCCAGGTGGTCGACACGCTCGACGTGCCTGGCGTGGGCAGTTTCCAGGCCACGCTGATCAACGCCGGCATCCCGACAATCTTCCTGGACGCCGCCGCGCTGGGCTATACCGGCAGCGAGTTGCAGGAGGCGATCAATGGCGATGCCGCCGCGCTGGCGCGCCTGGAGACCCTCCGCGCGCATGGCGCGGTGAAGATGGGGCTGATCGCCGCGCCAGAGGAAGCGGCCAAGCGCCAGCACACGCCCAAGCTCGCCTTCGTCGCGCCGCCGGCCGCGTACATCGCCTCCAGCGGCAAGCAGGTCACCGCCGAGGACATCGACCTGCGCGTGCGCGCGATGTCGATGGGCAAATTGCACCACGCGATGATGGGCACGGCGGCGGTGGCGATCGGTACCGCCGCGGCGATTCCCGGCACGCTGGTGAATCGCGCGGCCGGCGGCGGCGCTCGCGGCGCGGTGCGTTTCGGGCATCCCTCCGGCACGCTGCGCGTCGGTGCCGAAGCGGCGCAGGTGGATGGCCAGTGGGTGGTCACCAAGGCGGTGATGAGCCGCAGCGCGCGCGTGCTGATGGAAGGCTGGGTACGGGTGCCGGGCGACAGCTTCTGAGCGAGGGCCCAGTGCTAAGGTGAGGACTTTCGCGCGGCTTCTCCCGGGATGTCATTGAAAAGAGCCCTCGTCCTCGGCGCCTTGCTGGCATGGGCGCCGCTCGCGCTGGCGCTGCTGGTCTCCGGCAGCGAATGGCTCGGCCGGGACCTGCCCGGCGGGCTGCCGCTGGGCAACGTGTTGAGCGCCTCGATCCTGTGTGCCCCCGCGCTGGCGGGCTGGCTGGCATCCAGGCCGCGCACCCGGCAACGCCTGTGGGCGGCGATGACGCTGGTGGCCGCGCTGGCCTGGCTGCCGGTCTCGATATGGCTGGCGGGGAACGCGGCGCTGAATTTCCACGGCCAACGCGGCGCGGTGTGGCTGGGCTTCAGCGCGGTGGTGGTGATCGCGCTGGGCGTGTCGCTGGCCTGGGCGCTGGTGGCGGCGCTGCGGCGACGGGGCTGAGCCACTCCCGCAAGGACGCGGCGTGTGCTGTCTGCAGGAGCGGTCCGGCCGCCACCACGCGATACCGGCCGGCCATCTCCTCCCCGCGAAAAGAAAACCTCCCCCTGCCATCCAGCTGCCACCGCGCGACCTATACTGGCTCCGGCTTTTCATGGAGCGAAAGCAATGCGCGTCGGTGCGGGGAAGGAGCGGAACCGTCGGTTCCGCGGGGTGCTGAGGGGAATGACGGTCATGCTCGTCCTGGCGCTGCTGCTCGCGCTGGCCGGCTGCAAGCGCAACGAAACCGGGCAGTTGCCCGCCGCCAGCGGCGAGGCGATCCAGGGCCAGGCGGCGCCGGTCACCGGCTTCGCGCTGGTGCGCGCCTATCCCGACGATGACGACGACGGCCTGTCGCTGGCGCTGGAATTCACCCAGCCGCTGGTCGGCACGCAGGATTTCGACAAGCTCATCCGCTTCCAGCACGACGTCGGCAACGACGACAGCAGCTGGTCGCTTTCCGACGACGGCAAGACGCTGCGCTTCCCCTACATCGAGGCCGGCAAGGACTACACGCTCACCATTTCCGGCGACCTGCTCGCCGCCGACGGCACGCGCCTGGGCAAGCCCCTCACCCAGGCGGTGTTCGCCGCCGACCTCAAGCCCGCCGCCGGCTTCGCCTCGCAGGGCAGCGTGCTGCCGGCGCGCGACAGCCGCGGCCTGCCGGTGGTGTCGGTCAACGTGCCGGAAGTGGACGTGGAATTCATGCGCGTGCGCGAGGACGCCATGCCGGCGTTCTTCAGCCAGTACCAGCGCGGCGGGCGCCGCAGCGGCTGGGAGCTGGACCGCACCTACGGCGGCAACACGCCGCTGGCCAAGCTGGCCGAGCCGGTCTACGTCAACCGCTTCATGCTCACCGGCAAGAAGAACCAGCGTGCGCTGACCTACCTGCCCATCCAGGACATCAAGGAGCTGCAGGCCCCGGGCCTGTATTTCGCCGTGCTGCGCCAGCCGGGCAAATTCAGCGACAACTACGACACGGTGTTCTTCACCCTGTCCGACATCGGCCTGCATGCGCGCGCCTACAAGTCGCAGTTGTTCGTGCACACCGCCTCGCTGGCCAATGGCGATCCGCTGGCCAAGGTCGAGCTGCGGGTGATCGACGCCAAGGGCGAGACCGTGCTCAAGGGCGCCACCGATACCCACGGCAACGCGCTGCTCAACTACACGCTCGACGCCGGCCAGGTGCTGGTGGCGCGCAGCGGGCAGGACCTGTCGCTGCTGCCGTTCAACCAGCCGGCGCTGGACCTGAGCGAGTTCGCCGTGGCCGGGCGGCAGAATGCCTGGTTCGACGTCTTCGCCTGGTCCGGCCGCGACCTCTATCGCCCCGGCGAAACGGTGCGCGTGTCGGCGCTGCTGCGCGACAACGACGGCAAGCCGGTGCAGCCGGGCAAGGACAGCAAGGCGCAGCCGCTGTTCCTGCGCCTGAAGCAGCCCGACGGCAAGACCTTCCGCGAGGCACGCCTGCAACCGGGCGAGCAGGGCTACGTCGAGTTCACCCAGCGCATCCCCGACGATGCGCCAACCGGCCGCTGGCAGCTGGAGTTTCGTACCGACCCGGGCAGTGCCGAGGCGATCCAGGGCCTGACCCTGCGCATCGAGGAGTTCCTGCCCGAGCGCATGAAGCTCACGCTCGACAGCGCGCAAGCGGTGATCAAGCCCGGCGAGCCGCTCAAGCTGCAGGCCGAGGCGGCCTACCTGTACGGCGCGCCGGCCGCAGGCAACCGCTTCACCGCCAAGCTGGCGGTGGCGGTGGAGCAGCATCCGCTGGACGCGCTGCCGGGCTGGTTCTTCGGCGACCCGACCGTGGTGCTGCCCAAGGAAGCCAACGACGTCATCGACACCGAACTTGCTGCCGACGGCAAGCTCGAAGAGGACGTCGCGCTGCCGGGCGAAGCCAAGCCGGTCACGCCGATCGCCGCGGTGCTCTCGGGCAGCGTGTACGAGACCGGCGGGCGCACGGTGAGCCGCACGCTGAAGAAGGTGCTGTGGCCGGCCGATGCGCTGGTCGCCGTGCGCCCGCTGTTCGACGACAAGGAAGGCGCCGACGCCAATGCGAACGCGCGCTTCGAGCTGACCCGCGTCGGTGCCGACGGCAAGCCGCGCCCGGCCAAGGGCCTGAGCGTCACGCTGGTGCGCGAGTTGCGCGACTACCACTGGCAGTTCCGCGACGACACCTGGGACTACGACTTCACCCGCCGCTTCGAGAACAAGCAGACGGTGAAGCTGGACGTGGGCAGCGGCACCACCAAGTTCGACTTCCCGGTGGAGTGGGGCGAATACCGCATCGACGTGTTCGACCCGTCCACCGGCCTGACCATGCGTTACCCGTTCCGCGCCGGCTGGAGCTGGAACGACGACAACCGCGGCCTGGATGCGCGCCCGGACAAGGTCAAGCTGGCGCTGGACAAGACCAGCTATCGCGCCGGCGATACGCTCAAGGTCACGCTGACCCCGCCGCACGCCGGCCGCGGCGTGCTGATCGTGGAGAGCGACAAGCCGCTGTACGTGCAGGACATCCAGGCCAAGGCGGGCAGCACGTTCGAAATTCCCGTCACCGCCGAGTGGGAGCGCCACGACGTCTATGTCACCGCGCTGGTGTTCCGCGGCGGCAGCGCGGCCAGCAAGATCACCCCGGCGCGCGCGGTGGGCGTGGCGCACGTGCCGATGGACCGCAAGATGCGGCGCGTGGCCGTGGGCCTGGTCGCGCCCAAGCAGATGCGCCCCGAGCAGCCGCTGCCGGTGCAGGTGAGCGTGCCGGAACTGGCGGGGCGGCAGGCGCACGTCACCGTCTCGGCGGTGGACGTGGGCATCCTCAACATCACCCGCTTCCCGGTGCCGGACGCCAACGCGCACTTCTTCGCCCAGCGCCGTTTCGGCGTGGATGCGTATGACGTGTACGGGCGCGTGATCGAGAGTTTCGACGGCAGCACCGGCCGCCTGCGCTTCGGCGGCGACATGGCGCTGGAAGCCTTGCCGCAGGCGCGGCGCCCGACCGCGCGCGTGCAGACGGTGGACCTGTTCTCCGGTTCGGTGCAGCTCGACGCCAAGGGCAACGCGCGCCTGCAGCTGCCGGTGCCGGACTTCAACGGCACGCTGCGCGTGTCGGCGCTGGTCTACGCCGACGACCGCTACGGCAACCGCGACGTGGAGACGCTGGTGCGCGCGCCGATCCTGGCCGAGGCCTCGATGCCGCGGGTAATGGCGCCGGGCGACCGCAGTACCGTCACCGTGGACGTGCAGAATTTCACCGGCAAGCCGGGCAGCTTCGACGTGCGTGTGGAGGGCGAGGGCCCGCTGGCCATCGGCGAGAACACCCGCCGCATCCAGCTGCAGGCCGACGCCAAGCAGACCCTGAGCTTCCCGCTGACCGCGCGCGAGGGCCACAGCGTGGCCAAGGTGCGCGTGCGCGTGGGCGGCGGCGGGTTCCAGGTGGATCGCCACTACGAGTTGCCGGTGCGTGCCGCCTGGCCGTCCGTGCTGCGTGCGCGTACGCTGGTGCTCGACCCGCTCGCGCCGGTGACGCTGGGCGCCAGCGATGCCGAGGGGCTGATGAGCGACTCGGTCGAGGCGCGCATGGTGGTCAGCGCGCTGCCGCCGATTCCCTTCGCCGCCGCGCTGAAGGGCGCGCTGGACTATCCCTATGGCTGCGCCGAGCAGACCACCAGCAAGGGCTACGCCGCGCTGATGCTCGACGAGGCCACGGCGAAGATGCTGGGCGTCACCGGGCTGGAGGCGGCCAAGCGCCGCGAGCGCATGGAAGGCGCGCTGGGCCGGCTGGCCTCGATGCAGGTGGGCAGCGGGCACTTCTCCATGTGGGGCGACGACGACTACACCAACCCGTGGCTCACGCCGTACATCACCGAGTTCCTGCTCGACGCCAAGGATGCCGGCTTCGCCGTGCCGGACACCGTGCTGCAGAAGGCGCTCAACCGGCTGAGCGAAGACCTGCTCAGCGGCGGCAACGCGTTCTATGGCTACGACCGCCGCGAGAGCCTGCGCTTCGCCAACCAGGCGTGGTCGGGCTACGTGCTGGCGCGCGTCAACCGCGCCCCGCTGGGCACGCTGCGCGCGCTGTACGACAACGATCGCGACAAGGCCGCCACCGGCTTGGCGCTGGTGCACCTGGGCGTGGCGCTCACGTTGCAGGGCGACCGCAAGCGCGGCGAAGCCGCCATCGCGGCCGGCTTCGCCAAGGGCAGCGACGATCGCCCCGGCTGGTTCGGCGACTACGGCACCCCGATCCGCGACGACGCGCTGATGATGGCGCTGCTGCACGAACGCGGCCTGGCCAAGCCCGAGTACGACGCACGCACCGTGCCGCTGGGGCAGGCGCTGGAGGCGCGCCGTGGCGATGGCCGCGGCAACCTGTGGCTGAGCACGCAGGAGCAGGTGGCGCTGGCCCGCCTGGGCAAGGCGCTGGCCGCCAGCAGCACGCGCCGGGTCTCCGGCACGCTGGAGGCCGGCGGGGCCCGCGAGGCGGTGGACCCGGTACGCGTGTTCGGGCGCAGCTTCGACGGGGCCGCGCTCGCCCAGGGCGTGCGCTTCGTGCCGCAGGGCGAGGCCCCGATGTATGCCAGCGTCGAAGTGGCCGGCATCCCGCGCCAGGCACCGGCGCCGGACAGCAGCCAGATCCTGGTCGAGCGCAGCTGGTACGGCACCGACGGCAAGCCGTGGAAGCCGGGCCCGCTCAAGGAAGGCGAAGCGCTGATCGTGCAGGTGCAGGTCACCACCAAGACCGACATGCCCGATGCGCTGCTTACCGACCTGCTGCCGGCCGGCCTGGAGATCGAGAACTTCAACCTCGGCGATGCCTCGCAGTGGGCCGACGTGGTCGTGGACGGCATCCAGATCAACGACCGCGGCGACGCGGCCGAGGTGCGCCACGAGGAGTTCCGCGACGACCGCTACGTGGCCGCGCTCAAGCTTTCCGCCAATGACACCGCACGCGTGTTCTACCTCGTGCGCGCGGTGACGCCGGGCACGTACCAGGTACCGCCGCCGATGGTCGAGGACATGTACCGCCCGGCGCTGCGCGGCATCGGCCGCGTCGCCCCGGAGACGCTGACGGTGGTGCAGCCGTAAATGCCACGGGCGCCGGCCCCGCGCCGGCGCCCGCGTGTCGCCTCCATGCCCGCATCGCCCGCCGCTACCACTGTCCGCCCGCGTCGCTTCCACGGCAGAGGGCTGCGCTGGACCGTGGCCGCGCTGCTGGCGCTGCTGCTCCTGCTCGATGTGCTGTTCCCGCCGCCGCTGCCGAGCACGCCGGACGTCTCCACGCTGGTGGTGGCCGCCGATGGCACGCCGTTGCGCGCCTTCGCCGACCGCGAGGGCGTGTGGCGCTATCCGGCCACGCCCGGCAGCGTGTCGCCGCTGTACCTGCAGGCGCTGCTGAATTACGAGGACCGGCGCTTCTACCAGCATCCCGGCATCAATCCGTGGGCGCTGCTGCGCGCGGGCGGGCAATGGCTGCGCGCCGGCCATATCGTCTCCGGCGGGTCCACGTTGACCATGCAGGTGGCGCGCATCCTCGACCCGCATACGCGCACGCCGTGGGGCAAGCTCAAGCAGATGTTGCGCGCGTTGCAGCTCGAGACGCGGCTGAGCAAGGCGCAGATCCTGCAGCTGTACCTGGAACGCGCGCCGTACGGCGGCACCATCGAAGGGGTGGAGGCGGCGAGCTGGGCCTACTTGGGCAAGCCCGCGTCGCGGCTCTCGCACGCCGAGGCGGCACTGCTGGCCGTGCTGCCGCAATCGCCCAGTGCGTTGCGGCCGGACCGGCACCCAGAGCGTGCCCGTGCCGCGCGCGACAAGGTGCTCGACCGCATGGCCGCGCTCGGCGTGTGGACGCCGGCGGAGGTGGCCGACGCACGCATCGAGCCGGTGGTGGCGCGCGCATTGCAACCGCCGCTGCACGCCGCGTTGCTGGCCGAACGCCTGCGCGCCGCGCAGCCTGGCCAGGCGCGCATCGCCAGCACGCTCGACGCGCAGCTGCAGCGCACCCTGGAGGAGCGCGTGGCCAGCTATTTCTCGCAGCTGCCCGAGCGCACCTCGGCGGCGCTGCTGGTGGTGGACAACCAGACGCTGGAAGCGCGCGCCTATGTCGGCTCGGTCGCCTTCACCGATACGCGCCGGCAGGGTTACGTGGACATGGTGCGCGCGTGGCGCTCGCCGGGCTCCACGCTCAAGCCGTTCCTGTACGCGATGGCGCTGGACGACGGGCTGATCCATTCCGAGAGCCTGCTGGTCGATGCGCCGCAGAGCTTCGGCGGCTACCGGCCGGGCAATTTCGACGCGGCGTTCAACGGGCCCATCGGCGCGGCCAGCGCGTTGCGCCTGTCGCTCAACGTACCGGCGGTGGACCTGCTCGACCGCGTGGGGCCGGCACGTTTCGCCGCGCGGCTGGACAACGCCGGCATCCACCTGCGCTTTCCGCGCGGCGGCACGCCGAACCTGGCGCTGATCCTCGGCGGTACCGGCGCGCGGCTCGAAGACCTGGTCGGCGCCTTCGCCGCGCTCAACCGCGGCGGCATCGCCGGGCGCGTGCGCTACCGTGCCGAGGAACCGGCCGTGGACCGCCGGCTGGTCTCGCCCGGCGCGGCATGGATCGTGCGCGAGGTGCTGGAAAGCAACCCGCGTCCCGGTTACGGCGCGGCCATGTTCGATACCGCGCGCCGCCCGCGCGTGGCCTGGAAGACCGGCACCAGCTACGGCTACCGCGATGCCTGGGCGCTGGGCAGCACGCGGCGCTATACGGTCGGCGTGTGGGTGGGGCGCCCGGACGGCACGCCGCTGCCCGGGCAGTACGGCGCGATCACCGCCTTGCCGCTGATGTTCGAGGTGGTCGATGCGCTGCCGCGGCAAGCCGCCGATGCCGCGCCGGCCCCGATGCCGCCCAGCGTGAGCCAGCTCGAGATCTGCTGGCCCAGCGGCGAAGCGGCGGACACGTTGCCGCCGGCGCTATGCGCGCGCCGGCGCGAGGCGTTCGCGCTCGAGGGCGCGGTGCCGCCGACCTTCGCCGAGCGCGATGCGCGGCTGTGGCGCGCGGGGCGCGAACGCTACCGGGTGGATGCGCGCAGCGGCCTGCGCCTGTCCACCCAGTGCCGCCAGCCGCACGCCGAGCAGGTGCGCGAGATCGCGCGCTGGCCGGCGCTGGCCTCGCCGTGGCTGAGCGAGGCCGAGCGCCGCCAATCGCGCCCGCCGCCGCTGTCGCCGGATTGCCTCGCCGATGGCGTGGACACCGGCGGCGAGCTGCGCATCCAGGGGCTGGTGGAGGGCGCGGTGCTGGCCGCCGCGCCGGGCCGCCAGCGCGGCGTGCGCCTGCAACTGCGGGCACTGGGCTCGGATGCGCCGATCGATTGGCTGCTCGATGGCCGCGCGATCGGGCACAGCGAAGGCAGCGCGATATTCACCCACGTGTTCGACCAGCCCGGCGAGCACAGCCTGACGGCGCTGGCCGGCGATGGCGCGTGGGTCCGGCTGAAATTCCGCGTGCTGGAGTAAGCCCCCGCCCGTTCGGGCGAGGGCTTGGGCGGATTACGAACCGATCCAGCCGTCGAGCAGGTCGGAGAACTCGTCGGCGTGTTCCTCTTCCTGCGCCAGGATGTGCTCCAGGATGCGCTTGGTCGTGGTGTCCTTGTCGCCGATGAAGTCGATCATCTCGCGGTAGCTGTCGATGGCGATGCGCTCGGCGATGAGGTTTTCGCGCACCATGTCGCGCAGGTCGGTGCCTTCCTTGTACTCGGCGTGCGAGCGGGCGGTCAGCGTATCCGGGTTGAGGTCCGGCTCGCCGCCCAGCTGCACGATGCGCTCGGCCAGCTTGCCGGCGTGTTCCTGCTCTTGCTGGGCGTGCTCCAGGAACTCGGCCTTGATCGAGTCGGCGAGCATGCCCTTGGCCATGAAGTAGTGGCGGTAGTAGCGCAGCACGCACACGTATTCGGTGGCGAGCGCGGCGTTGAGCAGCTTGATCACCGCCTCGCGGTCGGCATGGTAGGTGCGGGTGATGGCGCCGTCCTCCACGTTCTTGCGCGCGTTGGCGCGCAGCGTGGCGGTGTCGGTGAGGCCCGCGGGCGTCTGCGGGGTCTTCTGCTTCTTGTCGGGCTCGGCTGGCTTGGGCATGGCTTGCCTTTCCTCTGGTGCGATCGGTTGATCGGGATTTATTGCGGCAGGTGCGCGAGCACGTAATCGGCCGCGGACGTCTTGAATTCGCCGGGCGCCTCCACCCACAGCGCCTTCACCACGCCGTCGTCGGCGTACAGGGCGAAGCGCCGCGAGCGCAGGCCCATGCCCGACGCGCTGGCGTCCATCTCCAGGCCGAGCGCGCGGGTCAGTTCCGCGTTGCCGTCGGAGAGCAACTGCAAGGCGTCCGGCGCGGACTGGCTGCGGCCCCAGGCGCGCATCACGAACGGGTCGTTGACGGCCATGCAGTACACCTCGATGCCGCGCTGGCGGAACTGCTCGAAGTGTTCGATGTAGCCGGGCAGGTGCTTCTCCGAGCAGGTCGGGGTGAACGCGCCGGGGACGGCGAACAGCACCACCTTGCGGCCGTCGAACAGGGTGCGCGTGTCCACGCTCTCCATGCCCTCACGCAGGCGCTTGAGCACGACTTCGGGGATGCGGTCACCAACCTGGATGGTCATCGGAGCAACTCCTGTGGATGAAGGAAGACTAAAAATCGATGGGGGAAGACCGCGTCAACGTCTTGAAAGCGCCGTGCCGGCGCCTATGTCCGGGAACAGGGCGGGGCGACCCCGCCACCCTTTTCCAGGAGACACATCATGAACGTCGTACGTTACCGCCGCTGGCCGCAGGCCGCCGACCTGGCGCCGCTGTTCGGCCGTACCGCCTTCGCCGGCACCGCCGCCAACGCCGAGCAGTGGCAGCCGCGCGTGGACATCCGCGAGGACGCCGAAGCCTTCGTGCTGCAGGCCGACCTGCCGGGCATCGACCCGGCGCAGATCCAGGTGCAGATGGACCGCAACGTGCTGTCCATCAAGGGCGAGCGCGCGGCCGCACCGCTGGCCGAGGGCCAGCGCAGCGTGCTGGGCGAGCGCCGCACCGGGGCCTTCGAACGCCGCTTCGCGCTGCCGGACACCGCCGACGCCGAAGGCATCACCGCCACGGGCAGGCACGGCGTGCTGGAAATCCGCATTCCGAAGAAGGCCGAAGCGGCCCCGCGCCGGATCGTGGTGGGCGAGGACCGCTGAGGTCCTGCCCGGTTCCTCACGGCCAGCCCGTAGAATGGGCGGTGGCGATCAGCCGCCGCCGACGGCCCGCGGTCGCGAGACGGCGGGCCGTTGTCATTTCGAGGTGATGGATGGAATTCAAGGATTACTACGCGACCCTGGGCGTGGAGCCCAGCGCCGGCGAGGCGGAGATCAAGACGGCCTACCGCCGGCTCGCTCGCAAATATCACCCCGACGTCAGCAAGGAAGCCGGCGCGGAAGAAAAATTCAAGGCCGTCAACGAAGCCTATGAGGCGTTGCGCGACCCGCAGAAGCGCGCCGCCTACGACCAGCTGCGCGCGCAGGGCTACCGCCCGGGCGAGGAGTTCCATGCGCCGCCGAATTTCAACGGCGCGCAGGGCTTCGATTTCGAGGAGATCTTCGGCAATGGCGGCGCGGGCGGCGGCTTCTCGGATTTCTTCGAGAGCCTGTTCGCCGGCCAGCGCGGCGGGCGTGCCCGCGGCGGCGCTGGCGCCGGGCCGCAGCCGCGCGGGGATACCCGCGCCAAGCTGGCGGTGCCGCTGGAAGCGGTGTATTCGGGCGACAGCGTGCGCATCACCGTCAACGGCCGGCAGCTGGACGTGCGCGTGCCCAAGGGGGTCACGCCGGGGCAGGTGATCCGCCTGGCCGGGCAGGGCAGCCAAGGAGGCAACCTGTTGCTGGAGATCGAGTACGCCGCGCACCCGCAGTTCGAGGTCGATGGCCGCAACATCCTCTATACCTTGCAGGTCATGCCGTGGCAGGCCGCGCTGGGCACCTCGATCGGCGTGCCGACGCTGGGCGGCGAGGTGGAGCTGAAGATCCCGGCCGAATCCGACGCCGGGCGCAAGCTGCGGCTGCGCGGGCGCGGCTTGCCGGGCACCCCGGCGGGCGACCAGATCGTGGAGCTGGAGATCCTGGCGCCGGCGCCGACCGAAGAGGCGCAGAAGAAGGCCTATCGCAACCTCGCCAAGGCGTTCGGCGAGAGCTTGTAAGACCGGCCTGCCGGAAAGAAAAAAGCGCCGCGATGGCGGCGCTTTTTTCATGTGCGGCGGTGGCGCTTCACCCCAGCGGGGTGTCGTCGGCGCGGCTGAAGACCCGCTCGATCACTTCCGACAGCTCGTCCTCGGAGAACGGCTTGGTGATGTAGGCGCGCGCGCCCTGGCGCATGCCCCACATGCGGTCGGTGTCCTGGTCCTTGGTGGTCACCAGGATGACCGGGATGTTCTGCGTGCTCGGCTCGCGCTTGAGCGTGCGCGTGGCCTGGAAGCCGTTGAGGTTAGGCATCACCACGTCCATCAGCACCAGGTCCGGCAGCGAGGCCTTGGCCGCTTCCACGCCGGCCGCGCCGTCGGTGGCGGTGATGGTCTCGTGGCCGAGCTTCTCCACGATGCGCTGGATGCCCAGCAACTGCGAAGGCGAATCGTCGACGATCAGGATGCGCGCCATGTGGTTCCCCGTGTGTGCCGGGCGAGTGTAGTGCCAGCGCGGTGGCGCCGGATAGAGGGCGGCGCGGGTAGCGGGCGGGTCAGTCGATCCGCACCACGGTGCGGCCGAAGGACTGCCCGGCCAGCATCGCCTCGAACACCGCCGGCAGGCCATCCAGGCCCACTTCGCGGGTGCAGATGCGCGCCAGGTGGCGCGGCCGCCACGGGCCGGCCAGCTGCGCCCAGACCTCCTCGCGGATGTCGCGCGCGCTACCCGACGAGCCGATGCCCAGCAACGACACGCCGCGCAGGATGAAGGGCATCACCGTCATGTCCAGGTCCGCCGAGGCCGCCAACCCCGCCGAGGCGACGCTGCCGTAGGGCACGGTCTGCGCCAGCAGGCTGACCAGCATCGGGCCGCCGACATTGTCCAGGCCGCCGCCATAGCGCGCCGTGTCCAGCGGCTTGGTGGTCTGCAACGCCTCGCGGCCGAGCACTTCGGTGGCGCCGATGTCGCGCAGGAATGCCGCGCGGTCGGCCTTGCCGCTCACCGCGTGCACCTCGAAACCGGCGCCGCTGAAGATGTCCACCGCCAGCATGCCCACGCCGCCGGTGGCGCCGGTGACCAGCAACGGGCCCATCGCCGGCACCTGGCGGTTGTCGCGCAGCCGCAGCAGCGCCAGCGCGGCGGTATAGCCGGCGGTGCCGATCACCATGGCCTCGCGCAGGTCCATGCTGGGCGGCAGGGCGATGACGGCGCTCGACGGCAGGCGCACGTACTGCGCATAGCCGCCATCGCGGGTTTCGCTCAGGCCGCAGCCGGTGGCCAGCACCGCGTCGCCTTCGCGATAGGCCGGATCGGTGGAGGCGACGACGTGGCCGGACACGTCGATGCCGCCCACCAGCGGGAAGCGGCGCAGGATGCGGCCCTTGCCGGTGCCGGCCAGAGCGTCCTTGTAGTTCACCGACGACCAGGCGGCGCGGATCACCACCTCGCCCGGGGCCAGGTCGTCCAGGCCGATCGCCTCCCGCCCGGCGCGGTGGCCGCCGGTGTCGCCGTGGATGCGGAAGGCGTCGAATTGCGCGGGAACGGACATGGACGTACTCGCCGGTGAACGGGGGAGCGGGCACGATAGCCGCTCCCGCTGGGCGGGTGGGCCCCTTCTTGTAGAATCGGGCGACAGAACCCAAATCGGGGTTTTCCGGGTGCCATTGCGTGCCCGACCTTCAGATGGAGCGTGCATGGCCTGGAATACACCCGGCAGCAAGGGGCCTGATGGCCCGGATGACAATCGCCGTGGCGGCTGGAAGCCGACCGGTGGCAATGGCGGCGGGGGCGGTTGGGGCGGCATGCCCGGGCAGTTCCGCGACCTGTTCGATGGCGGCGTGTGGCGCTGGGTGTTGCTGGCGGTGGTGCTGCTGGTGCTGTTCTCCAGCTTCCAGCTGATCCGCGAGCAGGACCGCGGCGTGGTGCTGCGCTTCGGCCAGTACACGCGCACCCTGCAGCCGGGCCCGAACTTCAAGCTGCCGTGGCCGATCGAGTCGGTGATCAAGGTCAACGCGACCGAGATCAAGACCTTCAGCAACCAGATGCCGGTGCTCACGCGCGACGAGAACATCGTCAACGTCGAGCTCAACGTGCAGTACCGCGTGGACGACCCGCGCCAGTACAAGTTCGGCACCTTCGATGCGGACCAGGTGCTGCAGCAGGCCGCGCAGAGCGCGGTGCGCGAGCAGGTCGGCCGTTCGGACCTCAACGCGGTGCTCAACAACCGCGGCCCGCTGGCCACCGCCGCGCGCGAACGCCTGCAGGCTTCGCTCACCGCCTACAACACCGGCCTGGTGGTCACCGGCCTGACCCTGCCCAACGCGCGTCCGCCGGATGAAGTGAAGCCGGCCTTCGACGAGGTCAACGGCGCCCAGCAGGTGCGCGAGCGCCTGATCAACGAGGCGCAGGCCTATGCCGCCAAGGTGGTGCCCGAGGCGCGCGGCCGTGCCGCCAGCACGCGCACCGTGGCCGAGGGCTACAAGGAGGCGGTGACCGCCAAGGCCCAGGGTGACGCGGACCGCTTCAGCCTGCTGCAGCAGCAGTACGCCGGTGCGCCGGAAGTGACCCGCAAGCGCCTGTGGCTGGAAACCGTGCAGGAAGTGCTGGCGCAGAACCGCAAGGTGGTCGGCGGCGATGGCCGCCAGCTGATCTACGTGCCGATGAGCGATGCGGCCGCCAAGCCGGCCGCGCAGCTGCCGACGATGGCGTTGCCGAGCGTGCTCTCGCAGGACAGCGGCAGCAGCGCCGCGCCGCTGAGCGCGGAAAGCATCCGCAACCCGGAGCGCGGCCCGCGCCCGACCGGCCGTGACGGGAGTGAACGATGAAACAGTCCATCTGGATCGCCCTGGCGGTGGTCGTGTTGCTGGGCCTGATGGGCTCGGCGTTCGTGGTGCGCGAGGACCAGACCGGCATGGTGCTGAACCTAGGGCGCGTGGTGCGCTCTGATCTCAAGCCGGGCCTGCACTTCAAGATCCCGGTGGTGGAGACCGCGCGGGTGTTCGACCGCCGCTTCAAGGTGCTCAACACGGCCCCGGCACGCTACTTCACCGCCGAGCAGAAGGACGTCAGCGTCGACTTCTTCGCCATCGGCTACATCTCCAACGTGGCGGATTTCTACCGTGCGACCGGCGGCGAGGAATCGGTGGCCGACGCGCGCCTGGCGCCGATCATCACCGACTCGCTGCGCAACCAGATCAACGCGCGCACGTTGCAGCAGCTGGTGTCGGGCGACCGCAGCGAACTGATCGCCGGCCAGCTGGCGGGCATCAATTCGGCGATCAAGGGCCTGGGCATGCAGATCACCGACCTGCGCATCAAGCAGATCGACCTGCCGGCCGACAGCCAGATCATCAACGACGTCTACGAGCGCATGCGCGCCCAGCGCAAGCAGGAGGCGAGCAAGCTGCGCGCCGAGGGCGAGGAGCAGTCGCTGAGCATCCGCGCGCAGGCCGACCGCGAGGCGACGGTGATCGTGGCCGACGCCGAGCGCGATGCGCAGAAGCTGCGCGGCGAAGGCGATGCCGAGGCGGCGCGCATCTACGGCAAGGCGGCCTCGGCCGACCCGTCGTTCTATGCGTTCTACCGCAGCCTGGAGGCCTACCGGAACTCGATGGCCGACGGCAACGGGGTGATCGTGCTCGACAAGAACGACCCGTTCCTGCAGTACTTCAAGGGCGATCGCTGAGCAACTCGCCGCTTCGAGGAAGGCCGCCCGCGGGCGGCCTTTTTCGTTGCAGTTCGGCCCTGCACATGCCTGAACGAGAAAAGGGTGGTCGGCGTCACCGGAAACCCGGATAATGCACAAAAGCCGGCCGGGTCGTCCCAGCCGGCTTTTTCCGTGTCTGGGCCGGCATGCGCCGGCGCCACCCCGCTGGTGGCGCCAGCAGGCCGTCCCGGCCGAGGCACGATCAATCCATCAGCGGCCCCGATGGCCGCCCGCAAAGGAGTTACCCGTCATGGGTCAGTCTGTCGTCGTGCTCGGCGCCCAGTGGGGCGATGAAGGCAAAGGCAAGATCGTCGATCTGCTCACCGAGGAAATCGGTGCCGTCGTGCGTTTCCAGGGCGGCCACAATGCCGGCCACACCCTCGTCATCAACGGCAAGAAGACCGTGCTGCACCTGATCCCGTCGGGCATCCTGCGCGACGACGCGCTGTGCCTGATCGGCAACGGCGTGGTGATCTCGCCGGCCGCGCTGAAGAAGGAGATCGAGGAGCTGGAGAATTCCGGCGTCGAGGTGCGTTCGCGCCTGAAGATCTCGCCGGCCGCGCCGCTGATCATGCCGTACCACATTGCCCTGGACCAGGCGCGCGAAAAGGCCGCCGGCGGCAAGGCCATCGGCACCACCGGCCGCGGCATCGGCCCGGCGTACGAGGACAAGGTGGCGCGTCGCGGCATCCGCATCGCCGACCTGCACTATCCCAAGCAGCTGGAAGAGCTGCTGCGCACCGCGCTGGACTACCACAACTTCGTGCTGACCAAGTACCTGGGCACCGAGGCGGTCGATTTCCAGAAGACCTTCGACGAGGCGCTGGCCTTCGGCGAATACGTGCAGCCGATGAAGTCCGACGTGGCCGGCATCCTCCATGACCTGCGCAAGCAGGGCAAGCGCGTGCTGTTCGAAGGCGCGCAGGGCGCGCTGCTGGATATCGACCACGGCACCTACCCGTACGTGACCAGTTCCAACACCACCGTCGGCGGCGCGCTGGCCGGCACCGGCGTGGGCGCGCAGTCGATCGACTACGTGCTGGGCATCGCCAAGGCCTACGCCACGCGCGTGGGCGGCGGCCCGTTCCCGACCGAGCTGGACGACGAGATCGGCCAGGGCATCCGCGACCGCGGCGCCGAGTACGGCGCTTCGACCGGGCGCCCGCGCCGTTGCGGCTGGATGGACATCGTCGCGCTCAAGCAGGCCGTGCAGATCAACGGCATCAGCGGCCTGTGCATCACCAAGCTCGACGTGCTCGACGGCATGGAGAAGCTCAAGGTGTGCATCGCCTACGAATACCGCGGCAAGCGCACCGAGTACGCGCCGCTGGACGCGCAGGGCTGGGAAGAGTGCACCCCCGTGTACCTGGAATTCCCGGGCTGGAGCGAGAACACCCACGGCATCACCGAGTGGGACAAGCTGCCGCCGGCGGCCCGCGCCTACCTGCGCGCGCTGGAGGAACTGGCGGGCTGCCCGGTCTCCATCGTCAGCACCGGCCCGGACCGCGACCACACCATGGTGCTGCAGGATCCGTTCGCCTGATCCAGCCGCGCCGGCCGGATAACGAAAAGCCCCGCTCGCGCGGGGCTTTTTCGTTCATGCGTGCGCGCTGGCGGCGATCACATCGCCGTCGGGCGTATCCGCGCATCGGCGGCCTTCACCGCCGACAGCGCCGCCCACAGCGCGGCCAGGTTGATCACCAGTTGCAACTCGGCCGACTTGCTGTCGTCGCCGTTGCGCCACCGGCGCGCGTCCTCGCGGGCTTCGTCGGGCAGCATGGCCAGCAGGCTGGCATCGTCCATCGCACGCGCCGAGCGCTGCAAGCGCAGCGACAGGCGCACGGCGGCCACCACGCGCGCCAGCGTATGCAGGGTGGATGCCGCGGCGATCACCACCAGCACGGTGCGCAGCAGGTCCTCGTGGGCCCAGCCGGGCACCGCTTCCATGGCAGCGGCCAGGCCGAGCGCGAGGGTGCGCCACAGCGGCCAGGCGCGGCGGGCGCGCTGCGGCCAGTGCATCAGCAGGCCGCCGAAGGCGATGGCGCAGGCGGACAGGGCGATCGTGTCGTGCGAACTGAGCGCCATCCACGTGCTGGTGGTGGCCAGCAGCGCCAGCGCCAGCCACGGGGGCGGCAGCAGGCGGCGCAGGTAGTCCAGGCCAACGCCTTGCACGAGGCTGGTGAGGCTGCGTTCGCTGGGAGGAGCGGTCATCGGCGGCACGGCGGGTATTGGCTTGTGGGCATCTTGGCCGTGGCGGTGTCGTAGAAAGGTCGGACCTGAACGCGGCCGCCCAGGCGAGGCAGCGACCCAGAATCTTCCATCATCCGCACCGGGATTGCATCCGGATGACAGGCGACGGGATCGGGGGGGGCGGCCGGTGCCGGCGGGGCGGCCTGGGCGGGCGGTGCGTTCAGGCGGCGCGCGGGCGAGGCGCCGCCCAGGTGGCATGGTGCCGGGCCACGGTCCAGGTGCTCATGCCGGCGTGCACCAGCAGGGTATCGACGGCAATCTCGAACGCCGCCAGTTGGGCGGGCGTGAAGTTGCGCGTGAGGTCGTCGAAGATCAGGCCGAACGATTGCCACCACGCCTGCTCGTCGGCGCCGGCCGCGCGCGGGGAGAGGATGTGCTCGCGGATCAGCTCCACGGCCTGTCGGACTTCCTGGTCGGTCACGCCGCGCCGGAACAGGCGGGTTTCTACGGCATCCAATGGGGACAGCATGAAGGGTGTCGGTGGAGAACTGGGCGCGATGATGCGCGCCTGGGCGTCAAGGCCGCATGGAGGCCCGGCGCCGCGCGGTCGCCGGGTCCGCGCCCGCCGCCCGCCCAGCGCCAGCAAGCGGATCAGTCCAGGTCGTCCTCGTCCGGTTCGTCCTCGCCCTGCGCCCATTCGGCCTCGCCGGGCGCGTCCGGATCGACCGGCTCCAGCAAGGTGAACGTGTCGCGCGCCGGATCGCGGATGGCGCGCGAGACCGGGTAGCTTTCCAGCCGCACCGAGGCCGCGTGCCGTGGCAGGGCGCCCGGTTCGGTCAGCCCGCCCTCCAGCCAGGCCAGGGCGTGCGGCGGTTCGAGGAATACCGGCCCGTCCGGCGTCAGCGGCGGGGGAATATCGGGGTTGGGCGCGGTGAGCAGCGCGAAGCTGTCCAGCGCCGCGTCCTCGCTTGCCCAGTGTTCCCACAGCCCGGCGGCGAACAGCGCCAGCCCATCGCTGCGCTGGACGAAGCGCGGCCACGGTGGCTGCCGTTGCCGATCCCATTTGTAGTAACCGCTCATCGGCACCAGGCAGTGGCGTTCCTGCCAGGCCTTGGCGTAGATGCGGCTGCGCGGCGCCTTGCTTAGCCGCGCGGTGACCGTGGTGTAGGGCGTGTGCGGCTGCTTGGACCAACGCGGCACCAGGCCCCACGTCATCTCGGCCAGGACCAGTTCGCCCGCCACCTGGCGGATGACCACGGCCTGCTTGCCCTTGCCGATGTTGTAGCGGTCCGGCGCGGCGGCCAGGGCCCGCGCCAGCGCCGGTGGAAATCCCGCGGGAAGCGAATCCTCCTCGGCGATGGCTTGGGCGAAGCGACGCATGCCGGCAGGCTAGCCCGGCGCGCGTGAGCGGCCCGTCGGCCGCACCCTTACGCGTCAGTCCTGGATGTCCAGGATCGGCGCGAAGCCGCCGTAGATCATCCGCTTGCCGTCGAACGGCATCGGGTTGCTGGCCGGGTCCATGCGCGGGTCGTCCATCATCTTCTGCATGCCGGCATCGCGGGTGGCCTTGTCCGGCCATTCGATCCAGGAGAACACCACCGTCTCGTCCTCGCGCGCCTGCACCGCGCGGAAGAAATCGGTCTGCGTGCCGTGGGGTACGTCATTGCCCCAGCACTCCACCACGCGCAACGCGCCGAGCTCGATGAACAGCGCATCGCCCTGGCGCGCGTGCTCGAGGAATTTCTCGCGGTTGGCGGTAGGCACCGCGATCACGAAACCATCGATGTAGGACATGGGCCACCTCCGTGGCGACGCGGCGAAATGCGCGCCTTCCTCCCCACGACGAACCGCGACCGGCGCGATCGACATGCCGCCGCGCCCGTCCAGCCCCGTGGCCGCCTCAGCCGTCGTCGGCGCGGCCGCTCGCGTAGGCCAGCCCGCGGCGCAGCTGCGCCAGGAACTCGGGTTGGCCGTAGATGGCCTCGGTATGGCCCAGGCCGGTGTACCACGCGCGTCCGCCGGCATGGTCGTGGTGCCAGGCGATGGGGTGGTCCGCACCCATCCGCCCACCCGCGTACAGCCGCTCGTCGAGCGTGGCGACCACCTGCACCCGGCCGCGCGGGTTGCGGTCGTAGTTGTAGAACTCGTCGTGCACCGGCCAGGCCGGGCCGGTGGCCACGCCGTCGCGCTCGGGCTGCACGCGGCTGTGCTGCAGGCCGGGCGGGTGATCCTGGAAATAGGCGCCGACCAACGCGCCGTACCACGGCCAGTCGTAGCCGGTATCGGCGGCCGCATGCACGCCAACGAAGCCGCCGCCGCCGCGGATGAACGCCTCCATCGCGCGCTGCTGGGGTCCATCGAGCACGTTGCCGGTGGTGCTGGCGAAGACCACCACGCGATAGCGCGCCAGGTTGCGCGGCGTGAATGCCGTCGCGTCCTCGGTGGCATCGGCGGCCAGGCCCATCGATTCGGCCAGCTGCGACAGCGTGCGCACCGCCACGGGAATCGATTCGTGGCGAAAGCCCACCGTGCGGCTGAAGATCAAAACGCGGTCGGGCGGCGTGGCGGCGAAGGACATCACGGGCAGGCTCAGGGCGCAGAAGGCGAACAGGAGGGCGCGCAGGCGGTTCACGCGCCGATTCTGGCACCGATCACCGCCGCGCGGGGCAGGCAAAAAAAAGCCCCGGGCCGCGCGCAGGCGCGACCCGGGGCAAGGCCATCACGCGCTCGCCGTTACAGCGCGATGCGCAGGCCCAGGTTGACGCTGTTGTTGTCCACGCCATCGCCCTGTTCGGCGCTCACGCCGCCGTACAGGTAGGTCGAGGCGCTCAGCTTGAGCGTGCCGTCCAGCTGCGCACGCGCGAAACGACGGGTGTCGGCCGAATGCAGCAGCACCTGCTCGCCGCCCAGCGCGGTGAGCACGTCGGCCTGGCGCGCCTGGCCGTAGTTGATGCCCGCATCCACGCCCACGCGCCAGGTGAGGCGGTTGCGCAGCGGATCGGCATCCAGCGAGCCGACCGCCAGCCCGGCCTGCACGCGGCCGCCATCCTCGTCGTAGCGCGCCACGTCCAGGGCGGACAAGGTGTTGCCCTGTTCCTGGAAGCCATTGCGCTCGACCTGCTGCCAGCTCGCGCGCAGCGACGGCGTCCAGCGCACGCCCGCGGCCGCGAACGGCAGGCTGGCGCCGGCGCTGGCCTGGCGGGTGCTGCCCGAGGCGCGGCCACGCAGCACGCCGCTGCCCAGCGCGTCGGTGCGTTCGCTCTTCCAGTCATCGCTGCTGTAGGAGACCACGCCATCCACGATCACCGGGCCGAGGCGGCCGGCGGCGTAGACCATCAGCGCATCGCTGTCGAGCTGGTTGTCCAGCGTGCCGTCCAGTTCCGAGCGCGTGGTGGCCAGGCCCGCGCCCCACAGCAGGTGGTAGGAGCGGTAGACATCGACGCCGGCCGAGGCGCGGCGCTGGTCGCCGGACAGGCGGCCGGCGTAGCGGTCGGCATCCACGTCCAGGTTGCTCGTGCCCAGGTTGGCCCACAGGCGCTGTTCGACCGGCACCTCGGCCGAGGACAGCAGCGCGCTGTCGCCCAGGCGCGCGGCCACGTCCTGCGCCAGTGCGTGGGCACCGGCCTGCGCCAGCGCGGCCAGCTTGGCCTGGTTCTCGCCGGTCAGCGTGGCGAGCGTGGCCGGCAGGGCCTGCGCGTCCCGCGCCCACACTTCGCGCAGCAGGTCCTTCTGGTCCTGGTCGGCGGTGCCGCTGTCGTTGGTCTGCACCAGCGCGTCGAGCGCGTCGGCGGTGGCCAGCACGTTGCCGCTGGCGTCGCCGAGCTGCTCGCGGTACGAGGTCGGCGAGACGTACAGGTCGATGTCGTAGCCGGTGATGTAGTAGACCTGGAAGCGGGTGCCCGCGGCCAGGCCGCTGGTCGGCTGCAGCACGTTGGCGAAGGTGCCGGTGACGCCGCCCTGGCCGCTGACGATGCGGAACATGTCGCCCACCTTCGGGGTGAAGGTGTTGCTGGCATCGCCGGTGATGCCGCGCAGCACCGGTGCCAGCGTGCCGTTGGCCACGAACACCGCATCGCTGCCGGTGAGCAGCACGCGCGAGTAGTTGCCCGCGCCGGTGCCCGTGCCGTAGCCGTCGATATCCACCTGCAGCGTGCCGTTGGCGGTCATGTTGATCGAGCCGCTCACCGTCAGCGTGCCCGGCGAATTGCCCGCCGCCAGCGTGCCGTCGACGTTGACGTTGCCGGCCACGTTGCCGATGCCGCGCAGCGTGCCGTCGTGTTCCACCTGCACGCGGCTGGTGAGGTTGCCGTTGACGCTGAGGATGCCTTCGTTGACGCAGGTGCCGTTGGCCATCACGGCCGAACCGGTGAGCGCCAGCCGGCCCGTGCCGGACTTGATGAAGCAGCCGCTGGCCTGCGAGCCGTCGAGGTTGCCCGACAGCACGGTGGTGGTGCCCGCATCGACATCGAACGTGCTGGCGCCGGTGACGGTCAGCGGCTGCGCGAGGATCGCGTTGACCGAGGACTGCAGCGTGGCGCCGTTGAGTTCCACCGCGCCGCTGCCCAGCGCACCCGCGTGGCCCAGCACGACCGTGCCGCCGTTGATCGCGGTGCCGCCGCTGTAGGCATTGGCGCTGCCCAGCACCAGCGTGCCGTTGCCGCTCTTCACCAGCTGGCCGGCGCCGTCGACCACGCCGGCGAGCGTGAGCGTGCTGCCGGCGGCGGTGTCCAGCGTACCGTGGCCGTCGAGCGACACCGCGCGCGCGCTGGTCACGTCCGCGGTGGTGGCCAGCGTGCCGCCGTGGAAGGCCAGCGTGTTGGCCGCATCGCCCAGGTTGGCGTCGTCGGAGATCTGCAGCGTGCCGCCGTTGAGCGTGGTGCCGCCGGTATAGGTGTTGTGGCCGGACAGCACCAGCGTGCCCTCGTTGACGGTGGTGCCGCCGCCGTGGCTCAAGGTGCCGCTCAGGTCCAGATTGCCTTCGCCGTTCTTGATCAGACCGCCGGTGCCGGAGACATCGCCGCTGCTGCTGAAGGTGGTGCCCGGCTGGGTGAGGAACATGCCGTCGCCGGCCAGCTGCACGTCGCGGCTGCTGTCCACGTCGCCGGTGCTGACCAGCACGCCGCCGTCGAAGGTCAGCGTGCCCTCGGCCGCGCCGAGGTTGTCGTCGCTGGAGATCTGCAGCACGGCCTGCTGGATCAGCGTGCCGCCGGTGTAGGTGTTGTGGCCGGAGAGCACCTGCGTGCCGCCGGTCAGCGCCACGCCGCCGTTGCCGGCGATGGTGCCGGAAAAGTCGCCCTGGCTGTCGGTGAGGTTCAGGCCGTTGTGGCCGAGCTGGACCGAGCCGGTCCCCGACAACGACTTGAGGCTGACATCGTCGCTGGCGTCGGTGATGTCCAGGCCGCCGTTGACCTGCGTCTGGCTGGATTGGGCGATCGACCCGCTGCCGGAGAGCTTCAGCGTGGCGCCTTCGTCCACCGTGGTGGTGCCGGTGTAGCCGTTGGTGGCGGCCAGCGTGATGGTGCCGCCGGTGCCGGTGTTGGTGATGGTCAGCGAGCCCGGCACGCCGGTGGTGGTGTCGTCGATGGCGCCGGTGAAGGTCGCATCGTGGCCGGCGGCGTCGATCCAGCCGTTCTTGTCGTCGATGTAGAAGTGCTGCGTCACGGTGGTGTCGTCGTTGGACACCACCAGCGTGCCGCCCTCGAAGGAGGCTTCGGTCTGGCTGCCGAGGTCGTCGGTGTTCTTGCTGTCGTCGATCACCACCGGGCCGCTGGGCGTGGTGGGGGCGCCGCTGCCCGGGTTCGGCGCGACCGGCGCGAACGGCACGCCCTTGTCGTAGGTCAGGCCCGGCGCCTGGTCGATGAACAGGATCGGGCTGTAGGCCGTGTCGCCCAGGTTGAAGGTCAGGAAGCCCAGGCGATAGGTGCCGGCGACGCTGACCTGGTAAGTGGCGATCTGCCAGCCGGTGGAGCCGTAGCTGCCGGTGGAATAGCTGCCGGTGCCGGTGTTGGTCGCGCCCAGCAGCGCGTACTGCGCGTTCTGGTTGTTGACCGTGCCGAAGATGCTGTTGTCGCCCAGGTTGACCAGCGAGGTCACCGAGGCGTCGTTGAAGGGCTCGTAGTCGGTGGAGACGTACTGCCAGGCCATCGTGAAGTAGTCGCCCGCGTCCAGGGTCAGGTCCTGGTACAGCCAGGCCGCCGTGGTCGGCGTGCCGGCGATGGTCGCGGCGATCTGCGACTGGCTGGCGGACGTCAGGCCGAGCGCGGTGGCGGCGTCGGTGAATTCCACCGAGTTCGGATTGGCCTGCAGCGAGGCCATGTAGCTCTGGTAAGGCGTCACCGTCCACACGTGCGGGCCGTTGGCCGCGCCGAAGTTCTGCAGCCCGGTGGTGACCGCCGCGCCGACGCCGCTGTTGGCGTTGTAGTTGGTGGGCAGTTGGGTGCCGCTGCTCGAGGCGGTCCAGCCTTCCAGGGTGCCGGTCTCGAAGCCGATGTTGTCGATGTCCACCGCGGCCATCGCGCAGGGAGAGGCCAAGGCCAGCAGGGTCAGCATGGCCAGCCGGTTCAGTCGCGGCGCGCCCGCGGGCTTGATCCGGGAGGTGGTGCCGCCTTCGTGGCAGCCCAGTTCGGAAGTGACGATCCACTGCTGGACGGCCTTGCTCCATACAACGCGAAAAATCCTGTTCATCCGATCTCAATCCCCAGCAATAAAAGTAGTGAAGCGCTTGGCGCGCATCACAGATCGGCGAACTGGTGGATTACTTGAGATGAAATCTGCGATACGCGTCTTTTTTTGTGTGGGTAAAATCGTGGTAGGCGTGGGGAACCACCCGACTTGAGTCTCAGGCGTAGATGTGCTGCTCTGTGCATCGCATCACTGCGCGTATCACGAGGGATCAACGCGAAAACGCGGACGGGCGGGGGCTTCGCCACCCGCCCGTCCAACGCGAAGACGCTCGCTCAGCGCGCCGACATCGAGTACGGATGCTGCGCCGGATCCGTGGCCCAGGTGGTGTCGGGCTGGGCCTGCATGCGGAAGCGCAACTCGCCGCCGGCGAGGATTTCCTCGTGGCTGATCCACGCGCGCGGCAATGGCCGGCCGTTGAGCGTGGCCGCGCCGATGTACGGATGCGTGGCGTCCAGCCCTTCGGCGATCACGGTGAAGCGGCGCCCATTGGGCAGGTTGAGCGTGGCACGCGGCAGGAACGGCCGGCCGATCACGTACTGGTTGCTGCCTGGCGCCACCGGATAGAAGCCCAAGGCGGTGAACACGTACCAGGCCGACATCTGGCCGAGGTCGTCGTTGCCGGCCAGGCCATCGGGACGCGCGGCGTACTGGCTGTCCATGATCTGCTTCAGCCGCGCCTGCGTGCGCCACGGCTGGCCGGCGTAGGCATACAGGTAAGCCACATGGTGGCTAGGTTCGTTGCCGTGCGCGTACCAGCCGATCAGCCCGGTGATGTCTTCCATGTGCTCGAACACCTTCGGGTCGACCTTGGCCTCGAACACATCGTTCAGCCGCTTGAGCAGCGCGTCGCTGCCGCCATGCGCGGCGGCCAGCCCGGCCACGTCCTGCGGCACGTACCAGGAGTACTGCCAGGCGTTGCCTTCGGTGTAGTCGGTGCCGTAGCCGCTGGCGGAAGGATCGAACGGCTCGCGGAAGCTGCCGTCGCGCTTGCGCGCGCGCATGAAACCGCTGGACGGGTCGAACGCATGCTTCCAGTTGCCGGCGCGCTGTTCGAATTCGGCGGCCACCTCGGCGCGGCCCATCTTCTGCGCCACGCGGTAGATGGTCCAGTCGTCGAAGGCGTATTCCAGCGTCTTGGAGGCCGCTTCGCCTTCCTCGTCGATCGGCACGTAGCCGAGCTGCCGGTATGCGGCGATGCCGTCGTAGGGGCCGTAGTTGGCGCTGGCGACCATGGCCTGCAAGGCCTCGTCGGCATCGAAACCGCCGATGCCCTTCATGTAGGCGTCGGCGATCACCGGCACGGCGTGGTAGCCGATCATGCACCACGTCTCCAGGCCATGGAACGCCCACACCGGCAGGATGCCGTAGGCGCTTTCGCGGCGCGAGGCGAGCAGCGAGTTCACCACGTCGGACGTGCGCTGCGGCGGCTGCACCAGCGTCAGCAGCGGGTGCAGGGCGCGGTAGGTGTCCCACAGCGAGAAGGTGGAGTAGTTCGTCCAGCCGTTCGCCTTGTGCACCGCGTTGTCCGGGCCGCGGTAGCGGCCATCGCTGTCCATGAACAGCGTCGGGCCGAGCAGGGTGTGGTACAGCGCAGTGTAGAAGCGCGTGCGCGCGTCCGCGCTGCCCTGCGCGTCGATCGCCGATAGCGCCTGGGTCCACTGTTGGCGTGCGTCCGCGCGCACCTTGTCGAAATCGAAGCCCGGCACCTCGGCATCGAGGTTGGCGATGGCGCCTTCCTCGCTCACCGGCGAGATCGCCACCTTCACCACCAACGGTGCGCTGCCGCCCTCGCCGAAGTCCAGCACGCCGACCAGCTGCCGGCCTTCGATCTGCGCGCGCTGGCGCGGATCGTCCGCGCCCGGCGGCGGGAAGCCCTTGTAGAGCACGTTCTCTTCGGTGTCGTGCAGCGCACTGCCGGCCAGCGGGCGCGAGAAGCGCATGGCGAAGTACAGCTGTCGGCCCGGCGCCCAGCCGCGCGTCTCGCGGAATCCGGTCACCGTGCCATCGGCGCGCACGCGCAGCCGCGACCACAGCACCTTGCCGGGGTAGTCGTACATGCTGGTGCGCAGGTCCACCAGTACATGCGCCGGCTTGCCTTTCGGGAAGGTGTAACGGTGCACGCCCACGCGCGGGCTGGCGGTGAGCTCGGCGCGTACGCCGTAGTCGTCCAGGGTGACCGCGTAGTAGCCCGGCTGCGCCTGTTCGGTCTGGTGGCGGAAGCGCGAGGTGTAGCCGCTGCCGGGCCGGGTGACGTCGCCGCGTTCGAGCCTGGGCTCGCCGCTGATCGGCATCAGCAGCACGTCGCCGAGATCGGAATGGCCCGAGCCGGAAAAGTGGGTGTGCGAGAAGCCGACGATGGTCTGGTCGTCGTAGCGGTAGCCCGCGGCCCAGGGGTAGCCTTCCTTGCGCGACTTGATCTGCGTGTCGGGGCTGAGCTGGATCATCCCGAACGGCACGGTGGCGCCGGGATAGGTGTGGCCTTCGCCGCCGGTGCCGATGAAAGGATCGACCGCCGCATAGGCGGCTTCGCCCGGCGTGGTGGCCAGGGCGGTGTGGGCGACCAGCAGCAGGGCGGCCAGCCAGGGCGCGCGGCGTGGCGCGGGGTTGTCGAGCATGTGGGTTCCTCCTCCCGGAGCGGCGACGGTAGCACGCGCCCTGCGCCGCGGGATGGGACGAACGTCAGGGGTTTATATCGATCCAAGTCCTTCGTGGCGGCGTGGATGCGCTGGGCCGTACAGCTTGCTGAAATGCCCGCGGGCGTGGCTGTCGCACAATGGGCGACGGCCGCGCCGCACGCTGCGGCCATGTCCCCTGGAGTGTTCCGCATGTCCCGTCGCACCGGCAGTGCCGATCTTCCCCTGCATGGCGGCCGCGTGCCGGCCTGGCTGGGGCAGCGCATGACCCGGCTGGGGGCGGTGCTGTGCGAGGCCATCGTCCATCACTACGGGCGCGACGAACTGCTGCGCCGGCTGGCGCATCCGTTCTGGTTCCAGTCCTTCGGCGCGGTGATGGGCATGGATTGGCATTCCTCCGGCATCACCACCAGCGTGATCGGCGCGCTCAAGCGTGGACTGGCGCCGTTGTCCGGCGAACTGGGTTTGCATGTCTGCGGCGGCCGCGGCCGGCATTCGCGCGCCACGCCCGACGAATTGCTCGCCGTGGCCGCGCGCACCGGCCTGGACGGCGCGGCGCTGGCGCGCGCCAGCCGCCTGGTGGCCAAGGTGGACAGCGCCGCGGTGCAGGACGGCTTCGACCTCTACCTGCATGGTTTCATCGTCAGCGACGAAGGCCAGTGGGTCGTGGTGCAGCAGGGAATGAACGGCGCGCGGCGGCAGGCACGGCGCTACCACTGGCTGTCCGACGGGCTGCGCAGCTTCGTCGATGCGCCGCACGCGGCGATCGAGGGCCCCGGGCAGGGCCGCATCGTCAACCTGGCCGACCACCGGGCCGCGGCCTCGCGCGATGCCCAGGTCGAACTGCTGCACACGCTCGGGCCGGACGCGATCGCGCGCGAGTTCGCGCGCATCGACGGGCGCAGCGGCGTGCCCGCCCCTGCGGCGGCGGGCGCCACCGGCGACCTGTTCGCCGCCACGCTTGCACCGCACCTCTCCATGCCCGACCACCACGACGTGCGCGCCGAGGATATCGTCGTGCGCCGCCTGCACGGCGCGCTGGCCGCGGCGGCGGAAAACGGCCCGCAAGATTTCACCGCGTTGCTGCAGGTGCCCGGTGTCGGTGCGCGCACGGTGCGCTCGCTGGCGATGGTGGCCGAAGTGCTGCACGGCACGCCGTGCCGCTTCAGCGACCCGGCGCGCTTCTCGCTCGCCCATGGCGGCAAGGACCGGCATCCGTTCCCGGTGCCCACGCGCGTGCTCGACCACACCATCGGAGTGCTCAAGCACGCGATGCAGCAAGCCAAGCTCGGCAACGAGGAACGCCTGCAGGCGATTGCCCGGCTCGATGCGCAGGCGCGCCGGCTCGAGGCCACGGCGAGCGGGCCGACGGTGGAGGCCTATATCGCGCAGGAGCGCGCCGATTCGCATCGCTACGGCGGGCGCAGCGTGTTCGGCTGGGAGCCGGCGCCGGCACGGACCCCGGGCAAGGGCGCGGAGGCGGATGCCGCGTAGGCGGTCGCCGGGTTCGTCGCGCCGCGCTGCGCGCGGGGTTCTGGGGCTGCCCGTGCGCGGGAGGATAAGATGCGGGATCGGGATCGGGCATCGTGCCGAATCCCCCTCGAAGCAAGGAAACTTCATGTGTGCAAGGAAAAGGCGGATGGCGCTGGCAATGGTGGCCATCGGCGTGGCGGGCGCGGCAGCGGCATCGGACGAGGCGGCGAAGCTGGTAGTGCATCCAGGCGGCGAGCACTGCGCCACGCAGGAACTGGCGGCGCTGGGCCAGGCCAGCCTGTGCGTCAAGGGCGGCAGCTTCAGCCATGACGTGTATACGCTGAAGATCGCGCGCGAGGTGGTGCTGAGCGGGATCGACGACGACACCACCCGGGGGCTGGAAACCGATTCGGAGGGCCGCCACCTGCGCCTGGTCTGTGCGCCGCGGCTGGAACCGAACGACACCATGAAGGGTGTCGTGAAGCGGATGCTGCTCACGCAAGGAAAATCGGAAGAAGAAGCCGAGACGCTCGCGCAGCGCATGGGCGTGGTGGAGGCCGGGCGCGTCTGCACGCTGGCGGCCGACGGCACCGCGGTATGGCAGGTGGAGGTGGTGTTCCCGTGACGCGTCGGCGTCGTCACGGCGTTACGCGGGGCGCGGGGAAGAGCGCCCCGCATGGGCCGAGTGGCCTGCATCGCGGCAGGTAAGCTGCATCCATGCTCAGAACCTGCCTCGTCTGGCTGCTCGCCCTTCTCGCCGCCAGCGTGACCCCGGCCTTGTTGTTCGCGCTGATGCTGTTCGATGGACGCATCGGCGCGAACCACGCCACGTGGGCCGGCTTCCTGGCCGCCTGCGTCGTCGCGCTGCTGCATGTGCTGGTGCTGGGCGTACCGGTGACCTGGCAGCTGCGCCGCCGCCAGCGATTCGGCCCATGGCGCATGCTGTTGGCCGGCGCGGTGGCGGGGCTGGCCACCTGCGGGCTGTTCCTGCTCGTGCAGACGCCCAACCGCGAGGCGCTCGCCGGCCTGCTCAACCCGGCGATCGCGATGATCGTGCTCGGGGCCGGTGGGCTGGGCGCGGTATCCGCCCTCACGCTGTGGGCGGTCCTGCGCCTGCTGCGCGCCTAGCGCGCTTCCAGTTCGGCGATGCGTTCGCGCAGCCGCGCGTTCTCCTGCTCCAGTTCCGCCACGCGCCCGCGCAACGATTGCAGCGTGTCCTCCGGCGAGGTTTCATGCTCGCACTCCACACGCGGCTTGCGCCGCGATTGGCGCGCGCGCTTGGCCGCCTCGCGCAGCTCGTCGTGACCGGCCTGCGCGGCGGCCTGTTGTTCCTCCATCGGCAGCGTCGCCACGACGGCGGCGGCGTTGATCGACAACGCGCCGCTGCGCACCGCCTCCACCACTTCCGGCGCGGCCTGGCGCTGGATCTTCTCGATCATGCCCAGCTGGCTGTGGCTCACCCGCGCCACGCGGGCCAGTTCCTGGCGGCTGGGCGGCGCGGCCACGGCCGGTACCGGCGTGTCATGCGCGGTCTGCTCGGGCCACGGCGCGGTATCGTCCTCGGGGGCTTCGGGTGCCGCCACGGCCGCCTCGGCGGGCGCCACCTCGGCCACGGCGCGCTCGCGCCGCGCAGCGAGGATTTCGCGCTTGCGCAGCGCCAGCACGCCGCGCTGGAAATCGGACACGCTGCGTCGGCCCAGGTGCTGGTCGATCATCCACAGGTGCACGTCCTCCATGCTCTGGAAGCGCTCGTTCTGCATGGTGCGGAAGGGCAGGCCGTGCGTCCGGCAGATGCCGTAGCGGTTGTGGCCGTCCACCAGTACGTTGCCCCACAGCACCAGCGCGTCGCGGCAGCCTTCGGCCAGCAGGCTTTGCTCCAGCGCCGCATGCTCGTCCGGCGTGAGCGGATCGATGTAGGCCTTGAGCGAGGGGTCGACGACGATTTCGGTATCCATGCGGGGCCATGCGAACGCGGGGCGCGCATTGTAGGCAGCGCGCCGCGCATCGTCGCGGCTTGACAGCGCGGCCGTGCCGGCGCGTGGGCGCGCGGTGAACAAGGCCGCGTGCGCCCATGCCGCCGGTTAACGCCGCGCCATCGACGCTGGGCGCCTCTTCCCTGGAGCCTTCGCGATGAAGCATGCCGCCCTCGATTTCGACGACGAGTTCAAGGTGCTTTTCGACGTGCGCCAGGTGCAGGCGGCCACGATGTCCATCGCCCCGGGCGAGAAGGAAGGCGGCCCGGAAAACCGCCACCGGGGCGCGGACCAGTGGTTGTACGTGGTGGCCGGGCAGGGCGTGGCTACGGTAGGCAACGTGCAGCAGGCATTGGCGCCGGGCGACCTGCTGGTGATCGAGCAGGGTGAGCGCCACGAGATCCGCAACAACGGCGGTACGCCGCTGCAGGCGCTCACCTGGTACCACCCGCCGGCGTACACGCAATCGGGCGAACGGTTGCCCGCCGGCGAGCGTTGAAGTCAACGCGCGGTGTAGGGCGTGCGCGGCGATTGCACCGGTTGTTTACCTGCGCGCTGCTACACCGCACCGGTCACACACACCGGAGGCATTCCCATGCCGGAGAAAAAGACCCGCCAGGCGGCGGCCAAGGACAAGCGCGAAGGCAAGTCGGCCAGCACCCAGGCCGGCGAATACGTGCACGAGGAGATCGAGCACATCAAGCACGGCAAGCACGGCGCCAAGAACACCCAGCAGGCGATCGCCATTGGGCTGTCCAAGGCGCGCCGCGATGGCGTGAAGGCCAAGCCGGGCAAGACCGCTTCCAAGGCGACGAAGAAGAAGGCCGCGCAGGACACCGCCGCGTCGAAGAAGGCGAAGAAGGCGCCCTCCAGGACGCGCTCGGCCGGCGCCAAGAAAGCCTTGAAGACCGCCAGCAAGAAGACCACGGCCAAGAAGGTAGTGGGCAAGAAGGCGTTGTCGACGCAGGCCAAGAAGGCGGCGAGCAAGCGCACCGCGACCAGCCGGTCGGCGGCGGCGAAGAAGGCCGCGCGCACCAAGGGCCCGACCGCGCGCAAGACCGCGGCCAAGAAGGCGGCCCGCACGCGGGCGAAGAAGTCGGCCTGAGTCGGGCGCAGCGGCCCGTGCCGCGGGGGACGGGCCGCTGCCAACCGGGTGAGCGGTGCCGTTCGGTTGCCTGAATCGCGTCGTCTCGCCCCCTGCGACGGAAAGGTGTACAAATGTACACCTATGAAGAATCCCCGTTCCCCGCGGGCCCCGCACGGCCCTTCCGCATTCGCGTCGCCGCGCCCATGGACGAATTGAGCCCCCGCCGCGCCGCGGTGCTGGCCTTCGTGCGCGAGCGCGCGCGCAGCGGGCAGCCGCCCAGCCTGGCCGAGATCGCCGCCGAGTTCGGCTTCGCCTCGCGCAATGCCGCCCAGAAGCACGTGCAGGCGCTGGCCGAGGCCGGGCTGATCGAGTTGCGCGGCGGCGGGCTGGCCCGCGGCATCCGCTTGCCCGAAGCCCCGCGCGACGCCCCGCTGATGCTGCCGGTCCTCGGCCGCGTGGCTGCCGGTGTGCCGATCGGCGCCGATATCGGCATCGAGCGCGCGCTGTGGCTGGACCGCGCGCTGTTCTCCCTGCGCCCGGATTACCTGCTGCAGGTACAGGGCGATTCGATGATCGACGACGGCATCCTCGACGGCGACCTGGTCGGCGTGCACCGCAGCAGCGAGGCGCGCGATGGTCAGATCGTGGTGGCACGGCTGGATGGGGAAATCACCATCAAGCGGCTCGAACGCGGGCGCAAGCAACTGCGCCTGCTGCCGCGCAATCCGGCCTATGCGCCGATCGTGGTGCCGGCCGATGCCGACTTCGCGATCGAAGGCCTGTACTGCGGCCTGCTGCGGCAGGGCTGAGGATGGGCGAAGTCCTGGCCCTGGGCGAGATGCTGGCCGCACGCACCGTGTGGCGGGCGGGGCAGGGCGTGGCCACGCGCCGCGACGGCGAGCCCAGCGGCCATGCCGCGCTCGACGCCGCGCTGCCCGATGGCGGCTGGCCGCGGCGCGCGTTGACCGAACTGCTGCTCCCTTCCGATGGCGTGGGCGAAATCGCGCTGTTGCTGCCCACGCTGGCCCGGCTCACGGCTGCCGGCGAGCGCGTGGTGTTGGTCGCGCCGCCGTACCTGCCGTATGCGCCGGCCTGGCAGGCCGGCGGCATCGACCTGGGCTGGCTCGAGGTGATCGAGGCCGAGCCGAAGCAGGCGCTGTGGGCGTTCGAGCAATGCCTGCGCAGCGGCGCGTGCGCGGCCGTGCTCGGCTGGCCGCAGACGGCCGATGCGCGTGCGCTGCGCCGACTGCAGGTGGCCGCCGACAGTGGCGATTGCTGCGCCTTCGCGCTGCGCGACCGCCGCCATGCGGTGAACGCCTCGCCGGCCGCGCTGCGCCTGGAATACCTGCCCAGCGAACATGCCTGGCAGGTGCGCAAGTGCCGCGGCGGCCAGGTGCCCGCGCAACCGCTGCGACTGGCGCATTGAGGCGCGCGCATGCTCTGGGCCTGCATTCTGCTGCCGCAATTGGCGCTGGACGCCGTCCTGCGCCGTCTGCCCGATCCTGAAACCCCGCTCGCGCTGGTCGAAGGGCCGGCGCAGCTGCGCAGCCTGCATTCGGTCAACGACAACGCCGCGGCCGCCGGGCTGCGCACCGGCATGCGCCTGGCGGCCGCGCACGCCTTGCTGGCCGGTGTGCGCACCGTCGCGCACGAGCCACAGGCCGAAGCGCGCTGGCAGCGTTTCCTGGCGGCCTGGGCCTATCGCCACAGCTCGCTGGTGAGCGCGCAGTGGCCGCATGCCATCGTGCTGGAGGCGCAGGCCAGCTTCCGCCTGTTCGGGCCGTGGCCGCGCTTCGCGCAGCGGCTGCGCGACGAACTGCAGACGCTGGGTTTCCGCCATCGCATCGCCCTGGCCCCCACGCCACGCGCCGCGCGCGTGCTGGCCGGCTTGCGCGATGGCCTGGCGGTGCGCAGGCCCGAGGCATTGCACAGCCTGCTCGATGGCGTGCCCGTGCGCCGCGCCGCGCTCCCCGGCGAGGCCGGCGAGCGCCTGCAACGCATGGGCCTGGAACACCTGGGCCAGTTGCGCGCCTTGCCGCGCGACAGCCTGCGCCGGCGCTTTGGCCTGGACCTGCTCGACCACCTCGACCGCCTCTACGGCGACGCCGATGATCCGTTGCAGTGCTACGCGCCACCGGACCATTTCGATTCGCGCATCGAGATGGGCTACGAGGTCGAAACCCACACCGCACTGCTGTTCCCGCTGCGCCGCCTGCTGGGCGACCTGTGCACGTACCTGTCCATCCGCGATGGCGGCGTGCAGCGCTTCGTGCTGCGGCTGGAGCACGAGGAGGGACATACCGACGTGGAGGTCGGGCTGCTGGCCGCCGAACGCGAGCCGGGCATGCTGTTCGAGCTCTCGCGCAACCGCTTGGAACGGGTAGCGCTGGAGAAACCGGTGGTGGCGCTGCGCCTGCTCGCGCGCGAACTGCCGCCGTTCGTGCCGGCCGCGCGCGACCTGTTCGATCCGCGCCCGCAGCAGGCGCTGGACTGGCCGCAACTGCGCGAGCGCCTGCGCGCGCGGCTGGGCGATGAATCGGTGTATCGCCTGGCGCCGGCCGACGACCCGCGCCCGGAGCGCGCCTGGCGCCGCGTACTCGGCGAGGACGATGCGCGGCCGGCGCAGGCGCCGCCGCGCCCGCCGCGCCCGGCCTGGCTGCTGCCGCAGCCGATCCCGCTGCGCGATGCGCGCCTGCGCGTGCTGTCCGGCCCCGAACGCCTGGAAAGCGGCTGGTGGGACGGCCAGGACGCCCGCCGCGACTACTACGTGGTGGAAACCGCGCGCGGCCAGCGCGGCTGGGCCTATGTCGCGCCGGGTGCGCGCGAGGGCTGGATGCTGCACGGGTGGTTCGCATGAGCCGGGACGACTTTCCCGATGGCGTGGACCGCGACACCCCGGGCGGCCGCCCGCCGCGCGCCTGGACGGTGGATGCGCGCCTGCGCGCGGCCGCCAACGACGAGGTCATGCCCGAGCGCGATGCGCACCTGCCGGCGTATGCCGAGCTGCACTGCGTATCGGATTTCTCGTTCCTGCGTGGCGCCTCCTCGGCCGAGGCGCTGTTCGCTCGCGCGCGCGAGTGCGGCTACGAAGCGCTCGCCATCACCGACGAATGCTCGCTGGCCGGCATCGTGCGCGGCTGGGAGGCGGCGCGCGCCACCGGCCTGCCGCTGGTGGTCGGCAGCGAGATCGCGCTGGAAGACGGCCCGCGCATGGTGTTGCTGGTGGAAGACGCGCGCGGCTACGCGCAGCTGTGCGAACTGATCACCCGGGCGCGGCGCGCGGCGACCAAGGGCCGCTACCGGCTGACCCGCGCCGACATGGCCCAGGTACTGGCCGGCACGCAGCCCGGGCTGTTCGCGCTGTGGTTGCCGGCGGCCGAGCCCGATCCCGCGCAGGGCCAGTGGCTGCGCGGCCTGTTCGAGGCGCGCACCTACCTGGCCGTGGAACTGCATCGCGAGCGCGACGATGCCGCGCGCCTGGCGCAGCTGCTGGCGCTGGCGCGCCAGCTGGACCTGGTGCCGGTGGCGTGCGGCGACGTGCACATGGCGCAGCGCCGCGAGCGCATCGTGCAGGACACCCTCACCGCGATCCGCCACAACCTGCCGCTGGCCGAGTGCGGCGCGCACCTGTTCCGCAACGGCGAGCGCCACCTGCGCAGCCGCCGCGCGCTGGGCAACATCCATCCGCCGGCGCTGCTGCAGGCGGCGGTCGAACTGGCGCGGCGCTGCACCGGCTTCGACCTCAAGCGCGACCTGGAATATCGCTATCCGGCCGAACTGGTGCCGGCCGGGCATACCCCGGCCAGCTACCTGCGCCAACTCACCGAGGCCGGCATGCGCACGCGCTGGCCCAAGGGCGTGCCGGACAAGGTGGCGGCCGATATCGAGCAGGAGCTGGCGCTGATCGCGGAGCTGGAGTACGAGGCGTTCTTCCTCACCGTGCACGACATCGTGCGCTTCGCCAGATCGCGCGACATCCTCTGCCAGGGGCGCGGCTCCTCGGCCAACTCGGCGGTGTGCTATGCACTGGGTATCACCGCGGTGAACCCGGCCGAGAACCGCCTGCTGATCTCGCGCTTCCTGTCCAAGGCGCGCGACGAGCCGCCGGACATCGACGTGGACTTCGAACACGAACGCCGCGAGGAAGTGCTGCAGTACGTCTACAACAAGTACGGCCGCGAGCGCGCGGCGCTGGCCGCCACGGTGATCAGCTATCGCGGCAAGAGCGCGGTGCGCGACGTGGCCAAGGCGTTCGGCTTGCCGCCGGACCAGATCGCGCTGCTGGCCGATTGCTACGGCTGGGGCAACGGCGATACGCCGATGCAGCAGCGCCTGGAGGAAGCCGGTTTCGACCTCGACAATCCGCTGATCGCCCGCGTGCTGGCGGTTACCGAGATGCTGCGCGACCATCCGCGCCACCTGTCCCAGCATGTGGGCGGCTTCGTCATCTCCGATGCGCCGCTGTCCACCGTGGTGCCGGTGGAAAACGCGGCGATGGCCGATCGCACCATCATCCAGTGGGACAAGGACGACCTGGAAACGCTGGGCCTGCTGAAGGTCGATTGCCTCGCGCTGGGCATGCTCACCTGCATCCGCAAGGCGCTGGACCTGGTGCGCCGGCATCGCGGACGCGCGTTCGACCTGGCTTCCATTCCCAACGAGGATGCCGCCACCTACGACATGATCTGCCTGGCCGATACGGTCGGCGTGTTCCAGATCGAATCGCGCGCGCAGATGGCGATGCTGCCGCGCCTGCAGCCGCGCAAGTTCTACGACCTGGTGATCGAGGTGGCGATCGTGCGCCCGGGCCCGATCCAGGGCGACATGGTGCATCCCTACCTGCGGCGGCGGCAGGGCAAGGAGATGATCAGCTATCCCTCGCCGGGCGTGCAGGACATCCTCGGCCCCACGCTGGGCGTGCCGCTGTTCCAGGAGCAGGTGATGGAGCTGGTGATCCATGCCGGCTATTCGCCCGACGAAGCCGATGGCCTGCGCCGCTCGATGGCGGCCTGGCGTCGTGGCGGGGACATGGAGCCGCATCGCGTGCGCATTCGCGAGCTGATGGAGAAGAAAGGCTATCCCGGCCACTTCATCGACCAGATCTTCGAGCAGATCAAGGGCTTCGGTTCCTATGGTTTCCCGCAGAGCCACGCCGCTTCGTTCGCCAAGCTGGTCTACATCAGCTGCTGGCTGAAGCGGCACGAGCCGGCCGCGTTCGCCTGCGGCCTGCTCAACGCGCAGCCGATGGGCTTCTATTCGCCGAGCCAGATCGTGCAGGACGCACGCCGTGGGCGCGCGGCGCGCGAGGCGGTGGAAGTGCTGCCGGTGGACGTGGCGCACAGCGATTGGGACCAGACCCTGGACGGCGGCACGCCCTGGCAGGACGAGGCGCGGCCGGGCACGCAGCCGGCGATCCGCCTGGGCCTGCGCCAGGTGCGCGGCTTGTCCGAGCGGGTGGCGCAGGCGATCGTGGCCGCGCGCGCGCAGCGCCCGTTCGCCGACATCGCTGACCTGTGCCTGCGCGCCGGGCTCGACGCCAAGGCGCGTGAGGCGCTCGCCGAAGCCGGGGCGCTGGCCTCGTTGAGCGGCCATCGCCACCAGGCGCGCTGGGCGGTGGCCGGCGTGGAGCGGCGGCGGCCACTGCTGCCCGGCAGCCCGGAGGAAACGCAGATCGCGCTGCCGGCACCGCGGCAGGGCGAGGACATCCTGGCCGATTACCGCGCCATCGGCCTGAGCCTGGGCGCGCACCCGATGGCGCTGCTGCGCGCGCAGATGCGCCAGCGCCGCATCCTCGGCCTGCAGGAGCTGCACGGCCGGCGCCACGGCAGCGGCGTGCACGTGGCGGGGCTGGTCACGCAGCGCCAGCGGCCCGGCACCGCCAAGGGCACGATCTTCGTCACGCTGGAGGACGAACACGGCATGATCAATGTCGTGGTGTGGTCGCACCTGGCGCAGCGGCGGCGGCGCGCGCTGCTGGAATCACGCCTGCTGGCGGTGCGCGGGCGCTGGGAGCAGGTCGATGGCGTCACCCACGTGATCGCCGGCGACCTGCACGACCTGAGCCACCTACTGGGCGAGTTGCCGGTGGCCTCGCGGGATTTCCATTGAACGGCCGCCGGCCCGCGGCGGCCGTGCGCCGCGCCTCAGTGCGCGCTGCGGCCGGCCAGCATGCGTTCGATGCTGGCCAGGATCTCGGCCACCGCGATGCCGTAGGAGCCGGCGTTGCCCGCGTCGAAGGCGCGCTTCCATTCCTGGTAGCCCTCGATGTACGCCGGGTCGGGGGTGTCGTGGCCGACCAGTTCGGCGTGGCTGCGCTCGAACACCTGGCCGATCACCGGCAGGTGCGCCATCGAGGTGATCACTCCGCCCGGCGCGCCGGGATGCCGGATGCGCGCATCGCGCAGCGTGACGTGCAGTATTTCGCCGCCCAGCAGCGGGTGCTGCTCGATGCGGTTGATCAGCAGCACGGGCCGCTCGTCCGCGCTGCGGCCTTCGCAGCGCCACAGCTGGCCCACGGCGTACGGAGAGGGAGACGGAACGGACATGCGGCACCTGCAACGGAAAGGAGGGCGCCATGATGCCTGTTGGCGAGGAGGGCTGCACCTGCGCGGACCTGTTCGACAGCGCGCCCTACCGCACGGTGATCGCCGATGCGCAGGGCGGGGTGCGCTACTGGCCGCAACTGGTCGGCCAGGCGCAGGCCGAGCGCTGGTTCACCGCGCTGCGCGACGGCATCGAGTGGAAGACGCTGCAGCGGCCCATGTACGAGCGCATCGTCGACGTGCCCCGGCTGCTGGCGCATTTCGAACTGGCGGCGCTGCCACCGGATTCGCCGCTGGCCGAGATGCTCGCGCGCGTGCGCGCCACCGTGCCCGGTGCCTATACCCATGTGGGCCTGAACTTCTATCGCGACGGCCGCGACAGCGTGGCCATGCACCACGACAAGCTGCACTCGCTGGTGCCGGGCGAACCGATCGCGCTGGTGTCCCTCGGCGATACCCGGCGGATGAACCTGCGCGCCAAGGCCGGCGGGCGCGCCTGCGGGCTGGACCTGGCGCCGGGCAGCCTGCTGGCGATGAGCCATGCCTCGCAGCTGACCCACGAGCACGGCATTCCCAAGACCGCCCGCCCGGTGGGCCCGCGGATGAGCGTGGTGTTCCGCGCGCGCCCCGCGTGACGCCGGCGGGCGGCGGCGCGCCGCCCGGCCGCTTATCATCCGCGCCATGACCGCCATCGACGCCACCGACCTGGAAGCCTTGTTCGACGCCGTGCCGGACGTGCTGTTCTTCGTCAAGGACCGCGAGGGCCGCTATACGCATGTCAACCAGACCATGCTGCGGCGGCTGGGATTGAAATCGCGGCAGGAGCTGATCGGCAAGCGCGTGGCCGAGGTGTACCCCATCGGCCTGGGTGCCAACTATGCCAACCAGGACGAACAGGTGCTGGCCGGCGCGGTGATCGACAACGTGCTCGAACTGCACCTGTTCGCCAACCGCGAAACCGGGTGGTGCCTGACCTGCAAGCGGCCGCTGTGGGTGGACGGGGAAGTGCAGGGGATCATCGGCATCTCGCGCGATCTCGGGCCGCAGGAAGGCCGCGACGCGCAGCGCGATGCCCAGTACGAGAAGCTGCGCCTGGCGCTGGCCTACCTGCACGCGCACTACACCCAGCCGGTGCGCCTGCAGACGTTGGTCGAACTGACCGGTTTCTCGATGTCCAAGTTGCAGCGCTCGTTCCGCCGCGTGTTCCAGCTGACGCCGCAGCAGGTGCTGCTGCGCCTGCGCCTGCATCGCGCGATGCAACTGCTCGACGAGCGCAAGCTGAGCATCACCGACATCGGGCATGCCTGCGGTTTCAGCGACCAGAGCGCTTTCACCCGCCAGTTCAAGGCCGCCACCGGCCTGACGCCGCGCGAGTACCGCGGGTTGCCGGTGGCGCAGCGCGGGCGCATCCAGCCCTCGCTTCCCTCCGAAGCCTGAAACGCGCGGCCCAGGGCCGCGCCTGCTTCGGTTCGCCGCCGCATCCCTGGCGGCGGCGAAGCGGCGTCTTCAGGCCAGCATGCGCAGCTTCTTCTCGCGCTCCCACTGCCGCGTGCGCGCGGCGGCGATGAACGCCTTGGCATCCTCGGCTTCCACCACGCCCGCGTCGCGGCCCACGTTGCCCGCCTTGAGCAGCGGCTGCGCACCCTCGTCCCAGGCGATCGCCTTCAGGTGGGCCCAGGCATTGGCGACGAAATCGATCGCCGCCGAGTCCTTGGCCAGCTGCTTGCCCGCCTCCGGCGAGAGCAGCACGGCCACCGCATCGAACACGATGGACGGCGTACCGGCGAGCTGCCCATCGGCCGGCAACTGCTTGCCATCGCTCAGGCGCGCGCCACCGATCTTCGGCGCGACGATTTTCACCATCGCCCCATCGGCCTCGGCCGCCTTGCGCAGCGCCTTGACCAGCCCGGCATCGCTGCCATCGTGGACCAGCAGGCCGACGGTGCGGCCACGCAGCGTCGGCTTCATCTTGCCGATGATCTGCAGCGCGGGCGAGGGCGGCATGTCGACCGGCGCCACCTGCGCGGGCGGGGCGGGCGGCAGCTGCGCCAAGCCAAGGCCGTCGGCCACGCGCTGGGCCAGGTCCGGATCGACATGCCGCAGGTGGCCGACGACGCGCTCGCGCACGTGCGGCGTTTCCACCTTCGACAGTTCGAACACGATGGCCGAGGCGATATGCGCCTGTTCCGGCGCGGTCTGGCTGCGGTAGAACAGCCGGGCCTGGCTGTAGTGGTCGGCGAAGCTTTCCGCGCGGATACGCCCCTTCGCGCCGTCATCGGCCGGCGTGGCGTGGCTGCGGAAGCCGCGCGCCGATTCGCGCGGGCTGTCTTCCTGCAACGAGCTCGGCTCGTAGGCCACGCGGCCCTTCGGCCGCTGCATCTGCATGTGGCCATCGCGCTGGTGGTTGGCGAACGGGCACTGCGGCGCATTGACCGGGATTTGGTGGAAGTTCGGCCCGCCCAGGCGGATCAGCTGCGTGTCCAGGTAGGAGAACAAGCGCCCCTGCAGCAGCGGATCGTTGCTGAAGTCGATGCCGGGCACGATGTTGGCCGGGCAGTACGCCACCTGCTCGGTTTCGGCGAAGAAGTTGTCCGGCCAGCGGTCGAGCACCATGCGGCCGATGATCTGCAGCGGCACCAGTTCCTCGGGGATGAGCTTGGTCGAATCCAGGTGGTCGAACGGGAACTTGGCCGCCTCCTCCTCGGTGAACAACTGCACGCCGAACTCCCATTCCGGGAACGCCCCGGCCTGGATGGATTCGAACAGATCGCGGCGGTGGAAGTCCGGGTCGGCACCGGCGAGCTTCACCGCCTCGTCCCACACGGTGGACTGCAACCCCAGCTTGGGCCGCCAGTGGAACTTGACGAAGGTGCTCTTGCCCTGCGCGTCGAGCAGCCGGAAGCTGTGGATGCCGAAGCCCTCGATCATGCGCAGCGAGCGCGGGATGGCGCGGTCGCTCATGGCCCACATGATCATGTGGATCGACTCGGGAGTGAGCGAGATGAAATCCCAGAACGTGTCGTGCGCGCTGGCCGACTGCGGGAAGCCGCGGTCCGGCTCCATCTTCACCGAGTGGATCAGGTCCGGGAACTTGATCGCGTCCTGGATGAAGAACACCGGGATGTTGTTGCCCACCAGGTCGAAGTTGCCTTCCTCGGTGTAGAACTTCACCGCGAAACCGCGCACGTCGCGCGGCGTGTCGACCGAACCGGCGCCACCGGCCACGGTGGAGAAGCGGGTGAACACCGGCGTGCGCTTGCCGACCTCGGTGAACAACTTGGCAGTGGTGTAGCGCGAGAGCGACTTGGTCAGCTCGAAATAGCCATGCGCCGCGCTGCCGCGCGCGTGCACGATGCGCTCGGGGATGCGCTCGTGGTCGAAGTGGGTGATCTTTTCGCGGAGGATGAAATCCTCCAGCAACGTCGGCCCGCGCGGCGTATCGCGCAGCGAGTTCTGGTTGTCGCTGACGACCACGCCCTGGTTGGTGGTGAGCGGCGGATGGCTGCCACCGGCCTGCTGGTGCAGTTCATCGGCATTGCCGCGCGCATCGCCGTCGGAACGCAGGGGCGCGGGGCTCTTCTTCGAGGGGGCGGCGGGCTTGGCGGTCGGCTTGCGGGCGGCCATGAACATCTCCAGCGGAAGGGGGCAGTGAACCCCAGAAGGCTGGTGGCCGCCAGGTTAATCGCGAGTGTGGATACAAGTGCTCGCCTGCACGTGGACTTCACGCACAAGGCAGACACAACCGCCCGTCACGGCACCTGCATGTCCGTCCGGTCGTGGTCATTTCGGGGGTCTGCGGGGGCGCCACCCGTTCGGGACCGTAGGCGACATGGATGTCGCCTACGAGCCTCCAGGGATGGATTCACGGCGTGTCCCGAACGGGTGGCGCCCCCGCAGGCCGCCCAGGAACCCAGCAAGCCGACGGACATCGAAGGCCGAAAAAAAAGGGAGGCCGAAGCCTCCCCAAAAAAAACACACACAAATCAGCGGAAAAACCGAACCCAGGCCTCAAGCCTCGGCATCTTCCTTGTACGCATCCACCGGAATGCAGGCGCACATCACGTTCTTGTCGCCGTAGACGTTGTCCACGCGCGCGACCGGCGGCCAGTACTTCTGCAGCTTCAGCGAGGGCAGCGGGAAGGCGGCCAGCTCGCGCGGGTACGCGTGTGTCCACTCGCTGGCGCTCACCGCCACCGCGGTGTGCGGCGCGTGGCGCAGCGGGTTGTCCTCGCGATCCAGCTTGCCTTCCTCGACCGCGCGAATCTCGTCGCGGATCTGGATCATCGCGTCGATGAAACGGTCCAGCTCGTGCAGCGACTCGCTCTCGGTCGGCTCGACCATCAGCGTGCCCGCGACCGGGAAGCTCAGCGTCGGCGCATGGAAGCCGAAGTCGATCAGCCGCTTGGCCACGTCCTCGGCGCTGATGCCGGTGGCGTCCTTGAGCGGGCGCAGGTCCAGGATGCACTCGTGCGCCACCAGCCCGTTGCGGCCGGTGTACAGCGTCTCGTAGTGCGGTTCCAGGCGCTTGGCGATGTAGTTGGCGTTGAGCAGCGCCAGCTGGGTGGCGCGGCGCAGGCCCTCGTGGCCCATCATCGTCACGTACATCCAGCTGATCGGCAGGATCGACGCCGAGCCGAAGCTGGCCGCCGACACCATGCCCACGTCGCCCTCACCGCCGAAGGTCTTCGGCAGGAACGGCGCCAGGTGCGATTTCACGGCGCACGGGCCCACGCCCGGACCGCCGCCGCCGTGCGGGATGCAGAAGGTCTTGTGCAGGTTGAGGTGCGAAACGTCCGAACCCCACTTGCCCGGCTTGGCCACGCCGACCAGCGCGTTCATGTTGGCGCCGTCGGTGTACACCTGGCCGCCGTGCTGGTGGATGATCTCGCAGATCTCCACCACCTCTTCCTCGAACACGCCGTGCGTGGACGGGTAGGTCATCATAATCGCCGCCAGGCGGTCGCTGTACTTCTCCGCGTTGCGGCGGATGTCTTCCACGTCCACGTTGCCGTTGGCGTCGGTCTTGGTCACCACCACGGTCATGCCGCACATCTGCGCCGAGGCCGGGTTGGTGCCGTGCGCCGAATCGGGGATCAGGCAGATGTCGCGATGGCCCTCGCCGCGCGCGCGGTGGTAGGCGCGGATCGCCAGCAGGCCGGCGTACTCGCCCTGCGCGCCGGAGTTGGGCTGCAGGCTCACCGCGTCGTAGCCGGTGCACTCGACCAGCATTTCTTCCAGCCCGTCGATCAGCTGCTTGTAACCCAGCGCCTGCGAAGCCGGCGCCAGCGGGTGGATGTTGCCGAACTCCGGCCACGTCACCGGGATCATCTCGGCGGTGGCGTTGAGCTTCATCGTGCACGAGCCCAGCGGGATCATCGTGCGGTCCATCGCCAGGTCCTTGTCGGCCAGCGAACGCATGTAGCGCAGCAGCTCGTGCTCGCTGTGGTGCGTGTTGAACACCGGGTGGGTCAGGAAGTCGGTGTTGCGCAGCAGGCCGGCCGGCAGGGCGTCGGCGGTGGCCGCGTCGAGCGCGTCGATGTCATCGACCTTCGCACCGAACAGCGCGGCCAGCGCCACGATGTCCGCACGCGTGGTGGTCTCGTCCAGGCTGATGCCCAGCGAGCGGCCGTCGATGCGGCGCAGGTTGATGCGCGCCGCCTCGGCCTGGGCGTGGATCGCCGCGGCGTCCACGTCCACCACGTGCAGCGTGTCGAAGAAATCCGGGCCGACAGTGACGCCGGCCTGGCGCAGCGCGGCGGCCAGGATCGCCGCCAGGCGGTGGGTGCGGCGCGCGATGCGCACCAGGCCCTCGGGGCCGTGGTACACCGCGTACATGCTCGCCATCACCGCCAGCAGCACCTGCGCGGTGCAGATGTTGGAGGTCGCCTTCTCGCGGCGGATGTGCTGCTCGCGGGTCTGCAGCGTCAGGCGGTAGGCCGGGCGGCCTTCCGCATCGACCGACACGCCGATCAGGCGGCCCGGCATCGAGCGCTTGTACGCATCGCGGCAGGCCATGAACGCCGCGTGCGGGCCGCCGAAGCCGAACGGCACGCCGAAGCGCTGGCTGTTGCCCACCACGATGTCCGCGCCCCAGGTGCCGGGCGCGGCGATCAGCGTGAGCGCGAGCAGGTCGCTGGCCACCGCGACCAGGCCGCCGCGCGCGTGCACCGCATCGGCCAGCGCCTTGTAGTCGTGAACCTGGCCGAAGGTGTTGGGGTACTGCAGCAGCACGCCGAAGCTGTCCAGGTGCATCGCCTCGGCGTCATCGCCGATGTGCAGTTCGATGTCCAGCGGCTCGGCGCGCGTGCGCAGCACTTCCAGCGTCTGCGGGTGCACGCCGTTGGAAACGAAGAACACGTTGGACTTCGACTTGGCCGAACGCTTGGCCAGGGTCATCGCCTCGGCGGCCGCGGTGCCTTCGTCCAGCAGCGAGGCGTTGGCGATCTCCATGCCGGTGAGGTCGGCGCACAGCGTCTGGAAGTTGATCAGCGCCTCCATGCGACCCTGCGAGATTTCCGCCTGGTACGGCGTGTAGGCCGTGTACCACGCCGGGTTCTCCAGGATGTTGCGCAGGATGACGTTCGGCGTGTGGGTGCCGTAGTAGCCCTGGCCGATGAAGCTGCGGAACACCTGGTTCTTCTGCGCGATGGCGCGGATCTTGGCCAGCGCTTCCACTTCGCTGATCGCCGCCGGCAAGGCCAGCGGGGTGGCCGACTTGATGCTGGCCGGCACGATGGCATCGGTCAGTGCTTCGAGCGAATCGTGGCCGACCACGCGCAGCATCTGCGCGATCTCCGCGTCGTTGGGGCCGATGTGGCGCGCGATGAAGGCGTCGTGGTGCTCGAGCTCGCGCAGCGGGGAGGAATTCTGGGACATGGCGATGTTCCGGCAGGAAGAGGAGGGCGGCGAAGTGCGCCTCGCATCGTCCACGCGGCTGCCGGAAGCAGGGCGCAAGCGACCACGAAGTGTTCCTCGCGCCCCTCTGTCCTTTTGCCTGAGAGTTTGGAAAGGCGGATCGCTCCACCTCTCGTGCCCCTTCGGCGCCGGATCGAACCGGTCTCTCCAGAGTGTTGGGGTGCGCCGTGCCGCGCGCACCACGCAGGGAGTGGTATGGGAGCCTGAGCGATTACGGGCGATTGCGCCTTCGGCAGCGGGCAAGCCCGCTTCTCCCACCACCTGCGGTGTTGGCCGGCATTATAAGGGCGCGGCGGGCGTTTTCCGCCGCGCCCGGCGGCCTGCGCGCGGATGAATGCGCGTCCCCGGCCGGGGTGCCCCGGCCGGCCGCATCCAGTAAGCTGGCGCCCTCCCGGATGCGTCGACGCGCCGGCCCGCCCGGGCTGGCGCCGCCGCCGTTGCCGTTTCCATCGCCCGCACCGTGCCGAGCCCGCTGGCCCGGCCTGCCAGCTGCTCCGGCGTTGGCCCGCACAGCCAAGGATTCGCGTGAACACCGCCCCCGCCCAGACCGCGCCCTCCACCCGCCGCATGGCCCTGCTGCTGGCGGGCCTGGCGATGTTCGGCCCGTTCTCGATCGACACCATCTTCCCGGCCTTCACCCAGCTGGAGCAGCGCCTGCACGCCGACCCGGTGGCGATCCAGCAGACGGTGAGCATCTACCTGCTGTTCTACGGGCTGATGAGCCTGGCCCACGGCCCGCTCTCCGATGCCTGGGGCCGGCGCCGGGTGATCCTGGGCGGGCTGGTGCTGTTCATCGGCGCCTCCATCGGCTGCGCGCTGTCGCGCGACCTGCCGACCCTGCTGCTGTTCCGCGCCCTGCAGGGCGTGTCGGCCGGCGTGGGCGTGATCGTCGGCCGCGCGGTGATCCGCGACCTGTTCCATGGCCACGACGCCCAGCGCCTGATGAGCCAGGTGTCGATGATCTTCGGCGTCGCCCCGGCCATCGCGCCGATCATCGGCGGCTGGCTGCTGGCCACCGGCGCCGGCTGGCCGCTGATCTTCTGGTTCCTGGTGGGCTTTGCGACCCTGCTGCTGGTGTGCACGGTGCTCGGCCTGCCCGAGACCCATCCGCCGGCTGCCCGCACGCCGCTGCACGCCGGCCGCCTGCTGCGCGACTACCGCCGCATCGGCCTGTCGCCGCGCTTCCTGCGCCTGGCCGGCGCGGGCGGCTTCACCTTCGGCGGCGTGTTCCTGTACATCGCCTCCGCGCCGGTGATGGTGATGCAGCACTTGGGCCTGGGCGAGGGCGATTTCGCCTGGCTGTTCATCCCCACCATCGGCGGCCTGACGCTGGGCGCGTTCCTGTCCGGGCGCATGGCCGGCAAGGCCACGCCGAAGGTGCAGGTGCGCCTGGGCTACTGGCTGATCCTGCTGTCGGCGGTGAGCAACCTGGCCTACACGCTGGCGGTGGCGCGGATCAGCGTGCCGTGGGCGGTGGTGCCGATCTTCCTCGGCGGCACCGGCATGGGCCTGATCTTCCCGATCCTGGCGCTGTCGGTGATCGACCTGGCGCCGTTGCAGCGCGGGCTGGCTTCCTCGCTGCAGATGTTCGTGCAGCTGATGATCAACACCCTGGTCGCCGGCGTGGTGTCGCCGTTGCTCAGCGACACGCCGCTGCACCTGGCCTTCGGCGCGACGGGCTTTTTCCTCGTCGGCTGGCTATTGTGGCGGTGGGAGCGGCGCAGCTACCGGCGCCAGTCGCGGATGCCCGTCGCTTCCCCCACGCCTGCTGCCGGAGCCTGAGCCATGTCGACCGATTCCAAGCTGCGCCGCGACGCCCGCCGCCGCCAGGCCGAGCGCGCGCGCAACCGCGCCGCCGCCGCGCCGCCGCCCGACGCCTCGCCGGTGGAGCCGCATGCGGAGCTGCGCGATGGCGAGCGCAAATTGCTGGCGGGCATCGTCCGCCGCGATGGCGAGTGGGTGTTGGGCATGGATGGCCGCATCGCCGGCGAGAGCCCGAGCGCGGCGCACGTGCTGGCGATGATCATGCTGGCCGGTGAGCTGCACGAGCGCGAAGGCCGCCCGGTGCGGCTGGCCTATTCCGATGCGCTGAAGGACGCCGCCCACGCCGAGGCGAAGGCCGAGGGGATGGAGTTCGAGCAGTTCAAGGAACAGCTGGCCGCGCGGATGCGTGGGGTGCAGCAGGCGGGGTGATGCGCTTTCCGCCGCGGCCGGGCGCAAGCCGGTCGCGATATCCCACGGCCGGGGCTGAAGCCCCTCCTACGGAAGCCGCTTCCTAGCGCGCGCGATCGATGCGTTCGCGCTGCACCTGCGCCAGCGCGGCAATGCGCGGCTGGGCCAGGCGCACGCCGATCTGGTGCCAGACCACCAGCGACAGGCACAGCGGCCACACCGAGAACGCGGTATCGCGCCATGCGGCGAAGGCCCATGCCGCCAGCGGCAACGAGACGGCCAGCCACGCCCACGCCTGCCACGCGGTGCGCAGCGCGTGCTGCACCTGCCCGGCGACGATCTCCGCGGCGGTATCGCGGCGCAGACCGTACTGCTTCACCAGGCGGTCGACATTCCAGGTCGGGGTCATGGTCAATTCCTTGCGTGGGGGCGATCACCCCCAGTCTCCCCGCGCCGGCGCGCGCATGCAAGCACGCGCCGGGCGGGCAGGGCGTCAGGGCTGGGCGGCCTTCGCGGCGGGCGCCGGTGCCGGCGCTTCCCAGCCGCACATGCGGCCCTGGTTCTGCTGCTTGAGCCATTCCTGCATCGGCGCGAAGTACTCCAGCATCGGGCCGGCATCGACGTGGTCCTCGCCGGTCAGCTCCTTGAGCGTCACCTGCCAGGGCTGGCTGCTGCCGCGCTGGAGCATGTTCCAGAACTTCTGCCCGGCTTCCTTGTTGCCGTAGAAGCTGCACTCGTACAGCGGGCCGGTGTAGCCGGCGGCCTGGCACAGGCCCTTGTAGAACTGGAACTGCAGCAGGTGCGAGAGGAAATAGCGGGTGTAGGGCGTGTTGCCCGGCACGTGGTACTTCGCGCCCGGGTCGAAGAACTGCTCGCCGCGCGCGGTGACCGGCGCCACGCCCTGGTACTTGGCCTTCAGCTGCCACCAGGCCTGGTTGTAGTGGTCCGGGGTGATCGAGCCGTCGAACACGCCCCAGCGCCAGCGGTCGATCATCAGGCCGAACGGCAGGAACGCCACCTTCGCCAGCGCCATGCGCATCTGCGCGTTGATCAACGCCTCGCGGCTGTGCTGCACCTCGCCGACCAGGCCGACCGAGTGCAGGTAATCCGGCGTCATCGCCAGCACCACGGTGTCGCCGATGGCCTCGTGGAAGCCGTCGTTGGCGCCGTTCTGGAACAACGGCGGCAGCGGGTTGTAGGCCAGGTCGTAATAGATGTGGCCCAACTCGTGGTAGATGGTGGTGAAGTCTTCCTCGGTGGGCTTGATGCACATCTTCGTGCGCACATCCGGACCGGTCTTCTGCGCGGCGTCGCCGCCCATGTTGAGGTCCCACGCGCTGGCGTGGCACACCACGTCGCGGTCCAGCGGCTTGATGAACTGCGAGCGCTGCCAATAGCCGTCCGGCAGCTTGGGCATGCCCAGCGAGGTGTAGAAATCCTGCGCGCGCTCGGTCATGGCCTTGGCGGTGCGCAGCTCGGCTTCGCGCTGGGCCTTGAAGCGCGCCTCCACGCTGCCGTTGGCGCCGCCGGGCACGCGGGTGAGCGCGCCGCTGAGTTCGCTCTGGTACTGCTTTTCCAGCGCGGCGGTGATGTCCAGGTCGCCGGCGCCGGGGTAGGGCTGCAGCAGGTCCCACAGGTTGCTCCAGTCCTGCTGCCACATGTTGCCCATCAGGTGGGCCGGCAGCAGGCCGCCGGGCAGCTCGCCCTTGTCCTGGCCGTAGTGGGCGTCGAGCTTGCCGCGTGCGTAGCACTGCAACTGCTCGTACAGCGGCTTGACCTGCTCCCACAAGCGGTCGGTCTCGGCGGCGATCTGCTGCGGCGGCATGTCGTAGCCGCTGCGCCACATCTGCCCGACGTCGGTGAAGCCGCTGTCGCGCGCGCCCTCGTTGGCCAGCTCGACGAAGCGCTGGTAGTTCGCGCGCATCGGCGCGGCCACGTCGTGCCAGCCCTGCCAGGCGTCGAGCTGTTCGTCGTAGTCGCGGCTGCGCGCCAGCACCTGCTCCAGTTCGCCGAGTTGGCGGCACTGCCTGGCCTCGCCTTCGCCGCGGCAATAGGTGCCGGCGCCATAGTCGCCTTCCATGCGGCTGGCGATGGTGGTCAGCTCGGCCAGGCGGCCGGGATCGCGCGGCGCCGGCATGGCGCTCATCAGCCGCAGCAGTTGCAGGGCGCGCGCGGTGTCCGTGGACATCGGCTGGCCTTCGTACTGGCGCGCCTGCGCGATCCAGGTGTTGAGCTGGGTGAGCGCGCGCTCGTTGGCCTTGGCGGCGATGCGTTGCGAATCGTCGTTGATGTACGTCGCCGACAGCCACTGCGCCGAGCTGATTTCCGGATACGCCGCCTTGTACTCGGCATTGACCCGGGCGATGAACGCATCGGCGCTCTCGGCCGGGGCCTTGGCGGGCGCTTCGGCGGCGGCCGGTGCCGTGGGCTCGCGCCGGCAGGCGGACAGCGACAACGCGCCGAGCAGGGCGGCAGCCAGGAGCGGAAGGCGAGGGTTCACGGCGGATCCTTGCGGGAACGGTCCGCCGAAGGCTAGAGGCCGCGCGCCGGTGCCGCAAGGGGCGCCGGGCGCGCGGCGGTGGTTCAGGCTGGCTGCTGGCAGCCGGCGAACAGGTCGCGCGAGGAATCGTAGAGCGAGGTGCGCACCTGCATCAGGCCCAGCACCGAGGGGAACAGGTTGTCGTGGTCGGCATGGCCGGCGGCGCGGCGGCGCAGGCACTGCACGTCCAGGCCGCGGTCCTTGGCGAACTGCGGCGAGAACCACATCACCATCGGCACGTGGGTCTGCTCCTGCGGGGCGATGGCGTACGGCACGCCGTGCAGGTACAGGCCCTTCTCGCCCAGCGATTCGCCGTGGTCGGAGAGGTAGATCATCGCGGTGTCGTAGTCGGGCATCGCGCGCAGCGCGCCGATCGCGCGGCCGAGGAAGTGGTCGGTGTAGAGCACCGCGTTGTCGTAGGCGTCCACGATCTGCTGCCGGCTGCACTGGCCCAGGTCCGGGTTCTGGCAGGCCGGGTTGAAGCGCGCGAACGCGGCCGGGTAGCGCTCGTAGTAGCTCGGGCCGTGGTTGCCGAGCTGGTGCAGCACCACCACGCGGTCGCCCGGGCGGGCCCGCACCTGCGCGGCGAGGTCGTCCAGCAGCACCTCGTCCATGCAGCGGCCGTCCTGGCACAGGCTGGCGACCTTGGCATCGTCGAGCTGCTGGATCGGCAGGCCGTCGCACACGCCCTTGCAGCCGCTCTGGTTGTCGCGCCACAGCACGCCCACGCCGGCGCGGTCGAGCACGTGCAGCAGCGATTGATGGCCGCGGATGCGATCCTCGTTGTAGTCGTGGCGGCCCCACGGCGAGAACATGCACGGCACCGAGACCTCGGTGCTGGTGCCGCACGAGTGCATGTCGGGGAAGTTGACCAGCCCGTCGACCTGCGCCAGTTCCGGCGTGGTTTGCCGGGCGTAGCCGTCCAGGCCGAAGTTCTGCGCGCGCATGGTCTCGCCGAGCACGATCAACAGCAGGCGCGGGCGCGACTGCGGCGCGCGCGGCGTGGCCATCGCATCCTCGCCGATCGGCAGCTTGGGCGCCTTGTGCCCCGGCGTGGCCGATTTCAGGTTGGCGCGCAACGCGGCCAGCGTGTTGATCGGCGTGGCGAGGTAGCGGATTTCATGGTGGTTGCGCATCAGCGCCGACAGGTCCTGGAACGACAGCATGGCCGCCGCCGCCCCACCGACCGCCACCGCGAGCAGGAAGCCGGCGCGCACCAGCAAGGCACGGACCGGGCGCCGCTGGCGCAGGCGCAGGCGCCACAGCACGAGCACCGGCAACACGCCGTAGCACAGCAGCGGCAGCAGCAGCGAAGCGGTGATCAGCTCGCGCGATTCCTTGCGGTCGGTCGCCAGTACGTTGCGCAGCATGTCCGCGTCGATGTACACGTTGTAGCGGCTCATGTAGTACGTGGTCAGCGCGGTGCTGAGCAGCAGCACGCTGAGCAGCACCTTGGCGTTCCAGCGCCACACCAGCAGGCCGAGCAGCAGCGCGTGCACGGCCACCAGCACCGCCAGCAGCGAGAGCGTCATGCCGATGCCGCCGCCGCTCCACGCGGTGGCGCTGCGCCAGAACAGGCCGTTGCAGGCCAGGGCGAAGAACAGGCTGGTGGCGAGGATCAGCCCTTCGGTGGACAGCGTCGGCCGCCAACGCCAGTCGATGTCGCGCAGCCAGCGCCGCCAGGCCGGGGAGGAGATGGATAGGCTCATGCGCGCACCTGGGCGCCATCGCGGCCGGGCAGCAGGCGGAACAGGCACAGCGGCACGACCCAGCACACCGCCAGCGACCACAGGTCATGGGAAAGGAAATGCGCGCCGCGCAGCTGCTGGGAAAAGCCGAACAGCGCCCCGACGAGCAAGCCCGACGCCAGCCCCGCCCAGCGCCAGCGCGGCGCCGTGGCCAAGGCGAAGAAATACAGCGCGACCCACGCATAGCCGGCGCTGGCGTGGCCGGCGGGGAAGCAGCCGGAGGCCGGCACGCCGCCGCGCGATTCGAACAGGCCGTAGAAGGCATGCGTGCCGCCGTAGCGGGCGAGGTCCCACGGGCAATCCATGTGGGTGAGGTGCTTGAACATCGACACCAGCGCGGTGGACAGCGCGACCGAGCCGACCAGCGCCAGCAACGGCCAGCGCCATGCATGCAGCGGCGCGCGCCAGGCGCGCAGGGCGGCGAACAGGACAGCCAGCGCGGCCGCCGTGCTCATCCACTTGCCGACGCGATGCACGAGGTGGCTGGTCCACCAGGCGTCCTTCAACGCCCAGTGGTTGCCTTCCAGGCGATAGAGCAGGTCGGCGATCGCCATGTCGCCGCCGCCCGCGGCCAGCCACGCGTTGAGGATCAGCAGCAGCGCCAACGGCAGATACAGATGCGTCGCCAGCGGCGGGTTCAGGCGCGGCGACGGGCGTGGCGCGGCGGCCAGCGCGGATACGGTGTGCAGATCCATTGAGCGAGACAAGGCATGCCGAGGGTGTGGCGATGATCGGCAGCGCCTTGTCGGAAAGCGGTCGGATCGGCGCGGCGCGCCGCCGGCCGCGTTCAGTCGTCGTTGTCGTCCGCGGCGTCCTGCGCGGGCGGGGTGCCGGTGCAGCCCGCGTGCCAGGCGGTGCCCGGCACCAGCAGCCACTGGTTGCGGTTCGACTGGCCGATCTCCACCACCTGCGTGCGGTCCACGCACGCCGGCAGCGCCTCGCGCAGCACGAACAGCCAGCGGTGCGTGGGCTGGGCGGCCAGCCACGGCCCTGCCTTGGCCCACTGCGTGGGCCAGTCGGCCTTGAAGCCGAACTCGGTCACCGGCCGGTCGGCCTGCAGCAGGTTCTGCTCGCGCCAGGCGACCATGCCCAGCTGTGCGTCCGGGCCGATGCGTTCGCCGACGCGCCGCATCAGGCCGGCCGACGAACTGGAAGCATCCAGCGCCGGGGCGAAGACCAGCCCGTAGATGCTCCACAACCACGCGGTGGACAGCACCACGCCCAGCGCGGCGCGGCGCGACCTGGCCCAGGCCGCGATCACGCCCAGGCCGACCCCCAGGGCGATGAGCCCGTACTTCAGCTGATGCACCACGTGGGCATCCAGGTCGCGGCGCAGGGCATCGCGCGGCAGCCAGGGGCCGAACGCCACCGCCAGCGAAGCCACCGCCAGGAACACCACGTAGCCCAGCAGCAGCCGGCGCGGCAGCGCGCGCCGCAACAGCCCGGGCAGCAGCGGCGCGGCGGCCAGGCAGGCGGCGGGCAGGATCGGCAGGATGTACAGCTCGCGCTTGCCGGGGCTGGCGCTGAAGAACAGCAGCACCAGCAGGCTCCAGCCGAGCAGCAGCCACTGGCGGCCATCGCCGCGGCGCAGGCGGCGCCACCAGCCCGGGCACAGCGCCGGCAGCAGCAGGCTGCCGGGCAGCCAGAGCAGGGCGATCACGCGCAGGTAGTACCAGGCCGGCTGCACGTGGTGCCACGCCGCGGTGTAGCGCGTGGCGGTCTGCCGCAGCAGGATCTCGCGCGCGTAGGCCTGCAGGGCCGGGTCGTCGCTGCGCCACAACGCCAGCGCCAGCGGCAACAGCCACACCGCGGTGCCGGCCACGAACATCGGCACCGTGGCGGCCCAGCGCCAGCCATCGCCCGCGCGCCCGGGCCATGCGCGCCCATGCAGGCGTACGTACAGCGCCCACGGCAACAGCACCAGCAGTGGCAGGAAGCCCACGCCCTTGGTCACCGTGCCCAGGCCGGCGGCGAACGCGCCCAGCCACCAGGCCGGCCAGTCCGGCCCGCGCAGCAAGTGGCGCAGCAGGCCCCACAGCGAGAGGGTGGTCATCGCCAGCAGCACCATGTCGATGTGCGCGCGCTTGGCCATCAGCCCGAACTGCAACGTGCAGAACACCGCCAGCAGGGCGATGTCGCCGATGCGGCGGTGCCACAGGCGGCGGCCGAGGTCGCGCACCAGCCACAGCACCAGCAGGGCGGCCAGCAACGAAGGCAGCAGGAAGGCGAGGGTCCACTGGCCCGTCAACTCGTAGGCGCCGGCCTGCAGCCACATGAACACCGGGGGCTTTTCCGCGTACAGCTCGATGCCGCGATGCGGCAGCAGCCACTGGCCACTCTCCACCATGCTGCGCGCGGCCAGCACGAAGCGCGGCTCGTCCGCCGGGTTGGGCTGGCGCAGGCCCAGGCCGGCGGCCAGGCTGAGCACGATCAGCAGCGCCACCAGCACGGGGCGCCAACGGAAGCTCTGGGCGGAGGGGGCGGTCGTCGGCATCGGCGGCAGGCGGGCAGGGAACCGCGCATCTTCGGCGCGGCGGCGTGGGAAGTTTGTCGGAAACCGGCGGCTACGACACCATTTCGACATCCGGCCGTTACGATGCGGTGTCCTTTTCACGCGGATCCCGCATGCGGCTCCTGGTCATCGAAGACAACCGCAACCTGGTGGCCAACCTCTTCGATTACTTCGAGGCGCGCGGCCACGTGCTCGACGCCGCGCCCGACGGCATCACCGGGCTGCACCTGGCCACCACCCAGGCCTACGACGCGATCATCCTGGACTGGATGATGCCGCGCATGGACGGCCCGGAAGTGCTGCGCCGGCTGCGCGAGGAACACCAGTCCGAGGTGCCGGTGATCATGCTCACCGCGCGCGACGAGCTGCCGGACAAGATTGCCGGCTTCCGGGCCGGCGCCGACGACTACCTCACCAAGCCCTTCGCGCTGCCGGAGCTGGAGGTGCGCCTGGAAGCGCTGCTGGTGCGCGCGCAGGGCCGCGGCCGCAGCAAGGCCCTGCAGGTGGCCGACCTGCGCCTGGACCTGGCGACGCTGGAAGCCACGCGCGCCGGCCGCCCGCTGCACCTGTACCCGGCCTGCCGAAAGCTGCTGGAAGTGCTGATGCAGGCCAGCCCGGCGGCGGTGACGCGCGAGCGCCTGGAACACGCGCTATGGGGCGACGAGCCGCCGGACGGCGACATGCTGCGTTCGCACATCTACGAACTGCGCCGCAGCGTGGATGGGCCGTTCGCCGACAAGCTGATCCACACGCTGCCGCGCGTGGGCTACCGGCTGGCGCCGCTGGGTCCGGCGGAGACCGTCGATGGCCCGTAAGCCCCGCGCGCTGCGGCGGCAGGTGACCCTGTGGCTGGTGGCATACGCCGCGCTGATCTCGCTGGCGGTGTTCGTGCACGGCTACATCGTCAACGAACAGGCCGAACAACTGACCTGGCATTCGCTGTTGAAGTCGGAACTGGACCACTTCGTGCAGCGCAGCGCCGAGGACCCGGATTACCACTGGACCGACAGCCGTACCGTGCAGTTGTTCGGCGACGACGAAGACTCGCCGCCGCCGCCCGCCTATGCCGGCCTGCAGCCGGGCCTGCACGACGGCATCGCCTACGAGGGCCGCGACAAGGTGCTGCTGGTGCAGGACGTCAACGGCCGCCGGCTGGTGCTCGCGCTGGACATCACCGAGCTGCAGCAACACGAGAACCGCCTGGGCTTGTGGATGGTGGCCTCCAACCTGCTGGCGATCGTGTTGCTCGGGTTGCTGGTGGGCTGGGGCATGGGGCGGGTGGTCAAGCCGTTGAGCGAGATGGCCGAGCGCATCCGCGGCCTCCAGCCGGACTGCCCCGGCCAGCGCGTGGCGCTGGACCCGCGCGCCAGCAGCGAGCAGACCGTGATTACCGAGGCGTTGAACGACTACCTCGGCCGCAACGACCAGTTCGTGCAGCGCGAGCGCGCCTTCATCAACAGCGCCAGCCACGAACTGCGCACGCCGATCGCGGTGATCGACGGCGCCAGCGAGCTGGGGCTTGCGCAGGACGATGTGCCCGCGCCGGTGCGCCACCAGCTGCTGCGCATCCGCCAGACCGCCTCGGGCGTGGAGCAGTTGCTGGCACTGCTGCTGGTGCTGGCCAAGGACCCGGCGCGGCTGGCGCGCAGCAGCGACGAGGTGCGGCTGGACCAGCTGTTGCCGGAGATCGTCGCCGACCACCGCCACCTGAGCGCGGACAAGGACCTGCGCATCGTGCTGCAGGCCCAGGTACCGGCGCGGCTGTTCGCGCCGGTGACGATCCTGCAGGCCGCGATCGGCAACCTGCTGCGCAACGCGATCGAGAACAGCGACCGCGGCACGATCCACATCGCGCTGTCGGCACCGGCGACGGTGCGCATCGAGGACCCGGGGCACGGCATGTCGCCGGAGGAAATCAGCGCGATCTACGCGCGCATGGCGCGCGGCGACCAGGGCGGCCGCGTGGCGGGGATCGGGCTGGACCTGATCGGCCGCCTGTGCGAACACCTGGGCTGGACGCTGTCGTTCGAGTCGGTGGAGGGACGCGGCACGATCGCCTCGCTCGACCTGTCCAGCTCGCTGGTGGAGGAAAACGCGGTGCCCGAACGCGCGCTTTGATCGCGCGCGCGGGGCAAGCGGCTTGCGCCACGGGTGGCGCGGATACCGTCAGCGGCTGAGCGACAGGCGTTGCCCGGAAGCGGTCGACTGGCCAACCCACAAGTCGCGCGCGCGTGGCCAGAAGCTGGCGTAGATGTCGCCGGAGGAATTGGTGAGCACCAGGGTGGGGCCCTGGAAATCCCAGCGCGAAACCTTCCACAACTCCGGGCATCCGGTGGACGTGCTGGCCCAGTAGCCGCCGAAGAAGGGACTGGCTTTCAGGTTGACCGTGCACAGGAACTCGCCCGTGCTCGACATGACTTTGTAGGCGCCCTCGATCTGTTCCGGCTTGGGCGCAGGTGGGCGATGCTTCGACCAGGACGGCCGGTCGTCCTCGCGCTGGTCGTTGTCGCGCCCGAAGCCGGCGCCGAACCCGTTGTCGCGGGAAGCCGAATCATCGGCATTGCTCTTGATCCAGGCTTTCATTTCGGGCGAGCTCTGGAACCCGGAATCGTCGCGCTGCGGCGAGGCGCTATCGTCGCTCCAGGTCGTGCTGGTCGTGGTCGTCGAACTGGACGAGGTGGTCTGCGTGCTCTGGTCCAGGGCGCCGGTGTTGTCCTGGGCGAGCGCGGCGCCGGCGTAGCACAGGGCCGCGGCGGCGATGACGATGATGATCCTTGCGTGCATGGCGGTCACCCCGGTCAGTGGTTGTCGTCGGCGGGCGGATCGACGTCGCAGCCGACGCCGTGGCAGCCAATCCAGTTTCCCTGCGTATCGAAATTGGGATTGCCCTGCTTGTCGAACGACGGCCGCGTGTCGATGGCTTCCGACTGGCCGCCGTTGTCCGGCGGATCCACCAGGCAGCCGACGCCGTGGCAGCCGTCATAGCCGCCGTGCGCGTAGGCGTGCGTATCCGAGCGGTAGTTGGTGTAGTGCGTCTCGTGGTCCGAGGACGCGAGCGCGGCGCCGGCCACCGTGGCGAGGATCAGTCCCAGATCGCGACCGCGCTCGTCGTACCGGCGGCTGCCCGGATCGAAGGTGCCACTTCGCCCGTGGTGATAGCCCGCCACGTCGGCGAACACGCCCGAGCACCCTTGGTCCACCCAAAGGCGCTGCTTGCGACGGTCAAAGCCCCACGTGCGATTGAGGATGCAGGCGCTGCTCGAAATCTGATGAATCAACTGCGGCGCGCGCAGCGGTGCGCGGCATTCGCTGTATTCGTATCCCACCGAGTGACATTCAACGGTGATGGTGCCGTCCTGTGCCGCCGCGTCCGATGAAGCCAGTAACACCCCGACCAGTGCCGCCACGGTCGACAGACCACGCCCAAGACTCTTCATTCAGTCACTCCCCGTGCGTCGCGGAAACGAACTGTTGACTGCGCCTCGACCCCTTCGGGCGCCATCGTGCATCGGGCGAGCGCGTCCGTGCAACGCCGCGCAGCCACGGGCGCAGTCAGGTTTGTGACAGGGTTTGGGCGCTTGTCAGGTCGGTGTCTTGCGGGGCGACGCTGTGCCCACGTTGTCTAGGGGCGGCTCACGGCGCCCGGTCCGTCAACCCGGCAGCAGTCCCCGCTCGACCAGCCACGCGCGCGCGTCTTCCGCGTCGTGTTCGAACCACGCCTGCGTCGAGCCCAGCCGGTAGGTGTAGCCCCACGCGTCCATGTCGGCCATCAGCCGCGCGCGGCCCACGCCGGGCAGCGCATCGGCGAGCACGATCTGCAGGTAGCAGGTCGCGTCCTCTTCCTCCACCGAATCGGTGGCATCGGTGTGCACCTGCGCGCGGCGTTCGGGCGGCAGCACGATGAGGTGGCAGGCCTCGTGCAGCATCGAATGCACGGGGGTGTCGCCGCGCACGTACACGTCGCAGCCGATGATGCCCGCCTCCGGCGCGCCCCAATAGCTGCCCGGAATCTCGCCGCCATCGGGCACGCGGTGCAGGCGCAGGCCGTGGCGGGCGAGCAGGGCGGTGGCGTGCGCCAGGTCGATCTCGGCCACGCGCGTGACCACGGGTTCGGCGGCGGCGGTCTGCGACTTCATGTGCTGCGCAGGCGCGCGGCGCCGGCCAAGGCCGGCGCGCGCGGGCTCACTTGTCCGGGTCTTCCGGCAGTGCCACGGAGATGTCGAGCACGTCGTTGTGGCCGTCCTTGATCAGGTCGACCTTCACCGCGTCCGCGTCGATGTTCACGTACTTCTTGATCACTTCCAGCAGCTCGCGCTGCAGCAGCGGCAGGTAGTCCGGGCCGCCCCGCTGCGAGCGTTCCTGCGCGATGATGATCTGCAGGCGGTTCTTCGCGGTTTCGGCGGTGTTTTTCTTGCTCTTGAGAAAGTCGAGCAGTCCCATGCCTCAGCCTCCGAACAGCTTGCTGAAGAATCCCTTCTTCTCCACCGAGGTGAAGCGCATCGGCCGCTCCTCGCCCAGGATGCGGGCCACCGCATCGTCGTAGGCCTGGCCCGCCGGCGATTCGGCATCCAGGATCACCGGCTCGCCCTTGTTGGAGGCGTTGAGCACGTCGCCCGATTCGGGGATCACGCCAATCGCCTTCAGGCCCAGCACTTCCTCCACGTCGTTGATCGACAGCATCTCGCCGGCTTCCACGCGCGAGGGGCTGTAGCGGGTGAGCAGCAGCGCGGCCGGCACGGTCTGGCCGGCCTCGGCCTTGTGGGTCTTGGAATCGAGCAGGCCGATGATGCGGTCCGAGTCGCGCACCGAGGACACTTCCGGGTTGACCACGACCACCGCGCGGTCGGCGAAGTACATCGCCAGGAAGGCGCCCTTCTCGATGCCGGCGGGCGAATCGCACACCACGAAGTCGAAGCCGTCGGCAGCCAGGTCCTTGAGCACCTTCTCCACGCCTTCCTTGGTCAGCGCGTCCTTGTCGCGGGTCTGCGAGGCGGCCAGCACGTAGAGGTTCTCGAAACGCTTGTCCTTGATCAGCGCCTGCTTCAGCGTCGCTTCGCCATGGACGACATTGACGAAGTCGTACACCACGCGGCGCTCGCAGCCCATGATCAGGTCGAGGTTGCGCAGGCCGACGTCGAAATCGATGACCGCGACCTTCTTGCCGCGCCGTGCCAGGCCACAGGCCAGGCTGGCGCTGGTGGTGGTCTTGCCGACGCCGCCCTTGCCGGAGGTGACTACGATGATTTCAGCCAATGGAATGCTCCAGTAATGTCTTGAGGGGTGGGCTGCGTCAGTCCAGCGCAGCGATCTTGATCTGGTCCTGCTCCAGCCAGACCTGGACGGCCTTGCCACGCAGTTCCTTGGGGATATCGTCCAGCACCTTGTAGTGGCCGGCAATGGCGACCAGTTCGGCGTTGAACTCGCGGCAGAAGATCCGCGCCTCGGTATTGCCCTGCGCGCCGGCCAGGGCGCGGCCGCGCAGGTTGCCATAGATGTGGATACTGCCGTCGGCGATGACCTCCGCGCCGGCGCCCACGGTGGACAGCACGGTCAGGTCGGCGTTCTCGGCGTACAGCTGCTGGCCCGAGCGCACGGCATTGCGCTGCATGCGGCCGGGCCGCGGAGCGGCCGGTGCCGGCGCCGGCTTGGCCGCCGCGACCGGGGCGGGTGGCGGCGGGGGCGGGGACGTGGCCGCCGCGCCGCCGTCGATGCGCTCGTATTGCGCGCGGAACTTGGCCAGCAGCGGCAGGCCAAGGGCGCGGGAGAGTTGCTCGATCTCGCTGGTGCCGTAGGCCAGCGCCACCGGCAGCACGCCGGCCTCGCGCAGGCCTTCCAGCAGCGCGCGGGCGGTCTCCACGTCCGGGGCCTGCGAGAGGCCGCCGAAATCCAGGATCACCGCCGCGTGCCCGAACAGCTTGGGCGCGCGCGCCACGCGCTCGCGCATTTCCTGCGTCAGGCGGGCCACGTCCAGCGTGCGGATGCGCAGGTTGGCGATGCCGACCTGGCCGATCTTCAGTTCGCCGGCCTGTTCGAAATCCAGGTTCGCCGAGGCCACGCTCAGGTCCCCGTCGGGCGCTGGGCCCGCTGCGAATGGCGTGGGCGGCCGACCCACGGCAGGTCCGGCAGCTCGCCGCCGTAGGTTTCCCGCACCCAGCCGTAGCTGCACATGTCCTTGAGCAGCATGCTGGCGCGCACGTCCACGTCGGCCATCATGTTCTGGCCCACTTCGCGGAAGCCGAAGCTGCCATGGAACAGCAGCGCCGCGTCGGCGCCGTGGTCCAGGAACACCTCGCAGGCCAGCTGCGGGTAGCGCAGCTCGGCGTAGCTCTGCACGTCGGCGTAGAACGCACGGCCGACGCCACCGCCGCGACGGCGGCTGGCGACCACGATGCGGTCGATATAGAAGAAATCGGGGTAGCGCTCGCGGAACCAGGCGAAATTGCTGCTGTCGTGCGGCGCCTTGCTGCCGAAGCCGACGAGGAAGCCGGCCAGGTTGCCGTCACGCTCGGCGACGCGGAAATACTCGGCCTGCTCGTAGAAGCGGTGCAGCCGGGCCGAATCCAGCGGAAGGATCGCCAGGCCGGCGTTGTTGTTGAGGGCCAGGACGGAATCGAGCTCGTGCTCTTTCACGTCGCGGATCACGATCGACATTGGAACTCCGTGGGTGAAGCGGTCGGCACGCAGCCGTGCAGGATTGTCTCACGGTCGCCGCGGGGGCGGGTAGCGGCGATGACGTCCGCGCGCCACGGGACTTCCGGCACGGTTGACTTCAACCGGGGCGTTACCGAATTTATCCCGGCCGGCGCGGCCTGGCCGGCCTCTGGGCTCCGTCGGGCCGGTGGGCCCGTCCCGCCGGGCGTTGCCGGCGTCCCTCCACACAGCGGTCGACGGATGCGCGCATGGCCCATGGGTCCCAAGTGAAGTACCTGGTCAAGAACGAATCCCTGCTGCGCTATGCCGGCCTGTTCACCTGGGCCGCGGTCGGCCTGTGGCTGGTGATCTTCTTCCTGGACCCGGAGTCGCTGCCGCTGTACGAGCTGGAGGGCGCGCCGTTCGCGCGCATCGTGCGCTGGGTCGTGGTGTACCTGGCGTTCGGCCTGATCTACTGGGGCGTCACCCGCGACCTGAACGGGGCGCGCCTGCGCCTGCTCGACCACCTGTCGCTGCTGGTGATGACGGCGTGCGCCATCGGCGTGAGCTTTTTCTCCGGCACCGCGCTGGGCAGCATCCTGCTGATGGTGCTGGCCGGCCTGTTCCCCTGGCTGCTGCCGGTGCGCATGGCGGTGTTCTGGCTGGTGCTGGGCAACCTGGCGGTGGTGCCGGTCTACGCCAACCTGATGGGCTTCCCCTGGGTGGTGGCGATCCTGCAGGCCATGGGCTACCTGGGCTTTTCCAGCTTCGTGTTCGTCACCGCGCTGATCGCCAAGCGCCAGGTGCAGGCGCGCGAGGAGCAGCGCCAGCTCAACGCCGAACTGCGCGCCACCCGCGCGCTGCTGGCCGAGAGCGTGCGCATCAACGAGCGCACGCGCATCTCGCGCGAATTGCACGACCTGCTCGGCCATCACCTCACCGCGCTCAGCCTGAACCTGGAGGTCGCCGGCCATATCACCGAGGGCCAGGCGCAGGAACACGTGCGCCAGGCGCATACGCTGGCCAAGCTGCTGCTCACCGACGTGCGCGAGGCGGTGAGCCAGCTGCGCGAGGGCGGGGCGATCGACCTGGCCGCCGCGCTGCGCCCGCTGGTCACCCAGGTGCCGTCGCTGGATATCCGCCTGGAGATGGAGCCCACGCTGGTGATCGACGACCCCGAGCGCGCCCACGTGCTGCTGCGCTGCGTGCAGGAGATCGTCACCAACGCCGTGCGCCATGCCGGCGCGCGCCACCTGTGGATCGAGATCCGCCGCGAGCAGGACGAAGTGGTGGTGGAGGCGCGCGACGATGGCCGCGGCGCCGACGGCTACGTCGCCGGCAACGGCCTGCGCGGCATGCGCGAGCGGGTGGCCCAGTACGGCGGCAGGCTGGACATCGAAACCCGGCGCGGGGCAGGCTTCTGCCTGCGCCTGGCCATTCCCGGCAGTGTCGCGCCCCTGGCGGCGGCCGTTCCCAAAGGAGTGCTGTGATGATCCGTGTGTGTCTGGTCGACGACCAAACCCTGGTACGGCAGGGCATCCGTTCGCTGCTGGCATTGGACGACGGCATCGAGGTGGTCGCCGAGGCCGGCGATGGCCGCCAGGCGGTGGAGCAGATCCCGCAGGTCAAGCCGGATGTCGTGCTGATGGACATGCGCATGCCGGTGATGTCGGGCCTGGAGGCGTTGCAGGTGCTCTCGCGCACCGGCGCGCTGCCGCCGACGATCATCCTCACCACCTTCGACGACGACCAGCTCGTGCTGGCCGGGCTGAAGGCCGGTGCGAAGGGCTATCTGCTCAAGGACGTCTCGCTGGAACAACTGGTCGGGGCGATCCGCACGGTGGCCGACGGCGGCTCGCTGGTGCAGCCGGCGGTGACCCAGCGCCTGCTTTCGGGCCTGGAGCACATGCGCAACGAGTTCGTCAGCCTGGACCGCCCCGATCCGCTCACCGACCGCGAGACCGAGATCCTGCGCCTGATGGCCAGCGGCTTCTCCAACAAGGAGATCGCCAACTCGCTCGGCGTGGCCGAGGGCACGATCAAGAACCACGTCTCCAACATCCTCTCCAAGCTCGGCGTGCGCGACCGCACGCGCGCCGTGCTCAAGGCCTTCGAACTGCAATTGGTCTGAGCGGCCCGCGACGCCCTCCGCCTGAGCCCGGGTTCGCGCCGGCCACCCCGCGCGGGCCTTGACGCGCCCTTCTGTCCACCGCTGGCAAATTCCCGTGAAGCCAACGCCGGCGCGGGCTTGGGCCCCTGTGCGGCGCGGTATGGCGGGCCGCCAGGAACAGCAACTGAACATTGGCCGCGAAGCCTGCTAGGATGGGCGCTTCGCTTCACTCAACCCGGCCGTGGGATCGGCCCCGGAGACTCCTGAATGACCCGTATTATCGAGTTCCTGATTGCCTTGGGGATCGTGGCTGGCCTGTTCGTCGTGGTGGGCCTGGTGCTTCCCTCGGAACGGCACATGTCCGAGAGCGTCGAGACCAACCGCAAGATGACCATCGTGTACGACACGGTGAACAGCTTCCGCCGTTTCAAGGACTGGAACCCGCTGGTGCTGCGCGATCCCAAGATCCAGCTGACGCTGGCCGGCCCGGAGTCGGGCAAGGGCGCGACCATCAAGTACAGCTCCACCGAAGGTTACATCGGTGACGGCAGCTGGACGATCACCGACAGCGCCAAGAACGAGCGTGTCGAGATCGCGATCGAGGATCCGACCAAGGGGACCGACAAGACCACGGTGTTCACGCTGGAACCCACCGGCAAGAACAACCGCAACGTCAAGATCACCCAGGACTACTCGGTCAAGTACGGCTGGAACCTGTTCGGCCGCTACGCCGGCCTGTACGTCAGCCGCCACGTGGGCGACGACCTGAAGCTGGGTCTGTCGCGCCTGAGCAACGTGCTGGCGACCGTGCCCAACCAGGACTACCGCGCGGCCGACGCCGACGGCAAGCTGGTCCTGAACGACCTCAAGATCGTCGACGTGCCGGCCGAGGACCTGCTGGTCGTCAACGCGGGCAACATCGACCGCGACAACGAAACGATCAAGAAGTCGATCAAGGACAACCAGGAGTGGATCAAGCGCGTCATGGACGCCAACGGCCTGGAGCCGGCCGGTCCGGTGCGCATCGTGACCACCGACTTCGCCAGCGACAAGTACGCGTTCGACGTCGTGCAGCCGGTCCGCAAGCGTGCCGGTGGCGCGCCGAAGGCCGACGAGAACAAGGACGCGAACAAGGACGAGGCCGCTGCCGCCCCGGTGGCCGACGCCACCCCGGTCGCCGCTGCCGGCGAGCCGCTGAAGGTCACCATCTCCGGTGGCGCGCCGGTCACCTACGTGCGCACCGAAGCCCATCGCTCGGCGTTCGCGAACTACACCGGCCACATGGCGGGTCTCGACGTGGCCCGCACCTCGCTGCGCGCCTGGGCCGTGACCAACGGCTACGAAGTCACCGACCGTCCGTACGAGTCGTGGAAGTCGGGCGTGGACAAGTCCTTCACCCTGGACGGCAACTTCGACATCTACTGGGCGATCAAGTAATCCCGCGCGCCGCCAGGCGCCCGGAGATCTCCCGAAAAACGCGCCGCTGCATGCGGCGCGTTTTTTTTATGGCACATTGCGCGCATCCTCCCGCCTGGAACGATGATGCGTTTCCACGACCGCCGCAGCCGCAGGCCCTCGCTGGCCGCCTCCTTCGGTGCACTGCTGGCCGCCGCCGCGGTCGCCTTGTCCGCCTACGCCAGCCATGGGGTGGCCGATGCCATGGCGCAATCGCGCCTGCAGACAGCCGCCTTCTACGCGTTCGGCCATGGCGCGGTGCTGGCCGCGCTGGGCGCTTCGCTGGCCGAGCGCTGGCTGGGCATGGCCGGCAGCGCCCTGCTGCTGCTGGGCACGCTGCTGTTCTCCGGCAGCCTGGCGGGCAGCGTGCTGGCCGGCTGGTCCACGGCGCTGGCGCCGGTGGGCGGCACGATGCTCATCCTCGGCTGGCTGGTGTTGGCCGTGCAGGCGCTGAGGCGCTGAGATGCCGCGCCACGCCCGGGGATTCGACGTCGAGCAGGCCTACGAGCACCTGCGCAAGCGCGACCGGCGGCTGGCGACGTGGATGAAGCGCATCGGCCCGCTGGAAGCGCAGCCGGGCTGGCGCAAGCCCTTCGACCCGGTGGATGCGCTGGCGCGGGCGATCCTGTTCCAGCAGCTCAGCGGCAAGGCGGCCTCGACGATCGTCGGGCGCGTGGAAGCGGCGATCGGCAGCAAGCGGCTGCACGCCGATACGCTTTCGCGCATCGACGATGCCGGGCTGCGCGCCTGCGGCGTATCCGGCAACAAGGCGCTGGCGCTGCGCGACCTGGCCCGGCGCGAGGCGGCGGGCGAGATCCCCACGTTGCGGCAGATGTCCACGCTGCACCACGACGAGATCGTGGCGGCTCTGACGCCGATCCGCGGTATCGGCCGCTGGACGGTGGAAATGATGCTGATGTTCCGGCTCGGCCGGCCCGATGTGCTGCCGGTGGACGACCTAGGCGTGCGCAAGGGCGCCCAGCGCGTCGATGGGCTAGCGGCGATGCCCACGGCGAAGGAACTGCTGGTGCGCGGCGAGAAGTGGGGGCCTTACCGCACCTATGCCGGCTTGTACCTGTGGCGGATCGCCGATTTCACCGCCGAGGTGAAGCAGGCCACGCCGCGCTCGCAGGCTTAGGGACAGGCGGCGCAGATGCGCAAGCGCCACGTTCGCGGTTCGCGCCACGCACGCCGGTACGCCGCGCTCAGCTACCGCGGTACCGCCAATGCCAAGGCTCGTAGACGATGCCGTGCGGGTTGTCGCGCGGGTAGCTCAGCGAGAAACCGAACTCGCCGGCGTGCGCCTGCAACCACGCAAACGCCGCGCTGTCCTCGAAACTTTCCTCTGCCGGCGCTTGGCCGGGCGCGCCGATGTCGAGCGCCTCGCCGCCGTGGTGCTCGCTGTAACCGGGGGCGGCATTCACCGCCAGAATCTGCGCCAGCGTCTGCCCGCGCGCGAATTTCCGTTCGAAGATGCCGAGCTGGTAGTCGTGGCTGCGGTAGCCGGAAATGGCCTCCATGGGCACGCCCTGCGCCGCGGCCGCCATGCGCATGCGCTGCCATTGCCGCGCGGCGGGCGCGGTGAGCCATAGCGGGCGGCGGTAGCGGTCGCGCCCGGCATAGGCCAGGCGGTCGGGTTCGGCTTCCAGCGCCAGCCCGGTGCTTTGCGCATAGGCATCGGCATCCAGCCCCAGCAGGTCCAATCGCTCGTGCAGGCCGTACAAGGGCAGGGCGCCAGCTGCGCGGCTCGGTTGGGCTTGATGGCGGGCGAGCGCGTCCAGCGCCTCGTCCACGCCAGGCTCGCGCCAGAAGCGCGTGACCAGCGGCATCAGCCCTTGCGGCAGGCGCGCGGCGAGATAACGGCCGTCGCGCTTGCGGCGGAGCAGCCAGTCGGCCTGGGCGAGGATGCGTGCGTCGTGGTTGCCGCGCGCGCGTAGCAAGTGCGCGGGCCACAGCTCGATGGAGGCGGTGTTGAGCAGGACGTGGTGCGGCGCGGGGGGCATGGCCGCAGCTTAGCCCCTGCCGGAAGAGGCAGCCAGATGCGTCGGGTGCGGCGGTGCCGCGTTGCGCAGAGCGTCGAGCAGGGCGCGCGCATGGCGAGGTTCCAGCAGCAGGCCACCGGCGCCCTTGCGCGGCAGCCACACACGCCAGCGGCCGGAAGCGACCGCGACGAACGCGCGCTCGCGGTTCCTGAGCTTGAAATGCCCGCTGTGGAAACCCGGCAGGCCCACGCCGTTGCGCTTGAAGGCGATGCCCAACTCGGTGCGTTCCTCGCGATCGAACAGGCGCGCCTTGGCCAGGTCCAGTGCATCCACCGGCACGTCGTAGCGGTAGAAGGTGGAGCGCACGCTCAGCACGCCATCCTTCAGCGTGGCGCGGTTGCGCCGCGCGGCCAGGGCGATGGTCACCCACACCGCGCTGCACACCAGCGGGCCGATCAGCTCGAACATGCCCTGCGCTTGCCAGGCAGCCAGGCCCTGTGCCGCCACGCTGCCGGCCAGGATCAGCCAGGGCGCGACCACCAGCAACAGCGCAGCGAAGAACATCGGGCGGCCTTCCAGGGTGGCCAGTTCAAACGACATGTCCGTGGACTCATGCATCGCCGGGTTCCTCCTCGACGGCCGGCGGCGGCTTGGGCAGCCGCCCGGCCTTGCGCAGGGCATCGCGCAGCAGGTATTCGATCTGCGCGTTGAGGCTGCGCAGGTCATCGTCGGCCCACCGCTGCGCCGCCGCCAGGACCTCGGCACTGATGCGCAGCGGATAGGCCTTCTTCTCGCTCATCAGTACAGCGACCCGGTGTTGACCACCGGCTGGGTGCCGCGATCGGAACACAGCACGGTGAGCAGGTTGCCGACCATCTGCGCCTTGCGCTCCTCGTCCAGCACCACCACGCCGCTCTTCTGCAGCTCGGACAGCGCCATCTCCACCATGCCGACCGCGCCGGCCACGATGCGCGTGCGCGCGGCGATGACCGCGTTGGCCTGCTGGCGCTGCAGCATCGCCTGGGCGATTTCCGGCGCGTAGGCGAGGTGGCTGATGCGCGCGTCGATGATCTGCACGCCGGCGTCGGCTAGGCGCTCGGCCAGTTCGTTCTTCAGGTGCTGGGAAATCTCGGCCGCGTGGCTGCGCAGGGCGAGCTGGCCTTCCTCGTGCTGGTCGTACGGATAGCTGGTGGCCATCGCGCGCAGCGCCGATTCGGACTGGATATGCACGAAGCTCTCGTAATCGTCGACGTTGTAGACCGCCTCGGAGGCATCCACCACCTGCCACACGATCACCGCGGCGATCTCGATCGGGCTGCCGTCGAGTTCGTTGACCTTCAGCCGCCCGGACTCGAAGTTGCGCACGCGCTGGCTGATCTTCTTCTTGCTCAGGAAGGGGTTGTTCCAGCGCAGGCCGTTGTCCTTGACCGTGCCCACGTAGCGGCCGAACAGGCTCAGCACCGCGGCCTGGTTGGGTTCGAGCATGTACAGGCCGGCCATCACGAAGACGCCGATGGCGCAGGCGGTGATCGCCACGCCCATCGCCCAGCCGGGCGCGTGCCCCAGCGGCACCAGCACCATTACCCAGGCCGAGAGCAGGAAGACGACGATCATCGCCAGGATCAGCGGGATGCCGGAGAGGGACTTCAGGGGCTGCTCTTTCATGAGTGGGGCGTCCTTGTAGGTTAGGCAGGAAGATATCAGATTGATATCAGTCCGCAAGTGCCCCCCGTCCACCGGCGCCAGTCCGGGCGCGTGAAGGTCCAGCCGGTAGAATTGGCGCCCCTTGCCTCGCTGGAACCGCCATGACCACCCTCGGCACCCCGTTGTCCCCTACCGCCACCCGCGTCCTGTTGCTGGGGTCGGGCGAATTGGGCAAGGAGGTGGCGATCGAACTGCAGCGGTTCGGGGTGGAAGTCATCGCCGCCGATCGCTACGCCGACGCGCCGGCGATGCAGGTCGCCCACCGCGCCCACGTGCTGGACATGCTCGATGCGATGGCGCTGCGCGAACTCATCGCGCGCGAGCAGCCGCACCTGATCGTGCCGGAGATCGAGGCGATCCATACCGAGACCTTGGTGCAGCTGGAGCAACTGCATGGCCAGCGGGTGGTGCCCACTGCACGCGCCGCGCGGCTGACCATGGATCGCGAGGGCATTCGCCGCCTCGCCGCCGAGACGCTGGGCCTGCCGACCTCGCCGTACCGCTTCGTCGACACCCACGAGGAATACCGCGCCGCGGTGCAGGCGATCGGCCTGCCCTGCGTGGTCAAGCCGGTGATGTCGTCCTCGGGCAAGGGCCAGAGCACGCTGCGCCAGGCCGCGGACATCGACCGTGCCTGGGAATACGCGCAGACCGGCGGGCGGGCCGGCGCGGGGCGCTGCATCGTGGAAGGCTTCATCGATTTCGAATACGAGATCACCCTGCTCACCGTGCGCCACGCCGGCGGCACGTCGTTCTGCGACCCCATCGGCCACTGGCAGCAGGACGGCGATTACCGCGAGAGCTGGCAGCCGCAGCCGATGTCCGCCCGCGCGCTGGAACGCGCGCAGGAGATTTCGCGCGCGATCACCGACGAGCTGGGCGGCTGGGGTCTGTTCGGCGTGGAGCTGTTCGTGCGTGGCGACGAGGTGTGGTTCAGCGAGGTGTCGCCGCGACCGCACGACACCGGCCTGGTGACGCTGGCCTCGCAGGAGCTGAGCGAGTTCGCGCTGCACGCGCGGGCGATCCTGGGGCTGCCGATTCCCACCATCCGCCAGCTCGGCCCGTCGGCCTCGTGCGCGTTGCTCGCGCATGGCGAGGGCGTGCCGCGCTTCGAACACGTGGACGTGGCCCTGACCAAGCCGGGCACCGCGCTGCGCCTGTTCGGCAAGCCGAGCGTGCATGGCCATCGCCGCGTGGGCGTCACCCTGGCGCGCGCGGACAGCATCGACGCGGCGCGTGCACTGGCGCGCGCGTCGGCCGAGGCGATCGGAATCCACCTGGACGCGTGAGCCGCGCGCTTCGCGCGGAGGGCCGCTGCCGGTAACCGCGGCTCAGCCGCGGCCGGCTGAACGCCGGCCCGGGCAGGTCGGTTGGCGCCGGCGGCCCGCTTACCGGACGTCCACCCACACGAGGTGGTGGTCGCTGCCATCGGCGATCGCCGCGTGCGCATCGGCGCTCGCCGGCCAGAACACGCCGCTGCCGATGTACTGGAAACCGACGGAAGGCAGCACGTAATCCAGCCGCATTGCGCCGGCCTTCGGGCCGAAGTCGCCCGTCACCTGGGCGGGCGCGCCGCGATGCGCGATTCCCTTCGCCGCGTAGGCACGCGCGGCCTCCTCGCCGCCGGCGCTGGTCGGGGTGGGATAGCGCAGCACGCGCGGGTGCTCGATCAGCGCCAGGATCGCCTCGTGACGCCCTTCGCCATCCACCGGATCGTTGTTGAGATCGCCGAGGATCACGAAGCGCGCATCCGCGGCCAGGCCGCCGCAACGCCCGGCGTCGTCGCACAGCCAGTTCGCCGCATCGCCGGACAGGTAGGCCTGCCAGAGGCGGATTTCGTCGTGGTTGCGGGCCGCGTTGCGCTTCTCCGGGCCGTCGAACACCGGGGGCGTGGGATGCGAGACCAGCATGTGCACCACGCCGGCCGGTGTGGTGACCGGCACGTCCCAGTGCGATTTCGACGACAGGCGCAGCTGCGCCCACACCGCGTCGTCCCAGAACGGCTTGCCGGTCGCCGGTACCACCGGGCGCAGCACATCGGGCATCGCGCTCCACTTGAACAGCTGGAAGCTGCGCACCGCCGCCGCGTCGATCGGATATTTGGACAGCACCAGCATGCCGTACTGGCCCGGGTGCAAGCCGTAGCCCCACGCATCGTTGCCGCGGTTGCGGCCCTGGCCGCCGACCTCGCCGTTGCGGTCCAGGTCCAGGCCGCTCGGCACGCCGGTGTTCACCGGGGCCAGGTAGCGGTAGGGGTAGCGCAATGGCGCGCCGCCGCCGGGCTGGGCCACCTCGAGGTAGCGGTGCTGGAACAGGTCGGCGGCGCGGTGCGCGTCGTCGTAGTCGAACTCGTTGAGCAACACCAGGTCCGGGCGCGCGTTCTGCAGCACCGCGGCGATCTTGCGCGCATGTGCGCTGTCGCCTTCCAGTTCGGCGATCAGGCCGCCGGCTTCATCCGAATACAGCGAGGTGTTGTAGGTGGCCAGGCGCAGTGGCGCGTCGGCCGTGGCGCGTGCGGTGGCGGCCGGCGCATCGGCGGGCGAATGGGCGCACGAGGTGCACAGCAGGGAACAGGCGAGGAGGAGGGCGGCTCGGATCATGCGCGGGATTCTCGCACGCGCACCACGACAACCGGATGTCGGGATCGGGCGGCTCAGCCGCGCAGGTCCACCGCGCCCCAGGTGCTGGCGAAGTCGCGCCACTGCCGGCCGTCGTAGGCCTCCAGTCCGTGGAAGCGGCGCTTGTAGTCCATCTTGCCGTGGCCGCGGATCCAGTAGCCGAGATACACGTGCGCCAGCCCGTCGCGGCGCGCCCATTCGATCTGCTGCAGGATCGCCAGCGTGCCCAGGCCGCGCGCGGCGGCGTCCGGCGCGTAGAAGGTGTACACCGCCGACAGCGCGTGCTCGGTGACATCGGTGACCGCCACCGCGAGCAGGCGGCCGCGGTGGCCCGGCGCGGCGGACTCGCGGATTTCCAGGAAGCGCCCGTGCGACCAGGCGCCGATCAGGAACTGGTCGAATTCGCGCGGGCCGTGGTCGTCCATGCCGCCGCCCGGATGGCGATGGCGCAGGTACTGCGTGTACAGCGCGAGCTGCTCATCGGTACGTTGCGCGGCGACGATGCGGCTGGTCAGGCCGGCGTTGCGCTGCAGGCAGCGGCGCTGGCTGCGATCGGGCCGGAACTGCCCCACCGGAATACGCACCGGCACGCAGGCCTGGCATTGCTCGCAATGCGGGCGGTAGACCAGGTCGCCGGAGCGGCGGAAACCCCACGCCAATGCCTGCGGATAGATCGACCCCAGGCGCGGATCGTGCGGGTCCAGCACGAGGTCGCGTGCGAGCCGGTCCGGCCAGTAGCCGCACGCATGCTGCCCGGTCTGGAACAGGCGCAGGTCGTCGCGGTTGTCTGCGTGGATGGCCATGGGGAAAGCATAGCGCCTGTGGCGAAGGCGGGCGCACCGCCTGTCCGTTGGATGAATGCGGCCGGCCGCGCGTCAACCCCGCGCGCCGCCGCCCGTTGATGTCAGCGATGGCGCGATCGCGACGCGCGTCGGCATCCCGCGCCACGGCGCTGGATCACTCGTATCCCCAACGGAGCAAGTCCATGACCTACCGCAAGCCCCTCATCGTCCTGGCCGTGCTGGCCGCCCTGAGCAGCGCCTCCGCCTTCGCCGTCGACATGCCGCCGGCCGACGGTGGCCCGCATGGCCTGGCCAAGCTCGACACCAACGGCGATGGCGCCATCGACCGCGCCGAAGCCGCCAAGGCCCCGCACCTGGCGCAGAACTTCGACAAGCTCGACAAGAACAAGGACGGCAAGCTGACGCCGGACGAGCTGCCCAAGCGCGGTGATTTCCGCCGCGGCGGCCACGAGGCGATGGCCAAGCTGGACACCAACAAGGACGGCCGCATCAGCCGCGAGGAAGCCAAGGCGGATCCGAAGTTCGCCGCGCGCTTCGACAAGATGGATGTCAACAAGGATGGCTACGTCGACAAGGCTGATTTCGAAGCGCGCATGAAGCAGTCGCGCGACGAATGGTTCGCCGCAGCCGACACCGACAAGGACGGCAAGCTGAGCAAGGCCGAGTTCGACGCGGCATCGGCCAAGCGCGGTCCGTTCGGCCATGGCCCGCGAGGCGATCACGGCCCGCGCGACGGCAAGCCGCCGGTCGGCAAGCCGGTGCCGCCGCCGCCGGCCGACGCGGGCAAGTAATCCGCAACACGCAACACGCAACAATGGCGCCGATCGACGACGCCCCGCGCAGCGATGCGCGGGGCGTTTTTCATGCGCTCACACCACGCCGTGCACGTGCAACGTCCACAGCGCGGCCGCCAGCACCAATACGTTGGACCACAGCACCGCGGGGCGGCCGAACGTGCTCTGGTAGATCCAGGTCGGCCGGTGGCGGCCATGCCGCGCGGCGTCGCGCGCCAACATCGGCCGCATCAGCCGGGGCAGTGTCACCAGGCACTGGTAGTTCACCACGATCATGCCGGCGCCGAGTGCGGCCAGCGTCCACCATACGCCGGCGCCGCCCAGGCTCAGCAGCAGCGTGGGCACGCAGGCGGCCGCGGCCGTGAGCATCATCAGGCGCACCATGCGGCGAATCTGCGCACGCTCGGTCGCGTGTTCGGCGTAGCTGATCAGGTAGAAGCCACTGACATACGTGGTGACGAAGCCGACCGCCAGCGCAATGCCGATCACTTTCCAGGCATCGGCCGGGATCGCGCCGGCGCGCGCGAACATCGTCGCGCCGAGCGAACCGAGCGCGGTACCGCCCGTGAGTGCCGACACGCCCAGGCTGCCTCCCAGCTTGGAAGCACCACTGGCCGTCCCCAGGCTGGCGCCGAGCGTGGCGGCGGCCAGCGTGGTGCCGGCCACGCCCGGCGCGGCGATCAACGCGGCGGACATCACCGCCGTGGCGAAGGCCGCGCCAGGCGCGCTGCTGCGCGCGAACTCGCCGAAGCGCACCAGCATCTGTGCGCGCACCGCGGCCCGGGCGCGCGACAGCCGCTTGCGCAGCGCCGCGTCACTGAGCCCGAGCAACTGCGCGACCTGCTGCGAGCTCTGGCCTTCGCGGTAATACAGCAGCAGCGTTTCCCGGCTTTCCTCCGGCAGTGCGGAAATCAGTTCTTCGGCGGCGAGTTCCTCTTCGACGCGTTGCAGGTGGTCGGCCGGCGACGGGCCGGGATCGGCGGCCACGCCGATGGCCACCTCGGCCGCCTCGCCCGACAGCGGGCGATGGCGCTGCGCGCGCAGCCAGTCGCGGGCGAGGTTGCGGGTGATCTGGCGCAGCCAGGGCAGGAAGCTGGCGGGGTTGTGCAGGCGCGCGAGCTGCTGCCAGGCGCGCAGGAAAGCCTCCTGCGCGATGTCCTCGCTGGCGGCGACGTCGCGGGTGATCGCCAGGGCGATCGCGGTTACCGTGTTCTGGCAGGCGCCCACGATGCGGCCATAGGCCTGCGGGCAGCCCCCCGCGGCACCGGGGAGTTCGCGCTGCAGCAGGATCTCGAGCGTTTCGGCGTTCATGGCGGGCTCCTTCCGGTTCCCTGCCATGACGTCCGGCGGGCGCGGATGTGACCGCCGGCGGTCACATCCGCCCCTGGCATCACTGCGCCGGCTGGATGCGCACGCGCGAGGGGTCGTCCTGTTGCTGGGTATCGGTGGGCGGCGTGGCCGGCGCGGCAGCCGGTGCCGGCGCCGAGACCGGTGCCACCGGCGCGGCCGGCGGCGCCGCACGGCGGTGCAGCACGATGAACAAGGCGATCGCGCCGATCACCAGCAGCAGGCCGATGCGGATGCGCCAGGCCCAGCTGCGCGCGCCCGTGGCGGCCTGCGGAGTATCGGCGAAGGCATATTCGGCGAACGGCACATCGCGGCGGGTGGTGTCGAGCAGGCGCGCCTCGCGCAGCAGTTCGCGCGCGCGTGGCTGGTCGTCGGCATGCACCACCCACACGGTGGGATGGGACTGCGGATTGCCTTCCTCGAGGTAGCTGAACTGCCCGCTGCGGCGGCTGCGATACGAGCGGCCGTTGCTCAGGCGCACGTCGATGCCGGCGTCGCGCAGCAGCTTGGCCACGCCCTCGGCGGTTTCGACGCGCTGGCTGCTGAAGATCTTGCGCATGGTCAGTCCTTGGCCGGCACGGCGTGCGGCTGGCCGCCGGGCACGACGCGGATCAGCCCTTCCTGAGAGGTGCTGGCCACCAGCACGCCGTCGCGGGTGAAGAACTGGCCGCGCGCCAGCCCGCGCGAACCCTGCGCGGTGGGGCTGTCGAGCGAGTAGAGCAGCCAGTCGTCGGTGCGGAACGGGCGGTGGAACCACAGCGCGTGGTCGAGCGAGGCCATCTGCACGCCGGGCGTGTAGTAGCTGATGCCGTGCGGAAAGGTGGAGGTGCCGAGCAACTGGAAATCCGAGGCGTAGGCGAGCAGGGCGCGGTGCAGGCCCTGGTCGTCGCCGACCGGGTCGCTCAGGCGCAGCCACATCTGCTGGAAGGGCGGGCGCTTGGGCGGGTTGAGCTCGTCGCGCGGGAACACGTGGCGGAATTCGAACGGGCCGCCGCGCGAGAGCCAGCGCTGCACCTTCACCGGCAGCTTCTCCAGCACCTCGGGCGCGAGGGGCGGCGTGGGCGCGATGTCCTCCGGCTGCGGCACGTCCGGCATGCGCGACTGGTGCTCGGCGCCGGCCTCGTGTTCCTGGAAGGACGCCGCGCAGAAGAAGATCACCTTGCCGTGCTGGATCGCGGTGACCCGGCGCACCGAGAAGCTGCCGCCATCGCGCGTGCGGTCCACGTCATAGACGATGGGCGCTTCGATATTGCCGGCGCGCAGGAAGTAGGCATGTAGCGAATGGGCCTGGCGACCGTTCTCCACCGTGGCCTGGGCGGCGGCCAGGGCCTGCCCCAGCACCTGCCCGCCGAACACGTACTTGGTGCCGATGTCGCGGCTCTGGCCGCGGAACAGGTTGTCCTCCAGCCGTTCCAGCGAGAGCAGGCTGATCAGTTCGGAAACGACGGGTTCGGCGGAGTCGGACAAGGTCGGGACCTGCGGGGCGATAGGCCGCGATTATAGCGGGCAGGGCCCGTGGCCCCGGCTCAGGCCGGCTTGCGCAGCCGCGCGCCCAGGGCCTGCAGCGCGGCCTGGGCGTCCTCGCTGTACCAAGCCTCGACGAAGCGGTCGAGCTGGATCAGCTCCGGCGCCAACGCCTCGCGCAGGTCCACGCGGGCCACGTCGCGGGTATGCAGCATCGGCTGGCGCGGCAGGCGCAGTAGGTCCTGCAGCCAGGCGATGGCGCGCGCCACCACCAGTTCGCCATCGACCAGCTCGTCGACCAGACCGATCTGCACCGCCTGTTCGGCGGGCACCATCTCGCCGGCCACCAGCAGGCGTTCGGCGCGATGCGGGCCGACGACGCGGCGCAGCAGGCGCTGGATGCCCTCCGGCGCGGCCAGCCCGACCTGCACTTCGTTCAGGCCGATCGCGTAGGGGCGCGCGCTGTCCACGCTGCGCGCCATGATCCGGTAATCGCAGCACAGGGCCAGCACGCAGCCACCGGCCGGGGCGTGGCCGGTGAGCGCGGCCACCACCGGGATGCGCGTCTGCGCCAGCGTCTTGGCCGCGCCGAAGAACGCCTGCCAGCTGTCGAACAGCTTGTTGCGGTCTTCGCCGTGCGAGAGCAGGTAGGGCACGTCCAGGCCGCCGGAGAAGATGTGCGGCGCGCCGGAAAGCACGATGGCGTGCTTGTCGTCGGCCTGGGCCTGGTTGATCGCGCCGATCAGCTCGCGGCACAGCGCGGTATCCAGCGCGTTGGCCGGCGGCCGCGCCAGGCGGATCTCGCGGATGTCGGCGTGGTCTTGGATCTCGAGGCTCATGACGGGCTCCTGGCGGCTGTGGCTATGATAGTCGGCATGAACACGACCCGCCTGCTGTGCCTGCTTGCCGCCGTCGCCGGGATGACCGCCGCGACGCATGTCCATGCCGCGCCCGCGAAGGCGTGCGCGCCACAGTTCCGCGCGGGCTGGGTGCGGTTGCCGCCCGCGCCGTCGATGCCGATGGCCGCCGGCTTCGGCACTTTCGTCAACGATTGCGCGCAGCCGGCCGCGGTGGCTTCCGCCACCAGCCAAGGGTTCGGCGGGGTGTCGCTGCACGAATCGGTGCAGGTGGACGGCGTCAACCGCATGCGCGAGGTGGACAGGCTGGCGTTGCCGGCGAACGCCAAGGTCCCCCTCGCGCCGGGTGGCCTGCACCTGATGCTGATGCAACCGAAACAGGCGCTGGTGGAAGGCGCCAGCGTGCCGGTCACCTTCAAGCTCGAAGACGGGCGCAGCGTCGAGGCGACGCTGCAAGTGCGCAAGACCGCGCCGTAACGGCGCGGTGCGCGACGCGGCTCAGGTCGAGGCCGCGCGAATGGCCTCCGGCAGCGGCGCGCTCTTGCCGCTCTGGGTGTCCATCCACACCACCACCACGTTGCCGTCCGAATACAGCACGCTGTCGTCGGCCTGGTCGACGATGCGGTGGCCGATGGTGACGCTGCTGTTGCCAAGCCGCTCGACGAACAGTTCCACCACGATGTCGTTGGGCCACACGATCGGGCGGCGGTAGTTGACGTTGGTCGCCGCGACCACCGGGGCGATGCGGTCGGTCATCGACACGCCCGGCACGCCGAGCATCCAGCGCACGCGCGCCTCCTCCAGGTAGGAGATGTACTTGGCGTTGTTGACGTGACCCATGCTGTCCATGTCGCGCCAGCGCACGCTGATGGGGACGCGGGCGAGGATCTTGTGCGGGGTGGGGCCGGTATCGCTCATCAGGCACTCTTCTTGCGTGTGGTCTTGGCGGGGGTTTTCTTGGCGGTCTTCGCAGCCTTGGCAGCCTTGGCGGCGGCCTTGGCTTCCTTGGCCGCCGCTTCGCGCTCGCTCTTGCGCGGCGGTAGCGCGGAGGGCTTGTTCGCCATGGCGGCCGGGCGGGTCGGGCGGCTGGATACCGAGGGCAGCATCTTGGCCAGGAACTGGCCGGTGTACGAACCCGGGTGCGCGGCCACGTCTTCCGGCGTGCCGGTGACCAGGATGCTGCCGCCGCGATGGCCGCCTTCCGGGCCGAGGTCGACGATCCAGTCGGCCGTCTTGATCACGTCCAGGTTGTGTTCGATCACCACCACCGTGTTGCCCTCGTCGCGCAGCTTGTGCAGCACCGCCAGCAGCGCCTCGATGTCGTGGAAGTGCAGGCCGGTGGTGGGCTCGTCGAGGATGTACAGCGTGCGCCCGGTATCGCGGCGCGAGAGTTCCTTGGAGAGCTTCACGCGCTGCGCCTCGCCGCCGGAGAGCGTGGTCGCGCTCTGGCCAAGCTTGACGTAGCTCAGGCCGACATCGACCAGCGTTTCCAGCTTGCGCGCGATCGACGGCACCGGCTCGAACAGGTTCAGCGCATCCTCGACGGTCATCTCCAGCACGTCGTTGATGTTGTAGCCCTTGTAGAGGATCTCCAGCGTCTCGCGGTTGTAGCGCTTGCCGCCGCAGATATCGCAGGGCACGTACACGTCCGGCAGGAAGTGCATCTCCACCTTGATCATGCCGTCGCCCTGGCAGGCCTCGCAGCGCCCGCCACGCACGTTGAAGCTGAAACGCCCGGCCGAATAGCCGCGCGCGCGCGCTTCGGGCACCTGCGCGAACAGCTCGCGCAGCGGCGTGAACAGGCCGGTGTAGGTGGCCGGGTTGCTGCGCGGGGTGCGGCCGATCGGCGACTGGTCGATGTCCACGACCTTGTCGAACAGGTCCAGGCCCTCGATTTCGCCGAACGGCGCCACCGGGTGCGAGGCGCCGTTGATCTCGTTGGCGGCCAGCGAGAACAGCGTGTCGTTGATCAGCGTCGACTTGCCCGAACCGGACACGCCGGTGATGCAGGTCAGCAGGCCGGCCGGGATGTCCAGGTCCACGCCCTTGAGGTTGTTGCCCTTGGCGCCGCGCAGGTGCAGCGTCATCTTCGGGTTCGGCTTGTGGCGCTGCTTGGGGATTTCGATGGCGCGCTTGCCCGACAGGTACTGGCCGGTGAGCGAGCGCGGCGAATCGAGCACGTCCTGCAGGCTGCCCTGGCCGACGATCTCGCCGCCATGCACGCCGGCGCCCGGGCCGATGTCCAGGATGTAGTCGGCCAGGCGGATCGCATCCTCGTCATGCTCGACCACGATGACCGTATTGCCGAGGTCGCGCAGGCGGGTGAGGGTGCCCAGCAGCCGCTCGTTGTCGCGCTGGTGCAGGCCGATGGACGGCTCGTCGAGCACGTACATCACGCCGACCAGGCCGGCGCCGATCTGGCTGGCCAGGCGGATGCGCTGCGCCTCGCCACCGGACAAGGTGTCGGCCTTGCGCTCCAGGGTGAGGTAGTCCAGGCCCACGTCGACCAGGAAGCCGAGCCGCTCGGCGATCTCCTTGACGATCTTGGCGGCGATCTCGCCGCGCCAGCCCGGCAGGTGCAGGTGCTTGAAGAAGTTCAGCGCCTCGTCCACCGGCAGCACGACCAGGTCCGGCAGCGGACGGTCGGCCACGAACACGTTGCGCGCGGCCTTGTTCAGGCGTGCGCCGTGGCATTCCGGGCAAGCGCGTTCGCTGATGTACTTGCCGAGTTCCTCCTGCACCGCCGGCGACTCGGTTTCGCCGTAGCGACGCTCCAGGTTCGGGATGATGCCCTCGAAGCGATGCTTGCGCTGGGTGCGCCCGCCGGCTTCGGTGAAGTAGGTGAAGGTGATCACGTCATCGCCGCTGCCGTACAGCACGGCCTGGCGCACGTCCGCCGGCAGCGACTGCCACGGCGCGTCCACGTCGAACTTGTAGTGCTTGGCCAGCGAGGCGATGAGCTGGAAATAGTAGGCGTTGCGGCGATCCCAGCCGCGCACCGCGCCGGCCGAGAGCGACAGCTCCGGATGCACCACCACGCGCTCGGGGTCGAAGAACTCGGCCATGCCCAGGCCGTCGCAGCTCGGGCACGCGCCCATCGGCGCATTGAACGAGAACAGGCGCGGCTCCAGCGCCGGCAGCGAGTAATCGCACACCGGGCAGCTGTACTTGGAGGAGAACAGCTGCGGCGCGGCCTTCTCATCGTCCAGCGATTGCACCGCGGCCATGCCGTCGCCGAGCTTGAGCGCGGTCTCGAAGGATTCGGCCAGGCGCTGCTTGATGTCCTCGCGCGGGCGGAAGCGGTCGATCACCGCCTCGATGGTGTGCTTCTGGCGCAGTGCCAGCGAGGGCACCGCGTCGATCTCGTACAGCTCGCCGTCCACGCGCACGCGCACGAAGCCCTGCGCGCGCAGTTGCTCGAACACCTGCGCGTGCTCGCCCTTGCGGTCGCGGATCACCGGCGCCAGCAGCATGTAGCGCTGTTCCGGATCCAGCGTGAGCACCTGGTCGACCATCTGGCTGACGGTCTGCGCTTCCAGCGGGTAGCCGTGGTCCGGGCAGCGCGGCTGGCCGACGCGGGCATACAGCAGGCGCAGGTAGTCGTAGATCTCGGTGATCGTGCCGACCGTGGAGCGCGGGTTGTGCGAGGTGGATTTCTGCTCGATGGAGATCGCCGGCGACAGGCCCTCGATGTGGTCCACATCGGGCTTCTCCATCACGCTGAGGAACTGCCGCGCATAGGCCGACAGCGACTCGACGTAGCGACGCTGGCCTTCGGCGTAGATGGTGTCGAAGGCGAGCGACGACTTGCCCGAACCGGACAGGCCGGTGATGACGATCAGCTTGTCACGGGGCAGGTCGAGATCGAGATTCTTGAGATTGTGCGTCCGCGCGCCGCGGATGCGGATGTAATCCAGCGCCATTCGTTCCTCTGGAGCGAGAGCTTTCGAGCGGGGGAGGTTGGCCCCGGCGGGCCAATAGGGAAGCGTATCGACTGGGACAGGCAGGGGCAAATCGACGTAGCGGAGTATCGCCAGCGTTGTCTCAGGTCCTGCGACATGGGGGCGGTCGGCCAAAAGACAAAGGGCGCCCGAGGGCGCCCTTGTCCACCGCTGGCCGGGATGACTACTTCAGCACGGTGAAGGTCATGCGCCGGTTGCGCGCGCGGCCTTCCTCGGTGCCGTTGTCGGCCACCGGCTGGGCGGCGCCATAGCCCTTGGCCTGCAGCCGGTCGGGCGGCACGCCGTCGGCGAGCAGGGCGGCGACCACCGACTCGGCGCGCGCCTGGGACAAGGCCATGTTCGTGGCCGGATCGCCACTGTCATCGCTGTGACCACCCACTTCGACGCGGGTACCCGCCGGTGCCGCGCGCAGGGCGGCGGCCGAGCGCGCCAGCACTTCGGCGTTGTCGCGGGTGAGCTCGGCCGAGCCGCTGGCGAAGCGCAGGCTGGACTGGTTCAGCGCCAGCACCAGGTCGTCGGCACCGAAGCCGGGCTTGAGCGCCGACAGCGCCGCCATGGCGCGGTCCCACAGGCCTTCGCTGCGGAAATCCGGGAAGGCTTGGCTGACCTGTTGGCTGAGGTCGAAGCGGCCGGCCTCCGGCAGGGCGCTGCTGTCCAGCCGCAGGCTGTCGCCCTCCAGGCCGAGCTTGACGTCGCCGGCCTTCAGGTGGGGCAGTAGCTGCACCAGGCGGTCCATCCAGGTGGCCGGGGCCACGGTCGCGTCGAGCTGGATCTGTTCCTTGACGCGCGCGGCGCCGAAGGTGTCGCCCAGCGCTTCCAGCAGGCGGTGCTTTTCCTGCGCGTTGACCAGCCGGCCGGCCACGCTGACCTGGCCGCCCTGGGTCTGCAGGTCGATGCGCGGTTCGGCGCGCGGTGCTTGCGGGGCGGCGTCGGCTTCGGCGCGGGCCTCCGGGGCGGGTGCGGGGTCCGCCGGCGTCGGCTGGCATGCGCGCAGCAGCAACAGCACGGCGATCGCCAGCGCGGCCAGCCACAGCACGGCGCGAAGCAGGCCGCCGAGTCCGCTGCGCCGACGTGGGGGCGCCAGGCCGGGCGTGGCGTCGGCGAGCAGGTCGCGTCCCTGGGCCACCCAGCCCGCCACGGGGGCCGGCAGCGGCGCCAGGGACGTCTGCCCACCCAGCTGCCGCACCACGCCGGGCAGCAGGGTGCCCAGTGCCGCCGCCGCCACCGCCGGGCTCAGGCCCAGCCGCCGGGACAGCGCGCCCAGCACGGGCATGCCGAACAGCGCTTCCACTTGGCCGGGACGCACGGGATCGGGCTCGCTGGGGCCCGGCGCGCGCCAGGATTGCAGCGCTTCGCCCAGGCCCAGCCCGTGCAGCCGCTCGGTGAAGCCGGCAAACCCGCCGCGGGTGTCGTCGAACACCAGGGCAACGGCGCTGCCCAGCAGCTGGCGGGTCTGGCGGGTGTCCAGGCCGAAGCGGCCGGAAACTTCCTGTATCAGTTGGTCAAACATCGCGGGTGTAGGTCCTCGCTCTGGCGTCCGGTCGGGGACGCCTAGCCGGCCCGGCACTCTGGACCGGGCGGGGCGCGATTCTGGGAAGCCGTCCGCGGGGCCGCCACGCGATTGCTGCATCGGCTGCGGTGCCGCCCGGTGGGCGTTTGGCGCCGTTCAGCCCGGCGCGACGGACCTCGTCGCAGGGCATGGGTGGGTTTGACCGGAAAGCCTTTTGCGGGCTATCATCCCGAGTCTGTCCGTCCCCCCCAGGCGGCAGATATCATCAGAATAACTACAGAAGAGACATCCACATGTACGCAGTACTGGTCACCGGCGGTAAGCAATACCGCGTCGCGCAGGGCGAAACGCTCCGCGTGGAAAAGCTCGATGCCGAAGCCGGCAGCGAGATCAAGTTCGACAATGTCCTGATGCTGGGCGACAGCGACGGCATCAAGATCGGCGACGCGCTCAAGGGCGCTTCGGTCACCGCCAAGGTCGTCTCGCACGGCCGCGCCGACAAGGTTCGCATCATCAAGTTCCGTCGCCGCAAGCACCACATGAAGCGCCAGGGCCACCGCCAGCACTTCACCGAAATCGAAATCACCGGCATCGCCGGCTAAGCCAAAGGAGAATCCGTCATGGCACATAAAAAGGGCGTAGGCTCCTCGCGCAACGGCCGCGACTCCAACCCGAAGTATCTCGGCGTCAAGATTTTCGGTGGCCAGGCCATCGACGCCGGCAACATCATCGTGCGTCAGCGCGGCACCCAGTTCCATCCGGGCGCCGGCGTCGGCCTGGGTCGTGACCACACGCTGTTCGCGCTGGTCGACGGCACCGTGGAGTTCTCGGTCAAGGGCCCGAACAAGCGCCGTACCGTCAGCGTCGTCCAGGGCTGATCCGCCCGGGACGGAGCCTTCGCGGCTCCGCTGACAACAAGCCCCGCTCCGGCGGGGCTTTTGTTTCTAGGGCGCGCCCGTGCGCCCGCACCGGGGGAGGATAATGTCCCCCGTCTTCGCCGGCCCGCCGGGCCGCGCGCCAACTCCCGTATTCCAGTCCCGTATCCCATGAAACTCGTAGACGAAGCGGAAATCCAGGTGATCGCCGGCAATGGCGGCAATGGCTGTGTCGGCTTCCGACGCGAGAAGTTCATCCCGCTCGGCGGGCCGGATGGCGGCGACGGCGGCAATGGCGGCAGCGTCTGGCTGCAGGCCGACGAAAACCTCAACACGCTGGTGGACTTCCGCCACGAGCGCATCTTCAAGGCGCAGCGCGGCGAGAACGGCATGGGCCGGCAGATGTACGGCAAGGCCGGCGAGGACCGCGTCATCACCGTGCCGGTCGGCACCGTGGTGATGAACGTCGACACCGACGAGGTGATCGGCGACATGACGCGCCATGGCGACCGCCTGCTCGTCGCCAAGGGCGGCAAGGGCGGCCTGGGCAACATGCATTTCAAGAGCTCGACCAACCGCGCGCCGCGCCAGGCGCTGCCGGGCGAGGAAGGCGAGCAGCGCCTGCTCAAGCTGGAATTGAAGTTGCTGGCCGATGTCGGCCTGCTGGGCTTCCCGAATGCCGGCAAGAGCACCTTCATCCGCGCGGTCTCCGCGGCTACCCCGAAGGTGGCCGACTATCCGTTCACCACCTTGTATCCCAACCTGGGCGTGGTGAGCGTGGAGGCCCACCGCAGCTTCGTCATCGCCGACATTCCGGGGCTGATCGAAGGCGCCGCCGATGGCGCCGGCCTGGGCGCGCAGTTCCTGCGCCACCTGCAGCGCACCCGCCTGCTGCTGCACCTGGTGGACGTTTCGCCGATGGAAGGCGGCGTGGAGGGCGTGTCGCCGGCCGAGCAGGTGCGCCTGCTGGAGCGCGAGCTGGAGCGCCACGATCCGGAGCTGTTGGCCAAGCCGCGTTGGCTGGTGCTCAACAAGGCCGACCTGATGTTCGAGGACGAGGCTCGCGTCGCCGCCGAGCAGGTGATCGCCGAGCTGGGCTGGACCGGTCCGTGGTACCTGGTGTCGGCGCTGGGCCGCGAGGGCACCTGGCCGATCATGAAGGACGTGATGACCTTCTTCGACCGCCAGCGCGAGGAGGCCGCCGAGCAGGCTGCCCATGCGTCCTGAGGCGGGGCGCGGCGAAGCCGGGGCCTCATTTGTCCGTGCGCCTCGGCGCGCGGGCCGGCGGCGCATGGCCGCCCGGCGCGATATCGCCGCCCGCGCGCGGGCAACAAAAAACCCGGCCAAGGCCGGGTTTTTGCATGCCGCCGAGGGCGTGGCCCCCGGCGAGATCGCCGGATCAGGCGGCCTTGAGGGCCTTGATGCGGGCGGTCAGGCGGCTCTTGTGGCGAGCGGCCTTGTTCTTGTGGATCAGACCGCGCGAGCTGAAGCGGTCGAGGATCGGCTGGGCGACGGCGAAAGCGGCTTCGGCGCCGGCGGCATCGTTGGCGTCAAGGGCCTTGATCACCTTCTTGACGGCGGTGCGCAGCATCGAACGCTGAGCCGTATTGCGCGCGTTGCGCACAACGGTCTGCTTGGCGCGCTTCTTGGCGGACTTGATATTGGCCACGGTGGTGGTTTCCTGAAAAATCGGTGTAGTGGAAAAAGCAAGCGCGAAATTATGATCGTCTCAAACATCTACGTCAAGTCAGTTGTCAAGGGGGATGCCCGGTGAGCAAGCCCCGCATGTGGAAGGGCCTGCTGTCGTTCAGCAGCATGACCATGGTCTCGCGGGTGCTGGGCCTGGTCCGCGACCAGGTGATCTCCACCCACTTCGGCGCCAATGCCGTCACCGACGCCTTCTGGGTCGCGTTCCGCGTGCCCAACTTCCTGCGCCGGCTGTTCGCCGAGGGCTCGTTCGCCACGGCCTTCGTCCCGGTCTTCACCGAGGTCAAGGAGACCCGCCCGCACGCCGACCTGCGCGAGCTGATGGCCCGCGTGGCCGGCACCCTGGGCGGCGCGCTGCTGGTGGTCACGGCGCTGGGCCTGTTGTTCGCCCCGCAGCTGGCCTGGCTGTTCGGCAGCGGCGCCGGCACCGACCCGGCCAAGCAGGGCCTGCTGGTGGACCTGTTCCGGCTCACGTTCCCCTTCCTGCTGTTCGTCTCGCTCACCGCCCTGGCCGGCGGCGCGCTCAACAGCTTCCAGCGTTTCGCGATGCCGGCACTGACGCCGGTGATCCTCAACCTGTGCATGATCGCCGGCGCGGTGTGGCTGGCGCCGCGGCTGGGCGACCAGCCGGAGCGGCAGATCCTGGCGCTGGGCTGGGCGGTGCTGGCGGCGGGCGTGCTGCAGTTGCTGTTCCAGCTGCCGGCGCTGCGTGGCATCGACCTGCTGACCCTGCCCAGCTGGGGCTGGCGCCATCCGGGCGTGCGCAAGGTGCTGACCCTGATGGTGCCGACGCTGTTCGGCTCCTCGGTGGCGCAGATCAACCTGCTGCTGGATACGGTGATCGCCTCGCGCCTGAGCGACGGCTCGCAGTCCTGGCTCTCGCTGGCCGACCGCTTCCTGGAACTGCCGCTGGGCGTGTTCGGCGTGGCGCTGGGCACGGTGATCTTGCCGGCGCTGGCCCGCCACCACGTCAAGACCGACAGCGAGGGCTTTTCCGGCGCGCTGGACTGGGGCCTGCGCACGACATTGCTGATCGCCGTGCCCGCCATGCTCGGCCTGGTGCTGCTGGCCGAGCCGTTGATCGCGACCTTGTTCCAGTACCGCGAATTCTCGGCCTTCGACACCCGCATGACCGCCCTGTCGGTCTACGGCCTGAGCTTCGGCTTGCCGGCCTTCGCCCTGCTCAAGGTGGTGCTGCCGGCCTTCTACGCCCGCCAGGACACCCGTACCCCGGTGCGCGCGGGCATCGCCGCGCTGGTCGCCAACATGGTGCTGAACTTCGTCTTCCTGGCCGTGCTGTACCAGGTCATGGTGCCGGCCGAGTTGCGCGCGCTGGGCGTGATGGAAGCCGTGGGCCGCCAGCCGGGCCTGCACCTGGCGCTGGGCATCGCCAGCGCGCTGTCGAGCTACCTCAACCTCGGGCTGCTCTGGTACTGGCTGCAGCGTAGCGGTGTCTACCAGCGCAAGCCGGGGTGGGGCGCCTACGTGGCCCGGCTGTCCGTGGCGTGCGTGGCGATGATCGCCGTGCTGCTGGCCCTGCTGTGGTGGCTGCCGTCCTTCGTGGACATGGACAAGTGGCATCGCGCCGGCTGGCTGGCCTGCCTGGTGTGCGGGGGCGGCGCCACCTACCTGGCCGTGCTGCTCGCCCTGGGCTTTCGCCCGCGGGACCTGCGCGAGCATTGAGATGGCGCGGCCCGGCTATACTTCTCTATCCCCATGAAGACATTGGCGGCCCCGCGCGGGCCGGATTCGCGAACGGAATGAGCAGGCTATTCAGAGACGTCGAAGGCGGGACGCTGTACCCGGACGGAAGCGTGGTCTGCATCGGCGCCTTCGATGGCCTGCATCTGGGTCACCGGGCGCTGGTGCGCCATGCCGTGGCCCGCGCGCAGGCGCGTGGCGTGCCGGCGGTGGCGGTGAGCTTCGAGCCGTTGCCGCGCGAGTTCTTCGCGGCCAGCGCGCCGCCGCCGCGCCTGACGCTGGCGCGCACCAAGGTCGAAGGCCTGCGTGCACTCGGCGCGCAAGGCGTGGGCCTGATCCGCTTCGACGGCCGCCTGTCCGCGCTCAGCGCGGAGGATTTCGTGCAGCGCTGCCTGGTCGAGCGCCTGCGTGCGCGCGAAGTGTGGATCGGCCCGGAATTCCGCTTCGGCCACAAGCGCGGCGGCGATATCGGCCTGCTGCAACGGTTGGGCGCCGAGCGGGGTTTCGTGGCCGGTGAAATCGCGCCGGTCGACCTGCATGGCGAGCGCATCTCCAGCACCCGCATCCGCGAGCTGCTGCGCGCCGGCAACTTCGAACATGCCGGCGAGCTGCTGGGCCGCCCGTACGCCATCGACGGCCGCGTAGTGCGCGGCAAGCAGCTGGGCCGCACGCTCGGCTTTCCCACCGCCAACCTGCGCTTCCCGCATACGCCGGCGCTGTCGGGCATTTATGCCACGTGGGTGCACGGGGTGTTCGAGCAGCCATGGCCGTCGGTGTCCAGCTTCGGCACCCGGCCCACGGTGGCCGGTGTGGAGCCGCTGCTGGAAGCGCACCTGTTCGATTACCACGGCGATCTGTACGGCCGCCACATCGAGGTCGAGTTCGTCGCCAAGCTGCGCGACGAAGAGAAGTTCGACGGCCTGCCCGCGCTCACCGCGCAAATGCACCGCGACGCCGAGCAGGCCCGTCGCATCCTTTCCGAACAACGACTGCGAGCCACCGCGTGAGCCAGGATTACAAAGCCACCCTCCAACTGCCGGCGACGGAATTCCCGATGCGCGGCGACCTGCCCAAGCGCGAGCCGGGGATCCTGGCGCGCTGGGAGGAGGAGGGCCTGTACGCCCAGCTGCGCGCACAGGCCGCCGGCCGCCCGACCTTCGTGCTGCATGACGGCCCGCCCTACGCGAACGGCCAGATCCACCTCGGCCATGCGGTCAACAAGATCCTCAAGGACATCATCGTCAAGTCCAAGCACCTGGCCGGCTTCGATGCGCCGTACATCCCGGGCTGGGATTGCCATGGCCTGCCGATCGAAATCGCCATCGAAAAGAAGTTTGGCAAGGTCGGGGTGAAGCTGGACGCGGTCGAGTTCCGGCAGAAGTGCCGCGAATACGCGCGCGAGCAGATCGACCTGCAGCGCCGCGACTTCAAGCGCCTGGGCGTGATCGGCGACTGGGACAACCCGTACAAGACGCTGGATTTCCACTTCGAGGCGAACGAAATCCGCGCGCTGGCCAAGATCGTCGACAACGGCCACCTCAGTCGCGGCGTGAAGCCGGTGCACTGGTGCTTCGATTGCGGCTCGGCGCTGGCCGAAGCGGAAATCGAATACGCCGACAAGGAATCGCCGTCGGTGGACGTGGCCTATGCCGCGCGCGACGCACAGGCGCTGGCCGCGCGCTTCGGCGTGCAGCTGCCGGAAGGCGTCGAGGTCGCCGTGCCGATCTGGACCACCACCCCGTGGACGCTGCCGGCGTCGCTGGCGGTGAGCATCGGGCCGGCGCTGGAGTACGCGCTGGTCGAAGGCCCGGCGCACGACGGCCAGCCGCGCTGGCTGGTGTTGGCCGATGCGCTGGTCGGCAAGGCGCTGGCGCGCTACGGCGTGGCCGGCGAGCCGGTGGTGCACGGCCGCGTGGCGGGCCAGGCGCTGGAAGGGCTGCTGCTGGCGCATCCGTTCTATGCCGAGCGCGATATCCCGCTGCTGCTGGGCGACCACGTCTCGGCCGAGGACGGCACCGGCGCCGTGCACACCGCACCGGGCCACGGCCAGGAGGACTATCAGGTCTCCAAGCAGTACGGCCTGCTGGACCGCTACAGCGCCGCGCAGATCAACCCGGTCGATGGCCGCGGCGTCTACCTGCCCTCGACGCCGCCGTTCGGCGACATCGTGCTGGCCGGCCTGCATATCTGGAAGGCCAACGACGTGATCGTCGAGGCGCTGCGCGCCAACGGCACGCTGCTGGCGACCTTCAAGCTCACCCACAGCTACCCGCACTGCTGGCGCCACAAGACGCCCATCGCCTTCCGCGCCACGCCGCAGTGGTTCATCTCGATGGACCAGGCGAACCTGCGCGCGGACGCGCTCAAGGCGATCGAGCAGGTGACCTGGTATCCCGGCTGGGGCCAGGCGCGCATCGCCGGCATGGTCGAGGGCCGCCCGGACTGGACGATCTCGCGCCAGCGCACCTGGGGCGTGCCGATCGCCCTGTTCGTGCACCGCGAAACCGGCGAGCCGCATCCGCGCAGCACCGAGCTGATGCGCCAGGTGGCCGACCGCGTGGAGCAGGGCGGCGTGGACGTGTGGTACTCGCTGGACGCCGCCGAGCTGCTCGGCGAGGAAGCCGCGCAGTACGACAAGATCACCGACATCCTCGACGTGTGGTTCGATTCGGGCGTTACCCACGAGGCGGTGCTGCGCGAGCGCGGCCTGCCGTGGCCGGCCGACCTGTACCTGGAAGGCTCGGACCAGCACCGCGGCTGGTTCCAGTCCTCGCTGCTCACCGGCGTGGCGCTGGAGCGCACCGCGCCCTACCGGCAGTGCCTGACCCACGGGTTCACCGTGGACGAGCACGGCCGTAAGATGTCCAAGTCGCTGGGCAACGGCATCGAGCCGCAGGACATCATGAAGACGCTGGGCGCCGACATCCTGCGCCTGTGGATCGCCTCGGCCGACTACAGCAACGAGATGTCGCTGTCGCAGGAGATCCTCAAGCGCAATGCCGACGCGTACCGTCGCCTGCGCAACACCGCGCGCTTCCTGCTCGGCAACCTGCACGGTTTCGATCCCGCGGCGCACACGGTGCCGCTGGCGGAGATGGTCGCGCTGGACCGCTGGATCGTGCACCGCGCCCACGAGCTGCAGGAGCAGATCAAGGCCGCCTACGAGCGCTACGACTTCGCCGCCATCGTGCAGGCGCTGCTGAACTTCTGCAGCGTCGACCTCGGCTCGCTGTACCTGGACGTCACCAAGGACCGCCTGTACACGATGGGCGAGGATTCGCGCGGCCGGCGTTCGGCGCAGACGGCGATGTTCCATATCGCCGAGGCGTTCGTGCGCTGGATCGCGCCGGTGCTCAGCTTCACCGCCGACGAGTTGTGGGGCTACCTGCCGGGCCAGCGCGAAGCGAATGTGCTGTTCGCGACCTGGTACGACGGCCTGGCGCCGTTGCCGGTGGACGCGCCGCTCAACGCGGCCGACTTCGACAAGCTGCTGGCGCTGCGCGAGCAGGTCGCCAAGGTGCTCGAGCCGATGCGCGCGAACGGTGCTATCGGCGCGGCGCTGGAAGCGGAGATCACCGTGGCGGCCGATGCGGTCAGTGCCGCGCGCTGGCAACCGCTGGCTGACGAACTGCGCTTTTTCTTCATCAGCGGCGACGTCAGCGTGACCCCGGCCAGCACCGACGACATCTATGTCAGTGCCGCGCCGACCACCAAGACCAAGTGCGTGCGCTGCTGGCACCACCGTGCCGATGTCGGCGTGGATTCGCGCCACCCCGAGCTGTGCGGTCGCTGCGCCAGCAATGTCGAGGGCCCGGGCGAAGACCGCCGCTGGTTCTGATCCCTGGAAGGGCCGCCGTGCCCCGCCGCCCCGGTGCCTCGCGCCGGGGCACCGTCTCCGCCTCCGTAGAGCACACCGAATGACCCCTCGTCCCAAACCCAACGCGTTGATCTGGCTGCTGCTCTCGGCAGTGGTGATCGGCCTGGACCAGCTCAGCAAGGCCTGGGTGCTGAACAGCCTGCCCGATGTCGATGCGGTAACCGGTCGCTGCGTGCGCATCCCGGTCATTCCAGGTTTCTGGGACTGGTGCCGCACCTACAACACCGGCGCGGCGTTCAGCTTCCTCAGCGACGCCGGCGGCTGGCAGATCTGGCTGTTCACCGCGCTGGCGGTGGGCATCAGCGCGCTGATGGCGTTCTGGCTTTCGCGCACCGCGCGCGCGGACTGGCGCTCGGCGCTGCCGTTCGCGCTGGTGATCGGCGGGGCCATCGGCAACGTGATCGACCGCCAGATCCATGGCCACGTGGTCGATTTCATCCTGTGGTACGTCGGCGACCACATCTGGCCGGCCTTCAACGTGGCCGACTCGGCGATCGTCGTGGGGGCGGTCGGCATTGCCCTGTTCGGGATCCTGGACGGCAAGTCGAAGCAAAAAGCGGGATAATCGACGCATGGAAGTCCTGCTCGCCAATCCCCGCGGTTTCTGTGCCGGCGTCGACCGCGCGATCGAGATCGTCAAGCGCGCCATCGAGACGCTGGGCGCGCCGATCTACGTGCGCCACGAGGTCGTGCACAACCGCTTCGTGGTCGACGACCTCAAGCAGCGCGGCGCGATCTTCGTCGAGGAACTGGACGAGGTGCCGGACGGCGCCACGGTGATTTTCAGCGCCCATGGCGTGTCGCAGGCAGTGCGCCGCGAAGCCGAGCGCCGCGCGCTGAAGGTGTTCGACGCCACCTGCCCGCTGGTGACCAAGGTCCACCTGGAAGTGGCGCGGCATTGCCGTGCCGGCCGCGATGTCGTGCTGATCGGCCATGCCGGCCACCCCGAGGTCGAGGGCACGATGGGCCAGTGGAACCGCGAGGCGGGGCAGGGACGCATCTATCTCGTCGAGGACATCGACGACGTGGCGAAGCTGGACATCGCCCAGCCCGAGAACCTGGCTTACACCACCCAGACCACGCTGTCGGTGGACGACACCCGCGGCATCATCGAGGCGCTGCGGCATCGCTATCCGGCGATGCAGGGCCCGAAGAACGACGACATCTGCTACGCCACGCAGAACCGCCAGGATGCCGTGCGCGACCTCGCGCGCGAGTGCGACCTGGTGCTGGTGGTCGGTTCGCCGAACAGCTCCAATTCCAACCGCCTCAGCGAACTGGCGCGGCGCGAGGGCGTGGAGTCCTACCTTATCGACGACGCCGACGAGATCGACCCGGCGTGGGTCGCCGGCAAGCAGCGCATCGGCCTGAGCGCCGGTGCGTCCGCGCCGCAGGTGCTGGTGGACGGCGTGATCGCGCGGCTGCGCGAGCTGGGCGCGGGCAACGTGTCCGAACTGGCGGGCGAGCCGGAGTCGATGGTGTTCGCGCTGCCCAAGGAACTTCGGCTGCAGCTGGTCAGCTGATCCGGGCCATTGCCTGTCCCGCTTGCGCACGCCCCGGCCGAGACCGGGGCGTTTTCGTTCGGGCCTCGCCCATCGCCGAACGCGTCGCGCTCAGGATTCCTCGCGCCGCGGCCTGCCGAACGGCCGCTGCGAGCGCGGGCGCATCGGGCGGGTGAGTTCGCGGAATTCGGCCATGCACATCGTGCCTTGCAGTCGATCCGGATGTCGCTCGCCAAGGACCTTCAGGCGATCGGCGGCCCTTTGCAGGCAGCACGGGCCGATCATGCCGAGCAGGGGACCATCTTCGCGAAGACGCAATTCCAGGAGTCGGGAACAGAAGTTGCGGCACAACTCACAGGTGCGCTTCATCGAAAACCGAAATGTCAGTGGTGACTGAAAGTTTATTCAGCACTGACTGATTAATCCATCACGACTTAAGGCACTCCCCGGCTGCTTCCCGATACGGCCGCAGCCGGGCGCCGAGTTCCTCGTAGGCGAAGACCCAGCACGCGGTGATGCTGGACATCAGCAACGCGATGCTGCCCAGCTGCGGGTGCGTGCCCAGGTACGATTCGCGCTCGCCCAGATCCACGTGGCGGTCGATGCGCAGGTGCTCCAGTAACGTGGCGGCGGCCAGCCAGCTGACTTCCTCCCCGTGGGTGAAGCCATGCGCGCGGGCGAACGTGCCCAGGATGTTGGGAGACGGGGAATCAGGGAGTGCCATGAGCTTGGGAGCGCTAACAACAGTGCCGTGGCATGTTGCATCACCGCCAGGGAGGCGGCAAGGCCCGTGGCGCGTGTTGTGATGAACGTCGATGGTATAGTTTTCCAGGGCGCTGTATGCGGGGATTTGATGTCCGAAATCGGCACGAGCAAGGTTGCGGCGTTCATCGCGGCCGCCATCGAAAGAAGCGGCAAGACCCAGCTGGAAATTTCCGCCGAGGCCGGTTTTCCCCGGTCCAGCGTGCTGTCCATGATCAAGCAAGGGCAGACCAAGATGCCGCTGGCGCGCATCCCGCAGATGGCGCGCGCGCTGGAGGTGGACGAGGTCGAGTTCTTCCGGCTGGCGATGGGCGAGTACATGCCCGAGCTGCTGCGGATCTGCGACCAAATGTATGCCTGCGAGCGGCTCACCCAGGACGAGGCCGAACTGCTGCACGAGGTGCGCAAGGGCATGAATGGCCACGGGGTGCGGATGACCCCCCGGGTGCGCGCGGCGCTTGCGCGTTTCCTGCGCGAAGCCGGCGACTGACCTTCGCCCCGCGCGCGCCAGTAGATTTTCTGGGGACTTCCCAGTAGTTGCACGGGCGCGCGGTGGCGCCCGTGCTGTTGCAATACGCCTGTATCCCTTTCCGGGTTCAGGAGACCACCATGCGCGCATTCCGTTTGTCCTCATCCTTCCTGGCCGTGGCGGTCGCATTGGCGGTGGCGGGCTGCGCCAGCTCGCCTTCGGCGTCGCGGGCGGCGCCGAAGGCAGCGAACCCCGGCCCCTACACCGCCGGGGTGGCCAGCGTGACGCTGGAGGGCACGGTCGCGGCGGTCGACAAGGCCAGCCGGACCGTCACCATCACCGGGCGCGACGGCGCCGTGCTGGATGTGGTGGCCAGCGATGCGGTGCGCAATTTCGACCAGCTGCGGGTCGGCGACCGGGTGGCGCTGGATTACGAGGAAGCCGTGGCATTGGAGCTGCAGCCGGCCGGCAGCGCGCCGGTGGGCGTGAGCGCCTCGCAAGGCGCTTCGATGGCCGCGCCCGGCAGCCGGCCGGGTGGCTCGATGGCCCGCACGGTCAGCGTGGTGACCGAGGTCGTCGCGGTGGACCCGGTGGCGCACACCATCGCGCTCAAGGGCCCGCGCGGCAATACCCAGATCATCGCGGTGGAGCGCGAGGACCTGCGCGCGAAGCTGCCTGGCGTGAGCCGGGGCGACCTGCTGCGCATCTCCTACACCGAGGCCGTGGCGCTGAGCATCCGGCCTTCGCCCTGAGAGGTCAGGCCACGCCGAGCTGGCCGCGCAGCCCTTCATGGGGCGGTGCGGCCAGCTCCTCGGGGGTGAGGAAACCGGCCAGGTCCTCGGCCTCGAAGAACGGGCGGATTTCCAGCTCGCTCGCGCCGGGCAGGGGCTGGGGCGAACGCCGCGCCCAGGCCAGGGCCTCGTCGATGTCCTTCACCTGCCAGATCGAAAACCCGGCGATTAGCTCGCGGGTCTCGGCGAACGGGCCGTCGATGACGGTGCATCGCCCGCCCTCGAAGGTGATGCGCTTGGCGAGCGGGCCGTTCTTGAGGCCGGCGGCCGCCACCAGGACCCCGGCCTGGACGAGTTCCTCAGTGAACCGGTCCATGGCGGCGAATGCTTCCGCCGCGGCCGGCGTGCTCATGTCGAGATTTTCGATCGCTTTGGCGAACACCATGACGCGCATGCGGTTTCTCCCGGGGGTGCCGCGGATCTGGCGGCTCGGGAAAGCGACGATGGGGCAGGCGGGGAATCGACAGGGCTGGCGTGGAGGGCGAGGGGATGCGTCGCGGCGATGGGCCCCGAAGTCCGCGCGGCTGGCGAATTGACCGGACGCTATGGCAAACCCTAGAATTCACGGCTCGGCCGGAATAGCTCAGTTGGTAGAGCGGCGCATTCGTAATGCGTAGGTCGCAGGTTCGACTCCTGTTTCCGGCACCAGCACGTCCAAAGGCCCGCGCAAGCGGGCTTTTGTTTTCAAGGGGTTCCGTAGCCCGCGATTTGGATGCGGATGATCCTTGGCTTGGCATTGGATTGCAGGCCGCCCTAAGTTGGCTTCAACGCCACTTACGACCTTAAGCCCCAATCCAATGACAACCGTCCTCACTAAGCGCATCGTCGCCAGCAGCGAACCCAGGGATCGCCCCTATGAGCTCAGGGACGCGCAGGTGCGTGGCCTACTACTGCGCGTGCAGCCCTCAGGGCACAAGGCTTGGATCGTCACCTGGGCGCATGGCAAGCGCAGGGCGTTGGGGTCGTCGACCGCGTGAGCTTGGAGCAGGCCCGCGAACACGCCAAGCTGGCTGTTGCTGAATATGTTCAGTCTGGCCTGCCGGCGCTCGCGAGGTCGAAGCCCCAAAGCTGCACGCTCCTCAAGACGCTGCTTGACGACCAATTCGAGCCTTGGGCGAACTTGGCTGTCTCACGAGACATGTCATTTGATCCGAGTAGCACTAGATACTCTTTATGTTGAAGTGGCAGACGCGAATTAGGCCTCAGACATCGAAGCGAGAACAGATGCCGAATACCTCACCCTATAGGTTCTCCCGGCGGCGTTGCTTGGCCGGCCTTCTAGCGCTGGGCGCCGCACCACTGATGAGTCGCCCCGTCTGGGCCGCGCAAGTTGTCGGCGCTAATGCGTTACTGAGGGACGCTCTGCTGGCGGAACGACAACCTGGTATCGCCGCCGTAGTCGTCGAGCGTGAGGTAGTGATCGCCCGTGCTGCAGCTGGCTACGCCGATACAGCACGTCGGCTGGCGGTAGACGAAAGAACAGTATTCGAACTTGGTTCGGTCACCAAGGCACTCACGGCGATGCTGGTCTTCCAGCTTCGCGATGAAGGCCTACTTTTGCTGGATGCACCTATTTCACGCTACGTAGGTGATCTTCCGCTGACATGGCAATCCGTGACGCTGCTCCAGCTGCTCAGCCATACCTCAGGCATTGCGAATTACTTGGATGCTGGAAACTTCATCGGCTTAATGCCTACGAGCCCGAAGCCGCGCACGCTGCTGGCGATGGTGAAGGATCGCCCGCTGAACTTCGCGCCTGGGACGCAACACGCTTACTCCAACACTAACTACATCCTGATTGGGCTGGCCATCGAAAGTGTCACTGGTGTGCCGTACTGGGAGTGTCTTGACAGGCGGCTTTTGTCACCGCTGGGTATGCAAGACGCCGGACCGCACACGGAACTCGATGCACGGGCTTTGGCTGAGGGTCATCTTTTCTTGGATGGACACTGGCTGCGGCCGCAACCAATAGGGGCGGGGTCTGCTTGGGCGGCTGGCAGTCTGCTGGCCAGCCTACGCGACATGGAGCGTCTTGCGATGGGTCTGCAAAGTGGCCGAATCCTTCCTACACAAAGCCTGTCCACGATGTGGGCAGATACACCGCTGCGAGGCGGTGGGACCGCCGGCTGGAGTGCTGGCTGGGAAGTCATTGACGCCGCGCGAGGCATCGTGGGCCACGGTGGAGGCACTGCAGGCTTCACCTCGTACCTGCGTCATGATGCGCCAAGGCATCGCACAACGGTGGTGCTGGTAAACCGGGCGGGCGATATTGATCCCAAAGCAATAGCTGAGCGCGTGGAACGCGTGATCGGCGCTGGAGACTTCACTCCGCAGTAACGAGGATTGATCTGCCGGCGATCGCGGTGCGCTGTCGGATTCTTTGGGCTCGATCAGGATTCCGCCCGGGTTTCTTGAGATGAGTCATGATCGGATGGCCTTACTTTGTTATTACGAAAAGTAGAGCATGGAAGAGGGGTGATCTGAATTTGTCGATAAGTGGCGTCGAGCGTGTGACTAATTTTACGTAGCGACGAGAATAGCTGTGGGTTTTCGTGATTTTAATTTTAGTTAGGCAAGATCTCATCGAATTATTGGTGAGCTGAGTTTTATCTGGCTAGGGAATATAGTGGTGTCTTGCCGGGCCTGTCTTACGGGTGTATCTGCGGCCTAGGGGCACGTAAAGCTTCATAGGCGACTCCCCGCAGTGACCGCATTTCTCTCGCGCAGCAACCAGCTGCGCGGTCTGGCCGTCGTCGTCGCACTCCTTGCCGCAGCCATCTACCTCCCGGCCCTCGGCCTCCCCCTGCGCTGCCACGACTTCACCGCTGGTCTCGCCTGGTGCATGGGTGTCGCGTTGTTGCTCGTCTGCGCCCGGCACACCGCGCTGCTTGGCATGGTCCTGCCCGCTTCCGGGCGCTCGTCGGCGTGGCCCGGGCTGGCCCGGCGTTGCCGGGGCAGGGCTGGGGTACCCAGGTGGGTTCGTAATGCGTAGGTCGCAGGTTCGACTCCGGTTTCCGGCACCAGCACGTCCAAAGGCCCCCGCAAGCGGGCTTTTGTTTTGGTTGGGACTGGCTTCGGCGGGGTGGGGCCCGCCGCACCGAAGATCATCGGACCGAAGGCTTAAGCGGTTCCGCGCGTGTCGTGCCGGCCTCCAACCGTTCCTCATGCACCCGCGGCCACTACCGGCGAGTGACCACCACCAGGGCGAATCAGTCCCGGCACGACACCAAGCTATTCCGCGTGGTGCGATCGGGTGCGCGCACTGTGCGACAACGTGTCGCACACGCGTGCGCGCCGATTTGCGCCGGATCATTGCCCAGCCGCCTTTCGTGAACACGTCGTTAGGCTTAAAATTGCGGGGCTAACTTGCGCCCCCTCCTGTTCAGGTCCGAAGCGTCCACCGCGTTCGGGCCCGCAATGCTTCGGGCGGTGGCGAAGGTTGGCGCCCCCTCGCAATTGGATCTACCGATGATTCCGTTGAAAACCCTCGGGCGCGCGCTGCGGCCCAGTCTGGCGCTGCTGTCCATGGCGCTGCTGGCGGGTTGCCAGTCGGCCATTCTCGACCCCAAGGGTCAGATCGGCCAGGACGAGAAGACCCTGCTGATCACCTCCGTGGTGCTGATGCTGCTGGTCGTGATCCCCGTGATCGTGATGACGATCGCCTTCGCCTGGAAGTACCGCGCTTCCAACACCAAAGCCCGCTACGAGCCGGAGTGGTCGCACTCGACCGCCATCGAGGTGGTGGTGTGGTCCATCCCATGCCTGATCATCCTGGTGCTGGCGGTGCTGACCTGGCGCTCCTCGCATGCGCTGGATCCGTACCGGCCGCTGCAGTCGGAGGTCAAGCCGGTGGTGATCGAGGCGGTCTCGATGGACTGGAAGTGGCTGTTCATCTATCCGGAAGAGGGCGTGGCGACGGTCAACGAGATCACCGTCCCGGTGGATACCCCGCTCAATTTCCGCATCACCTCCGATACGGTGATGAACTCCTTCTTCATCCCGCACCTGGGCACGCAGATCTACGCGATGGCCGGCATGCAGACCAAGGTGCACCTGATCGCCAACGAGCCGGGCGAGTACTTCGGCATCTCGGCCAACTACAGCGGCCACGGCTTCTCGAAGATGGGCTTCGCCGTGCACGCCACCGACAACGCCGGCTACGAAGCCTGGCTGCAGAAGGTGAAGGCCGCGCCGCAGAAGATGGACGACGCCGCGTTCCAGGCGCTGGCGGCCAACCGCAACGACAAGGAGCAGTACCCGGTCACCTACTTCGCGTCGGTGCAGGATGGTCTGTTCAAGTCCCTGCTCGACAAACACATGATGGGTGGTCACGGCGAGGGCCATGACCATCAGGCCACTGGCGCCGAGCCGGTCGCCATGTGCACCTCCGGAGACAACTGATGCTAGGCAAACTTACGCTCGAGGCGGTTCCGTACCACGAGCCGATCATCATGGTCGCCCTGGGTGGCGCCGCGCTGCTCGGCCTGGTCATCGTGGCCGCGCTCACCAAGTTCAAGCTCTGGGGTTATCTCTGGCGCGAGTGGTTCACCTCGGTGGACCACAAGAAGATCGGCGTGATGTACATCATCGTGGCGCTGGTCATGCTGCTGCGCGGCTTCGCCGACGCGGCGATGATGCGCACCCAGCAGGCGCTGGCCGCCGGCGGCGGCGAGGGCGTGCTGCCCCCGCACCACTACGACCAGATCTTCACCGCGCACGGCGTGATCATGATCTTCTTCATGGCCATGCCGTTCATGACCGGCCTGATCAACCTCGTGGTGCCGCTGCAGATCGGCGCGCGCGACGTGGCGTTCCCGTTCCTCAACTCGCTCAGCTTCTGGCTGTTCGTGGCGGGCGTGGCGCTGATCAACATCTCGCTGGGCGTGGGTGAGTTCGCGCAGACCGGCTGGCTGGCCTATCCGCCGCTGTCGGGGCTGGAATACAGTCCAGGCGTCGGCGTGGACTACTACATCTGGGCGTTGCAGATATCCGGCCTGGGCACATTGCTCACCGGCATCAACTTCTTCGTGACGATCATGCGCATGCGCGCGCCGGGCATGACCCTGATGCGCATGCCGATCTTCACCTGGACCGCGCTGATCACCAACATCCTGATCATCGCCGCGTTCCCGATCCTCACCGTGGCGCTCGCGCTGCTGGGTGCGGACCGTTACCTGGGCACGCACTTCTTCACCAATGACGGTGGCGGCAACGCCATGATGTACGTCAATCTGATCTGGATCTGGGGCCACCCGGAGGTCTACATCCTGATCCTGCCGGCGTTCGGCATCTACTCGGAGATCGTGGCCACGTTCTGCCGCAAGCGGCTGTTCGGCTACACCTCGATGGTCTACGCCACCGCGTGCATCGGCGTGCTGTCCTTCATCGTGTGGCTGCACCACTTCTTCACGATGGGCTCGGGCGCCAACGTCAATGCCTTCTTCGGCATCACGACGATGATCATCTCGATCCCGACGGGCGTGAAGATCTTCAACTGGCTGTTCACCATGTTCCGCGGGCGCGTGCACGTCACCTCGCCGATCCTGTGGATGCTGGGCTTCATCATCACCTTCGTGATCGGCGGCATGACCGGCGTGATGCTGGCCATCCCGGCGGTGGACTTCGTGCTGCACAACAGCCTGTTCCTGATCGCGCACTTCCACAACGTGATCATCGGCGGCGTGGTGTTCGGTTACCTGGCGGGCCTGACGTACTGGTTCCCGAAGGCGTTCGGCTTCAAGCTCAACGAGAAGATCGGCAAGGCCTCGTTCTGGTGCTGGATCATCGGCTTCTTCGTGGCCTTCATGCCGCTGTACGTGCTGGGCTTCATGGGCATGACCCGTCGCCTGAACACCTACAACCACCCCGAGTGGGGCCCGTGGCTGCTGGTGGCCGCCGCCGGTGCGGCGATCATCGCCTGCGGCATCGCGCTGAACCTGCTGCAGCTGGTCTACAGCGTGTGGAAGCGCAAGGAGAACATGGACCACACCGGCGACCCGTGGGATGGCCGCACGCTGGAATGGGCCACCTCCTCGCCGCCGCCGTTCTACAACTTCGCCCACCTGCCGCATGTCGATGACCGCGACCAGTTCTGGGAAGACAAGCAGCAGGGCAAGGGCTGGGTGCGTCCGACCAAGTACGAAGACATCCACATGCCGCGCAACACCTCGGCCGGCTTCTGGATCGGCGCCTTCAGCATCGTGCTGGGCTTCGCCCTGACCTGGCACATCTGGTGGCTGGCGGTGGTGGGGCTGGTCGGCATGATCGGCAGCTTCATTGCGCGCACCTTCGACAACGACATCGACTACTACGTGCCGGCAGCGGAAGTGGAGCGCATCGAAAACGAGCGTTTCGCCCAGCTTGACCGGGCGCAGGCAAACAAGGCGGTCTGAGCATGTCCACGGCTACTACCCTCGACAACCACGCCGCCCATCCGGGCGGCCACGAGCACGACCACGACCACGGGCACCACGACGCCGGCGGCAACACGCTGCTTGGCTTCTGGGTGTACCTGATGAGCGACTGCCTCATCTTCGCTGGCCTGTTCGCCACCTATGCGGTGCTGGCTGGCGCAACGGTCGATGGCCCGACGGCCAAGGAGCTGTTCGACCTGCGCTTCGTGCTGGTGGAGACCTTCCTGCTGTTGTTCAGCAGCCTGACGTTCGGCTTCGCCATGATCTCGGCGGGCAAGCGCAACATGACCGGCCTGTACACCTGGCTGGGGGTCACGGCGCTGTTCGGCCTGGGCTTCCTGGCGATGGAGCTGTACGAGTTCAACCACCTGATCCATGAAGGCGCCGGCCCGGGCCGCAGCGCGTTCCTGTCGGCGTTCTTCACCCTGGTCGGCACGCACGGCTTGCACGTGACGTCCGGCCTGCTGTGGATGCTGGTGCTGGTGATCCAGATCGCCAAGAACGGCCTGACCCCGCGCAACACCACGCGCCTGGCGTGCCTGAGCCTGTTCTGGCACTTCCTGGACATCATCTGGATCGGTGTCTTCACCATCGTCTATCTGCTGGGAGCGCTGTAATGGCCGGCCATGACAACCACTCCGACGCCCACGCCAGCCATGGCGGTGGGGTGAAGTCCTACCTGATCGGCTTCGTGATGGCGGTCGTGCTGACCGTGATCCCGTTCGCGATCGTGATGAACCACACCTTCTCGCGCGGCGTGACGGTGGCGATCATCTCGATCATGGCGGCGGTGCAGATGCTGGTGCACATCGTCTACTTCCTGCACATGGACCGTTCGCCGGAACAGCGTTCGAACGTGCAGGTGGGCCTGTTCTCGGTGCTGATCATCGGCATCGTAGTGGTGGGCTCGTTGTGGGTGATGCATAACATGAACATCAACATGATGCCTTGAGGGTTGGGGTTTCCTTCCCTTGCAGGGGCCGCCTTCGGGCGGCCTTTGTTTTTTTCGAGGCTTGATGGAGAAAGCAAAGCCTGGCTCCTGCCTTCTTCATGCCTCGAATGGCCGCGCGTCTCCGCTGGCGGCTGAGGCTCCTACAGGTGGAGCAGAAGCAGCAAAAAAGAAACGGTACGCGGCAGCAAGTAGCGCAGTGGGCGCGCGCATCGCCCTGGCTTTTGCCGCCCGATCGTGGGGATCTATCGGGCCTGCGGGACGGGAACCCTTTCGGGACCGTAGGCGACATGGATGTCGCCTACGAGCCTCCATGGATGGATTCACGGCGTGTCCCGAAAGGGTTCCCGTCCCGCGGGCCGTGCACGACACCCCGAACAGCCGACCCACATCGAAGGCCGCCGAACCAGCACTGCCCCCAGAACCCAAAGCCACCCACACCCCCGACACACCCCACGCCACCAAACCCAGCAAAACCCCGCCATGACCAATGGCATACAAGCCCCCCAACCCCCAGGCGTAGCATCGGCGGTTCGCCCCACCGCCCTTATCCCGCCAGGAGCCTCATGAAGATCCGCGCCGTGCTGTCGTTGCCGCTGTTGGCCGCGATGTCCCTTCCCGCCGCCAACGCGCTGGCCCAGACCGCCCCGCCGCGCGACATCCCCTATGAGGGCCTGCTGCGCATCGATGTCGATGCGACCGATATCGAACGCCGCATCTTCCGCGTGCGCACCACCATGCCCGCCACCGCCGGCCGCATGACGCTGCTGTATCCGCAGTGGATTCCCGGGCACCACTCCCCGAGCGGCACCATCGACAAGCTCGCCGGCCTGGTGGTGAAGTCCGCCGACGGCCGGGTGCTGCCCTGGACGCGCGACAAGTACGACGTCTATGCCTTCCAGGTGGACGTGCCCGAGGGCGTCACCCAGATCAGCGCCGAGTTCCAGTTCCTGTCCTCGCAAGGCACCGGCCAGGGCCGCGTGGTCATGACCCCGGAGATGCTCAACCTGCAGTGGAACAGCAATTCGCTGTACCCGGCCGGTTACTTCGCCCGCAACATCAAGGCCCAGGCCAGCGTCACCCTGCCCAAGGGCTGGGATTTCGCCACCGCGCTGGAAACCGAAAGCCGCGTCGGCGACAAGGTCACTTTCAAGCCAATCGACTACGACGACCTCGTCGACTCCCCGCTGTTCGCCGGCAAGTACTACCAGCGCGTCGTGCTGGCCGAAGGCAAGCAGCCGGTCGCGTTGAACGTCTTCGCCGACGATGCCAAGTACCTCAAGCCCAGCGCCGCGCAGGTCAAGATCCACCAGCAGCTCGTCGCCCAGATGGACAAGCTGTACGGCGCGCGCCACTTCGACCACTACGAGTTCCTGCTGGCGCTCACCGACAAGCTCGGCGGCATCGGGCTGGAACACCACCGCTCCAGCGAGAACAGCGGCCCCGTCGGCTACTTCACCGATTGGGACAAGAGCTGGTGGATGCGCGACCTGCTCTCGCACGAGTTCAACCATTCCTGGAACGGCAAGTACCGCCGTGGCGCCGACCTGGCCACGCCGAACTTCAACGTGCCGATGGGCGACAGCCTGCTGTGGCTGTATGAGGGCCAGACCCAGTTCTTCGGCCAGGTCGTGGCCGCGCGCTCGGGCCTGTGGACCCAGGACCAGGCGCGCGACATGCTCGCCAACGTCGCCGCCACCTATGACCGGGGCCGCCCCGGCCTGGCCTGGCGCACGATCCTGGATACCACCAACGACCCCACCATCGCCGAGCGCCGGCCGCTGGCGTTCCGCAACTACCAGATGAGCGAGGACTACTACTCCGGCGGCCAGATGGTGTGGCTGGAGGTGGACAACAAGCTGCGCGAGCTCAGCGGCAACAAGCGTTCGATCGACGACTTCGCGCACGCGTTCTTCGGCATGAACAACGGCGATTGGAAGGTCAACCCCTATACCGTCGAGGACATCGTCGCCACGCTCAACGGCATCGCGCCGTATGACTGGGCGGCTTTCCTGAAGACCCGCATCGAGGGCCACGGGCCGCTGGTGGGCGGCATCGAGGCCGCCGGCTGGAAGCTGGTGTACAACGACAAGCCCAACGATGCATTCAAGGTCCTGGAGGCCCGCAGCAAGGGCGCCAACCTGACCTACTCGCTGGGCCTGGCGACGAACGGGCAGGGCGTGCTCGCCGACGTGCTGTGGGATGGCCCGGCATTCAACGCCGGCCTGGCGCCGGGCATGACGATCGTCGCCGTCAACGGGCGCGAGTACAGCAACGATGGCCTGAAGGACGCGGTGACGGCGGCGAAGACGGACAAGGCGCCGATCGAGCTGCTGGTCAAGCAGTCCGACCGCTACGACACCGTACATATCGACTACCACGGCGGCTTGCTGTATCCGAACCTGGAGCGCATCGCCGGCAAGCCGGATCGCCTGGCCGAGTTGTACAAGGCGCGCTGATGTCGACCGGAACCCGCCATCGCGTCGCGGCATGGTGGGTTCCGCTGCTGGTATTGCTGGCGGCCGGCGCGATCGCCGGCGCCAGCGTCGAGGGCCTGCGCTGGCTGCACTACCTGTGCAAGCCCGCGGCGACCGTGCTGATCCTCCTGCGCGCCACGGCGGCGGCGCCGGGCGCGTATCGACGATGGGTGCGGGTCGGCCTGCTGTTCTCGCTGGTCGGCGACATCTGCCTGATGTTGCCGGTGGATGCCTTCGTCGCCGGTCTGGCGGCGTTCCTGCTCGCGCATCTGGCCTACATCCTGGCGTTCGCCCGTGGCGTGCGGGCGAGGGCATTGGCACTCACCGCGCCCGTACTGGTCGCCTACGCAATGGCCAATCTCGCCGCGCTGCGGCCCCACCTGCCGGTGGCGCTGCAGGGGCCGGTCATTGCGTATACGGCAGTGCTGACGGCGATGGCCGCGCTGGCGCTTGCCCGCGGCTGGCGTCCCCCGGAAGACGGCACACAGGCGCGGCGCGCGGCGCTCGGCGCGGTGCTGTTCGTGGCGAGCGATTCGCTGCTGGCCTGGGATCGTTTCGCCGGTCCGCTGCCCGGGGCCACAGCGGGCGTGCTGGCGACGTACTATGCCGCGCAGTGGCTGATCGCCACCTCCGTTTCCCGCCGGCGGGCAGCGCGACGATGAAGGCGGCCCCCTTGCAGCGCATCCTGGTGATCGGCCCGCCCGGCGCCGGCAAGAGCCACTTCGCGCGCCAGCTGGGCGAGCGGCTTGGGCTGCCGGTGATCCACCTGGATGCGCATTACTGGTCGGCCGGGTGGGTGGAACCCACGCCAGCCGAATGGGCGTCGCGCCTGGCCGCATTGCTGGCGCGCCCGGCCTGGATCATGGACGGCAACTACTCGCGCACTCTGGCGCAGCGGCTGGCGGCCTGCGACACGGTCGTGTTCCTCGACCTGCCGCGCTGGCAATGCATGTGGGGCCTATTGCGGCGGGCATGGACCGAGCGCGGAAGGGTGCGCGCGGACATGGCCGCCGCGTGCCCCGAAAAACTGGACCGGGCCTTCCTGGTCTTTGCATGGCGATACCGCAGCCGGTCGCGACCGGCGGTGATGCGTTTGCTCGCGCAAGGCCGCGACCAGTGGGTGGTGCATCGGTTGGCCTCCCGTGGCCAGGCCCGTGCATGGCTCGAAGGCGTGTCGGGCCGCGGCTGACGCCATCTCTGCCGGTGTGGGCAGGCGCGCCAAGCGGGTGCGCCGCGCGCCGCGCCGTCGCGCCTGTTGAGACGTGCCCGGCTATCCTGTCGTCCTTCCCAGCGGATACCCATCATGGCCAAGGCGAAGATCGCCTACGTCTGCACCGAGTGTGGTGCCGAATACACCAAGTGGCAGGGCCAGTGCGGCGAATGCGGCGCCTGGAACACGCTCAGCGAGATCGTGCTCGAAAGCGCAGCGTCGACCAAGGCGGCCGCCCCTTCGCGGCGCAGCGGTTGGGCCGGCGCGGTCGAGCCACCCAAGATCACCGCGCTCAAGGACGTGCAGCACAGCGAGCATGCGCGCGTGTCCACCGGCATCGGTGAGTTCGACCGCGTGCTGGGCGGTGGCCTGGTCGAGGGCGCGGTGGTGTTGGTGGGCGGCGATCCGGGCATCGGCAAGTCCACCTTGCTGTTGCAGGCACTGGCCAAGATGGCGGCCCAGCTGCCGGTGCTCTACGTCACCGGCGAGGAATCGCTGGCCCAGGTGGCCGGCCGCGCGGTGCGCCTGGACCTGCCGCTGGAGGGCCTCAACGCGCTGTCGGAAACCGGCATCGAACAAATCCTGCAGCACGCCAGCGTGGCGCGGCCCAGGCTGATCGTCGCCGATTCGGTGCAGACGCTGTGGAGCGAATCGCTCACCGCAGCGCCCGGCTCGGTCAGCCAGGTACGCGAGAGCGCGGCGCGGCTGGTGCGCTACGCCAAGGAAACCGGCACGGCCGTGTTCCTGGTCGGCCACGTCACCAAGGAAGGCGGCATCGCCGGCCCGCGCGTGCTCGAACACATGGTGGACGCGGTGCTGTATTTCGAGGGCGACGGCGGCAGCCGCTTCCGCATCCTGCGCGCGTTCAAGAACCGCTTCGGCGCGGTCAACGAGCTGGGCGTGTTCGCGATGGGCGAGAAGGGCCTGAAGGAAGTGGCCAACCCGTCGGCGATCTTCCTCTCCGGCGGCAGCACGCACCAACCGGGCAGCTGCGTGATGGTGACGCGCGAGGGCACCCGGCCGCTGCTGGTGGAGGTGCAGGCCCTGGTCGACAGCTCGCCGCTGTCCAACCCGCGTCGCGTGGCGGTGGGCCTGGAACAGAATCGCCTGGCGATGCTGCTCGCGGTCCTGCACCGGCATGGCGGCGTGCTGGTCGGCGACCAGGACGTGTTCGTCAACGTAGTGGGCGGCATTCGCGTGCAGGAGACGGCGGCCGACCTGCCGGTGTTGCTGGCGGTGCTGTCCTCGTTGCGTGACCAGCCCTTGGCCGAGAAGACGATTGCCTTCGGCGAGGTGGGTTTGTCCGGGGAGATCCGCCCGGTGCCCAACGGCGAGGAGCGCCTGCGCGAAGCCGCCACGCATGGCTTCAAGCGCGCGATCGTGTCCAAGGCGAACGCGCCCAAGAGCGGCGCGGTCAAGGGGATGGAGGTGATCGCGGTGGAGCGGCTGGCCGAGGCGATCGAGGCCGCATGAGCCCGGTGCGGTGGTGGAGTGGCGCCACCCCCACGCCAACGAGAAAGGGCGGCCCCTGGCCGCCCCTTTGGCGCTCGTGCCGTCTTGCTCGTTATGGATTCGGCGGCTTGTAATCGCGCAGCTTGGTGGTCGCGGTGCCCACTTCACGCACCGCCTGCTTCAGCTGGTCCTGGCTCAGGCTCAGTTCCCGCGCCCACCAGCGCAGTTCCCATTCCTCGTTGATGTTGACGTTGGCCATGTCCTTCGGCCGGCGGTCGTCTTGCTGGGTCGTCATGTGATCCTCCGCGGATAGGCCGGGTTCAACGGGTGGAGACCGCCGCCTGCGCACGCTCGAACGCGTCGGCCAGGCGCCGGCGCGTAGCGGTGAGGTAGGTGCGCGTCTCCTCGCTCTGCGCGGCGGGCAGCCACTGCGCGTCCATGGTCTTCAGGACATCCGCGTAGTCGGCCACCGCCGCCTTCAGGAATGCATTGCGATAGCTGTTGGCATCGTCTTCCATGCCCGTCGAGGCGGTCGTGGCCTGGCCCCGCGCGCGGAAGGCCCGCGATTGCTCGCTCTCCTCGGCGCCACGCTGCTGTGTCTCGGCCAGCGCACGTTCGTGGTCGCGCAGCATGCCGCGCGCGAAGTCTTCCGAACGTCCGCCCACGCCGCGCGCAATGGCCTGGCGTGCCAGATCGATCTCGTTCTGCTCGAACGCCGCCAGCACCCCGAGGATCTGCGCATCGCTGCGCAGCGGCTCGCCGAGTCCGCTGGCGCCGGAAATCGGCGCCGGACGTGGCGCGGGCGCCACTTCGGGCGCGGTCCGCGAGGTCTCGCTGCCCGGACCGCCACAACCGGCCAGCAAGGCAGCCACGCCGAGCGTGGCGATGATCCGTGCGCGCATCCGGCTCAGGCCCACTGGGCGTGCGCCGCCAGCTGCGGCAGCGTGCCGATGTCCGAGGCGTTCGCCGCTTCGCGGCAACGGCCCTGCATGTGGCGCACGCGTTCGCGGATCAGGCCGTGCTCGCTCTGCGGCGCGTGGGCATACAGGCTGGCGACGTGGAAGCCGAGGATTTCCTCGGCGCGCTCGCCCTGGTCGCTGATCAGGTGGGGAATGAGCCGCTCGATGCGGGCGATTTCCTGCTGTACTTCATAGGGGGTCTTCATGCGGTTCTCCGTTACGAGGAAGCGCCGAGGCGGCGCCAGCAGTCGGTGGCCAGGCGTTCCAGGTGCGGCTGCGACCCGGGCGGGAGGAAATGGGTCTGCAGACGATCACGGAACATGTCCATTCGCTGCTCCAGCGAAGAACGCGGCGCTTGAAGGTAGATGTCGCAGGCCAGCTTCACCACCGGCGAGAGCACGCTGAACTTGCTGATGCCCAGCTGCTCGTGCGCGTGGCGCTGTTGCCAGTGCGCGATTTCGGCCTGCACATCGATGACGGAAGGATCCCTACTCATTGGATTCAGTCGCACCATGTGGATGAAGGAGTGACACCACCCTAACGCGTGGTATGTCAACGCTCGATCATTGCAGGCGCCCAGATGCGGTGCGCGATGAACAGCTCAGTTTCGCGTGCGGCATGTCAAATCGCGCCGCATGACGGCGCGCGCTGCACGCTACGCTCACCGCCGCGATTGGACGCTGTGGTTCCCACCCGGTGGAGTGCGCCATGCGCCCACGTCATTCCTCGCAGACAAATGCGCGCGCCGCGCGCGAAAGCGCCGGCACAGGCGTGGCGCATGCATGGTGGCAGTCCCTGCATCCTGGCGCATGGTGCGTGCTGGTCGCGCTCGTGCTGGCGTTGGCGTGGTGGCTGTGGCATTGAGCAGCGCGCAGCGGCAGCCGCATGCGCGGGTGCATGCCGTCGCCACGCGCGACACCGCCGAAGGCGGGCACGAGCGCGTGACGCATGAATGGGTGGCCAGGCGGGTGGCGCGCCTGCTGGGCCGGCCTTACGCGGGCAGCGCCGACGCGGCATCGCGCATCGCGCCGGGCGCGTACTTCGTGCCCGACGACACGCTCGATGCCGACGCCGCGTCGCGGCTCGGCATCGCCTCGCGCGACGATCTGCTCGGCGGCGTCGTACCGCATGCATTCCTGGCGACGAAGGTCGTCGCGCACACGCTGGTCGACACGGCGGCCACCTGCATCGCGGGCTGGAACCACGCGCTGTCGCACGCACTGGCCGCGCACGCCTTGCCGGGCTATACCGCTTTCTCGGCCGTGGATGCACGGCGCGCCTATGCCTTGCTGGCGCCCGCCGGCGAGGTGAGGCTCAAGCTTCCCACCGGCATCGGCGGGCGCGGGCAGTGGCTGCTGCAGGACGCCGCGATGCTCGATGCCGTGCTGGCGCAGTTGCCGCCAGGCTATCTCGCGCGCCATGGCGTCGTGCTGGAGATGCACCTGGTGCGGCTGATCACCTTCAGCGTGGGCGAGGTCGAGTTCGGCGGGCAATCCATCGCCTATCACGGCACGCAATCCACCACCCGGGCGCGCGATGGTCACGCGGTCTACGGCGGCTCGGCGCTGGAGGTCGTCCGGGGGACGCTGGAGACGCTGCTGGCCACGCCGCTGGAGCCATTGCAGCGCGAGGCGGTGAGGGCCGCGCACGCGTTCGACCGTGCACTGCGCGAGGCCTGGCCCGGCCTGCACCTGTCGCGGCGCAATTACGATGTCGCGTGTGGCGAGGACGCGCACGGCCACGCGCGTTGCGGCGTGCTCGAACAGTCCTGGCGCATCGGCGGCGCCACGCCCGCCGAACTGGCGGCGATGGCCGCCTTTGCCGAGGATCCCGCGCGGCAATGCGTGCGCGCGGCCACGCACGAGCGGCATGGCGAATCCGCGCCGCCCGGCGCGGAGGTGTATTACCAGGCCGACGACCCGCAGCTCGGGCCGCTGGTGAAATACGTAACGGTTTCGAACGTGTAAGGAGGACCCGTGGAAGTCAAGCTCTCCACCCTGCAGATTCCCGTCGAGGACGCCGAGGTCGGTGCCACGCTGCTGACCCCCACCGGCATCCCCGGCATCCTGTTCGTGCACGGCTGGGGCGGCAAGCAGCAGCACAACCTGGTGCGCGCGCGCGAAGCGGTGGGCCTGGGCTGCGTGTGCCTGACCTTCGACCTGCGCGGCCACGAAGGCTGGGTGTCGATGCGCGATACCGTCACCCGCCCGCAGAACCTGGCCGACATCATCGCCGCCTATGACCATCTCGCCTCGCTGCCGTACGTGGACTCGGGCGCCATCGCCGTGGTCGGGCTCAGTTACGGCGGCTACCTCTCTGCGCTGCTGACCCGCGAGCGGCCGGTGGCGTGGCTGGCGCTGCGCTCGCCGGCGTTGTACCGCGACGACCATTGGGAGGCCCCCAAGGTCGCGCTCAATCGCGAGCCGGACCTGATGGACTACCGCCGCAGCGAAGTGGGCCCCGGCGAGAACCTCGCCCTGGCCGCGTGCGCCGAGTACGAGGGCGATGTGCTGCTGGTGGAGGCCGAATGCGACACCATCGTGCCGCACCAGGTGATCCGCAATTACGCCAACGCCTTTGCCCGCGCGCGCTCGGTGACCTCGCGCCTGCTGCGCGGTGCCGACCACGCGCTGACGGTCAAGGAGCACCAGCAGGCCTATACGCGCTACCTGATCGACTGGTTGACCGAGATGGTGGTGGGCCGCCGCGTCGATGTGGCCAGCGAACTGGTGGCCGAACGCAAGCGCTTCGTGCACAGCACGGCCGAGAACAAGGAGGGCGTGCCGCCGATGCAGTTGCGGGTCAACCGCTAGCCGGTGGCGCGGGGCGTGGCTATGATCGCCGCATGCCCTTGCGCCACTTCGTCCACGTGGTTGGTTTCCAGGTGCCGGTCGGCGATGCCTTCCTGCGCGAGCCGATGCTGGTGATGCTCGACCGCGTGCCACGCGAGGCGTGGCGCGCGGTGTTCCAGTTGTGCGTGGAGGAGCTGCCCGACAGCCTGCTGCGCGAGCCGCCTCGCATCGAAGGCGCCGAGGTGCAGGTGTTCCTGGCCCAGGCGCCGCAGCGCGCGTTGGTCGGCGAGGTCCGCCGCTTCGTCGAACGGGTCAACCGCATGACCTTCCTGCGCGAAGGCAGCACGCTGCACGGCGGCCGCACGGGCAGCTGAGTGGCTTAGCCCGGCTGGATGCCCAGGATCAGTTCCAGCACGAACTTGCTGCCGAAGAAGGCCAGCAGCAGCAGCGCCATCGCGGTGAGCGTCCAGTGCACCGCCTTGCCGCCGCGCCAGCCGTAGCGCCAGCGGCCCACCAGCAGCGCGCCGAACACCAGCCAGGACAGCACGCTGAGCACGGTCTTGTGGAGCAGGCGCTGGGCGAGGAAATCCTCCACGAACAGCAGGCCGGTCAGCAGCGTGAGGCTGAGCAGCACGAAGCCGACGGCGATCGTGCGGAACAGCAGCGTCTCCAGCTCGGTCAGCGGCGGCAGCGCGCGCAGCCAGCGGTGGAAATCGCGCCGCCGCAGCGCGCGTTCCTGCAGCCACAGCATGATCGCCAGCAGGGCGGCGATGGCGAGGGTGGCGTAGGCGAGCAGGGCGAGCCAGGCGTGCACTTCCAGCCGCCAACCCAGTGCCGGGCTGGGTTCGTGGCCATGCCCGTGGTAGGCCAGCAGCAACAGCGCGGCCAGCGGGAACACCACCACGCCCAGCGCGGCCATGCGCCCGCGCGTGCCGACCAGCGTGGTCAACGCCGCCATGCCCAGGCCGACCAGCGACAGCGCGGCGAAGAAGTGCATGTCCGGGCCGCCGGCGGTGCGCGTGGCGACCAGCACGTGGTAGCCCGCGTGCAGCACCACCGCCAGCACTGCCGGCACCCGCCAGGCCTGCGGGGTGCGGCCTTCGCGCGCCACGCTGCCCACGAGCAGCCCGGCGGCGGCCAGGTAGAGCAGGGCGGCGATGAATACGGTGGCGGTCATCGCGGCAGTTTCGCACACCGCGGGCCGCCGCCGCAGGACCCGGATGCCGCGCCCGGCGGCGGTGCCGGCCGGGCGCGGCGCTGCCGCTATAATCGGACTCCGTTTCCCCCTGGCACAGCGCGCATGTTCGAGTCCCTCACCCAACGTCTTTCCGGCACCATCGAGCGCCTGCGCGGCCGGGGCCGCCTGACCGAGGAAAACATCCGCGAGGCCACCCGCGAGGTGCGCATCGCCCTGCTCGAGGCCGACGTGGCATTGCCGGTGGTGCAGGCGCTGGTGGAGCGCATCAAGGTGCGCGCGGTCGGCCAGGAAGTGCTCAAGTCGCTCACCCCGGGCCAGGCGCTGATCAAGGTCGTGCGCGACGAGCTGACCGCGGTGATGGGCGCGGCCGCCAGCGACCTCAACCTCAACGTGCCGGCGCCGGCGGTGATCCTGATGGCCGGCCTGCAGGGCGCGGGCAAGACCACCACCGTGGGCAAGCTCGCCAAGCACCTGAAGGAAAAGCGCAAGAAGAAGGTGATGGTGGTCAGCGCCGACGTGTACCGGCCGGCCGCCATCGAGCAGCTCAAGACGCTGGCCGACCAGGTCGGCGTGCTGTTCTTCCCGTCCACCGCCGAGCAGAAGCCGGAGGCCATCGTCCGCGCGGCCATCGACGATGCGAAGAAGTCCTTCGTCGACGTACTGCTGGTCGATACCGCCGGCCGCCTCGCCATCGACGAGGCGATGATGGCCGAGATCAAGGCGCTGCATGCGGCGGTGAACCCGGCCGAGACGCTGTTCGTGGTCGACTCGATGACCGGCCAGGACGCGGCCAACACCGCCAAGGCCTTCGGCGAGGCGCTGCCGCTGACCGGCGTGGTGCTCACCAAGACCGACGGCGACGCGCGCGGTGGTGCGGCGCTCTCCGTGCGCTACATCACCGGCAAGCCGATCAAGTTCGTCGGCACCGGCGAGAAGGTCGATGGCCTGGACGTGTTCCACCCGGATCGCGTCGCCAGCCGCATCCTGGACATGGGCGACGTGCTGTCGCTGGTGGAGCAGGTCGAGCAGAGCGTGGACCAGGAGAAGGCCGCCAAGCTGGCCGCCAAGGTCGCCAAGGGCAAGAAGTTCGACCTCAACGACATGAAGGAACAGCTCGAGCAGATGCAGAACATGGGCGGCATTGGCGGCCTGATGGACAAGCTGCCGGGCATCGGCAAGATCCCGGACAACGTCAAGGACCAGGTCACCGGCAAGGAAGTGCCGCGGATGATCGCCATCATCAACTCGATGACCAAGAAGGAACGCCGCAACCCGGCCCTGCTCAACGGTTCGCGCCGCGCCCGCATCGCGCGCGGCTCGGGCATGCAGCCTTCGGACGTCAACAAGCTGATGAAGCAGTACCAGCAGATGGAAAAGATGATGAGCAAGCTGGCGGGCGGCGGCATGAAGGGCATGATGCGCAGCATGCGCGGCATGATGGGGGGCATGGGCGGCCTGGGTGGCCGCGGCGGGTTGCCGTTCCGTTGATGGACGCGCCGGCGCGCCAGCGGGCGGCGGCGTTCGCGCAGCGCTTCGGGCTGGCGATGCCCGTGCTGCTGGCGCCGATGGCCGGCGCCTGCCCGGTGCCGCTGTCGGCCGCGCTGGCCAATGCCGGCAGCATGGGCGCGATGGGCGCCGTGCTGTCCAGCCCCGATGACATCGTCGACTGGATGGCGGGCTTCCGCGAGGCGAGCGACGGCCCCGCGCAAGTGAACCTGTGGGTGCCCGATGCGCCGCCGCGCCGCGATGCGGCCGCCGAAGCGGCGATGCGCGCCTTTCTCGCCCAGTGGGGCCCGGAAGTGCCGGCCCAGGCCGGCGATGCGACGCCAGCCGATTTCCACGCGCAATTCGATGCCTTGATCGCCGCGCGCCCGGCGGTGGCTTCCACCATCATGGGCGTACTGTCGCCCGCACAGGTGACGCGACTGCGGGAAGCCGGCATCGCCTGGTTCGCGTGCGCCACCACGCTGGAGGAAGCGCGCCACGCGCAAGCCGCGGGCGCCGACGCGGTGGTCGCGCAAGGGGCCGAGGCCGGCGGGCATCGCGGCGCGTTCGACCCCGACGCGGCCGAGCGCCAGATGGTCGGGCTGTTCTCGCTGGTGCCGCGGTTGGCGGATCAACTTTCCATCCCGGTCATCGCGGCCGGCGGCATCGCCGACGGGCGTGGCATCGCCGCCGCGCTCACGCTGGGTGCCAGCGCGGTGCAGATCGGCACCGCGTTCCTGCGCACGCCCGAAGCGGGGCTGCCATCGGCCTGGGCCGATGCCCTGGCCGCCGCCGAGCCGGAGGACAGCGTGCCGACGCGCGGCTTCAGTGGCCGGCTGGGTCGCGGGCTGGCAACGCCTTACGTGCGGGCGCTCGCCGCTTCCGGCGTCGCGCCGTTGCCGTACCCGGTGCAGCGTGGCTTGACCGCGCCGATGCGTGCGGCGGCGGTGCGCGAGAACCGGCTGGACGCCCTGCAGGCCTGGGCGGGGCAATCGGCTTGGATGGCGCCGGCGCAGCCGGCCGCGGAACTGCTGCGTAGCTGGTGGGCACACGCGCAGGCGCTGCTGCCATGACCGCGGCGTGGTGCAACGGACAGCCCGCGGACGCCGATGTCCTGGCGGCCGTCGCACTGGTCAACTATGGCCACTTCACCTCGATGCGCTGCCTCGACGGCGCGGTGCGCGGGCTGGACCTGCATCTGGCGCGGCTGCAGCACGCCACGCGCGCGCTGTTTTCGACCGACCTGGACCTGGATCACGTGCGCCGGCAAGCGCGCCTGGCCTTCGATGCGGCCGGCCATCGCGATGCCTGGCTGCGGCTGACGGTGTTCTCGCGCGCGTTCGATTTCCGCGCGCCGCTCGCGCCGGTGGCGCCGGACCTGCTGGTCTCGGTCGGGCCGGCATCGGAATGGACGGGCGCGCCGTTGCGGCTGCACGCCGTCGTATTCCGTCGGCATCGCCCGGAGATCAAGCATGTCGGCACCTTCGCCCTGTTCGACCTGCGCCGGCAGGCCATGGCGGCAGGCTGGGACGACGCACTGTTCGTCGACGACGCCCGGCAGCTCATCGAGGGGACGACCTGGAATCTGGGCCTGTGGGACGGGCAGGGCGTGACCTGGCCGGTCGGCCCGGCCCTGCGCGGGACGCAGGAGCGCCTGCTGCAGCGAGGGCTGGAGGCGCTGGGCGTGCCGCAACGGATCCGCCCGGTCGGGCTCGATGAACTGGCGGGCTTCGCCGGCGCGTTCGCCTGCAATGCGCGGGGTATCCGGGCCGTCGGGGCGGTGGAGGGGCACCGCTTCACCGACGGGGCCGGCGGGCAGCCCTGGCTGGCGCAGGCCCTGGCGGCCTGTCCCTGGCAGCCCTTGTAGCCGCGGGGCGGGCGGGTTGGCTTCGGCCGGGTCGGCCGCTATAATCGCCGGCTTACCTCGCCATCCTGGCGACTGGGCAACACAGGAACTACAGAAATGGTCAAGATTCGCCTGACCCGTGGCGGCGCCAAGAAGCGTCCGTTCTACCACATCATCGTGTCCGACGTGCGCGCCGCGCGCGACGGCCGCAACATCGAGCGCCTGGGTTACTACAACCCGGTGGCGCAGGGCGCCGAGCAGCGCGTCGTGCTGGACCTGGCCCGCGTTGACCATTGGGTCAAGAACGGCGCCCAGCTGACCGACAAGGTTCGCAACCTGGTGAAGGAAGCGACCAAGGCCCAGGCCGTCGCGGCCTGATCCTGGAGGGGCCGCCCCGCGCGGCCCCATCAGCCGCATGATGAAAGACACCGAGCGCCGCATCCTGCTGGGCAGGATCGTCGGCGCTTTCGGCATTCGTGGCGAGGCCAAGCTCGAGTCCTGGACCGAGCCGCGACTGTCCATCTTCCGCTACCAGCCCTGGATTCTGCGCGCCCCCAACGGGGACGAGCGGGAAATGACCGGGGCGCGGGGCCGCGAGTCGGGCAAGCACCTGACCGCCCAGCTGCCGGGCGTGACCGACCGCGACGTGGTCGAGGCCATGCGCGGCACCGAGATTTACGTCGCGCGCAGCGCCTTGCCGCCGCCCAAGCCGGACGAGTACTACTGGGTCGACCTGGAAGGCCTGGCCGTGTCCACGGTCGACGGGGTCGAGCTGGGTACGGTGTCGCACTTGTTCTCCACCGGCGCCAACGACGTCATGGCCGTGCGCGGCGACCGCGAGCGGCTGATCCCGTTCGTGCAGCCGGACTTCGTGCAGTCGGTGGACTTCGAGGCCAACCGGATCGTGGTCGACTGGGACCCGGAGTTCTGATCTTCCCGCCGGTTCGCGCCGGCATCCCCACGGATCGACCCGCCCATGCGCATCGACGTCCTCAGCCTGTTTCCCGAATTCATCGCGCAATGCGCCGCGTTCGGCGTGGTCGGCCGGGCGCAGGAGCGCGGGCTGCTGGAACTGCAGGGCTGGAACCCGCGCGATTACGCCAGCGGCAACTATCGCCGCGTGGATGACCGTCCGTTCGGCGGTGGGCCGGGGATGGTGATGATGATCGAGCCGCTGCGTGACTGCCTGGCCGCCGCGCGCGCGGCCGACGAGCGCCCGGCGCCGGTGGTCTACCTGAGCCCGCAAGGGCGCCCGCTCACCCAGCCGCGCGCGCGCGAACTGGCGAGCTTGCCGCGCCTGATCCTGCTGTGCGGCCGCTACGAGGGCGTGGACGAGCGCTTCCTGGACCACGAGGTGGACGAGGAGATCTCCATCGGCGACTACGTGCTCTCCGGCGGCGAGCTGGGCGCGGCGGTGCTGATTGACGTGGTGACCCGGCTGCAGGACGGCGCGCTGAACGATGCCGAATCCGCGGCGCAGGACAGTTTCGAAGGCACGCACGGCCTGCTCGATTGCCCGCACTACACCCACCCGGCCAGCCACGAATGGGGCGACGTGCCGGAGGTGCTGCGCTCGGGCAACCATGCCGCCATCGCGCGCTGGCGCCGCCAGCAGTCGCTGGGCCGCACCTGGTTGCGGCGGCCGGACCTGTTCGACGAAGCGAGCCTGGACAAGGCCGACCGCAAGCTGCTGGAGGCGTTCCGCCAGCAGGGCCGGCCGGAGGGCGAGGAAGGCTCCAGCCCCTAGCGCGGCGGGGGCGGTTCGGCTATGATGCCGCGTTCCCATCGGCCGGCTTCGGCCTGGATGGCGGAATGGCAAGACCCCCGCAAGACCCACTCATAACAAACGTGCGGCGCAATCCTGCGACCGCATGAGCCCAAGTTGTCGATTACGACACGACCACCCGAACAAGATATCGGTGTCCCATGAGCAAGCTGAACAAGTCCATCGTCGCGGAATTCGAATCCGCCCAGATCACCCGTGAACTGCCGAAGTTCAGCCAGGGCGACACCGTCGTGGTGAACGTGAAGGTGAAGGAAGGCAACCGTGAGCGCGTCCAGGCCTATGAAGGCGTGGTCATCGGCACGAAGAACGCCGGCCTGAACTCCTCGTTCACCGTCCGCAAGATCTCGCACGGCTACGGCGTCGAGCGCGTGTTCCAGACCCACAGCGCCACCATCGACTCGGTCGAAGTGAAGCGCCGCGGCAAGGTTCGCGCCGGCAAGCTGTACTACCTGCGTGGCCTGGAAGGCAAGGCTGCCCGCATCAAGGAAGACCTGGCCGCCGCCGCGCAGGCCAAGGCCGCCCGCCTGGCTGCCAAGGCCGAGTAATTCCGATCGCGGGTTCGCCCGCCGCGTCGAACAGAAAGCCGCCCTCCGGGGCGGCTTTTTGTTTGGCCGCTTTGTGTGGCCACGTATACGCGCAGTGCTCGCGCTAACGGCGCGAGCGGCCTCAGCCGCGACCGTGCACGGTCACGGCGGCAAGCCCATGCCCGGCGTGGCACGGCACATCGCCTCCCAACACCGGCGGGCGCCGCAGGGAGCAGCAGGCGCCCTCGCTTCTGCGTTCCGTTACGGCGCGCTGTCGGCGACCGGCGACGGCGGCTGCGCCGGCACTTCGGCCGGCACCGCTACTTCCTCCGGATGCGGCTTGGCGTGCGGGCTCAGCATGTGGGCCTTGCGCCAGCCGCCCCAGCGGTAATAGGCCAGCGACATCGCCATCGCGCAGGCGGCGCTGATCGGGAAACTCCACCAGATCGCGTCGGCCCCGAGCGTGGGCATCAGCAGCTTGGCGAACGGCACGCGGATGCCCCACAGCGACAGGCCCAGGATCACCAGCGGCGGAATCACCGCGCCAGTCGAACGCACCACGCCGGAAACCACGAAGGTCACGCCAAACAGCAGGAACGACCAGATCGACAGGTGGTTCAGGTGCCGCGCGATCTCCAGCGCCGCGCCATCAGCCGGCAGGAACAGCGCCAGCGTCCAGCGGTCGAGCAGGATCAGCGGCACGATCAGCACGCCGGTCATCAGGAAGTTGATCGCCACGCCGTTGCGCGCCGTGGCATCCACGCGATCCCAGCGCCCGGCGCCCACGTTCTGCGCGGCCATCGACGAGCACGCCGCGCCGATCGCCATCGCCGGCATCTGCACGTAGGTCCACAGCTGCATCGCCGCGCCGTAGGCGGCCGCGGTGTCGGTGCCGAAGCCGTTGACCATGGTCATCATCGCGATCATCGCCAGCGAGATCAGCACCATCTGCAGGCCCATCGGCACGCCCTTGACGATGAGCGCGCGCAGGATGTCGCCCTCGATGCGGAACATCGCCATGTCGTGCCGGCCCAGCCACAGCACGTGGCGCTTGTGGCGCATGTACAGCAGCAGGCCGCTCAGCGCGATGGCCTGCGCGCACAGCGTGGCCCAGGCCGCGCCGGCGATGCCCAGCTTCGGCGCCGGGCCCAGGCCGAAGATCAGCACCGGGTTGAGCGCGATGTCGAGCAGCACCGACAGCAGCAGGAAGCGGAACGGGGTGCGCGAATCGCCCGCGCCGCGCAGCGCCGCCGACAGGAAGGCGAACATGTACAGCAGCGGCATCGCCAGGAAGATCACCCGCAGGTATGCCTCGGCGAGCGGCAGCGCATCGGCCGGCGTGCCCATCGCCTGCAGCATGCGGCCGGACAGCCACCAGCCGACCGCGGCGATCAGCACCGACAGCCCGAAGAAGAACGTCGCGCTGGTGCCCATCACCCGCCGCGCCTGGTGCGTATCACCGGCGCCGATGGCCTGCGCGATGAGGATCGTGGCGGCCATGCCGATCCCGAACACCGAGCCGATCAGGAAGAACATGATGTTGTTGGCGTTCGCCGCGGCGGTCAGCGCCGATTCGCCGAGGAATCGGCCGATCCATACCGCGTTGACCGAACCATTCAGCGACTGTGCCATGTTGCCGGCGAGGATCGGCAGCGCGAACAGCAGCAGGTTGCGCCCGATGGGGCCTTCGGTGAGCTGGGTGGGCTTGGCCATGCGCGCGGGATGCCGTGGGAAACGGCGCACACTACCATCGGCCCGCCGCCGCGCGCAGGGTGGCCGATGGCACTAGGGCAACACACGGCGGGGACTTACACTGTAGGCCAGCCTGGAAGCATGACCGCAGGCACTGTGGCCTGCCGCGGGGCGCGCCCTAAGATCGGCCCGACGCCGCACGCGCGGCCCATCGGACGAGGAGGTAGCAGATGCGCAAGGGTTGGATGTGGAGTGCGATGGCGGCAGGCCTGCTGCTGGCGGGTTGCGCCAGCGACAATGGCTTGCAGGGCGACTCGATCGGCGCGCGTCGTCCCGAGTGCCTGGTGGGCGGCGACCCGGTGGCTACGGCGCGCGACGCCGGCAGCAGCGCCCGCGACCGCGACTGCGGCACCGACCGCAGCCTGCGCTGGTCGACCGAACAGAACGGCAAGGATTCCATGAAGGTGGATTTCGGCAAGAAGAATGACTGAAACGGCAGTTCCCCTCGAAGGCGTGCGCCTGGACATCTGGCTGTGGGCGGCGCGGTTCTACAAGACCCGCAGCCTGGCCAAGCAGGCGGTGGATACGGGCAAGGTCGATGTCGACGGGCAGCGGCCGAAGCCTTCGCGCAGCGTGCGTCCCGGGCAGTGGCTGCGCGTGGCGCGCGGCGAGGAAGTGTTCGAGGTGCAGGTGCTGGGGCTGAGCGAGCAGCGTGGCCCGGCCCCGGTCGCGCAGGCGCTGTATGCCGAGAGCGAGGCCTCGCGGCAGCGACGCGCCGAACAACGTGCCCAGTGGCTGGCGCGCCGCGATGGCTACCAGGCGCCGGAACACCGCCCGGACAAGCGCGCGCGGCGGTTGATCCGCGCGCTGGGCGATATCGACGCGCTGTGATCGCCTGATACGCGAACGCCCCGGCCTGGCCGGGGCGTTCGCGTTTGCAACGGGCGGAGGCTCAGGCCAGGTCGAAGCGGTCCAGGTTCATCACCTTGGTCCAGGCGGCGACGAAGTCCTGCACGAACTTCTGCTTGCCGTCCGCACTCGCGTACACCTCGGCGATCGCCCGCAGGATCGAGTTCGAGCCGAACACCAGGTCCACCCGCGAGCCGGTCCACTTCAGCTCGCCGCTGCGGCGGTCGCGGCCTTCGAAGGTCTCGGCGTGCTGGGAGGTGGCCTTCCACTCGGTGCCCATGTCGAGCAGGTTGACGAAGAAGTCGTTGCTCAGCGTGCCGGGCTTGTCGGTGAACACGCCGGTGGCGCTGCCGTCGGCATTGGCGCCCAACACGCGCAGGCCGCCGATGAGCACGGTCAGCTCGGGTGCGGTCAGCGTGAGCAACTGCGCGCGGTCGATCAGCAGGTGTTCGGCCGGCACCGCGAAACTCGCCTTGGCGTAGTTGCGGAAACCATCGGCCACCGGCTCCAGCGGCGCGAACGATTCCACGTCGGTCTGGTCCTGGCTGGCATCGACACGCCCCGGCGCGAACGGCACCGTGATCTCGACACCGGCCTGCCGCGCCGCGTGTTCGATGCCCACGTTGCCGGCCAGCACGATCAGGTCGGCCAGCGAGACGCCCTTGCCGAAGCCGGCCTGGATGCCTTCCAGCGCCTGCAGCACCTTGTCCAGCACCGGCGGGTTGTTGACCGCCCAGTGCCGCTGCGGTGCCAGGCGCACGCGCGCCCCGTTGGCACCGCCGCGCTTGTCCGAGCCGCGGAAGGTGGAGGCCGACGCCCACGCGGTGGACACCAGCTCGGCCACGCTCAGGCCGGCCGCGGCGATCTTTTCCTTCAACGCCGCGATGTCGGCATCGCCCAGCGGCGGATGCGTGGCCTCGGGCAGCGGGTCCTGCCAGATGAGCGCCTCGGCCGGCACTTCCGGGCCGAGGTAGCGCACGCGCGGCCCCATGTCGCGATGGGTGAGCTTGAACCACGCACGGGCGAACGCGTCGGCGAACTCGTCCGGGTTCTCCATGAAGCGGCGCGCGATCTTCTCGTAGGCCGGGTCGAAGCGCAGCGACAGGTCGGTGGTGAGCATCGACGGCGCGATGCGCTTGTCCTTGTCGTGCGCGTGCGGCACGGTGCCGGCGCCCATGCCGCCCTTTGGCGTCCACTGGTGCGCGCCGGCCGGGCTGCGGGTCAGCTCCCACTCGAAGCCGAACAGGTTCCAGAAGAAGTTGTTGCTCCACTTCGTCGGCGTGCTGGTCCAGGTGACTTCCAGGCCACTGGTGATGGTATCGGCGCCCTTGCCGCTGCCGAAGCTGTTGTGCCAACCCAGGCCCTGCAGTTCGAGGTCGCCGGCCTCCGGCTCGCGGCCCACGTTGTCGGCCGGGCCGGCGCCGTGGGTCTTGCCGAACGTGTGGCCGCCGGCGATCAGCGCCACGGTCTCCTCATCGTTCATCGCCATGCGCCCGAAGGTGGTGCGGATGTCGTGCGCGGCGGCGATGGGGTCCGGGTTGCCGTCCGGGCCTTCGGGATTCACGTAGATCAGGCCCATCTGCACCGCGGCCAGCGGATTTTCCAGGTTGCGGCCCTTGTCGTCGGTGCGGTCGTGCTCGTGGCCGTGCAGGTCGGCGTCGGCCACCAGTTGGCCTTCCGCGTCGCCCGGCTCGCTCTTGGCGTAGCGGATGTCGCCGCCGAGCCAGGTCTTCTCGTTGCCCCAGTACACGTCCTGGTCCGGCTCCCAGGTATCGGGGCGGCCGCCGCCGAAGCCGAAAGTCTTGAAGCCCATCGATTCCAGCGCGACGTTGCCGGTGAGGATCAGCAGGTCCGCCCAGGAAATGTTCTGGCCGTACTTCTGCTTGATCGGCCACAGCAGGCGGCGCGCCTTGTCCAGGCTCACGTTGTCCGGCCAGCTGTTGAGCGGGGCGAAGCGCTGCTGCCCGCGGCCGCCGCCACCGCGGCCATCGCCGATGCGGTAGGTGCCGGCGCTATGCCAGGCCATGCGGATGAACAAGGGGCCATAGTGCCCGAAGTCGGCCGGCCACCAGTCCTGCGAGTCGGTCATCAGCGCCTTGAGGTCGGCCTTGAGCGCGGCGTAGTCGAGCTGCTGGAACGCCTGCGCATAGTCGAACGCCTCGCCGAGCGGGTTGGATTTGGCCGAATGCTGGTGCAGCAGGTCCACGCGCAACTGGTTCGGCCACCAGTCCTGGTTACGGGTACCGCCGCCGGCGGCATGGTTGAACGGGCACTTGGCTTCGCGGGTCATGGAATGTCCACCTTGGTTCTTACGCGCTGAAGATCATCCGATCGTTCCCGGATCGGATACCTGGGGCTTGGACGTGGATGCCGAAGGTTTCGGCCGAAGCGAGCGCTCCTCCTCACGTGTCGGGAGAGACGATAAGCGGCACCGATCCGCAGGTGAATTCGAACGATCCGAACGCGCTGATAGCCGGCAGCTATGGTGCGATGCGGCAACAGGGACGCATCGCCCCTGCGCGATGTCAGCGCGAGTTGCCGAACAGGCCGCTGCCCAGCTTGAGCAGATCGCCGACGCCGAGCTGGCCGTCGCCATCCTGGTCGAGCACGCTGCCAAGCAGGCCGGACAGGCCGGGTTCGGCGCGTGCTTGCCGGTGTTCGTCGCCGAGCGCCTGGCTGAGCTGCGCGGCATTGCCGGCACCGCCGCCGAGGAAGCGCTGGGCCAGGAAGGACAGCACGATCGGCGCCAGGATCTGCAGCAGCTGGCTGGAGCGGCCGCTGTCCAGTCCGGTGGCCTGGCCGAGGCCCTGGGCGGCCTGGGGCGTATTGCCGCCGAAGATGTGGCCGAGGATGCCCGCGCCGTCGGTCTGCGCGCCGCCGCTGCCGCCGCCGAGCACCGCGCCGAGCAGGCCGCCCAAGTCGAGCCCGCCCTGTGGCGGGGCGTGGTCACGCTGCAGCGCGCCCAGCAACGCATCGGCGCCTTCGGGCTGCTGCGCGTTGCGGCCGAGCGCGCCCATCAGCAGCGGCAGGGCGGTGGCCACCGCGGACTGGGCTTGCGCGGGCTGCAAACCGAGCTGCGAAGCGATCTGTTCGATACCTCCTCCCTGCAGTTGCTGGAGGAGGTTGTGGGCGAGCGGCGTGGTGCTCATGGCGGCGTCCTGGCGAAGCGGGGTGGCGGGCCACCGAGGCTAGCAGAGGCACATTACCCCGGCGTCTACGAAACTGCGTCGTCCGTGGCGTGCTTGGCCGGGGCGCGCAGGCCGAGCGCCCGCGCCACGCCGGCACCATACGCCGGGTCGGCGCGCTCGCAGTGGGCGACATGGCGGCGCTGGACGAACTCGGGCGCGGCGCCCAGCGCCCGCGCGGTGTTGTCGAACAGGACCTGCCGCTGCGCATCGGACATCAGCCGGAACAGGTCGCCCGGCTGCGTGTACCAGTCGTCGTCGTCCTGGCGGAAATCCCAGTAGTCGCCCCCGCCGGCGTCGATGGCGATGGGCGGCTCGCGATACGCCGGCTGGTCCGGCCAGGCGCCCTCGCTGTTGGGCGTGTAATGCACGCGGCCGCCGTAGTTGCCGTCCACGCGCATCGCGCCGTCGCGGTGGTTGCTGTGCACGGGGCAGCGCGCCGCGTTCACCGGTACCTGGTGGTGGTTCACGCCCAGCCGATAACGTTGCGCGTCCGAATAGGCGAACATCCGTGCCTGCAGCATCTTGTCCGGCGAGATGCCAATGCCCGGCACCAGGTTGTTCGGCGCCATCGCGCACTGCTCTACATCGGCGAAGTAGTTGTCCGGGTTGCGGTTCAGTTCCAGCTCGCCCACTTCGACCAGCGGGTAGTCGGCGTGCGGCCACACCTTGGTCAGGTCGAACGGGTGGTAGGGCACGGTCTGCGCATCGGCTTCGGGCATGAGCTGCACGTACAGCGTCCAGCGCGGGAATTCGCCGCGCTCGATGGCCTCGAACAGGTCGCGCTGGAAGCTGTCGCGGTCTTGCCCGATCACCGCCGCCGCCTCGGCGTCGCTGAGGTGGCGGATGCCCTGCTGCGTGCGCCAGTGGAACTTCACCCAGCAGCGCCCGCCGTGGGCATCCACCAGGCTGTAGGTATGCGAGCCGAAGCCATGCATGTGGCGGTAGCCGGCGGGAATGCCGCGTTCGCTCATCACGATGGTGATCTGGTGCAGCGCCTCGGGCAGCAGGGTCCAGAAGTCCCAGTTGTGCGCGGGCGAACGCAGGTGGCTGCGGGGATCGCGCTTGACCGCCTTGTTGAGGTCGGCGAACTTGCGCGGGTCGCGCACGAAGAACACCGGCGTGTTGTTGCCCACCAGGTCCCAGTTGCCTTCCTCGGTGTAGAACTTCACCGCGAAGCCGTGGATGTCGCGCTCGCCGTCGGCCGCGCCGCGCTCGCCCGCCACGGAGGAGAAGCGCACGAACACCTCCGTGCGCTTGCCTGCCTCGCAGAACAGCTTGGCGCGGGTATGCGCCGACAGGTCGCGGGTGACGGTGAAATGCCCGAACGCTCCCGAGCCCTTGGCGTGCATGCGCCGCTCGGGGATGACCTCGCGGTTGAGGTGGGCCAGTCGCTCAATCAGCCACACGTCCTGCATCAGCAGCGGGCCGCGCGGGCCCGCGGTCAGGCTGTTCTCGTTGTCGACGACCGGTGCGCCGAAGGCCGTGGTCAGCGGGCAGTGCGCGGCCGCGTGGCCGGAAGCGGGCTTGCTCATCGGGGTGTCCTGCAGAAAAGAGTCTGCAGGCTACGGCGATGCGCGGGGCCGGGAAATCGAATCCCGGCATGACTTCGATGGAAAAAACGGATCGGTACGATCTTTCGCAGGCATCGCGCGCCGCGCGCGGCCTACGCGCGGATCAGAGCAACGCCTTGAGGCGGTACAGCGCTTCCATCGCCTGCTTGGGCGTCAGCTCGTCCGGGTCCAGCGCCTGCAGCGCGTCGAGCGCGGCGGAGGTGGGCGTGAACAGGCCGAACTGTTGCGGCGCGTCCAGCGACTGCGGCGCCATCTGTGCCGCGTGCGTCTCGCCGCCGCGTTGTTCCAGTTCGGCCAGCCGCCGCCGCGCCTGCGCCACGGTATCGCGCGGCAGGCCGGCCAGCGCGGCCACCTGCAGGCCGAAGCTGCGGTTGGCCGGGCCTTCCTTCACCGCGTGCATGAACACCAGCGAGTCGCCGTGCTCCACCGCGTCCAGGTGGACGTTGGCGATGCCGCTCGGCCCGCCTTCCACGCTTTCGTCCGCCAGCGCGGTCAGTTCGAAGTAGTGGGTGGCGAACAGCGTGTAGCAGCGGTTGCGGTGCGCCAGGTGGCGCGCCACCGCATCGGCCAGCGCCAGGCCATCGTAGGTGGACGTGCCGCGGCCGATCTCGTCCATCAGCACCAGCGACTGCGCGGTGGCATGGTGCAGGATGTAGCTGGTCTCGGCCATTTCCACCATGAAGGTGGACTGGCCCTTGGCGAGGTCGTCGCCAGCGCCGATGCGGGTGAGGATGCGGTCGATCGGCCCGATCACCGCGCGGCGCGCCGGCACGTAGCTGCCGATGTGCGCCAGCAGCACGATCAGCGCGTTCTGCCGCATGTAGGTCGATTTACCGCCCATGTTCGGGCCGGTGATCACCAGCATGCGGCGATCCGGATGCAGGTCCAGGTCGTTGGGCTCGAAGGGTTGTTCGCGCACCGCTTCCACCACCGGGTGGCGGCCGCGCTCGATGCGCAGGCACGGCGCGGTCTCCAGCTCGGGCTGCGCCCAGTCCAGCGCCTGCGCGCGCTCGGCGAAGGCGGCCAGCACGTCCAGCTCGCTCAGCGCGGCGGCGCAGCGCTTGAGCGGTTCCAGGTGCTCGCCCAGCGCATCGAGCAGGCCCTCGTACAACAGCTTCTCGCGCGAGAGCGAGCGCTCGCGCGCCGAGAGCACCTTGTCCTCGAAGGACTTCAGTTCCTCGGTGATGTAGCGCTCGGCGTTGGCCAGGGTCTGGCGGCGGCTGTAGTGCAGCGGCGCCTTGTCGGCCTGGCCCTTGCTGACCTCGATGTAATAGCCGTGCACGCGGTTGTAGCCGACCTTCAGCGTCGGGATGCCGCTGGTCTCGCGCTCGCGCAGCTCCAGGTCGATCAGGAACTGGTCGGCATTCGTCGACAGCCGGCGCAGTTCGTCCAGCTCGGCGTCGTAGTCGCTGGCGATCACGCCGCCGTCGCTGAGCTTGAGCGGCGGCTGCGGCGCCACCGCACTGGCGAGCAGGTGGGCGACCTGCGCGTGTTCGCCCAGTTCGGCGGCCAGCGCCTGCAGGCGGGGCGAATCCAGCGGCGAGAGCAGCGCGGCGATGTCCGGCAGCATGCCCAGGCCGTCGCGCAGCGTGGACAGGTCGCGCGGGCGCGCCGAGCGCAGCGCCACGCGGGTAAGGATGCGCTCGATATCACCGAGCGCGCGGAAGCGTTCGCGCAGGTCGGCATCGGTGCCGCGGTCGATCAAGGTGCCCACCGCGTGGTGGCGCTGCACCAGCACCTCGCGCAGCCGCAGCGGACGGTGCAGCCAGCGCCGCAGCAGGCGTCCGCCCATCGGCGAGACGGTGCTGTCCAGTACGCCGAGCAGCGTGTGGCGGGTGTCGCCATCCACGCGCGTGTCCAGTTCCAGGTGGCGGCGCGTGGCCGCGTTCATCGCGATCGCCTCGCCGGCGTTCTCCATCGCGATGGCGGTCAGGTGCGGCAGGCGCTGCTTTTGGGTTTCCTCCACGTAGCCGAGCAACGCGCCGGCGGCGGCAATGGCGCGCGGGCGCTCCTCGATGCCGAAGCCGGTGAGGTCGTGCAGCTTGAAGAAGCCCAGCAGCTGGCGGCGGCCGCTGTCGCTGTCGAACAGCCACGGCGCACGGCGGCGCAAGCCGGTGCGCTGGCGCAGGAATTCCGGCCAGCCTTCCTCGTCGGGGATCAGCAGCTCGGCCGGTTCCAGGCGGGCGAGTTCGGCTTCCAGCGCGTCGTCGCTGTCCACCTCGTTGACCAGGAAGCGGCCGCCGGCCAGGTCTGCCCAGGCCAAGCCATAGCCGGCCTTGCTGCGCGCCAGCGCCATCAGCAGGGTGTCGCGGCGCTCGTCCAGCAGCGCCTCGTCGGTGACCGTGCCCGGGGTGACGATGCGCACCACCTTGCGTTCGACCAGGCCCTTGGCCAGCGCCGGGTCGCCGATCTGCTCGCAGATGGCGACCGATTCGCCCAGTGCCACCAGCCTCGCCAGGTAGCCCTCGTAGGCGTGCACCGGAACGCCGGCCATCGGGATCGGCGCGCCGCCCGAGCTGCCGCGCTGGGTGAGGGTGATGTCCAGCAGCCGCGCGGCCTTGCGCGCGTCGTCGTAGAACAGCTCGTAGAAGTCGCCCATGCGGAAGAACAGCAGCAGGTCGGGATGGTCGACCTTGGCCGCGAAGTACTGCTTCATCAGCGGGGTGTGTTCTTGGGCTTTTTCCGACTTCATGGAACCTGCTGCGGGGAACGGCGCGGCGCGCGGCCAGCGAGCAGGCAAGTGTAGTGGATGCGCCCCCTGCCGACCCGCCGCGACGGTCTCAGCCGCGGCCCAAACGGCGCAGTGGCGGGAAGGCGCGCTGTAGGCAATCCATGCGCTCGCAGGTCAGGCAACCCGGGCCGATCGGCACCGCGCTGCCGCCCTGCAGGTCCAGGCCGCGCGAGTACACCAGCCGGTCGGCGTGGCGCAGGTCGCAGCCCAGCGCCAGCGCGAAGGTCTTGCGCGGCTGGCCGAAGCCCGGCGGCCCGCTGCTGACCTGCCGCGCCAGCCAGAAATGCTGCCGCCCGTCGGGCATGCGCGCGACCTGGGTGAGAATGCGCCCGGGCTGGTTGAACGCCTCGTACACGATCCACAAGGGGCAGGTGCCGCCGACCTGCGAGAAGTGGAAATCGGTGGAGGAATGCCGCTTGGAGACATTGCCCGCGCGGTCCACGCGCATGAAGAACACCGGCAGCCCCGGCGCGTTGCGCCGCTGCAGCGTGCTCAGGCGATGGCACACCGCCTCGAAGCCGACCGCGAAGCGCTGCGCCAGCCATTCGATGTCGTAGTGGCTGTCCTCGGCGCTGCGCAGGAACTCGCCGTAGGGCATGACCAGCGCGCCGGCGTAGTAGTTGGAGAAGCCGATGCGCGCCAGCGCCATGCGCTCGGCATCGTCGAAGCCGGCCTGGGCGATCAGCAGGTCGATCAGCGTGCCGTGTTCCAGCAGCGCCAGCTGCGCAGCCATCTGGAACGCCTGCTGCCCCGGCTTGAGCCACCCCGGCAGCCACAGCGTGCGGGTGGCCATGTCGTACAGGCGCTTGTCGCCGGCCTGGCCGTCCAGCCGCACGCGCAGCCCGTGGCGGTCGGCGAGCAGCTGGCGCAGGCGCGGGGCGAGGGTGTCCGGCGTGAGTCCGTGTTCGGCGTAGAGCGCTTCGGCGCGCTCGTCCAGTTCGGGGATGTAGTTGCGCTCGCGGTTGAAGTGGTCGCGCACGTGGTCGCCCGGCGAGAGCAACGGCGCGGCGCCATGGCCGCTGCCCAGCTGCATTTCCAGTGCGGCGGCACGCTCCTGCAGGTGGCGGTGCTCGCGGTGCAGGTCGAGCAGGGCATGGGCGACCTGCGGCAGGTTGCCGGCCAGGGCGCGCAGCTCGGCCGGGCTGACGGCGGTATGGCCGAGCGCGCGCATGGTGTCCTCCAGCGGGTCGACCAGCGCGGCGGGGTCGTCGCGGTCGAACAGCCCGGCCAGCTCGCCCAGCGCGTCCTTCAGCCGCTGCTGCACCGCCAGGGTCAGCGGGCGCTGGTTGCGCTCGATCTGGTTCAGGTAGCTCGGCGACAAGCCGAGCCGCCTGGCCAGCTCGGCCTGGGTCAGGCCGTGGCGCTGGCGCAGGCGCTGCAGGCGCAGGCCCAGCTGGCGTTGGGAGACAGGCATATTCGCAGGATTCGCAAGATTCGGGCGGCAGCTTAGCGCGATTAACCGCCGGATGGGCTGAATCCACGCCCGGCTTTGCGAACAATGCGAAGCATTCTTCCGCTGCCCGTGTGAGCCCCATGAGCGAGTCCATTTCCCGCGTCCGCCTGCTGATCGACGGTGAGTTCGTCGAGTCGGCCTCTTCCGAGTGGAAGGACGTGGTCAACCCCGCCACCCAGGCCGTGCTGGCGAAGGTGCCGTTCTGCACCAGCGCCGAGGTGGATGCCGCCGTGGCGGCCGCCAAGGAGGCCTTCAAGACCTGGCGCAAGACCCCGATCGGCACCCGCGCGCGCATCTTCCTGAAGTACCAGCAGTTGATCCGCGAAAACATGGGCGAGTTGGCCGCGCTGCTCACCGCCGAGCAGGGCAAGACCCTGCCCGACGCCGAGGGCGACGTGTTCCGTGGCCTGGAGGTGGTGGAGCACGCCGCGGCCATCGGCAACCTGCAGCTCGGCGAGCTGGCCAACAACGTGGCCACCGGCGTGGACACCTACACGCTGATGCAGCCGCTGGGCGTGTGCGCCGGCATCACCCCGTTCAATTTCCCGGCGATGATTCCGCTGTGGATGTTCCCGATGGCCATCGCCACCGGCAACACGTTCGTGCTCAAGCCCTCCGAGCAGGACCCGATGGTGACCATGCGCCTGGTGGAACTGGCGCTGGAAGCTGGCATTCCGAAGGGCGTGCTCAACGTCGTGCATGGCGGGCCGGACGTGGTCAACGCGATCTGCGACCACCCGGACATCAAGGCGGTCTCGTTCGTGGGCTCGACCAAGGTCGGCACGCACGTCTACCACCGCGCCTCGCTGGCCGGCAAGCGCGTGCAGTGCATGATGGGCGCCAAGAACCACGCCGTCGTGCTGCCGGACGCGAACAAGGAGCAGACCCTCAACGCGATGGCGGGCGCGGCGTTCGGCGCCGCCGGCCAGCGCTGCATGGCCGCCTCCACGCTGGTGCTGGTGGGCGAGGCGCGCAGCTGGATTCCCGAACTGGTGGCCAAGGCGAAAACGCTGAAGGTCAACGGTGGCACGGAAAGCGGCACCGATGTCGGCCCGCTGATTTCCTGCGCGGCGCGCGAGCGCGTCGAAGGCCTGATCGCCTCGGGCGTCGAGCAGGGTGCCAAGCTCGAACTGGACGGCCGCAACCCGAACGTCGCCGGCTACGAGAAGGGCAACTTCGTCGGCCCGACGATCTTCTCCGGCGTCAAGCCGGGCATGCGCATCTACGACGAGGAAATCTTCGGGCCGGTGCTGGTGATCCTGGAAGCGGAGACGCTCGACGACGCCATCGCGCTGGTCAACGCCAATCCGAACGGCAACGGCACGGCGGTGTTCACGCAGTCCGGCGCGGCCGCGCGCAAGTTCCAGGAAGAGATCGACGTCGGCCAGGTCGGCATCAACGTGCCGATCCCGGTGCCGGTGCCGCTGTTCTCCTTCACCGGTTCGCGCGCCTCCAAGCTGGGTGACCTGGGCCCTTACGGCAAGCAGGTCGTGATGTTCTACACCCAGACCAAGACCGTGACCGCGCGCTGGTTCGACGACAGCACGCTCGGCCATGGCGTCAACACCACCATCAACCTGAAGTGACCGCCATGAATGCCGCGATGAATATGCCGTTCGACACGGCCGACCTCAACGAAGAGCAGGAAGCGTTCCGCCAGGCCGCGCGCGATTTCGCGCTGAAGGAGCTGGCCCCGCATGCCGCCCAGTGGGACGAAGAGGGGCACTTCCCACGCGAGGCGCTGGCCAAGGGCGGCGAGCTGGGCTTCTGCGGCCTGTATACCGACGAAGCCTGCGGCGGCCTGGGCCTGAAGCGCCTGGATTCAGCCATCGTGTTCGAGGAGATGGCGGTGGTCGATCCTTCGACCTCGGCGTTCTTCTCCATCCACAACATGGCGACCTGGCTGATCGCCAGCTTCGCGCAGGAGCCGGTGCGCCAGCACTGGGGCCCGCTGCTGGCCAGCGGCGAGAAGCTGGCCTCCTACTGCCTCACCGAGCCGGGCGCCGGGTCCGACGCCGCCAACCTGAAGACCCGCGCCGTGCGCGACGGCGACGACTACGTGCTGGACGGCAGCAAGGCCTTCATCTCCGGCGCCGGTGCCACCGACGTGCTGGTGGTGATGGCGCGTACCGGCGAGGAGGGCGCGCGCGGCATCAGCGCCTTCGCCGTGCCGGCCGATGCGAAGGGCATCAGCTACGGCCGCAAGGAGGACAAGATGGGCTGGAACAGCCAGCCCACGCGCGGCATCACCTTCGAGAGCGTGCGCATTCCGGCCGGCCACCTGCTCGGCAAGGAAGGCGAGGGCTTCAAGCTGGCGATGAAGGCGCTGGACGGCGGCCGCATCAACATCGCCGCCTGCTCGCTGGGTGCCGCGCAGGGCGCGTTGGACGCGGCGCGCCGCTACATGGGCGAGCGCCGCCAGTTCGGCAAGAAACTGGCCGATTTCCAGGCGCTGCAGTTCAAGCTCGCCGACATGGCGACCCAACTGGTGGCCGCGCGCCAGATGGTGCACACCGCCGCGCGCAAGCTCGATGCCGGCGCGCGCGATGCCACCGTGTGGTGCGCGATGGCCAAGCGTTTCGCCACCGACGCGGGCTTTGCCATCTGCGACGAGGCGCTGCAGATCCACGGCGGCTACGGCTACATCCGCGAGTACCCGATCGAGCGCCTGCTGCGCGACAGCCGCGTGCACCGCATCCTGGAAGGCACCAACGAGGTGATGCGCATGATCATCGCCCGCCACCTGCTGAGCACCGAGGAGGAGCTGCGATGAGCGACTGGCTGCAGCGCGAACACACCGGCCTGAAGGTCGAGCGCGACGGCCATGTCGCCGTCGTGACCCTGAGTAACCCGCCGGCCAATACCTGGACCGTGCACAGCCTGGCCGCGTTGCGCGACCTGGTGAAGGCGCTGGACGCCGACCGCGGCATCTATGCGCTGGTGATCACCGGCGAGGGCGAGAAGTTCTTTTCCGCCGGCGCCGATCTCAAGCAGTTCGCCTCCGGCGACAAGGCCGCCGCACGCGAGGCCGCGCGCCGTTTTGGCGAGGCGTTCGAGGCGCTGAGCGCCTTCCGCGGCGTGTCGATCGCGGCGATCAACGGCTATGCGATGGGCGGCGGGCTGGAATGCGCGCTGGCCTGCGACCTGCGCATCGCCGAGGCGCAGGCGCAGATGGCGTTGCCCGAGGCCGCCGTGGGCCTGCTGCCGTGCGCCGGCGGTACGCAGAACCTGCCGCGCCTGGTGGGCGAAGGCTGGGCGAAGCGGATGATCCTGCTGGGAGAGCGCGTGGACGCCGATACCGCGCTGCGCATCGGCCTGGTCGAAGAAGTGGTGGCCAAGGGCGAAGCAAAGGCGCGCGCGCTGGAATGGGCGCACCAGGCCGGCAAGCAGAGCCCGGGCAGCGTGGCCGCGTGCAAGGCACTCGTGCAGTCCACCCGCCATGGCAGCCACGCCGCCGCGCTGGTGGCCGAGCGCGAGGCCTTTGTGGACCTGTTCGATACCGCCGACCAGGCCGAAGGCGTCAACGCCTTCCTGGAAAAGCGCGCGGCGCAGTGGAAGAACGCATGAACATCGCCGACAACGCGCAAGCGCCGGTTCTCTTCGAGACCCGCGAAGGGCAGGGCGGCCACCGCATCGGCATCGCCACGCTCAACGCACCCAAGACGCTCAACGGCCTGTCGCTGGAGATGACGCGGCTGCTCGACGCGCAGCTGCGCGCGTGGGCCGCCGACGAAGCGGTGGCCTGCGTGGTGCTGCGCGGCGCCGGCGACAAGGCGTTCTGCGCCGGCGGCGACCTGCACGGCCTGTACCGCAGCATGGTCGAGTACCGCCAGTCCGGCGCGACGGACATCACCGCCAACCGCTACGCCGCGCAGTTCTTCGAGGAGGAATACCGCCTCGACTACTTCATCCACACCTATCCCAAGCCGATCCTGTGCTGGGGCCACGGCATCGTGATGGGCGGCGGCATCGGGTTGATGTCCGGTGCCAGCCACCGGGTGGTGACCGAACGCTCGAAGCTGGCCATGCCGGAAATTACCGTCGGGCTGTTCCCGGACGTGGGCGGCAGCTGGCTGATGCGGCGCGTGCCGGGTGGGGCGGGCATCTTCCTCGCGCTGACCGGCGCGCCCTTGAATGCCAGCGACGCGATCTACGCCGGATTGGCCGATTACCAGTTGGAGCATGCCCAGTACGACGCGGTGATCGACGCGCTCGCTGCGCACGCGTGGCAGGGCGATGCGACGCAGGATCGCGCGCGCCTGGGCGAGTTCCTGGCGGGGTTGGCCCAGCCGTTGTCGCCCGGTCCGTTGCAGATGCACGCCGAGTTGATCGAACACCTGGTCAGCGCCGGCTCGCTGGAGCGCGTGGTCGGGGCGATCGAGGCGTTGTCGAGCGAGGATCCGTGGTTGCAGGCCGCGCGCGCCACCCTGGCCGCCGGTTCGCCCGGCTCGGCGCGATTGGCCTGGGCGCTGCAGCACGACGACGGCACCCGCACGCTGGCCGATACGTTCCGTACCGAATACGGGGTGGCGCTGCATGCCGCCGCGCATGGCGATTTCGCCGAGGGCATCCGCGCGCTGTTGATCGACAAGGATCGCCAGCCGCACTGGAACCCGGCGCTGCTGGCACATGCCGATGCGAGCTGGGCCGAAACCTTCTTCCAATCCCCCTGGCCGGCCGCGGCGCACCCGCTGGCCGACCTGGGCCACGCCTGACGGAGACATTGCAATGAGCCGGATCGCTTTCATCGGACTGGGCAACATGGGCGGGCCGATGGCCGCCAACCTCGCCAAGGCCGGCCACGCGCTGCGCGTGTTCGACCTGGTGCCCGCCGCGCTGGAGGCCGCCGTCGCCGCCGGCGCCCACGCCGCCAGTTCCGCCGCCGACACGCTGGCCGACGCCGAAGTCGTCATCTCGATGCTGCCGGCCAGCCGTCACGTCGAAGGGCTGTACCTGGGCGAGCACGGCATCCTGGAGAAGATCCCCGCCGGTGCGCTGGTGATCGACTGCAGCACGATTGCGCCGGCCAGCGCGCGCAAGGTGGCCGAGGCCGCCGCCGCGCGCGGCTTGCAGATGCTGGACGCACCGGTTTCCGGCGGCACCGCCGGCGCGGCCGCCGGCACGCTGACCTTCATCGTCGGCGGCGGCGCCGAGGCGCTGGAACGCGCGCGCCCGTTCCTGCAGGCGATGGGCAAGAACATCTTCCACGTCGGCGAAAGCGGCGCCGGGCAGGTCGCCAAGCTGTGCAACAACATGGCGCTGGGCGTGATCATGGCGGTGACGGGCGAGGCGATCGCCCTGGGCACCGCGCATGGGCTGGACGCCAAGGTGCTGTCGCAGATGATGGCGGTGAGCACCGGCCGCAGCTGGGCCACCGAAGTGTGCAACCCGTGGCCGGGCGTGCTGGAGAATGCGCCGGCGTCGCGCGGCTACACTGGTGGTTTCGGCAACGACCTGATGCTCAAGGACCTCGGGCTGGCGGTGGAGGCGGCGATGGGCGTGGGCGCCTCGATCCCGCTCGGCGAACTGGCGCGCAACCTCTATGCGATGAACAGCCGCGCCGGCAACGGCAAGCTGGATTTTTCCTCGGTGGTGAAGCTGGTCTCGAAGAACTGAGGCGCGGGCGCGTCGGTGCCGCGCGGCCCGCCGCGGCACCGACGGACTGCATGCTGTTTTGCAGGAGCGGCTTCAGCCGCGACCGCCTGATGCGATGGGTCGCGGCTGAAGCCGCTCCTACAGGGTAGGCCGTTGCGTTCCGTCGCGGCCCGTGCCGCACCCCTTTGCATGCGTGCAGCCTCAAGCATGCCCCCGTCGCCTGCGTGTAATAGTCTCCGCGTGCACTGGCCGCCTATCGTGGCGGCCAGTCCAAGGAACCTGCGCGATGGGACACGACCACAACCACGCCCCCAGCGAGATCCGCCACGAAAAGCCGCTGTGGTGGGCGCTCGCCCTGACCGGCGGCTTCCTCGTCGCCGAAATCGCCGGTGCGTTCGTCACCGGCAGCCTGGCGCTGCTTTCCGACGCGGCGCACATGGCGACCGACACGCTGGGCCTGATGATCGCGCTGGTCGCGGTACGCCTGAGCCGCCGCCCGCCCGATGTTAAGCGCACCTACGGCTACGCCCGCCTGGAAGCGCTCGGCGCGCTGGCCAATGGCGCGCTGCTGTTCGGCGTGGGCGCCTACATCCTGTGGGAGGCCGTGCAGCGCTTCCGCGCACCGCAGGCGGTGGGCGACACCGGCATGCTGGTGATCGCCGCGCTCGGGCTGGTGGTCAACCTGATCGCGATGCGCCTGCTGCGTGCGGGCGCGGGCGAGAGCCTCAACGTCAAGGGCGCGTACCTGGAAGTGTGGAGCGACATGCTCGGCTCGGTGGCGGTGATCATCGGCGCGCTGGCGATCCGCTTTACCGGCTGGCAATGGATCGACCCGGTGCTGGCGGTGCTGATCGGCCTGTGGGTGCTGCCGCGCACGTGGCTGTTGCTGCGCGAGGCGTTCAACGTGCTGCTGGAAGGCGTGCCCAAGGGCGTGGACCTGACGGCGGTGCGCGCGGCGTTGTGCGCCCAGCCCGGCGTGGTGGATGTGCACGACCTGCACGTGTGGGCATTGGCGTCGAGCACGCCGGCCTTGACCGCGCACGTGGTGGCGGCCGACGGCGTGGACGGCGACGGCCTGCGGCGCACGCTGGCGGCGGTGCTGCACGCGAAGTTCGACATCGACCACGTGACCCTGCAGGTCGAGGCCGATCACTGCGGCGATGCCTGCGCGGTGCATCCGGCCGCGGGCAAGGCGCATGCGGCGCATGCGGGGCACGATCCTGCGGCACATGCGCACGACGATGGGCACCGGCACGGCGCCGATGCGCAGGGGCACCACGGGCATCCGCATCCTTGAGCGGGGCGTGGGCGGATGAAAGGCGGTGGCCGGCCCCAAAAGAAAACGCCGCCCGGAGGCGGCGTTCTCATGTTGGCGGTGGCGAGGCTTACACCATCGGCTCGCGCAGCGCGGGCATGTCCCAGCCCGGACGCGGCGCGAAGCGGTCGCCGTAGCGCGATTGCAGCGTCTTCAGGCGCTCCACCAGCGCATCGGCGCCGGTGGCGCGCACGTGCTGGATCGGGCCGCCGCGGAACGGCGCGAAACCGGTGCCGAAGATCACGCCGGCATCGAGCAGGTCGGCATCGCTCACCACGCCGTCGTGCAGGCACGCCACCGCTTCGTTGAGCAGCGGCAGGATCAGCCGATCCTCCAGGTCCGCCGGCGCCTCGTAGTCCTTCGGCACCTCCGGCTTCACCGCCTTGCCGTTCTCCCACTTGTACAGGCCCTGGCCGTCCTTCTTGCCGCGCTTGCCCGGCTCGACGGTCTTCAGCGCCGCGGGGATCGGCAGGCCCAGGAACGGGGCCAGTTCCTCGCCCACGCCGGCGGCGACGTCCAGCCCCACGGTGTCGATCAGCTCGATCGGCCCCATCGGCATGCCGAACTTCACCGCCGCCTTGTCGATCACCGGCCCCGGAATGCCCTCGGCATACGCGGTCGCCGCCTCGAGCATGTACGGGAACAGCACGCGGTTGACCAGGAAGCCCGGCGTGCCGGCGACCGGCACGGGCAGCTTGTCCAGCGCCTTGCAGAAAGCGGCCAGGCGCTTGCGCGTTGCCTCGGCCATCGCGTCGTGCTGCACGATCTCCACCAGCGGCATCATCGCCACCGGGTTGAAGTAGTGCAGGCCGGCGAACTGCGCCGGGCGCTGGATGTGCTCGCGCAGCTCGGTGAGCGGGATGGAAGACGTGTTGGTGGTCAGCAGCGCGTCGGCCTTCATCTGCGGCTCGACCTGCTGGTAGAGCTCGCGCTTGGCTTCCGGCTTCTCGATGATGGCCTCGATCACCAGGTCCGCCTGGGCCACGCCGTGGCCGGCCAGGTCGCTCTTCAGCCGCGCGGCCACCGCCGGGCGCTTGGCCGCGTCCTTGACCCGCTTGTTGAACAGCTCGTTGCCGCGCGCCAGCGCGCCGTCGATGAAGCGCTGCTCGCGGTCCTGCAAGGTGACCTCGAAGCCCTTGTAGGCCGACCAGGCGGCAATGTCGCCGCCCATCACGCCCGCGCCGACGACGTGCACGTGCCGGATGCCGTGATCCTTCCCGCCCAGCCCCTTCAGCCGTTCGGTGAGGAAGAAGATGCGGATCAGGTTGCGCGCGGTCGGCGTGCCGGCCAGCTTCACCACCGCCTTGCGCTCGGCGTCCAGGCGGCCCTGGATGCCGGCGCCGCCGGCGCGCTGCCACACGTTGATCAGCGCATACGGCGCCGGGTAGTGCTCCTTGCGGGCCTTGCGCGCGACCTGCTTGGTCATCTGCGGGGCGAGCAGCTTGCGCGCGAGCCAGGTGTTGGTCGCCCAGGCGGTGAAGCGCTGCTTGAACGGGCGCACCGTGCCGGACAGGATCAGCCCGACCGCGGTATCCACCAGCACGGCCGGCGCGGCCACCTTGTCCACCAGGCCCATCGCGCGAGCGGCGCTGGCCGACACGGTGCGGCCGGTGAGCATCAGGTCCATCGCCGCCGGCGCGCCGATCAGCCGCGGCAGGCGCGCGCTGCCGCCCCAGCCGGGGAAGATGCCCAGCTTGGTCTCCGGCAAGCCGATGCGGGTGGAGGGATCGTCGGAGGCCACGCGGTAGCGGCAGGCCAGCGCGATCTCGGTGCCGCCGCCCATGCAGAAGCCGTGGATCGCGGCCACCGTGGGGCAGGGCAGCTCGGCGAGCTTCTGGAACACGGTCTGGCCGCGGCGGATCGCGTCGTTCACCGTGCCGCGGCGGTCGTATTCCTGGAACTCCTTGAGGTCGGCGCCGGCGATGAAGCCGTTCGCCTTGGCCGAACGGATCACCACCCCGCGCGGCGGATCGATCGCGATGCGCTCGATCAGGTCGGCCAGTTCCAGCAGCACGTCCTGCGAGAAGGCGTTGACCGGCGCGTCGGCGCGGTCGAGGCTGAGCACCACGATGCCGTCATCGCGGATCTCGGTCTGCCAGTGACTGAATCGGAGGCCATCGAAGCCTGAAAGCATGGGTTGGACCATCCGCTTGTGTATGGAAGGGGCCGTTATCATCCAGAGGTTGTTTCCTTCACGTCAAATCCCCAAGGACAGGGGATGGGGTGACGCTCGCCCGGCCGGCCGTGGTCGCCAGGCTAGTGCAACGCCCGTTAACCTTGTGGCGTGGCGGTCGCGCGGCGCCCCTGAACTTTTCCCACCAGCGCTGGTCATAACGCCCGGACATGAAGGGCGACAGGAGTGCGGCCCGACATGGCCGAAGTCGAAACACCACAGGATCTGGACCTGGAGCTGGTCCGGCGCGTGCAGCGCGGCGAGAGCGCGGCGTTCGATGTATTGGTGCGCAAGTACCAGCACCGCATCGTCGCCCTGATCGGGCGCTACATCAGCGACTGGAGCGAATGCCAGGACGTGGCCCAGGAGACGTTCCTGCGCGCATACCGCGCGCTGGGCAACTTCCGCGGCGACGCCCAGTTCTATACCTGGTTGCACCGCATCGCCGTGAACACCGCCAAGAACCACCTGGTCGCGCACAACCGCCGCCCGCCCACCGACGACATCGACGTCGCCGATGCCGAGCAGTTCGACGGGGCCACCCGTCTGCGCGACACCGATACCCCGGAGCGTGAACTGATGCGCCAGGAGCTGGAACAAACCGTGATGAAGGCGGTCCAAGCCTTGCCGGAAGAACTCCGGGCGGCCATCACCCTGCGCGAGGTGGAGGGCCTGAGCTACGAGGAAATCGCGCAGAAGATGGATTGCCCGATCGGAACGGTGCGCTCGCGCATCTTCCGGGCGCGCGAGGCCATCGACGCCGAGCTGCGGCCTCTGCTGGAGACCGACAGCGCCACCCGTGATCGACAGCGTGATCGTGTATGAACCCACAGTCTTCCCCTACCCACGACAAGTTCGAAGTCCACTACCGGCAGCAGCTGTCGGCGCTGATCGACGGCGAGCTGCCGGCCGACGAAGCGCGTTTCGTACTGCGCCGCTTGCAGCATGACGATGCGCTGTCCGGCTGCCAGGAACGCTGGCAGCTGTGCGGCGACGTGCTGCGCGGCATGGCCAGCGCGCCGGCACCGGTCGATTTCGCCGCCCGCGTGCGCGCGGCGGTCGCCACCGAGCCGGCGCCGCAGGCGGCACCGGCGCCCGGTCGCGCCCGCGCCTGGCGTTGGGGCGGTGGCGCCATCGCCGCCTCGGTAGCCGCGCTGGCCTTGTTCGTGGCGCGCGACCGCGTGCCGCAGGCCGCGCCCGAGGCGCCCACGCCGGTCTTCGCCAGCACCGCGCAGATTCCCGCCGCGCCGGTGCCGACGCCGGCCGATCCGGACGGCGACAACGCCATCGGCACCATGGCCGCCGCCGCACCGGCCGCCGCCTTGGCCGCCGCGCGGCGCGAGGCCGGCGGCCGCAGCGTGGCCTCTGCCACGCGCGTGCAGCAGGCCGCGCGGGCCAGCGCGGCGCGTCGCGACCCGGCCCCGCAGGTGCAGGTGGCCAACGCCGCCCCGGCCGCGCACGCGCCGGCCACCGCGGTGGCGGTGGCCAATCCGTTCGCACACCCCGAGGCGGCGGTAGCGGCCAGGCCCTGGCCGCGCGCAGCGCTGGCTGGCAGCCAGAGTGCGCTCAACGCCAGCTTCGGCAGCAGCGAACCGGCGGCGACGTTCTATCCGTTCGAACCGGCGCAGCTGCCGGCCGAAGAGTCCGAGCGCCTGCCGCCCTTGCCCAGCCACTGAGCCGTCATCCCCGCTTTCGTAGTGTTGCCGCCAGCCGCCCGTTCCGCGGGCGGGCCGGCGCTGCTTTGCCCGACCTGCACCCACCTTGTTCTTCAGGAGCGTGTTCCAGATGAATCCCCGTATCCGCTACCAGATGTTCGGCCTGTTGGCCCTGTCGCTGCCGCTGGCCGCTTGCGCCCAGCAGCCCGCCGCCCCGGCGGCGCAGGACAGCGCCCCGATCGCCACCCGCAGCGCCACGCCCGCGCCGCAGCTGGTGGCCGGCTTGCCGGACTTCACCCACCTGGTCGAGCAGGTCGGCCAGGGCGTGGTGAACATCGACACCAAGGTCACCCGCGCGGACATGATGAAGCGCTCCGGCCGCGACGCGCAGCAGATGCCGGACGATGACCAGATTCCCGAATTCTTCCGCCGCTTCTTCGACATGCCCGGCATGCCGGGGCCGGGCCAGGGCCCGCGCCGCGGTGGCGGCGGCAACGACGGCGACATCGTCGGCCGCGCGATGGGCTCGGGCTTCATCATCTCGCCGGACGGCTACGTGCTGACGAACCACCACGTGGTGGACGGCGCCAGCGATGTCACGGTCAAGCTGTCCGACGGCCGCGAGCTGAAGGCCAAGGTGGTCGGGAGCGACGAGCAGTACGACGTGGCGCTGCTGAAGGTCAATGCGAGCAACCTGCCGACCGTGCGCATCGGCGATTCCAACACGCTCAAGCCCGGCCAGTGGGTGGTGGCGATCGGTTCGCCGTTCGGCCTGGACCACTCCGTCACCGCCGGCATCGTCAGCGCCACCGGCCGCGCCAATCCCTACGCCGACCAGCGCTACGTGCCTTTCATCCAGACCGACGTGGCGATCAACCAGGGCAACTCCGGCGGCCCGCTGCTGAACACCCGCGGCGAGGTGGTGGGCATCAACTCGCAGATCTTCTCCGCCTCCGGCGGCTACATGGGCATCAGCTTCGCGATCCCGATCGACCTGGCCGTGAGTGCGGCCGAGCAGATCAAGAAGACCGGCCACGTCAGCCGCGGCCAGCTCGGCGTGCAGGTCGGGCCGATCGATTCGCTGCAGGCGCAGGGCCTGAAGCTGCCCGACACCAAGGGCGCGCTGGTCAACAGCCTGGTGGCCGACAGCCCGGCCGGCAAGGCGGGCGTGGAGGTCGGCGACGTGATCCGTTCGGTCAACGGCACGGCGATCAACGCCGCCAGCGACCTGCCGCCGATGATCGGCGTGATGCCGCCGGGCACCAAGGTGCGCCTGGGTATCCTGCGCGACGGCAAGCCCAAGGACATCACCGTCACCCTCACCACCCTGGACAGCGACGTGCGCCCGGCCGCGGCCGCCAGCGACGAGGCCAGCACGCCCAGCGGCCCGGCCAGCGCCGCGCTGCTCGGCCTGCAGGTGGCCGACCTCAGCGCCGCCGAGCGCGAGCGCGTGGGCCTGAAGTCCGGCGAGGGCGTGCGCATCACCGCGGTCAACAGCAGCTCGGCCCGCGAGGCCCGGCTCAGCCCGGGGCTGGTGATCCTGCGCGTGGGCCGCACCCCGGTGGGCAGCGTGGCGACGCTGAACCGCGAACTGGCCGGCTACAAGAAGGGCGATGTGGTGATGCTGCTGGTCACCAGCGGCCAGGCCACCAGCTATGTGGCGGTCAAGGCGGGCGAGTGAACCGGCCGGCGCGGCGGAGCTGAACGGCCCGCCGCGCCCCCGCTGCCGCGCCCGGCGGCGGCAGGGGCGCGGGGCGTGCGATAATGCACCGTTATCCTGACGACGGCCCAGAGCCGCCGCCCACCTCCATGTCCATCGATTCAATGCGGAACATCCGCAACTTCTCCATCATCGCCCACGTCGACCACGGCAAGTCCACGCTGGCCGATCGCATCATCCAGCTTTGCGGCGGCCTCGAGGCCCGCGAGATGGAGGCGCAGGTGCTCGACTCCAATCCGATCGAGCGCGAGCGCGGCATCACCATCAAGGCCCAGTCCGTGTCCTTGCCGTACAAGGCCAAGGACGGGCAGGTCTACCACCTGAACTTCATCGACACCCCCGGCCATGTCGACTTCTCCTATGAAGTCAGCCGCTCGCTGGCCGCCTGCGAGGGCGCGCTGCTGGTGGTGGACGCCGCCCAGGGCGTGGAAGCGCAATCGGTGGCCAACTGCTACACCGCGGTGGAGCAGGGGCTGGAAGTGGTGCCGGTGCTCAACAAGATCGACCTGCCGACCGCCGACACCGAGCGCGCCAAGGCCGAGATCGAGGCGGTGATCGGCATCGACGCTTCCGAGGCGGTCGCGGTGAGCGCCAAGACCGGCCTGAACGTGCAGGACGTGCTGGAAGCGATCGTGCAGCGCATTCCCGCACCGGTGCCGCGCGACACCGACAAGCTGCAGGCGCTGATCATCGACTCCTGGTTCGACAACTACCTCGGCGTGGTGTCGCTGGTGCGCGTCATGCAGGGCGAGATCAAGCCGGGCGACAAGCTGCAGGTGATGTCCACCGGCCGCAACCACCAGGTGGATGCCGTGGGCGTGTTCACCCCCAAGCGCAAGGTGCTGCAGAAGCTTTCCGCCGGCGAGGTGGGTTGGGTCACCGCGTCGATCAAGGACGTGCACGGCGCCCCGGTCGGCGACACGCTGACCCTGGCCGCCGACCCGGCGCCCAAGCCGCTGCCCGGCTTCCAGGAAATGCAGCCGCGCGTGTTCGCCGGCCTGTTCCCGGTTGATGCCGAGGACTACCCGGACCTGCGCGAGGCGCTGGAGAAGTTGCGCCTGAACGACGCGGCGCTGCGCTTCGAGCCGGAAAGCTCCGAGGCGATGGGCTTCGGCTTCCGCTGCGGCTTCCTGGGCATGCTGCACATGGAGATCGTGCAGGAACGCCTGGAGCGCGAGTACAACCTGGACCTGATCAGCACCGCGCCGACGGTGATCTACGAGGTCCTCAAGACCGACGGCTCCGTGGTGATGATGGACAACCCGGCCAAGCTGCCGCCGGTGAACTACGTGGAGGAAATCCGCGAGCCCATCATCCGCGCCAACATCCTCACGCCCGAGGAATACATCGGCAACATCATCAAGCTGTGCGAGGAAAAGCGCGGCAGCCAGCTCGGCATCAACTACCTGGGCAGCCAGGTGCAGATCAGCTACGAGCTGCCGATGGCCGAGGTGGTGCTGGACTTCTTCGACAAGCTCAAGTCGGTCAGCCGCGGCTACGCTTCGCTGGACTACAGCTTCGTGCGCTTCGACGCCGGCCCGTTCGTGCGCGTGGACGTGCTGATCAACGGCGACAAGGTCGATGCGCTGTCGCTGATCGCCCATCGCAGCCATGCCGACCGGCGCGGCCGCGAGCTGTGCGAGAAGATGAAGGACCTCATTCCCCGGCAGATGTTCGACGTGGCCATCCAGGCCGCGATCGGCGCGCAGATCATCGCCCGCACCACGGTCAAGGCGATGCGCAAGAACGTGTTGGCCAAGTGCTATGGTGGCGACGTTTCGCGCAAGAAGAAGCTGCTGGAGAAGCAGAAGGAAGGCAAGAAGCGCATGAAGCAGGTCGGCCGCGTGGAAATCCCGCAGGAAGCCTTCCTGGCCGTACTGCAAATGGACAACAAGTAAACCCGCAAAGGAACACGCATGAAATGGTTTGAGATCGCGCTGGTCGTGCTGACGCTGGGCTCGGGCCTGGTGTGGCTGCTGGACAAGCTGTTCCTGGCCAAGCGCCGCGCCGCGCGCGCCAGCCTGCTCGACAGCGAGCCGGTGATCATCGAGTACTCGCGCGCCTTCTTCCCGGTGCTGGCGGTGGTGCTGATCCTGCGCAGCTTCATCGCCGAGCCGTACAAGATCCCCTCCAGCTCGATGATGCCCAACCTGCTCATCGGCGATTTCATCCTGGTCAACAAGTTCGCCTACGGCCTGCGCCTGCCCATCACCAACACCAAGTTCGTGCCGGTGGGCGAGCCCAAGCGCGGCGACGTGGTGGTGTTCAAGCCGCCGCACGCCCCGGACGAGAACTGGATCAAGCGCGTCGTCGGCCTGCCGGGCGACCGCATCGGCTTCCACGGCGACACGCTCTACATCAATGGCGAGCCGATGCAGTACGAGGTCAAGGGCGAATACGTGGGCAAGGGCCGCGGCGCGGAAATGACCGGCGCCACGCTGCTGCGCGAGGACCTGCCGGGCCGCCCGCACACCGTGCTGGAGCTGATCGGCCGTTCCAATGCCGCCGGCCAGGGCGACTGGGTGGTGCCGCCGGGGCAGTATTTCGTGATGGGCGACAATCGCGATAATAGCGAGGACAGCCGGTTCTGGACCCAGACGCACTTCCTGCCGGAGCAGAATCTCCGCGGCAAGGCGTTCGGAATCTGGCTCAATTGCGAGGGGTGGTTCTGCAAGGGGAGTTTCGATCCTTCGCGGATCGGGACGGGTATCCAGTAATCCATACGCGTGGCGTAGCTAGGGGAGTAGCGATGAAGCGCAATCAGAACGGAATGACCTTGCTGTCATTCATCGTGGTGTTGGCGGTGGTCGGTTTCGCCCTGTACATCGGCATGAAGCTGTTCCCGATGTACCAGGAGTTCTATTCGGTGAAGGAAGCCATGAAGGGCGTGGCCAACGAACCGGGCAGCGGCGACATGGACCCGGGCCGGGCGAAGGACCTGTTCTTCCGCCGGCTGTACATCAACTATTCGGAAAACGTGAAGAAGGACGACGTGACGTTCGAGCGCGTGGGCAACGGCTGGCGCATGAACGTCAACTACGAGGTGCGCCGCCCGCTGGTGGGCAACCTCGACGTGGTCGGCAACTTCAGCGCCAGCCAGGACCTGACCCGTAGTGGCATCAGCGAGTAAGACACCGCAGCGTGGCGATCGGATCGGCCATGTGTTCGCCGATCCGGCGCTGCTGGCGCAGGCGCTGACCCACCGCAGCGCTGGCGCGCCGCACAACGAGCGGTTGGAATTCCTCGGCGATGGCGTGGTCAACCTGCTCATCGCCGAGGCGCTGTACCTGCGTTGGCCCAAGGCGGACGAAGGCGCGCTGACCCGCGCCCGTGCCGAACTGGTGCGCGAGCCGGCCCTGGCGGTGATCGGCCGGGCGTTGGAGCTGGGCGAACGGCTCACCCTGGGCCCGGGCGAGATGAAATCCGGCGGCCACCGCCGCGACTCGATCCTCGCCGACGCGGTGGAAGCGGTGGTGGCGGCGATCTACCTCGACGCCGGCTTCGAAGCCTGCCGCGCCGCGGTGCTGCCGTGGTTCGAATCGGCGCTGGCCGCGCTGCCGGTCGGCAAGCCGGAGAAGGACGCCAAGACCCGCCTGCAGGAGTGGCTGCAGGCCCGGCAGCGGCCGCTGCCCGTGTATGAACTCGTTTCCGAAAGTGGCGACGACCACGCCAAGCATTTCCAGGTACGCTGCATCCTGTCCGAGCCGGCGTTGGACGCCGAGGGCGAGGGCGGGTCGCGGCGCCTGGCCGAACAGCAGGCCGCCGCCGCGGTGCTGCGCCAACTGGATCCAGGCAAGTGAGCGAATCAACCCCCTACCGCAGCGGCAGCGTGGCCGTCATCGGCCGCCCCAACGTGGGCAAGTCGACCCTGACCAACGCGCTCGTCGGCGCGAAGATCAGCATCGTCTCCAACCGTCCGCAGACCACCCGCCACCGGCTGCTGGGCATTGCCAGCTTCCCGCAGGGGCAGATCGTGCTGGTGGACACGCCCGGCCTGCACCGCGAGCAGGGCAAGTTCAAGGCCTCGGCGATGAGCCGGGTGATGAACCGCGCCGCGCGCGGGTCGCTGGAGGATGTCGACGCGGCGATGATGGTCATCGAGGCCGGCCGCTGGGACGAGGAAGACACGCTGGCCTACAACGTGCTCAGCGACGCCGGCATCCCGGTGGTGCTGATCGTCAACAAGGTCGACCGCCTGAAGGACAAGTCCGCGCTGCTGCCATTCCTGGCCGAGGTGAGCGAAGGCCGCAGTTTCGCCGCGGTGCACCCGGTGTCCGCGCTCAAGCGCAAGGGCCTGGAGGCGCTGACCAAGGACCTGCTCGGCCTGTTGCCCGAGCAGCCGCCGATGTTCGGCGAGGACGAGATCACCGACCGCAGCCAGCGCTTCCTGGCCGGCGAACTGGTGCGCGAGCAGCTGATGCGCCAGCTCGGCGAGGAACTGCCGTATGCCACCACGGTGGAGATCGAGCGCTTCGCCGAGGACGGCAACCTGCTGCGCATCGGTGCGGTGATCTGGGTCGAGCGCGAGGGCCAGAAGGCCATCGTGATCGGCAAGGGCGGCACCCGCCTGAAGGAGATCGGCGCCAAGGCCCGCCAGCAGATGGAGCGCCTGTTCGGCGCCAAGGTCTTCCTGGAAACCTGGGTGCGCGTGCGCGAGGGCTGGTCGGATGACGAGGCCGCGCTCAAGGCGTTCGGCTACGAATGAGGCCGGCCGCGCCGCCGCGCGCGGCCTGAGGCGGGCGCATGCGCCTGGAAGATGAGACCGGCTTCGTCCTGCATGCGCGGCACTGGCGCGAGACCAGCCTGCTGGTCGAGGTGCTGAGCCTGCACCACGGCCGCATCGGGCTGCTGGCGCGCGGCGTGCAGGGCGAACGCAAGCAGGCCTTGCGCGCGGCCTTGCAGCCCTTGCAGTCGATCCGCTTCAGCGCGGTGCAGCGCGGCGAGCTGGCGCAGCTGCGCGGCGCCGAAGCGGAGGATGCCGCGCCGCGGCTACAGGGCGACGCGATGCTCGCCGCCTTCTATCTCAACGAACTGGTGCTGCGGCTGGCGCCGCGCCACGACCCGGTGCCCGAGCTGCACGCCGCCTACGCGCGGGTGCGCGAACGCCTGCGCGCGGCCGAACCGCTGGCCTGGAGCCTGCGCCGCTTCGAGCGCGACCTGCTGGAGGCCCTCGGCGTGGGCCTGGACCTCGAACATGACGTGGAAGGCCAGCCGATCGACCCGGCCGCGCGCTACCAGCTCGACCCGCAGGAAGGCGCGCGCCGCCTGCTCAGCGATCGCGGCGCGGGCGAGCGCAACGCCACCGCCACCGGGCGCGGACTGCTCGCGCTGGCCCGCGACGAAACGCCCGATCCGCTCGACCTGCCCGGCCTGCGCCTGGGCTTGCGCGCGGTGTTGCTGCATCACCTGGGCGGGCGCGGCCTGAAAGCCTGGGACATGCTGCGCGACCTGGCGCCGCGCTGACGGCTCAGTGCAGCAGCGCGGCCACGGCGTCGTGGAAATGATGGCGCGCGGCCGGCGAGCGCGGATCGCCCCGCAGTTCACGCACCGCCTGCGCCAGCCGTGCCGCGCCGACGAAGCCGCAGCTGGCCTGCAAGCGGTGCAGGTGGCCGCGCAGGCTCTGTTCGTCGTCCTGGCGCAGGGCCGAATCCACCGCGTCGCGGGTGCCGGGCAACTCGGACAGGAACAGCTCGCGCAGCGCATTGAGGTGGTGCTGCTGGCCATTGAGCGCGGCCAGCGCGGCATCCTCGTCCCAGTCGCGCTGGATGACGATGCCGCCGCCCATTGCCTCGTCGACGGGGCGCACGGGCAGCAGCCGGCGCACCTGCTGCTGCAGGTCGCTGGCCGGCAGCGGCTTGATCAGCACCTTGAGGAAGCCGTCGGCCAGCAGCCGCGCGGTGGCGCCGGCATCGGCGGTGTGCGCCACGGCCGGGGTCGCCGGGTACGCGGCGCGCAGGCGGGCCAGCAGCTCGCTGCCGGTGCCGTCCGGAAGATGGGCATCGATCAACCACAGGTCGTGGCGGACGTCACGGGATTGCGCCAGGGCCATGGCGATGCTGTCGGCGCTATCCAGCCGCAGGGCGAGGGGCTCCAGGGCGGCCTGGAAAAACCCCAGGCTGATCGGGTCGTCCTCGACCAGCAGAATGCGGGGACGAGGGGGCTCTCGCGAAGCCATCATCTTGCTGCCTCCATGTCAGCACGCCGCAGCGACATCCTGCGGCGGGGTGAGTGTGCCTGCCTTTCCTGCAAACGACAATGAACGGGTGGACCCGGCCACCGTCGGCGCCATCTGCCACAATACGCGCCCTTTTTGCCCGCAGCTTGTCGCCACGTGGCCAGATCCGGCAGACGCCTCGACCGTACTCCCTTCCAGACCGACATCCTCGACCTCAGCCATGACGGCCGCGGCGTTGCCCGCCGCGAAGGCGAGGGCGGCAAGGTCACCTTCATTTCCGGCGCCCTCCCCGGCGAGGTGGTGATCGCCGAGCCGAGCTCGCGCAGCCGCCATTTCGACGAAGCCCGCACGCTGGAAGTGCTGCAGGCCTCGCCCGACCGCGTCACGCCGCGCTGCCCGCATTTCGGCGTGTGCGCCGGCTGCGTGCTGCAGCACCTGGACGAGGGCCAGCAGATCGTCGCCAAGGAGCGCGTGCTGATGGACAACCTGCAGCGCATCGGCCATGTCACGCCCGAGCGCGTGCTGCCGGCGCTGGTCGGGGCCAACTGGGGCTACCGCCGCAAGGGCCGCTTCTCCGTGCGCCGGGTGGAGAAGAAGGACAAGACGCTGGTCGGCTTCCGCGAGCAGGACCCGCGCTTCGTGGCCGACCTGTCGGTCTGCTACACGGTCATCCCGCAGATCGGCGAGAAGATCACCGCGTTGTCGGCGCTGGTGGAAAGCCTGGACGGCAAGCGCGACATCCCGCAGATCGAGTTCATCGCCGGCGACGAGGCCGTCGCGCTGACCGTGCGCCACCTGCAACCGCTGACCGAGGCCGACCGGCAGGCGTTGGTCGCCTTCGCGCAGGCGCAGGACTTCGCCATCTTCCTGCAGCCCGGCGGTGTGGAATCGGTGCATCCGCTGTGGCCGGAAAGCGTGCCGTTGTCGTTCCGCCTGCCGCAGTGGGACGTGGAGCTGGCGTTCCGGCCGCTGGACTTCATCCAGGTCAACGCCACCCTCAACGAGAAGATGATCGACCACGCGCTGCGCCTGCTCGACGCGCAGCCGGAAGACCGCGTGCTGGACCTGTTCTGCGGCCTGGGCAACTTCACCCTGCCGCTGGCGCGTGGCGTGCGCGAGGTGGTCGGCGTGGAAGGCGATGCCGGCCTGGTGGCGCGCGCGAAGGAAAACGCCGTGCGCAACGGCCTGGAGAACGCCCAGTTCTTCGCCGCCGACCTCACCCAGGACCAGCGCCAGGCGCCGTGGATGCGCCAGGGTTTCGACAAGCTGCTGCTGGACCCGCCGCGCTCGGGCGCGATCGACGTGCTCAAGCAGCTGCCGCTGAAGAAGTTCGAGCGCATCGTGTACGTCAGCTGCCACCCCGGTTCGCTGGCGCGCGATGCCGGCTACCTGGTCAACGAGCAGGGGTTCAAGCTCAGGGCGGCCGGCGCGATGGACATGTTCCCGCACACCGCGCACGTGGAAAGCATCGCGCTGTTCGAACGCTGAGGAGACGGCCGTGGGCATCGAGATCGAGCGCAAGTTCCTGGTCACCGGCGACGGCTGGCGCGCGGCCGCGCACGCGGTGGTGCCGATGGCGCAGGGCTACATCAACGACGCCGCGGCGCTGGACAGCGGCGCGCAGAAGGCATCGGTGCGCGTGCGCATCCAGGGCGATGCGGCCTACCTCAACCTGAAGTCGCGCGAGCCCGGCCACACGCGGCAGGAATTCGATTACCCGATCCCGGTGGACGATGCGCGCGCTCTGCTGGCGCTGTGCGTGGGCGGCCTGGTGGACAAGCGCCGCCACCTGGTACGCCACGGCAACCACCTGTGGGAAGTGGACGAGTTCCTGGGCGAGAACGCCGGGCTGGTGGTGGCGGAGATCGAGCTGGACCACGCCGAGGAAGCATTCGCGCGGCCGGCGTGGCTGGGCGAGGAAGTCACCGACGACGTGCGCTACTACAACCTTGCACTGGCGGCGCATCCCTACGGGCGCTGGCCGCGCTGACCGCTTGCCGGCGCGCCTTGCGGATGGTTTTCGCCGACGGCCGCTCGCGCGCCTCGTGGGCGGGGCTTCAGCCCCCACCGCATGAATGCCATGCAGGTGCTGCCGGAATCCTGCGTTCGCGGCTGGAGCCGCTCCTGCAAGGGGCCATGCGACGCATCGTTGCAACTGCCTGCACACTCGCGGCGGTCGATCCCGGCATAGTGGCAGCCCACCTTCCCGCGGAGCGCGCCCATGCGCATCGACATCTGGTCCGACATCGTCTGCCCCTGGTGCTGGATCGGCAAACACCGCTTCCAGCGCGGCCTGGCGCTGATGGGCGCCGAGGCGCCCGACGTGGACATCCACTACCACGCCTTCCAGCTCGACCCCGACGCCGGCCCGGAGCCCGTGCCGCTGCGCGAGGCCTACCGCGCCAAGTTCGGGGGCGACGCCCGCACCGAGCAGATCCTCTCCCAGACCCAGCAGACCGGCCGCGCCGAAGGGCTGCCGTTCGATTTTGATCGCGGGCAGGTGCGCGCCAATACGCTCCAGGGCCATCGCCTGATGTGGCTGGCCGCGCAGGAAGGCGACGCCGACGCGGTGGCCGAGGCGTTGTTCCGCGCGCACTTCGCCGAGGGACGCAACCTGGCCGGTCCGGACACGCTGGTCGCCGCCGGCGCCGCGGGCGGGTTGGCCGAAGCGCGGGTACGCGCCTTCCTGGCCTCCGACGAAGGGCTGGCCGAGGTCGGCGCCCAACTGGCCGATGCGCAGCGGCTGGGCATCACCGCCGTGCCCAGCTTCGTGATCGACGGCCGCTACCTCATCCAGGGCGCCCAGCCGCCGGAGGCGATCGCCGAGATCCTCGGGCGCATCGCCGCCGAACAGGCCGCGCCGGCCGCCGCCCAGGGCGAGGGCTGCGGCCCGGACGGCTGCGAGGTCTGAAGCCGGCGCGCGCATCTGCGACAATGCGGCGGTGCGCCCTCCTGGCGCCCCTGTTTTGGAGGTCCACCCCGCATGCTCCTGATCGGCGTCGCCGGCACCGAACTCACCGCCCAAGAGCGCGCATGGCTGCAGCACGACGCCGTCGCCGGGGTGGTGCTGTTCAAGCGCAACTTCGCCTCGCGCGCGCAGGTGGCCGAGCTGTCGGCGGCGATCCGCACCGCCGCCCCGCGCCCGCAACTCATCTGCGTGGACCAGGAAGGCGGCCGCGTGCAGCGCTTCCGCGAGGGCTACACCGCGCTGCCGCCGCTGGCCGGCTTCGGCGCGCTGTACGCGCGCGAGCCGGACGCCGCGCTGGCGCTGGCCCGCGAGCACGCCTGGCTGATGGCCAGCGAGATCCGCGCCAGCGGCGTGGACCTCAGCTTCGCCCCGGTGGTGGACCTGGCCCGCGGCAACCGCGCCATCGGCGACCGCGCCTTCAGCGCCGACCCGCAAGTCGTGGCCGCGTTCACCCGCACCTACGTGGCGGCGATGCACGAGGCCGGCATGGCCGCCACGCTCAAGCATTTCCCCGGCCACGGCACCGTGCTGGAAGACACCCACGTGGACACCGCGATCGACGCGCGTTCGCTGGACGCCTTGCTCGCCGAAGACCTGGTGCCGTTCACCGCGGGCATCGCGGCCGGCGCCGACGCGGTGATGATGGCGCACGTGGTCTACCCGAAGATCGCCCCGGAGCCGGCCGGCTATTCGCCGCGCTGGATCCGCGACATCCTGCGCGGCGAGCTGGGCTTTCGCGGCGTCGTCTTCTCCGACGACATCGGCATGGCCGCCTCGTTCAGCGCCGGCGGCGTCAAGGCGCGCGTGGACGCGCACCTGGACGCCGGCTGCGACGTGGTGCTGGTCTGCCACCCGGAGCTGGTCGAGGAATCGCTGCAGGCCGTGGCCGGGCGCTCGCTCAACACCGCCGCGCTGCTGGGCCTGATCGGCCGCGGCGCGCTGGGCTGGGACGGCCTGCTGGCCGATGCCCGCCACCCCCACACCCAATCCCGTTTGCTGGAACAACTCGGAAAAACCGCCTGATGTCCAATCTCACCCTCCAACAGGCCGTGGCCCAGGCCGACGTGCTCGTCGACCGCCCGACCCTCGACGCCGCCATCGGCCGCATCGCCGACGCCATCGCCCGCGATTACCAGGGCGAAGTGCCGGTCTACCTGACCATCATGCACGGCGCGCTGCCGTTCGCCGGCCAGCTGGCGCTGGAACTGGGCGCGCGCGGCCAGGACCTGCAGTTCGACTACCTGCACGCCACCCGCTACCGCGGCGCCACCACCGGCGGCGAGCTGGTGTGGAAGCACCGCCCGGCCACCGCGCTGTTCGGCCGCCGCGTGCTGCTGGTGGACGACATCCTCGACGAGGGCTACACCCTGCAGGGCGTGCGCCAGTGGTGCCTGGAGCAGGGCGCCACCGACGTGCGCATCGCCGCGCTGGCGATCAAGCAGCACGACCGCTGCGTGCCCGGCGTGCAGGCCGACTATGCCGGCGTGGAAGTCGAGGACCGCTACGTGTTCGGCTTCGGCATGGACGTGGGCGAGCTGCACCGCGGCGCGCCGGCGATCTACGCGATGAAGGAATGACGGCGAGCGAACCCGAAAGGCCCCCCGCATGAACTCCCCCATCTCCCTGGCCGTCATCGGCGGCACCGGCGTCTACAAGCTCGCCCAGCTCGACGACGTGCAGACCCATGAAGTGTCCACCCGCTTCGGCAGCCCCTCCGGCCCGGTGCGCGTGGGCACGCTGCTCGGCCAGCGCGTGGCCTTCCTGGCCCGCCACGGCGAAGGCCATTCGCTGCCGCCGCACAAGATCAACTACCGCGCCAACCTTGCCGCGTTGCAGCAAATCGGCGCCCAGCGCGTGCTCGCGCTCAACACCGTGGGCGGCATCACCGAGGCCTACGGGCCGCGCGTGCTGGCCTGCCCGGACCAGCTGATCGACTACACCTGGGGCCGCATCTCCACCATTTGCGAGGAGGAGGGCAGCGAGGTGGTGCACGTGGACTTCGGCCATCCGTATTCGCCGCTGTTCCGCAGCAAGGTGCTGGCCGCCGCGCGGGTGACCGGCACCCGGCTGGTGGACGGCGGCTGCTACGGCGCCACGCAGGGCCCGCGGCTGGAAACCATCGCGGAAATCGCGCGGATGCGCCGCGACGGCTGCGACCTGGTCGGCATGACCGGCATGCCCGAGGCCGGCCTGGCGCGCGAGCTGGGGCTGGACTATGCCTGCCTGGCGATCGTGGCGAACTGGGCGGCCGGCTGCGGGGACGCCCAAGAGATCACCCTGGCCGAGGTCCTGGCCAACGTCGAGGCGGCCTCGGCCGGGCTTCCGGAACTGATTGGCGAACTTGCGCGAGGGTGATTGTCTTCGGGGCATAAGCTTTGCATACTCGGCGAGTGCCTCAGCCGCACACCACCCATTCAATTTTGCAAAGGTCTCGCATCACCATGCCGAACGGTACCGTCAAGTGGTTCAACGACGCCAAGGGATTTGGCTTCATTTCACCGGAGGACGGCAGCGCTGACGTCTTCGCGCACTTCTCCGCGATCAACTCCAAGGGCTTCCGCAGCCTGCAGGAAGGCCAGCGCGTCACGTACGACGTGACCCAGGGCCCGAAGGGTGCCCAGGCTTCCAACATCACGCCGGTCGGCTGATCCAGCCGGTCGTGCTTTGAAACCCCGCCTGCCGGCGGGGTTTTTTTTGCCCGCGGCCGGCCCTGCTCGCCGCCGCCGCGCGGATTCTTCTACGATGCGGGCATCGGAACGCACTGCATACGGACGATGACGGAGCACAAGCGAAGGATTGCGATCGTCGGCTACGGCACCGCTGGGCAGGCCATGGCGGTGTTGCTGCAGCGCGACGGCCACGAGGTGGAGGTCTTCGAGCAGGCCGCCGAGCCGGGCCCGGTCGGCGCCGGCTTCCTGCTCCAGCCCAGCGGCCTGCAAGTGCTGTGGCGCATGGGGTTGCTGGACGGCGTGCTCGCGCACGGCGCGCCGGTCCATCGGCTGTATGGCGACCTCCCCGGCGGCCGTGCGGTGATGGAGATGGCGTATCGCGACCTGGAACCGCGCCTGTTCGGCCTGGGCCTGCAGCGCGGTGCACTGTTCATGCTGCTGCGCGATGCATGGGAATCCCCGCGGCTGCATGCCGGCACGCGCATCGTGGCGGTGGATGCCGAGCGGGGCCGCGTCCAGGCGCAGGATGGCCGCTGGCACGACGGCTACGACCTGGTCGTCGCCGCCGATGGCGCCGCCTCCGTGCTGCGCGACCGGGTGGGCACGCCGCGGCTGGATCGTCCCTATCCGTGGGGCGCGCTGTGGTGCCTGGTGCCGCGCGGCGACTGGGCGCATGGCGACGAACTGCGCCAGCGCTACCAGGGCGCGCGCAAGATGATCGGCCTGCTGCCGGTCGGCACGCGGCCGGACGATCCGCAGCCGCGCATGAGTTTCTTCTGGAGCCTGCCGCGCGAGGACTTCGCGCGCTGGCGCGAGGCAGGCGTGGCGCCGTGGCTGGAGGAGATCGCCACGTTGTGGCCGCAAGCACGCGCCTGCCTGGCCGGTATCCACGCGCCGGCACAGCTGGCCACCGCCGCCTACCGCGACGCGGTGGCGCGCGAATGGCATTGGGGCCGCCTGGTACTGGCCGGCGATGCGGCGCACGCGATGAGCCCGCAGCTGGGGCAGGGCGTCAACATGGCGCTGCTCGACGCCTGGGCGCTGTGCCACGCGCTGCGCGTGGAAAGCTCGCTTGCGCGTGCGTTGCCGCTGTACCAGCGCGAGCGCCAGGCGCACGTGTCGATCTACCACTTCTGGAGCCGCTGGCTGACGCCGTTGTTCCAATCCGAGCGCGATGTCGCCGCGCGGCTGCGCGACGTGGCGCTGCGCCCGCTCGGCCGCGTGCCCGGTGGGCGCGGCCACATGCTGCGCGTGCTCAGCGGCACGCAGCACGGCTGGGTGGGTCAACTGGCGCTGGCGCCGGAATTCCTCGCCGCGCTGGCGCAACGCGCGCCGTCGGCGGCCGCGCCCGCGCCGGCCTGAATTTCAACGCGGCGCGGGCAGGGCGACGATGGCGTCGTCCACGCACACCGCCAGCTGCTCGCCCCGGCGCAAGGGCGCCACCACGCCCGCGCTGAAGTGCGAGAACGCCGGCAGCACGGTCACGCCGGGGCGCAGCCAGAAGGCGGGGAAGCGCCGCCCCACGCCGGGCAGTTCGCACAATGGATGCACATGGCCGCACAGCACGTGCCGGTCCGGTTCGGCGAGCGGGTCGTGGCGCAGCACGAAGGTCCCGTCGTCCACGCGTTCGCCGGCATCGCGCACGCGCAGGCGGTCGGCCTCCAGCGCGCGGTCGTGGTTGCCGCGGATCACCGCCACCTCCAGCGCGGCGTGGCGCAAGCGCCACTGCTGCCATTGCGTCAGCCAGGTCGCCTCGCGCAACGGGCCATGCAGCATGTCGCCGAGAATCCACAGCGTGCGCGCGGGATGGCGCGCGAGCAGCGCATCCAGGCGCGCGAGATCGTGCAGCGTGCCGCCCGCCGGCAGGCCGATGCCGGCGCGGCGGAACACGTCGCCCTTGCCCAGGTGCAGGTCGGCGATGAGCAGCGCGGCGCGCGCCGGGCGGTACATCGCGCGCGCGCCGAGCAGCACCACCGCTTCGCCACCGAGCGTGGTGTGCCACTCATGCGCCATGCCGGCGCTCCAGCTGCGCGGCCGCACGCATCACGCGCGCGCGCCAGTCCTCGGTGCTCAGCTGCCCGCGGCTGCGTTCGGCCCACAACGGGAACGAGAGCGGCGTGAGGCTGGCCGGCATGCACAGGCACAGCGTGCGTTGCGCGCAGTCTTCCAGCGTCGCCGCGAGGCGGCTCAGCTCCAGCTGGCCGGACAGCACTTCGCGTTCGGCCTGCTGCAGCAGCAGGTGGTCGGGATCGAAACGCCGCAGCACGTCGTGCAGCAGGCCGGCCGAGGCCTGCAACTGGCGTTGGCTGCGCGGCGTGCGGCCGGGCAGGGCGGGAATGAGCAGGCCGGACACGCGCGCGATCTCGCGGAACTGCCGGCGGGCCAGCTCGGCGAGGTTGAGGCTTTCGCGCAGGTCCTCGAACAGGCCTTGCGGCGCGAGCAGCGCACGCAGCAGCGCCTCGTCCGGCACCACGTCCTGCGCGGGCGAGAGCACCAGGCCGTAGTCGTTGCACGCGTAGTCGAAGCTGTTGGCTTGCCGGCGGCCCCAGCGCAGCGCCAGCAACGCGGCCAGGCCTTCGTGCACCTGCCGGCCGGCGAACGGATACAGGAACAGATGCCCGCCCTCGCGCGTGCGGATGTGCTCCACCAGCAGCCGGCCCGGGCCGGGCGACGCCGACAGGCGCGCCTGCAGCCGCAGCAGCGGCGCGAGCGCGCGCAGTTCCGGGGTGTCGTCCGGCGCGCCGAGCACGGCCTCCATCTCGCGGCCGAGCGTGCCCGACAGCGGCAGGCGGCCGCCCATCCAGCGCGGCACGCTGCCATCGCCGCCCTTGGCGATGCGCACGTAGGCGGTCATGTCCTCCAGCCGCACGAGTTCGAGCAGGCGGCCGGCGAACTGGAAACGGTCGCCGCGGCGCAGGCGGCCGACGAACTGTTCCTCCACCGAGCCCAGGTCGCCGCCGCGCAGGAAACGCACGCGCACGCTGCCATCGCTGGTGATGGTGCCGATGGACAGACGGTGGCGCAGCGCGACGCGGCGGTCGACGACGCGGTAGACGCCGTCCTCGTCGCGCACCACCTTGTGGAAATCCGGATAGCTCGCCAGCGCCGCGCCGCCCTGCACGATGAAGTCGAGCACGCCCTGCCAGTGCGCCACATCGAGCATGGCGAAGGCGTCGGTGCCGCGCACCTCGGCGAACAACGCCTCGGCGCGGAAGCCGCCGCCCAGCGCGCAGCTCACGCAGTGTTGCGCGAGCACGTCCAGGCATAGCCGCGGGGGCGGGCGCGATTCGATCTCGCCATGCGCCAGCGCCCGCCGCGCGGCTGCGTATTCGGCCAGTTCCAGCGCGTGCGTGGGCACGCAGATGACGTGGCCGGATTCGCCGGGCCGGTGCCGCGCGCGGCCGCCGCGTTGCAGCAGGCGGGCCACGCCTTTCGGGCTGCCCAGCTGGAGCACCTGGTCCACGGCGGGGAAATCCACGCCCAGGTCCAGGCTGGACGTGGCGACCACGCAGCGCAGCGTGCCTTCGCGCAACCCGGTTTCGGCCGCGCCACGCAGTGCGGGGTCGAGCGAGCCGTGGTGCAGCGCCAGCGTGGACAGCGCCTCCGGCCACACCGCCGAGAGGGCCTGGTGCCACAGTTCGGCCTGCGCGCGGGTGTTGGTGAACAGCAGGCTGGTGCGGGCGGACATCAGCGCTTCCAGCACGCGCGGCAGTTGCGCCAGGCCGAGGTGGCCCGCCCATGGAAAGCGTTCGCCATGCGCGGGCAGCAAGGTTTCCAGCGTCAGGCGCCGGGGCCGCGCGCCGCTGACGATGGCCGCCTGCGGTTGCCCGGGCAGCAGGACGTCGCGCGCTTGCGCCAGGTTGCCCAGCGTAGCCGACAGGCCCCACACGCGCAGCGCGGGCGCCAGGGCGCGCAAGCGCGCCAGGCCCAGTTGCAACAACACGCCGCGCTTGTTGCCGAGCAGTTCGTGCCATTCGTCGACCACGACGCACTGCAACGTTTGCAGGCGCTCGGCGCTGTCGGGGTAGGACAGCAGCAACGCCAGCGATTCGGGCGTGGTGACCAGCGCATCCACCTGGCCGGCGCGGGCCATGCGCTTGTCGCGCGCGCTGGCATCGCCGGTGCGCAGGCCCACCTGCCAATCCAGCCCGAGCTCGGCGCAGGGCTCGCGCAGTGCGCGCGCGGTATCGGTGGCCAGGGCGCGCAGCGGCGTCACCCACAACAGGCGCAGCGGGCGCGCCGCGCCACGCTTGGTTCGCGCCGGCGTGGGCGCGGCGAGTGCCTGCATGATGGGCCCGCCCAGCGCGGCGAGCGTCTTGCCGCTGCCGGTGGGCGTGTGCAGTAGGCCGGATTCGCCCGCGAGGTAGCGGCGCCACACCTCGCGCTGGAAAGGCAGCGGCCGCCAGCCGCGCTGCGCGAACCACGCGCGCCAGCGGCGCGACGCCTCCGCCACGCTCATCGCGCCAGGGCCTGCAATGCCGCCAGGGCGTCGGCGTCGGCCGGGCGCTTGTCGTGGCGCCAGCGCAGGATGCGCGGGAAGCGCACCGCGATCCCGGACTTGTGCCGGCGGCTGGCGTTCACCGCTTCAAAGCCCAGCTCGAAGACCTGTTCGTGCGTCACCGCGCGCACCGGGCCGAAGCGTTCGGTGGTGTGCGCGCGGATCCAGCGGTCCAGGTCGAGGATCTCGCGATCGTCCAGGCCGGAATAGGCCTTGGCCACCGGCACCAGTTCGCCCTCATGCCACAGGCCGAAGGTGTAGTCGGTGTAGAGCGTGCTGCGCCGCCCATGCCCGGCCTGCGCATAGAGCAGCACCGCATCGATGGTGAGCGGGTCGATCTTCCATTTCCACCAATCGCCACGGCGGCGGCCGGTGCGGTAGGGCGAATCGGCGCGCTTGAGCATCAACCCTTCCACGCCGCGCCCGCGCGACTGCGCGCGTTGCGCGGCGGCCGCTTCCCAATCCTCGGCGAGGACGCGCGGCGAGGCGACCAGGTGCGCATCGTCCAACGCGGCCAGCACCTCTTCCAGAAGCGCGCGACGTTCGCTCAGCGGGCGCTCGCGCAGATCCTCGCCCGCCAGTTCGAGCAGGTCGTAGGCCACCAACCGCGCCGGCGCGTCGGCCAGCGTCTTGGGCCCGGGGCGCAGCCGTGCGATGCGCGTCTGCAAGGCGGCGAACGGCAACGGCTGCGGCTCGCCCTGGCGCCAGGCCAGCAGTTCGCCGTCGATGACCGTGCCCACCGGCAGCGCGGCGGCCGCGCGTTCGATCTCCGGAAAGCGGCCATCCAGCCGTTCCTCGCCGCGCGACCACAGCGCGATGTCCTCGCCACGGCGGATCAGCTGCAGGCGGATGCCATCCCACTTCCATTCCAGCAGCCAGTGCGCGATATCGCCCAGCGCGGCCGGCTCGCCTTCCAGCGGCGAGGCCAGGAAGAACGGGTAGGGCTGCTGGCGGTCGGTCTCCAGCTCCTCGGTGCTGAGTAGGCCGGCCAGGAAATCCGGGCTCGGCCGCCACGCACCAAGCATGCGCTGGGCGATGCGCGCGATGTCCACGCCCGACAGCTCGGCCAGCGCCTGCTGCACCAGCCGCTGCGAGACGCCCACGCGCAGCGAGCCGGTCAGCAGCTTGTTGAACACCAGGCGCTGGTCGAAATCCAGCGTGCGCCATGCGTGTTCGACCACTTCGCGGCGCTGCGCCGGCGCCGTGTTGGCGATCGGCAACAGGCGCTGCTCGATCCACGCTGACAACGGCACGTCCTCGGCCGCCGTGGCGGGATCGTCGAGCAGCAGCGCCAGTGTCTCGGCCAGGTCGCCGACATGGTCGTAGCTGTCCGCCACCAGCCAGTCGTCGATGCCGGCCAGCGGCACGATCCATTCGCGCAGTTCGGTGCTGCTGGCGATGCGCGTGCGCGCGCCGGCGATCTTGCCGCCACTGAGCAGGTACAGCGCCCACGCCGCGTCGGCCGGCGGCGCGTCGCGGAAATACGCGACCAAGGCCGCGCGCTTGTCGCCGGTGCCGGTGCTGCGGTCCAGCTCGCGGTACAGGGCGGCGAAGCGTTTCAAGCGCCCGGGCCTGCGCTGCGGCGCAACGCCAACGCTTGCAGGGTAAAGCCGGCCAGGTGCGGCGTGGGCACCGGCGCGCAACGCAGGCGGAAGCCCAGCGCGGCGCGGCGGAACACCTTGCCGCCGGCGAGGGGATGGCACGGGCGCGAACGTGGGCGGAACACGGGTGGTCGGTTCATGTCTCTTCCCCATAGGCGGTACGGAAGGCTTCGGCGGCCACGTCGTGCTCGCGCAGGTGGCGCACCAGCGCGTCGGTGTTGCCGTGCGTGGCGATGATCCGTTGCGCGCCGGTCTGCGCGATGGTGTGCAGCAGCGCGGGCCAGTCGGCGTGGTCGGAGATCACGAAGCCGCGGTCGTAGTTGCGGCGGCGGCGATTGCCGCGCAGGCGCATCCAGCCGGAGGCGAAGCCTTGCTGCGCACGGCGGAAACGGCGCAGCCACGCGCTGCCCGCGGCCGAGGGCGGTGCCAGCACCAGGCGGCCGGCTGTGTCCTGCCCGCGCGGCTGCTCGGACACCGGCTCGGTCTCCACCATCGCGATGCCCGCGCCGCGGTACACCTCCACACCGGCGGCCACCGCGCCGTGCAGCAGCACCGGCGGTTCGCCGCGCCCATCCAGTTCGGCCAGTACGCGCTGCGCCTTGCCCAGCGCGTAGCAGTACAGCACTGCGGTTTCGCCGCGTTCGGCGCAGGCATGGCGCCAGGTCACGATGTCGTCCACCACGGTGGCGGTATCCGGCCAGCGATAGACGGGCAGGGCGAAGGTCGCCTCGGTGATGAACACGTCGCATGCGACCGGCTCGAAGGCGTCGCACGTAGGATCGGGCTGGCGCTTGTAGTCGCCGGAGGCGACCCATACCTGCCCGCCCACCTCGATGCGCACCTGCGCCGAGCCCAGCACGTGCCCGGCCGGATGCAGCGATACCTTGGCGCGACCCAGCGCGAACGCTTCGCCCGGTGCGTGCACGTGGTAGTCCTGTTCGCCCAGGCGCCAGCGCAGCACCGGCAGGCAGCTGTCCAGGCAGTCGTAGCGGCCCATGCCGGCGCGCGCATGGTCGCCGTGCCCGTGGGTGATCACCGCGCGCGGCACCGGCCGCCAGGGGTCGATATGAAAATCGCCCGCCGGGCAGTACAGCCCTTCGGGTCGCATCACCACCAGGTCGCGCAGGTCGTCCATGGGCCCACTGTGGCGGCGCGGGCGTGGAGGCGGCGAGAATCCGCGCCCGCCACGGCATGCGCCACAATGGGCTTCGTTCGCCGTGGGAGTGACGCCATGCAATCGCCGGCCGTGCCTTCGTTCGAAACCCATGTCGTGGAGAACCAGCCACCCCCGTTCGCGCCGCGCGACCTGTGGGGCGACGACGTGGCGCTGCGCGAGGCGGTGGCGCGCGAGGGCGGCGGGGGTTTCCTGCCGGTGCTGGCCTCGTATGGCGCGCTGGCGGGAGACACGCTTTACCAACTCGGCTTCGAGGCCAATCGCGACCGGCCGCGCCTGCGCACGCACGACGCGCACGGCCACCGCATCGACCTGGTGGAGTTCCACCCGGCGTACCACCAGCTGATGGACCTGGCCAAGCAGGGCGGCGTGGCCGGACTGTCGTGGCATGCGTCCACGCCCGGCGGCCACGTGGCGCGCGCGGCGCTCAGCTACCTGCACCACCAGGCCGACGCCGGCACCAGCTGCCCGCTCACGATGACCCACGCCGGCGTCGCCGTGCTGCGGCAATCGTCCGCCTTCGACGCCTGGACCCAGCGCGCCGCCGCGCCGGCCTACGATCCGGCCGACATCCCCATTGCCGCCAAGGGCGGCATCACGTTGGGCATGGGCATGACCGAAAAGCAGGGCGGCTCGGACGTGCGCGCCAACGCCACCGTCGCCACGCCGCTCGCCGGCGAAGGCGAGTACGCGCTGGTTGGGCACAAGTGGTTCTTCTCCGCGCCGATGTCCGATGGCTTCCTGGTGCTGGCGCAGGCGCCCGGCGGGCTGACCTGCCTGCTGATGCCGCGCCGCCTGGACGATGGCCGGCGCAACGCCTTCCGGTTGATGCGCCTGAAGGACAAGCTCGGCGACTGGTCCAACGCCTCCAGCGAGGTGGAGTTCTGCGGCGCGTGGGCCCTGCGCATCGGCGAGGAAGGGCGTGGCGTGGCCTCGATCATCCCGATGGTGATGATGACCCGCCTGGATTGCATGCTCGGCGCCGCGGCGGAAATGCGCATGGCGCTGGCGCAGGCGCTGCACCACGCGCGGCACCGGCGCAGCTTCGGCAAGCGGCTGGTCGAGCACCCGCTGATGGGCAACGTGCTGGCCGACCTGGCAATCGAAAGCGAAGCGGCCACCACGCTGGCGCTGCGCGTGGCGCGCGCGGTGGATCGCGCCGGGCACGATGCCGGCGAGGCCGCGCTCGCGCGCATCGCCACCGCACTGGGGAAGTACTGGCTGTGCCGGCGCGCGCCGGCATTCGTCAACGAAGCGCAGGAGTGTTTGGGTGGCGCGGGCTATATCGAGGAATCGATGCTGCCGCGGCTCTACCGGCAGGCGCCGCTCAATTCGATCTGGGAAGGCAGCGGCAACATCCAGTGCCTGGATGTGCTGCGCGCGTTGGCACGCGACCCGGCGTGCGGACACGCGCTCTTGCGTGAGCTGGAGCAGGTGGAAGTGGCGCCGCCGGCATACGCCGCGGCGGTCCAGCACCTGCGCGACGTGCTGGCGCGTGGCGCCAGCGAGTTCGACGCACGCAGCGTGGTAGAGCGCTGCGCGCTGGTGCTGCAGGCGGCACTGCTGCTGCGCGCCGGCAGCCCGGCCGCGGACGCCTTCGTCGCCTCGCGGCTGGATGGCCGCCATGGCCTGGCCTTCGGCACGCTGCCCGATGCCACGCCGGTGGACGGCCTGCTGGCGCGCGCGCTGCCCTGAGGCAACGCGCGCGACAGGTCAGTGCTTGGCCTGCTCGTCCTGCGCGGCGCGGTCGGCCTTGTCGGCCATCTCGCGTGCCTTGTCGGCCGTATTCTGCGCGGCATCGGCGGTGGCGTTGGCGGCATCGGCGGCGGCGTCGCGGGTCGCATCGCCGGCCTGGTGCGCGGCGGCGCGGGCATCCTGCGCGGCGTCGCGCGCGGCCGCAGCGGCCTGGTCCGAGGCGGTGCGCGCCTTGTCGGCGGCGCGGTCCAGGGCCTGGTCGGTGGCCGCGGCAGCGTTGTCGGCCGCTGAGGCGGCATCGCGCTTGGCCTGCTCGGCCTGCGGGCCCTGGCAAGCGGTCAGGGTGAGCAGCAGCGCGGCGCTGGCGGCGAGAGAAAGGTGCAGACGCATCGGAACTTCCCTTTTGGTGAGTGACGGGAGGCCGAGCTTAGAGCGATGGCGGTGCAGCGCAACGTGAATCCGGCATCGGTTGCATGCCGGCGCGCGGGCAAAAAAAAGCCGCCGGTTACCCGGCGGCTCTTTGGACTTGCCAGATGCTAAGAAGTGATTACTTCTTGGCTTCTTCGGCGGCGTCCTTGGCCTGGTCGGCGGTGTCTTCCGCAGCCTTGGCGGTGTCGGCAGCCTTGTCGGCAGCGGCATCGGTGGTGGCGGCGGTCGCGGCCTGAGCAGCGTCGGCAGCGGTGTCGGCGGCGGTCGCGGCGGTGTCAGCGGCGGCCTGGGCAGCGTCGGCGGTCTGGGCGCCGGCGGCAGCAGCCTGGTCGGCGGCAGCCTGGGCGTCGGTGGCGGCTTCGTTGGCCGAAGCGGCGGCGTCCTGCGCCTGTTCCGGCTTCGAGCAGGCGGCCAGGGCCAGGCCCAGGGCCATCGCGATCAGCAGCTTGTTGATGCTCATTAGTGTCAATCCTCGTCGTTAGTTAGGCAACGCGCTATTGCGCGCCCCCAACATGATGACAAGCCCAAGACCGGTGTCAAGCACACCCGCATTCATCTTTTACGGGAGGGTGTGAATTCCAATCAAATCAATTCGATGGCAATGGCCGTCGCCTCTCCGCCGCCGATGCACAGAGTAGCGATGCCACGCTTGCCGCCGCGCTTGCGCAACGCGTTCACCAACGTCACCACCAAGCGCGCGCCGGAGGCACCGATCGGATGGCCGAGCGCGCACGCACCGCCATTCACGTTGACCTTCGCCGGGTCCAGGCCGAGCTGCTTGATCGGCGCCATCGCCACCACGGCGAAGGCTTCGTTGATCTCGAACAGGTCCACGTCCTCCAGCTTCCAGCCGGTCTGCGCGACCAGCTTTTCGATCGCGGCGATCGGCGCGGTGGTGAACCACTCCGGCGCCTGCGAGAAGGTCGCGTGGCCGACGACGCGCGCCAGCGGCTTCACGCCGCGGCGTTCGGCTTCCTCGGCGCTTAGCAGCACGGTGGCGGCCGCGCCATCGGAGATGCTGGACGAGCTGGCGGCGGTGACGGTGCCGTCCTTCTTGAAGGCGGGCTTCAAGGTCGGGATGCGGCTGATGTCGGACTTGCCCGGCTGTTCGTCCTCGGCGTACTCCACCTCGCCCTTGCGGCCAGCGACCTTCACCGGAACGATTTCCCCGTCGAACGCGCCGGATGCCTGCGCGGCTTGCGCGCGCTGCACCGACTGGATCGCGTAGGCGTCCTGCTCCTCGCGGGTGAAGCCGAATTTCTCCGCGGCCTGCTCGCCGAACACGCCCATCGCCTGGCCGTCGTAGGGGTTGGTCAGGCCATCCCACGCCATGTGGTCCACCGCCTGGAAGTTGCCGTAGCGGTTGCCGGTGCGCGAGTGGGGGATCATGTGCGGCGCGTTGCTCATCGATTCCATGCCGCCGGCCACCACGATGCTGGCCGAGCCGGCCTTGATGAGATCGTGGCCGAGCATGATCGCCTTCATGCCCGAGCCGCAGACCTTGTTGATGGTGGTGGCGCCGGTGGCCTGCGGAATGCCCGCGGCCAGCGCGGCCTGGCGTGCCGGCGCCTGGCCCAGGTTGGCCGGCAGCACGCAGCCCATGATGACCTCCGAAACGTCCGCGGCCGGGATGCCGGCCTGCGCAAGCGCGGCGGCCATGGCGGTGGCGCCGAGCGTGGGCGAGGGCACGCCGTTGAACTGGCCGAGGAACGAGCCGATGGCGGTGCGCTGGGCGGCGGCGATGACGATGTCGGTCATGGGACGGGTACCTGATGAAGTGCGGCGATTATCGGCGCGCGCCGCCATGCGCGCCAGCGTGCCGCCCCCGTGTGCCCATCCGTGCCATGCGTGGAGACATTCGGCCGGGGATGACGTATAGAGGGCCCGGGGGATGGCCCCGCATCAAGGGACGATGGGGATGAACAAAGCGGTACTGGCGAAGACCACGCTGCTGGCTTCGGCGTTGGCGGTGGCATTGACGGCATGCGGCGGGGGCGGCGGGGGCGGCAATACGCGCTCGGACGCGCCGCCCACGGCGCCGCCGGTCAGCCCGCCGCCGGTCTCGCCGCCGCCGCCGCCGCCGCCGACTTCTCCGCCGCCGCCGCAACCGGCGATCAACGCGCACCTGTCGTTGATCCACGCGCTGGACGCGGCGCCCAATGGCTACGACGGTACCGGCGTGCGCATCGGCGTGATCGACAGCGGCGTCAATCGCAACCACCCGGCGTTGCAGGGCCGTGTCGTGGCCAACTTCACCTACCTGGACCCGCGCACCAACAACCTGGCCGTGGACGACGTGGTCGGGCATGGCACGACGGTCGCGCAGCTGGCGGCGGGCAAGGCGTTCGGCAACTGGCCCGGCGGCGTGGCGCCGGGCGCGCAGATCGTCTCGGCGCGGATCATCGCCGACAAGGAGCCGCAGGACGATGGCTCGGGCCAGGGCAACGAGGTGCACGGCGCGCTCGGCCTGGCCCCGATCCACGACGACCTGATCGCGCAGGGCGTGAAGATCATGAACAACTCGTGGGGCGGCCTGTACTGGACCGACCCCAATGCCACCGCGCCGATCGCCGCCGAGTACCGGCCTTTCATCCAGGCCAATGGCGGGCTGGTGGTGTTCGCGGCGGGCAACGAATCGCAGGCCAACCCTTCGGACATGGCCGCGCTGCCCAGCCAGCCCGGCCCGAACGGCACGCGTCCGGCGGCCGACCTGGAAAAAGGCTGGTTGACCGTGGCCGCGCTGGATACCTCCACGCCCACCCGGCTGGAGGGGTACTCCAACGCCTGCGGCGTGGCGATGCACTACTGCCTGGTGGCGCCGGGCACGGTGATATTCACCGGCACCAACGACACGGCGGGCAACCCGACCTACTGGTACGGCAGCGGTACGTCCTACGCCGCGCCGCTGGTGTCCGGCGCGGCGGCGGTGGTGTGGCAGCACTTTCCCAACTTCACCAACGACCTGGTGCGGCAGACGCTGCTCGGCACGGCCACCGACCTGGGCGCGCCCGGCGTGGATGCCGTGTTCGGCTGGGGCCTGCTCAACGTGGAAAAGGCGCTGCGTGGCCCGGCGCGTTTCGACTGGGGTGACGTGGACGTGACGCTGCAGGCCAGTGGCGCGCAGGCCTGGTGGAACGACATCAGCGGCGCCGGTGGGCTGACGGTGCGCGGCAACGGCGACACCAGCGCAGCCGGCAGCGGTTCGGGCCCGTACCTGTTGCTGAAGGGCCGCAACACCTTCAGCGGCGACCTGCATGTCACCGACGGCGCCATCGTCTCGGTGGACGAGGCGTTGGCGGCCAACGTGCGCGTGGATGCCGGTTCCCGGCTGTACGTATGGCAGACCGTCATGGGCGGCACGGTCACCAACGATGGCGTGCTGCAATTCAATTCCACCACCTACGACGCCGACAAGCCGGACACCGTCTTCCAGAAGGACGTGCTCAACAACGGCACCCTGATCGACGTGGGCAGCCCGCGCGGCTACCTGGGCGCGAACTACACGCAAAGCGCGACCGGCGAGCTGTACGTGTTCCTCGGCGCCGATCCCTTCCACGTAAAAGGCACGGCCAGCCTGGATGGCCGGCTGATGATCTACGACGTCAAGCAGGGCTACATCGCGCGCTACCACACCGAGGTACTGGTGGCCGAGGGCGGCGTGCACGGGCAGTTCGCCGAGTTGACGTACAACGCGGCGAAACTGGCCTTGCTCGACGCCAACATCGGCTACGGGCCGACCAGCGTGTGGCTCGACGTGAACCGTGTGGACGTGGTGGTCGCGGCGCAGACGCTGGGCGTGCTGTCGGCCGCCTCGCTCAATTCGGCCACGCGCGTGGAGGGCGCTTTCCAGCGCATCGAGGCCGGCGCGGGCGAGGGGGTCGTGGTGCAGGCCAGCGGCGTCAGCGGCGATGCGGTGCAAGGCGCGGCGCGGATCCAGCAGGTCGCCGGCGCCGGCGCGCTGCAGGCCACGCTGGATAGCCTGTCCGGGAAACTCCACGCCATCGCGGGCACCTCGACCTTCGACGGCATCGACCAGAACCGTCGCGCGCTGGCCACGCATTTCGACCAGTTGCTGTCGCGCGATATCGCGGCCGGTGCGTGGATGCGCGAAACCGGCGGCCTGGGGCAGTCGCGCAGCGCCGGTGCCTACGACCTGCGCGGGTGGATGGTCGGGCAGGACGCGCGTATCGGGGACGGCGTGGTGGGTTATGCCTTCGGCGAGAACCGTGCCTTCAGCCAGCTGGCCGAGTTCGGCGATCGCGGGCGCGACCGCCAGACCCAGGCGCAGGTGTACGGTGGCTGGTCGCGCGGCGGCTTCTATGCGCTGGGCCAGTTGGGCGCCGGCCATTACACGCGCGATCTCGATCGCCACCTGCTGCTGGGCGACAGTTGGTTCGGTGCGGCCAGCCGCTACGACGGGCAGTTCTCCAGCGCCGGCTTCGAAGGCGGTTTCCGCTTCGGCCTGGGCGCGCATGCGCAGCTGACGCCCTACGCGGGCCTGCAGTACGCCAGCGTCCAGACGCCTGCGTTCGCCGAGCAAGGCGGGCTGGGCTACGGGCTGCGCAGCGACGGCGGCACGACCACGCGCACGCAGGCCATCGGGGGCGTGCGCGCGGGATTCGCGAAGGCCGCGTGGGAATGGAATGCCTACGCCGAATGGCAGCAGCCGCTCAGCCAGCAGGGCGACACGCTGCAGGCCAGCTTCACCGGCGTGGAGGCCTGGGCGCCGCTGCAGGTGCTGGACGATGGCTCGGCCACGCTGTTCGGGCTGTCGGCCCATGCGCAGCTGTCGGCCCGCGCGCGGATGTCGCTGGCCTACGACCAGCGCATCGGCAGCCAGCCGGCGAGCGCCTGGTCGCTGCGCTACGCCTTCGGTTTCTGACCGGGATCGCGCCGCGCCGGCCTCGCGCCGGCGCGGTGGACAGCCTCAGCGCTCGTTGCGCAGCTTGTTGATGAAGCGCGGCGCGGTGCGGCCGAGCGGCAGCTTGAGCTTGCCGATCGCGCTGATGCGCGCCTGCGCCATGCGGTCGGCGGCCTGCTGCGGCGGGATGTTCTCCTGCGCCGACAGCGCGAAGACCTTTTCCAGGTTGTGGTAGATGCTGCGGATCAACCGCATCGCGCGCTCGCGGTTGTAGCCGTCGATCTCCAGCGACACGTTCATCACGCCGCCGGCGTTGACCACGTAGTCCGGCGCGTAGAGGATGCCGCGGCGATGCAGTTCCTCGCCAGTGGCCGTATCGGCCAGCTGGTTGTTGGCGGTGCCGCAGATGATCTTGGCCTTCAGGCGCGGCAGCGTTTCCTGGTTGATGGCTCCTTCCAGCGCGCAGGGGGCGAACACGTCGGCGGCCACGTCGTAGATTTCGTCCGGCTTGACTGCCTCGGCGCCGTACTCGCTCACCGCGCGCTCGACCAGCGCGTTGTCCAGGTCGGTGACGATCAGCTTGGCGCCGCGCTCCTTGAGCAGCTTCACCAGCTCCATGCCGATATGGCCCAGGCCCTGGATGGCGATGCTGGCCTTGCTCACTTCTTCGTGGCCGAGCTTGCGGTTGAGCGAGGCCATCAGCGCCTGCAGCGCGCCGTAGGCGGTGAACGGCGCCGGGTCGCCCGAGCCGCCATGGGCCTGGTGCACGCCGGTGACGTACTCGCTCTCCAGGTAGATCTGCTCCATGTCGTTGACGTCGGTGCCCACGTCCTCGGAGGTGATGTAGCGCCCGCCCAGCGATTCGACGAAGCGGCCGAATGCGCGGAACAGCACCTCGGTCTTGTCCACCTTGGGGTCGCCGATGATCACCGCCTTGCCGCCGCCCACGTTCAGGCCGGCCAGCGCGTTCTTGTAGGTCATCGTGCGGCTGAGCCGCAGCGCGTCGTTGATCGCCGCCTCGCTGTTGGGATAGGGGCGCATGCGCACGCCTCCCAGCGCCGGCCCGAGCACGGTGCTGTGCAGGGCGATGATCGCGCGCAGGCCGGCGTCCTTGTCGTGGCAGAAGACGACCTGTTCGTGGCCGCTGGTATCGAGCGTTTCAAAAAGCATGGGGGTGGGCTCCGAGGGCGGACGCGAACGCGTGCGGCGGCCGAAACTTTTGCCTGTGGCAGGGGCGAAAACGAAAAAGCGACGATGGCGGATGGAATCCTCAGCGTCGCTGCGGCGCATTCTAGACCACCCCGGCGCATTCATGCAGGGCCGCCGGGGGGCGCCTGGCCGGGCCACCCCCGCCGAGGGGAAGCGTATGCGTATTTCTACGTTGGCCGGCTAGGTAAGCCTACGCTGGAGGGCGGGGCGGGGCCGGTTCGACAATCCGGGGCGAGGCGGCCACGCCGGCCGCGCACCTTCGGAGCCCTCATGCGCCTGCCCCTGGTCCGCTCGCTGAGCCTATGCCTGTTGCTGGCGGGCCTTCCGGCGCTGGCGGTGGAACCGCCGCCGCCGCCCGCCGCGCCGGCCATCGACGCCCGGCCATTCCCGCGCGAGTTCACCGTGCAGGGCACGCGGTTCAGCCTCCACGAGCCGCAGTACGACCGCTGGGAGGACGACCGCCTGGAGGGCCGCCTGGCGATGTCGGTGGACAACGGCACGCACACCGGCGCGGACGGCAAGCCGCAGGCCGTGCACGACTACGGTGTCGTGACCTTCCACGCGCGCACGCAGATCGACAAGGCGGCCCGCGCGGTGGTGCTGACCGACATCGTGCTCGACGACGCGCGCTTTCCCACCGCCACGGCGCAGCAGGCGCACTACCTCGAGCTGGCGCGCACGCTGTTGCGCGACAAGCGCACGCTCACCGTCTCGCTGGACCAGCTCGAAGCGGCGCTGGCGATCCAGGCCGCGCGCACCGCGGCGCGCTCGCTGCCGGTGCGCAACGATGCGCCCGACATCGTCTTCAGCACCGGGCCCGCCCTGCTGGTGCTGGTCGATGGCGCCCCCGTGCTCAAGCCCACCGGCGTGGCGGGCGTGCAGCGCGTGGCCAACACGCGCTCCCTGCTGCTCGCGCAGGGCGGCCGCTACTACACCCGCATTGGCGGCCACTGGGCGGCCGCGCCAGCGCTGGACGGGCCCTGGGCCGCGCAGGCGAGCGTTGACCCGGCGCTGGCCAAGGCGGCCGATGCGGCGGTCGCGGCGCGCCAGGTGGATGCGCTGGACAAGCCGCCGCCGGCCCTGCAGCAGGCGCTGGCCGCCGGGCAACTGCCGCAGGTGCAGGTGCGCACGCATCCGGCCGAACTGATCACCACGCAGGGCGAGCCCCGCTTCGCGCCGATCGCCGGCACGCAGTTGAGCTTCATCGACAACACCGGCGCGGACGTCTTCGTCGATGCCGCGCAGGACCACGCCTGGTACGTGCTGGTCTCCGGCCGCTGGTTCACCGCGTCCGGTACGCAGGGGCCATGGCATTTCGTGGCGGCCGACCGGCTGCCCGCCGACTTCGCGAAGATCCCGCCCGACAGCCCCAAGAGCGGCGTGTTGGCTTCGATCCCGGGTACGCCGGAATCGAAGGAGGCGCTGATCGCCAACAGCATTCCGCAGACGGCCACCGTGGATCGCCGCCAGGCCAGCCTGCGCGTGCCCTACGATGGCGCCCCGCAGTTCAAGCCGATCGCGGGCACCGCGTTGCAGTACGCCTGGAACACGCCGGTGCCGGTGATCCGCGTGGCGGCCGACAGCTACTTCGCGGTCGACAAGGGCATCTGGTTCCAGGCGGCCGCGGCCACCGGGCCATGGCGCGTCGCCACGGCCGTGCCGGCGGTGATCTACACCATTCCCACCAGCGCCCCGCTGCACTACGTCACCTACGTGCGCGTCTACGGCAGCAGCGCGGACACGGTCCATGTCGGCTACACGCCCGGCTACTACGGCACGGTGGTCAGCGACGGGGTGGTGGTCTACGGCACAGGCTATCCGTGCACGCCCTGGGTGGGCGCCTACTGGTACGGCTGCCCGGCCACCTACGGCATGGGCGTGTACTTCGGGTGGAACGCCTGGGTCGGCTGGACCTTCGGCTGGGGCTGGGGCTGGTACGACGGCTGGTATGGCCCCTATGACCCATGGTGGGGGCCCTGGTGGGGCCCGGCATATCCGTGGGGCTACTGGGGCGGCGGCGCCGCGGCCTGGAACGTGTACGGCCACTGGGGCAACGCCGCCGTGCGCGGCACCGCGGCGGCGTGGGCCGACCCGTGGACGGGCAACTACGGGCGCGCCGCGCGTGGCGGTTACTACAACGCCGCCACCGGCGGGCGCGGCGTGGGCCGCGCCGGCATCAACACCAATGCCTATACCGGCACCACCACCGCCGGCGCGCAGGGACTGCGCTACAACCCGCAAACCGGGCGCGTGGTGGCCGGCGTGGGCGGCGCGGCGGTGAATCCGTATACGGGCCGCGGCGTGGCGGGCGGCGAGCGCACCACGATCGACCCGCGCACCGGGCGGGTGACCCAGCGCGCCGGTGCGGCAGGCGTGGGGCCGAACGGCGCGGCCGGTGCCGGCGCGTTCGACAGCCAGGGCGCGCGCGGCGACGCACGCGGTGCCGGCGGCTTCCACTACAACGCCGACACCGGCACGTTGCACCACGGCGGCGTGGTGGACATCAACGACAACGTCTACGCCGGGCACGACGGGCAGGTCTACCACTACGACAACGGCCAATGGAACGCCGTGACGCGCCCGGACGGCGGCGCGCAGCGCAGCGGCGAGCGCGGCGACCTGGACCGTGACCGCCTCGCCCGCGAGCGCGCCAACCAGCGCATCTCCGGCCAGCCCGCGCACGACTTCCAGCGGCCGGCCGGCGCGATGCAGCGCCCGGTGGGTGGATTCCGCCCGGGCCTGGGCGCACGGCCGATGGGCGGCTTCCGCCGGCGTTGAGCGCGGCGGGTCGCGATCGGGTGCGCCGAGCGGGAAATAGGCGCGGCACGGCCGCGCCTCGTGCACGGCGCGCCCGAAGGACGGGCGCGCCAGCAGGCGCTGCCGATAGGCCCGCACGCAGGCGCGAAACGCGCGCCGACGGCATGCGTCCTATCGGCATGGAACAGGAACCGCGCCGCCGCGCAGTCGGCCCGGCTGAAGTCGGCGCCGGCCGCCCAGGTGCGTCCGGCCAGGTGTTCCTCCGATACGACGCGCGCCGCGGATCGACACTCACGCCGCCTGCGCGCCGCATTCACCGCCGTCCGACGCGCCGCTGCCTATCTTGCGCGACGTGGGCGCTCCGGCGCCGCACCTTTTTATCCGGAGAATCGCATGATCAAGTGGGCCATCATCTTCGCCGTCATCGGCATCATCGCCGGCGTGCTCGGCTTCGGCGGGCTGGCCGGTGCCTCCATGGGCATCGCCAAGTTCCTGTTCTGGGCGGGCATCATCATTGCGGTGATCCTGTTCCTGGTGGGCATGTCCATCGCCAAGAAGGTGTAAACCTGGCCCCCGGCGCGCGCGCCGCACGCGCCGGGGGTGACGCGACCTTCACGATCCCGGCCCTAGGCTTGCCGCGGGTCAGGAGGGGTCGTCTGTGGAAGCTACCGTGTTGGACGCGCAGGCCGGCGTAACGCCGGGCCGCGAGGCCGGGTTGGAGGACGAGACCCGGCAACTGGCCCTGCTCATCCGCAGCGTCAACGACTACGCGATCTACATGCTCGACCCGCAGGGCTACATCCGCTCCTGGAACCCAGGGGGCGAGCGCATCAAGGGCTACGCCGAGGCGGAGATCGTCGGCAGCCATTTCTCCCGCTTCTTCACGCCCGAGGACATCGCCACCCGCCTGCCGCATCGTGCGCTGGACGCCGCGCGCAAGCAGGGCAAGTTCGAAGGCGAGGGCTGGCGGGTGCGCAAGGACGGCACGCGCTTCTGGGCCAGCGTGGTCATTGACCCGATCTGGCGCGACGGTGAGCTGATCGGCTTTGCCAAGGTCACCCGTGACGTCACCGAGCGCCACCAGGCGCAGCTGCGGCTGCAGGAAGCGCAGGCGCAACTGGCGCAAGCGCAGAAGAACGAGGCGGTGGGCAAGCTCACCCTCGGCCTGGCGCACGATTTCAACAACCTGCTGGCGGTGATGGTCAACTGCCTGGAGCTGATCGACCTGCGCCCGGGCGCCGATGCCCGCACCCACGAACTCGTGGCGGTCGCGCAACGCGCGGCGGACCGCGGCACCTTGCTGACCCGCCAGTTGCTGAGCTTCGGCTGCGGGCACCCGATGGCGATGGAGCGGCGCCCGCTGGACGCGCTGCTGCAGGCGTCCATGGAGCTGTACCGCCGCGCCTGCGGCGGCCACCTCAGCTTCCATGACGAGCTGGGCCAGACCGGCATCGTCGACGTGGACTGCGGCCAGCTGGAAGCGGCAATCCTCAACCTCATCGTCAACGCGCGCGATGCCTGCCGCGACGGGGGTTCGGTGCGCCTGCGCAGTTCGATCTGGGAAGGGCGTTCGCCCTATGCACCGGATCAACCCCCGCGCGCCTACGCGCGCATCGAGGTCGCCGACAGCGGCCCGGGCATGGAAGCCGAGGTCGCCGCGCGCGCCTTCGAACCGTTCTTCACCACCAAGACCGTCGGGCAGGGCAGTGGCCTGGGGTTGAGCCAGGTATTCGGCTTTGCCACCCAGTCCGGCGGATTTGCCATCATCACCAGCGAGCCGGGGCGCGGTTGCATCGTCGCCCTGTGCCTGCCGCTGGTCACGGAGCAAGCGCATGTCCAATGAACCCCTCGTGCTTCTGGTAGAAGACAACGAAAGCCTGCGCGAACTCATGCGCGACGCCTTGCCGGACTTCGGTTATCGCGTGGTCACCGTGGGGGACGGGCGCGAAGCGCTGGCGCTGCTGGAAAGCGGCGAGCAGTTCGATTTCGTCTTCAGCGACGTAAGCATGCCCAACGGCGTGTCTGGCATCGAACTGGCCGAGCACAGCGCGCGCCTGCAACCGGACGCGCGCGTGATCCTGTCTTCCGGCTATGCGCGCGCGCAGCTGCCGCCGCTGCCGGAGAACGTCACCTTCCTGCCCAAGCCCTACCGCCTGCCGCAGCTGCTGGGCATGCTGGAGAACACGCAGGCGGTGGCGCGCTGAGCCTCACGGCGAGGCGTGCAGGGCCAGGTTGAGCTGGTCGATGGTCTCGATCCAGTCCGCGTCGTCGATGCGCTCCTCGCGCAGCAGCGCGGCCTGGGACGCATTCCAGAACGGCGCCTCTTCCAGGCGCATTGCATCGGGCAGCGGCGCGTGGTCGGCGATGAACTGGCGGATGCTGGCCTCGTCGGAAGGCAGGCCCAGCTGGGCGAACAGTTCGGCGAACGGGTGGACAGGCTGTTCCATGGGGTTCCTTACTGGTGGGGCCGCATGCGGCAGGGGCCCGAATCCTAGCCTGAACAGTTGTTGCGCGGCGTGTGCAGACGCTTGCCCGCGCGTGATCGCGCACCCATGTACCGGAAATAGAGGCAGACGGGAGAACATCATGGCGACTGGATGGGCCGGCGACGGCGCCGTGCAGGACCAGATCGACGCCACGGTCGATGACGCGATCAAGCGCGCGCGCAGCCAGCTTCCGCAAGGGCCGGGCAGCGAGCGCTGCGAGGAGTGCGACGCCCCGATCCCCGAGGCCCGGCGCAAGGCCGTGCCCGGCGTGCGCCTGTGCGTGGCGTGCCAGCAAGCCCACGACGAAGAAGAAGGCGCGTTCAGCGGCTACAACCGGCGGGGCAGCAAGGACAGCCAGCTGCGCTGAGTGTCTGCGGGCTTGGGCCCAAAGTGGGCTTCGCTTACGTTGGGCCCCTCCACACTCGCCCAGTCCCGCGCCTTAACGAAGGGCGATTTTCTTCATCAAGCTCCCAGGGCTTCTCTCGCGTTCGAGGGTGGCGCGGCCGCGGCGTAAGCCACTCCCACAGAGTGGGCGGTATTGCTTCAGGAGCGTCGGGTGGGCTTCGTGGGGCTGGCGCGGTGGGCCCTTTCGGGACCGTAGGCGACATGGATGTCGCCTACGAGCCTCCATGGATGGATTCACGGCGTGTCCCGAAAG
>NZ_JARQXB010000005.1 GCF_029543105.1 Stenotrophomonas sp. HITSZ_GD
GACACGCCGTGAATCCATCCATGGAGGCTCGTAGGCGACATCCATGTCGCCTACGGTCCCGAAAGGGCCCCGCCCCCGCAGACCCTCCAGGTCTCCATGACCGGACGGCAACATCCACGGCCGCGTACCCACAGCGCGCCGAATGACTGGCGTGCTTCAGCCGCGATGCGGGAAAGCAAGCGCAAGAATTGAAGAGGGAGCGACGTGGAAGTTGGAGAGCAGGCTTTTGCTTCGCTCTTCCCTCCCACTCTCCCCGCGCGCCTTAACGAAGTGGGGACACCAAGGCGCCTAGCCCCGGCCTGCCGTATAGGGGCGTCAGCGGGCCATGGATGGCCCGCGGCGGCGAATCGGACATGGATGTCTGCTGAGCCGTGACGACCCTATACGGCAGGCCGGGGCCCGCACCGCAAGGCAACAACGCCCACCGCCCAGCACGACCGCGCCCCCAAAAAATCACAAACCGACCATCCACCAGAACCCGACACCCCAGACAGAAAAGCCACCTCACCCGTCCCCGCGCAACCCCCTGTCCCGCGCATACCGCTGCGCCACCACCGCACACACGATCAGCTGTATCTGGTGATAGATCATGATCGGCAACACGATCGCCCCCAGGCTCCCCGCCGAGAACATCACCTTCGCCATCGGCACACCCGTGGCCAAGCTCTTCTTGGAGCCGCAGAACACGATCGGAATCTCGTCTTCGCGCGAAAACCCCAGCCGCCGCGCGATGAAGGTGATCAAGGTCATCGCCACCGCCAGCAGCGCAATCGCAAACCCTGCCACTGCCAGCAGCGCCGGCACCGGCGTCTTGTGCCAGAGCCCCTCGTTCACCGCCGCGCTGAAGGCCGTGTAGACCACCAGCAGGATCGTGCCCTGGTCGGTGTAGCGCAGGATCGCGCGCCGCCGCTCCACCCAGCCCCCGATCCACGGCCGCAGCAGGTGCCCGGCCACGAACGGCACCAACAGCTGCAGCAAGATCTTGCCGATCGCCTCGAACGGATGCGCCATCCCGCCCTGCGCGCCCACCAGCACGCCCATCAGCAGCGGCGTCAGGAACACGCCCAGCAAGCTCGACAACGAGGCGCTCACCACGGCCGCGGGCACGTTGCCGCCCGCCATCGAGGTGAACGCAATCGAGGACTGCACCGTGGAGGGCAGCGCGCACAGGAACAGCACGCCGATGAACAACTCCGGCGTGAGCAGCGTATGCGCCACCGGCTTGGTCAGCAGGCCCAGCAGCGGATACAGCACGAACGTGCAGGCGAGGATGGTGAGGTGCAACCGCCAGTGCAGCGCGCCGGCCCGCACGGCTTCGCGCGAGAGACGTGCGCCATGCAGGAAGAACAGTGCCGCGATGGCCAGGTCGGTGGCGTCGTCCATCACCGCGGCGGCGCCGCCGCGCACGGGCAGCAGGGATGCCAGGGTGATGGTGCCCAGCAGGGCGAGGGTGAAAGGATCCAGGCGCAGGCGCGCCAGCCATGACTTCATCGGAATACCGCGAACGTGGGGGGAAAGAACACTGCCGCGCTGGCCTCAAGGCGCCGCGTCGTGGAACCGGGCGCGTACCGTCGGTTCCAGCGAGCCCAGCCCGGCGGCGCGACCTTCGGCCAAGGCTTCTTCGTCACTGGCGCCGCGCGCATGCGCCGAGAGCGCGAGCAACGCGCCGACGCGGTTGCCCGAGGCGCAATGCAGCAGCACCGGGCCCTGCGCGGTATCCAGCGCGGATTGAAGTGCTTGCGCGTTGGCCGGTGTGATGTCCTGCGCGCCGGCCACCGGCAAGGCGATGTACCGCAGGCCGAGCGCTCGCGCGGTGTCCGCCTCGGCATAGCCGCGCGGTTCCTCCGCGCCTCGCAGGTCGATCACCGTGGTCACGCCCTGCGCGGCGAGGGCACGCAGCGTGGCTTCATCGGGCTGGCCGCCCGCATAGAGCGCCGGGTGCACGAGGCGCGGCGCGTGGCCCTCCGCCTGCGCCAGCAGCGGAAGCATCAGCAGCAGCAGGCAGAGCAGGCGCGGCAACGGCATGGTGAATCCTCAGCGGAAGGCGGCGCGGGCCTTGAGCAGCTCGCGCATTTCGTATTTGTCGGTGTCGTCCAGGCCCTGCGCGCGCTGCTTGGCCTGCAGCTCCTCGATGCGCTGGCGCACCAGCTGGTGTTCGAGCTGCACGGCAACATCATGCAGCTCCTGCGCCCAGATCTGCGCATCGCCCGGGAGTTCCTGCGCGGCGAGCTTGTGCAGTGCCGCCTGTTCCTCGCGCTCGGCATAGTGTTCGAGCAACGCGCCGGTGGTGATCTCCGGGCGCTGGCGCACCAGTTCGATCAGCTCCAGCAGCAAGTCCACGCCGGGCAGGCGCAGTCCGGCGAAGTCATGGTGGTTCTCGATGCTGGCCGCGAGCGAGGGCTGCTGCAGCAGGATCGCGATGGCACTGCGCACCAGGCTGCGCTTGTGGGTCGGGGTGACTGGACGCGGCGGCGGCGATACCGCCGGCGTGTGGGCATTGCCGCCGCCCACGCCGGTCATCCGCGCCAGCTGCTGGCGCATCAGGTCGCCGAACGCGCCATCGGGAATTTGCGCGAGCATCGGCCGCGCGCGCTCGGCCAGCCGCGCGCGGCCGTCGAGCGTGTTGAGGTTGATTTCCTTCGACATCTCGTCGAAGAAGAACTGCGATAGCGGCGTGGCCTGTTTCAGGCGCTCGTCGAACGCCTCGGCGCCTTCCTTGCGCACGATGGTGTCCGGGTCCTCGCCATCGGGCAGGAAAAGGAAGAAGGCCTGCCGGCCATCCTTCATGCGCGGCAGCACCGATTCGAGCGCGCGCCAGCCGGCCTTGCGGCCCGCGTTGTCGCCGTCGAAGCAGAAATACACGTCCGGGGCGTTGCGGAACAGCAGTTCGGCATGTTCCGGCGTGGTCGCCGTGCCCAGCGTCGCCACCGCCTGGGTGACGCCGAACTGGAACAGCGACACCACGTCCATGTAGCCCTCCACCACGATCAGCCGCTCGATCTTCTGGTGCGCCTGGCGTACCTGCCACAGGCCGTACAGCTCGCGGCCCTTGTGGAACAGGGCGGTCTCCGGCGAATTGAGGTACTTCGGGCCGTCGTCCTTCTCCATCACGCGGCCGCCGAAGGCGATGACACGGCCGCGGCGGTCGAAGATCGGGAACATCACCCGGTCGCGGAACTTGTCGTAGACGTGGCCGCGGTCGTTCTTGGAGAACAGGCCGGCGCGGTCGAGCAGTTTCATGCGGCGCTCGTCGGTGCCCAGCGCATCCTTGAGCGCGCTGTAGCCGTCCGGCGCGTAGCCAATGGAGAAGCGCGCGCGGGTGTCGGCATCCACGCCACGGCCTTCCAGGTACTCGCGCGCCTTGGCGCTGCCTTCCAAGTGCTTCTGGAAGAAGCGCGTGGCCGCGTCGAGGGCGGCGTAGAGGTCGCGGCTGTCGTCCTGCTGGGCGGCATTGCGCTGCTGGGTGTCCCGTGGCACTTCCATGCCCGCGCGCTTGGCCAGCTCGTCCACCGCGTCGAGGAACTCGAGGCGGTCGTAGTTCATCAGGAAGCTGATCGCCGTGCCGTGCGCGCCGCAGCCAAAGCAGTGGTAGAACTGCTTGGTCGGCGAGACGGTGAACGAGGCCGAGCGCTCGTCGTGGAACGGGCAGCGCGCCGAGTATTCCTTGCCCTGGCGCTTGAGCGGCACCCGCCCGCTGATCACCTCGACGATGTCCGTCCGGGCAAGCAGGTCGTCGATGAAAGCGTCGGGAATGCGGGCCATCCGCATAGGATGCCACGGGCGTCGCGCCGTAGGCGCCGTCGGGGCTTCAGGTTTCCGGGGCGGGGCGGTGCGGCGGCGGGACGTTGGCCGGGTCGATGCCCGCCGCGTCAAGCTTGTAGCGGGCCCGGGTGCGTTCGTCGATCACGGCGGTGATCAACGCGCCGACGAAGAACACCACGCTGGCGTAATACATCCACACCAGCAGCACCACCAGCGCGCCCATCGACCCGTATGCGCTGCCCGGCGCGGCCTCGCTGATGTACAGGCCGATGGCGTAGCGCCCCAGCGCGAACAGCGCGGCGGTGATGATGCCGCCCAGGATGGCCTGCCGCCACGACACCAGCCGGTCCGGCAGGTAGCGGTAGAGGAAGGCGAAGGCCAGCACGTAGACCAGCAGCGTGGTGACGTAGCCCACCGCCGGCAGCACCGAGGGCAGCCGCGCGAAGGCCACCTGCAGCGCAGTGGTGGCGATCATCGACACCAGCAGCAGGAAGCCCAGCGCCAGGACCACGCCGAAGGAGAACACGCGCTTCTTCAGCCACGCCAAAATGCCGGCCAGGCGCTGGCGGTCGGTATGGAAGATCAGGTTGAGCGCGTTCTGCAGCTGGGCGAACACCGCCGTGGCGCCGACGAACAGCAGCAGCGTGCTCCAGGTGCCGGCCATCGTGCCGATGCCCGGCTGCGCGGTGGCGTTGTCGATCACGGTCTGCGCCACGGTGGCCGAGCTGCCGCCGATGAGCTGGCCGACCTGCGCCACCAGCGCTTCCTGCGCCGGCGGGTAGAGCGAGGCGGTCAGCCACAGCAGCAGCACCAGCAACGGCGCCAGCGACAGCAGGGCGTAGAAGGACAGCGAGGCCGCCTGCGTCATCACGTCGATCTCGATGAAGCGGTTGAGCAAGGCCATGGGCAGGCTGTGCTGCACGCGGTCGATGTATTTGCGCAGGTGCGGGTCAAGATCCATATCGGGGCGGTATCATCGGCTCGGGGATCATCCGAGGGGAATGACGGTCGCGCAGGTGCGCGGGCCGCGGCGGATGGCTTTCGGAGCTGATTAACGCAAAGGAGATGTGATCGTGAAGAGAACTCTGTTGGCGGCCGTGTGCCTGGGAATGGCATGGACGGCGCAGGCGGCGCCTGCGTGCGAGGACAATTTCAAGGCCATCGGTGATCCGCGCAACGGCCAGGCGTTCCTTTCCACGGTGACGGTCGCCGGCCTCACGCCGCGCAGCGCGCTGGGCCAGGTTCGCCGTTTCGCCAAGGACGAAGGTTTCGAGACCGGCGGCGAGCTGTACGACGCCAAGGGCAACGGCGAATTCTTCTACGTGCAGAACGGGCTGCGCCTGCCGCTGGTGTTCATGGCCAACGCGGAGAACGGCGGCAACGTCGCCATCACCGTGAAGCTGGCGCGCGGGCAGGTCGTGAAGGAAGAAGACGCGCGCAAGGGCCTGTGCGACATCCTCGGCAAGCTCAAGGCCGGCAAGGAAGGCGAGGCGATCGCCGCGGCCGCGCGCGAGGCCGATGGCGTGGACCGCTACGAGGACGTGGACGCCACGCAGCTGTCGGACAAGCTGGAGAAGGAGGCCAAGAAGACCGCCTCGGCCGGCGCCGGCACGCTGTCGTTCAAGGACCTGATGCTGGGCGGCACGTCGAGCCGCGAGTCGAGCGAGCAGGTCGCCCAGGCGTTGCTGCCGTTCTACGCACGCTATATCGGCAAGAAGTTCCGCGTCGACGGCCAGCTCTACACGGTCTCGCACAATCCCTACAGCGGCACCGACGACGTGGCCTACCTGGTGACCAAGAGCCGTGGCCTGTTCAAGGTGCGCGACGGCGCGGACATGAACCTGGGGCGCTTCCAGATCAAGTGCACGATGGCGCCGGACCAGAAGGCGTTCTTCACCACGTTGAAGGGCCAGGACTACGCCAAGCTCGAAGGCACGGTGGCCAACGTCACCGGCGCCGGCATCGAGATGAAGGACTGCCGCCAGGCGCGCTGAGCGCCGTGGCGGGGAGGGGCCGGGCGATCGTCGATCGTCCGGCCCGCTTGCCGGATCAGCCGGCGAGCTGCTGCTTCACCAGCGTGGAGACCAGGCCCATGTCGGCCTGGCCGGCGAGCTTGGGCTTGAGCACGCCCATCAGCTTGCCCATGTCGGCCGGGCCCTTGGCGCCGGTTTCGGCGATGGCGGCCTGGATGGCGGCGACGATGTCCGCCTCGCCCATCTTGGCCGGCAGGTAGCGCTCGATCACCCCGATCTCCTCGCGCTCCACCGAGGCGAGGTCTTCGCGGTTGGCGGCCTCGTACTGGGTCACCGAGTCCTTGCGCTGCTTGACCATCTTGTCGAGCACGGCGACCACGGCGGTGTCGTCCAGCTCCACGCGCTCGTCGACTTCCCGCTGCTTGATCGCCGCGTTGATCAGCCGGATCACGCCCAGGCTGTGCTTGTCGCCGCCCTTCATGGCGGCCTTCATGTCTTCGGTGAGCTGCTGCTTGAGGGTCATGGAGCACCTGGTGTTGGATGAATGGGTGGGATCGCCCCGGGGAGGTCCGTTCGGCGGGGCCCAAAGCAAAAAGCCGGCGACGCTCGCGCGTGCCGGCTTCAGGCCCTCGACCCGGGTCGCGCCATGGACGCCCCCCGGATCAGGTGAAAAGCGCTATCAGTACAGGCGCTGACGCTTGGTGACGTCGCGCGACGAACGGCGCAGCTGGCGCTTCACCGCAGCGGCGGCCTTGCGCTTGCGCTCCTGGGTCGGCTTTTCGTAGAACTCGCGCTTGCGGGTCTCGGCCAGCACGCCGGCCTTCTCGCAGGTGCGCTTGAAACGGCGGAGCGCAAACTCGAAGGGCTCGTTCTCGCGGACTTTGACGCTGGGCATGGAATCTCCGGGACTATGATGACCGGGTTAGGTCCCGGTGAGCCGCGCATTATAACGGCTTGCCGACGACGTGCAAGCCCCCGGGCTTGCCTCCGGCGCTGGCGGGTCCACAATGGGCGGCATGAAAGTCCTTGGCATCGAATCGTCCTGCGACGAGACCGGCGTGGCCGTCTACGACACCGGCCTGGCGCCGGACCAGGCCCTGCGCGCCCACCACGTCTACAGCCAGATCGCCCTGCACGCCGAATACGGCGGCGTGGTGCCCGAGCTGGCCAGCCGCGACCACGTGCGCAAGCTGCTGCCGCTGGTCCGGCAGACCCTGGCCGACGCCGGCCTGGCGCCGGCCGAACTGGACGGGGTGGCCTATACCGCAGGGCCGGGCCTGGTCGGTGCGCTGCTGGTCGGCGCCGGCGTGGCGCGCTCGCTCGCCTGGGCGCTGGACGTCCCGGCCATCGGTGTCCACCACATGGAAGGCCACCTGTTGGCGCCGTTGATGGAAGACGACCCGCCCGAGTCGCCGTTCGTGGCCTTGCTGGTCTCCGGCGGGCATACCCAGCTGGTGGCGGTGGACCGCATCGGCGCCTACCGCCTGCTGGGCGAGACGCTGGACGACGCGGCCGGTGAGGCCTTCGACAAGACCGCCAAGCTGATGGGCCTGCCGTACCCGGGTGGCCCGCAACTGGCCAAGCTGGCCGAGCAGGGCACGCCCGGGCGCTTCCGCTTCGCCCGCCCGATGACCGACCGCCCCGGCCTGGATTTCAGCTTCTCCGGCCTGAAGACCCAGGTCCTGCTGGCCTGGCGCGACAGCGACCAGAGCGAGACCACCCGCGCCGACATCGCGCGCGGTTTCGAGGATGCGGTGGTCGATACCCTGGCGATCAAGTGCGAGCGCGCGTTGGACGCGGCCGGCTGCGACACGCTGGTGGTGGCCGGCGGCGTAGGCGCCAACCGCCGCCTGCGCGCCAAGCTGCAGGAGATGGCTGCCCGCCGTGGCGGGCGGGTGTGCTTCCCGCGTCCGTCGCTGTGCACCGACAACGGCGCGATGATCGCCTTCGCCGGTGCGCTGCGCCTGGAGGCGGGCCAGCACGACGACGCTTCCGTCCACGTCACCCCCCGCTGGGACATGGCCACGCTGGCCCCGCTTGCACAGGAAAACGGAGCCCATCCGGCGCATGGATAAGGTTTTTATCGAGGGGCTGGAGATCGACGCCCTGATCGGCATCTACGACTGGGAGCGGCGGATCCGCCAGACCCTGCGCTTCGACCTGGAAATGGGCTTCGACAACCGTCGCCCCGCCGCCAGCGACGACATCGCCGACACCCTGAACTACAAGGCCGTCAGCAAGCGGCTGGTGGAATTCGTCGGCCAGTCCGATTTCGGCCTGGTCGAGACCCTGGCCGAGCGCTGCGCGCAGATCGTCCTGGACGAGTTCGACGTGCGCTGGCTGCGCCTCAAGCTCAGCAAGCCGGGGGCCGTGCGCGGCGCCCGCGCGGTGGGCGTGATCATCGAGCGCGGCCGCGAGTGAGCCTGTCCCCGCCGGGCCCGTCCCGGCGGCGTTGCCTCGATTCGCCGGCGAATGGAAAATGCGCCTTTTCACCCTGGGCGGCCCGGCGGAAGCTATGATGGGCGGCCATGTAAACGTTTTCTCAAGGACTCCATGGCAGCCGACCGCATCTCCGCCCTGATCGCCCGCATGACCCTCGAGGAGAAGGTCGGACAACTGGGCGTCTTCGCCGACATGGTCCGGCCGTTTGCCCCGGACGTGAACCCGGAAACCAACGTGGCCAACGCCGATGAAGTGCTGGCGCAGGTGCGCGCCGGCCGCGTCGGCACGCTGTTCAATGGCGTGGGCGCGGAACTGGGCCGGCAGATCCAGCAGGTCGCGGTGGAGGAGAGCCGGCTCGGCATCCCGGTGCTGCTGGCCGCGGACGTCATCCACGGCATGCGTACCGTGTTCCCGATTCCGCTGGGCGAGGCGGCGAGCTTCGAGCCGGACTTGGCCGAGCGCACCGCCCGCGCGACCGCCGTGGAAGCCACCGCCGCCGGCCTGCATTGGACCTTCGCCCCGGCCGTGGACATCGCCCGCGACCAGCGTTGGGGCCGCGGCGCCGAAGGGGCCGGCGAGGACGTCGTGCTGGGCTGCGCGTTTGCCGCCGCGCGCGTGCGCGGCTTCCAGGGCGACGACCTCAAGGCCGCCGACAGCCTGCTCGCCACGCCCAAGCACTTCGCCGCGTATGGCGCGGTGGCCGCGGGCATGGAATACAACTACGTCGAACTCGCCCCGCAGACCCTGCGCGACGTGCACCTGCCGCCGTTCAAGGCCGCCTTCGAGGCCGGCGCGCTGACGGTGATGTCGTCCTTCAACGACATCAACGGCGTGCCGGCCAGCGCCAACCACGAACTGCTCACCGATATCCTGCGCGGCGAATGGAAGTTCCCTGGCGTGGTGATCTCCGACTACACCGCCGACATGGAGCTGGTCGCGCACGGCTATGCCGCCGACGACCGCGACGCGACGAAGAAGGCCTTCCTCGCCGGCCTGGACCTGAGCATGCAGAGCGGCTTCTACGCCGCGCACCTGCCCGACTTGGTCGAAAGCGGCGAGGTGCCGATGGCCGTGGTGGATGCCGCCGTGCAACGCGTCCTCGCGTTGAAGGAAGCGATCGGCCTGTTCGACAACCCGTATCGCTCACTGGACGCCGCGCGAGAGGCCGATACGCGCCATCTCGCCGCGCACGATGCGCTCTCGCGCGAGGCCGCGCGGCGTTCGATCGTGCTGCTGCGCAACGAGGGTGGCGTGCTGCCCCTGCGCAAGGACGGCCAGAAGATCGCGCTGATCGGCCCGTTCGCGCGCGACCGTGACAACATCGAAGGCTGCTGGACGCTGTTTGGCGACAAGACGCGCTACGTGGCGTTGGACCAGGGCCTGCGCGCGGCGCTGGCGGCCCCGGAATCGCTGGTGGTGGTCGACGGCTGCCAGCTCGAGGCGCCGCTGGACGGCGGTATCGAGGCGGCCGTGGCCGCCGCGCGCGACGCCGACGTGGTGGTGCTGGCGCTGGGCGAGCCGCAGCGCTACAGCGGCGAGGCGCAATCGCGCACCGAGATCGTGGTGCCGCCCGCGCAGCAGGCGCTGGCCGAGGCGGTGGCCGCCACCGGCACGCCGGTCGTGGCGCTGCTGCGCAACGGCCGCGCGCTGGCGCTGCAGGGCGCCGTGCGCGACGCGCAGGCCGTGCTGGTGACCTGGTTCCTCGGCACGCAGACCGGCACCGCGGTGGCCGACGTGCTGTTCGGCGACTACAACCCCTCCGCGCGCCTGCCGGTGAGTTTCCCGCAGGTGAGTGGGCAGCAGCCGTATTTCTACAACCACCCGCGCACCGGGCGGCCGGAGCTGCCGACGATGTCGGAGTTCAAGGCGCGCTGGCGAGAGATTCCCAACGAGGCGCTGTATCCGTTCGGGTTCGGCCTGAGCTACACCACGTTCGCCTACGACCTGCCGCGGCTGGACAAGCCGGTGCTGGGCTGGGACGACGTGCTGACCCTGCGCACGACGGTGCGCAACACCGGTGCGGTGGCGGGCGAGGAAGTGGTGCAGCTGTACGTGCACGACCGCGTTGCCAGCCGTGTGCGGCCGGTGCGTGAGCTGAAGGACTTCCGCAAGATCGCGCTGGCGCCGGGCGAGAGCGCGGAGGTGGTGTTCACGCTGGATCGTCACGCCCTGGCGTTCACCAATCCGCGTGGCGAATTCGGCGCCGAGCCGGGCGTGTTCGACGTGTGGGTGTGCGCGAACGCCACCGCTGGCGAGCCCGTGCAATTCGAACTGTTGGGCAACTGATCGCAAGCCAGCGAATCGAGGGCCGGCGGTTGCGTCGGCTCCCCGATTCGTGGGTGCGTCAGGCTCAGGCGCGCGGAGAAAGCCGCAGCAGGCGGCCAGCGCCCGCGTCCTTGCCGTCCTCCAGCAACCAGATCGCTCCGTCCGGGCCTTGTTCAACCTCGCGGATGCGCTGGCCCATGTCGTAACGCTCCACCTCGCGCGCCTGTTCGCCCTCGAACGCCACGCGCACCAGCGCGTGCGACGACAGCCCGCCGATGAAGCCGTTGCCACGCCACGCGGGGAACTGGGTGCCGCTGTAGATGATGAAACCCGCCGGGGAGATCACCGGCGTCCAGGTGATCTTGGGCGCGGCGAATTCCGGGCGGGTGTCGTGATCGGGAATCGGCTTGCCGTCGTAGTGGTCGCCGTTGGAGACCACCGGGTAGCCGTAGTTGGCGCCGCGCTCGATCAGGTTGAGCTCGTCGCCGCCTTGCGGGCCCATTTCGTGCTCCCACAGCCGCCCCTGCGCGTCGAAGGCGATGCCCAGCGCGTTGCGATGGCCCAGCGACCATACCTGTGCGGCCACGCCGCCTTCGCGGGCGAACGGGTTGTCGGCCGGTACGCTGCCGTCCTCGTTGAGCCGCACGATCTTGCCCAGGTTGCTGCGCATGTCCTGCGCCGGATCGAACTTCTGGCGTTCGCTGGAAGTGATCCACAGCTTGCCGTCCGGACCAAAGGCGAGGCGATGGCCGTAATGGCCCTTGCCGCTCACCTTCGGCACCTGGCGCCAGATCACCTTGAAGTCGGACAACGTCCCGCCGCCCTTCTCGTCCAGGGCCAACTTCGCCCGCCCGACCGCGCCGCCGCGCGTATCGCCTTCGCCGGGCTCGGCGTAGCTCAGATACACCCAGCCGTTGCGGGCGAAATCCGGATGCGGCAGCACGTCGCCCAACCCACCCTGGCCCCCGTAGGCCACCTCCGGCACGCCGGAAACGGCGCCCTTGCGGCCGCTGCGGGGATCCAGGCGCTGCAACTTGCCCGCCTTCTCGCTCACCAGCAGCGTGCCGTCAGGCAGGAATGCCATGGCCCACGGCTCGTCGAAGCGGGCCACTTCGGTGGCGGTGAACGGCCACTGCGCGCGCGCGATCGCGGCGGGCGCATCGGTGGCCAGGGCGGGCAGCGGCGCGGCCAGCGCCAAGGCGATGGCGCTGGCCCACAAGGCACGGGCGGGACGATGGAAGGACATGGTCAAACTCCTTGGATCGTGGTCTCGCACCTTAACCTCTCACCCGCGCAAGGTGCGAGCGGGTCAAGCCGGGCCACGGCCCCAGTCGCCGGCACGCTCCCAGGCGCGGCGCACCGCGTGGCGCGCCTTGCTCCAGGCGAGGCTGTCGCTGCCGCGGTCGGTTTCCCAACGCTGGCGCAACTCGGCTTCCACCTGCTCGTAGGCCTGTTCGAAATTGCGCACCCGCGCCTCGTGGCCTGCGAGGTAGGCCGGCTCGTAGTCCTCGAAGTGCTCGCCCTCGGCGTAATAGGGTTCCTCGGCGAACTGCTCGCGCCAGTAGCGCGAGACGGCATCGCGGTCGTTCTCTTCCGGCGCGCGGCCGGGAATCTGGTAGGTCACGTTCATGGGATGGCTTCCTCTTGGCGTAGGCGCAACTTAGGACGCGGGCCGTTAAATGCGGCGGCAGGACGGGTGAGGGCGCCATTAACGGCGCGTGTACTTGCGGTTACGATCCGGCTTTCCATCCAGGGGGATTGCCGCATGCCTGCGCAGACGTTGTCGCCGTTGATGCCCTACCTCACCGCCGCCGGCATGGGGCTGCTGTACTACCGGCGCATGCGCCGCTACTTCGGGCGACAACCCTGGCAACCCAAGCGCACCCTCGCGCGCGTGGTGCTGCTGGTGATCGTGACGGCCATGCTGGTGCTGCTGGCCTGCGTGGTGCCGCACGTGGCGTGGGGCATGGCCGGCGGTGCGGTCGCCGGCGTGGCGCTGGGCCTGTTCGCGCTGCATCACACGCGCATCGAGCTGGACAACGGCGTCGCCAGCTACACGCCCAATCCATGGATCGGCGGTGTGCTTGGCGTGCTGCTGATCGGGCGCCTGGCATGGCGGTGGAGCCAGGGCGCGTTCTCGTCCGGCTTCGGCCAGACGACGCAGCAGGCAAGCCCGCTCACCTTGGCCATTGCCGCTGCCCTGGTGCTGTACTCGCTCACCCAGGGCGTGGGGTTGATGTGGCGCATGCGCGCGCTGCACGCGACGCCGCGCTGAGCGATCAACTCGCCGCGCTGGTGGCCTCGTAGGGCAGCGGCGCGGCACCGGTGGCGCGGATCGCCCCGTCGGCACGCGCCAGCACAGGCTCCTCCGCATCAAGTACGAGCAGGATGCGGCCTGCGCCGATTTCCTCCTCAAAGCGGCGCCGAACCGGGTCCGGCACGCTGGCGCCGACCAGCGCCGAAGACCACGAACCCACCAGCGCCCCGGCCAGCGTCATCACTCCGACACCGGCCAGCGTGATGCCCAGTGGCGGCACGGCCACGGCGATCAATCCCGCCAGCAGGCCGGCCGCACCACCACCGGCGGCGCCGCGCGCGATGGCGGGCATGAAGTCCGTCTTGGCCTCCTTGCGCTCGTCGGGGATGTCTTCCAGTTCGATATCGCCGCGTGCGATCAGCGAGAGATCGTCGTTCTCCACGCCGGCGCCGCGCGCGGCCTGCAGCGCGCGCTGCGCGTCGGCGACGTTCGACGTGCTGTAGACATGACGGGTTTTCATCCTCGCTCCCAGCCGCCGGGTGTGGGGGCCAGCGTCCGCAGCCGGCGGTTATGCGCCGGTGAGCGGAGCGAGAAGCCGGTGCGAACGGCCTACGGCTGCTTGCGCGGGAACAGGTAGATACCCGCGCCGATCAGCAGGGCCACGCCGGTGGCCGCCAGGTTCTGCCAGCTCGCGCTGGCCAGCAGCGCCAGCGACAGCGCCAGCGCGGCCAGCGGGATCAGCGGCCCGCCAGGCAGGCGCAGCACGTCGCGGCGCTCGCGGTAGCGGCGCGCCAGCACGAGCACCGCCGCCGCCGTGCCGATGTAGGCCAGCAGCCGCGTGACCATCGACAGCAACGCCAGCTGCACGAAGGAGCCGGACAGCGCCAGGGCCAGCGAGATCACGCCCTGCGTGAGCACCGCCGCGGCCGGGGTGTGGAAGCGCGGATGCACGCGTGCAAGGAACGCCGGGCCGTAGCCATCGCGCGCCAGCGCGTAGAGGAAGCGTGGCCCCAGCATCACCGTGTTGCTGGTGGTGCCGAGGATGGAGATCGTTGCGCCCACGGTGAGCACCAGCGCCAGGAACTCGCCGCCGAAGCGGCTGGCGGCATCGGCCAGCGGCGCCTGCGAGGTGGCGATGCCCGGCAGGTTGCCCTGCGCGACCAGCTGCACCAGCGCGTAGATCAGCGTGACGGTGACGATCATCGTGACCAGCGCGAAGGGCAGGTCGCGGCGCGGGTTGTGGTATTCGCTGGCCGCGGCGGGGATGTTCTCGAAGCCGGCATAGGCGAACAGCAGCAGCAACGCCGCCTGGCCGAGGTGGCCGGCGTCGCGCAGGTCCGGCGCCTGCCCGGAGAACGCCCAGCCCCAGTCGATGTAGAACACGCCGATGCCGATGAACAGCAGCAGCGGCACCAGCTTGCCGATGGCCAGGGCCACGCCGGTACGCGCGGCCGAGCGCACGCCGATCACATTGATGCCGGTGAGCAGCGCCAGGGAGCCGGCCACCACGCACAGCCGCGCGATGCCCGCGCTGCCGGCGGCCGGCCAGAAACGCGCCACCGCATCGGCCAGGCCGTTGCTCAGGGCTGCCGCCGAACTGATGCGGGTCAGCCAGATCATCCAGCCGATCTCGAAACCGACGAACGGGCCGAAGGCTTCGCGCGCGTACAGGTAGCTGCCGCCGGGCTGGTCGAAGCAGCTGGCCGCCTGCGCATAGCAGGCCACCAGCAGCGCCACCACGACGCCGGCGAGCACCACCGCCCACAGGCTCATCGGGCCCAGCAGCGCGGCGGTGGCGGCGGGCAGCAGGTAGATGCCGCTGCCGATGACGTCGTTGATCGACAGGCCGACCAGCTGCCAGCGGCCGACCGCGCGGATCAGTTTGGGTTGCGGTGCGCTCATTTCGCCTCCGGCAGCTGCCAGTCCGCTTGCAGGCGCGCGTACTCGGCGCGTGGCAGCAGCACGAATTGCGGGTGTGCCTCCGGACGCAGCCAGCGCATCAGCCGCCGCATGTCGGCGGGCGCCATCGCGGTGCAGCCGGCGGTGGTTTCCCCGGGCGTGCGCCACAGGTGGGCGAAGATGCAGCTGCCGCTCTGCGGCACGTTGCCGGGGTTGTGCTGGATGACGAAGCCTTCGCGGTAGCGGCGGTCGCCGTCGTGGTGCAGGTCCAGGCGCATCGCTTCGGTGGAACCCTTCACGGCCTCGGCGCCGACATCGCGCGCATCGACGATGCGGTTGTACAGCGGCGAGGCGGGCACGTCGATGCACCAGCTGTCGGCCTGCATCTGGCGATAGGGCATCGCGCTGTCGATGTGCGCTTCGTAGCCGAACGCCGGTCCGATGGCGAACACCCCGGCCGGACTGCGGCCATCGCCCTCGTGCTTGCGCGGCTCGCCGTCACCGGCGGCCAGGCCGGTGCCCCATGCGCTGCCGTGGCGGCCGATGGCCACGGCGAAGCCCGGGCCGCTGGGCTGCCAGCCCTGCGCGGTGCGCGCGTAGGCTTGCAGATGTCCTTGGTTGGCCGCCCAGTCCTCGGTCACGACCACCACCAGCTGGTCGGCGGCGGCGGTCGGGGCAGGCGCGGCTTGCGCGCCCCCGGTGATGGCCAGCGTGGCGAGCAGCGTGACGGCGAGGCGGAAGGACACGGGCAAGGCTCCAGGGTCAGGAGGCGAGCAGGTGCTGCACCCGCTCCAGGTTGTGCGCAAGCTGGCGGTGCCGTTCCGGATTGCTCTGGCACAGCAGCACGAAGACGAAGTCGAGCAGGTATTGCAGCGAGGAGCGATAGAGCAGCTGTTCGATATGCGGCGCCGGGTCGTGGGCGGAGATCGCCAGCGAGGCGTCGGCCATCGCGCGCAGCGGGTTGGCCGTGTGGCGGGTGATCGACACCAGCTTGCCGCCGGCGCCCTGGAACTCGCGCGCGGCGTGGCCCAGCTGCGGCATCTGCCCAAATTCGGAGAACATCAGCAGCACGTCGCCGGGCCGTACCGCCGAGAGGTTGGAGATCAGCAGGATCGGGTCGGCATGGTGCACGGTGAGCACACCCAGCAGCGAGAGCCGCATCGCGAACTCGCGTGCGTACACGCCATCATCGCCCAGCCCGCAGACGAACACCTTGGGCGCCTGGTCGAGCAGGCCGACGATGGTCTCCACGTCCGCGCGCGGATTGAGCAGGCGCGTTTCCTCTTCGGCCGCGGCCTTGCTGGCGCGTAATGCCTCGTCCAGGGCGGCATAGGCATCCCCGCCGGCGGCGGGCTGGCGCGCGGCCTCGGCCTGGCCGTTGCCGGCGCGGGCCACCGCCTCGCCCACCGAATACTTCAGGTCCGGATAGCCCTTGAAGCCGAGCTTCTGGCTGAACTTCACCACCGACGACTGGCTGATGCCCAGCGCGCTGGCCAGCTGCTGGGACGAGTAGTCGCGCAGCAGGTGGGCGTTGTCGAGGATGAAGTCGGCGATGCGGCGTTCGATGGCCGACATGCTGTCGCGTTCGGAGCGGATCTTCAGCAAGGGCGGCATGGCGGGCGGTGCGGGCCTGGGTGATCTTTCGGTGGAATCTAGGGTGGGCCTGAAAGCAAAGTCAAAGGCTCACAGGTCGAGCAGCTCCAGCCCGCGGATCTCGCGGATGCCCAGGCCCGGCGCGTCGGTGATGGTGATCTCCGATTCGTTGAAGATCACCCCGCCTTCGACCGGGTTGAACTGGCCCAGCGAGGGGCCGTCCAGGTCCACCTTGGTGATCGCGTCGGACTTGGCCACCGCCAGGTGCACCGCCGCCGCCACGCTGATGCTGGATTCGATCATGCAACCGATCATGCACGGGATACCGTAGAGCTGGGCGATGTCGGCAATGCGGATCGCATTGGCAATGCCGCCGGTCTTCATCAACTTGATGTTGATGATGTCCGCGGCGCGGCGCTGGATCAGGTCGAACACCTGCGAGGGCGCGAAGACGCTCTCGTCGGCCATCACCGGCGTGTTGACGCGCTCGGTGACGTACTTCAGCCCGTCGATGTCGGAGGCCTTCACCGGCTGCTCCAGCAGTTCCAGCACCACGCCCGCTTCCTCCAGCGTGCGCATGGCGTGTACCGCCTGCTTGGCGGTCCAGCCCTGGTTGGCGTCCAGGCGCAGCAACGCGCGGCCTTCCACCGCGGCGTGGATCGCCTTCACCCGCTCGATATCCACCCCGATGTCCTTGCCCACCTTGATCTTCAGGGACTCGAAGCCGCGGTCGATCGCCGAGAGCGAATCGGCCACCATCTTGTCGATGTAGTCCACGCTGATGGTGATGTCGGTGGTGATCACCGGGTCGCCGCCGCCGAGCATCTTGTACAGCGGCGCGTTGTGCAGCTGTGCCCACAGGTCGTAGACGGCGATCTCCACCGCCGCCTTGGCGCTGGTGTTGCGCTCCATCGAGGTCTGGATGAGCGTGCTGAGCCGGTTGAGGTTGGCGATCTCCTGGCCCACCAGCCGCGGGCCGATGAAGCGGTGGATCGCCTCGATGATCGAGCCGAGCGTGTCGCCGGTGATCGGCGCGGTGGCCGCCGCTTCGCCGTAGCCGGTATGGCCGGTGTCGGTGTGGATCAGCACCACCACGTCCTCGACCGTCTCCACGGTACGCAGGGCGGTCTTGAAGGGGGTCTTCAACGGCACGCGCAGCATGCCGAGCTGGATATCGGTGATCTTCATTCGGGTTTCCGCGGGCGGATGCGCTGGATGTTGGTGATGCGGTCGACGTAGGTGACGGTATCGCTGGCGAGCATGGGCTCCAGCGGGGTCACCGACACGCCGTTGAGGTGCGCCGAGACGCGCTTGCCGTCCGGGCCGGCCCAGCCGCCGCCGGCGGTGTCGTGGATCATGTAGGTCAGCCCCTGGTCGTGACCGAGCGTCACCATGACGTGGCCGGGAATGTAGACCAGATCGCCGACCTGCAGTTCGCGCACCGCAGCCAGCCGCTTGGCCGCGCCGTCGCCCTGGTCGAAGGCGATGCGGTCCAGCGCCGGGCTCACCGCCTGTGCGCTGGTGTTGCGTGGCATCAGCACGCCGAAGCTGCGGTAGATCTCCGAGACAAAGCCGCTGCAGTCGCGCGTGTCGTAGGAGTGGCCCCAGCCGTAACGCTCGCCGAGGAACTTGAAGGCCTGGGTGATGAGGTTGCGTGGCGTCAGCGGCAGATAGTCGGACGCGGTGTCGGCGGTACGCGGCAGCAGGGCGGGCACGAGGTCCAGTCCGCCGTCGGGCTTGCGGATCGGCAGTTGCACCACCCAGGCGGTGTAGGGCTGCTGGCCATTGACCGCCTGCTGCGCCGGCCAGTCCGCCAGCAGCGGCACGCGCACGCCCATGTCCAGCTGCAGGCGCGAGACCTGCGGCTGCTCGGGCGTGTAAGTGGTGAATGCGGTGGCGCCGGTGATCACGCGGTAAGGCCCACGCGCGCCGTAACCGAACACCTGTTCGGCCGGGCCGGTGGCGACGGCGGTCTTCTCGATCCACGCCTTGTAGCGCTCGCTGGCGACGAACAGCCATTGGCCGTCGGCGCTCTCGTGCAGGACCGCGACTGCATCGCCGGGGAACAGCGCGGACTCCTGGAACCGGTCGATGTCGGTGTCGTCCTGGCTGCTGAAGACGCGGGTATCGGTGGGGAAGGTGCGCAGCGCGGCGCGGCGGGTGACCAGCCCGTATTGCAGCGTGCGCTGCGCGGGAATGCGGTCGAGCGCGAGGTTGGCTACGAAGGCGTCGAGCCGTGCGGCATCGATCGGCTGGCCGTGTCCGTCATACAGCGGGCGCTGCGGGCGAACCGAAAGCTGGTCGATCTCGCCACGCACGAAACCGGCCTGCAGCGACGCGGGCAGGGCGTGCAGGTCATGGATCGCCTTGTCCTGCGCGCGCATGCGGGCGTTCTGCGCGGCGATGCCGGCGCGGTCGAGGATGACGCGGTCCGGCTCGGACTGGCGGGCCACCCAGTAATCGGGCGTCAGCTGCCGCGGGCTCACGCCGACAACGCCGGTGACCGGGTCGGTCGGCACCACGGCAGGCGCGGCGAGCGCGAGGGATGCGGCCAAGCCGAGCATCAGGCCCGCGGCGAGGCGGAACGGCGGAATGCAGCAGCGCGCACGAACGCGCGAAAGAACAGTCATCGGCGGCCTCCCCGGAGAACGTTCAAGAATATTTATTCCTTTGGCTCGTCATTGCAAGAATAAATTATTGACCCTCTGCCAGCATCGTGTTACACAGCGATGACCCACCTTCACCGGGGAAGTGTCGTCGTGGACCTGCGCTCTGACCACCCTTGCTTGCCTGCCGACAGCTTCGCCCGTCCTCGCGCGGCGCGAAAGCACCGGGGTGCCGGCGTGTTGCTGCTGGGCCTGCTCGTGGGTGGAGCGGCGGGGGCGGCGCAGCCGGTGCCGCTGGCGCAGGTCGGCGCGCAGATCGACGCCGGGCACTTCCGCGAGGCTGAGGTGGACATCACCGCCGCGCTCGCCGCACCGGGCCTGGATGCCGACGCCCGCAGCGCTTATGCATTCGAACGCGAGCGCATGCGCCGCATGCGCCTGGACTTCAGCCTCGATGCCGAGGCCGCCAAGGAAAAACTTCGCCGCACGATCCCGAACCTGCGCGACGACGAGTTCGCCGCCTGGGACAAGGCTGGCCTGCTGGAACACCTCGATATCGACGGCACGCGCTACTACTTCAACCGCGCGCCTTCCAACCTGTTCCGCCTCAGCGCCGAGGCAGCCGCGCGGCAGCGCGCCGGCACGCCGCCCCCGAAGGACGGCCCTTACGAAAATCTCGGCCCCCATCACCGCGCGGTGATCGCCGCCGCGCAGGCCTCGCCGGGGCAAACCAGCCTGCTGCCGCATCGCGTGCGCATCACCCAGTCGCTGACCGTGAATGCTGACGCGGTGCCGGCAGGCGAAGTGGTGCAGGCGTGGATCCCATACCCGAGCGCGATCCCCGGCCAGCAGGAAGACATCCGCTACCTGGGCAGCGTGCCGTCCGGCGCGCAGGTTGCCCCGCCCGCCACGTGGCAGCGCACCGCGCACCTGCAACGCAAGGCCGTCGCCGGCAAACCCACCGAATTCTCGGTGAGCTACGAAGTGACGATCTACGCGCGCCATTTCGACATCGACCCGGCGCGCGTGCAGGCCACGCCCAAGGATCCCGCGCTGGCGCCGTACCTGGCCGAGCGCCCGCCGCATATCGTGTTCACCCCGGCGATGCGCGAGTTCTCGCGGCAGGTGGTCGGTGACGAAACCAACCCCTACCGCATCGCCCGCAAGCTCTTCGCCGCGGTGGACCGCATCCCGTGGGGCGGCGCGCGCGAATACTCCACCATTCCCAACATCAGCGATTACGCCCTGCACGCCGGCCACGCCGACTGCGGGCAGCAGACCCTGCTGCTGATGACCCTGCTGCGCATGAACGGCATTCCCGCGCGCTGGCAGTCCGGCTGGACGTTCTCGGACAACGACGTCGGCTACGCCAACCTGCACGACTGGGGCTGGCTGTACCTGGCGCCCTACGGCTGGGTGCCGATGGACGTGACCACCGGCGCGCTGGACAGCGACGAGCCGGCTCTGCGCGACTTCTACTTCGGCGGCCTCGACAGCTACCGCATCGTCTTCAACGACGACTACGCGCAGCCGCTGGTGCCGGCCAAGCAGCATTTCCGCTCCGAGACGGTCGACTCGCAGCGCGGTGAAGCCGAATGGCGCGGCGGCAACCTCTATTTCGACCAATGGGATTACCACTTCGACTGGCAGATCCTGCCGGCCGCCGGGCGCCGGGAGGGCGCGTCGAACGCCGCACGCTGACGGAGCGGGTCCACCACTACTTCAACGAACTGCAGGAGAGAGCAGGGGATGAACGGCAAGCATGTGAGGAAGGCGGCGCTGTGCGTCGCGTTGGCGGCGTGTCTGGGATCGATCGCGCCGATGGCCTTGGCCCAGGACGGCGCCGTTACCGGCCGGCTGGTCACCGAGGGCGGACAGAAGCTCAGCGGCGCCACGGTCACGGTACGCAACCCGCAAACGGGTTTCGCCCGTTCCACCACGGTGAATGCCGATGGCAGCTACCGCATCCCGCTGCTGTCGCCGGGCACCTACCAGATGGAACTGAGCGTGGCCGGCGGCGCACCGACGCCGGTCGGCGAGGTGGTGGTGACGCTGGGCAACGCCACCACCGTGAACGTGCCGGTGGGGGCGATCAGCACGCTGGGCGCGGTAGAAGTGCGCGCGCCGCAGGTGGTGTCGATGGTGGACGTCACCTCGACCGAGTCGGCGATGAACATCAGCCGCCAGGACCTGGCGCGCATGCCGGTGGACCAGGACCTGAAGTCGGTCGCGATGCTCGCGCCGGGCGTGGTCTCGGGCAAGTCCTCGCTGGGCGCGCAGGGCATCTCGTTCGGCGGCTCCTCGGTGGCCGAGAACGCGGTGTACATCGATGGCCTGAACGTCACCGATTTCTACAACCGCGTGGGCTTCTCCTCGGCGCCGTTCGCGTTCTTCCAGGAATTCCAGGTCAAGACCGGCGGCTATTCGGTCGAGTACGGCCGCACCACCGGCGGCGTGATCAACGCGGTGACGCGCTCGGGTACCAACGAGTTCCATGCCGGTGCCGAACTGACGGCCGAGCCCAGCGCCTGGGGATCGAGCGGCAAGGATTACTACCTGCCCGGCGGCGACCCGTACATCATCTCCAGCCACGACGGCGGCACCCACAACAAGCTCAACGTGTGGGGCTCGGGCGCGATCGTGAAGGACCGCCTGTTCTTCTTCGGCATGTACGAGGCGCGCGACAATCGCGCGTTCAGCACCAGCAACGACGGCTCCACCTTTAACAACGGCAAGGCCGACGACGGCTTCTGGGGTGGGAAGCTCGACTGGCAGATCACCGACAACCACAGCCTGTCGCTGCTCGGCTTTTCGGACAGCAACCAGAACGTCGCCGATGTCTATCGCTACGACTACCTCACCGGCACGCGCGGCAACCAGACCAATACCATCTACACCGACACCGGCGGCGACAACTACGCGCTGACCTACAACGGCCACCTCACCGATACCTTCGCCATGAAGGCGATGATCGGCCGCAACACGCGCGACTACGCCAACTACAGCCAGACCGACATCGAGTGCAACCGCGTGGTGTCCGAGGCCGGCATCGCCCCGGCGGGCACTCCGCTGGGCTGCACCACCAACTCGGCGGTGGAATCGCGCGAGGACGAACGCAGGGCCGGCCGCCTGGACTTCGAGTGGACCCTGGGCGCCCACCTGCTGCGCTTCGGCCTGGACCGCGAGGAGAACACCTCCGACTACGAGCGCATGTATCCCGGCCCGGGCGGCTACTACTACAACGTCTACAAGACCACGCCGGGCGCCACGCTGGTCAACGGCGGCCAGGTGCCGGCCGGTACCACCGCCTACGTGCGCGCGCGCCGCTACGAGATCGCCGGCACGTTCGAAACGGACAACTCGGCCTATTACCTGGAAGACAACTGGTCGGTCACCCCGAACCTGCTGCTCAACATCGGCCTGCGCCTGGAAGCGTTCGACAACAAGGATTCGGAAGGTCGCAGCTACATCAAGATGGACGACATGGTCGCCCCGCGCTTCGGTGCCTCGTGGGACATCAAGGGCGACGGCACGATGAAGCTGTTCGGCAACGTCGGCCGTTACTTCCTGCCCGTGGCGAACGTCATCAACATCAAGCAGGCCGGCGGCCTGCTCGACGAGCGTACCTACTACGCGCTGGCCGGCTGGGAAACGCGCGAGCTCAACGGCTCGCAGTACCAGGTGCCGGTGCTCGGCGCGCAGATCGGCCCGGTGGACGACTCGCAGGGCGACGGCACGGTCGGCGACCTGCGCTCGGAAGTGGACCGCGACATGGACCCGGTCTACCAGGACGAGGCGATCCTGGGCTTCCAGCAGTCGATCAACGAAGCGTGGTCGTACGGCGTGCGCGGCATCTACCGCAAGCTGCACAACGCCATCGACGACATGGAGATCAGCGCCACCGGGGCCTGCGGGCCGGATGGCTACGTCGGCTGGGTAATGGCCAATCCCGGCAAGAAGGTCACCGTGTGGGGCGACACCAATTGCGATGGCGACGCCGACGGCTGGGTCACGGTGGACACCGCGAAGGAAGGCTGGGCGATGTACCGCCAGGACGGCCTGGATGCCGATGGCGACCCCATCATGACCTACATCGGCCAGCGCGGCTGGGAAAAGCCCAAGCGAGACTACAAGGCGCTGGAACTGCAGCTGGACCGTGCGTGGGACGGCAAGTGGTCGATGAATGCCTCCTACACCCTGGCCTACGGTCGCGGTAATGCCGAAGGCCCGGTGAACTCGGATACCGACTTCGCCGACACCGGCCGCACCGAGAACTTCGACGACCCGTGGGTGAACTACAACGGCTACGGCTATCTCTCCAACGACCGTCGCCACCAGTTCAAGCTGCGCGGCGCCTATGCCATTACCGACAACTGGCTGGTCGGCGCCACGCTCGATGCGCGTTCGGGTGGCCCGATCACCGGCTTCGGCGTCGGCAACCCGTATGACAGCACCGCGTACCACAGCTATTACGTGTGCGTGGAGAACTGTGATTCCGACTTCTCCGCCGAACGCATCTACGCACACAACGCGCGTGGCGGCTATGGTCGGCTGCCATGGAGCTATGAACTCGGCGCGAGCGTGACGTGGCTGAAGTCCTTCAACGAGACGAACCTGAAGGTGAAGTTCGCCGTGTACAACCTGACCAACCAGCAGAAGAAGTTGTCGGTGAACCAGGAATACGAGGGCGCCATCGGCAGCCCGAACGACCTGTTCCTGTATCCGGAGAGCTTCCAGGCGCCGCGTTACGCGCAGTTGGTGGTGTCGCTGGACTACTGAGCGTGCGAAGGTCGCCGGACGCGGTATCGTCCGGCGACCGCCGCCCTTCGGAGCATCACGTGATCGCAAAGCGTTCCATCGCGGCTGTGCTGTGCCTGCTGGCCTGCGCGACGGCCTCCGCGGCCCCGGCCGACGAGGCCGCCTACGACCGCCTGTTCGAGCAGGCGATGGCCGAATACCACCTGCCGGGGTTGGCGGTGGGCGTGATCGAGGACGGCCGTGTCGTCTACCGGCGCACCGGCGGTGAACGCAGCGCCGGCAGCGGGGAGCCCATCGACGCCGACACGCTGTTCAAGATCGCCTCCAACAGCAAGGCGATGACCACCGGCCTGCTCGCACGGCTGGTGGACCAGGGCAAGCTCGCCTGGGACGACCCGGTGACGAAGTACCTGCCGGAGTTCCGCATGTACGATCCGTGGGTGACGCGCAACATCCAGGTGCGCGACCTGTTGATCCACAACAGTGGCCTGGGCCTGGGGGCCGGCGACCTCATGCTGTGGCCGGAACCCAACGATTTCACGCGCGCGGACATCATCGCCGGGCTGGCCTATCTCAAGCCGACGCACAGCTTCCGCGCGCATTACGCCTACGACAACCTGCTGTACGTGGTGGCCGGCGAGGTGGCCGCGCGCGCCGGCGGCAAGCCCTACGACCAACTCGTGCGCGAGCAGGTCTTCGCCCCGTTGGGGATGGCGCGCTGCCAGGTCGGTGCCTGGCGGCCGCAGGACATCGGCAACATCGCCCAGCCGCACATGCGCCAGGACGGCCGCAACGTGCCGGTGCGCGAGGACGGCGTTGCCGTGGCCGATGTGCCATCCATGGCCGCCGGTGGCATCCGCTGCAGCCTGGAGGACATGCTGCGCTGGATGGACCGCGCATGGCTGCAGCCCGATCCGAAGCAGCCGTGGCTGTCGGAGGCACAGCGTCGCGCGGTGTGGTCGCTGCATACGCCGATGCCGATCAGCCAGCGCATGCGCGACTGGGACGACACCCATCTTTATGGCTACGGCTATGGCTGGCGCCTGTCCGATGTGGATGGGCAGTGGAAGGTCGCCCATACCGGCACGCTGATGGGCATGTATTCCTCGCTGGTGTTGTTGCCGGACCGCCGCAGCGGGTTCGTCATCCTCGTCAACGGCGAAGGCGAAGCGGCCCGCACGGCGCTGGGCGAGGCCTTGCAGAAGCATCTGCTCGGCGCGGACCCGAAGTTCGACGTGGCCTATTACGCCCACGCGATGGCGCGCGACGACGCCAAGCCCAGGCCGCCCGCCGCGCAAAAGCCCGATACCTCCCATCGGCGGCCGGTGGCGGTGCGGGACGCCGCCACGCGCGCTGGCGTGTATCGCGACCCGTGGTTCGGCGACGTGCGGCTGTGTCCGGCCGACGGCGGACTGACCTTCGCCGCAGCGCGCTCCCCGCTGCTGCGGGGCAAGGTGATGCAGGTTGCCGGGCGCTGGCTGGTGGACTGGGACGACGCCAGCGTCGATGCCGAGCCTTGGCTCGACTTCGCCACCGACGCGCAGGGCCGTGCGACGATGCGCCTGAAGGCGATCGACCCCGATGCCGACTTCAGTTACGACTATGGCGATCTGGAATTCCATCGTAGCGGCGATTGCCCTTAGCCTGGCCGCGACGCAGGCGGCCGCGGCGCCCGCCCTCTCGCCGGCGCGTGATGCCGACCAAGCGGGCATGGTCGATGTCGCCACGCTCGCGCCCGGCATCCAGATCGACATGCGCTACGCCGGCGCGGACAACTTCACCGGTCATCCAGTGGCCGGCTACGACGCGCCCAAGTGCCTGCTGCTGCGCCCGGCCGCCGAGGCGCTGGCGCGGGTGCAGGCCACGCTGCGCGCCGAAGGCGATACGTTGCACGTCTACGATTGCTACCGCCCGTTGCGCGCGGTGCACGCGTTCGTCGCGTGGGCGGCGGACCTGCAGGACCAATCGACGAAAGCGGCGCACTATCCGCGCGTGGAGAAGTCGGCGCTGATCCCGGACTACATCGCCGACCAGTCCGGCCACAGCCGCGGAGCAACGGTGGACCTCACCCTGGCCGACTGCCGCCACGGTCCCTGCCGGCCGCTGGACATGGGCACGGACTTCGACCTGTTCGATACCCGCGCGCATACCGCCGCGCCGGAGGTCTCGCCCGCGCAGCGCGCGAATCGCCAGCGCCTGTTGCGGGCGATGACGGCCGAAGGCTTCGTCAACTATCCGATGGAGTGGTGGCACTTCACCTTCCGGCCCGAGCCCACGCCCGATACTGCGTACGATTTCCCGGTGAGGTAGCCGCGTGAGCGACCTGCAGCATTTCGTCGACATCCCATGCCCGTATTGCGGGGAGTGGATCGGCATCGTCGTGGATGGTTCGGTGGACCAGCAGTCCTACATCGAGGACTGCCAGGTGTGCTGCCGGCCGATCCAGATCCATGTCAGCGTGGGCGAGGACGGCGAGCCGGAGGTCCTCGCACGCTCGCAGGACGAAGGCTGAGGCGCGGGCGGGCCGTCTAGAATGGACGGCCGTCACTCGCCTCCTGGAATCCCATGAATCTCCCGCTGCACTTCGGCCTGCTCGGTTCGCTCGAAGCCGGACTGATCGCCCTGCTGCTCGGAGTGGGCATCTACTGGATCTCGCAGGCGCTGTGCCGCCGTGCGGGCCTGTCGCTGGGGCATTCGATAGGCTGGGCTTGCCTGGCGGCGGTGGCTATCGGCGCCGGTTGGGATATCTGGAATCTTTTCTACACCAGCATCGTGCGGCTGGAGTCGCCGCTGTATGCGCGCCTGGCGCTGCAAAGTATCCACGATCCGGACCAACTTGGTGGCCGCGTGGTACTTGAAGTAGCCGGTGCACTCGCGGGCGTGGGCCTCGGTTGGCGTTTGTTCAGCGCCCAGCACGTGGCCGATAACGTTGCCGATTCGTAAAGCGGGCGTATGCAGTTCTCGGTTTGAAGCCGCCGCGAACCTTTGGCTTACGGGCCCGTGATGCCGCGTTAATCAATGCCAAGCGCTTTCTTCCGCTGCGTAGGTTAATCAAGCGTTGCGTGCGTGCCCGCGCCGCAATCGCGGTTCATCCGCGGCGGCTAGGGTGGGTGCCATGCGCGGCAACACCGCGTATTTCCCCGAATCAGGAGAACCACCCCATGAACAACCGCAAGCCCCTGTTCGTCGTGTCCACTGTCCTGGCCGCCGCGCTCGCGTTGCCGGCCTTTGCCCAGAGCGCGCAGTCCGGCGCCGCCGCGCAGCAGGGTGGCGGCGGTGGCGGCCAGACCTGGGCCAGCGTCGACACCGACAGCGATGGCGCGATCAGCAAGCAGGAGGCGCAGGTCAACGCCGGCCTCTCGCAGATCTTCGACCAGGCTGACGGCAACGGCGATGGCAAGCTGACGCCGGACGAATACAAGGCCTTCGTGGCCAAGCAGCAGGACGGCGCCAACAGCGCCACCCCGCAGCAGGACCAGAACTGAGCCCCCCGCCGCGGCGACCACGCCGCGGCACCCAGGCGGGAGCCTCCGGGCTCCCGCCTTTCCTTTGCCCGTTACAATGGGCGCATGAATACTGTGCGCGCACGTGATGCCGGAATCGGGCTCGTCGGCTTCGACGGCGACGACACCCTCTGGAAGAGCGAGGACTACTACCGCGCCGCGGAGGCGGAGTTCGAGTCCATCGTCGGCCGTTACATCGACCTGGCCGACCCGCGCACGCTGGGCCATCTGCTCACCGTGCAGCGGCGCAACCTGCGGATTTTCGGCTACGGCGTGAAGGGCATGGTGCTCTCGATGATCGAGGCCGCCATCGAGATGACCGACCGCCGCATCGACGTGCGCGATATCGAACGCATCGTGGAAATCGGCCGCGACACCCTGCAGCATCCGGTGGACGTACTCGAAGGCGTGCGCGAGGCGGTGGCCGAGATCGCCCGCGACTACCACGTGGTGCTCATCACCAAGGGCGACCTGTTCCACCAGGAACGCAAGATCGCCCAATCCGGCCTGGCCGACCTGTTTCCGCGCATCGAGATCGTCTCGGAGAAGGACCCGGGCACCTACGCGCGCGTGCTGGCCGAGTTCGACCTGCCGGCGTCGCGGTTCGCGATGGTCGGCAATTCGCTGCGTTCGGACGTGGAGCCGGTGCTCGCGCTCGGTGGCTGGGGCATCCACACGCCTTACGCCCTGACCTGGGCGCATGAGGCCGAACACGGCGTGGACGCCGATTCGCCGCGGCTGCGCGAGGTTCCGCACCCGCGCGAGTGGCCGCAAGCGGTGCGTGCGCTGGACCAGCTCGCGCGCGGCGCGGTCGCCTAGGATCGCCCATGCACGCAAGGGCCCTGCTGATCGCCCTGCTCGTGCTGGCCACCCCCGCGGTGGCTGCGCAGACGCCCGCCCCCGCGGCGAGCGCTGAACCCGCCTACGCGGCCGGCGACGCCTGGATCGACCGCCAGCTGGAAGATATCGACGCCTACGCGCAGCGCTACCCGGCCAGCTTCGTCGATGAACTCGCGCGCTATCTCGACGTGCGCCGAGGCTATGCCGACGCCGTGCTGAAGGCGCCCGGCTGGCGGGCCGGCGACCTGTACTTCGCCTGCGCCTGGGCGCAGGCCACCCACCAGCCGTGCCGCACGCTGGTGCGCGCCCGCAGCGACGACGTCTCGCGCGCGTGGCAGGCGGTGCTGGCTACGCAGGGCGAGCCGGACAATCTGGCCTACCGCGCCGTGCGCCACGCCATCGTGGCCAGCTACGACCGCTGGGAGCGGCCCATCGTGCTGGATGCGCGCCTGCGCGAGCAGCTGGGCGATGCCGCGCAGCGCCTGGCGCGAGCGCGCGCCGCGCACGCGCCGGCCGAGGCCGCCGACGCGCCCTGAAGCCCGGCCGGGTTTTGCTGCTGTGCGGCTGGCCGCCACGGGGCCGGCTCGGCGAAAATGCCGGGGCCGGCAACGGGCCGGCGCTTCGTTCGCGCATGCCATGACCGGTAAGTCCTTCGTCAGTTCCGACCAGATTCGCAGCCGCTTCGCCCAGGCCATGTCCGACATGTACCGGCAGGAGGTGCCGCTGTATGGCGAGCTGATGTCGCTGGTCGCCCAGGTCAACGCGCAGGTGCTGGCGCAGGATCCCGCGCTGGCGCAGCGCCTGGACCGCAACGACGAACGCGCGCGCCTGGACCTGGAGCGCCACGGCGCGATCCGCGTGGGCACCGCGGAAGAACTGTCGATGCTGCGCCGGCTGTTCGCGGTCATGGGCATGTTCCCGGTGGGCTACTACGACCTGTCGGTGGCCGGCGTACCGGTGCATTCGACCGCCTTCCGCCCCGTCGATGCCGCGGCGCTGGCGCGCAACCCGTTCCGCGTGTTCACCTCGCTGCTGCGCCTGGAACTGATCGAGGACGCCGCGCTGCGCGCGCAGGCTGCGGATATCCTCGCGCGCCGCGACATCTTCACCGCCGGCGCGCGCGCGTTGATCGAGCAGGCCGAGCGCGAGGGCGGCCTGGACGATGCCGATGCCGAGCGCTTCGTCGCCGAGGCGCTGGAAACCTTCCGGTGGCACGGCGACGCCACCGTGCCGCTGCCGACCTACCAGGCCCTGCACGACGCACACCGCCTGATCGCCGACGTGGTGAGTTTCCACGGCCCGCATATCAACCATCTCACGCCGCGCACGCTCGATATCGACGCGGCGCAGGCGCAGATGCAGCAGCGCGGCATGGCGGCCAAGGCGGTGATCGAGGGCCCGCCGCGCCGGCGATGCCCCATCCTGCTGCGCCAGACCAGTTTCAAGGCGCTGGAGGAAGCGGTGCGCTTCCCGGCCGGGGACGGCAGCGCCGAAGCCGGCAGCCACACCGCGCGCTTCGGCGAGATCGAGCAGCGCGGCCTGGCGCTGACGCCGAAGGGCCGCGCGTTGTACGACACGCTGCTGGCGCAGGCCCGCGAAAGCGAGGGCGCCGGCAGCACCGGCGCGGACTACGGCGCGCGGCTGCAGGCCGCCTTCGCCGGCTTCCCCGACGATTACGACACCCTGCGCCAGGAAGGCCTGGGCTATTTCCGCTATGGCCTGACGGAAGCCGGCCGCGCGGACCCGGACCGTGCCGCCCTGCTGCCGACCGAGGCGGCCATCGCCGCCGGGCTGGTGAGCGCCGATCCCATCGTCTACGAAGACTTCCTGCCGGTGAGTGCGGCGGGCATCTTCCAATCCAACCTGGGCGGCACCGAGCAGCGCGCCTACGCGGCGCATTCGCACCAGGCGGCGTTCGAACAGGCGCTGGGTGCGGCCGTGCGCGACGAGTTCGCGTTGTACGCGGCGATCGAGCGCGATTCGCTGGCCGAGCTGGTGTAAGGCGGCAACGCGCGGCTCATTTGGTTTCCTCCTTGTAGGAGCGGCTTCAGCCGCGACCCGGCAACGCACGGTCGCGGCTGAAGCCGCTCCTACAGGGAGGCTGCCCGTGCCTCCAGCAGCGCCTTCTCGCGCGCGTTGCGCGCCAGCGCCGCCGCCTGCGCGAACGCCGCGCGCGCTTCCTCGTGGCGGCCGAGCTTTTCCAGCAGGTCGCCGCGCACGGTGGGCAGCAGGTGGTACTGCCGCATCGCCGGGTGCGCGGCCAGGGCGTCCACCAACGGCAACGCGGCTTCGGCGCCTTCGGCCATCGACACGGCCACCGCGCGGTTCAGCTCCACCACCGGCGAAGGCATGCAGACGGCCAGCCGCGCATACAGCGCCGCGATCTCGCGCCAGTCCGTATCGGCGAAACGGCGTGCACGCGCATGGCATGCGGCGATCGCCGCCTGCAGTACATAAGCGCCGTCTTCGCCGCCGAGCGCGCGGGCACGCGCCAGCGCGGTCAATCCGTGGCGGATCAGCAGGCGGTCCCAGCGCCCGCGGTCCTGGTCGGCGAGCAGCACCGGTGCGCCCTGCGCATCCACGCGCGCGCGCTGCCGCGAGGCCTGCAGCGCCATCAGCGCCAGCAGCCCGTGCACTTCCGGATCGCGCGGCGCGAGCCGGGCCAGCACGCGGCACAGCCGCAGCGCCTCGTCGCACAACCGCGGGCGCATCAGGTCGTCGCCGGCGGTGGCGGCGTAGCCCTCGTTGAAGATGAGGTAGAGCACCTCCAGCACCGAACCCAGCCGCGCATCGCGCTCTTCGCCGCGCGGCACCTCGAACGGCACCTGGCGTTCGCTCAGGGTGCGCTTGGCACGCACGATGCGCTGCGCCACCGTCGGCTCCGGCACCAGGAACGCCCGGGCGATCTCGTCCGTCGCCAGGCCGCCGAGCATGCGCAGGGTCAGCGCCACGCGCGCATCGGTGCCCAGCGAAGGATGGCAGGCGACGAACATCAGCCGCAGCAGGTCGTCGCCGATGTCGTCGTCCGGGTCCACCTGCTGCGCGGCCTGCACCGCCTGCTGCTCGCGCTCGATCTCGTAGCCCAGCGCGTCGCGTTTGCGCCGCTGCAGCTGCGCATGGCGCAAGCGGTCGATGGCGCGGTTGCGCGCGGTGGTCATCAGCCAGGCGCCGGGGTTGTCGGGAATACCGTCCGTGGGCCAACGCTCAAGCGCGGCAACGAGCGCATCCTGCGCCAGTTCCTCGGCCAGGCCGACATCGCGGACCTGGCGCGCGAGCGCGGCGATGATCTTCGCCGCTTCCATGCGCCAGACCGCGTTGAGGGTGGAGTGGACATCGCGTTCGCCCATGGCCGGCGATCAGACCATCGCCGGCGTGCGGGAGCAAGCTGCGCCGCAACCATGGCCGTGCCCGGGTGTCATGCCGGCGGCGGCTCGCCGCTGGCGTGGAAGACCTCCCACAGGTGGCCGTCCGGGTCCTCGAAGCCATGCTGGTACATGAAGCCGTAATCCTTCGGCTCGCCGGAGACCACGCCGCCGGCCTGGCGGGCACGCGCGACGAGGCTGTCGACCTCGGCGCGGCTGTCTACCGCCAGCGCGGTGATCACCTCGGCCGCCTGGGCGGTGTCGCATACCTGCCGCGTCATGAAGCCTTGGAAAAACGGCTTCACCAGCAACATGGCGAAGATGTTCTCGCCCAGGATGAGGCAGGTGGCGTTCTCGTCGGTGTACCTCGGATCGAACGAGAAGCCGAGCGCCGTGAAGAAATCGACCGCGCGCGGCAGCGATTCCACCGGCAGGTTGACGAAGATCTGCTTGACCATGTGTGGCTTCTCCGGGTTCAGGGCTGCTTGTAGACGCCGTTGATCAGCCACGGCGTGCCGAAGCGGTCGACCAGCATGCCGAAGCGCTCGGCCCAGAACGTCTCGGCCATCGGCATCTGGATCTGGGCCCCTTCCGCCAGCGCCTTGAACACGCGCTCGGCCTCGGCGTTGTCGTCGCAGTTCAGCGCCACGGAGATGCCCCCGGAGCCCTTGTGCGGCATGCCCGGCGGCATGTCCGAGCCCATCAGGAACGGCGCCTGGCCGTGGGCGAGGGTGGCGTGCATGATCTGGTCCGGCGCGCCGGGCCCGACATCGCCGCAGCCCTCCGGCGGCTCGGTGCCCTCGGGCGGCGGCGGGGCGTCGCCGTAGGTGATCTGGAATACCTGGCCGCCAAAGATCTGCTCATAGGTCTCGAAGGCCTGGCGGCAATTGCCGTAGAAGCTGAGGTAAGGGGTGGTCTTCATGCGGGGTTCCTCCGATGTCAGGGTTGGGTGTCTACACGGGCGCGCAGGCGTTGCTCCTGCTCACGCAGTTCGGGGGTGAAGGCCTCACCGAAGTCTTCGGCCTCGAACACGGGCCGCAGTTCGACCTCGAACGTGTCGCCATCGGGATTGGGGATGCGCCGCGCCCACTCGATGGCCTCGGCGAAGGAGCGCACCTGCAGCAGCCAGAAGCCGGCGATCAGCTCCTTCGTCTCGGCGAACGGCCCGTCGACCACCTCCAGGCCATCGGGCCGGAAGCGCAGCCGCGCGCCGCGTGCGCTCGGATGCAGGCCTTCGCCGGCCAGCAGCACGCCGGCATCGACCAGCTGCTCGTTGTAGGCGCCCATCGCCGCCAGGATCGCTTCGCCGGGCATCTGCCCGGCCTCGGAGGCCGCGGTGGCCTTCATGATCATCATCACGCGCATGTTGGTTCCTTCGGATCGGGCCGGGGCAATCCCGGCCGCTTGTAGGGACGACGGACGAGCATGGGCCGCATCGACATGCCCGCGCGATAGATTTTCGGCATCGACTGCGCCGGGGGGGCGCCGAAAAGAAACGGGGCCGCAAGCGGCCCCGTTTTCCCTCAATGCTGTGGCTTGGCCACCGCCTGTGCCGCGGCCCGGCGGGCCGCCTTCTTCTCGCGCCGCCGCGCACGCCAGTTCTTCCAGTGGTCGGCCAGGCAGGAGAAGATCACGTACAGCGCCGGCGTGCTCAGCAGGGTCAGGCTCTGCGAGATCAGCAGGCCACCGATCATCGCGATGCCCAGCGGCCTGCGCAGCTCCGAGCCCTCGCCCAGGCCGATGGCCAGCGGCAGCGCCGCCAGGATCGCCACCATCGTGGTCATCATGATCGGGCGGAAACGCACGACCGACGCCTCGCGGGCGGCCTCGCGCGGCGACTTGCCGTGCTCGCGCTGCGCCACCAGCGCGAAGTCGATCATCATGATCGCGTTCTTCTTCACGATGCCGATCAGCAGCACCAGCGCGATCATCGAGATCACCGACAGCTCGGTGTTCGTCACGAACAGCGCCAGCAGCGCGCCCATGCCGGCCGCGGGCAGCGTGGAGAGGATCGTCACCGGGTGGATCAGGCTCTCGTAGAGCATGCCCAGCACGATGTACACGGTGAGGATGGCCGCCAGCAGCAGCACCACCATCGAGTTCGGGTTGAGCTGCACGTTGAAGCCGCCGCCATCGCTGATGCGGATGCCATCGGGCATGCGCAGGCCCTTTACCGCCGCTTCGATGATCGCGTCCGCCTCGCCCGTGCTCACGCCAGGGGCGAGGTTATAGCTCAGGTCCATCGTCGTGTACTGGTTGTCGTGCGTGATCTGCGGCGGTGCCAGGCCGGGCACCTGGTAGGCCACCGCGGTGATCGGGATCATCTCGCCCGACCGGCTCTGCACGTACACCTCGTCCAGCGCCGCCGGGGTGGCCGTCTGCGAGGGCAGGGCGTTGACCACCACCGAGTACTGGTTGAGATCGGAGTAGATGGTGGAGATCGAGCGCTGGCCGAACGCGCCGTACAGCGCGCCGTCGATGGTGCCGATGGACACGCCCAGGCGCGCGGCCTTGGCGCGGTCGATCACGATGTTCTGGCGCAGGCCGGCGGTGTCCACGTCGGTGCCGACGTCGCGCAGCTTCGGGTTCTGCTTGAGTACCGCCTGCAGCTTGGGCAGCCACTCCTGCAGCTGGGCCAGGTCGTTGCCCTGCAGCGAGACCTTGTATTGCGCGCCCTGGCTGGTGCCACCGCCGCCGTCGCTGGGCAGGTCCTGGATGGCGCGCAGGCGCAGTTCCAGGTCCGGGTAGCGGTCGGCCTTGGCGCTCAGGCGGGCCAGCACCTGGTCGGTGGTCTCGCGGCGGCCTTCGTCGCGCGTCTTCAGCTCGATGTTGAACGACGCACTGGAACCCTGCCGGCTGGAACCCAGGCGCGCGCCGACGATCTTCACCGCCGGGTCGGCCATCAGCATGTCGGTGATGCGGCGCTGGCGCTCGATCATGTCGTTGAACGACACCGTGGCGCTGGAGCTGGCGCGGCCCCAGATCAGGCCGGTGTCCTGCGGCGGGAAGTTGCCCTTCTTCACCGCGCCGGCCAGGAAGATCGTCGCCACGATCAGCAGCAGCGGGGTGATGGACATCAGCAGGGCGTGGCGCAGCGAGAAGTCCAGTGCCTTGCTGTAGATGCGCAGGCTGCCCTCGTGCATGCGCTCCAGGAACGCGCCGACGCGGCCGGGCTTTTCCGGCTCGGCGTGGCCGGAGAGGAACCGGCTGCACAGCGCGGGCGTGAGCGTGAGCGAGACCAGCATCGAGACCACGATCGCCGCCACCAGGGTCACGGTGAACTCGCGGAAGAACGCGCCGATCATGCCGCTGGCGAACAGCAGCGGGATGAACACTGCCACCAGCGAGGCGGTGATGGAGACGATGGTGAAGCCGATCTCGCGCGCGCCGGCCAGCGCGGCATCCATGCGCGACATGCCCTCATCGAGGTGGCGCATGATGTTCTCGATCACCACGATGGCGTCGTCCACCACGAAGCCGATCGCGATCACCAGCGCCAGCAGGCTCAGGTTGTTGAGGGTGAAGCCCAGCACGTACATCACCAGCGCCGAACCGGCCAGCGACAGCGGCACGGTGACCGCAGCGATCAGCGTCGGCGCCAGCCGGCGCAGGAACAGCGCCATGGTCAGCACCACCATCGCCAGCGAGATCAGCAGGGTGATCTGCACTTCGGCCAACGAGGCGCGGATGGTGGGGGTGCGGTCGAAGTACGCGGTCATCCGCGTGCCGGGGTGCAGGTAGGTGCGCAGCTCGGGGATGGCGCCCTTCACCCGATCCACGGTCTCCACGATATTGGCGCCGGCGCGGGTGAACACGTACATCACCACCGCGGGTTTGCCGTCGAACCACGCCGCCTGGTAGGCGTCCTGCTGGCCGTCGTAGACGTTGGCCACGTCGCTCAGGCGGATCACCCGGCCATTGGACTGGGTGGCGATGGCGAGCTGGGCGAAATCGGCGGCCTTGGAGACCGAATCGTTGGCGATGATCGCCATCGTGGTCTTGCCGTCGGACAGGAAGCCGGTCGGCGAGGTCACGTTGGCCGCGCGCACGGCATTGCGCAGGTCGTCCGGAGTCAGGCCCAGCGCGTTGAGCGCGCGCATGTCCACGTCCACGCGCACGGCCGGGGTAGACGCACCGGCGATGTCGACCGAGGCCACGCCGGTGATCTGGCGCAGGCGCTGGGCCAGCAGCGAATCGGCGACGTTGTACAGCTCGTCGGCCGATTGCGTCTGCGAGGTCAGCGCGATGGCGATGACCGGGTCGTCGTTCGGGTTCGCCTTCTGGTACATCGGCGTGCCCAGGCCCGAGGGCAGGTCCGCCTGCGCAGCGTTGATCGCCGTCTGCACGTCCTGTGCGGCCGCGTCGATGTCCACGTTGCCCTGGAACACCATGAACACCATGCTGCTGTTCTCCGAACTGGAGGAGCGCATGCGGTCGATGCCCGGCACCTGGCCGAGGTGGCGTTCCAGCGGCGCGGTGACCGTGGAGGCCATCGTGCTGGCGTCCGTGCCCGATTGCGTGGCGTGGACGAAGATCACCGGGATCTGGATGTTCGGCAGCGCCGCCACGCCCAGGCGCAGGTAGCACATCAGGCCGATGACGAAGAGCCCGCAGGCCAGCAGCGTGGTGCCGATGGGCCGCTTGATGAAGGGGGCGGAGAGGTTCATGGGCGCCACTCCATTGCCTGCGTCTTCATGCCTGCTCCGCCGTCGGCTTGCCGCCGTGCGTCGCGGCGCGCTTCTCGCGCCAGGCATGCAGGCGGTCGGACATGCGCTCCATGTACAGGTAGATCACCGGCGTGGTGTACAGCGTCACCAACTGCGAGAGCAGCAGGCCGCCGACGATGGAGATGCCGAGCGGACGGCGCAGCTCCGAGCCGATGCCGGTGCCGAGCGCCAGCGGCAGCGCGCCGAGCATGGCCGCCGCGGTGGTCATCATGATCGGGCGGAAGCGCAGCAGGCAGGCGCGGCGGATGGCGTCGTGCGCGCTGGCGCCGGCGCGGCGGGCCTCGATGGCGAAGTCGATCATCATGATCGCGTTCTTCTTCACGATGCCGATCAGCAGCACGATGCCCACGATGCCGTCCACCGACAGGCTCAGCCCGCACATCATCAGCGCCAGCAGCGCGCCCACGCCGGCCGGCGGCAGGGTGGAGATGATCGTGAGCGGGTGGATGTAGCTCTCGTACAGCACGCCCAGCACGATGTAGATCAGCACGATGGAGGCCAGCAGCAGCCACACCACGTCGGTCTGGCTGCCGGTGAACTCGGCGGCCTTGCCGATGAACTGCGCATGCACCTGCGAGGGCACCTGCAGTTCCTCGGCCGTGCGCTGGATCGCCGCCACCGCCTGCGAGAGCGAATAGCCCGGCGCGAGGTTGAAGGAAATCGTGATGGCCGGCAGCTGCTGCTGGTGGCTGACCACCAGCGGGGTATTGGTGACCTTGGCCTCGGCCAACGCGGAGAGCGGGATGATGCTGCCCGCGCCGACGGTGATGCCGGTGTTCTGGTTGCCGATGCCGGTGGCGGTGGAGGAGTTGGACGAGGTCACCTGGCCGAAGCTGGTGGCGTTGGTGCCGGTGAGCGCACCGCTGCCGTTGCTGGCCACCGCCAGCTGGTTCATCAGCGCGGTGCTGGTGCGGAACTCCGGCGCCACTTCCAGCACCACGCGGTACTGGTTGAGCTCGGTGAAGATGGTGGAGATCTGGCGCTGGCCGAAGCTGTCGTAGAGCGTGTCGTCGATGGTCTGCATCGGCACGCCCAGCATGCTGGCCTTGTCGCGGTCGATGTTGATCTCCAGCGCGCGGCCCTCGTTGGCGAGGTTGTTGTCGACATCGGCCAGCTCGGGCAGCTGGCGCAGCGCCTGCGTCATCTTCGTCGCCCACTGCGACAGCTCGGCGCTGTCCACGCTGGAGAGCGAGTACTGGTACTCGGTGGCCGCCACGCGGGTATCGAGGGTGACGTCCTGCACGGGCTTCAAGTACAGCGCCACGCCGGGAATGCCGGACACGGCCTTCTGCAGGCGCGGCAACAGGTCTTCCAGCGATTCGCGCTCGCCGCGCTCCTTCAGCACGATCGACAGCTGGCCCTGGTTGAGCGTGGGGTTCATCGTGCCGGCGCCGATGAAGGCCGCCACGCCGGTCACCGCCGGATCCTTGCGCAATGCCTCGGCCACGGCCTGGGTGCGCTGCTCCATCTGCGGGAAGGCGACATTCTGGTCGGCCTGCACCACGCCGGTGATCAGGCCGGTATCCTGCTCGGGCAGCAGGCCCTTGGGGATGACGACGTACAGGATGACCGTCAGCGCCACCGCGCCGATCGCCACGCCCAGGGTCAGCGGCTGGTGGGCCAGCACCCAGTCCAGCGTGCGCTCGTACAGCGCCACGGTGCGCGTCCACAGGTTGGTCTTGCCGGCGGCCGCGGCGCGCTCGTGCGCGTCCTCGCCCTCGGGCAGGGCGTCGGGCTTGAGCAGGTAGGCGCACATCATCGGGGTGAGCGTGAGCGAGACCACCATCGAGATGACCACCGCGATGGACAGCACCCAGGCGAACTCGTGGAACAGGCGCCCGGTCACGCCCGGCATCAGGATCAGCGGCAGGAACACCGCCACCAGCGAGACGGTGAGCGAAAGCACGGTGAAGCCGATCTGGCGCGCGCCGGTTTCGGCCGCTTCCTTGCCGTCCATGCCCTGCTCGATGTAGCGCACGATGTTCTCGATCATCACGATCGCGTCGTCCACCACGAAGCCGGTCGCCACCACCAGCGCCATCAGCGAGAGGTTGTCCAGCGACATGCCGGCGAAGGCCATCACGCCGAAGGTGCCGGCCAGCGACAGCGGCACGGCGACGGAGGGAATGATGGTGGCCCACAGGCGGCGCAGGAACACGAAGATCACCGCCACCACCAGGCCGATGGTGAGGATCAGGGTGAACTTCACTTCATGCACGGAGGCGCGGATGGTCTCGGTGCGGTCGGAGAACACGTCCAGGTGCACGTCGGCCGGCAACACGGCGCGCAGCTGCGGCAGGATCGCGCGCACCTGCTCGACGGTCTGCACGATGTTGGCGCCCGGCTGGCGGCGGATCTCCAGCAGTACGGCCTGCTTGCCGTCGGCCCAGGCCGAGAGCTGGTCGTTCTCCACCCCGTCCACCACCGAGGCCACGTCGCGCAGCCGCACCGGCGCGCCGTTCTGATAGCTGATGATGGTGTCCTGGTATTCGGCCGCGTTGGTGAGCTGGTCGTTGGTACCGATGCTGTAGGACTGGGTCTTGCCGTTGAGCGAGCCCTTCGGCGCGGACACGTTGGTCTGCGTCAGCGCGCTGCGCAGCGACTCCATCGTCAGGCCCATGTTCGACAGCTGCGCCGGGTTGACCTGGATGCGCACGGCCGGGCGCACGTTGCCGGCGATGGACACCAGGCCCACGCCCTGCACCTGCGACAGGCGCTGGGCCAGGATCGAGTCCGCGTAGCGGTTGATCTCGCGCAGCGGCAGCGTGTCGGAGGTGAGCTTGAGGGTGATGATCGCCGCGTCGGCCGGGTTCACCCGGTTGTAGACCGGCTGGTAGGGCAGCGAGGAGGGCAGGGTGGCCTGGCGGATCGCCGCCTGCACGTCCTGCGCGGCGATGTCGATGTCCCGGTCCATCGAGAACTGCAGGATGATCGTGGACAGGCCCGCCGAGGAATCGGAGGTCATCATGTCCAGGCCGGAAATCTGGCCGAACTGCCGTTCCAGCGGCGTGGTGACCAGCGAGGCCATCGTGGAGGCGTTGGCGCCCGGGTACTGGGTGGTGACCACCAGGCTGGGGGCGTCGATTTCGGGCAGTGCCGAGACCGGCAGCTGGCGATAGCCCAGGATGCCCAGCAGCAACAAGCCCGCCATCAGCAGCGAGGTGGCGATGGGGCGGCGGATGAAGATCGTCGAGAAGCCCACGCGGCTCTCCTGCTGTGTGCGTTGTCGGTGGAACAGACCGGCGCGGGCGCCGGTGCATGGGGACGGCGGCGGGCCGCCGTCCCGGGTGGATCAGCGCGGGCCGCCGCCGCGGCGACCGCCGCCGCCGCCGCGGTTCTTGCCCGCGGCGGCCTTCAGCTCGGCCTCGGTCGGGGGGGCCGGGGTCTCGCCCGGCGCCAGCGCCTGCACCTTGCTGCCGGGCTTGAGGCGGAACTGGCCTTCGGTCACCACCTTCTGGCCGGCCTTCAGGCCGCTGGCGATCTGCACGTGGCTGTCGTCCACTTCCACGCCCTGCTTGATGGTCTGCATCTGCACGGTGTTGTCGGCCTGCACCACGTAGACGTAATCGCCGTCCGGGCCGCGCTGCACCGCCTGTGCCGGCACCACGATGCCGCCGGGGATGGTGCGCAGCTGCAGGCGCACGTTGACGAACTGGCCCGGCCACAGGGCGTTGTCGGCGTTGTCGAAGATCGCGCGCGCGCCGAAGGTGCCGCTGTCGGCGGAGATGCGGTTGTCGATCACGTCGAGCTTGCCGGTGCCGCTGATCACGTGCGCGTCGCCGCGATCCAGCGCGGCCACCGGCAGCGCCGCCTGCGCCTGGCCTTCGCGCACCGCGGTGAGCTGGCGCTCGGGCAGGTTGAAGGACACGTAGATCGGGTGGATCTGGGTCAGGGTGACGATCGCCGTGCTGGTGCTGACGATGTTGCCCACGTCCACGCCGCGGATACCGGCGATGCCGTCGATCGGCGCGGTGATGCGGGTGTATTGCAGCTGCACCTGCGCCGCGCGCATCGAGGCGTCGTTGGCCGCCACCGCCGCCTCGTACTGCGCGACCTGGTTGCGCTGGGTGTCCAGGTCGGTTTTGGACACGTATTGCTGGTATTCCGGCGCGCTGGAGCGGGCGAAGTTGGAGCGCGCGGTGGCCAGCAGCGCCTGGTTCTGGCGCTTGGCCGCGGCGGCTTCGTCGTAGCTGGCCTGCAGGGTGCGCGGGTCGATCTGCGCGAGCAGTTCGCCCTTCTTCACTTCCTGGCCTTCCTTGAAGTTGATGCTCAGCAGCTGGCCGCCGACCTGGGGGTTGACCGTCACCGTGTTCAAGGCGGTGACCGTGCCCAGCGCGTTGGCATAGACCGGCACGTCCTGGGTGGTGGCCGCCACCGCGGTGACCGGCACCGGGCCGCTGTCCTGGCCGGCATCGCCGCCCTGTGCCTGATCGCTGCCCGGCCGCCCGGCCCCGCGCCCCTCGTGTCCGCCCCGCAGCATGCGCGCGCCGATGGCCAGTACCACGACCACTGCCACCACGAGCAGCGTGATCTTCCAGAAACGCGACATTCGACAACTCCTGAGGCGGGGGGAGGACGGGGGCTTCCCGGCAAGCCGGCAAGCTTATCGCCGGAACGTGGCGATTGGACCATGACTGACGGGCCAGTCAGACCGCGCCCGCCCCCATTGGTTCAGGGGGACGGTCCCCTCCTGCAACGCACGGAAAGGCGTCCGGTTGACCGCTGCCCGTGTGCGCGGCGGCGCGCTGCATTAGATTGTCGGTTTCCACCCTTCGAGGATTCGTGATGCCCCATCCGCGCGTCTGGGCCGGTGCCCTGCTGCTTTCCCTCCCCTGGATGGCCGTGGCCGCGCCCGGCGAGCGCCCCGAGGTCACCGCGGCGGCTGCCAAGCTGCAGGCCCAGGTGGTGAGCTGGCGGCGCGACTTCCACGAGCACCCTGAGCTGTCCAACCGCGAGGAGCGCACTTCGGCCCAGGTGGCCGCCCACCTGCGCAAGCTCGGCTTGAAGCCGCGCGTGGGCATTGCCCACCACGGCGTGGTGGCGATCATCGAAGGCGGCCTGCCCGGCCCGAAGATCGCCCTGCGCGCGGACATGGACGCCCTGCCGGTGACCGAACAGACCGGCCTGCCGTTCGCCTCCAAGGCGACGGGCGAATACCGCGGCGAGACGGTGGGCGTGATGCATGCGTGCGGCCACGATGCCCACACCGCCATCTTGCTCGGCGTGGCCGACGCGTTGGTGGCGATGAAGGCCCAGCTGCCGGGCCAGGTGATGCTGATCTTCCAGCCCTCGGAGGAAGGCGCGCCGGGCAACGAGGAGGGAGGTGCCTCGCTGATGCTCAAGGAAGGCCTGTTCGCCGACTTCAAACCCGAGGCGGTGTTCGGCCTGCATGTGTTCTCCAGCGTCCAGGCCGGGCAGATCGCCGTGCGCGGCGGCCCGCTGATGGCGGCCTCGGACCGCTTCAACATCAAGGTGATCGGCCGCCAGACCCATGGCTCGGCACCGTGGAACGGCATCGACCCCATCGTGGCCAGCGCCGACCTGATCGGCGCCGCGCAGACGGTGGTCAGCCGCCAGGCCAACATCGCCAAGCAGCCGGCGGTGGTGAGCTTCGGCGCGATCAAGGGCGGCATCCGCTACAACATCATTCCCGACGAGGTGGAGATGGTGGGCACCATCCGCACCTTCGACGAGGGCATGCGGCAGAAGATCTTCGCCGACCTGAAGAACGTCGCCGAGCACACCGCCGCCGCGCACGGCGCCCGCGCCGAGGCGCAGGTGCCGGACCAGGACGGCAACCCGGCCACCATCAACGACCCCGCCCTGACCGCGAAGATGCTGCCCAGCCTGCAGGCGGTGGTCGGTGCCGACAACGTCTACGAGCCGCCGCTGCAGATGGGTGCGGAGGACTTCTCGTTCTACGCGCGCGAGGTGCCGGGGCTGTTCTTCTTCGTCGGTTCCACCCGCGCCGGCATCGACCCGGCCACCGCGCCGAGCAACCACTCGCCGAAGTTCCTGCTGGACGAGAAGTCGCTGGACGTCGGCCTGCGCGCGCTGCTGCAGGTGTCGCTGGATTACCTGCACGGCGGTCCGCAGGGCTGACTGAACGGTTCCGGCCGGGTGCGTCCGCGCCCGGCCGGCACCGCCCGGCGCGGCCAGAGGTTCAGCGCCCGCGGCGTAAAATGCCGCCATGAACACCCCCGCCGATTCCAGCCTCGGGCGCGAGGTCGCCTACCCGACCCACTACGACCCCGCGCTGCTGTTCCCCATCCCCCGCCGGCCCAGCCGCGTGTCGGTGGGCATCGATCCGGACGCGCTGCCGTTCGTGGGGCTCGACCGCTGGCACGCCTACGAGCTGGGCTGGCTGGATGCGCAGGGCAAGCCGTGCGTGGCGACCGCCACGCTGCACGTGCCCAGCGATTCGCCGAACCTGATCGAATCCAAGTCGCTCAAGCTTTACCTCAACTCGCTCAACAGCACCCGCTTCAACAGCCCGGCGGCGGTGCGCGAATGCATCGCCACCGACCTGTCCGCCCGCGCCGGCGCGCCGGTCAGCGTGGAGTTCGGCCTGCCGCCCCTGCTTGATGACGCCGCCGCGGACATCAGCATCGATGGCCTGGATGTCAGCATCGACGACTACGGCCCGCCCAATGCGAACCACCTGCGCACGCTGCCGGGCGAGGATGTGGAGCAGACGTTGGTATCAGCGCTGCTGAAATCCAACTGCCCGGTCACCGGCCAGCCGGATTGGGCGAACGTCTCGCTGCGTTATCGCGGTGCGCCGATCGACGCCGAGGGCCTGCTGCGCTACCTGGTGAGCTACCGCGACCACGCCGAGTTCCACGAGCAGTGCGTGGAGCGGATCTTCCATGACGTATCGCGCTGCTGCCAGCCGCAGTGGCTGGTGGTGGAAGCGCGCTACACGCGGCGCGGTGGCCTGGACATCAATCCGTGGCGCGCCACGCCGGGCGCACCGGCACCGGCCGCGCGCCGCGACGCGCGGCAGTAACCGGCGCAAACGCCGCTGCGCGCCGGCTTCACGCTGGCGCGATCCGCTTTTAACGTTGGCCGTGCAACCGTGCTCCCACGCTGTGGCATCACGGAACCTGCCCATGACCAGCAACGACAAGAAAGCGGATTTCTCCGGTGTGACCTCCAAGGTCGACAGCACCGCCGAGATCGCACCCAAGGCCGACTTCTCCGGCGTCACCGCCAAGGTGGACAGCACCGCGGAGATCGTGGGCGAACAGTCCTACACCGTGCAGAGCGGCGATTCGCTGTCCAAGATCGCCAAGCACCATTACGGCGACGCGAACGCCTGGCAGAAGATATTCCAGGCCAACCGCGACGTGCTCGACGACCCGGACAAAATCTTTCCCGGCCAGACCTTGCGCCTTCCCGCCAAATCCTGATCGCGCCACGCCACGCCTGGCGCACGCCCCGAACCTGGAGGACTTTCCATGTCGAATTCCCAGCACCTGACGCGCACGTTGATCATCGGCCTGGCCGCGAGCCTGGCCCTGGCCGGCTGCAAGAAGAAGGACGACACCAGCGAGATGGCCACGCCCCCGGCCGCCGAGCCTGCAGCCACCACGACGCCGCCGCCCGCCGCCGAGCCGTCGAGCGCGCCGGCCGCCGCCGTGACGGTCAGCAGCGTGACCGTGGGCAACACCGCCGCCGCCGACAAGAGCGTGGCACCGGTCGCCACGTTGTCCAGCAAGGACAAGATCATCGTGTCGGTGAAGACCGATGGCGCCGCCAGCGGCGCCAACCTCGGCGTCAAGCTGACCTTCCAGGATGGCCAGGTGGCCGGTGAGCAGAGCGCCGCGCTCACCACGACGGGCGCGGAAACGACGAACGTCGAGTTCACCAACGCCAACGGCTGGCCGGCCGGCAAGTACACCGCCCAGGTCACCGTGGACGGACAGGCGGCGGGCATGCCGCAGGAGTTCGAGGTCAAGTAAGCCGGGCAAGCGCGCCCGCCGACTCTCTCCCGGCGGGACGGTGCATGTGGGGCGCAGCGCAAGCTGCGCCTCTTTTTATATGCGGCAATGGTTCGCCGGGAAACCATCCGCCCGGTGCGGACACCGTGCGCTTGCGTATCCCGATGCTCGGCGGTGGGACACAGCGGCCCGCACCGGCCGGCTTTGCCCGGGGGGCGGCAAACGGCGACAATGCGGCGATTGCCCGGTGATTCCCGACGTCGTCTTCCGGCATGAGCGCGCAGCGGATCGTGATGCGGCGCGCCTGCCTTCGTCCGGCCCCGGTGCCCCCTCCCGAAGCAGAACCGAGTTACGCCGATCATGTCGAACACCCCGAAGATCCTCTACACCCTCACGGACGAGGCGCCGTACCTCGCGACCCAGTCCCTGCTGCCGATCATCGACGCCTACACCGATACCGCCGGCATCGTGGTGGAGACGCGCGACATCTCCCTGGCCGCGCGCATCCTCTCGCAGTTCCCGGATTTCCTCGACGCCGCGCACCAGACGCCGGACGATCTGGCCGAGCTGGGCGAACTGGCGACCACGCCGGAAGCCAACATCATCAAGCTGCCCAACATCAGCGCCTCGGTGCCGCAGCTGCTGGCCGCCATCAAGGAACTGCAGGCGCAGGGCTTCAAGCTGCCCGAATACCCGGACGTGCCCAAGGATGACAAGGAGCGCGACATCAAGGCGCGCTACGACCGCGTCAAGGGCAGCGCGGTGAACCCGGTGCTGCGCGAGGGCAACTCCGATCGCCGCGCGCCGCTGTCGGTGAAGAACTACGCGCGCAAGCACCCGCATCGCATGGGCAAGTGGAGCAGCGAATCGAAGTCGCACGTCGCGCACATGGAAAGCGGGGATTTCTTCGGCAGCGAGCAGTCGGCCACCGTGCCGGCCGCCGGCGCGCTGAAGATCAGCTTCGTTGGCCAGGACGGGCAGGCCACGGTGTTGAAGGACAAGGTGGCGGTGAAGGCCGGCGAGATCGTCGATGCCGCGCTGATGAGCCGCAAGGCGCTGGCGAGCTTTATCGATGCGCAGATCGCCGATGCCAAGTCGCAGGGCGTGCTGTTCTCGCTGCACCTGAAGGCGACCATGATGAAGGTCTCCGACCCGGTGATGTTCGGCGTCGTGGTCGGTGAGTTCTACCGCGACGTGCTGGCCAAGCACGCCGAAGCGCTGAAGTCGGTCGGCTTCGATGCGAACAACGGCATCGGCGACCTCTACGCGCGCATCGGCGGCCTGCCGGCCGACCAGCAGGAACAGATCAAGGCCGACATCGCCGCCGAATACGCGCAGCGCCCGGGCGTGGCGATGGTCAATTCGGACAAGGGCATCACCAACCTGCACGTGCCGAGCGATGTGATCGTCGATGCCTCCATGCCGGCGATGATCCGCGACTCCGGCCAGATGTGGAACGCCGAAGGCAAGCTGCAGGACACCAAGGCGGTGATCCCGGACCGCTGCTACGCCGGCGTGTACCAGGCCGTCATCGAGGACTGCAAGGCGCACGGCGCGTTCGACCCGGCCACCATGGGCAGCGTGCCGAACGTGGGCCTGATGGCGCAGAAGGCCGAAGAATACGGCTCGCACGACAAGACCTTCATCCTTCCCGCCGCCGGCACCGTGCAGGTCACCGACGAGCAGGGCAAGGTGGTGTTCGAGCATGCGGTGGAAGCCGGCGATATCTGGCGCATGTGCCAGACCAAGGACGCGCCGATCCAGGACTGGGTCAAGCTGGCCGTGGAGCGCGCCCGCCTGAGCGACACCCCGGCGGTGTTCTGGCTGGACAAGGCCCGCGCGCACGACGCGCAGGTCATCGCCAAGGTCGAGCAGTATCTGAAGCAGCACGACACCCAGGGCCTGGATATCCGCATCCTGCCGCCGGTGGAAGCGACGAAGTTCTCGCTCGAGCGCATCCGCAAGGGCCAGGACACCATCTCGGTCACCGGCAACGTGCTGCGCGACTACCTCACCGATCTGTTCCCGATCATGGAGCTGGGCACCAGCGCCAAGATGCTCTCCATTGTGCCGCTGATGGCCGGTGGCGGCCTGTTCGAGACCGGGGCCGGTGGCTCGGCGCCCAAGCACGTGCAGCAGTTCACCGAAGAGAATTACCTGCGCTGGGATTCGCTGGGCGAGTTCCTCGCGCTGGCCGCCTCGCTGGAACATTTGGGCAACCGCTACGACAACGCCTCGGCCAAGGTGCTGGCCAAGGCGCTGGACGCGGCGAACGGGCAGATCCTGGACAACAACAAGTCGCCGGCGCGCAAGGTCGGCGAGATCGACAACCGCGGTAGCCACTTCTACCTCGCCTTGTACTGGGCGCAGGCGCTGGCGAACCAGGACGAGGACGCGACGCTGAAGGCCAAGTTCGCCCCGCTCGCCCAGCGGCTGGCCGAGGAAGAGCAGAAGATCGCGGCCGAGCTCAACGGCGCGCAGGGCAAGCCGGTGGACATCGGCGGCTACTACCGCCCGGACTTGGCCAAGGTGGCCGCGGCGATGCGCCCGAGCCAGACCTTCAACGCCGCGCTGGCGACGTTGAAGGGTTGATCGCCTCGCGGCGCTATTCGCCGCGATCGCATGCAACGCCCCGTGTCCACGGACACGGGGCGTTTTCGTTTCCGGCGCCGGTGATCCATATGCATTTCCGGCAAGAAGCCGGGCGATGTGCGGGCGATCACTCTTGATGCGTGCAACCGTGCCGTAGCCTGCCGCCTAGCATCCACGCAACACATCAAGGATAGGGGGCGGGGACATGGCCAGAGTGCTGGTCGTGGGAGCGGACGTGCGCGCCGAACGCGAGCTGTTGGAACGCCTGCAGCGGCTATCCGGCCTGCCCGAGGGCCGGCTCAGCGGTTGCCGCGGGCTGGACGAATGCGATCTGCTCGTGGTCCGCGATACGCCGGGCCTGCGCCACGCGGCGCTGCGCATGGCGCAGCAGCGTCCCGGCATGCCGTTCTGGATCGAAGGCGAGGACGGCGCGCTGGTCGATGGCCATGCGTGCGAGCACGTGATGCTGGAGGACCGGCAGATCGAGCGCGTGCTGTGCGCGATCGATACCCCCACGCCCACCCCGAGCGATGCGGAGTGCGTCGCGCGGGGCGCCAAGGCGGTGACGCGCGAATTGCGCCGGCGCCTGCGCGACCGGCAGGGACGCACGCGGCTGGTACTGGCCGATGGGCAGGACCTGCTGCTGGACTTCGGCGCCGACCTGGTGGCCGCGCCCGCTGCCACCGATGCGCGCGACCTGCCGGCGCACCTGGGCGCGGGACTGGACGATGCGCGCCTGGAGGTTCCCGCCCCTGCCTTGCCCGAGCAGGTGCCGCGCCTGCCGCTGCGCCCGCTGCTGTGGCAGGCGGGCCAGCATGGCGACCACTGGCGCGACCTCGACGCCCGGTTGGCCGGCGGGGCGGTGGTCCGGCTGTCGCGCTGGCCCGATTTCCGCGTGATCACCCGCCAGCCGGAAGGCTTCCGCCTGTGCTCGCTGCTGCTCAAGCGGCCAGCGAGCGTGCGCGAATGCGCCAGCATGCTGGGACTGGAGGTCGAACTGGTGCGTCAGTTCGTCCATTCGGCCTACCTGTGCGGCTATGCCAGCCTGCAACCGCTGGATATGCCGGCCGCGCCGCTGTCGCCCCCGCGCGAGCGCGGCGCGACGATGCTGGCGCGCATGTGGCGCAGCCTGCGCCAGGCGAGGCACTGAGCATGCGCGAGCACAAGATCGTGGTGCTCGGCTCGGCCGGCGCGGGCAAGTCCACGCTGGTGCGCGCGATCGCCGACGGCGTGGTAGTCGATACGGACGTGGCCAACACCGACGGCGGCCTGGGCAAGGCCGCCACCACGGTGGCGATGGACTATGCCGATGTCGCGCTGCCCAACGGCGACCGCCTGCGCTTGTACGGCACGCCCGGGCAGCAGCGCTTCGGTTTCATCTGGCCGATGCTGCTGCAGGGCGCCAGCGGCGCGGTGCTGCTGGCCGACGCCAGCCTGCCGGACCCGGTCGAAGCGCTGGCCGGGCACCTGTACACGCTGCGCACGCATGCGCCGAACCTGCCGGCGGTGGTCGGGCTGTCCAAGCCGGATCTGGCACCGCACCTGGACCTGGACCATTGCGCCGACGCCATCGCCGCGCGGCTGCGCGCGTTGCCGGTGGTGCCGATGGACGCGCGCGACCGCGAGCAGGTGCTCTGGCTGATGGATGCCCTGATGGGCGAGATCGAGGCGCATGCCTGGGTGGACGCCGATGGCTGACGGACGACAAGGCGCCGTGCTGGCGCCGGCCCAGCAATCCCTCGTGGATGCGCAACTGCGTGCCTTCGTGGACGCGGTGGACGGCGTGCGCACGGCCGTACTCGCCACCGTGGATGGCTTCGCGCTGGTGCAGGCGCCGGCCACCGCCAGCGGCGAGCGCCTGGCGGCGATGACCAGCGCGATGCTCGCGTTGGCCGCCGCGGTCGGCCGCGAGCTGGCCCTGGGCGAGCTGGAAGTGCTGATGCTCGAAGCGGGCGAGGGCAAGGTGCTGATGCGCACACTGCCCGCGCCCGGCGCGCCGCTGCTGTTGATGGCCGCGTGCGACACGCGCAGCGTCATCGGCAACGTGCTGTGGAGCGCGAAGGAATGCGGCCAGAAGATCCTGGCCGGGCTCGGCGATTGAGGGCCTGGGCGCCGGGGCACATCACAGGCTCTATCCAACACGAGGGGAACATCATGGCGGGACTGAAGGATTCGCTCAACGAACTGATGACCATCGACGGCGCGCAGGCCGTGGCCCTGGTCGACTACGAGAGCGGCATGCTGCTGGGCGAGGCGGGCACGGGTGTGGACATGGAAGTGGCCGCCGCGGGCAACACCGAGGTGATCCGGGCGAAGATGAAGACGGCCGCCTCGCTCAACCTCAACGACACCATCGAGGACATCCTGATCTCGCTGGGCCGCGCGTATCACATCATGCGGCCGGTCGGGAACAAGAAGGGCCTGTTCTTCTACGTGGTGCTGGATCGCAACAAGTCCAACCTGGCGCTGGCCCGGCGCAAGGTGCTGGAAGTGGAAAGCACCCTGGCCATCTGACGTCCCGGGCGCGGCGGCGTGCCGCGCCCTGCCGCTCAACGGAACGGCGAGAGCGCCGTGAGCACGCGCACCCGACGCGCCTGCCGGGCGCGCACCTGCGCGCGCGGGTGGGGGTGCGGGTGGGTGGCGCCCTGCGGCGGGGCGGTCGGCACCCCGCCATCTCCCGGCGCCAGCTGGCGGGCCAGCGCTTCGTTGGTGACGAAGCCGTGGTGGAACAACAGGTCGTTGAAGATGCGCATGTCCGTGCCTCCACTTGAGTGGAATTGATGTTGGGCGCAATCTGGCGGGGCGAAAAGCGAGCGTTTCGCAAGCCAGGGTTGAATCCCGTTCAAGGCCGGAACCATGTCCAGACCGCCGTTGCATGCCCTGCAGGGATTCGTCACCGCCGCGCGGCTGGGCAACCTGTCGCGCGCCGCCGAGGCCATGCACCTCACCGTCAGCGCGCTCAGCCACCAGATGCGCACGCTGGAGGAGCGGCTGGGCTATCCATTGCTGACCCGCCATCCGCGCGGCGTGGTGCCGACCCCGGAAGGGCAGCGCCTGCTCGAACGCATCGCCCCGCACCTGGATGCCATCGCGCGCGAGGTCCAGCCCTTCGCCGCCCGGCGCGACGACGTGCTGACGCTGAGCATCACGCCCTCGATGGCCTCGGCGTGGCTGGTGCCCCGGCTGGGGCAGTTCTTCGCGGCGCATCCGAAGGTCGAGATCAGCCTGTTGTCCAGCGAACGGGTGGTGGACTTCGAGCGCGAGCTGCAGATCGACGCGGCGATGCGCGTGGGCCATGGGCATTGGCCGGGCCTCGTCGCAGAGCCGCTGTTCGACGAATGGCTGGTACCGATGGCCAGCCCGGCACTGGTGGCGCGGATGGGTGGCCTGGCGGCGCGCCCGCTGGCGCAGTGGCCGCTGCTGGGCGACCCCGACGGCCAATGGAATCGCTGGTTCGAACTGGCCGGCGAAACCCCCGCTACCCGCTACGTGGCGTTCCTCGACGATTCCGAATCCCACCACCGCGCCGCGCTCGACGGCGTGGGCGTTGCGTTGGGGCGCCTGACCCGCGCGCGCCTGCTCATCGATTCCGGGCAACTGGTGCCGTTGTCCCCGCACCGGCTCAAGACGCCGTACTCGCACTATCTGGTGCATCCCCCACGCTCGGCCACGCATCGCGGCTTCGGGCAGTTCCGTGCCTGGCTGCTGGCGCAGGCGGCCGCGCACGTGCGCGATACCGATAAGGCCCTCGCACCGCCGGCCAAGCCGCGCCGCGCCGCGCGTGCGCGCTGAGTACACTGCCGGCATGTCCAGCGCCTTGCAGACCCCGCAGTCCGAGCGCCGCGCCGAGGCCATCGGCCGCGCGGTCTTCGACGCGTTCGAGGATTACCACGCGCGTTTCGCCGAGATCACCCGGCGCGCCCGGCAACGCTTCGAGACCCGCGACTGGAGCGGCGCGCGCGAGGACGCCGTGGCGCGCATCGCACTGTACGACCAGTGCATCGGCGAGTGCATGCTGCGCCTGCGCGCGGTGCTGATGGGCCAGGCGCACGACCGCGCGCTGTGGATCCGCGCGCGCGAACACTACGCCGCGCTGCTGGCCGGGCTGATCGACCAGGAGTTGTACAAGACCTTCTACAACACGCTCACCCGCCGCTATTTCCGCACCCAGGGCGTGGACCCGCTGATCGAGTTCGTGGCGCTCGACATCGAGCCGACCGATGCCATCACCCACCCGGTGGCGCATCACAGCTACGCGGTATCGCCGGGCCGGCTGACCGAGGTGCTGATGCGCGTGCTGGGCGACTACCCGTTTGCCGTGCCGTACGCGCATCGCACGCGCTGCGCCGCGGCGATCGCCGTGCGCCTGCACGACGACCTCGCCCACTGGGGCGAGCACCCGGTACGCGGCATCGAGTTGCTCGACACCGTGTTCTACCGCGAGCGGCGCGCCTATCTGGTCGGCCGGGTGTTCGGCGAGCATCGCTTCTCGCCGTGCGTGATCGCGCTGGTCAACGACGAGGCGGGCCTGCGCGCCGAGGCGGTGCTCACACGGCGCAGCGATGTCGCGCAGCTGTTCAGCAATTCGCGCAGCTACTTCCAGGCCGACCTGCCCACGGTGGGCGATGCGGTGGTGTTCCTGCGCAGCCTGCTGACGCACAAGCCGATCGACGAGCTGTACACCATGGTCGGCCGCGCCAAGCAGGGCAAGACCGAGCGTTACCGCACGTTCTTCCGGCATTTCCAGGCGCATCCGCACGAGCAGCTGGTGCAGGCCGAGGGCACGCCCGGCATGGTGATGGCCGTGTTCACCCTGCCCAGCTACCCGCTGGTGTTCAAGCTGATCCGCGACCGCTTCGCCTACCCGAAGAAGATGAGCCGCGCCGAGGTGGAAGGGAAGTACGAGCTGGTGTTCCAGCTCGACCGCGTGGGCCGCCTGCTGGACGCCCAGCCGTACCGGTTCCTGCGCTTCCCGCGCGCGCGCTTCGCCGAGCCGTTGCTGCGGGAACTGCGCGAGACCTGCGCGCTCAGCGTGAGCGAGGAGGGCGAGGACGTGATCTTCGACCTGTGCTACATCCAGCGCCGCCTGCGTCCGCTCAATCTCTACCTGCGCGAACAGCTGCCCAAGCCGGCGCGCGCCGCGGCGCTGGATTATGCGCAAGCGATCAAGGACATGGCGCGCAACAACATCTTCCCCGGCGACATGCTGCTGAAGAACTTCGGCATCACCCGCCACCAGCGCGCGGTGTTCTACGACTACGACGAGCTGTGCCTGATCACCGATTGCACGTTCCGCGACTGGCCGCAGGCCACGACCTACGAGGAGCAGATGGCCGCCGAGCCCTGGTTCCACGTGGGTCCGCACGATGTATTTCCCGAGCGCTTTCCGCTGTTCATGGGCCTGCCCGCGCAGATGCTGGAAGCGGTGCGCACGCATCATGGCGAACTGTTCGACCCGCGCTGGTGGCGCGCGCTGCAGGCGCGCCTGCGCGAGGACGACTATCCCGACACGCCGCCCTACGCCGACCGCCTGCGCCTGGCGTGAAGATTGCGCCCGCCATGGCGCTGCGGTGTAATCGGTCCACGTCAACCTCAAGGAGCGTGGTGATGATGAAGGTGATTCGCGTGCTGGCGCTGGCCTCGGTACTGGGCGTCGCGCTGGTGTCCTCGCTGGCGGTGGCCGCCACGGGCGCCGGCCCGGGCAGCGTGCGCAAGCAGATCGAGTCCAGCCTGCTGGTGGAAGGCGAGGTCTACATCGAGACCAATGGCTCGGTTTCGCGCCTGGACCTGAAGAAGGAAGACCAACTGCCGAGCGGCGTGGTCAAGATGGTGCGCGACAACGCCCTGCAGTGGAAATTCGAGCCGATCGAGCGCAACGGCCGGGCCGTTCCCGCGATCGCGCCGATGCGTCTGCGCGTGGTGGCCAAGAAGGTGGGCGAGGACCGCTACGAGATCGGATTGCGCGGCGTGAGTTTCGAGCGCTACAACGCCAAGGATCCGCATTCGGTGGCTTACGAGAAGCTGGACCCGCCGAGCTACCCGAGCGACGCTTTCCGGTCCGGCGCGGCGGGCACGGTCTACCTGGCGGTGAAGGTGGGGCGCGATGGCCGCGTGGAAGACACCGTGGCCGAACAGGTGAACCTGCGCGTGATCGCCAGCGAGGGCGAGATGAACCGCTTCCGCAAGCTGTTCGCGGACAACGCGATCGCCGCGTCCAGGAAATGGCACTTCCGCGTACCTACCGAGGGCGAGGCGGCGGCCGAGCCCTATTGGAGCGTGCGCATCCCGGTCAGCTATTCGTTGGACAGGGGGCCTAGCGAGAGCGACTACGGCAAGTGGGTGAGCTACATCCCGGGCCCGCGCCAAGCGGTGCCGTGGCGCGATGCGGCCAACTCGGCCAACTTCGCGCCCGATACGCTGGTCGAGGGTGGCGTCTACATGGCCGATCGCCACACGCCGAAGCTGCTGACACCGCTGCAAGGCGGCTGAGGGTCTGCGCAGCCCGATAAAAAAACGCCCCGCGAGTGCGGGGCGTTCTGTTTGCGGCGTCCTGCGGACTCAGCGCTTCATCGAATTGAAGAACTCGTCGTTGGACTTCGTGCTCTTCATCTTGTCGAGCAGGAATTCCATCGCGGCGATTTCGTCCATCGGGTGCAGCAGCTTGCGCAGGATCCAGATTTTCTGCAGCAGCTCCGGCTCGATGAGCAGGTCCTCGCGGCGCGTGCCCGAACGGTTGATGTCGATCGCCGGGTAGACGCGCTTCTCGGTGATGCGGCGGTTCAAATGCACTTCGCTGTTGCCGGTGCCCTTGAACTCTTCGTAGATCACCTCGTCCATCTTCGAGCCGGTCTCGACCAGCGCGGTGGCGATGATGGTCAGCGAACCGCCTTCCTCGACGTTACGCGCCGCGCCAAAGAAGCGCTTCGGGCGGTGCAGGGCGTTGGCGTCCACGCCGCCGGTCAGCACCTTGCCGGAGCTGGGCACGACGTTGTTGTAGGCGCGCGCCAGGCGGGTGATCGAATCGAGCAGGATCACCACGTCCTTCTTGTGCTCGACCAGGCGCTTGGCGCGCTCGATCACCATCTCGGCGACCTGCACGTGGCGCGCGGCCGGCTCGTCGAACGTGGAGCTGATGACCTCGCCGCGCACGGTGCGCTGCATTTCGGTCACTTCTTCCGGGCGCTCGTCGATGAGCAGCACGATCATGTGCACATCGGGATGGTTGGTGGTGATCGCCGTGGCTATCTGCTGCATCATCATCGTCTTGCCGGCCTTCGGCGGGGAGACGATCAGCGCGCGCTGGCCCTTGCCCTGCGGGGCCATGAGGTCGAGGATGCGGCCGGCGATGTCTTCGGACGAACCATTGCCGCGTTCCAGGGTGAAGCGCTTGCGCGGGAACAGCGGGGTCAGGTTCTCGAACAGCACCTTGTTCTTCGACGCTTCCAGCGGCTCGCCGTTGATCGTGTCGATCGTGGACAGCGCGAAGTAGCGCTCCCCGTCCTTCGGGAAGCGGATGCGCCCGGACAGGTAGTCACCGGTGCGCAGGTTGAAGCGGCGGATCTGGCTGGGCGAGATATAGGTGTCGTCCGGGCCGGCCAGGTAGCTGGCCTCGGCCGCGCGCAGGAAGCCGAAGCCGTCGGGCAGGATTTCCAGCACGCCGTCGGCGGCCACGCCATCGCCATGGCGGGTCAGTACCTTCAGCAGGGCGAAGATCACGTCCTGCTTGCGCGCGCGGGCCACGCCGTCGTGGATGTTCAGCTGTTCGGCGATGTCCAGCAGCTTCTGCGCCGGCATCTGCTTGAGATCGCTCAGCGAATAGATCGGGAAGCCTTCGGGCACGTTCGGCGCCGGACGCGGCGGCTGGTTCTGGTGCTCGTTGCCGCCGTCGCTGGGCATGCCGCCGTTGTCGTAACGCTCGCGCTGGCGGTCGCGACGGTTGCGGAACCGGTCGCGGCGGTTGCCGCCCTGGCCCTGGCCCTGCGGGTTGTTCTGGTTCTGGTTCTGGTTCTGGTGGTGGCCGCGCTGCGGCTGGCCACCGCCGCCTTCGCGCGGCTCGCCGGCGCCGCCTTCAGCGGCGGGGGCGGGGGCGGCGGGCGCGGACGGGGCTTCGGCTGCGGCGCGCGGGGCCTCGGCGGGCGGGCTCGGCGGCAACGGCAGGTCGGACTGCGGCGCGGCGGCGGTGTCGCTGGCGCCTTCTGCGGCGGCCTTGCTCACGCGGGTCTTGCGCACGCGCTTTTCGACGGGGGCGTCGACGCTCCCGGTTTCGGAAGAAGTATTCTCGGACAAGTGCTTGATTCCTCGCTTGTATATGCGAGCGCCCGGCGGAGGGGCGAGCTTTGGGTGGTCGGGGAGTCTGGAAGAGTTTCCAGCGGGGTGCGGCGCACGCAGGGTGGCCGGATGGAATGACGTTAACACCGCCCCATCTGGGGGCGCAAGCGGCCTGGCGCCGCCTGGTTCAAGTGCCGGCAGGGTGCCGGCGGGCTCCGTCCGGCCGGGGCCGGGCGGAGCCGGGGGAACCTCAGGCGACCGCGCCGCCCAGGCTCTTGTCGATCATCTGGGTCAGCTGACCCTTGCCGACGGCGCCGATCTGCGAGGCCTGGACCTCGCCGTCCTTGAACAGCAGCAGCATCGGGATCGAACGCACGTGGTACTTCACGGCCAGGGCGCGGTTCTCATCCACGTTGACCTTGGCCACCTTCAGCTTGCCGTCGTAAGCGCTGGCCAGCTCGTCCAGCACGGGGGCGATCATCTTGCACGGGCCGCACCATTCGGCCCAGAAATCCACCAGCACGGGCTCGCCGGACTGCAGGACGGTATTGTCGAAGTCGGCTTCGCCGACGTGTAGAACCTTGTCGCTCACTTTGGTCTCCTGGGAACCCGGGCCGGACCCAGGACCGGGGCCGACCGCCACATTGCGGTAAACTGGGGCATTGCGCGGCGGAATCAAGCCACTGTCTGAAGCCGCGCTGTCCGGTGCAAGGGCCGCAGTTTGCGACGCTGCCGGAATCGATGCAAGCCGCGCCCGGGCTACTCCAGGCGCCTCAAGAAGACGGAATGATGAGCGATAAACCGCTGACCGATTTGACTTTTTCCTCGTTTGACCTGCACCCGACGCTGCTCGCCGGGCTGGAAGGCGCAGGATTCACCCGATGCACTCCCATCCAGGCCCTGACCCTGCCGGTGGCCCTGGCCGGACGTGACGTCGCGGGCCAGGCCCAGACCGGTACGGGCAAGACCCTGGCCTTCCTGGTCGCGGTGATCAACCGCCTGCTGACCCGCCCGGCGCTGGCCGACCGCAAGCCGGAAGACCCGCGTGCGCTGATCCTGGCCCCGACCCGCGAGCTGGCCATCCAGATCCACAAGGACGCGGTGAAGTTCGGCGCCGACCTGGGCCTGCGCTTTGCCCTGGTCTACGGCGGCGTGGACTACGACAAGCAGCGCGAGCTGCTGCAGAAGGGCGTGGACGTGATCATCGCCACCCCGGGCCGCCTGATCGACTACGTCAAGCAGCACAAGGTGGTGTCCCTGCACGCCTGCGAGATCTGCGTGCTGGACGAGGCCGACCGCATGTTCGACCTCGGCTTCATCAAGGACATCCGCTTCCTGCTGCGCCGCATGCCCGAGCGCGGCACCCGCCAGACCCTGCTGTTCAGCGCCACCCTCAGCCACCGCGTGCTGGAGCTGGCCTATGAGCACATGAACGAGCCGGAGAAGCTGGTCGTCGAGGCCGAGACCATCACCGCCGCGCGCGTGCGCCAGAAGCTGTACTACCCGGCCGACGAGGAGAAGATCCCGTTGCTGCTGGGCCTGCTGTCGCGCAGCGAGGGCGCGCGCACGATGGTGTTCGTCAACACCAAGGCGTTCGTCGAGCGCGTGGCACGGGCGCTGGAGCGTGCCGGCTACCGCGTCGGCGTGCTGTCCGGCGACGTGCCGCAGAAGAAGCGCGAGACCCTGCTCAACCGCTTCCAGAAGGGCCAGCTGGAAATCCTCGTCGCCACCGACGTGGCCGCGCGCGGCCTGCACATCGACGGCGTGGACTACGTCTACAACTACGACCTGCCGTTCGATGCCGAGGACTACGTCCACCGCATCGGCCGCACCGCGCGCCTGGGCGCCGAGGGTGACGCGATCAGCTTCGCCTGCGAGCGCTACGCGATGGGCCTGCCGGACATCGAGGCCTACATCGAGCAGAAAATCCCCTCCGAGCCGGTGACCAAGGAACTGCTCACCGCCCTGCCGCGCCCAGAGCGCGCGCCGGTGCCGGCGGGCGAGGACGACGGCGAGAACGAGAGCGTCGGTTCGATCTTCCGCGAGGCGCGCGAAGCGCGTGCCGCCGAGGAGGAGCGTCGCGGTGGCGGCCGTTCCGGCAGCCGCTCCGGCGGCAGTAGCCGTTCGGGCAGCGGCGGTGGCCGCGGTCGCGGCGAGCGCCGCGAGGGCGGCAGCGACGACAAGTCGCGCCGTCCGCGCAAGCCGCGCGTGGAAGGCGAGGCCGCTTCGGCCGAAGCCGCCGCCACGCCGGCCGCCGAGGCGCCGCGTCCGCCCAAGCCAGCGGTGGAAGGTGCCGAGGGCCAGGGCGAGCGCGCACCGCGCAAGCGTCGTCGTCGTCGCCACGGCAAGCCGGTCGATCCGGCCGCCACCGAGGCCGCGCGCGCCACGCAGCCGCCGTCGGCACCGCGCAAGCCGATCCAGGTCATGGCCACCAAGTCCGCGCCGGCGGCCAACAACGGCTCGTTCCTGAGCCGCCTGGGCCGCAAGCTGCGTTCGCTGGTATCCGGCGGCTGAGGCCGCCGGCGGACGGACGCCACGGTTGGGGCGATTGCCGGCGATGCAATCGGTGATCGCTCCGGCATAATTGCTGAATGACCGTCCTGCGCTTCGACAACGTCAGCAAGCAATACGCCGGGGGCCACCAGGCCCTGATCGACGTCAGCTTCGAGGTCGGTACCGGTGAGATGCTGTTCGTCACCGGCCACTCGGGTGCTGGCAAGAGCACGCTGCTCAAGTTGATCCACCTGAGCGAGCGGCCCAGCCGCGGCGCGGTGATCTTCGGCGAGCGCAACCTGTTGAAGGTCCGCGGCGGGCGCGTCGCGTTGCATCGCCGCGAGGTCGGGGCCGTGCACCAGGACCACCGCCTGCTGCATGACCGCAGCATCGCCGAGAACGTCGCCCTGCCGCTGATCCTGCGCGGTACCCGCCGCGCGGAGATCGGCAAGCGCGTGCGCTCGGCGCTGGAACGCATCGGCCTGGCCGACCGCGAGAAGGCGCTGCCGGCGCAGCTCTCGGCCGGCGAGCAGCAACGCGTGGGCATCGCCCGCGCCATCGTGTCCGAGCCGCGCCTGCTGGTCGCCGACGAGCCGACCGGCAACCTCGACCCCACCCTGGCCGCGGAGATCATGCAGCTGTTCGCCGAACTGCCCGCGCGCGGTACCAGCGTGCTGGTGGTCAGCCACGACCTGGCCCTGCTCAAGCAGATGCGCAAGCGCGTGCTGGTACTCGACCACGGCCGGCTGGTGGACGACATCTCGCCGCAGGACCTGGCCGAATGAACCACGCCGCCCAGAACGCCGCGCCGTCGCGCCTGTCGGTGTGGTTCGACCACCACCTGCACAGCATCGCCTTCAGCCTGGGCCGCGCGCTGCGCAAGCCGTGGGCCACGCTGCTCACCATCATGGTGATGGCATTGGCCCTGGCGCTGCCGCTGGGCCTGTCGATCGCGCTGGACAACGTGCGCCACCTCGCCGGCAGCGTGCAGCAGACGCGCGACATCAATGTGTTCCTCAAGCACGACGTGGATGCCGCCGCCGCGCAGGCGCTGGCCGAACAGTGGCGCGGCCGCGCCGACGTGGGCGCGGTGAGCCTGCGCACGCCGGAGCAGGGGCTGGCCGAATTGCGCGAGAACGCGCACCTGGACGAAGCGATCGATGCGCTGGGCGACAACCCGCTGCCGACGCTGCTGATCGTCACGCCCGCCGCGGGCAGCGACGACACCGCGCTGGCCACCTCGCTGCAGGCCACCCCGCAGGCCGACCTGGTGCAGCACGATGCGGTGTGGCGCCAGCGCCTGGACAACTGGCTGCATTTCGGTGCGCGGTTGGTGCAGGTGCTGTCGGTCTTGCTGGGCCTCGGCGCGGTGCTGGTGGTCGGCAACACGGTGCGGCTGGATATCCAGGGGCGGCGCGAGGAGATCGGCGTGCTGCAATTGCTGGGGGCCAGCGATGGCTTCATCCGCCGCCCGTTCCTGTACCTGGGCGCTTGGTACGGCCTGGGGGCGGGCATCGTCGCGCTGGGCCTGCTGGCCGTGGCGGGCGTGGCATTGCGCGCGCCGCTGGCCGCGCTGGCCGACAGCTACGGCAGCCAGTTCGCGCTGCATGGCCTGGACCTGCTGCACGGCGGGATGGTGCTGCTGGGCACCGTGCTGCTCGGCTGGCTCGGTGCCTGGCTGGTGACCGGGCACTTCCTGCGTCAGACTCGCCCGACCGAGACCTGAGGGCCGCATGCGCAATCCCGATCTCAAGCATCTGATCAGCGACGCGCCGCGCGTGATGGTGGTCGATGGTTCCAAGCTGGTGCGCAAGCTGATCGCCGACGTGTTGCAGCGCGAGCTGCCTGCGGTTGAGGTGGTGGGCTGCGCCAGCATCGCCGAAGCGCGCGACGCGCTGGCCGCCGGCGCGGTGAACCTGGTCACCACCTCGCTGTCCTTGCCCGATGGCGACGGCCTGGCGCTGGCGCGCAGCGTGCGCGAGGCGGCCGGGCAAGCCTACGTGCCGGTGATCGTGGTGTCCGGCGATGCGCAGCAGCATCTGGTTGAGCGGCGCTTCACCGAGTACGTCACCGACTATTTCGACAAGTCGCTCGGCCACGAAGCGCTGGCGACCTTCATCCGCGGGTATGTGCAGCCCGAGCCCGTGCCCGGCGCGACCGTGTTGTACATCGAGGACAGCCGCGTGGTCGCCGAGGCGACCAAGCGCATGCTGGAACGCCAGCAGCTGAAGGTGCTGCACGTGATCACCGCCGAGGAGGCGTTCTCGCTGCTCACCGCCGAATCGCTGGGCCGCACCGAGCGCCGCATCGATCTCGTGCTGACCGATGTCACGCTGAAGGGCGAGCTCAACGGGCGCGACGTGGTCGAGCGCATCCGCGTGGATTTCGATTACGGCAAGCGTCGTCTGCCGGTGCTGGTGATGACGGGCGACAGCAATCCGTACAACCAGTCCGAACTGCTGCGCGCCGGCGCCAACGACCTGGTGCAAAAGCCCATCGAAGAGCGCCTGCTGGTCACCAAGGTGCTGTTCCAGCTGCGCCTGGCCCGCCTGGACGACCAGGTCGTCATGCTGTGACCGAGGAACCGCGGATCCAGTTGGAGCCTTCCTGGAAGGCGCGGGTAGGAGACTGGCTGCTGCGACCGGAAATGCGCGAGCTTTCCGCGTTCCTGCGCCAGCGCAAGGCCGCCGGCGCGCACATCTTCCCGCCGGGCCCGCAAATCTTCGCCGCGTTCGACGCCACGCCGTTCGAGCAGGTCAAGGTGGTGATCCTCGGGCAGGACCCGTATCACGGCTATGGCCAGGCGCACGGGCTGTGTTTTTCGGTGCAGCCGGGCGTGCCGGTGCCGCCCTCGCTGCTGAACATCTACAAGGAAATCGAGGAAGACCTCGGTATCCCGCGGCCGGACCATGGCTGCCTGCTGCCTTGGGCGCAGCGCGGCGTGCTGCTGCTCAATGCCGTGCTCACCGTCGAGGAAGGCCGGGCCGGCGCCCACCAGGGCAAGGGCTGGGAGGGTTTCACCGACCACGTCGTGGAGGTGCTCAACCGCGAGCGCGAGGGCCTGGTCTTCCTGCTGTGGGGCAGCTACGCCCAGGCCAAGGGCAAGGTCATCGACCCGCGCCGGCACAAGGTGCTCAAGGCGCCGCATCCTTCGCCGCTGTCCGCCCACCGGGGCTTTCTGGGCTGCCGCCACTTCTCCGCCGCCAACGAGTACCTGCGCCGCCGCAGTAGCGGGCCGGTGGACTGGCAACTGCCGCCCCGTTCGGCGCTCTCCACGTCCCTGCCGCCGGGCTGAACTTTTCGCCCAGTGCAAGGGTCTGATCAGGGCGTGCGGGAAGCCCCCGGCACGTCACGTGGGTTGAACGTCCGCCCCGTAGACTGGACAGCGCTTGAAAACGTTCCCTCGACCTCCAGGTGAGGTATGTCATTGATTTTGATGGCATAGAGGTTGGAACAATGGTGGTTTATTCCTAGCCGTTGTTCCGTGGGCGAAACACTGCGGAACTTTCCACCCCTTTAGCAGTCCAATAGTGCGACTGCTAAGATGAGGTCCTATGAGCCAGAACACCTCTACTGCCCTTGTGGCAAACAATCTCCCGATCCCCAGCGCGCTCGGCTCGCTGGACGCCTACATCGGTGCCGTGCACCAGATCCCGGTGCTGTCGGTCGAGGACGAGCAGGCGCTGGCACGCCGCTATCGCGAGGGTGAAGACCTAGACGCGGCGCGCGAGCTGGTGCATTCGCACCTGCGCTTCGTCGTGCACGTGGCCCGCGGCTACAACGGCTACGGCCTGCAGCTGGGCGACCTGATCCAGGAGGGCAACATCGGCCTGATGAAGGCCGTCAAGCGCTTCGACCCGGACATGGGCGTGCGCCTGGTGAGCTTTGCCGTGCACTGGATCCGTGCCGAGATGCACGAGTTCATCCTGAAGAACTGGCGCATCGTGAAGGTCGCCACGACCAAGGCGCAGCGCAAGCTGTTCTTCAACCTGCGCAAGTCCAAGACCCGTCTGGGTTGGCTCAACGCGGCCGAAGTCAGCGCGGTGGCCAAGGACTTGAACGTGTCCGAGCGCGAAGTGATGGAGATGGAGTCGCGCCTGTCGGGTCGCGACATCGGCTTCGATGCGCCCTCCGACGAGGATGACGACCACGCCCCGCCGTCGCCGGCCAGCTATCTGGTCGCCAACGACGAGGATCCGTCGCAGGCCTACGAGCGCCACGACAACGAAGACAACCAGCTGCAGCTGCTGCGCGAGGGCATGGCCAACCTGGACCAGCGTTCGCGCGACATCATCCGCCGCCGCTGGCTGGACGCCGAGTCGAAGGTGACGCTGCAGGAACTGGCCGACGAGTACGGCGTGTCGGCCGAGCGTATCCGCCAGATCGAGGCGAACGCGCTGAAGAAGATGAAGGCGCTGTTCGTCGCCTGATTCGGCGGCGTCACGCGGTCGAGTACGAAAGCCGCCTTCGGGCGGCTTTCGTTTTTCAGTGGCTATCCGGCGGCGGGGTGCGCGCCACGTCGTCGGCGGGCGGCTCTTGCGCCGCGCCGAAGATGATGCGCGCCGCGCGCTGGTAGCTCCAATACGCCATCGCCCAGTTCACCAGCACCACGAAGCGGTTGCGGAAGCCGATCAGGAACCACACGTGGGCGGCGAGCCAAAACCACCACGCCAGCAGCCCCGAGAGCTTGAGCCGGCCGAAATGCACGATCGCGGCCATCCGCCCGATCGTGGCGAGATTGCCGAAGTCGCGGTAGTGGAACGGCGTGGTCGGAGCGCCGCGCAGGCGGGCCTGTATCGAGGCGGCGATGTGCCGGCCCATCTGCTTGGCCGCCGGCGCCACGCCGGGTACCGGCGCGCCATCGGGCCGTTTGGCTGCGGCGAGGTCGCCGCCGACGAAGATTTCCGGATGGCCGGGCACGCTCAGGTCCGCCTCCACCACCACGCGCCCGGCACGGTCGCACGGCGCGCCGAGCAGGGCGCCCAGCGGCGAGGCGGCAACGCCGGCGGCCCACACCACGGTGCGCGCGGGAATCCATTGCGCACCGAGTTGGAAGCCGGCCTCGTCGATATGCGTCACCGGCGTGCCGGTGAGGACTTCCACCCCCAACCGTTCGAGCTGCCGCTGCGCGCGCTCGGTGAGATCGGGCGGGAACGAAGCGAGCACACGCGGGCCGGCCTCCACCAGCCGTACCCGCGCCATGCGCGGGTCGATATGGCGGAACTCGTTCTTCAGCGTGTGCCGCGCGATCTCCGCCAGCGTACCGGCCAGTTCCACGCCGGTGGGCCCGGCGCCGACGATGGCGAAGCTCAGCCACGCCGCGCGCGCCTGTGGGTCGGCTTCGGCCTCGGCGCGCTCGAAAGCCATCAGCAGCTTGCGGCGCAGGTACACGGCATCGTCCAGGGTTTTCAGCCCCGGTGCGTGGCGCGCCCATTGGTCGTGGCCGAAGTACGCATGCGTCGCGCCGCTGGCGAGCAGGAGGTAGTCGTACGCCAGCGACTGGCCATCGCCCAGCTGCACCTGCCGGCGTGCAGGATCCAGCGCCACCACCTCGCCCAGCCGCACTTCCACGTTGCGCTGGTGGCGCAGGATGTGGCGCAGCGGCGCGGCGATGTCCGGTGCCGACAGTCCCGCCGTGGCGACCTGGTAGAGCAGCGGCTGGAACAGGTGGTGGTTGTGGCGATCCACCAGCGTGATGCGCAAGGGTGCATCGGCGAGCGCGCGCGTGGCCCACAGGCCGGCGAAGCCGCCACCGACGACGACCAGATGGGGAGGGCCACCGTTCATCGGATACCGCGAGGAAGAGGTTGCATGGGGGAATGCACTTCGGGGACGGTGCGCACAGCGTACCGCAGCGCCGCGCAGGCGCTGTCATGACGCCGCGGGGCGCCGTGCACGCCAGTTCGGGCATCATGCGCTTCGTGCACATGCCAAGGAACGTCATGAACACCGTCTTCGCCACGCCGCCGCCCTTGCCGGTCCCCCCGCGGCCCGCCGCACCGCCACCGCGGCGCCATCGCTTCGGCATTCCCGGTTGGCTGATTGCGTTGATCGTCGCCGTGCTGCTGCTGTTCGTGCTGGCGGGCGGGTTGATCGCCTGGGGCATCGGCAGCGGTTGGAAGATCTTCGCCGGCCAGGCGCAGCAGGCCTTGCAGGCGCAGCCCGCGGTGCAGGAACACATCGGCACCATCCAGGACATGCACGTGGATCTGGTCGCCACCGGCCATGCCGTGGGCGCGGAAGAGTTCGTGTTCCGCCTGGACGGGGACCGCGGCGACGGCAAGGTGCTGGCGAACTTCGTCTCGGTCGGCGCAGCGCGCGAGATCATCACCGAAGGCGTGCTGACGCTCGACAATGGCGCGCGCTACGAACTGGAAGACCAGTCCGCCACCGACGAAGAAGATGCCTGCCCGCCCGACGACTGTGGCGACGACAGCCTGGAGGACACATGATCGAGACACCGGAAAAACGCATCGCGCTGCTGATCGACGCCGACAACGCACCGGCCTCGAAGATCGAGTTGATCCTGCCGGAAATCGCCCGCTTCGGCGTGGCGAACGTGCGCCGCGCCTACGGCAACTGGAAAAGCCCGCACCTGAAAGGCTGGGAGGCCGTGCTGCATACCCACGCGATCCGCCCGATGCAGCAGTTCGCCTACAGCAGCGGCAAGAACGCCTCGGACATGGCGATGGTCATCGATGCGATGGACCTGCTGTACGCGCGCAACCTCGACGGCTTCGCCATCGTTTCGAGCGATGCCGACTTCACCCCGCTGGTGATGCGCCTGCTCACCGACGGCATGAAGGTCTACGGCTTCGGCGAGAAGAAGACGCCCGAGCCCTTCGTCAATGCGTGCTCCAAGTTCACCTACGTCGAAGCCCTGGGTGCCCCGCTCGCGGCGGACGATGTCTCCTCGGCCGCCGCGCCGAAGGACGGCAAGGCGTTACGCGGCGATACGCGGCTGGTACAGCTACTGCGCGGCGCGGTCGATTCGGCCGCCGACGACGACGGCTGGGCGCACCTGGGTGCGGTGGGCAAGCAGGTGGCGAACCAGGCTTCGTTCGATTCGCGCAACTACGGCTATCGCAAGCTCAGCGACCTGATCCGCGCCACGGACTTGTTCGAGGTGCGGCAGGTGGACCAGGTGATCTACGTGCGCGACAGGCCCAAGGGCAAGCCGACGCCGGCACCCAAGGCGAAGCCCAAAGCGGGCGGCTAGTCAGTACAGGTCCATCGGGTCGACGTCGAGCGACCAGCGCACGCGCCGCGCCAACGGCAGGGCGTGGATCGCCGGCACCATGGCATCGAGCAGATGGTGCAGCGGCACGCGCTGGCCGGCCGACAGCAGCAGCTGGCTGCGCTGGAAACCGGCGCGGCGCGGCATCGGCGCGGGCATCGGGCCGTAGCGGTCGACCGGGTCGTGCGAAGGGTCGAGCCGGCGCACCTGGTCGAGGAATTGCTGCGCCACTTGCGTGTCCTTGGCCTCGGCGCGCAGCAGCGCCAGGTGCGCGAAGGGCGGGAAGCCCGCCGCCTCGCGCTGCTGCAACTCGGCGTGCGCGAAGGCGTGGTAGCCGCCGTTGACCAGGGTCTGCAGCAGCGCGTTGTCCGGATGATGCGTCTGCAGCCACACCTCGCCAGGGCGCTGCGCGCGGCCCGCGCGCCCGGCGACCTGGATCAGCTGCTGGGCGAGCTTCTCGCTGGCGCGGAAGTCGGCCGAGAACAGGCCTTCGTCGATGCCTACCACCACCACCAGGCTCAGCTGCGGCAGGTCGTGGCCCTTGGCCAGGATCTGCGTGCCCACCAGGATGCCCGGCGCCTCGCCCAGCGTGGCCAGCTGGCTCTCCAGCGCATCGCGGCGCTGGGTGGTGCTGCGGTCGATGCGCAGCACGGGAACATCGGGGAACGCCTCCACCAGCCGCGCTTCGAGGCGCTCGGTGCCTACGCCCTGGGGCTGCAGCGCCAGGCTGCCGCAATCCGGGCACGCCAGCGGTACCGGCTGCCGCGCGCCGCAGTGATGGCATTGCAGGCGGCGGCCGGCGCCGTGCACGGTCATCGGGGTGCGGTGCTCCGGCGTGCTGCAGCGCTTGCACGCGGCGGTCCAGCCGCAGTCGTGGCACAGCAGCGCCGGTGCGTAGCCGCGGCGGTTCTTGAACACCAGCACCTGCCCACCGGCCGCCAGCGCCTGGCCGATACCGGCCAGCACCTCCGGCGACAGGCCGTCCTGCATCAAGCGCTTGCGCACGTCGAGGATGCGCACGCCCGGCGGCTTGGCCTCGCCCGCGCGATGCGGCAGGCGCAGCAACTCATAGCGCCCGGCCTGCGCGTTGTGCAGTGACTCCAGCGAGGGCGTCGCGCTGCCCAGCACCACCGGCACGCCCAGCGCCTTGGCCCGCACCAGCGCGAAATCGCGCGCGTGGTAGCGGATGCCGTCCTGCTGCTTGTAGCTGCCGTCGTGTTCCTCATCCACCACGATCAGCCCGGCCTGCGGCAGCGGGGTGAACACCGCCGAGCGCGTGCCCACCACCAGCCGCGCCTCGCCACGCTGCGCCGCCGCCCACACCCGCGCGCGCTCGTTGTCCGACAGCCCGGAATGCAGCGCATGCACCGGCACCCGCAGCCGGGCACGGAAGCGCGCCAGCGTTTGTGGGGTGAGCCCGATTTCCGGCACCAGTACCAGCGCCTGCTTGCCTTGTGCCAGGCAATGGGCGATCGCCTGCAGGTACACCTCGGTCTTGCCGCTGCCGGTGACGCCATCGAGCAGGAAGGGCGCAAAGCCATCCGCCGCGCGCACGGCCTCCACGGCGGCCTGTTGCGCGGGGTTGAGCGAGGGGCCGGCCGCCACGTCGGGCGGGGTCGCGGGCAGCGCCATCGGCACGCGCTGCGCATGGTCGCGCTTGGCCAGCGCGCGGGCGGCGGTGCGCCATTCGTCCATCGCCTCGTCGAGCGCGTCCTCAGTGACCGCGCCGGCGGCCAGCAGCGACGCCAGCCGCGCCGGGCGGGTACCGGCCCGCAGCCGGGGTGCGGCGGTATGGCCGGCCTCGGTCAGGGTCCAGCCCCAGGCATGGGTGTCGGGCAGCGGCTCGCCCCGGCGCAGCGGGCCGGGCAAGGCCGTGGCGACCACCTCGCCGAACGGCGCGTGCGTATAGCGCGCCAGCCAGTGCAGCGATTGCGCCAGCTCGCCGTGCAGCAGCGGCGCGTCATCCAGCCAGGCCGTGGCCTCGCGCAAAGGCGGCTGCGCCTGGGCATCGGCCTCTCCCAGCGCGGCCACCACGCCCACCAGCGCGCGGGAACCGAACGGCACCTGCACCCGGCGGCCGATGTCCGCCGGCGTCGGCGGCAGCGCGCCGGGCGGAAGGTAGTCGAACAGCTGCGGCAACGGCACCGGCAGCGCGACGCGCAGGGTGGGAAGGGGGGACGACATGTCCATTCAGTCTATCCCGATGGACGTCCCAAGGCGTCGGTACTTGCCACTTGTTCCTGTGGTCCGCGACGATAAACAAGACGTAAATAAGCGCGGTGATTGAGGATTTGCCCTTATCCACACAGCTTGTGGATAAAGCTGTGGGTTTCCACCTTGCTCCACGCCGTGAAGGGCGATTCACAGGGCTTGCGGATACCTTGGACAAAAAATCGCCACATTGATATTTTTCTTTTAAATCATGCACTTGATCGTGAAACACGCTTGAAATATGGCTTTTCCGCGTCATCGGCCACGGCGCGCCGCGGCCGCTTTAGTGCTGTGCACAACCCGCCGGCGGCGGGGTGCCGGCGGAACGCAAGCGGCCCTGGCTGTCAAGCGCGCCTAAGCGATGCCCGCTCGCTATCATGCGGCGATGACGGAGTACCCATGAGCGCCAGGTCCGCAGCCGAATCCGCGGCCTCCCCCACCGCCCTGTCCGCTTTCCTGAAGGGCGTGGAGCGCCGGGCCGATACCTTGGCCAGTCTGCAGTGCGGGGACCTCCAGCAGGCCGAGCGCGGCCTGGCCGCTACGTTCCGTGCCTTCCAGTCCCGTGCCGGCGAGTGGCCGATGGCCGTCTGGCCCACGCGCTTCTGGGCCCTGCTCGCCGCCACCCCGGCGCTGCGCGAGCCGGGCCGCGCGCCGCATTGGCCGCAGGGGCTGGAGGGGCTGGCTCCGTTGTCCGCCGACGATCGCCTGGCGCTGCTGCTGCGCATCGTGGTGGGGCTGGACGAAGCCGCCGCGGCCGACGTGCTGGGCGTGGACGAGGACGCCTATCGCCACGCGCTGGCGCGAGCTTGCCCACGCGATGCCGCCGGCCACCCGGATGCGCACGGCTGGCGCCTGCTGGCCGAAGCCGCGCAGCGCCAACTGCGCGAGCTTGCGCCCGAGCGTCTGGGCCGGCTGGCCGACCTGCGCGAACCGCGCCCGCCCGTCGCCGCGCCCGCCCGCGCCCAGCCCGCCGAGCGTACCCGGGTGCCGCGCGCCGGCCGCCTGGGCCGGCTGCGGTCGCAATGGCGCTGGATCGTGGCCGGATGCGTACTGCTCGCCCTGCTGGCCGCGGCTGCGGCGTGGATGCGCGCGCGCCCGGGCGTGCGCCTGCCGCCGGAGCCGGTCAGCCAGGCGCCGGCGGGTGCGCTGCACGTCACCGACGCAGCGCCCGTGCTGGTGGAAGAACTGCCCGCCGAAGACCTGGACCGAGGCGAGCAAGCGCCCGTGCCCGCGCCCGGCGCCGACCCGGCCGATGCCGCGATGCTGGCCGACCCGGACCTGGCGCTCGCCCGTCAGGCCGACTTCTACGCCTGGTTCGCCGCTGGCGGCCCGGTGCCGGCCGACGAATCGCAGCCGCGCCCCACCGCGCCCGACCTGGCCGCCGCCGGCATGGAGACGGTGACCGATGACGAATGACCTGTGCCGTGGCGCCGCGTTGCTGGCGCTCTGCACGCTGGCCTGGGGCGCGTGCGCCCAGGCGCTGCCCGCGCCGTTGGATGAAACCACCGGCGCCTTGCAGCCGCCGGCCGTGAGCGCGCCGCCGGCGTGGCCCACGCTCGATGCCGCCGCGCGCGCGGACGTGCGTGCGCGCTACGCCGCCTGGCGTGCGCTCGGCGATGCGGAGCGCGCGCGCATCCGCCAGGCGCAGGCACGTCTGGCCGCGCTGCCGCCCGACCAGCAGCAGGCGCTGCGCACGCGTTTCGATGCCATGGACGCTATGCACCGCGACGGCTGGCGCCTCGGCGCGCAGATCGGCCGCCACTACGCGGGCCTGCAGCCGATGTTCGGCTACGTGCCGCCGGCGCAGCGCGCGCAGGTGCTCGACCTGCTGCGTGCGTTGGACGACGACCAACTCGGCCAGCTCGCGGTGATCTCCCAGCGCACGGCCCCGCCGGATCGCGCGCGCCTGCGCGACGACCTGCTCGCGCAGGCGCCGGGCGCGCGGGCGGCCTGGCTGCGCAGCCACCTGGCGCGCTGAGGCGCGCCGGTCAGATCCGCGCGATGCTCGCCACCGCCAGCAGCGTGGCGGCGAGGATCACCACGGTGAAGTAGATCCCGCCGATCACGCAGTACTTCACGCCGGTGAGCAGCCAGAACTGTCGGTACACGCGCTGCTGCATGATCAGCAGGTAGACCGGCATCCACAGCACCAGCGCGAATTGCAGCAGGCCGATGATCGCGCCCGTCCACGCGCTCCACGACGCCAGCGCGGTGCCCAGCAGGCTCAGCAGCAGCACCACCAGCAGGTCCAGCAGCAGGAAGGCGTGGCTGTACAGCGCCACCACCAGGTGCTCCAGGTAGCCGCGCCCGGCGAACAGGTAGAACACCTTCAGCAGCAGCGCGAACAGCGGCACGAGCACGAACAGCGTGGAGGGCACCGCGGCGAAGAAGGCGTTGACCGCGCGCTGCGGGTCTTCCTGCAGGCGGGGCACGTTGTCGTTGATGCGCTTGATCTTCTCGTCGACCCAGCGGTTGGCGAAGCCCGGCATCGGGCTCTCGAACGGGGTGGACTGGCCCAGATCCTCGTCGGCATCGCTGGCGGCGAACTGCGCTTCCGGTGCCACGGTCGCCGGCGCGCCCAGCGCCTTGAGCCGGCGCTGCGCCTGCTTGTCGATGTTGGCGATGCCCGCATCGAAGCCCGCGCGCGCGCCGGGGATATGCGCCGGCATCTGCGCGCGGCCTTCCTTCATCGCATCGATCAGCTTGCGGCGCAGCAGCTCCACTTCCTCCGGCGTGGTGGCCTGATCGAAGTTGCCGCGCAGCTGCGCGGTGGCCTGGCTGCGGGCATCGTCCTGCTGGCCGCCGGCGTCGATGTGCACGGCGAGCTTGGCCACGAAGAACGTCAGCAGGCTCAGCACCACGAACAGGCGCAGCGGCGGGATGTAGCGCACGCGCTTGCCTTCCAGGTAGGCGTTGGCCAGGCGCCCGGGCACGAGCAGGTCGCGCAGCGTACGGAAGATGCGCCCGTCCAGGTGCCAGAAAGATTCGAACACTTCCTCCACCGCGTGCGCGAAGCTGCGCACCGGGTTGTGGGCGCTCTGCCCGCAGGCGTGGCAGTAATGGCCCTGGAGCGCCGTCTGGCAGTTCTCACAGGCGGTGGGGACTGCGTGCGGTGCGCTCATCGTGGGGCGGGCCGTCATGGGCGGGCAAGGGAGGCGCGGGTAAGATAGCCGCCCGCACTACCCGGTGCCAGACGCCTGTCCCCCGGCGCGACCGCAGTAGCTGGCTCTCCTGTCCCATGTCCGTCTCCGTCACGCCGCCGCGCTTCCTGGCCGAAGTGCGCGCCACCTTCCTGCTCGCCCTGCCGCTGGTGCTGGGGCACGTGTCCACCGGCCTGATCGGCTTCGTCGACAACGTCATCGCCGGCCACCACCACACCGACACCCTGGCCGCGGTCACCATCGGCACCGCGCTGCTGTGGCTGCCGATGCTGATCCCCATCGGCACGTTGATCTCGCTCACCGCCTCGGTCTCGCAGCTGCACGGCGCCGGCCGCGATGGCGAGATCGGCCCGCTGTTCCGCCAGGCGCTGTGGCTGGCGCTGGGGCTGGGGCTGGTGATGTTCGCTTTCCTGAGCGCGGTACCGCCCCTGCTGCCCACCTTCGGCATTGCCCCGGACATCGTTCCCGGCGCCACCGCCTTCCTGCACGCGGTGCGCTGGGGCGGCCCGGCGCTGACGCTGTTCTTCTGCATGCGCTACCTCAGCGAGGGCATGCACTGGACGCTGCCGACCATGCTGCTCGGCTTCGGCGGCCTGCTGGTGCTGGCCCCGCTGGGCTACGTGCTGACCTACGGCAAGCTCGGTTTTTCCGAACATGGCGCCGAAGGGCTGGGCATCGCCTCGGCGACGATGATGTGGCTGCAGGCCGCAGCCTTCGCGCTCTACCTGTGGCGCGCCAAGCGCTTCGCCCACCTGCAGCTGTTCGCGCACCTGGAAGGCCCGCGCCCGCGCGCCATCGGCGACCTGCTGCGCACCGGCCTGCCGATCGGCATCACGGTGCTGATGGAGGGCGGGCTGTTCATCGTCACCGCGCTGCTGATCGGCCGGCTCGGCGCCACCGAGGCGGCCGCGCACCAGATCGCCATCAACGTCTCCCAGCTGTGCTTCATGATTCCCATGGGCGTGGCCGAGGCGACGACCGTGCGCGTGGGTTACGCGGTCGGCCGGGGCGATGCGCTGGGCCTGCGCCGCGCCGCGTGGGCCGGCTATGCCATCGTGCTGGGCACGCAGACGCTCTCGGCCAGCACGCTGCTGCTGGGCCACGATGCCATCGTGGGCGTCTATACCAACGACGTGGCGGTCGCCGCGCTGGCGTCCACGTTGCTGCTGTTCGCGGCCACCTTCCAGTTCCCGGACGGCATCCAGGTGCTGTCGGCCGGCGCGCTGCGCGGGCTCAAGGACACCCGCGTGCCGATGTTCCTGGCGATGTTCGCCTACTGGGGCCTGGGCATGCCGCTGGGCGCCGGGCTTGGCCTGGGGCTGGGCTGGGGGCCGCAGGGCATGTGGATCGGCCTGATCATCGGCCTGACCGCCGCGGCCGTGCTGATGGGCCTGCGCTTCCGCGCCAGCAGCCGGCGACCGTTGCCTACGTCACCCTGACTTTTTGCGCATGCCCGGCCACGGACCAGCAGGTATGCTGGTCACCGTGGCAAAAGGTGCTTGCCTTCCTCGGAGCTTTCCATGAACCAACCTGTGCGTCGCGGCCCCATCGCCAGCTTCTTTGTCGGGCTGTGGGACGTGATGAACTTCACCCGCCGGTTGATCCTCAACTTGGTGTTCTTCGGCCTGCTGTTCCTGTTCGTGATGATCTTCGTCGCGGTGTCGATGCGCGGCAGCGGGGTCAAGCCGCTGATGGACCGCACCACGCTGGTGATCGCGCCGGAAGGCAAGCTCGTGGAGCAGTTCAGCGCCGATCCGGTCAGCCGCGCGCTGACCCGCGCGGTGGGCGACAAGAGCGCCGAGGAAATCCAGCTGCGCGACCTGGTGCGCGCGATCGACGCCGCCCGCCAGGACAAGCACATCGAGCGCGTGCTGCTGGACCTGGACAAGCTGCAGCCGGCCGGTTTCGCCTCCACCCGCGAAGTCGCCGCCGCGCTGGGCGAATTGCGCGCCTCGGGCAAGCAGGTCGTCGCCTTCGGCGAGAACCTGAGCCAGTGGCAGTACCTGATGGCCGCCCAGGCCAACGAGGTCTACCTGGACCCGATGGGCAGCCTGGTGCTCGAGGGCCTGGGCCGTTACCGGCAGTACTTCCGCACCGGCCTGCAGGACAAGCTGGGCGTGGACGTGCACCTGTTCCGCGTGGGCGAGTACAAGTCCGCCGCCGAGCCTTACATCCTCGACGCCGCCTCGGCCGACGCCAAGGAAGCGGACCTGTTCTGGATGACCGACGTGTGGCAGCGCTACCTGGCCGACATCGCCAGCGCGCGCAAGCTCACCGCGCAGCAGCTGGCCGCCGGCATCGACACGCTGCCCGAAGGCGTGGCGGCCGCCGGGGGCGACCTGGCCAAGTTCGCCCTGCAGCAGAAGCTGGTGGACGGGCTGAAGACGCGCGAGGAAGTGGACCGCCTGCTCACCGAGCGCGGCGTGGCCGACAAGGACGCCGATGCCGGCTTCCGCAACGTCGACCTGGACACCTATCTGGCGCAGTTGGACACGCGCCGCTCGCCGGTGGATTCGCGTCCGCAGGTGGCGGTGGTGGTGGCGGCCGGCGAGATCAGCGCGGGCGACCAGCCGGCCGGCCGCATCGGCGGCGAATCGACCGCGGCGCTGCTGCGCGCCGCGCGCGAGGACGAGGACGTCAAGGCGGTGGTGCTGCGCGTGGATTCGCCCGGCGGCGAGGTGTTCGCCTCCGAGCAGATCCGCCGCGAGGTGGTGGGCCTGCAGGCCGCCGGCAAGCCGGTGGTGGTCTCGATGGGCGACCTGGCTGCCTCCGGCGGTTATTGGATCAGCATGAATGCCGACCGCATCTATGCCGACCCGTCGACCATCAGCGGTTCCATTGGCATCTTCGGGCTGATCCCCAACCTCACCCGCACGCTGGACAAGATCGGCGTGCACACCGACGGCGTGGGCACCACCCGCTTCGCCGGTGCGTTCGACATCTCCAAGCCGATGGACCCGGCGGTGGGCCAGCTGATCCAATCGGTCATCAACAAGGGCTATGCCGATTTCACCGGCAAGGTCGCGCAGGCACGCAAGCAGCCGGTGGAGGCGATCGACAAGATCGCCCGTGGCCGCGTGTGGAGCGGCGCGCAGGCGAAGGAGCGCGGGCTGGTGGACGAGCTGGGCGGAATGAAGGCGGCCATCGCCGATGCCGCCTCGCGCGCCAAGCTGGGCAAGGACAAGTTCCGCGTGCGCTACATCGAGAAGCAGGCCACGCCGTTCGCGCAGTTCGTGAGTGGCTTTGCCGGCAGCCGCGCCGGTGCGTGGGCGCTGGGCGAATCCGGCCTGGGCCGGGCGATGCTGGCGCGCACGCTGCCGGAGGTCGACACGCAGCTGCGTTTCGCCGAGGACGCGGTGCAGCAGGCCAAGGCCGGCGGGCCGCCGGTCAAGGCGCTGGCGTACTGCTTCTGCGGCCTGTAAGCGCGCAGGTGGCATGACGAAAACGCCGGCCTTCGGGCCGGCGTTCTTGTTCGCGGCATTCGCCGCGCGGCACGCGCGCGGGTGCCTACTGCGTCGCCGCGTCGATATCGGCCTCCTGCTGGGCCGCGGCCGCATCGGCCGTGGCCTGCACGCCCTTGGCCTTGTCCAGCGGCGCGTTCACCGCATCGCGCAGCGCGGTGGCCTGCGGCTCGGGTCGTTGTTCGGTCGGCGCCGGTGGCGGGCGCGAGCAGGCGCCGAGCAGGGCGACGGCCAGGCAGGGGACAAGCAGCTTGCGTGGCTTCATGGTCATGGCCTCCCGGGAGCGTGGGGGTATCCTAACCCCGTAGACGGCGCGCATCCGCGCACCACATCGCAGGGGAGACACGCGTGGCAGAGCAACGTTGGCGACTGGATGGGCAGACCGCGCTGATCACCGGCGCCAGCGCCGGCATCGGGCTGGCCATCACCCGCGAACTGCTCGGCCTCGGGGCCGACGTGCTGATGGTGGCGCGCGATGCCGACATGCTCGAGCAGGTGCGCGACGAACTGCAGGACGAGTTTCCCGCGCGCGCGCTGCACGGGCTGTCGGCCGATGTCAGCGACGAGGAGGACCGCCGCGCGGTGCTGGACTGGGTCGAGGACCACGTCGACGGCCTGCACCTGCTCATCAACAACGCCGGCGGCAACGTCACCCGCGCGGCGGTGGACTACACCGAGGACGAGTGGCGAGGCATCTTCGAGACCAACCTCTACTCGGCGTTCGAGCTCTCGCGCTACGCGCATCCGCTGCTGACCCGGCATGCGAACTCGGCGATCGTCAACGTCGGCAGCGTCTCCGGCCTGACCCATGTGCGCAGCGGCGCGCCCTACGGCATGAGCAAGGCGGCCATGCACCAGATGACCCGCAACCTCGCCGCCGAGTGGGCCGAGGATGGCGTGCGCGTCAACGCGGTAGCGCCGTGGTACATCCGCACGCGGCGCACGTCCGGGCCATTGTCCGACCCCGATTACTACGAGCAGGTGCTGGAACGCACGCCCATGCGCCGCATCGGCGAGCCGGAGGAGGTGGCCGCCGCGGTGGCGTTCCTGTGCCTGCCGGCCTCGAGCTACATCACCGGCGAATGCATCGCCGTGGATGGCGGTTTCCTGCGCTACGGGTTCTGATTCGCCGTTGCCGGGGCGGCGCCATCGGCGCAACGGCTGGCGGCGACGAGTTCGCGCACGCGTGCATATTCCTGCTGCAGCAGGGCCGCGTGTTCGGGCGTGGCGAAGCGCCAGTGCGTTTCGGCTTCCTCCACGCGTTGCTGCCAGGCGGTGCACAGCTGGTCATCGGCGACGGGCTCGCAGGTGTCCTTCACCACTTCGCAGGCCTCGCCCGCGCCGGTGCGCGGGTTGCCATCCAGCCCGGTGACCTGCAGCGGCACGCAGTAGCTGGCATTGGACAGGTCCTGGGTGAGGTAGCGGGTGTCGTCGCGACGTTTGCAGGCATAGAGCGCCGGCGGCGCCGGCTTCTCGACCACCGGGGGTGGGGGTGTCGAAGGCGGGGGTTCGGCCTTCGCCTCCGGCGGCGCCTGCGGGATCGGCGGCGGGGCGACCGGCGAGGGCGGCGGCGGCAGGGGCGCGGCCGCGGGGGTTTGCATCGTGCGCTTCTCCTGCCGGGTGCCTTTCGGACACGGCTGGTTCTGCACCGCGAGCTGGCCCTGGGCATCGGTGCAGCGATAGATCACGATCTGCTGCGCGGCGGCCGGCCACGCCAGCGCGAGCAGGCACGCCAGCAGCCATTTCATGTGCCGCCGCAATCCTGTTCCAGGCGCGCGTCGATGCCACGCTGTTCGCGCGTGAGCTGTTCGCGCTCGCTCTGCAGGGCGCTGTTGTAGCGGCGGATGATGTCCCAGCGGCGATCGCTCAGGCGCGAACACACCTCGCGTTGCGGCAGGGCGTGGCACTCGTCGCGGATCTGCACGCTGCCATAGGGCACGATCACCGCGCCGCCCGGGCGAGGCCCTGGCGGTGGTGGGCGGTGGCCGCCGTCGGGCGGGCCGCCCTGCGGCGGGCGCGGGCCCGGTGGCCGTGGGCGCCCGCCGGCGTAGGCGTAGGTCCACGTCGGCACCCAGCGGGGGTTACCGTCTGGCGTATCGCTGGTGTAGCGCTGGCCGTCCTCGGTGATGCATTCGTACATGGGCTGCGGCGCGGGCGTCTGGATGATGCGTATCTCGCGCGGGGCTTGCTGCGAAGGCGCGGCGGCCGCGGGCACGTCGTCCGTGCTGATCCGGCGTGGCGGGGGATCCTGCGGGCGCTGCATGTCGATGACCTGCTGCTGGCCCTTCGTGCACGGCGCGTCCTGCAGCGCGATGGCGCCGTTGCTGCCCACGCAGCGGTAGATGCGCACGTTCGGCGCGGTGTCGGCCGCGCCGGCGGGCGCGGCCAAGCCGACCGAGAGGAACAGGGTCAGCAGGGGCTTCATCGACGTCAGCGCTCCCTCGTGTACTCCACCCGAAGTATGCGTACTTCGCGGCCGTCGTGCTGGTCGAACATTTCCTGCACGAGGTGGTCGGCGTCCACGACCTGCAGGGTCTCGCGCATGGTCGCCTGCTTGCCGGGGTGCATCGGGTCGCTCATGACGTCGCGCAGGGTGTAGGTGCGCGTGGCGGGGTCGTACCGGCCTTCGCCGACCACGATGCCGGTCACCGTGCTGTCCGTCCACGTACCCACGTAGTGGCCGGCGACGTTGTCGTAGCCCATCAGGCCGGTGCCTTCGAACGGTTGGCCTTGGAAGTCGCCCTTGAAGTCGAAGCGGATCTGGCGGCCGCCCAGGATGGGGGTGTGCACCGAGCGGCCGGCGGACAGGGCAGGCGGGGTCTTGTCGTCGATCCACATGCTCTGGCGGGTGGTCCAGGTGCCGGCCAGTTGCTCGGCCAGGCGCTGGTGTTCGGGGCCGAGGCGGGCGGCGCGCTCCCAGGCCTGCATCATGGCCTGCTGCTCAGGCGAAGGGGCCGGGGGCTCGGCGGCGCGGGTGGCTACGGTGAGGCTGGCAAGCAGGACGACGAACGTGGCGCGATGCACTTTCATGGCGGTCCTCCTGGGGGGCCCTGGGTGTGGGCCGGTTTTTTTGGGGATGCTACGCCTTGGTGTGGGGGGTTTTTGGCCTGGCGGCCGGCTTTTTTTTGTGGCTGCCTCGGGGTTGGTTTTTTGGCCTTCGATGTGGATCGGCTCGCGTTGGTCTTGCACGGCCTGCGGGGACGGGGCCCTTTCGGGACACGCCGTGAATCCATCCATGGAGGCTCGTAGGCGACATCCATGTCGCCTACGGTCCCGAAAGGGGCCCCGCCCCCGCAGACCCTTCAGGTCTCCATGATCGGAGGGCAACAGCTGAATCGGTGGATGCGCTCTGCAACGACGGTACGGCTTCAGCCGCGATGCGAAGTGCAAGAAGGAGATGGGGAGAGGGTAGGGTGGGAGGGTTGAGTGCGTCGGCGTCGCGTTGTGGGCGCGCCCCGAGACCTCAGTCCCTCAACACTTCACCCGTCATCGCCACGCGGATCTGGGTCGGCTGGGCCAATCCGCCCGTCTCGCCGTCCAGTACGCCGTCGATCGCCTGCAACAGGGCAGCGTCGAGTTCCTCGCGCTTGCGCGCAGGCGGATGCCCCGCCAGATTCGCGCTCGTCGAAACCAGTGGCGCCTGCCACGCCTGGCACAGGCGCGTCACCAGCGGGTGCGCGCTGATCCGCACGGCCAGGCTGGCGTGGTCGCCCGTCACCCAGGACGGGGCATGCTCGCTGGCGGGCAACACCCAGGTGTGCGGGCCCGGCCAGCTGCCCAGCACGTCGGCCAGGCGGTCGGCCGGCAAGGCGGCCAGGTCCAGCCAGGGACGCAGGGGTTCCAGGCTCGCCGCCACCACGATCACGCCCTTGGAGGCGGGGCGGCGCTTGAGTTCGAGCAGGCGCATCACCGCGCCACGTTGGCGGGGGTCGCAGCCCAGGCCCCATACGGCCTCGGTCGGATAGGCGATGACGCCCCCCTGCTGCAGCGTGGAGACGGCGCCTGCCAGCGAAAGCTCTTCCATCACGTTCCCTCGGCGGGTGGTGGGCAGCGTGGCCGCCCGGTCAACCGGCTTTCTTCACTACCGTCTTCTTGGCCGCCTTCTTGGCAGGGGCCTTCTTCGCCGCAGCCTTCTTCGTCGCCGCCTTCTTGGCGGGCGCCTTCTTGGCCGCCGCTTTCTTCGCCGGGGCCTTGGCCTTGGGCTCGGCCGCCTTCTTGGCGACCTTGCTGGCGGCCTTCTTCGCGCCGAAACCCTTGCGCACCGGCTTGCCGGTCTCTTCCATCAGCTTCTGCGCTTCTTCCAGCGTCAACGAGGCCGGCTCGCGATCCTTCGGGATCTTGCCGTTGAGCTTGCCATCGCTCAGGTACGGGCCGAAACGGCCGTTCAGCACCTGGATGTCGCTGCCGTCGAATTCCTTGATGATGCGGTTGCGCGCGATCTCTTCCTTCTCTTCGATCAGGAAGATGGCCCGCGCCAGGTCGATCGTGTACGGATCGTCTTCCTTCTTCAGCGAGGCATAGGTGCTGCCGCGGCGCGCGAACGGGCCAAAACGCCCGATGCCCACGCTCACCGGCTCGCCCTTGTCCTCGCCCAGCGCGCGCGGCATCAGGAACAGCTGCAGCGCGTCGTCCAGGCTGATGGAGTAGATGCTCTGGCCCGGGCGCAGAGAGGCGAACTTGGGCTTCTCCTCGTCCTCCACCGTGCCGATCTGCACCATCGGGCCGAACCGGCCGATGCGCGCACTCACTTCCTTTCCGCTTTCCGGGTCGGTGCCAAGCACGCGCACGCTGCCCGCGTCGGTCTTGTCCAGCGAGTCCTTCTTGTCCTCGACCAGTTCCTTGAACGGGCCCCAGAACTTCTCCATCAGCGGGATCCACTCCTCCTCGCCGCGCGAGACGGCGTCCAGCTCGTCCTCGAGCTTGGCGGTGAAGTCGTAGTCCACGTACTGGGTGAAATGGCCGGACAGGAACTTGGACACCGCGCGGCCGACGTCGGTCGGGCGGAAGCTGCGGCCTTCCATTTCCACGTACTTGCGGAACAGCAGGGTCTGGATGATCGAGGCATAGGTGGACGGACGGCCGATGCCGTACTCCTCCAGCGCCTTGACCAGCGCCGCTTCGGTGTAGCGCGGGGGCGGCTGGGTGAAGTGCTGCTCGGTGAGCACGCGCTCCAGCGGCACGCTGTCGCCCGGCTTCATCGCCGGCAGCTTGCGGCCTTCGTCGTCGTCCTCGGCGGTCTTGGTGTCCTTGCCTTCCTCGTAGACGGCCAGGAAGCCGGGGACCACCACGGTGGTGCCGCTGGCGCGGAACACGTGGTCGCTGCCGGCGGCCAGGTCCACGCTCACGGTGTTGAGCGTGGCGGGAATCATCTGGCAGGCCACGGCGCGCTTCCAGATCAGCTCGTACAGGCGGCGCTCGTCGTCGGACAGGTAGCGCGACACCTGCGCGGGCGTGCGCAGCGCCGAGGTGGGGCGCACGGCTTCGTGCGCTTCCTGCGCGTTCTTCGACTTGGTGGTGTAGGTGTTCGGCTTGTCCGGCAGCGAGGCGGTGCCGTAGTCGCGCGCGATGACGTCGCGGATCTCGGCCAGGGCATCCTGCGAGAGGTTCACCGAGTCGGTACGCATGTAGCTGATCAGGCCGACGGTGCCCTCGTCGCCGATCGCCACGCCTTCGTACAGTTTCTGCGCCACCTGCATCGTCTTGCGCGTGGTGAAGCCGAGCTTGCGCGAGGCTTCCTGCTGCAGCGTGGAGGTGGTGAACGGCGGGGCCGGGCGGCGCTTGCGCTCCTTGCTCGCCACGTCGGTGACGTGCAGGCGGCCCTGGGCGGCCTGCTGGATGCGCGCGCGCGCGGCTTCGGCGGTGTCGCCGTCGGTGATGGTGAACTGCTCGAACTTCTGGCCGTCCAGCTTGATCAGCCGCGCGTTGAAGCGCTGCGACGGATGCGCGCACTCGGCGTCGATGCTCCAGTATTCGCGCGCGATGAAGGCTTCGATCTCCTCCTCGCGCTCGACGATCATGCGCAGCGCCGGCGACTGCACGCGGCCGGCGGACAGGCCGCGCTGCACCTTGCGCCACAGCACCGGCGACAGGTTGAAGCCCACCAGGTAGTCCAGCGCGCGGCGCGCCTGCTGGGCATCGACCAGGTCGCCGGCGATGGCGCGCGGCTGCTGCATGGCTTCCTTGATGGCGCGCGGGGTGATCTCGGTGAAGACCACGCGCTGCATCGGCTTGTCCTTCAGCAGCCCGCGCTCTTTCAGGATCTCGGCAATGTGCCAGCTGATCGCCTCGCCCTCGCGGTCCGGGTCGGTCGCCAGGAAGATGTCGTCGGCCCCCTTCGCCGCCTTGGCGATCGCCTCCACGTGCTTCTCGTTCTTCTCGATGAGGTCGTAGCGCATCGCGAAGCCGTTGTCCGGGTCGACCGCGCCTTCCTTGGGGACGAGGTCGCGCACATGCCCATACGAGGCCAGGACGGTGAAGTCCTTGCCGAGGTATTTGTTGATCGTCTTGGCCTTGGCGGGCGATTCGACGATGAGCAGGTGCTTGGGCATGGTGGCGATGTCTGGGGCCGGGGAGCCCGGGGGCGGGTAGGGTGGCCTAATTGGCCGGTGGAGGGAAGCACGGGCCGCTTCCCAGACGGCAACGCCCGGGGCTCGGCCCCGGGCGTCCCGATAGTGGAATCACGCCGGGCACGGTCGTGTCAAGCCGGACCGGGCGCCAGGACGCTCAGTGCAGGGCCCCGGCCAGGGCCATCGCGGCGACCGCGGCCAGCGCCAGCAGGAGCAGCAGCAGGATCAGCCCGTAGATGGCCAGGATCACGATCGACACCACGTCCAGGCCGCGGGTTTGCCGCTGCGGCTCGTCAGTGAAGGCCCAACGGTCCACCACCAGGGTGTCGCAGATCAGGTCGTGCAGGGCCTGCTTGCGTTCGGTGAAGGCAGCGATCAGGAAGCCGATGTAAAGGGTGAAGTAGCTCAGGTAATAGGCAAAGCCGCGGCCCACGCTACGACCAAAGTTCAAGCGCTGGCCGTCGGGGCGCACCACCTTGATGCCCACCGCGAGCTTGCCCGGCGAGGCCATCAGCCGCGAGGCGTGGAAGCAGGCGAAATACAGGACGGTGGCGATGAGCACGAACAGTTGCACGCCCAACTGCGCGAAGAACATCCCGAACGGGTGGCCGGCTTCGGTGGCGAAACCGGCGGCGAAGATCATCGGCAGGGTGAACGGCAGCACGACCAGGGCCACGGCCAAGCCGTCGATGATGTTGGCCGCCGTGCGTCGCCAGAAGCCGGCGTAGACGATGTCGGCCGGCCCGACCGGCAGGGGCACCGCTCCGGCGGGGGTCTCCACTGCGGGTAGGTCGGCTTCGGCCAGCCCCAACTCGGCGGCCACGGCGGACAAGGGCAGCCAGCCGGCCAGGCCTTCGCGCCACACCAGCGAGGCCGGCGTGATGTCGGCGGCGGCGTAGCGGGCCAGCAGCGCCTCGGCCTCGACCGGTCCTTGCTGCATCCCGGCAGCATCGGCGTAGAACCACTGCGTCATCGCGTTCAACGTGTCCTTGTTGGCGGCCGCGGCTTCAGCCGCGGCACTCGTGGGGCAGGTACTTGTCGTCGATTTCCGAGCTGCAGTGCCACTGGCCCGACTCGGGGTCCAGGTCCAGCCACAGGGCCTTGCCGTCCAGCTTGGCTTGGCCCGGCACCGAGAACACCGCTTCCACGCCGCAATGGCCGTTGTCGAAGCGACCGATGCGCACGCTGCCGATCTGCAGCTGCGCATAGCTCTCCGGCGTACCGAAGTTGCCTTCGCCGTTCACCGGGCAGCGCTGCTCGGTGGCATGGAACTGCTCGACCTCGGCGCGCAGCGGCGCGACGTCGGCATAGCCGGCGCTGACCTTGGCGCGCAGCACGTACTCCTGGTAGGCCGGCACGGCAATGGCCGCCAGGATGCCGATCACCGCAAGGCTCAGCACGCCCACCACCGCCAGCACGATCGCGACGATCGCGCAGCCGGAAAGCCCCTTGCGCGGCGCGACCGGGGTAGGGGTGGGGGGAGCGGCGGCAGCGCCCGGTGCGGCGGCGCCGAAGGGCAGCGGCGGCGGATGGCCGTCGGCCGGGGCGGGCAGCGCGAGTTCGTCGGCGAAATCACTCAGCGGCCGCCATTGCGCCAGGCCTTCGCGCCACACCAGCGTATCCAGCCCGATGCGGCCGGAGCGATACAGCTCGACCAGGTTCTCGTCCGGCAGCGGGCCGATCCGCTGCCGGTTGCCTTCGGCGTAATACCACTCGCTCATCGCCCGCTTCCCCTGTGCTTCCGTTGCGTGGAAGCGGTCAGTGTACGGGCTCGGGCTCGTCCACGAACATCTGGGTTTCCATCCAGGCGTAGGCCGCTTCGGCGCCCGGCTGGTTGAACAGCACCATCAGGATGACCCACTTGAGGTCGTCCAGATCCAGCTCGTCCTGGTCCAGCGCCATGGCGCGGTCCAGGACCAGTTCGCGCTGGTCGGCATCCAGGATGCCGTGCTGTTCCAGGAACAGCAGGAAGCCGCGGCATTCGATATCGAGCTTGTCCAGCTCCGGGCCGTGATACACGCGCACCGGGCCGTCCACGCGCGGCTGCGCCACGCTGGGACGCTGGTCGGCGAGCGCGTCGAGCCAGTCGAAGGCCTTGCTGATTTCGGAGGGACTGAAGCCGGCCTGGATCAGGCCGTTCTGGAGCGAATCCCGGTCGCGGACGAGGTCGGCGTCCTCGCTGAAGTAGTGTTCGAACAGGTAAAGCAGTACGTCGAGAATGCTCTCTTTCATTGCCCCTCGGCCTGCGTCGCGAGACGCTGTGGAGGTGAAGAAACTAGGGGTAGCGCATGTAGCGGCCGTGACGGACCACCACCCTTCCTTCCAGTTCCATGGCCAGCAGCATGGAGGACAGCGCGGCGGCCGTCAATCCGGTGCGCTGAACCAATGAATCCATAGGGATGGGGTCGTGGCCCAGCGCCTGCCACAAGCGCTGGTAGTCGGGGTTGGCGGGCCGTGGGGGCGGGCCCGTATCGCGTCCGGGGCTCTCAATGGGGGCTGCGGAGAGGCCGCGCAAGGGGGCCAGATGGGCCGCCGCCAGCGGCCCGAGCACGGCCAGCACCTCCTCGGCGGACTCGACCAGCACGGCGCCATCGCGGATCAGCCGGTGGCAGCCGCGCGCCATCGGGTTGTGGATCGACCCGGGCACCGCGAAGACCTCGCGGCCCGCCTCCCCGGCCAGCCGCGCGGTGATTAGCGCGCCGGAGCGATGCGCGGCCTCCACCACCAGCGTGCCAAGCGTCAGCCCGGCGACGATGCGGTTGCGCGCCGGGAACTGGCCGGCGCGCGCGGCCGTGCCGGGCGGATATTCGCTCACCACCGCGCCCGCGCCGGCGATGCGTGCCTGCAAGGCGGCGTGGCGGGTGGGATAGGGCCTGTCGGGCCCGGTGCCCAGCACGGCGACGGTCAGGCCCTGCGCCTGCGCCAGCGCCGCTTCGTGGGCGGCCGCGTCGATGCCCGCCGCCAGCCCGCTCACCACCGCCAGCCCCGCCCGCGCGAGCAAGGCGGCGAACTCGCCGGCGTGGTCGCGCCCGCCCGCGGTGGGCCGGCGGCTCCCCACGATGGCCACGCCGGGATGCGCCAGCAGCGCCGGTTCGCCGTCCACGAACAAGGCCAGCGGCGGCTGGGGCGATTCGCGCAGCAGCGGCGGGTAGCGTGGGTCGTCCCAGCCGATCAGGTGGTGGCCCGGCGCCGCCAGCCAACGCCGCGCTTGTTGCAGGGCGTCGGGCGCGGGCCGTGCCAGTGCGGCGCGCTGGGCCTCGTCGCAGCCCGCCGCGAGCCAGGCCGCGGGACCGGCCGCGCGCGCGGCCGCGGCGCTTCGGTGCACGGCGATCAGGCGCTGGCGCGGCGCGATGGCGCCGCCGGCCAGCACCAGCGCCAGCCAGGCATCGTGTTCTTCCGCGCGAAGGGGCAGGGCATCGTCGATCATCCGCGCAGCGTGGCGCGCATGCGAAAACGGCGCCCTAGGGCGCCGTTTTCAGTGCGGATCGGGAAAGGCCGTTACTGCGCGTCGGGATGACGCACGTTGTAGCCCACCTTCACCGGCTTCACGCCTTCCATCACCAGCGCGTAGCTCACCTTGTCGAAGGTGCGGAACACCATCGCGTGGGCGGCGTATTCCTCCGGCACGCCGACGGTGCTGCTACCGCCGCCGAAGCCGTCGTCGGCGCGCGAGATGAGCGAGTGCTCGACGCGGTCGTTGACGCGGCGGCTGTTGCGCCACAGCGAGAAGACGGTGCCGTTGTCGATACCCTCGCGCGCGCCGCCGGAGATGGCGATCACGTCGCGCGGGCCGGCCGCGGTGAACGCGTCGGCGACGGCGAGCACGCGCAGTTCGGTCTCGGCGGCCTGCGGGGCCGGCGGATGCGGGATGAACTGCAGGTCGTACGGACGGGCTTCCAGCGGCATCAGGCGGTCGCCGGGCCGCACTTCGCGGCCGCTGTCCTGCAGCAGCAGCGAGGTGGCCTGGCCGGGGGCCGAGGCCAGGCGGGTCACGGTGCCGACGTTGACCTGCGCCATCTCGTAGCCGAGGAACTCGCGGCGGGTGCTCGGGGCGACGTAGGTCTTCCACAGGCTGCCGGAGCCGGCGAGGGTATCGCCGTTGGGCTGCAGGTCTTCGTTGTGGCGCGGCAGCGCGTAGCTCAGCGTCGGGCGGAACACCGCGTACTGCTGGCCGACCTGGGCGTTGTCCAGCTTCACCACGTAGGCCACCTGGCCGGCGCTGGCACGCAGGCGGCTGTCCTCCAGGCTCACCACGTAGGGCAGGCTCTTGAACTCGTCGGTGATGCGCAGGTTCTTCAGGAACGGCTCGATGTCCGCCAGCGGAATGGCGTTGATCGGCGCTTCCTGGCGCGGGCCCGGCTTGACGCCGACGCGGTCCAGGTAGGCCAGGCTCAGCACGTCGCCCGGGTAGATCAGGTGCGGGTTGTGCACCTGCGGGTTGGCCTGCCAGATCTCCGGCCACAGCCACGGCTTTTTCAGGAACTTGCCCGCGATATCCCACAGCGTGTCGCCCTTCTTGACGACATAGGTATCCGGGTGGTCGCCGGCCATTTCCACGGCAGCGGCGTAGGTCGCGACGGTCAGCATCGCCACGGCGACGACCGTACGAATTCGGTTGAACATGATTGCGCTCTGCCTGATTCCCCAACAGGTTCGCGCACTATAGTTCAGATACCGGGGCGAAGCGCAAGCGTTGGCGCTAGAATTGGGACGTCTTGCCGGATTGTTCCGGCGTCCCCACCTCGGGTATCGCCATGGCCCTACTCCCCATTCTTGAATTTCCCGACCCCCGGCTGCGCACCAAGGCCGCCCTGGTCGACGCCGCCGAGGTGACCACGCCCGGCTTCCAGACCCTGCTCGACGACATGTTCCAGACCATGTACGACGCGCCGGGCATCGGCCTGGCCGCCAGCCAGGTGGATGTCCACAAGCGCTTCATGGTCATCGACATCAGCGAGGAGAAGAATGCCCCGATGGTGTTCATCAACCCGCAGATCACCGCGCAGGACGGGGGCCAGGTCTACCAGGAGGGCTGCCTGTCCGTGCCGGGCATCTTCGCCGACGTGACCCGCGCCGACACCATCACCGTGCGCTTCCTGGACCGCCAGGGCCAGCCGCAGGAACTGACCACCGGCGGCCTGCTGGCGGTGTGCATCCAGCACGAGATGGACCACCTGGAAGGCAAGCTGTTCATCGACTACCTCTCGCCGCTCAAGCGCGAGATGGTGCGCAAGAAGCTGGCCAAGCAGCGCAAGCACGTCGCCTGACGCGCACCGGGGGGACGGGCACTCGCGCACCGGCCTCCCGGCCGGCCCTCGCGCCCCCGCCCCACGGAGCCCCCGCCGTCCATGAGAATCGTCTTTGCCGGTACGCCGGAATTCGCCGTGCCGTCGCTGCGCGCGGCCGCCCGCCACAATGAAGTGGAGGCGGTCTATACCCAGCCCGACCGCCCCGCCGGCCGTGGCCGCGGCCTGACCCCTTCGCCGGTCAAGCTCGAAGCCGTCTCGCGCGGCATCCCGGTCTACCAGCCCGACACCCTGCGCACGCCCGAGGCCCAGGCGCAGCTGGCCGCGCTGCAGCCGGACATCCTGATCGTGGTCGCCTACGGGCTGATCCTGCCCAAGAAGGTGCTGGCCATCCCGACCTACGGTTGCTGGAACGTGCATGCCTCGCTGCTGCCGCGCTGGCGCGGCGCCGCGCCGATCCAGCGCGCCATCGAGGCCGGCGATACCGAGAGCGGCGTGTGCCTGATGCAAATGGAGGCCGGCCTGGACACCGGGCCGGTGCTGCTGTCCCAGCACACCCCGATCGGTCCGCAAGACACCGGCGGCCAACTGCACGACCGCCTGGCCGAACTCGGCGCGCAGGTACTGGCCGATGGCCTGGGCCTGCTGCGCGTGGGCCTGAGCCCGGTGGCGCAGCCGCAGCCGGCCGTAGGGGTGACCTACGCGCACAAGCTCGACAAGGCCGAGGCGCGGCTGGACTGGGCGCAGCCGGCCGCCGCGCTGGCGCGCAAGGTGCGCGCCTTCGTGCCGTGGCCGGTCGCCGAGGCGATGCTGGCGGGCGAGCGCCTGCGCATCCATGGCGCGGTAGCCGTCGATGAAACCCACGACCGCCCGCCCGGCAGCCTGCTGCGCGCTTCGCGCGGGGGGCTGGACGTGGCCTGCGGCGAGGGCGTGCTGCGCCTGCGCGTGGTGCAGCGCGAAGGCGGCAAGCCGGTGACCGCCGCCGACTACCTCAACGCACGCCGCGACCTGGCCGGCTTCGCTCGATGAGCGGCGCACCCGCCCCGGCCGGCGTCGCCCCGCGCGTCGCCGCCGCGCGCATCCTGGCCGCGGTGATCGGCCAGGGGCGCTCGCTCAAGGCCGAATTCGCCGCCGTGTTGCCGGGCCTGGGCGAACCGCGCGACCGCGCGCTGGTCGAGGCGATCTGCTTTGCCGCGCTGCGCCGCCGCCCGGCCTACGAGGCGGCGCTGGCGCAATGGCTGGAGCGCCCGCCGGGCCGCCGAGACGCCGACCTCAAGGGCCTGCTGCTGGCCGGCCTGGCCCAGCTGGACGCGCTCGCGCTGCCGGCGCACGCCGCGCTCTCGGCCACCGTCGATGCCTGCCGCGCGCTGGGCCGGCCGCGCCAGGCGGGCATGGTCAATGCGGTGCTGCGCCGCGCCCAGCGCGAAGGCCTGCCGGCCGTGGCGGCCGACGCTGGCTGGCCGCAGTGGCTGCGCGAGGAAGTACGCCGGGACTGGGGCGCGCAGGCCGATGCGATCTTCCAGGCCAGCGCCGAACCGGCGCCGATGTGGCTGCGGGTGAACCGCCGCCAGTCCACGCGCGAGGCCTACCTGGACCTGCTCGCCGAAGCCGGCATCGCCGCCCACGCCGGTGACGGCCTGGCCGACGGCGTGCGCCTGGGCGAGCCGATGCCGGTGGCGCAGTTGCCCGGCTTCACCACCGGCGCCGTCTCCGTGCAGGATGGCTCCGCCCAGCAGGTCGCCGACCTGTTCGACCTGGCGCCCGGCCTGCGCGTGCTCGATGCCTGCGCCGCGCCCGGCGGCAAGGCCGCGCACCTGCTCGAACGCGAGCCGGGCCTGCGGCTCACCGCGCTGGACATCGACCCGCGCCGCCTGCGCCGCGTGGCCGAGACTTTGGCGCGCACCGGGGTGGCCGAAGGCGCGCAGGTCATCGCCGCCGATGCCGCCCAGCCCGATGGCTGGTGGGACGGCGCGGCGTTCGACGCCGTGCTGCTCGATGCCCCGTGCTCGGCCACCGGCATCGTGCGCCGCCAGCCCGACGTGCTGCTGCATCGCCGCGCCGAGGACGTGGACGCGTTGCTCGGCGTGCAGGCGCGGCTGCTGGACGCCGCATGGCGCGTGCTGCGTCCGGGCGGGTATCTGCTCTACACCACGTGCTCGCTGCTGCGCAGGGAGAACGAACAGCAGATCGCGCGCTTCATCGCGCGCACCGACGGCGTGGCGGTGCAGCCGCTGGATGCGACGTTCGGCCACGCCGCCGGTGCCGGCCGCCAGCGCCTGCCCGGCGAGCAGGCGCGCGATGGCTTCTACTACGCGAAATTGCTGAAGACATCCTGATCTGCGCCGCTATCATGGCGCCCCATGAAAAGGACGAATTCCAGGGAGTTCTGGCTGCTGGCCATCACCGCGCTGCTGGTGATCGGCGCGGGCCTGGGGATGCGGGATCCATGGCCCTCGGACGAGCCGCGTTTTGCGCTGGTCGCCAAGCAGATGGTGGAGAGCGGCAACTGGCTCTTCCCGCATCGCGGCATCGAGTTGTACTCGGACAAGCCGCCGATGCTGATGTGGCTGCAGGCCACCTTCTACACCGTGCTGCGCGACTGGCGCGTGGCGTTCCTGCTGCCTTCGCTGCTGGCCGCGCTGGGCACGCTGGCCTGCGTCTACGACCTGGGCCGCCGGCTGTGGACGCGCCGCGTCGGCCTGTACGCGGCGTGGGCACTGCTGTTCACCCTGCACTTCACCTTCCAGGCCAAGAAGGCGCAGATCGACCCGTTGGTGGTGTGCTTCATCACCCTGGCCAATTACGGCCTGCTGCGCCACCTGCTGCTGGGCCCGCACTGGCGCTGGTGGGCGGCGGGCTGGTGCTTCGCCGGCATCGGCGTGATCACCAAGGGCGTGGGCGTGCTGGCGCTGCTGATGCTGCTGCCCGCCGCCCTCGCCGCGGCGGCGGGCTGGCCGCGCGTGCGGCTGCACGTGCGCGATCCGCGCTTCTGGTGGGGGCCGCTGGCTTTCCTGTTGCCGATCGCGGCCTGGCTGGTGCCGGTGGTGGTCACCGCGCTGGCGTCGGGCGAGCCGGAATATCGCATCTACCTCAACGACATCCTGTTCCGGCAGACCGCCAAGCGCTACGCGCAGTCCTGGGACCACCCGCAGCCGTTCTGGTACCACTTCGCCACCATGGCGACGATGTGGATCCCGGTGATCCTCGCGTTGCCGTGGGCGATCCCGGCGTGGTGGCGGCGCCTGCGCCGGCGCGACGCACGCTACCTGCTGCCGCTGGCGTGGTGGCTGCTGGTGGTGGTGTTCTTCTCCATCCCCAGCGGCAAGCGCGACGTCTACATCCTGCCGGCGCTGCCGATGTTCTGCCTGGCGCTGGCCCCGCTGCTGCCGGGGCTGCTGCGTCAGCGCGGGCCGCAGCGGCTGCTGTGGACGTTTACCGCCGTGTTGTCGCTCGTCTGCCTGGCCGGTGGTTTGTCGATGCTGTGGGGCGAGCCGGCGTTCGAGCGCCGGCTGCTCGAGCAGCGCGGCGCCGACGGGGCGGTCGCCGCCGCCCTGGCCTGGGTGCTGCTCGCCTGCGGCGGCTGGGGCGTGGCGATGCTGGCGTGGTTGCGGGTGCGCGGCGCGGTGTTCGCGCTGCTCTCGTTGTTCGGCGTGGTGTGGGTCATCTATGGCCTCATCGGCTATCCCCTGCTCAACGATTCCAGCTCCGCGCGCGGCGTGATGCGCGAGACCGGGCGCCGCATCGGCCCGCAGGCCGAACTCGGGCTGGTGGCGTGGAAGGAGCAGAACCTGCTGATGGCCGACCGGCCGGCGGTAACGTTCGGCTTCAAGGTGCTGTGGGACGAACAGCTGCGCCGCGCCGTGGCCTGGCAGGCCGCGCAGCCCGCAACGCGCTGGCTGCTGGTGCAGGAGCCGGCGATGCAGGCCTGTATCGACCGCGCACGCGCGCAGGTGGTCGGGGTGGCGAACCGGCGGCGTTGGTGGCTGGTGCCCGCGGCGGCCGTGGTGGGTCCTTGCATCCCCTCGGCGGAGGAACTGGCGCGTGAACGCCGCGAGCAGGGCAATGTCGATGTGGAGTGATGCAGTCCGGTGCCACCCGCCGGTAGTGTTTGCCCGGAAAATCGTTTTCATGGGCCGTGCCTCAACGCCGCTTAGGCCGCGGGATGTGAAGCAACGCCCGTTTCCCTTCACACGCCGCCGCGACTTAGCTGCCGTTCGTAATTGCCTGACGATGATGGCCGCCTCTCCGATCCTGCCCGGGCTGCAATGACGATTCTTCATCCCACGCCACCGGAACTGCCTGCGCTGGCCGACGCCAGTCATGCGCGGCGCCTGGGCGGCGTGGCGGAGTTCGGCATCTTCGCCCTTGCCGCGTTCGTGGTGGCCATGCCCAGCGGCCTGCTGCCGTTCGGGTTGTGCCTGCTGGGCACCAGCGTGCTGGGGGCGCGCGCGTTGCGCCAAAGCGTGCCCGGCATGGGCGTGAACCTGCGCGCGCTGTGCCTGCTGATGGTGGCGGTGCTGCTGATGTCGCTGTGGTCGGTGCTGCTGTTCGAGCATGGGCTCAAGGACGTGGACAACCGCTCGCGCTTCGTCGTGCTGCCGTGGGCGGCGCTGTGGGTGTACGCGATGCAGCCGCGCATGCTGTGGCTGTGGCGCGGCGCGATCACCGGCATCTTCGCCGCGCTGGCGCTGGCGGTGGTGCAGGTGGCGCGGGGCGACCCGCGCGCCGAGGGCTGGACCAACGCCATCGTGCTGGCCGACATCGTGCTGATGCTGATGGTGCTGGCGGTGTTCTGCCGCCCCCTCGGGCGCTGGGTGTGGGTGGTGCCGGCGCTGGTGGCCGGCTGCGTGACCATCGTGCTCACCGGCAGCCGCGGCGTGTGGCCGGCGCTGATGTGCCTGCTGGTGCTCGTGGCGATGGGCGCTCGCTGGCGCGACGGGCGCACCCGCCTGTTGATCCTGGCCGGCGTGGCCGCCATCGGCGCGACGATCGTGCTCACCGTGCCGGCGCTCACCCACCAGATGCGCATCGGCGAGCTGCAGCGCGACATGCAGCGCTACGAAGTGGGCGATGTCGATTCTTCCGCCGGCGCACGCCTGGAACGCCTGCACGTGGCCTACGACACTTTCCTCGACCACCCGCTGACCGGCGTGGGCGTGGGGCATTTCGACGAGGCGATGAAGCGCCTGCCCGTCTGCGCCACCGACCAGTGGGTGGAGCGCTGCCACCTCGGCCACGCGCATAACGACCTGGCCGAATGGGCCGCCACGCAGGGTGTGCTGGGCATCGCGCTGCTGCTGGCGGTGTACGGCGTGCCGCTGTGGCTGCTGGTGCGGCTGCACCGCCGCAGCGGGCAGGCACGTTTCCGCGGCCCGGCCGCGGCCGGGATCGTCGTGGTGCTCAGCTACGTGCTGTGCGGCATGACCCAGTCGATGTTCGCCCACCAGGTCACGGCCAGCTTCTACGTCTCGGTCGTCGGCGCGCTGATCGGCCTGGCCGCGCGCGAGGCCGCGCAGGTTCAGTCGGCGCGACGCGGCTGAGGCTCGGGGCGCGGCGGGTCGGCCACCGGCTGGCCGTGTTGCAGCAGCCACAGCATGATCGACTTCTGCCGCACGTAGTTGGCGCGCACGTAGGCATAGACCAGCCCGCGCCAGCCATCCAGGAAGCCGGCACGCAGCACGTAGCCGCGCCAGAAGCGCCAGGCCGGCGCCAGCACCAGCTTCGACCACGAGGCGCGCTTGCCGCGCGCGTATTCGTGTTCGGCCATCATCCGGGCATAGCGCTGGGTCTTGGCCAGCTGCTGTTCGAGCGAGCGGTACGGGTAATGGATGAGGTCGCCGCGCAGCGTGGCGACCGGCCCGTCGACGCTGGCCGCCTCGTGGATCTCGCGCTGGCCGCGCCAGCCGCCGCGGCGCCGGTCGAACAGCCGCAGCACGCGGTCCGGATAGGCGTTGCCATGGCGCAGGAAGCGGCCGAAGTAGTCCGACAGGCGATTGAAGCGGTAACCCGCCTGGCCTGCGAAGCCGCCGTCGCGCGCGGCGAGGATGGACGCGCGCAAGGCATCGCTCACGCGCTCGTCCGCGTCCAGGCACAGCACCCAGTCGTGCGCTGCCTGCGTCACCGCGAAATCCTTCTGGCTGCGGAAACCGTCGAAGGCGCGTTGCAGCACCCGCGCGCCCGCCGCCGCGGCCAAGGCCGCCGTGGCATCGGTGGATTGCGAGTCCACCACGAGTATCTCGTCGCAGAAGGCGAGCGAGGCCAGGCAGTCGCTTATGCGGTCGGCCTCGTTGAACGCGATAATGCAGGCCGAGAGGCGAGGCCGTTCGGACGGAGCGGTCGATGAGGACATAGAGATGGCCGAGTACCTGCTGTTCGCGACGGAGCGTTACGCCCTGCCTATTCTGGCGCCTCTGGCGCGGGCGTTACAGGCCAGCGGGCAGTCCGTCCACGCCTGGTTCGAGGACGGCGCGCGCGGGGCGAGGCTGGACGGCGTGCCGTCGGCGGACCTGCGCGCGGCCCTGGCGCTGCGCCCGCGCGCGGTGTTCAGCGCCGCCAACTGGGTGCCCGGGTTCCTGTCCGGGGCGAAGGTGCAGCTGTTCCATGGCTTCAACGTAGAGAAACGCGAGGACAACCGCGGCCACTTTCGCGTGCGCGGTCTGTTCGACCTCTACTGCACGCAGGGCCCGGCGACCACCGCGCCTTTCCGCGAATTGGCCGAGCGCGAGGGTCACTTTGCCGTGGCCGAGACCGGCTGGCCCAAGCTCGACCCGCTGTTCCGCGACGACGATGGCGAGAGCGCCCGGCTGCGCGCCCGGGCGGCGGGACGGCCGACGATCCTGTTCGGCTCCACCTTCACCGAGCGCCTCAGCGCCGCGCCCGTGCTGCACGATGCCATTGCCGCCGACATCGCGCGCGGCGAGCACTACTGGCTGCTGACCCTGCATCCGAAATGCCCGCCCGAATTGTTCGCCCGCTACCGCGCGCTGGCCGGCGCCAACGCGCACTTCGTCGAGCCCGAGCAGGTGATGGCCGCCCAGCGCGCGGCCGACGTGCTGGTGTCCGATACCTCGTCGATCGTTTCGGAGTTCGTGGTGCAGCACAAGCCGGTGGTGACGCTGCGCAACCGCGCGCCGAAGCCGCACATGATCGATTTCGACGACCCGGCGCAGCTCCCGCGCATGCTCGCGCGCGCGCTGGCGCCGGAGCCGGCGTTGCGCGAGGCGATCGTGCGCTACGCCGATGCGATCCACCCGTACCGCGATGGTCTGTCCTCCGAGCGGGTGATCGCCGCCACCGAAGATTTCATCGACGGGGAGATGGGGCGGCTGCGTCGCAAGCCGCTCGGTGCGCTGTGGCGTGGGCTGCAGATCCGCAAGGACCTGGGCTACTGGGGTCCCGCGCAGCGCTGAGTCACCAGCGCAGGCGGCGCTTCGCCAGCCGCGCGCCGAGCTGCGCGTAGAGCGCTTCGGCTTGCGCCAACGGCACCAGGCGCAGGCGCAACGGCGGGCCGGAGGCGTGCGCGCCGGCGGTATCCAGCCAGAGCGAGGCCGTGCCGCACAGGCGGTCCAGCGGCGAGCGCGACAGCCGCAGCGCCTGCAGCTTGTCGAGCTCGGCCATGCGCCACCAACGGTCCCACCAGCCGCCGCGCACGACCACGCGCTCGCCATCCACCGACCAGCCCATGCGGGCCACCTGCCGGTACGCGGCGAACAACGCCCACGGCCACCACGCCAGCAGCCACCACGCCCACAGGCCGACATGCCAGGACGCCATCGCCGCGACCGGCAGCAGCCACAGCGCCGGCAGCGCCAGCCGCCAGCCATTGGCACGCGGCACCGGGGTCCACTGCGCGGGCGGCCAGGCCGCGTGCGGCAGCAGCTCGGCGATGAGCGCATCGCAGGCCTGCGGGGTGGCGATCGGCGCGACGTCGCGGAACGCGCGGCCGTGGTCGTCATGTTGCTGCGAGGCGGCGGTATCCACCTGCAGGCGGCGCCGGCGCAGGCAGCGGTGCAGGAAGCCCTCGCGCAGCGTCCAGGCCTGGATGCGCCGCCGCGTGGTGCTGGTGCGGATGCGGGTGAGCAGCCCGCGCTCGACGGTAAGCCGGCGCTCGATCTCGCTGAGCGTGAAGCCGTGGTACTGCACCAGCGCCAGCAGCACGGACAGCGCGCGCATCGCCAACAGCAGCAGGACGAGCAGCAACAACGCCGCGATCGCCGTGGCCGCCAGCCCGGGATGCAATGCGTGGACGTAGCGGTAGGCCACCTCGCCGTTGTCGGTGATGAAGCGGGTGACCGCGCGCTCCGGGAACGCCTGGTACAGCACGCCGAAAGAGGCGGCGACCACCACCATGCCGCGGTTGGAGACCAGCCCGAGGCGGATGACCTCGGGCACCGGCAGGCGCAGCAGCGTGCGCGCCGGCGGCTCGGCCGCGACGGCGGCGGCCTCTGCCGAGGCGAGGCCATCGGCTGCGGTGCGCGTGCCGTGGCGGACGCGCTGCTCCAGCGCCAGCGCGCGGTCCAGCCGCAGCACGCGCATCTGCGCCTCGGGCCGCGCACCGCCGGCCGATTCCAGCCGCACCTCGGCCACGCCGAACATGCGGTGCAGCACATTCTGGTGCAGCACCACGTTGTGGATGCGCGCATAAGGGATATCGCGCCAGCTGCGTTCGAGCAGGCCGCTGCGGATGTGGATCGCGTCCGGGCCGAGGCGGTAGCGGTAGGTCAGGTATTGCAGCACCGAGATCCCGACCAGCACGCCGATCGCCACGAGGCTGGCCAGGTTCGCGTAACCGTCCACGCGATCGCCGCGCTGGCCGAAGAACACCAGCAGCACCAGCGGGATGAAGAACTGCCGCGCCTGCTGCAACAGCACGAACAGCCACGAGAGGGGATGCAGCCGCTGTTCGCCGGCGTCGAGGTCGGGCGTGCTCACAGCGCGTCGTCGTCCTGGTCGAGTTGGCGCGACAGGCGCTCGCGCAGGCGTTCGGCGTCGGCGGCGGCCAGGCCGGCGATGGACACCGCGCCAAAGCGGCTGCCGGCCGTGTGTACCACCAGCGTGGACAGCCCGAGCATGCGCTCCAGCGGCCCGCGGCGCAGGTCCAGGTGCTGCACGCGGCTGGCCGGCACGCGGGTTTCGGACTGCCACAGCCCGCCGCGGCGCACCGCCAAGCCTTGCGCGTCGAGCAGCCAGCGCACGCGGCGGCGGCGGCGATAGGCCAGAGCGGCGAGCAGCACCGCGACCACCGCCACGACGCCGGCGCTCGCCGGCCACGGCAACGGTGAGCCTTCTCCAATCCGCAAGATCAGCCCGCCCCCGACGAGCAGGCATGGAATCAACAGGGACAGGCCGGCCATCGCACCGGCCAGCACGGCGCCGCGCAGCGGCAGCGGCTGCCAATCGAGGGGGAAGGGATGAGGAAAACCGGGGTCGGACGACGACGGCGAAGGGTCGGACACGGGCAAGGCGCCTGGTGGGATCGCGCCCAGCATAGCCGTGGCGCCACCGGCGCCGGAACCGCCCCGCGTTTTACTGCGAGGCGAGGATCAGCGCGTCCACGTCCAGCGCATGGCCGGCGCGCGCGGCCTTGGTGCGCAAGTACTGCTCGTTTTCGTGGGTGATTTCACCGGTCACCGGGATGCGCTCGACCACCTCGATGCCCGCCGCGCGCAAGCGCTCGACCTTGCTCGGGTTGTTGGTGAGCAGCTGGATGCGCTCGATGCCCAGGCCGCGCAGCATCGCTACCGCGCTGCCGTAGCGGCGCTCGTCCGGGCCGAAGCCGAGCTGGGCGTCGGCGTCGATGGTGTCCAGGCCGGCGTGCTGGTAGCCGTAGGCGCGCATCTTGGCCGCGATGCCGGTACCCCGGCCTTCCTGGTCCAGGTACAGCAATACGCCGCCGCCGAGCGCCTTGAGCTTGTCCAGGCCGCGGCGCAGCTGGTCGCCGCAATCGCACTTGAGCGAGCCGAACAGGTCGCCCGTGAGGCAGGAGGAATGCACGCGCACCGGCACCGGCTTGGAGAGGTCCGGCTGGCCGACCACGATGGCGACCTGGTCGCGCTGGGCCACGCCGCCGCGGAACACCACGAACTCGCTCATGCCGACCTCGCGCAGCGGCACGGGCGTGCGGGTGACCAGCTCGTACGGACGCGCGGCGGCGCGCGCGCAGCCTTCGAACAGGTCCGACAGTTGCAGCCACTGGCAGGCGGCGAAGGCGGCTTCCTCGGCCGGCGTCAGGGCCACCGCGATCATCGCCGGCAGCAGCAGGCCGAGCCGGGCGATCTCCACCGCGCCGGCATCCAGTGCGTCGCCGGCGTCATGCTGCGCGGGTACCTGCGCCTGGCGCAGGTAGGCCAGGGAGGCCAGCGCGTCGTAGGACACGCCGGCCAGCGGCACCCGTGCGCCATGCGGCGCGTCCAGGCCCAGCACCTGCGCGCGGGTCGGGGTGAGGAGCAGGTAGTGCCGGCCGCCCGCGGCCTGCGCGAAGGCGGCGTAGGAATGCGCGGTGCTGCTGTCCAGCGCCATCACCGCGCGGGGCTGCCCATCGCCATCGCGCAACACCACCGGCCGGCCGGCGCGCAGCTCGGAAGCCGCGCGCTCGCAGCGGATGGCGGCGGGATCGCCGAAGGGATCGGGGCGGGGGGCGGAGGTCGGGATGTCCATGAAGTTCCCTGATGGGGGCGGGCAGGGGCCGTTCAATGTGGAAAAGGGCACTGCAACAACTTGTCGCAGGATTGGTGGCAATCGCGTGTCAGTGCGGATGGCGCGCGGTCGCGTAGGGGTTGGGTTCGCCGCTACCGGGCGGGCGCAGCGTGTAGCGCTTGTAGGTCCACTGGTACTGCGTGGGGTCGCGGCGGGCGATGCGCTCCAGGCCGGCGTTGAGCGCGGTGGCGGCGACGACCGGGTCCGGGTCGGCCAGCGCCGGCTCGGCCGGTTCGATATGCAGCGCGAAGTCCAGGTCCTCGCTCAGCCGCTCCACCCAGCCGTACAGCACGACGGCGCCGGTGCGCTCGGCCAGGCGGTTGACCAGGGTCATGGTCAGCGCCGGGTGGCCGAAGAACGGGGCGAAGACGCCATCGCCCATCTTGGGCTGCTGGTCTGGCAGGATGCCGACCGCGCCGCCGTCCTTGAGCGTCTTGAACAACTGGCGCACGGCCGGGCCCTCTGCGCGCACCTGGCGCACGTTGTCCTTGCCGCGCGCGCGCTGCAGGAAGCCATCGACCACCGGCGAATCCGGCGGGCGGTAGACAATGGCGATGGGGCCGCGCTCGGCCAGCCACTGGTTGAGCAGTTCCCAGTTGCCGAAGTGCGGCGCGGCGACGATGACGCCGCGGCCGGAGGCCAGCGCCGCGTCGTAGAGGTCCTGGCCGTGGCGCTCGCGCAGGCGGGCGAGGTTCTCGGCCGGCGGGCGGGTCCAGGTGCGCAGCATCTCGAAGGTCTGCCGGGCGGTGGAGCGGAGGATGCGCGGATGCAGCGCGGCACGCTCGGCGGCTGTCAGTTCGGGATAGGCGAGCTCGAGGTTGCGGCGCACGACGCGGCTTTCGCGCGCGTCCACGTGCCGCCACACCCAGGCAATGGCGTCGGCGAGGGCCTTGAGGCAGGGCCACGGCAGGCGGCCCAGCAGGGCGGCGGCCCGGTACAGCCACCCGGCGCGGAGATCGGCATTCATCCGGTGAATTCTAAACGGGCGGGGCGGGGTGGTCTTGGCGGGGTGAGACGGGTGGCGTGGGCGGCCGGCGCGCGCGTGACAATGCGCCCCCGCCTGCACGATGCTCGCTGGCCTCCCTCACCTTGAAGAACGCCATGCTCGCCCTGATCCAGCGTGTCACCCAGGCCCAGGTCGATGTGGCGGGCGAAGTGGTCGGTCGGATCGGGCCGGGGCTGCTGGCCCTGGTCGGCATGGAGCCGGGCGACACGGACGCGATGATCCGGCGGATGGCCGAGCGTCTGCTCGGCTACCGGGTCTTCGCCGACGAGGCCGGCCGGATGAACCGCTCGCTCACCGATACCGCAGGCGGCCTGCTGCTGGTCAGCCAGTTCACCCTGGCGGCCGACACCGCCTCGGGCATGCGTCCCAGCTTCACCACCGCGGCACCGCCTGCGGAGGCTGAACGCGGGTTCAATCAATTGGTGGCGATCTGCCGCGAAAAACACGTAGCAGGGGTGGAAACGGGGCGTTTCGGCGCCCATATGGTGGTCAGCCTGGTCAATGACGGCCCGGTCACGTTCTTACTCAGACCCTGACGGCGACACGAGGTCGCGCGGTCTGCCCTGGCCCAGTGTCTCCCCGCCTCATCCGGCAGACGGGAGCGGTCGCTGGTATAATGCTAGGTTCTCTCTCATTCCTTCCCAGCCGGTGGCGCGAGCACTCATGGCCAACGAACGTCCTGCCCAGCAATCCGACATCAAGCAACTGATCAGCAAGGGCCTGGAACAGGGCTATCTGACGTACGCCGAGGTTAACGACCATCTCCCGGACGACCTGGTCGACCCGGAGCAGATCGAAGACATCATCGGCATGATCAACGGCATGGGCATCGACGTCCATGAAGTGGCACCGGATGCCGAGACCCTGCTGCTCAACGACGGCAACACCGGCAACCGCGAGGTGGACGACACCGCCGCCGAGGAAGCCGCCGCCGCCCTGACCGCCCTGGATACCGAGGGTGGCCGCACCACCGACCCGGTGCGCATGTACATGCGCGAGATGGGCACGGTGGAGTTGCTGACCCGCGAGGGCGAAATCGCCATCGCCAAGCGTATCGAGGAAGGCCTGGGCCAGGTCCAGGCTGCGCTGGGCACGTTCCCGGCCTCGGTGGAGCTGCTGCTGTCCGATTATGAAGCGCACAAGGAAGGCAAGAAGCGCCTGGCCGAAGTGATCGTCGGCTTCAACGACCTGATCGAGGAGGCCGACGCGGCCGCCGCCGAACTGGAAGCGGCCGGCGGCGACGCCGATGCCGAGGCCTCGGAGGACGACGACGAGGATGAGGACGCCGTGGAAGGTGCCGACGAGGACACCGGCCCGGTCGGCCCGGACCCGGTCGAAGTCGCCACGCGCATGGAGAACCTGGCCAACGAACTGGCCAAGTTCAAGAAGGCGTATGCCAAGCATGGCGCCGAGCACAAGCTGGTGACCAAGGCGCGCGAGGACATCGCCGCGATCTTCGTCACCCTGAAGCTGCCGCTGCCGCTGACCGACGTGCTGGTGCGCCAGCTGCGCGAGGTGCAGAACCACATCAAGGACCATGAGCGCCGCGTGCTGCACCTGTCGACCAACGTCGCCAAGATGCCGCGCAAGGACTTCATCCGTTCCTGGGAAGGCAACCAGACCAACCTGGAGTGGGTGGAAGACGCGCTCAAGCGCAAGCAGAAGTGGTCTTCGGCCCTGCGCGACGTGAAGGACCAGATCATTGCCGAGCAGCAGGCCACCATCGACCTGGAGAAGGCCAACTACCTGACCCTGGCCGAGATCAAGGAAATCAGCCGCGCCATGGCCTATGGCGAGGCCAAGGCCCGCAAGGCGAAGAAGGAGATGGTCGAGGCGAACCTGCGCCTGGTGATCTCCATCGCCAAGAAGTACACCAACCGCGGCCTGCAGTTCCTGGACCTGATCCAGGAGGGCAACATCGGCCTGATGAAGGCGGTGGACAAGTTCGAATACCGCCGCGGCTACAAGTTCTCGACGTATGCGACCTGGTGGATCCGCCAGGCGATCACCCGTTCGATCGCCGACCAGGCGCGCACCATCCGTATTCCGGTGCACATGATCGAGACGATCAACAAGTTGAACCGCATTTCCCGCCAGATGCTCCAGCAGTTCGGCCGCGAGGCCACGCCGGAGGAGCTGGCCAAGGAAATGGACATGCCCGAGGACAAGATCCGCAAGGTGATGAAGATCGCCAAGGAGCCGATCTCGATGGAGACCCCGATCGGCGACGACGAGGACTCGCACCTGGGCGATTTCATCGAGGACACCAATGTGGAGTCCCCGATCGACAACACTACCAACATCAACCTGTCCGAGACGGTGCGTGACGTGCTGGCCGGGTTGACCCCGAGGGAAGCGAAGGTGCTGCGCATGCGCTTCGGCATCGACATGAACACCGACCACACCCTGGAAGAGGTGGGCAAGCAGTTCGACGTGACCCGCGAGCGCATCCGCCAGATCGAGGCGAAGGCGCTGCGCAAGCTGCGCCACCCGAGCCGGTCGGAACAGCTGCGGAGCTTCCTGGATATTGATTGATCCGGGTGCTTGAAAGCCGGGTTGTAGAGATTGGGAGCCCCGCGAAAGCGGGGCTTCTTTTTTGGGTGGCAACCGGCTGCCTAACGTGTGGCGGGACGTTAAACTTGGCGGGCTGCGGTGCAATGCCGCGGGTGCGATGCGGGCCTATAGCTCAACGGTTAGAGCAGGGGACTCATAATCCCTTGGTTCCAGGTTCGAATCCTGGTGGGCCCATATATTGAACGTCTTATGTAGCGCTACGACTGTTCTTGTAAGCGTAAGTTGTCCGCGGCAATGGAGTTTGCCCTGCTAGCGAAAGTCCGTTGGCGGGCAGATGGCTTTCTCGGCGGCTGTGAAACGCCCGGTTCTGACCGGTAGGGGACATTTGAGCGGCCCGGCGCGGGGAGGATGCTAATGTCAGCTTTCGGCCCTGAGCGGATACTCGCATCCACTCCCTGACCTGAGCTGTCAAGTGAGGAATGCGTTGCAGATCGATGTGCTCAATCCGATCTTCATTCTGCTTGGAGGCAAGCCGCTTGTGCCGGGTTTACTGACGCGACGTATCCGAAGATGCCTTCTCTTGCGGCGTCATCTCATCTCAAGGACAGGGAGGCGAAGCCGGCATCGCACCCAAATCAGTGGTACACCCGCCTGCATCGATAGGGGGGACGGGGAGCCAACCCTGATGGGTTCCCTGTTAGCCGAGAAGGGGGTGAGTCATAACGCTCTACATTTCTTGGCCGCTTCTCGGCCATGCGAGAGAGCGTAGCCTCGGATTGGGTCGATTGGACCCATAATGCGACAGTCTTGTCAGACGCTGGTGGTGCGCGCATTATCTGGCCGTCTGTGGCCGGGGGGCGCAGGGAATGGATGCCATTGAGCTAAATTTTGAACGGGAGCTGTTCTCCGCAGACGTGCTGGCGCGCACCGCGCACCGGTATAGCCGCGATTACTTCGTTGATCTAAGTGCCGCTGGCGCCAATTTGGTTGTCCGTTTGCAGCCAAAAGCTGGCGTGGTATTGGATCCGATGCTGTCCGCTCGGTTCCATAATGATGCCTTGGATGACCGGCTCCGCGCTCAAGTAAGCTCGCAGACTTCAGATCTGCACGCCGCCCTGATCCACGCTGCCCTCAGCGAAGCTTGGCCGCATGGGCGCCGCCGGGAATGAAATTCCAACCTCGCGAAACCTTTGCGCAAGCGGACACCCGCTATCAGCTGCTGCCGATGCGTTTCCGGCGTCTGCCCTGGGACGACCAGCGCGTGTTTGTCAGTTCGCTGGCCGGCGACTGGTTGCTGATGCCACGAAAAATGTTGGACGAAGTTGTCGAAGGCCGGCTGGATCCGCAGTCGAGTCTGGCGGCGGATCTAGAAGCACGCCACCTGATAACCCGGGATGCCAGCATCACCCCACTGACGCCCCTATTGGGCCAGCTGCGTACACGCAAAGCGTACTTGCAGGGTGGGCCCGCATTACATTTGTTCGTGATTTCGCTACGGTGCCACCATACCTGCAGCTACTGTCAGGTCTCACGCCGGAACGCGGGACAGACCGCCTTCGACATGTCCGACCGTGTCGCAGACCTGTCGGTCGAGCGTCTGTTTGAATGGCCGAATCGCCGGCTGACGATCGAATTCCAAGGGGGCGAGCCGCTACTCCATTTCGAACGCGTGCGATCCATAACCGAGCGAATTCTAGCCCGCAATGCTAGCGAAGGCCGCGACCTTCGATTCGTGGTTACGTCGACGCTGCACGACCTGACTGATGAACAATTGGCCTTCTTCGCCGAGCACAGCTTCCAACTGTCCACCTCCTTAGATGGTCCGGAGTGGCTACACAACGCCAATCGGCCTCGTCCAGAACGCGACAGCTATCGCCGCACGATCGAGGGCATTGACCGGGCCAGGCGTGTCCTGGGCTCGGAAAGCGTGTCGGCGCTCACCACGCTGACGCAGCGTAGTCTGTCGGCGCCGCGGGAGATCATCGACGAATATCGGAAGCAGGGCTTCCACTCGATCTTTCTTCGTCCTCTGAGCCCCTACGGCTTCGCACGTCGCACAGCGCCGCGGATCGGCTACACAATTGCTGACTTCCAAGCGTTCTATCGTCAAGCATTTGAGCATCTGATCACCACCAACAAGGACGGCTATCCGCTCAAGGAAGTCTATGCTGGGTTGGTCTTGTCGCAATTGCTTACGCCGTTTAGCCATGGCTACGTCGACCTGCGCTCCCCGACGGGCAGCGGCTTGGGGGCGGTGGTGTACGACTACGACGGCCAGGTCTATCCCTCCGATGAGGCACGCATGCTTGCGGCTATGGGGGACCACACATTCGTGCTGGGACGGGTGGACCAAACCGTCCAAGACTGGCTGACCGCCCCTGCAATGCAGCGCCTACTCGATAGCGGGGTGGCCGAAGCGCTTCCCGGCTGCAGCGATTGTGCGTTCGTTCCTGTGTGTGGCGCCGATCCTGTTGATCATTACGCACGCCAAGGCGACCTGGTCGGCCATAGGCCCACCTCAGACTTCTGTGCTAAACAGATTGGATTCTTCGATTTGATGCTGCAACGGCTAGAGTTCGCGGATGCAAATGAGCGCCGGATTCTGGAAAGTTGGGCACTGCCCGACGCGCTGGGGGCTTCTTTGGCGGATGCGGCATGAGTCTGGCGCTCAGCTCAAAAGCGACGCTTGATGGATGGCCGAACGAGGTCGCGCAGTACAAGGTAGTCGATCTCGGCGACTTTGCGGCCGGCCATACGCCGTTCGAGCGGTCAGTGCTCGATCTGCGCGGGCTGCCCATCGCAGACCACGCGCAGCTGACGTCATTGCCGTGGCGCGGGTTTCTGGTAGACGGCCCCGAGCAAGGTCCAGCAGGACGGCGCTGGATCCAACTGCATGGGGCGCCAGAAACCGCCAAGGCGGGGGATGTCATAGAGACCCAGCCCCTGATAGGCAAGATCGCCGTCCGTTATCGCCGAGGGGCTAACGGCAACGTGCTGTTTGCGACCGAACGATGTGACAACTATTGCCTCATGTGTTCACAGCCCCCTCGCCAAGTCGCTGACGAATGGCGGCTAGGGAAGTTGCTTGAGCTCGTTGAGCTGATCGATCGGAATGAACCTTCTTTGGCGATCAGCGGCGGTGAACCCACGTTGCTGGGTGACGGCCTGGTGGACCTGATCGCGAAGTGTGCCGAACAGCTACCCGAGACGGGGGTGCATGTCCTTTCCAATGGCCGCGCTTTCCGGGACGCCGTGTACGCCGCTCGCTTCACCGGACTCAGCACCCGCCTGAGCTGGGGCATTCCTCTATACGGTGACCACTTCGCCTTGCACGACTATGTAGTGCAGCGGGCAGGTGCTTTCGCGGAGACACTGCGCGGCCTGTACGCATTAGCACGGGCAGAACAGCGCATCGAGATCCGCGTCGTCCTGGTTAAGCCCACCGTCCAGCGTCTGGAGGAGTTGGCGAGATTTATCTACCGCAACCTGTCCTTCGTCGACCACGTTGCCCTTATGGGTATCGAGCCGATCGGCTTCGCCAAGGCCAATCACGAATCGCTGTGGATAGATCCTGTCGATATGGCAGAGGCGCTGGCTGGCGTCGTAAGCCACCTTGGCCGCAGAGGGATCCCGGTGTCTCTGTACAACCTGCCGCTGTGCACGCTCCCAGCCGAACTTCGGCCTTTCGCCAAGCGCAGCATCTCTGACTGGAAGCAGGACTACGAACCCGAATGCGAAGGGTGCGTTATGAAGGACAAATGTAGCGGCTTCTTTTCCTGGGTAACCGAGGAGTGGAGAAGTCGGTCGATTCAGCCGATTCTGGAGAATTCGCTATGAGCAAGATGCTCACGATTGCGACCGCTGTGCTTGGAGGTCTGAAGCCGGGCGACCCAGGCCAAGTTAGCCTCCAGGTCGATATAGCGGCGCGTGCGCAGGACGATGCGAAGTACCTGGTGACACTGCCGGTGCCGTTGAATGTCGGCATACACAACATGTATGCGGGTCACCGCTCCCATAGTTCCCACAGCTCGCACAGCAGTCATAGTTCGCACAGCTCCCATTACTCCGGAAGTGGCGGGTCGTATACGCCCTATGTTCCCGCCCCGACGCCGAGTCCTGCCCCATCGGTAGCACCCCTACGCGAGAGTTCCTCATACCCACGCGCTGGCTCAGTACCGACGCAGAACCTCGCTTCGCCGAGCTCCACGTCAGCGCGAGCGAGCCAGGACCAGCTCAAGCTCATGATTATGCGGGTCCAAGCTGCGCTATACGCTCAAGGCTACGATCCGGGTGCAATCGATGGGGTGTTGAGTTCTCAGACGAAGATCGCGTTGGAGATTTTCCAAAGTCGGCACGGACTAAGGGTGACAGGGACCATGTCTACCGAGACACTTAATGCGCTTGGCGTTGTGCTGAGTCCGTGAGCTAGCAGTAGCTGGCTTGGCTGGCTGCGAAGTTGTGCCGATCGTGTAGGTCGAAGCGATCGGAAGCCCCCTGCCCAGTGGAATCTGTAGGTACGGTCAGTCGACCCTGGACAACGGTGGATTCCAGGTGGACAACTTATGCTTCCATTACCTGGACAACTTATGGTTTCAAGAACAAACGACTGAAATCCTCCGGAAATAGAGCGCTGTTGGCCTCTTTGTGTCTGCTCACGTCCAAACTAATCCGCCAGAATCCAGACTTCTTTGGCGCTAGCCCGCGGTGCCGATACCCGTTTCACGACTGGAGCGACATATCAGGCCAAGGCGTCCCCACCCACTAATTCCCGATGTCGCGTATGACACCCCTTCCCCTGAGCCAATCTTCCGCGAGCCGTGGCCATTTGGTTATCGCGAACGGGGATGGTCGAAGGCCGAACGCATGTCCACCCTCAGGATAGATGTGCATTTCCGCAGGCACACCCGCCTTTCGAAGCGCCATGTAGTAGACCAGCGATTGGTTGACGCCATCGGTGTGGTCGTCCTGGGCCTGCAACAAGAATGTCGGCGAAGTGTCCTCAGAGACCGGAATCAAAGGATTCAGCGCGTCATCGTTGCTCGCCAATCGGCCCGGGTAGATCGCTAGCGCAAAATCTGGCCGCGCACTCTGGTTGTCGGCCTCATCTACCGGGGTGTAGAGCCGCTGCTTGAATTTGGTACTGGTCTCGGCAACCAGGTAGCCACCTGCTGAGAATCCTATGACGCCCACTTTCCGCGGATCGATCGACCATTCCACGGCGTGCGAGCGAACCAACCTGATCGCCCGCTGCGCATCTTGGAGTGCCAACGTGGACTCGGCGTACAGGTCTGGATAGCAGCCACACTGCCAGTCGTAGGGCAGGCTGGGAACACGGTACTTCACCAGGACACAGGTAAGGCCCAGGCCGTTCAACCAGTCGCATACCTCGGTGCCCTCGAGGTCGATGGCGAGCACTTGAAAGCCTCCGCCCGGAAACACGACCACCGCGCCACCGTTACCTTTCTCCTTCGGAGCGTAGACCGTCAGCGTAGGTTCGCTCACGTTCGTGACGGCTAGCCACGGCCTTCCCGCAATCTTCGGGTCCGATCTGGATACCTGGGTCTCAGGTCCCGGGAGCGCTTGGGCACTGGGAACCTTGTGAGGCCAGAGCGGCAATTGGGTATGCCCGCCCGCGGGCTGCCATGCCGCCTGCGAAGACGCATTCGCACTCACCGCCATAAGAATCGACAAAATCGCGCTTCTCTTCATCATGCGCATCCTGGAAGTTGATGGCGACGCTATCAAACAGGCTCGCAGAACGCGACGAGGCTGAAGCAGGCGGCTTGCCAGGCCGGGTCGGAATCTGGTTTGTCAGCCAAGCCAACCCCCCTTTATTCCTTCCGAAAGCTCAACCCCAAATAAGTCATCACCTCGCTCCCCTTATCCACGCCGAATGACACCGCATCGCCTGTCATGCTCGGCCCGAGCCCGCCTGTTCGCGCCTCATCTGCCGTGACCGGCACGATCGGATAGTTGAACGTGCCGGTGTTGTAGCGCACCCGCAGCACCGGCAAGCCATCGTCCTGCAGTCCCACCTCGGCCCCGGCGATCTTTTCGAACCCCGGCATCGTGTAGCCGAACAGCTGGTAGCGGCCCAGCCGCTGCTTCCACTCGTCCCCGAGCGCTTCATCCGGGATGCGATAACCCAACTGCCGCTCATGCGCCCCTCGGCGCCAGAACAGCACGTGATACGGCCCAATATCGCGGAAGTAGTAGAGATCGCCGTTCGCCTCGCCGGCGCCCTGCACGGCGAACACGCCCGGCGATGTCTCGGTCGCCGCGTAGGTTTCCGTGTCGTGCCGAATGGACAGGCCCGCCGCGGTTTCCTCCACCTTGGCGTAGCTGTTCTTCTGCGCGTAGTAACCCACATGCCGCGAGCGCGGCGTATCGGAAGATGCGGGGAGTGGCGCGGGCTCAGGGACGATATCCTTCACCGAAAGACCGTGGCGCTCCAGCCAGCGGAATGCGAACTCCTCGCAGACCGCATCGCTCCCCACGGTATTGGCCAGGATGACCACGGCCGTGTTTTGTTCCGGAATCAACAGCACTGCGGCATTGGAGTAGAACGTGCTGCCGGCGTGGTAGGCGGCGAAGCGGTCGTCGTGACGGAACAGGAACCAGCCCAGCCCCTTCTTGTTGGTATCGATCGGGATATCGGTCTGCAAGGTAAACATCGACCGGATCATGGCTTCCGTGGCCACCGGGGAGGGCGTGCCGTGATACGCAGCCATCAAGGTGGCCGCGTAGGTGGCCAGGTCTTCCGCCGTGGAATAGATGCCGCCGGAAGCGATGTCACGCAGTTCGAACACCGCCGCCTCGGTGCCGTCGGGTCCGTAGGCCTTGCTCCGGCCGGCCGCATGCGGGTCGTCGGCGAATCCGGTGTTCTTCATGCCCAGCGGCGCAAAGATCCGCTGCTTCAGATAATCCGGGTAATCGGTTCCGCTAGCCTTCGCCAACGCGTGCCCCAACAGGTTGTAGCCGGCGTTGGAATACAGGCCTACCGTGCCCGGCGCGTGCGCCAGCGCGGTTCGGTTGAGCAGGGTCACCACGTCGGTGTAGCGCGCTTGATCGCTCTGCATGTCGAGGAACACATCCGTCGGCACGCCCGCGCTGTGGGTGATCAAGCGCCTGAGCGTGACCTGGTCACGGTCTTCGCCATGCGTGCGGATGCGGAACTCGGGCAGATAGCGGGATAAAGGCTGGTTGATATCGACCAGGCCTTGCGCTTGCAACTGCATGGTCGCCAACGCGGTGAATGTCTTGGTCACCGAGCCGATACCGACCTGGGTGCCAGGCGTCATGGCGATGCCGGCCTGCTTGTCCGCATAACCGAACCCCTGCTTCCACACCACCTTGCCGTCCACCACCAACGCAGCCGACAGGCCGACCACGCCGCTCTCCTGTTGGCGTTGGGCCAGCCATCGGTTGAGTTCCGCGATCTCAGCGGACGTCCGCGGCTCGGCGCCCCCCGCCAGCCCGGGCAGGGTCGACAACAGCGCGACCAGGAACACGGCGATGTTCTTTGCTCTCATGGCGTTGCTTGAACTCCCTCGATGGGATGTGACGCGCGATGGAAAGTCCGGTTGAGGCCTGCCTTTGACTCCGAAGCGCGAACGTAGCCATCTCGCGCGGCCAGCTCAAGGCCAGAAGTCACGTGATCCCCAATGCGACAAAGCGGCAGCGCGCAGGGTGGGCACGCCGACTGCTCGCACCCTCGAGCCATCGCGGGTACCGCGCCCCAGGGCAGAGCCAGCGCATCGAGCCAGCGCCACGGCAAGTCGTTACGACCCTTCAGGACGCCACGCCGCCAAAGTCAGCGCAAATTGCATTCTCCAGTCGCGAAGTGCCGCCGCTCGACATCGCAATTCGTATCTCGATGGGCGTGCGCGCCGGCACGCCTCGGCTTCCACCGCCAACGTTTTGACACGCCCTCGAAACCCCAGCCACACCAGCCTCTCGCGGGGCCGAGCCCTGTGTGTAACTGGCGGCTCCGCCGTTACAGCCGAGAAACTGACGGGTACGTCACACCTTGTGTCGGAAAAAAGTCCTTGACGCTTTGTGACGTCGTCCGCAATATGCGCCCCGCCTGCCGGTTGGCCACGCACCGCGTGCTGTATCTGCGCTAGCGGCCCCGACAGCGCCTTCGAACCAGTCGACCGCTGGGTCCTGCCCGTTCGGGCAAGGCCGTAGGGCGCGGCTGTGCCGTGAAAACAGGGGACAATCGGAATGGCTCTACTGCAACGCGACAGCCTTGCGGCTGCAACGCGCGCGCGCGTGCGCACCTCGGATTCGGCTCGGCTGTCGCGCGCGCTCGCGCGCCCACGGTGGGTCCCCTGGCTGCTGGCCGCGCTGTTGCTGCCTGGCGGTGCGCTGGCCGCGAACCTGCAGATCACCAACCTCTCCGATACCGACTACGACCCGACGCCGGCCGGCAGCAACGTCGTCTACAGCGTCACCGTCGAGAACAGCGACGCGGACACCGTCACCGATGCGGTGGTGCTGTTCGACCTGCCCGCCGGCGCGCAGGCGATCGGCCCGCTGCAGTCGTACTGCACCGTGGCCGCCGGCAACGCGCAGCGCCTGGAATGCCGCGTCGGCACGCTCGTGGGCACGGCCGGTACGGGTACGCCGGTGTCGTTCTCGCTGCCGATCTCCACCGTCGGGCTGTCGCCCGGCACGATCCAGATCCGCGGTGCGATCGGCTCGGAGGGCGCGATCCCGAGCGCCACCACGCCGCTGGCGTCGTTGACCGATGCCGACCCGTTCTTCGCCAACGACACCAATGTCGCCAACAACCGCCGCGTGGAATCGACCACGCTGGAATCGGCCGGCGACCTGAGCCTGACCAAGAGCGCCACACCGGACCCGGTCATCGGCGGCGGCGAGGTGACCTACACCATCACCGTGCAGAACGCCGGACCCAGCGCGTCGGCGAACATCCGCGTGATCGACGACCTGCCCGCCGCGGTCACCTATGTGGCCAACAGCTTCAGCGGCAGCGGCTGGTCCCTGGCCACCGGCACGATGACCGCCACCCGCACCGCGGCGCTGGCGCCGGGCGCGACCAGTACGTTCACCTTCCGCGGCCGCGTCAATGCCGGCAGCGGCAACATCGTCAACAGCGCGCGCGTGGAGGCCGGCGGCACGCCGGATCCGCAGCCCAACAACAACGTCGCCAGCGTGACCACCGCGGTCACGCCCGGCGCGGACCTGGCGCTGAGCAAGAGCGTGACCCCGGCGCCGGCGATCTCCGGCCAGCCGGTCACCTTCCACCTGCAGGTGCGCAACCAGGGCCCGAGCCCGGCCGAGAACCCCACCGTCACCGACAACCTGCCGGCAGGTTTCGTGGTGACCGGCGGCACGGCGCCGGCGGGCTGGACGTGCACCGACAGCAACGGCGATACCACCCGCTCGTGCGTGCTCAACGGCGCGCTGGCGGTGGGTGCGGTCGCCGACCTGACCATCACCAGCGTGGTGCCGGCGTCCGGCACCCACAGCAGTGGCGATGTCACCAACACCGCCACGGTGTCGGCGGACACGCCCGATGCGGTGCCGGCCAACAACACTGCCAGCGCCACCTTCACCGTGCTGGCCGATGGCTCGGACCTGTCGCTGCAGAAGACCAAGACCCCGGCGCTGGTGCCGGTGTGGAGCGGCGTCGGCAGCGACCTGGACAGCCGCATGACCAGCCACATCACCGTGCGCAACCTGGGGCCGCGCGCGGCTACGGGGCAGGTGCAGGTGGTCGATACGCTGGCCAACGGCGAAGAACTCCTGCTGCCGGACGGGTCCGTCGCGCAGCCCGGCGTGCCCTACGCCACCGGCGCGTGGACATGCACCGTCGATAACGGCTACGCGGCGGGCACGCCGCAACGCGTCACCTGCGACCTGGGCGCCAGCGCACTGCCGTTGGCCGTCGGCGCGCAGGCGCCGGAGTTGCAACTGCTCACGCGCGCGCGCACTTCCTCGGCCAGCCTGCTCAACAACGCCTGCACCGGCGGTTCGGGCGGCTCGATCGAGCCGCTGACCGATGGCGGCATCGACCGCGACCCGGAAACCGGCAACGACTGCTCCGGCGCCGGCACGCGCACCACCGACGAGCGCGCGGACCTGTCGATCACCAAGCAGACCAACGGCCCGGGCGATGCGGACAACGTGCTGGCGGCCAACCAGGAATCGCTGACCTACACGCTGACCGTCACCAACAACGGTCCGGACGCGACCACCGGCGTGGTGGTCAACGACACCGTGCCCGGTTACGTCGCCGGGCGCACGCGGATCGCCGTGATCGCAGCGCCCGCGGACTGGTCCTGCTCGCTCTCCAACGCGTCGGTCGTGTGCCGTTCGGGCACCACCGCGCTGGCCAGCGGTAGCAGCGCGCAGATCGTCATCGAGGTGCTGCGCGCCCTGTTCGACAGCTACGCGCAGGGCAGCGTCAACTGCGGCGGCACGACCGTCACCGGCGCCTTCTGCAACACCGCCGGCGTCGGCATCGATGCCTCGGTGCCGGGCTCGGTGGGCGAACTGGTGGGCAACAACAACCAGGCCTCGGACTGGATCCGCATCGCGCGCGTGGCCAACGTGGTCACCACGGCCAAGACGATCGCCTCCGGTACCCCGGGCCGCGCGGGCGTCAACACCACCTATTCGATGTCCTACCTCAACGACGGCCCGTCCACGGTGCCCGGCGTGATCTTCCGCGACGTCTTCACGATCCCGGCGAACGATTCGGGCTTCGTGATGATCTCCGCGCGGCGCACCGGCGCCGGCACGCAGACCTGCGCGGTGAGCGCGGGCGCGGGCGTGACCGTGACCGCCACCGCGGGCGGCAACTCCTACGCCAACCCGACCGGCGCGCCGGCACAGGTGAGCGTGGTCTGCCCGGCGCTGCCGACCTTCGCCAACCAGCAGACCGAAACCCTGCAGGTGGTGATCCGCCCGAACGTCAACGCGACCAACACGGGCCGCCAGTTCGACAACGTGGCCGACTTCGTCGTGGACATCGACGGCGACGGCAATGCCGACGCCACCGCCGGCACCGATGCGCAGGGCAACACCTACGACTTCAACACCGACACGAGCGATGACAGCAAGAGCGCCTCGCTGCCGTTCGAGGCCGGCGAAGTCGACCTGATCACCAACAAGGTGGATACCGGCTTCACCAACGGCGTGGACCCGCTGGGCTACGACGCGCTCAACCCGGCCAGCAACCTCATCACCTATCGCGTGACGATCCGCAACAACGGGCCGTCGGTGGCCACCAACGTGCGCCTGCGCGACACGCTCACGCCGCCCGGGGGCCGCACGGTGACCTTCATCGGCGCCTCGACCTCGCCGACCGGCACGTTCTCCGCGTCGGCCTGCAGCGTGGTGTCGGGCAGCAACCCCACGGTGGGCGCGGCACAGACGCTGGACTGCCTGATGCCCGGCATCGGCTTCAGCCCGGACGTGGAAGGCGTGGTCGCCGCCGGGCAGACCAGCACGCTCTACCTGCGCTACAGCTACGACACCGCACCCGGCGCATCCGGCGACACGGTGCTCAATGTCGCGCTCGCCAGCTCGGCCGAGACCGACACCAACCAGGCCAACAACCAGGCCACGCAGGAAACCACCATCCGCGCCTCGGCCGACCTGGGCGTCACCAAGCGCGTGCTCACCACGCAGCCGGACATGGACCCGGACGTGGCGCTGCCCGCCAACGCGACCAGCGTGGCACTGCGCCAGCCCTATTACTACGTCATCGACGGCATCAACAACGGTCCGGGCGCGAGCCTGTCGCGCGACCGCAGCGGCACCAGCCCGCTCAACGGCACCGGCACGGTGGTGACGGACACGCTGCCGGCCAACCTGGTCGTCACCGGCCCCGCCAACTGGCAGAAGTCGGGCACGGTGCCGCCGGGCGGCGGTGGCGAGGTGCCCAACGGCACCGGCACCTGCACCGTGGCTTCCAACGTGCTGACCTGCCGCCTGGGCGACGTGACCGCCGCCGGCAAGCTGCGCATCGTGGTGCCCGTGCGCTGGAACACCTGGCCCGGCGCGAGCGCGATCAACAACACCGCCACGATCGCCACCGAGCAAATCGACCGCAACAGCACCAACAACAGCTCCACCGTGCCGATCCTGGTCACGCGCTCCTCGCTGACGGGCCGCGTGTTCGAAGACCGCGACCGCAGCGGCAGCAACGGTGGCGTGCGCCAGGAGAACGAGCCGGGCATCGCGGGTTACGTCATCAGCCTGAGCGGCACCGACGCGTTCGGCAACGCGGTCAACCTGACGACCACCACCACCACCGACGGCACCTACCGGTTCGATAACCTCTCGCCGGCCGATGCCAACGGCTACACCATCACCCAGGGCCAGCTGGGCAACTACCGCAATGGCCCGGTCGACCCGCCGGTCGCCGGCGCCGATGCGCCCTCGCTGGGCGGTACGTACGATCCGGGCACCACCACGTCGCGCTACACCGCGGTCCCGGTCGGGGCCAGCGACAGCGCGGTGCGCTACGACTTCCCCGAAGTGCGCCAGCCCACGTTGTCGGGCTACGTCTACGTGGACAGCAACTTCAACGATCGCCGCGATGCGGGAACCGACCGCGCGATCGCCGGCGCCACCGTCGAGCTGCTGAACCATGCCACCGGCGTGGTGCTGCGCTCCACCACTACCGCCGCCGATGGCAGCTACCAGTTCGCCGACCTCGACCCGCTCATCGTCTACGCAGTGCGCGAACCGCTGCCGGCGGGCGGCTATCGCAACCGCGCCACGGCGGTGAACGCCGGACAGATCGGCGGCGCGGCCTGCGCCAGCGGCTGCACGCCCGGCACCGGCGTGGGAGGCGATGCCGCCACCACCGACCGGATCAGCGCCATCGACCTGGGCGCGGGCCTGGACGGCACGGCGTTCAACTTCGGCGAAGACGCGATCGCCTCCATCGCCGGCGCGGTGTACGTGGACCGCAACGGCAACGGCGATTTCGACGCGGGCGACGCCGGCGGCGCCCACGCGCGCCCGAATGGCGGCCTGGACAACGTGACCATCACCCTGACCGGCGCCGGCAACGACGGCGTGTTCGGCAATGCCGACGACCCGGCCCCGGTGACCGTGCAGACCGACGCCACCGGCGCGTACCGCTTCGAGAACCTCATCGTCGGCCAGCATTACCGCGTCACCGAGACGCAGCCGGCCGGCTATGGCAACGCCACCGAGAACGCCGGCGGCGTGATCGACATCGCCGCGCTGGCCCAGGCGGGTGCGACCGGCCAGGACTTCGGCGAGAAGCTGGGCTCGCTGGCGGGCAGCGTGTTCGAGGATTTCTCGACCAACGCCGCCACCAACAACAACGGCCAGTTCGATAGCGGCGAGCGCGCGATCGCCAACGCCACGCTGACCCTGACCGGCATCGACCTGTTCGGCAACCCTGTCAACCTCACCACGCAGACCGATGCGGCGGGCCACTACCGCTTCACCGACCTGCTGCCGCCGCAGGCGGGCAGCGGCTACCGCGTGGTGGAAACCCAGCCGGCCGGCTACATCGACGGCAAGCACGTGGCGGGCAACGCCACCACGGCCGGCGATGCCAGCGTGGCCAATGAATTCAGCGGCATCGCGATCGGCGCCGGCCAGGACGCCACGGGCTACCTGTTCGGCGAGTTGGCCAACGTCATCGTCAGCGGCAGCGTTTACCTCGACCGCAATGACGACGGCGACCGCAACACCGGCGACGCCGGCCTCAACGGGGTGACGCTGACCATCGTCGGCGCCGGCCCGGATGGGGTGTTCGGCACGGCCGACGACACCAGCGCGCAGGTCACCACCGATGCCAACGGCGATTACAGCTACGGCGGTGCGGTGTCCGGCCAGGACTACCGCATCGAGCAGACCCAGCCGACCGGCCTGGCCAACGGCCGCGAGCATCCCGGCAACGTCATTACGCTGACCAACCTGCCGCTGGCCGGCGCCACCGGCAACGACTTCGGCGAGCTGGCTGCGGCGCTGTCCGGCGCGGTGTTCCTGGATGCCAACCACAACGGCGTGCGCGACGCCGGTGAAGCCGGCATCGCCGGCGTGGCCGTGCAGCTGCCGGCCGGCACCGTCAACGCGCTGGGCCAGCCGGTCGTCGCCGCGACCACCGACGCCAACGGTGCCTACCACTTCGACGACCTGCTGGCGGGCACGTATACCGTCACCGAGCAGCTGGCGCAGCCGGTGGTCAACGGCGTCACCACGGTGAACGGCCTGACGCTGGCCGGCACGATCGACGGTACGCCGGCGGGCGTGGCGACCGGCGTGGCGACGCTGCCGAGCGCGATCAGCGCGATCGCGCTGCCGGCGGGCAAGGCGTCGATCCACAACGACTTCGCCGAAATCCTGCCGGTGTCCGTGGCGGGCACGGTGTTCTTCGATGCCAACAACGATGGCGCGCAGTCCGGCGCCGCGGAGACCGGCATCGCCGGCGTGCGCATCGAACTGCACGGCACCGACGATGCCGGCGCCAGCGTCAACCGCGATGTGCAGACCGACGCCCAGGGCCACTTCGCCTTCGAAGGCCTGCGCCCGGGCACCTATGCGCTGGTCGAGCCTTCGCAGCCCACCGGCACCAGCAACGGCATCACCACGCCGGGCCAGGTGGCGGGCGTGGCGACCGGTACGGCCACGCCGGTGGCCACGGTTCCCAGCCGCATCGACGGCATTGCGCTGCCGCAGCCGGGCAACGCCTCGGTGAGCAACCTGTTCGGCGAGATTCCGCTCAACAGCGGCATTCGCGGCCGCGTGTGGCTGGACGCCAACGACGACGGCGTGATCGGCGCTGGCGAGGCGGGCATCGCCAACGTGAGTGTGCAGCTGCGCGGGACCGACCTGCAGGGCCAGCCGGTGTCGCGCGATGTCGTCACCGATGCCGACGGCCGCTATGCCTTCGACGAACTGCCGCCGGGCACCTACACGGTGACCGAGCCGCAGCAGCCGGCCAACACGCAGAACGGACGCACGCTGGCCGGCACTGCCGGCGGCACCGCCACCGCCGTGGGCGTGACGCCTTCGGCGATCGCGGCGATCGTGCTGGGCGTCAACCAGACCGCGCAGGACAACAACTTCGGCGAGCTGCCGGCGGCGAGCATTGCCGGCCGCGTGTACGCGGACAACAACGACAACGGCCGCATCGACAGTGGCGAGGCCGGCATCGCCGGCGTGCGCGTGGTGCTGCATGGCACCGACGACCTCGGCCAGGCGGTGGACGCCGCCGCCACCACCGACGCCAACGGCGCCTACCGCTTCGACGGGCTGCGCCCGGGCACCTACACGGTGACCGAGCCGGACCAGCCGCCGCACACGCTCAACGGCATCACCAGCGCCGGCACGATCGACGGCGCCGCGGTGGGCACCGCCACCGGCCGCGACACGCTGCCTTCGGCGATCTCCGCCATCGTGCTGCCGATCGGCCGCAGCGCGGTGGACCACAACTTCGGCGAGATCGGCGATTCGCCGGACATGGTGGTCAGCAAGGCCGCCACGCCGGAACGCTTCACCGTCAACAACGGCGCCACCTATCTGATCAGCGTGCGCAATGCCGGCCAGCAGCCGACCCGCGCCGAGTACGTGGTACGCGAGCGCCTGCCCGACGGCGTGGTGCTCGCCGCCGCGCCCAGCGGCAACGGCTGGACCTGCGAAGGCGCGGTCGGCCAGGCGCGCTTCACCTGCCGCAGCAGCGCGGTGATCCCCGCGGGCGCCACCGCGACGGACCGCATCACGGTGCCGGTGGCGGTGAATGCCGCCGCGGCGACCGGCGCGCCGGTCAACAACGCCGTGCTGGTGGAAGGCGGCGGCGAAAACGAGAACCGCGCGCCGAGCGCCGACGAACGCGCCGCGTTCGAAGGCGACGTCACCGCGCTGCCGCTGTGCGATGCCGCCCAGCCCATGCACAACGCCTGCCGCCTGCCCACGCAGGTGCAGCTGGCCGCGTCGGTGTCGGGCACGGTGTGGTTCGAAAGTGGCGAGCAGACCCGCATCCTGGACGGCGGCGACCAGCGCCTGCCGAACTGGACGGTGGAACTGGTCGACCCGGCCACCGGCCAGGTGGCGCGCAGCGCGATCACCGGCGCCGACGGCACCTATCGCATCGGCGACGTGGTGCCCGGGCAGAAGTGGCAGCTGCGCTTCCGCCACCCGGGCTCCAACGCGGTGTGGGGCTGGCCGGTCAGCGGCGAGACCGCCGCGGGCGCGGTGGCGCCGTGCAATGCCGACACCGCGATGGCCGGCGGCACGGCGAGCAGCTGCCGCAGCACCGAGGGTGGCATCAGCGCGCTGGAAGTCGTGCTGAAGGCCGGCGAGAACCTGCCGCAGCAGAGCCTGCCGGTGGACCCGGCGGGCGTGGTGTACGACGCGGTTACCCGCGATCCGGTGCCGGGCTCGATCGTCACGCTGGCGCCGGTGGGCACCTGCGCGGGCTTCGACCCGGCCGGCAGCCTGCTCAACCTGGGCAGCGGCGGCTATCGCGTGGAAGGCAACGCGGTGTCGATGACCGTCGGCAGCGACGGCGCCTACCAGTTCCTGTTCGGCGCCAATGCGCCGGCGCGCTGCGAGTACCAGCTGACGGTGACGCCGCCGGGCGGCTACACGTTCGCCTCGACGATGATCCCGACCGAAGCGCAGACGCTGGCGCCGCCGGCGCAGGCGGGCGGCCGCTACGACGTGCAGCCCAACGCGCAGGCACCGACCGGCGCGGTGGGTACCGCCACCGCGTACTACCTGCGCGTATTCGCAGGCTCGGGCATGGCCGACATCGTGCACAACCACGTGCCGCTGGATACCGCGGTGGCCACGGGCTTGGCGATCACCAAGACCGGCGACCGCCAGACCGCGGAGATCGGCGACACCGTGCAGTACACCATCACGATCCGCCAGACCGCCGGCAGCCCGCTGCAGACGGTGAACGTGGTCGACCGGCTGCCGCGCGGCTTCACCTACATCGAAGGCACCGCGCGTGCCAACGGCGTAGCCGTGGCCGAGCCGCTGGGCAAGCCGGGCCCGAGCCTGGGCTTTGCCACCGGCCCGATCCAGGTGGGCCAGCAGATCGCCTTGACCTACCGCGTGCGCGTGGGCGTGGGTGCGCAGCAGGGCGACGGCATCAACCGCGCGCAGGCGCATGGCTGCTCGATCGCCGGCGGCTGCATCGACCCCGTGTCGCTGGCGCCGCGCCCCGGTTCGCTGCCGTCCAACCAGGCGCAGTACCGCGTGCGCGTGACCGGCGGCGTCTTCAGCGACGAAGGCTGCGTGCTGGGCAAGGTGTTCGTGGACTGCAACCACAACCACGTGCAGGACGCCGAGGAGATCGGCATTCCGGGCGTGCGGCTGTATTTCGAGGATGGAACCTGGGTGGTCAGCGATTCGGAAGGCAAGTACAGCTACTGCGGCCTGCCGCCGCAGAGCCACACGCTGAAGGTGGATGGCAGCACGCTGCCGGCGGGCGCTCGCCTGACCACCAGCAGCAACCGCAACCTGGGCGATGCCGACAGCTTGTTCATCGACCTCAAGAACGGCGAGCTGCATCGCGCCGACTTCATCGAAGGCAGCTGCGCCAACCCGGTGCTGGAGCAGGTCAAGGCGCGCCGCACGCAAGGCGAGGTGCGCGCACCGGAAACGGAACCGGGCCAGGCACCGCTGCGCTTCAGCAGCAAGCCGGCGCGCGCGCCGCAGCAGGCCACCGACAGTGCGGCGCAATCGCCACGCATCGTGCAGCCGCGAGGCGCCACCGCCACCGATGCGGCGGCCGGACAGGAGGTGCAGCCATGAGCCGCCGCCACTTGCCCGCCCCGCGCCGTGGCCACGGGCGTTCGCCGCGGATCAGCGTGCTGGCCTGCGCGCTCGCCGCGTTGACCAGCGCGCCCGTGCTGGCGCAGCAGAGCGTGGGCAGCAGCCGCTTCACGCCGGTACTGGGCGAGGGCAGCACGCTGTATCCGCGCTCGCCCGCCAGCGTGGACGCCGACGCGCGCCGCCCGCTGGCGCGCGGCGAGTCGCCGGCGTTGTCCGGCATGGACCAGGTCGTGGTCGAGGTCGATCGCGATGGCGTGCCGGCCGACGGCCAGAGCGCGGTGCAGGTCACCGTGCATCTGCTCGATGCCCAGGGCCAGCCGCTGCCCGGCCAGCGCTTTGCCACGGTGGAGATCAGCGGTGGACGCCTGCGCCTGCCCGGCTCGCGTACCGACGAGTTCGGCCCCGGCGCGGCCGATGCCGACAAGGTGGTGCCCGGCGTGCAGGTGCTCGTCGAGGACGGCTTGGCGAACTTCGCGCTGATCGCGCCGGACCAGCCGCAGGACGTGACCTTGCGCGTGAGCGCGGAGGGCCAGAGCGCCGAGGGCACGATCGGCTTTGTGCCGGAAATGCGCGAGATGCTCGCCACCGGCCTGATCGAGGGCGTGATCAACTTCGGCCGCCGCGACAACAGCGGGCTCATTGCGCCGGTCGACCACGACGACGTATTCGAACGCGATATCCGCCGCTGGGAGAAGCAGTTCAACCACGGCAAGGCCAACGCCGCCGCGCGCACCGCGTTCTTCGTCAAGGGACGCATCAAGGGCGAGTACCTGCTGACCGCCGCCTACGATTCGGACAAGCAGGTGCGCGGCCGCCTGCTGCGCGACATCCAGCCGGAGGAGTTCTACCCGGTGTACGGCGACTCGTCGCTGCGCGGCTTCGACGCGCGCTCGGCCGAGCGCCTGTACGTGCGCATCGACAACCAGCGCAGCTACCTGCTCTACGGCGATTTCCAGACCGGCGACACCTTGGCCACGGCCACCGGCGTCGGCGCGCATGGGCCCATCCCGCAGCGCAGCCTGGGCACCTACAACCGCACCGCGACCGGCCTGGGCTGGCACTACGAGAATCCGCGCGTGCGCTCGAACGTGTTCGCGATCCAGGATTCGCTGCGGCAAGTGATCGAGGAGTTCGCCAGCCAGGGCAGCGGCCCGTATGCCTTGCGCAACAACGCCGTGCTGGAAGGCAGCGAGCGCGTGGAAGTGGTCGTGCGCGACCGCAACCAGCCTTCGCGCATCCTCTCGGTGCAGCCGCTGGCGCGACTGGTGGACTACAGCTTCGAGCCGTTCTCCGGGCGCATCCTGCTCAACCAGTTCCTGCCCACGTTCGACAGCAACCTCAATCCGGTCTCGCTGCGCATCACCTACGAACTGGACCAGGGCACCGAGAAATTCTGGGTGTACGGCGCCGACGCGCAGTGGAAGGCGACCGACGCGCTGGAGATCGGCGGTTCGGCCGTGGACGACGAGAACCCATTCGCGCGCTTCCGCATGGGCAGCGCCAACGCCGGCTACCGGTTCGGCGAGCACACCGCGCTGGCGGTGGAGTTCGCGCGCACCGAGAGCGAGATCAACACCAACAGCATCAACCAGAACGCCACGCCGGGGCTGCAGGACCTGACCGGCCTGGTCGATGGCGATGCCTGGCGGGTGGAGTTCGGCCACGACGGCGAGAAGCTCGACGCCAACCTGTTCGCCGGGCGTACCGATCCGGGTTTCAACAACCCCGCTTCGCCGCTGTACGGCGGGCGCGGCGAGTACAACCTGGACGTGACCTGGCACCTCAACGAGCGCCTGGACCTGTACGTGGAAGGCCTGCGCAGCGAGGACCGCAACCCGGACGGCGGCAAGCGTGACGCCGGCGGCGCCGGTGTGCGCGTGGAAGCCACCGAGCGCCTGACGCTGGACGTGGGCTGGCGCTCGATCCGCGAGACCATCGGCGCGTATTCGCCGTGGACCACGCCACTGGGCTACGGCGATGCCGGCGGCCTGACCGGCGGCTTCGCCAGTGGCGCCGGCGGTGGTGCGCTGGGCTACGGCCAGCAACCGCTCGATACGCTCACCGGCTTGCCGGTGATCGGCAGCAGCAGCGCGCTGACCGGCACCGCCAGCGACCTGCCGATCGGCACGCGCCTGTCTTCGGACAGCGCCCGCCTGGGCGCCGGCTACCGTGCTGGTGAAAAGCTCACCCTCGGCGGCGAGTACGAACAAGGCGTGGCCGGCGAAGCGCGCCACCGCGTGGCGGCCGGCGTGGACTACCAGGTGTTCGAGCGCAGCCGGTTGTACGGCCGCTACGAGCGCCAGACCGGCTTGACCAGTGCCTACGGCATCACCACGACCGACCGCGAGGCCGACGCGCTGGTGTTCGGCGTGGACACCAGCTACGTGCGCGATACCCAGGTGTTCTCCGAATACCGCATGCGCGATGCAATCAGCGGCCGCGACGTGCAGGCGGCCTCGGGCATCCGCAACAACTGGGACATCGCCGAGGGTGTGCGCCTGAATACCTCGGCCGAGCACGTCAAGGTGTACGACGGCAACACCGGCGATGCGACCGGCCTGTCGATCGGCCTGGACTACAGCGCCAACCCGCTGTGGCGCGGCGCGGCGCGGCTGGAGCACCGCATCAGCGGCGACGTGGCACGCACCGAGACCGACGAAGCCTTCGATACCACGCTGGCGCAGTTCATGGTGGCGCGCAAGCTCAGCCGGGACTGGACGCTGCTGGGTCGCAACTACCTACTGTTCACCGACTACGCCGCGCGTGGCGACGTGCTGCAGAACCGCTTCCAGCTCGGCGTGGCGTACCGCGATACCGATACCAACCGGGTCAACGCGCTGGCGCGCTACGAGTACAAGCTCGAGCGCGACGAGAGCGGGCTGACCCTGGTGGACGGGCAGGCGGTGGATGGCAGCAGCCAGGACATCCGCACCCGCGCGCACATCGTGTCCACGCATGCCGACTGGCATCCCTCGCGCGCGTGGTGGATGACCGGCCGGGTCGCGGGAAAGTGGCAGCAGGATCGCTTCGCCTATGCCGATGGCGGGCGCGTGGACAGCCGCTTCCATGCGGTGCTGTTGTCCGGCCGCCTGGTCTACGACATCACCGAACAGTGGGACATCGGCGTGCTGGGCGCCACGTTCCGCGGCCAGCAAGGCGGCAACCAGTACGGCTATGGCCTGGAAGTGGGCCGCCTGCTGCGGCAGAACCTGTGGCTGTCGGCCGGCTACAACTGGTCGGGCTTCGAGGGTGACCGCGACCTGTCCGGCTACGAGTACACGCAGCGCGGCTTCTTCCTGCGCCTGCGCTTCAAGTTCGACGAAGACCTGTTCCGTCCCGATCCGGTGCGCTACCGCGACCCGACGCGCTGAGGACCCCATGACGATGACTGCCATGCCTATCCGTTTCGCTTCTTCCGCCCTTGCCATGGCGCTGCTGGCCGCCGGCGCGCTCGCCGATGCCTCCGCGCAGACGCAGTTGGCGCCGCCCCAGGCGCGTATCACCGACGAGGTCATCGCCGCCGACCTGGACGCCTACCAGGCGCTGCAGGAACGCCTGCGCGCGCTCAACGCCGCCGGCCGGCCGTTGCGCGACTACGGCATGGCGAAGGCGCAGTGCTGGCTGGACGTGTCGTTCCACGAGTACACGCGCAACGATCGCAGCGCTTTCCCGCAGGCGGCGCTGGCCGAATCGGAGAAGCTCGTCGTGCTGATGGAGCAGGGCGCCCACCCGTTGCCGACCGAGACGCCGCTGGTCAACGACGCGCGCTACCTGCGCGATGACCTGTGGCAGCGGCTGCGTGCCTTGCAGGCCGGCCCGGCGGCCGCATGCGCCGCGCAGGCCGTCGCCTGCGGCGAGGTGGAACTGGTGCACGCCGGCAACGAGTTCAACCAGCAGCAGTGGCGGCATGCCAAGCCGTACATCCAGATGGCCGAGGATCTGGTCAACGAGGCCGAAGCGGCCGGCCGCCAGTGCGCGGTAGCGCCGGCAACGGCGGAAGGCGTGGCCGCCACCGCGCCGTTGGATCCGCTGGTGGCCAACGTGCTGTTCGACTTCGACCGCCATGCCTACGGTGATATCCGCACGTACTCGCTGGAATCGCTCGACCGCGCGCTGGCGCGCATCCAGGCCGAGGGCCTGAGCGTGCGCGCGGTGGAAGTGATCGGCCACGCCGACCGCATGGATGGCCGCGGGCATGACTACAACGAAGCGCTGTCCGCGCGCCGCGCCGAGACGGTGCGTGCCGTGCTGGTGGGCCGGGGCATCGACAACGCGCTGATCTCGTATGCGTATCGGGGCGATCGTGAGCCGGTGCAGCGCTGCGAGGGCGTCAAGCCGCGTGCGGCCCTGCTGGAATGCCTGTTGCCGAACCGGCGGGTCGAGGTGCGCTTCGTGGTGGCGCGGCCGGATCGCTGACCGCCCGTCCGCTTTCGGCGGACCGGCACAGTGACTTCAGGCAGATGACTGCCTCCCGCGCGGCGTGTTGCCATGTCGCTACACGCCGGGTGGGTGATCGGGCCTGGCGCCCATGCCGAAAGGAGGCAAGGTCATGCATGCATCGCGTTCGATTTTGTGGCTGGCGCTCGCCGTCGCCACGCCGGCCCTGGCCCAGCAGAACCTGAGCAAGGTGTCCGGCGACATCACCACCCAGGCCGGGCAGCAGTACGGCGCGCTCTCGTCGGTCAGTGGCGATGTCCACGTGGCCGGCAATGTGCAGGCAGCGGGTGTCCACACCGTCAGCGGCGATATCCGCATCGACTCGGGCGCCACCATCGGCAATGTCGGCAACACCAGCGGGAACATCAAGGCCGCGGACAACGTCAAGCTGGCCGATCTCAAGACGGTGAGCGGCAACATCCAGCTCGGCCGCGAGGTGCAGGTGAATGGCGACGTGGCCACGGTGAGCGGCGATATCTTCACCGACCGCGGCACCCATATCACCGGCGCGATCAACTCGGTCAGCGGTTCGATCGGCCTCGTGCAGACCGTGGTGGACGGCGGCATCACCTTCGCCAGCAGCGATCTCACCGTGGGCGTGGATTCGCACGTGAAGGGGCGCATCTACCTCAAGAAGCCCAACTTCAGCCACCTCGACCACCCGCCGCGCATCGTGATCGGCCCCCAGGTGGTAGTGGACGGTCCGCTGGATTTCGAACTTCCGGTCCAGCTTTACGTGCACAGTTCGGCCAAGACGGGGAAGATCACCGGCGCCACGCCCATCGCGTTCTCTTCCGCCACGCCGCCGAAGTAAGCCGGAGAGCCTGCGCCGCGGCGCCCGCCGCGCCGCCTGACGCCGCGTCCACACCGCCGGCGATGTAATGCGGCATGCCTTCCCGCATGCCCGCGCCGGCGACGCTGCCCACCGTGTGGACCCTGGGGCACTCCACGCGCGGTTGGGAGGAATTCCTGGACGTACTGCGCGCGCATGACATCCGGGCCATCGCCGATGTGCGTCGGTTTCCGGGTTCGCGCCGCTATCCATGGTTCGCCAGCGATAACCTGGCCCAGCAGCTGCCCGATGCCGGCATGGCCTACACGTGGTTGCCGGCGCTGGGTGGGCGCCGCAAGGCGCAGCCTGGCTCGCCGAATGGCGGGTGGCGCAACGCGGCCTTCCAGGCCTATGCGGACCACATGACCAGTGCCGAGTTCGAGCAAGGCCTCGGCGTCGTGCTGGAGCTTGCAGCTCGCCACCGCACCGCGCTGATGTGCGCCGAGTTGCTGTGGTGGCGGTGCCATCGCCGCCTCATCGCCGACCTGCTCCGGCACAGGGGCCACGAAGTGCTGCACATCCAGGATGAAAAGCCCGCGCAGGCGCACCCGGACAACCCGGCGGCGCAGCCGCGCGGGCGCGACCTGATCTATCCGCCGGTACAGGCGGCGTTGTTCTAGGCGATTGCCGCGGTCACGAGCCGTCGGGGTCGTACCAGAACGGAATGGCGTAAGTGCGCCGGCGCGACGGGCCCCTGTCCTTGCTGTTCGGATTCCACACCAACTGCAGGTCGTGCCGGCCGGGGCCCTTGCCGCGCAGGTCGATGTAGCCCATCAGGCCGCGCATGCCCAGGTCGCGGCGTTCGGCGGGAAGGAAATCCTCCAGCGGCACGGGCGCGCCATCCAGCGTGACCGTCCACATCGAGGCGATGCATTGCGCGGCGAGCTGGGCGGCGGGCGCGCCTTCGGCCACGTTGCGGCCGTTTTCCAGCCGTTCGCATGTGTCGCGGGCGAGCGGGTTGTCCAGGCGCACGCGGTTGGGAATGAAGAGCCGCAGCTGGCGTGACTCGATCCGGTCGGCGGGAATCATGGGCTGCCGCACGACCGCATCGGCCGGACCCCGCAGGGACTCGTAGTGCGCGCTGGCCACGCCGTAGTCCACCGCTTCACTGGTCACCACCTGGTAACTGGGGAACAGCGAGAAGTTGATCGCGCCGAGGATATGCGCCGCGCCAAACACCAGTGCCAGCGTGGGCACCAGGTAGTAGATCGGCGTGAAGCCACGACGGCTCAGGTTGCTCTGCAAGGTGAGCTGCACCGGTGCGATGAGCCGCAGCGGCAGCATCGGCACGAGCACGCGCAGCAGGCCCAGCGTGGTGCGCCGCAGCCCGGCCGAGGGCAGGCCCTTGGCCTCGCGCCGGGCGACGAGCTTATCCAGGACGGTGATCCCGATGCTCAGCAGCATCACCACGCCGTTGAGCACCGCGAAGCAGATCACCGTGGCGATCTCGCGGTCCGGAAACAGCAGGCCGACCAGGAGGGACGGGATGACCAGCACCGCGCCGAACAGGCCGGTCCAGGCGATGCCGATCGCGATGATGATCGCGCTGACGAACAGGACCGAGGCGGTACGGTCCACGCGGTCGATCACCTCGCCCAGCTCTCCGACCATCGGCTGGTAGAACGCGCGCGCCACCGGTCCCAGCAGCGGCAACCGATCCCAGTCGATGCCGTTCGGGAAACCCGACTTCAAGCCGATCAGCCCCACCCAGTAGCCGCGGATGGCCAGGTGGATCACGAAGGCGATGCCCAGCGCGTAGCTCAGCCCGATGGCCAGCATGCAGCCGAACTGCACGGCATACCAGATCACGCCATCGGCGTGGATCTCGTTGGCCACCCACGCATCGAGCAGGCGGGGCGGCAAGGTGAGCAGGGCAAAGGCCAGCAGGCCGGAGATCAGCAGCTCCAGCTCGTCGCTGCGCTCGCGCAGGCGTTCGAAGGCAATGCGTCGGCCTGCCGGCATGACGCCCGGTGCGGCGTCCGCGCCGCCGGCATTCTCGATCTGGGTCATCCTGAAATCCCCTTCCAGTGGGCCGAGTCTAGCCGGTTCGCCCCAGGACAGGGCCGGATGTCGGCCGGATGTCGATGGGCGCCGCGCTCGTCCGTCGCCCTTGCAACCTCGGTTCTTATGGCGGAGCACGACATGCGCAGACTGATCGCCTCGGTTTTCATCAGCCTCGACGGCGTCATCCAGGGCCCAGGCGGCCCGGAGGAGGATCGCAGCGGCGATTTCCAGCTCGGCGGCTGGGTGGCCCCGTATGCCGATCCGCGGATCGGCGAGAACCTGCAGGACCTGATATCCGAACCGTTCGAGCTGCTGCTGGGCCGGCGCACCTACGACATCTTCGCCGCCTATTGGCCGCATGTGCCGGCGGAGGCGCCCAGCCACGCACTGGCCGAGCGGTTCAACCGCGTGCCCAAGCACGTGGCCACGCATCGCCCCGACGGGCTGGCGTGGCGCGGCAGCCGGGCATTGGCGGGGGCGCTGGGCGCGGCCGTGCACGAGCTGAAACAGCAGCCCGGCGACGCCTGCTGACCTTCGGCAGCGGGGAGATGCTTCGCGCGCTGATCGCCGCCGGCTTGGTGGACGAATTGCGGCTGCAGGTCCACCCGATCGTGCTGGGGCGCGGTCGCCGCTTGTTCGGCGACGACGCGCCCGCCTGCGCCTTCACGCTGGCCGAGTCGGTGCGCACGCCCGGCGGCGTGCTGTTGAATCGCTACCTGCGCGCGGGCGCGGTCGGCACGGGCGCGGTGGGGTATCGCCGGGCCTGAAGCGCGCGCCGTACCACGGCGCCAGCGGTGCCACGGGTCGCGTTCCCCATGCCGGCGCGCGCCGGAAGCGCGTGGCCCTGCACGGGCGGCTAAACCGCTGTACGATCGCCTCGCCCCCTGTCCGCCACGCCGCGGGCACCCCCCCTGGGGCCACGCACCGGCCTACCACCACCGCTATGCATCACCACCAGGGGAAACCATGAGCGATCTTCCGTTCGTTCTCGTCCACGGCCTGATCGGCACCTTGCAACACGACGAAGTGCTGCGGCACTTTCCCGCCGGCACGCTCGCGCCGGCGTTGCTTGGCTACGGGCCGCATGCGGGCGTCGCGCCGCATCACGTGCACCTGGAAGGGCAGGTCGAACATCTGCATGCGTGCATCACCGCCGCGTTCGGCCCCCGGCCGGTGGTGCTGGTGGGCCATTCGGTGGGAGGCGTGGTCGCGGCCCTGTATGCGGCACGGTATCCCGCGCGCGTGGCGCAGCTGGTGAGCGTGGAAGGTAACTTCACCTTGCGCGATGCGTTCTGGTCTTCGCGCGTGGCGCAGATGACACCGCAGGCGGCCGACGAGATGCTGCTGGATATCCGCCAGGACCCGGTCGGCTGGCTGGCCGGCAGCGGCGTCGCCGGCGCCGAGCGGATGGCCGACCTGGCGATGCGCCTGCTCGACGACCAGCCTGCCTCGACCATCCGCGCGATGGCGCGCAGCGTGGTGGAGGTCACCGGCAAGCCGGACTATCTCGACCAGCTGCACGACCTGATGCACGAGGTGCCGATCCACCTGCTCGCCGGCGAGCGCACCCGCGAAGGCTGGGACGTTCCGGACTGGGCGATCCCCATGGCCGCCAGCTTCGTCGAGCTGCCTGACGTGGGCCACATGATGATGCTCGAGGACGCAGCGGGCTTCGCCGCCGCGGTGCGCAGCTGCTGCCGCAGCCTGGGCGAACCGCTGCCGGCCTGAGCACGGAGAGGGCGCGGGCGGCTACGCCGCCGCCATCCGCGCCATCTCCACCCCGGCCAGCTTGGCCGCGTGCAACGCCGCGCCATCGTGCGGCTCGAAACACGGCGCACGCAGTGCGAAGCCAATCCGCTGCGCTCCCAGGGGTATTACCGGCTATAGCCGGTCCTTCAAGCTGAGCATGGCGCTGAAGTTCTGAGTTCGGCGCCGGCCGCGGCCCGGCGCTGACCCAGGCCGGCATTCGATGCCACCGCGGCCCTCCCGGGCGCGGCGGCTTCTTCTCAGTCGCCTGCGTCGAGTTGCGCGCGGACGGCGCGCAGGTCCGCCAGCAGCAGGGCACGGGTGGCCGTGCGCTCGGGTTCGCGCATGCGCAGGATCGCCGACGGATGCCAGCTGGCCATCGCGCGCGTGCGATCGTCCAGATCGCGCCACTGGCCGCGTTCGGCGGTGAGGCGGAAGCCGTTGCCAAACACCGTCTGGGCCGCCATCGCACCCAGTGCCAGGACGATCCTCGGGCGCACGCGCAGCAGTTCGGCGGCCAGCCAGGGCCGGCATGCCGCCTGTTCGCCCGCGTTTGCGCGCTGGTGGAGCCGCCGCTTGCCGCGCGGGGTGAACTTGAAATGCTTGACCGTGTTGGTGAGCCAGACTGCCGACGGGTCCAGGTCCGCCGTTTCCATCAACCCGCGCAGCAGCTTGCCGGCGGGGCCGACGAAAGGTTCCCCGGCGAGGTCTTCCTGGTCACCCGGTTGCTCCCCGATGATCATCAGCCGCGCCCTGGCCGGCCCGGCGCCAAACACGGTCTGCGTGGCCGGCTTCCACAGATCGCAGCGGCGGCACGCGCCCGCCAGGGTACGCAGCTGCTTGAGGCTGCCGGAGGGCACCTCGGCGACCGGCTTGGCGAGCGGCGGGGAAGGCGTGCGTGGCAAGGCGGAGGGCTCCGCGGACCGAAGCCTCAACCTAATGCCGGGTGTGCCACGGCAGCGTGATCGCGCGTGGTCAGTCCAACCGGGCGAAACGCGGCTGCGGCACGCCTTCGACCTCCACCGTCTCGACGAACATCGCGTAAGGCCGCACCCACAGTCCACCCTCGCCATACAGGGCGCGGTACACCACCAACGGTGCAAGCGTCTCGCTGCAGCGAGCCACCGCGACCACGTCGTACTGGCCACCCTTGTAGTGGCGGTAACGGCCGGCGGGCAGCGTGGGCAGGGGCGGCAGGTCGGCCATGGCGGTCATGCGGAGGGAAGGCCGCGCCATCATACGCCGCCCCGCGCACGCGCCAGCTCAGTCCACCGGGTGGCGCAGGGGTGCCTGCGGGGCGTTGAGCACCACCGAGGCGATGCCCTTCTCCCGCGACGCCGCGGTGCGGTAAGTCTCGCTCGTGCCGACGATCTCGCCGTTCTTCGCCACCACGTTGAACATCGGCTCGCCATTGCGCGCCAGCGTGCGGACGATTCCGCGCTCGGCCACGGCGCTGCGGCGCACCGCCTCGATCCCCTTCAGCGCGGCCGCCTGGGTCGTGTAGCGCTCGCTGCTGAGGATCGTCCGATGGTTCGGGGCACGCAGCACGAAGTGGAACTGCGGACCCGAGCGCGACAATTTGAAGTAAGCGTTCATCCTGGTCTCCCGGTTGGAAGCGCCATGCTTGCCGGCGGGCACTGACCTGGACATCCGATCTTTCGTATCCAAGTCGGTGGAAATGTATCCATGCCCGCGCCGATGCTGCCGGTCCGGCCCGCGGGTCGCGGCTGCGCCCGGTGGGCTGACGTTGACGCCTTCGCGGCGCCGGCGCGAGCATGCTGGCCACTCCTGACCGGTTTCCGCCTGCCCATGCTCCGCTGCGTCCCCTACAACGCCCCCGATGCCTCCCCCCAGTGGTACGTCGACCTGTGCCAGCCGACGCCGGAAGAGCTGGCCGATGCCTCGATGCGGCTCGGCTTCGAGATCCCGGACCGCGCGGGCATCGGCGAGATCGAGTTCACCAGCCGGATCCGCTACGAAGGCGATGCCCTCGTGCTGAACCTGCCGCGCTTCCAGTACGAGGCCGAGCATGTGGTCGCGCCACTCGGCTTCGTGGTGGCGCCGCAGGCGATGGTGATGCAGCGCGAGTACGAGATACAGGCGTTGGACAACCTGCACGACGAGTTGCAGGCGCATCCGGCCAGCGGTGCGCACGACCTGTTCCTGCGCATCATCGAGCGCATCGTCGATCGCCTGGCCGACCTGCTCGAATCGCTCGAGAACACCATGAGCGAAACCTCCCGCGAGGCGTTCCGCCGTTCGAAGGACCGCCGTGCCACGCGGCACCTGGAGCGCATGCTGCAGGAGGTGGGGCAGATGGGCCGCCGCATCGGGGCGCTGCACAACACACTGCATGGCCTGCTGCGCATGATCACCTTCCTCGACGAGACCGCGCCGGAAGGTTTCTCCAGCGAAGAGATGCACAAGCGCATCAAGCTCATCCACAAGGATCTCACCTCGCTGGGCGAGTTCGAGCAGCAGCTGGGCGACCGCATCGAGTTCCTGCTCGACAGCGTGCTGGGCCTGATCAACATGGACCAGAACGAGGTGATGAAGGTCATGGCGATCGCCTCGGTGGTCGGCATCCCGCCAACGGTGCTGGTGGGCGTGTGGGGCATGAATTTCGCCAACATGCCCGAGCTGCACTTCCATCACGGCTATGCCATCGCGCTGGGTGCCATCGCGTTGAGCATCATCGTGCCGCTGGTGTGGTTCCGACGGCGCGGATGGCTCTGATCGCGGTTACGCGTCAACGGGAGGCGCTTCATCGAAGCGGCCAGATGCTTGTCAGGGACTGCCTGGTTGTGGCGAGGTCTTGATCAGTTGATTGCGTAGGAAAACTACGTGTTTTCAGCGGGAATATTCTTCGAAGCAGGCAGCGCAATGCCTTGCCAATGTCAGTGATTCTGGCAACTTCTTCTTCCTGCGATACATCTAATGGATGGTGCGTGATGTGACTCGTTGAAATGTGTCGTCCACGCGGAGGGCTCCAGGCCCGCCCGCGTGGCCTCACATCATCAGCCAAGGAAACATCGCGATGAATCGCATCTACAGGATTGTCTGGAACGCCACGATCAACCGCTGGGTCGTGGCCTCGGAAGTGGCGAAGGGACGAAAGAAGCAATCGGCTGGCGAAGCGCGCCCCAGCGGCCACGCAGCGGTGATGTTCGCCGCCACGCTGATGGTGGCGGGTGCTGCATGGACACCTCAGCCTGCCGAGGCATTCCTGGTGAAGTGCAATCTGGGCTGGGGGCCGTGCCCGAAGGTCACGCACCCCACCAATCCCGCCCCGGCGCCGACGCCGGCGGCCGACTACGACTGGGCAGCCTCCACCCACAAGTACTTCCGCGCCAACGACAACGGCAAGCCGGCGGAGCCGCTGGGCAGCGGCTCCGTCGCGATCGGCGGCAACTCGCGCGCCCGTGATGCGTACACCCTCGCCGCCGGCAACAATGCCAAGGGCAGTGGATACAGCGCGGTCGCGGTAGGCGGCTGGTCGCATGCCGCCGGCTCCAGTGCGGTGGCCGTGGGCAATACCGCTTCGGCCAAGCAGGAACACGCCATCGCCGTGGGCGGCTACTCGCGTGCCGAGGGCGAGGACGCGATCGCCCTGGGCTCGCACAGCAACGCGCTGGGCGAGGGGGCGGTGTCCCTCGGTAGCGGCAGCAGTGCCGAGGTGGCGTTTGGCAGCGCCTTCGGCACGGGGGCTCGCGTGCTGCCGGGCGCCGACGGCGCGGTGGCGCTGGGTGCCTATTCGGTAGCCGACCGCGACGACACGGTGTCGGTGGGCGATGCCAAGGGCGACAAGCGCCAAGTGGTCAACGTGGGCGCCGGCACCGAAGGCTATGACGCCGTCAACGTGAACGTCGCCGACGGCGTCCGTGATACGGATGTGGCGACCGTGCGGCAGATGAACCAGGCGCAGACGTCGGCGAAGGAATACACCGACACGCGGATCAACGATGCCTGGAACACCATCACCCGCGATATGGATGACATGAACCGTCAGGTCAACCGCGGCATTGCCGCCTCGGCCGCGCTGATCAACGTCACGCCCTACCTGCCGGGCCGCACCGCGCTCAATGCCGGTGTCTCGTCCTATCGCGGCGAGGCGGCGCTGGGCGTGGGCCTGTCGCGGTGGAGTGACAACGGTCGCGTGAACTTCAACGCGGGCATCTCGGCTGCCAAGGACGATGAGCCGATCTACCGCGTCGGCATGGGCATCGTGTTCTGACATGACGCCCCGCGTGGAGGGCCGGCGGGGGCTTCCTGCCCGCCGGCCCTCCACCGATTCCAGTTGCGGCGGTGCTCCGGCACCGCCGCCTTCGACGAGAGTGAACTTCCATGTTGAATCTGAAATCCGCACCGGCTGCGTGGCGGGTCTTGCCCGTGGTCGCCTTGCTGGCGGGCTGCGGGGGGTATAGCCAGGTGCGCGACGGTGTCGCCGAGCAACCGGTATGGCCCGACGCGGGCGAGGCGCGCCCGATCGTGCCGGAGACGGTCCGTCCGGACCTGGACAAGCTGCGCAAGGTGCAGGCGGGCATGACCAAGACCGAGATCTATCAGTTGATCGGCCACCCGCAATATCGCGAGGGCTTGGCCGGCGTGCACGAGTGGAACTTCGCCTTTCTGTTGCCCGATGGCAGCGGGGGCGAGGTGTCCTGCCAGTACAAGGTGCTGTTCGACGATGCGATGCTGGCCCGGTCCTTCCACTGGCATCCGGAAGCGTGCGCGGCGCGCGTGAATCCGCCGGCACCGGCGGCCGTCGCGCCGGCCGCGCCGCAGACCCGCACGCTCGATCTGTCCACCGACATGCTGTTCGAGTTCGACAGTGCCCGCCTACGTCCGGAGGGCATCCAGGCTCTGGACGAGCGCGTCGTCGCTGCGTTGACCGACGCCCAGCGCCTCCAAGGTATCCGTCTGAGCGGCTATGCCGACAGGTTGGGCGCCGACGATTACAACCTGGCGCTCTCGCAGCGTCGCGCCGACGCGGTGAAGACGCATCTGGTCGCGAAGGGTGTGCCGGCGGAGAGCGTGCAGGCCGAGGGCCGTGGCGAGGCCGATCCCGTTGTCGATTGCCAACAGCGGAGCTGGCCGGCGTTGATCTCCTGCCTGGCGCCGAATCGACGTGTTCGGGTCGAGATCACCGTGGACAAGTAAATCTATCCGCCCGGCCTCCGCAAGAGGCCGGGCGCCGATGCCCCTCAGCGATCTGGACGCGCGGCGGGCGCTGGATACTGGATCATCAGTGCCCGCGTCACGCCGTTGCTCCAGCCAAAGCCATCCTGCAGCGGATACTCTCCGCCGCCGCCTCGCGTGTCGGCATCGCTGGAATACTTTTCCACCAGCTTGCGGTCCTGGGTATAGACCGTTTCCACCTGCGCCAGAAAGCCGCGTGCGATGCGCTCGGCCAGCGCATGCTCGCCATATCGTTGCAAGCCTTGCACCGCCACCCACTGCAATGGGGCCCACAGGTTGGGCGCATCCCATTGCTGTCCCGTACGCTCGCGGGTGGTCGCCAGCCCGGCCGGGGTCAGCAGTTGCGACTGCGCGATCCGCGCGGTATCGCGCGCTTGTGCCGGACTCGAAAGCCCTGCGTACAGCGGGAAGAACATCGCCGCCGTCGGCTGGTCGCTGGTCTTGCGTCGCATCCAGTCGTAGTCGGCCCAGAAGCCGGACGGGTTCCAGAGATACCGCTGCATGGCCTGCCGGCGTGCCTGCGCATGCGCGCGAAAATCGCGCGAGCATCCGGCATCAGCCACCTGCTCGCAGGCGACGGCGATGGTGGTTTCCAGGTGGTAGAGCAGGCTGTTGAGATCCACCGGCACGATCGCAGTGGTACGGATCGTCCGCAGGTGCTGTCGGTCGCCCAGCCATCGTGAGGAGAAGTCCCAGCCGCTCTCGGCGGCGGCGCGTAGATCGCGATATACCTCGGTGGCGGGCCGATCCGTTGCTTCCGCCGCGGTCCGGACATCCTGCAGATAGGATTCGGTGCGCGGCGTATCCAGCGCATCCCAGTAGCGGTTGAGCACGCTGCAATCCGCCAGCCGCACCACGTGCTGGCTGGCCTGCCCGGGCGCCAGGTCCTGCGCGCCCGCCATCCAGTAAGCGTACTCGCGGCGCAGTTGCGGCAGGTAGCGCACGCGCAGCGACGGCCCGTCCTGCGCAGCCTCCAGTTCCACCATGTGCGAGAAGAAGGGCGGCTGCGAACGGGACAGGTAATAGCTGCGCGTGCCGTTGGGAATGTGGCCGTAGTGGTCGATGAGGTGGGCGAAATCCTCCAGCATGTCGCGCGCGCGCGAGGCCTCGCCGCTGGCATGCAGGCCTACCATGGTGAAGTAGGAGTCCCAGTAGTACATCTCCCCGAAGCGGCCACCCGGCACCACGTAAGGGCGTGGCAGCGGCAGCTGGCTGCTGTACGTGGGCACCTGGCGGCTGTCGCGGCTGAGCAGCGGCCACAGCGCATCGATGTGCGCGGCCAAGGATGCGTCGGCGGCCAGCGCGGGGGTGGTCGGTGGGGGCGTGGCGCGGAAGTGGCTGTCGACGAACGTCTTCAGTGCGAATCCCGGGGTGTCGCGGCGCGCCAGGTAATCGGCCTCGATTTGCGAAGGTGCCTGTTGGGGCTGCAGGTCGGGAAACGTCTTCTGGTCGTCGAACAGCTGGCTCCGTTGCACGGCCTGGAACAGCGCGGGCATCGTCGTGTCGGGGGTGGCCGGGGCCTGCGACGCGACCGCGGCTGCGGATGCCGGCGGCGCGGGGCGTTCGCGTGCCGGCATGGCGCAGGCACACAACGAAGCAGCCAGGCCGGCAGCCAGCCAGCGGGTCATGGCGGTTCGGTCGAGCATGGGCGTCACTCCCGTGGAAACCGGACCACCGTAACGCACCCGTGCGTGACGCACCGTGCGCGATGGGCACATCCGCTATCACGGCAGGACGCACACGCCGGCTGCACGCGGCGCATGGTTTCTTCTGCCGCGCCGCCGCCACCTGCGCGCCGGCGAAAGGAAAACGCGCGTGCCCAAGCCCCTGCTCCACGGAACCTTGCTGATTGCCCTGTGCGCGAGCCTGTGCGCCGCGCCGATGCTGCACGCGCGCACGATCTACCGCTGCGTTCGCCAGGGCACCGTGAGCCTGGCGACCGCGCCGGAGCCGGGCTCGCGCTGCCAGCCGCACGAGGTGGACGACAACGCCGTGCAGACCCCGAACCTGTGGGGCAATTTCGGCGTGTTCAGCGGCACGCTGTACGAACGCGAGCAGGATGGCGTCACGGTGTATTCCACGCGCAACCTGCCCGGATCGCGACCATACCTGCGCTTCACGGTGAACACGCCGCCGGGCGAACCCGCGCATCCGGGCCTGGGCCATGTCGGCAAGCCGCAGCTGGATCGTTACCCGAAAGCCTTCCGCGCCGCCGCGAAGAAAACCGGCGTCGAGGAGGCGTGGCTGCGCGCCATTGCCCATGCCGAAAGCGGCTTCGAAGCCCGCGCGGTGTCCGCGAAGGGGGCGCTGGGCGTGATGCAGCTGCTGCCGGAAGTCGCCACCGAATATGGGGTGGCCGATCCGTTCTCGCCGGAGCAGTCCATCGATGGCGGCGCGCGACACATGCGCTGGCTGCTGGCGCGCTACCATGGCGATCGCACGCTGGCGGTCGCCGCGTACAACGCCGGCGTCGGCGCGGTGGCGCGCTACGACGGGGTGCCTCCGTATGCGGAGACCCGCGAATACGTGGCCAAGGTATTCACGCTCTACGCGCGCTATCGGGAGGCGATGGGCCAGCCCCTCGAACGTCCCGCGCCTTGAAGGTGAACGCGCGCTGCACCCGGCCGGGCACAGAACGATTTCCAAACGCTTGCGGTCGGCCACCTCGTTAGATTTGTCGACTTCGACCGGGGGCCAAGGCACGGACGAACTCGACGGCACAGCCATCGCCCACACGCGGGCGCGGCGCGACAGGTAATGGAATCTCGTGGCGGCAACAGAACGGACAAGCTGGGACGAGACTTTCGCGCATCGCGCCGGGGCGGCGCTGTTCACCGTGCTGGTGCTGTTGATGATGTTCCGCGTGCTGCTGCATGCGCCCACACCATCGTCGCGCACGCAGGCCGATGCGCTGCAGGTGACCTTCATCCCCCGTGAGCAGGCCGCGCCGCCGCCGCGCGTCGTGCCGCCCGCCGAGGCGTCGCCTCCCGAGCGCCGCGTCGCGCCGGCCGCGGTCCCGGCTCGGGCGCCGTCGCCCGCAACGGCCACGCCGCCGCCGGTCACCCCGCCCCAGCCCGCCGGCGAGCGCATGGCCGCCACGCTGTATTCGCGCAGCGGCAGCGCGCGCCTGCCCGACGCCGCAGCGGTGGACCCCTTCGCCGAGCCCGATGGCTCGCCGCCCGGCACCGAAAATGCGCGCGAGCTGGCGCGGGCAAAGAAGGTACTGGAGCGTCCCAACCCCATCGACTACAAGCCCACCGCCTTCGACAAGGACTGGACCACCGATGGCACATTGGGCGACGTGGCGATGCAAGGCATCGGCCGCGGCATGAAGAAGCTCAACAAGGCGATCTTCGGTCCGGACATCCAGCCGGCGAAAGCACGTCCGCCGCCGGATGTGCGCTTCAATCCGGCCTTGCACGAACGCCAGCAGGATCTGGGCAGCGAGGCGACGGGCGATGCCTACAAGGCCGCGCCCATCGCCTTCGAGAAGGCGCCGGGGCATGACGGCGAGGCAAGCCGCCGCATCCGCCAGGCCCTGGCCGAACTGCAATCGCAGGCGGCGGCCTGCGCACCGGAACGGATGCAGCCGTTGCTGGCGACCGTGCGCAAGCACCTGGGTGAGCTGGAACAGGTCGAGCGCGCCTTCGCGAAGGGCGCCGACCCGGTGATGGCCGAGCAACTGCTGCCGCGCCAGGCAGACAGCGCCTACGACCTGGCGCGCCGCGCGCTCTGGTACGCCCGCGAGAAGACGGCCGACTGCCGGCGTTGAGCATCCTCGCATCCCAGGGCAGGACACCACGGCGCGCGCGATGAAGCATCGGCGCGGTCATGCCGCCCGGTCGACGAGCCACGAGCACTCCTCACTCCACCCGCAGACATAAAAAAGCCGCGGGGCGTGCGCCCCGCGGCTGGCTGGCATGCGGCTGGCCGCGGCCGCTTACTTCTTCGCGGCCTTCGTCGCCTTCACGGCCTGGCCGGCGACGGGCTTGCCGTCGGCGTCGAGGATCTGCACCTCGCCCAGGTTGAGCGCGCGCACCGGGGCCTCGATCTTGTCCAGGTCGCCGACGATCACCCAGGTCATCGCCTTCGGCTGCACGATCTCCTCGATGGCCTTCTGCGCGGACGGCTGGTCCACCGCTTCCAGGCGCGACTTCAAGGTCTGCACGTAGTCGTCCGGACGGTTGAACTTGACGATCGCCTCCATCGCGCCGAGCACCGCGCCGGTGGTCTCGTAGCTGCCGGGCAGGGCGCGGATGCGCTGGTTGCGGATCTTCGCCACCTCGGCCTCGGTCAGCGGCTTGTCGCCGGTCACCGCCACCGCTTCCTTCTGCACCTCGGCCGCCGACTCGGCGGTCTTGTCGGTCTGCACCGGGGCGAAGAACAGGAACGGGCGCTGGCCCTGCGCATCCATCAGGAAGCTCTGCGCGCCATACGCCCAGCGCTTGTCCTCGCGCAGGTTCATGTTCAGGCGCGAAGTGAAGGTGCCACCAAAGGCGCCGTTGGCCACGCCGATGGCGAGGTTGTCCGGGGCCTTGGTCGAGGGCGCCAGCAGGCCGGCGAGGATCAGCGATTGCGGCGCGTCATCGCGGTTGATCAGGAACACGCGCGGCTTGGCCTGCGCGGCCACTTCGCCGACGTTCTTCTTCGGCACCGCGCCGGCCGGGGCCTGCCAGTCGCCGAAGGCGGCATCCAGCTGCGGGATGATCTTCTCCAGCGTGGTATCGCCGGCCACCAGGATGCGCGCGTTATCCGGGCGCAGCCACTGCGACTGGAAGCGGCGCAGGTCCTCGGCGGTCAGCGACTTGATCGAGGCCTCGTCGCCGCTACCGGTCAGCGGGATGCTGTACGCATGGCCCTTGCCGTACAGCAGCGGCGGCAGGGTGCGCAGCGCCAGGCCGTTGGGCTGGGTCTTCTCCTGCGCGATGCCGGCCAGCCACTGCGCGCGGATGCGCTCGACGTCCTCGGCCTTGAACGCCGGGTTGCGCACGGTGTCGGCGAACAGTTCCAGCGACGGCTGCAACTGGTCGTTGAGCGCGTTGAGCGAAGCGCCGCACACGTCCAGGTCGCAATCGGTGCCGATGATCGCGCCCAGGCGCTGGCGGCGCTTGGCCACTTCCACCGAATCGAGCGACTGGGTGCTCTCGCCCAGCAGCGCAGCGGTGAAGCTGGCGGTGCCGAGCTTGCCGCCCTGGTCGGCCGCGTAGCCGCTGTCGAACATCAGCTGCACCTGCGTCACCGGGATGGTGTGGCGCTCGGCCAGCACGACCTCGATGCCGTTCTTCAGCTTGCCGCGCTGCAGCTGCGGGAAGCTCAGGCTCGGGAACTGGCTGGTTTCCGGCACGCCCTTGCTGCGGTCCACGGCGCTCTTGGCGACCTTGAACTTGCTGTTCGCGCTGGCGGGCAGCTGGGTTGCCGGCTTGCCTTCGGCGGCGGGCAGGGCGACGACGGCCTTGTCCTCGGCGGCCGGGTCGAAGCCTTCGCCGGCCGGCAGCACGGTGAGCAGGTAGTCGCCCTTGCCGAACCAGGCCTGCGCGGCCTTCTGCACCGAGGCCGGGGTGGCGGCCGCGGCGCGCGCCAGATCCTTGCGGTACGCGCCCGGGTCATTGCGGTACACCTGGCCCTCGGCCAGGATCACCGCCTTGCCGCCGAAGCCACCCACCTTCTCCAGCCCGCGCACGAAGCCGGCGCGATAGGCCACCTGCGCGCGCTGCAGTTCGTCGGCGGTCGGGCCTTCGGCCAGGAACTTCTTCAGCTCGTCGGCAATGGCCGCTTCCACCTTGGCCGGGTCCACGCCGTCCTTCACGTCGGCCTGGATCTGCACCTGGCTGGCGAGGGCGAACGGCTGGATCGCCGCGGAGACGTCGTCGACCAGCTTGTCCTGGTAGACGAGCCGCTGGTAGAGGCGCGAGGTCTTGCCGCCGCCGAGCACGGTGGTGGCCAGGTCCAGCGAGATCGCATCGTCGGTGCCCAGCTGCGGGGCGACCCAGGTGCGGTAGATGCGCGGCTGGGAGACGTGGTCGTGCTGCACGCCGCGCGTCTGCTTCGGCAGCGCGGTGATCCACGGCTGCTGGCGCGCCACCGGCTGGCCGGCGGGGATGTCGCCGAAATACTTCTCGGCCTTCGCCTTGGCTTCGGCCACGGTGATGTCGCCGGCCAGCACCAGCGTGGTGTTGGCCGCGCCGTAGTTATCGGTGAACCACTTCTTGACGTCTTCCAGCGAGGCCGCGTCCAGGTCCTCCATCGAGCCGATGGTGTCGTGCTGGTACGGGTGGTTGGCCGGGAAAACGTTGGACAGGATGTTCTGGTCCACGCGGCCATAGGGGCGGTTCTCGCCCTGGCGCTTCTCGTTCTGCACCACGCCGCGCTGGGTGTCGAGTTCGGCCTGGCCGATCGCACCGAGCAGGTGGCCCATGCGGTCCGATTCCATCCACAGCGCGGTATCCAGCGCGGTGGTGGGCACGGTCTCGAAGTAGTTGGTCCGGTCGAACCAGGTCGTGCCGTTCATGTCGGTCGCGCCGACTTTCTCGAACGGCTGGAAATACGTGCCCTTGTGGTTCTCCGAGCCGGAGAACATCAGGTGCTCGAACAGGTGGGCGAAGCCCGTGCGGCCGGTCGGCTCGTCGGCCGAACCGATGTGATACCAGATGCTGACCGCCACCACCGGCGCCTTGTGGTCCTCGTGCACGACCACCGTCAGCCCATTGGGCAGGGTGAAGCGCGTATAGGCGATGTCCGGGATGCCCGCCTCGGCGGCAGCGTTCTTGGCCAGCGATTCGGGCGCGGCGAAGGCGTTCGGCGCGGCGAGCCCGGCACCGGCGGCCAGGGCACCGGCGATCAGCAGGGAAAGCGGTCGGATCATGGAGTCCTCCTTGGACGTGTTGAACGACCGAGGCTAGACGTTCGGGCGGCTGACGGAAAGTGACCAACGGCAGGGAGTGCGGGCCGCCCGGCCGGGCGTGGCAGCCCCGGGCCCACCCGGGCGGAGCCGCGCTTGCGCGGTCCTTCCCGTTTCGACGGGCCGTTGCCGGCCGCTCGGCGTGCCCGGGCGCTTTGCCGGGCCGCGCCGTGTCGCGTATCCGCAACGAACTGTCCCAGCCGCGCGAGGACCGGGGCGGGGTGCTTCGCAAGACGCCCCACCCCAAAAGTCACATGCCAGCCCACCCCGGCCCTGCCTACACTCGGGGATTGTTCCAACTCCTCGGAGGTACAGGGTGAAGCGAGTCATGGTGGGAATCCTGGCGTTGTCGGTATCGACGGCGCTGTATGCGGCCGCGCCGCAGTTCGACGGCCAGCGCATTTCGCAGGACGTGAAGGTCCTGGCGTCCGACGAATACGAAGGCCGCGCCCCGGCCAGCGCCGGCGAGGAGAAGACCATCGCCTACCTCAGCCAGCAGTTCCAGGCCGCCGGGCTGCAACCGGGCGGCGACCTGCAGGACGGCAAGCGGCTGTGGACGCAGGCCGTGCCGCTGCGCAAGGCCGATATCGTCGGCACGCCCCGCCTGGCGATCGACGTCAAGGGCCAGGCGCAGCCGCTCACGCAGGGCCAGGAGATCGCGATCCGCGCCGCGCTCGATGGCTCCAGCAGCGTCGATGTCGCCAACGCGCCGCTGGTGTTCGTGGGCTACGGGGTCAAGGCGCCGGAGCGCAACTGGGACGACTTCAAGGGCGTGGACCTCAAGGGCAAGATCGCCGTCGTGCTGATCAACGACCCCGACTTCGAAACCGGCAAGGGCGATTTCGACGGCAAGGGCATGACCTACTACGGCCGCTGGACCTACAAGTACGAGGAAGGCGCGCGCCAGGGCGCGCTGGGCGTGCTGGTGGTGCACGAAACGGCACCGGCGTCGTATGGCTGGGCCACGGTGGCCAGTTCCAACACCAACACGATGTTCGACGTGGTGCGCGACCAGCCGGCCGCGGCGCATCCGAAGATCGAGGGCTGGATCCAGCGCGACCTGGCGGTGCAGCTGTTCAAGCAGTCCGGCCTGGATTTCGACGCGCTCAAGAAGCAGGCGCAATCGCGCGATTTCAAGCCGGTAGTGTTGAAGGGCGAGGGGCTGAGCGCGCGCTATGACGTCAAGAGCGAGGTGATCACCTCGCACAATGTGGTGGCGCGGCTGGAAGGCAGCCAGAAGCCGGACGAGACGCTGGTCTACAGCGCGCACTGGGACCATATCGGGGTCGGCAAGCCGGATGCGAACGGCGACACCATCTTCAACGGCGCGCTGGACAACGCGAGCGGCACGGCGGCGCTGCTGGAACTGGCGCGCGGTTTCGCGGCGGGGCCCAAGCCGGAGCGTTCGGTGGTGTTCCTGGCGGTGACGGCGGAGGAGAAGGGCCTGCTGGGCTCGGAGTACTACGCGTCCAAGCCGCTGTACCCGCTAGAAAAGACGGTGGCGGTCATCAACATGGACGGGATGAGCCCGTTCGTGCCGTCGCGCGATTTCGGCATCTATGGCACGGCGAAGCTGGAGCTGCTGGACGACCTGAAGAAGGTCGCCGGCGAGCGCGGCCTGCGCTACACGCCGGATCCGAAGCCGGAGGCAGGCTACTTCTTCCGCTCGGATCATTTCTCCTTTGCCAAGCGGGGCGTGCCGGCGCTGTCGTACTCGGCGGGGCAGGATTGGGAAGTGGGCGGGGTGGCGGCCGGCAAGGCGGCCTCCGACGACTACACGGCCAAGCGTTATCACCAGCAGGGCGACGAGTGGAAGCCGGACTGGACGTTCGCCGGTGCGGCGCGCGATCTGTCCGTGCTCTACACGCTGGGCATGCAGCTGGCCGATTCGGGCCAGTGGCCGAACTGGAGCAGCGATTCGGAGTTCCGCGCCACGCGCGATGCGAGTGCCTCGCAGCGCAAGTAAGTTCCGGCGCTTGAGATCGGGAAGGGCGGCGCCGGGGTGCCGCCCTTTTTTTTACGACGCGGGCCCGATGGGCTGCTTATCGGCCGGGCGCGGCAGGCCAGCACGACGCCCGGCGGAAAGAGGTAATGTCTGCGCACCTTCCCGCGGCCCGATCGCCATGAGCCCCACGCGCGCCAAACCCGAGGTCCCGTCCCAGGCCGATGCGCCGCAGCGCATCGATGCACGCATCGCCGAGTTGGGCGACTGGCGCGCGCAGGCGCTGGCCGAGGTGCGGGCCTTGATCCACGCGGCCGATCCGCAGGTGGTGGAAGAGATCAAATGGCGCGGCACGCCGGTGTGGTCGCATGACGGCATCCTGTGCACCGGCGAAAGCTACAAGGACAAGATCAAGCTGACGTTCGCCAAGGGCGCTCGCCTGGCGGACCCCAAGGGCCTGTTCAATTCCAGCCTCGACGGCAACACGCGGCGCGCGCTGGACATCTTCGAGCACGACACGCTCGACGCGGCGGCCTTCAAGGCGCTCATCCGGGCGGCGGTGGCCGCCAACCAAAAGACGCGCTGAGCGCGCTACACCGTCCGGCGCGGCAGCCGCATCTCGAAACGGACCTCGTCGTCGGCGTTGCTGGCGGTCAGCTCCCCGCCGTGCGCGAGCACGAACTGGTGGGCGATGAACAAGCCCAGGCCCAAGCCGTGGCTGGCGTGGAAGCGGGTCTTGAACGGTTCGAACAGGCGCGGCAGCAATTCGGGGTCGATGCGCCCGCGATTGCTGACCACCAGCCGCACCCGCGCGGCCTCGTGGCCGTCGATCTCCACGCGCACCGGGGCGCCGCCGCCGTGGATCAGCGCATTGCCGACCAGGTTGGAGAGGATCTGCGAAACGCGGTCCGGGTCGGCGTGCACGCGCAGGTCGCCTTGCGCGCGCACGTCCAGCTGGGCGTCGGCATGCAGGCCGCGTGCTTCCTCCAGCACGGCCTCCACCACTTCGCCGCAGTGGCAGGCGGCCGGCTGCAAGGCGATGCCGCCGGTGCGGATGCGCGAGAAATCCAGCAGCTGCTCCACCATGCGCGCCATGCGCAACCCGCTGCTCTCCATCTGGCCCAGCGTGCGCTGCACCGGCGCGTCGGCCGGCAGCTGCATCGCCAGCTTCTCGGCGCACAGCAGCACCACCGACAGCGGCGTGCGCAGGTCGTGGGTGAGCACCGCCATCATGGTTTCGTTGAGCGTAAGCGCGCGTTCCAGCGATTCGTTGCGCAGCTTCAGCAGCCGCCGCTGCTGGTACAGCTCGATGAAGACGTTGATCTTGCCCAGGATGACGTGCGGCTCGATCGGCTTGTGCAGGAAATCCACCGCGCCGGCGCCATAGCCCTGGAACGAGCGCACCGGGTCGCTCGGCGAGGCGGTGAGGAAGATGATCGGCACCTCGCGGCTGCGCGCGGCGCCGCGCATCAACTCGGCCAGCGAGAAGCCGTCCATCTCCGGCATGTGCACGTCCAGCAGCGCGACGGCCACCTCGTGCTGCAACAGCATCTCCAGCGCCTCGGCACCGGAGCGGGCGCACAGCACGCGCACGCCGTCGCGGCGCAGCAGCGCTTCCATCGCGATCAGGTTTTCCACGACGTCATCGACCACCAGCACGTTGGCGGTGTCGGTGGCGTCGGGGGGCGGCGTGGGGGCAACCAGGTTCATGGGTGGAACTCCGCCAGTCGTTGGCACAGGGCGTCGAGGGTCAGCACCGCATCGGCACCGGCGTGCGACAGGGCAGAGGCCGGCATGAGGGGCGCGACGGCGTCGGCCGGCAGCTGGATCCAGGCGGCGCCCCCGTGCTCGCGCACCGCCGCCACGCCCTGGCTGCCATCGCTGCTGGCGCCGGTGAGCAGCACGGCCAGCAGGCGTTCGCCAAAGGTATCGGCGGCACTCTCGAACAAAGGATCGATCGCCGGCCTGGAGAATAGCACCGGCTCGTCAACGGAAAGTGCGAGGGTGTCGCGGTCTTCGACCAGCAGGTGGTAATCGGGCGGTGCGAAGGTCACCGTGCCGGGCAGCAGCGGCTGCTTGTCGATGGCCTCGCGCACCGGCAGTGCGCAATCGCCGTCGAGCACCTCGCTGATGCTGCTCGGGCGGTCGCGCGGCAGGTGGATCACGATCAGCACCGGCACCGGCAGGTCGGCCGGCAGGGCCCCGAGCACGGCGCGTAGCGCGGCCACGCCGCCGGCGGAGGCGCCGATGACGATGGCATCGAAGCGGCGGCCCAGGGCGCTGCTCATGCGACCTTCCGGTACAGGCGCTGCTCGCGCGCGCACGATTCGAAGGAGGTGGCGTGCGCGCCGAATTGCAGGCTTTCCTTGCTGCCCAGGCCGAGGAAACCGCGATGCACCAGCGCTTCGCGGAACAGGCCCACGGCGCGGTCCTGCAGCCCGCGGTTGAAATAGATCAGCACGTTGCGGCACGACACCAGGTGCACCTCGGAAAACACATTGTCCGTGGCCAGGCTGTGGTCGGCGAAGACGACCTGGCGCTTCAGGCGCCGGTCGAACAGCGCGCCGTTGTACGCGGTGCTGTAGTAATCCGAGAGCGACGCGCGCCCGCCGGCCAGGTGGTAGCTGCGGCTGAACTGGGCCATGCGCGAGATGTCGTACACGCCCGCTTCGGCGGCGGCGAGCGCTTCGGGGTTGATGTCGGTGGCGTAGATCAGCGTGCGGTCCAGCAGGCCTTCCTCGTGCAGCAGGATCGCCAGCGACCACACCTCCTCGCCCGTGCTGCAGCCGGCGACCCAGATCTTGCTCGACGGGTAGGTGCGCAGCACCGGCACCACCTGTTCGCGCAGCACGCGGAAGTAATCCGGGTCGCGGAACATCTCCGAAACCTGCACGGTGAAGTACTGCATCGCCTGGGCGAACAGCTCCGGCTCGTGCAGCAGGCGGTGCTGCAGGTCGGACACGCGCGTGCAGTCGAACCGGCCCATCGCCTGGCGCACGCGGCGCCGCAGCGAGGAGATGGCGTACTGGCGGAAGTCGTAGTGGTAGCGGCGGTAGACCGCTTCCAGCAGGACGCCCAGTTCCAGGTCGAACAGCGCGCCCTCGCTCATTGCCGCGCGCACCACACCCGGCACAGGGAGACCAGCTTGTCCACGTCGATGGGCTTGGCGATGTAGTCGTTGGCGCCGGCGGCCAGGCAGTGTTCGCGGTCGTCGGCCATCGCCTTGGCGGTCAGGGCGATCACCGGCAGGCTCTGCCATTCCGGCTTGCGGCGGATCTCGCGCATCGCGGCCAGGCCGTCCATCTCGGGCATCATGATGTCCATCAGCACCAGGTCCACCTCGCGCTCGGCCAGGCGCTCCAGCGCCTCGCGGCCGTTGCGCGCGATTTCCAGGTTCACGCCGAGCGGTTCCAGCACACTGGAGAGGGCGAAGATATTGCGCACGTCGTCCTCGGCCAGCAGCACGGTGCGGCCGTCGAGCACGGCGTCGCGGCGGCGCGCTTCGCGCAGCAGGCGCTGCTGGTCGCTGGGCAGCGAGGCCTCCACGCTGTGCAGGAACAGCGTCACCTCGTCGAGCAGGCGCTCGGGCGAGCGCGCCCCCTTGATGATGATGCTCTTGGAATAGCGGCGCAGGCGCTGCTCCTCGTCGCGGGTGAGCGCGCGGCCGGTGTAGACGATCACCGGCGGGAAGGCGACCGCGTCGTGGCCGGCCATGCGTTCGAGCAGGTCGTAACCGCTGCCGTCCGGCAGCGCCAGGTCGGTGATCATGCAGTCGAACGGCGTGCCGGTGAGCTGCTCGATCGCCTCGGCGATGGTGCCCACGCCGACGATCTCCAACTGGTCGCGCGCCAGCAGGCGCTGCAGGTTCTCGCGCAGGGACTCGTCGTCTTCCACGATCAGCAGGCGGCGCACGGCGCGCGCGCTGGTCTCCTCCAGCTGGGCGATGGCACTGGCCAGGCGCTCGCGCGTGGCCGGCTTGATGAGGAAGCCCACCGCGCCGAGTTCCATCGCCACCTGGCCGCGTTCCAGCGCCGATACCACGTGGACCGGGATGTGGCGGGTGGCCGGGTCGCGCTTGAGCCGTTCGAGCACGCTCAGGCCGGAAACATCGGGCAGGCCGATGTCCAGCAGGATGCCGCTGGGCCGCAGCTCGGCCGCCAGCGCCAGGCCTTCCTCGGCGGTGGTGGCCGCCACGCAGTCGAAGTCCAGCTCGTGGGCGAGGTTGACCAGGGCGCGCGCGGACTCGACATCGTCCTCGACCACCAGGATCAACCGGCCCGGCCGGCGCCGCTGGCCGCGATCGTCGTCGACGCTGGCCGGCGTGGCGGCCGCGGCGGGCGGGGCGGCGACGGCCACGCGCGCGGCGATCTGCTGGATCGCATCTTCCACGCGGGCGTGCGCCGGCGGCGGCAGCGGCGCCTGCGCCGCATCGGCCGGTGCGCCATCGGTGGGCAGTTCCAGCGTGAAGCAGCTGCCGCGGCCCGGCTCGCTCTCCACGCTGATGCCGCCGCCCATGCGCAGCGCCAGGTCGCGCGAGATCGACAAGCCCAGGCCGGTGCCGCCGAAGCGGCGGCGCGTGCTGCCGTCGGCCTGGCGGAACGCCTCGAAGATCACGTCGGTCTGGTCGCGGGCGATGCCGATGCCGGTGTCGTTGACCACGAAGCGCAGGCGGCGCGGCCCATGCGCCTGCACCCGCAGCGACACGCTGCCGTGTTCGGTGAACTTGACCGCGTTGGCGAGCAGGTTCTTGAGGATCTGCTGCAGGCGCTGGCCATCGGCGATGAAATGCGCCGGCGCGCCCGGATCGCTGCCGATCTCCAGCTGCAAGCCCTTCTGCCTGGCCAGCGGCTCGAAGGTTTCGCGCAGGCGGGCCAGCAACGTGTCGGTGGCCAGCGTGTCGTCGGCCAGTTCGACATGCCCGGCCTCGATCTTGGACAGGTCCAGGATGTCGTTGATCAGGGCCAGCAGGTCGTTGTTGGACGAATGGATGGCCTGGGCGTACTTCACCTGCTCGGCGGTCAGCGTGCCGTCGCGGTTGTCGGCCAGCAGCTTGGCCAGGATCAGCGAACTGTTCAGCGGCGTGCGCAGCTCGTGGGACATGTTGGCCAGGAACTCGGACTTGTAGCGCGAGGCGCTCGCCAGTTCGGCGCCGCTGCGCACCAGGTCCGCCTGCGCGGCGAGCAGGTGCTGGCGCTGGGATTCCAGCTCGTGCGTGCGCTCCTCGAGCTGCACGTTGGTCTGCTCCAGCTCGGCCTGCTGTTGTTCGAGGTTGACCTGCGACTGCTGCAGGCTGCGGCTTTGCTCCTCCAGTTCCTCGTTGGCCACGCGCAATTCTTCCTGCTGGGCCTGCAGTTCCTCGCCCTGGCGCTGGGTTTCCTCCAGCAGTTCGAGCAGTTCGGCGCGCAGCAGCGCCGTGCGCAGTGCCACGCCGATGGTCTCGCCGCAGCGGCGCAGCAGTTCCAGCGCGCTGCCATCGTGATGCGGCCCGGCGATGCGGGCGATCTCCAGTACGCCGACCACGTGGCCATCCACGCTGACCGGCGCGATGAGCAGCTCGTGCGGCGCGCTGCGGCCCAGCGCGGTGGTGATGGACAGGTGCGATGCATCCACGCCATGGATGCGCCGTGCCACCGCCTGGCGCAGTGTCTCGCCCAGCTGGCCCTGCGCGGCGGGCAGTTCGCGCGGCACATCGGCCGGCAAGGCCACGCCGCCGCACAGCAGCAAGCGTTCGCCGTCCAGCCGGTACAGCACGCCCACCTGCGCGTCGGTATAGCTGCACAGCACGCCCAGCGCGGAACGCGCCAATTCGTGCGGCGCCTGCTCGCCCTGCAGGCTCACGGCCACGCCGTTCTCGCCTTCCTGCAGCCACAGCGCCACTTCGGCCTGGCGGCGTGCGCGAATGGCCTGCATCACCACGAAGGCGGTCAGGATGAAGCACGTGCCGCCGATGCTGCGGTTGACGAAGGAGAAGGCCGAGTTGTTGCTGGCCGGCGCGATGTTGTAGCCGACCACCAGCAGGACGCAGGAAAGCAGGGCCACGGCGACCGGCAACGCGGGCCGGTTCTGGAACACGGTGACGGCCACCGCCATGAAATACAGCAGCCACACCGCGTAGCCGAGCGGCGTGATGGATTCCAGGCCGATGGTGGCCGAGGCGAGCGCAATGGCGGTCACCCCGATCGCGGTGTCGCGGCCGGTGGCTTGTTTCATGGTCCCCGTTCCGATGCGGAAAACCGGGGATACTAACCGATGGATTGCGACCGCCGCGCAGCGACCGCCCGCGTGTGCGTCCTCCACGCTGCCTTCACGCAGCGATCTGAATGCTTCTGCGTTTTTCCGTCCAGGGGGACACCATGCACCACGATCTCGCCACGCCCGTGCGCGCGGTACGCGGCCGATGAACGCACCCCTCCGGGTGCTGCTGGTCGAGGACCAGGAGGACCTGCGCGAGCTGCTCGCCGATGTGATCCAGGGCACGGGCGCGGAGGTACGCACCGCCGAGACCGCCAACGCCGCGATGGCGCTGCTGCACGAGGGCTACTGCTGCGATGTGCTGTTCAGCGACATCCATATGCCCGGCACGCTCAGCGGCGTGGACCTGGCCGAGCACGTGCAGCGCACCCTGCCGGCGGCGACGGTGATCCTGGCCTCCGGGCATCCGCGCTTCCAGCTGGCCCCGCTGCCCGGCAGCGCGCTGTTCCTGCAGAAGCCCTTCCGCCTCAACCAGTTCATGGAGCTGATCCAACCCCGCCCGTAGCCTCAGGCGTGGATCCAGAAGGCGAACTCGGCGAAGGTCTCGCGGTTCCACCAGGCGCCCTGGCCGGTGCCGTAGCGGAAGTTGCTCGCGCCGGCTTGGCTTTGCAGCGGTGCGGTGACCTGGCCGCTGGCGTCGCGCCGCGCGCGCTGCGTGTCGGTTTCCGGCACCACCATCACGATGTGGCCGGAGCGGCCATCCTCCTTGCGCCGTGCCACGATCAGCCCGAGCGCGCCCTGGTTGGCGGCCAGTTGCAGCTTGTCCAGCGTGCCGGTCTGGCGCCAGCCGAAATCCGGGCCGAAATCGCGCAGCCAGCGGAACAGGTCGTTGGCGCGCATCTCGCGCAGCGTGTCGCCGATCAACGGCGGCACCGTCTGCCCTTGCTGCCACTTCAACAGCGCCGGCGAGGACCACCACACCCGCGGCAGGTAGGCGCCTGCGAGGTGGCAGAAGTCGTGGGTGTAGATGTTGCAGAACGTGAGCCCGGCGCGCGGCTGGTAGCGCTTGTAGGCCGGGTTCTCGCAGTCGAGCCAGGCGATGATCGCGGCGATCTCCGCGCGCAAGGCCTCCGGCGTGGTGCCCTGGCGGGCCGGCGCGTTCGGCTCGTTGAGCGAATGCGCGTCGGCCGGCGCGGTGCGGCGCGTGATGCTGTTGCCGGCGCGCGGCATCCACACGGCCGGGATTGGGCCGTGCGCGACGGCGCGCACATCCGCCGCGCCGGGCGCGGTGGTGGTGGCCGGCGCAGCGGGCAGTACCGGAATCTCGTGCAGGTCCGGGGCGGGCACCAGGTAGCGCGTGGCGGCCCAGCCGCGCAGCAAGGCGCCCGCCAGGCTGGTCTCCACCGCGAGGAAGCCGTTCACCGGCGTGTCGTCGAGCGCGCGCACGGGTTGCCCGTCGGGCAGTTCGCCCACCACGTTGGCGCGCGTGGGCGTGCTGATCTGCGGCGCGCTGCGCAGGTACAAGGTCGACACGCGCGTATCCACGCGCAGGAACGCCCCGGACGCGGTGACCGGCGAAGGGGGCGGCACGATGGCCTCGCCGGGCGCGGCAGGCGCGATCAATGCCGGCGCGCCGCCGCCGGCCACGGTCTCGCTCAACCGCAGGTAGTCGAGTATGGCCTCGCCGTAGTACTTGCCGCCCGGCGGGCGGTAGCCCTGCTGCAATCCCTTGCGCGGATCGTAGCGGCCGGTGTTGTAGGCAATCGCCACGGCGACCATGTCCAGCACGCTCATCGGGTCGCGCTGGCCCAGCCCGATGCGTGCGCGTTTCTCCGTCAGCTCCTGCAAGGCCAGGGCGAGCGTGTCGGCGAAATGCGCGTAGCGCTGCTGAAGGAAGTACGCCGGGTCGGTGCGAAAGAACTGCAGGTCGCGCTGGAACAGGCCGAAGCCGTGGCAGAACTTGTCCGGCTTCTTCGCCGCGGGGGCGTAGGCGGGCACGTACTGCGCCATCTCCACCAGCGCCTGCCGGGCGATCTTGAACATCTGCGGGCCTTGCGGCGCGGCTTCCAGTTCGGCGCGCGTGCGCGGGAAGGCGCCGCGGCCGGCGCTGGCATCGAGCGTGTCGCCGACGCACAGCGCCAGGATCTGCGCCTCGGGCAATCCGGCCCGACGCAGCAGGGGCCAGACCTCGCCGGTTTCCTGGCAGGCCAGGGCGACGAGAAAGTCCAGGCTGAAAGGGGTACCCGCCAGGGCGGCTTGCAGTCGCGCGGCAAAGGTCTGTTTGAACCACGCGATATCTTCCCGGTTCGGCATGACACGGCTCCTTGAAAGGGACGGGTGGCTTCCTGCGTTGTACGGCCGGCCACATCGGGGGACAACGCCGTTCCCCGCGCGGGGCGGACAGCGCTGACGCCGGAATCACCGCCGCCGGTGCACGGTGGCGCGGGGCCACACAGGAGGACGCCATGACGCCGTTGGACAAACCGCTGCGCCGCGAGCTGCACGTGGACGGGCGCGCCTACACGCTGACCGTGGACCCGGAAGGGCTCAAGCTCACCGAGAAGGGGCGGCGCAAGGGCATCGCCCTGGCGTGGACGGACCTGCTGAACGGGGACGCCGCGCTGGCGGCGGCGTTGCAGGCATCGGTGCGCGAGGGTTAGCCCGCGCGGGCAAGCCGCCCCGGCGCGTGGGCGGCAGCAAGGCCCCGGAGGTCGGCCGCGCGGCGGCTACCCGAACAGCTTCGCCAGCTGGCGCACCGCTTCTTCGGACAACGCGCGGTCCGGGGTGATGTCCGCGTTGTCGTAGTCGTCGTCGCGCTGCGCCTGCACCAGCAGGCCATCGCGGCGCGGGATGACGTTGAGGTTGTGGCCGCGCCAGAACAGCGAGTAATCCACCTCCGGCTGCGGCACCAGCCGCGCGGTCTGCCCGCGCACCGGGATGATGCTTTCGTCGCCCAGCAATGCGCGCGCGCCGTAGCCGGTGGCGTTGAACACCACTTTTTCGCGCAGGTCGGCGAACTGCCGCGGGCTTTCGAATTCGCGCGTGTGCACGGTGCCGCCGTTGGCGAGGAAATCGTCCATCAGCAGCCGCGAGTAGGCGGTGATGTTGAAGGTCATCTGGGTATAGCGACGCGCGAAAGGCACCGGGAAGGGATGCTCGCCCGGCGCCAGGGTGCGCGACCCGGGGTGCAGGTCGGCCAGCAGGCGATGCTCCAGGTCCGGATATTCGGGCTCGCGGCTCTCGCTGTCCGGACCGGCGGGCTGGTCGAACGGAACATCGGACAGAAAATAGCCGTCGCGCCACTCCACCGGCTCGCCCGGCAGCCCGAGCAGGGTCTGGAAGCGGTGGAACGAGGTGCGCGCCATGGTCTCCCAGCGGCGCTCGAATTCCGGCGTGGTGTGCGCCCGGGCGATGACGCGCGAATCGGGCGACCATACGCCGGTGGCGTAGAACGAACGCACGTCCGGCAGCCGGTCCTTGGCGTAGATGCGCACGCGCAGGCCGGCGCGCTGGGCGACCAAGGCGGTGGTCAGGCCGATCGCGCCGCAGCCGATCACCGCCACCTCCTCGCCAGCGGGCACCTGCGCCAGCCCCACCGCCAGCGCCGCCGAGCCCCACGACAGCGACCAGCCGCTGCCGCCGTGGCCGTAGTTGTGCACCACCGTCTTGCGGCCGATCCGCTCGGCCTCGATGCGCGGTCCCTGCAGCCGGAACGGCCGCGTGCACACGCTCAGGGCGACGATGCGATCGGCGCTGGCGCGCATCGGGGCCAGGGCGCGGGGGGCGGCGAAGTGGTCGGCGATGGCGTCGCTGGGCGGTGGCGGCACCGCAGCCGCGCGCGGTGGCGCGGCGAACGCACCGGTCGATACCACCGCCACCGCGGCACCGGCACCGCGCAGGAACTGACGTCGTTGCATGGGGCATCCTTTCATGGGCGACGCGGCAGCATAGCCGCTCGGCCCGGCGCGTCGCGCGGCCGCGCCCCGAACCGCGACGCGGGGCCGGATTCGCGGCCCCGATCCGGGCTTTCGTCGCCGGGCCGGGCGCCTCGTCGCGGCCGCATCCCCAAGCCTGCCGGCGCGGTCTATGCTCGGCCCCACTGAAAACCTCGAGTCCGTCCCGTGTCCGCCAGCCTGTTCCTGATCGCCCGCCTGCTGTTCGTCTGGATGATCGTGCTGATCGTTATCGCCAACCTGTGGGGCGAGCTGTTCGGCCATACCGGGACGCTCTACACGCTGATCACCTTCGCCACCCTGGCGATCGTGATGACCAGCGTCTTCACCCACCTGCGCCGGGTGAAGCTGATCGCCGGCCGCCTGGACCACGACACGCTGAGCAGCCGCCAACGCCGCCAGATCGAGGTGCCGCTGGACGGCAACGCCGCCTTCGGCGTGGTCGAGAGCGCGATCCGCCAGCTGCCGCGGGTGGAGGACATCGAGAGCTCGCCGGGGAGCCTGCAGATCCGCGCCAAGGTGCGCCGCATCGATGCGCGGGACGATGACCAGGTCTCGCGCTGGAACGTGTTCGCGCGCTTCGCCATCAAGCGCAATCAGGTGCTGGCCACGCTCACGCCGGGCACCGGCGTCAGCAGCGTGACCCTGCTGTGCGAGCCCGATGCCGGCGCGTGGGTGGACCTGTTGATCGTCGATGAAGGCAGCAACTACGAGAACGCCGAGGCGGTGACCCGCGCGATCACCAACCGCGTCTCGGACCAGCGCCGCGACGAGCAGGCCGCGGCGGTGCAGTCGGAGACCGAGAAGGAGCTGGCGGTGGCGCGCTTGAACCTGCTGCACGCGCAGGTGGAGCCGCACTTCCTCTACAACACGCTGGCCAGCGCGCAGGTGCTGACCCGCACCGACCCGCCGCGCGCGGATCAGATGATCGGCCACCTGATCCAGTACCTGCGCCGCTCGCTGCCCAGCGCCGACGATGCGATGTCCACCCTGGGCGAGGAACTGGAGCGCACCCAGGCCTACCTGGAGATCCTGCGCATCCGCATGGGTGCGCGGCTGGCGATGCAGGTGGAGGTGCCATTCGAGCTGCGCCGCCTGCAGCTGCCTTCGATGATGCTGCAGACGCTGGTGGAGAACGCGATCAAGCACGGGCTGGAGCCCAAGCCCGGCGGTGGCACGATCTGGATCCTGGCGCGCCCGTTCGAGGACCACGCCACCCTGACCGTGGCCGACGACGGCCAGGGCTTCAACAGCCACAGCCGCGGCACCGGCGTGGGCCTGCGCAATCTGCGCGAGCGCCTGCGCCTGACCTACGGTAGCGCGGCCTCGTTCGCCATCGTCTCCAATTTCCCCACCGGCGTGGCCGCGACGATCACCTTGCCGCTGCGCTACGCGCCCCAGCACACGCCGCCGCCGTGGGTGTCGCCCGAGACGCCGGCCGCCGAAGCCGCCACGCGCGAGGCGGCCCCCGCCGCGCCGCCGCCGCTGCCCGGCAGTGCGCCCAGTGCTGGAGGTGCCGCATGAACCCGGTGCGCGCGCTGGTGGCCGAGGACGAAGCGCTGCTGCGGCAATCGCTGCTGGGCCTGCTGGCCGAAGTGTGGCCGGGGCTGCAGGTGGTGGCCGAATGCGAGGACGGCGCCAGCGCGCTGGAGAGCATCGCCGAACTGCAGCCGGACGTGGTGTTCCTCGATATCCGCATGCCGGGCCTGACCGGCATCGAGGTCGCGCGGGCCATGGGCGAGGCCAGCCCGCGCTCGCAGGTGGTGTTCGTCACCGCCTACGATCAGTATGCCATCGACGCCTTCGAGCAGGGCGCGATCGACTACCTGCTCAAGCCGATCTCGCGCGAGCGGCTGGCCGCCACCGTGCAGCGCGTGCAGTCGCGGCTGATGGCCGGCCAGCCGGACACCGATGTGCTGGACGCGTTGCTGGCGCGGCTGTCCGCGCGCCCGGGCCAGCCGAGCGATCGCCCGCCGATGGCGTGGATCACCGCCAGCAGCGGGCGCGAGACGCGGCTGATCCAGCTCGACGAGGTGGCGTACTTCCAGGCCGACCACAAGTACACCGTGGTGATGACCGCCGAGGGGGAGTCGGTGCTGCGCACCTCGCTGCGCGAACTGCTCGACGTCCTGGACCCGCATGCGTTCAAGCAAATCCATCGCTCCACCATCGTGAACATGAAGGCCGTGGCCTCGGTGATCCGCGACGACACCGGCAAGGGCAAGCTGCGGCTGAAGAACCGCCCGGAAACCCTCACCGTCAGCCAGCCGTTCATGACCCTGTTCCGCGGCATGTAGGCCGCGGCGAGAAAGGAGAAGGTCCTCATGCGTAGCCGTAGCCTTGTCGTGATCCTGGGGGGCGTGTTGGCCCTGGCCGGTTGCCATCCACGCGGCGGCGTCACCTCCACCACGCGCGCCACCACCGATGGCCACGACACGCTCTTCAGCCAGGTCGAGCAGCGCGAGGGCGTGGCGGATTTCCACTGCCTGGCCAGCACCACCGGGCATTGCCACTACCTGGTGTTCGTGGAGACCTGCCCGGGCGGCGGCGGGCAAGGCGCGGCTTGCCCGCGCACGACCCTGCAGCGGCTGGACCTGAAGTCGGGCCAGACCCAACAGGTCAAGGGCCTGCCCAAGGGGTTCGGCCAGTGCGTGGACGTCAAGGCGCCCACCGAGGATTGCGCGCCGGGCTGAGGGACGGGTGCGCCGGGCTTGCACCGCCGTGGTGCATCGCCCGGCGATGGCGCGGCGCGCTATGACTTGGCGGGGTCGGTTCTGCGATCATGCGTGATTCTTTGCCGTCCCGATCGCCCATGACCGTTCCCCAGCATCCCACCGCGCTCCGCCGCGAAGTCGGACCCTTTGCCCTCATGCTCACCGGCCTGGGCTCGATCATCGGCTCCGGTTGGCTATTCGGCGCCTGGCGCGCCGCCGGCCTGGCCGGCCCCGGCGCGGTCTGGGCCTGGGTGCTGGGCGCGGCCATCATCACCACCATCGCGCTGGCGTATGCCGAGCTGGGCGCGATGTTCCCCGAGTCGGGTGGCATGGTCCGCTACAGCCACTACTCGCACGGCTCGCTGGTCGGGTTCATTGCCGGCTGGGCGAACTGGATCGCCATCGTCTCGGTGATCCCGGTCGAGGCCGAGGCGTCGGTGCAGTACATGGCCTCCTGGCCGTGGCAGTGGGCGCAGGATCTGTACGTGTCGCACCCCGGCGGCGCCGGCGAGCTGACCGTACCCGGCCTGCTGATCGCCGCGGTGCTGGTGCTGGTGTACTTCCTGCTCAACTTCTGGAGCGTGAAGCTGTTCGCCCGCTCCAACACCGCCATCACCGTGTTCAAGCTGGTGGTGCCGGCGCTGACCGGCATCATGCTGGTCGCCAGCGGTTTCCACAGCGAGAACTTCAGCGTCGGCGTGCACGGCGACAGCCACGTGATCGACTTCGCCGCCGTGCTGACCGCCGTGGCGACCGCCGGCATCGTCTTCAGCTTCAACGGCTTCCAGAGCCCGGTGAACCTGGCCGGCGAGGCGCGCAACCCCGGGCGCAGCATCCCGTTCGCGGTGCTGGGCTCGATCGCGTTGGCCACGGTGGTCTACGTGCTGTTGCAGGTCGCCTACCTGGGCTCGGTGCCGCCGGACCTGCTGGCGAAGGCCGGCTGGCACGGCATCGACTTCCGCTCGCCGTTTGCCGAGCTGGCGATCATCGTCAACCTGCACTGGCTGGCGATCCTGCTGTACGTGGATGCCTTCATCAGCCCTTCCGGCACCGGCATCACCTATACCGCCACCACCGCGCGCATGATCTACGGCATGGAGAAGAACGGCACGATGCCGAAGATCCTCGGCCAGGTGCATGCGCACTGGGGTGTGCCGCGCCCGGCGATGCTGTTCAACCTGGCGGTGTCCTACCTGTTCCTGTTCTTCTTCCGCGGCTGGGGCACGCTGGCGGCGGTGATTTCGGTGGCGACGATCATCTCCTACCTCACCGGCCCGGTCAGCGTGATGTCGCTGCGCCGCACCGCGCCGGAGTTCCATCGCCCGCTGCGCGTGTTCGCGCTGCCGCTGATGGCGGCGGTGGCGTTCGTGATGGCGACCGAACTGCTGTACTGGGCGCGCTGGCCGCTGACCGGCGAGATCATCCTGCTGATGGTGGTGGCGCTGCCGGTATACGCGTACTACCAGGCCAAGGCGCGCTGGCAGGATTTCGGCCGCCAGCTGAAGGGCGCGTGGTGGATGATCGTCTACCTGCCGGTGGTCGCGCTGTTGTCTTGGGCGGGCAGCACCACGTTCGGCGGGCATGGCTACCTGCCGTATGGCGTGGACCTGGTGGTGGTGGCCGCGGTGGGCCTGGTGTTCTACGTGTGGGGCGTGCGCAGCGGGTGGCGCACGCCGGCGGTGGAGCAGGCGGCCGTCGCGGCGCACTGAGCGCCCCTGAGCGGATAAAAGAAAACGGGGGCCTTGGCCCCCGTTTTCATTTCGCCGCCGTGCCGCGCTCAACTCGCGTTGGCGACCAGTTTCGGCGCGCCGTCGTAGCGGTCCAGTTCGCGCACCAGTTCCGAATACTGCCGCATGCGGCCCATCTCGCGCATGATCACGATGTCCTCGTGGCGCATCTCGCGGTGGCGGGTCACCTCCTGCTTGTAGCGCAGCACTTCCGGGTAGCGGCGCGCCATCTCCAGCGCGTCGGCGACGCATTCGACCGTGTCCGCGTCCGGCGCGAGCCGCGCGCGGCTGTTGAATGCGCGCAGCCAGCGCTCGAAGCCCGCGCTGTGGTCGAACAGGTCGGCGATGTACCACAGCACGAACAGGATCGAGATCCACGAGGTGAACACGATGACCACCCGGCTGAAGGTGATGTGGTAGTCGTGCTGCCACAGCTGGTGCGCGATGACGCCCAGCAGGATCAGCGAGATCGCCTGCCAGCCGATGATCGAGGCGATCACCCATTGCTTCTTGGCGACGGTGAGCAGGGCGACTTCCTCGTCGATCTGCCGGTCGCTCTTGTCGCGCCAATGCGCGACCTGGGCTTCGAACGGCTCATGATGAAGCGCGTTGTCTTGCAGCAACAAACCCAAACCCTTGAACAAAGCGATCATGACGAGCTCCCGAACGGTTGGCTGGTACGAACGGCTTGCGACGCTGGCGGATCTTCAGGCGCTTCCTTTCTAGCACTTTCGCCGCGCTTGGCAATGGGGGGCGCCGGGCCGTCGCCGCCTTGCTGCGACCGCACATGCCGGCGTCGAGGGCAGGCACGCCGCGTCAGGCGACGGTTCCAGTATCCAAAGCGCGGGTCGGCATGGCGTGATCGCGCTAGGATCGCGTCCATGCCCCCTCTGATGCGAACGCTCGCCGCGCCGGCCGCCGCGCAGGTCCGCCGCTGGGTCCTGGATGCCTTTCCGCGCGAGGGAAGCGGCATCGAGTACGACGTACCGGCCGGCGACCCGGGCCTGTTCGGGCCGGACAGCGTGACCTGGCGCATCCACGCCGAGTTCCCCGGCATGCTCGCCGGCGGCCTGTGCGCGCTGATGTTGCAGACCTTGCATCCGCGTGCGCTGGCCGCGGTGTACGACCACTCCAACTTTCGCGGCGACCTGGTCGGCCGGCTGCGCCGGACCACCGATTTCGTCGCCGGCACCACATATGCGCCCGAAGGCGAGGCGCGCAAGCTGATCGCCCGCGTGCGTGCGATCCACGCGCGCATCGGCGGGCACACCGCGGACGGGCAGGCGTATCGCGCGGACGATCCCGCCTTGCTGAGCTGGGTCCACGTCACCGAGGCCTACGGCTTCCTGGAGGGCTGCCGGCGCTACGGGCGCGAGGTGCCGGTGAAGCTCGCCGACCGCTATTACGACGAGGTACGGCGCATGGCCGAAGCGCTGGGCGCAGTGGAGGTGCCGGGCAGCGAGGCCGAGGTGGCCGCCTATTTCGCGCGCGTGCAGCCGCAGCTGCGGGCCGACACGCGCACGTGGGAAGTGCTTGGCGTGCTGGCGCGCGCCCGCCTGCCCGTGCCGGCGGCGGGCTTGTCGCGTGACGTGTTCCTCGGCGCCGGCGCCGCGCTGCTGCCGGGGTGGGCGTGCGAACGGCTGGGGCGCACGCGCTGGCAGCGGATGCGGGACCGCGCATCGGCGCGGATGATGCGGGCGATGGCGCCGCTGTTCCGCGTGGCGCTGCCCGATGGCCTGGCGCAGCGGGCATGCCGGCGGATGGGTTTGTCGCCGGCGGTATTGGAGCGCTGGCCGTAAGTGCCCCGGCAATTCCCTTGGATGCCCTTGCGGGAGCGGGTTCCGCCGCGAGTGCCTTCGATCAGGGGTCGCGGCTGAAGCCGCTCCTACGACAGGGCGGGGTGCCTCTGAAAACAAACGGCGGCCATCGGCCGCCGTTTGTCGTTCCAGGCCAGCGTCAGGCGCCTACCAGATCTTCACCCGCTGCGCCGGCGCCAGATACAGCTGCTGGCCCGGCTTCACCTCGAATGCCGGATACCACGCATCGAGGTTGCGCACGGTCTGCGCGCGGAAGGCGCCCGGTGCATGCACGTCGGTCAGTACCGCGTTGCGCAGCGCCGCGTCGCGGTACTTGCCGCGCCAGGCCTGCGCGAAGCCGAGGAAGAAACGCTGGTCGGGCGTGAAGCCTTCCAGCGTCTGCGCCGGCTTGCCTTGCTGGGAAAGCACGTAGGCATCGTGCGCGGTCGCCAGGCCGGCCACGTCGGCGATGTTCTCGCCCAGCGTCAGCTTGCCGTTCACCGCCAGGTCGTCGAACGGCTTGTAGGCACTGAACTGCGCGGCCAGCGCATCGCCGGCGGCCTCGAACTTCTTCAGGTCCTCGGCCGTCCACCAGTCGTGCAGCGCGCCGTGTTCGTCGAACAGCGCGCCGGTGTTGTCGAAGCTGTGGCTGATCTCGTGGCCGATCACCGCGCCGATGGCGCCGTAGTTCACCGCATCGTCCGCCGCCGGGTCGAAGAACGGCGGCTGCAGGATCGCGGCCGGGAAGATCAGCCGGTTTTCCAGCGGCACGTTCAGCGCGTTGACGGTCTGCGGCACCATGTACCACTCGCCGTGGTCCACCGGCTGCCCGAGCTTGGCCACGTTGCGCTTGTACTCGAACAGCTCGGCGCGTTCCACGTTGCCCAGCGCATCGTCGCGGCGCACGTCCAGCGCGCTGTAGTCGCGCCACTTGTCCGGGTAGCCGACCGCCACGGTGAGCCCGGCGATCTTCGCCTTGGCATGCGCCTTGGTCTGCGCGCTCATCCATTCGACCTGGTCGATGCGCCGGCCGAAGGCGTCGATGAGGTTGTGCACCATCGCCTCGGCGCGCGCCTTGGTCTCTGCGCTGACGTACTTGTCCACGTAGCGCTTGCCCACGGCCTCGCCGAGCGCGTCGTTGGTGGCGTCGATGCCGCGCTTCCAGCGCTCGCGCTGTTGCGGGGTGCCGTTCAACGTGGCGCCGTAGAAGGCGAAGCGTTCGTCGGCGAACGCCTTGGACAGGTACGGCGAGGCGCGATCCAGCGCACGGAAGGCCAGGTATTCCTTCCACGTCTCCAGTGGTTGGCGGGCAACCAACGCGGCGATGCCGCTCACTGCCCGCGGCTGCCACACGATGAAATCCTGTTGCGCGGACAGCCCGGCCGCCTCGAAGAACGCGTTCCAATCCAGGCCCGGCGCCTTGGCGGCGAAGTCGGCCTGCTTCCAGGCGTTGGCGCCGGCCTTCACGTCGTTGGTCTGCTCCTGGCTGGCGTGCACGCGGGCGATATCGGTCTCCAGCGCCAGGATGCGCGTGGCCTGGCCCTGCGGATCCGGCTGGCCGGCGAGTTCCAGCACCTTCGCGATGTGCGCCTTGTAGGCCTCGCGCAGCTGCGCCATGCGGCCGCCTTCCAGGTAGAAGCTGCGCTCGGGCAGGCCCAGGCCGCCTTGCACCAGGTAGGGCGCATAGCGCTCGGGCTGCATGAGGTCGGCGGTGACCCACAGGCCGAACAGGCGGTCGGTGTAGAAGTCGGTGGCGTTGAGCAGGTCCACGTCGGCGCGCAGCTCGCTGCCCAGTTCGCGTGCCAGCGCCTGCTTGTCCTCGATCTGCGCGATCGCGTCGAGCGTGGGCTGCACCGGCGCCACGCCCTTGGCTTCGATGCCGGCCTCGTCCATGAAGGCCGCGTAGTAGTCGCCGATCTTCTTCTCTTCGCCGGTGGCGCGGTCGTTGGCCGAAGCGCCCTCGATGATGTCGCGCGTGTGCTGCTCGGTGTCCACCACGATGCGGGTGAAGCTGTTGTAGCTGGAGCGGTCGGCGGGAATCTCGGTGGTCTTCACCCAGGTGCCGTTGGCGAAACGGAAAAAGTCATCGCCGGCGGCGACGCTGCGGTCCATGCCCGCGGCGTCGAAGCCGAATGCGCCCAGCTGCGGCTTGGCGGGGGCGGGTGGCGGCGTTGCGGCGGAGGCCGCGGGTTCGGCGGCGTGGCGTTGGCAGGCCGCTAGGGGCAAGGTGGACAGCAGGGCGAGGAGCAGGGCGGAGCGGTGCAGCTGTGGCATGGAGCGGCTCGACGATGCGGCAAACGGAAACGACGCAGTGTAGGCCGGGCACGCGCGAGGGGGTACCTTCGCGCGCCTGAATGGGGTGATTTCACCTCGCGCGCGCCCGGTGCGGTTCAGTGTGGCGGACAACGCCGTTCAAGAACCTCGCCGCGCCGCCGATGAGCGGGGGAACCCGGAGACGAACGACCGCAATGCCGCCGCCCGCCGTCGCACCGCCTTCCCCACCGGCCCCACCGGACATGCCGCACCTGCGGCGCGTCACCTGGGCCGGGATCGTGCTGGGCGTGCTGCTGTGCGTGGGGCTGGCGCTCGTGCTGGCGCACGACTGGCACGCGCGTAGCGAGGCGGCCCAGCGGCAGGCGATGGCCCTGGCCACCGGCACGCAGCGCTTGATGGCGCTGGAGCTGCGCAACCTGGAGCGCGCAATGCGCGGCATCGCCGGCGATGCGCACGAACTGTTCAGCCGCGTGCCGGAGCAGGCGCCGGACCTGCTGAGCGAATCGATGCGTGGCGTGGTGAGCCGGCACGCGGAAATCGAGAGCATCGTGGTAGTGGACGACCACGGCCGCGCGCTCACCGATGGCCGCAGCGATCGCACGCTGGCGGACTGGGCCGTGCCCGCGCGGCGCGGCGGTGGCAGCGATCTTTACATCGGCGCGCCCGAGCGTGGCCCGGACGGCGAGTGGCTGTTGCGCCTGGCCGTGGACATGGGCGATGACCGCTGGGTGCTGACGCGCCTGCGTCGCAGCGAATTGCAGCGCCTGATCGCCGACCTCGACGTGGGCCGCCGCGGCGTGGTGTCGATGAGCGACGCGGAGGGCTGGGTGCTGGCGCGCAGCGCGGACCCGCCGAACGCGCACGCGAACACCCCGTCGCGCATGCCGCCCGGCAGCTTTCCACCCACTTCGCGGATCCTGCCGATGGGCGAGCACGTGAGCGTGCTGGACGGCACGCGCCGCATCGCCGCGGCGGGCACCTTGCCGCCCTATCCGATTCGGGTGTACGCCGGCCTGGACAAGCGCGAGGTGCTGGCCCCGTGGTGGACGCTGTTCGCGCTCTCGGTGGGGGTGCTCGCCTGCTACGTGGCCGGCTTCGTGTACCTGCTGCGCAGCCTGCGCCGCGCCGCGCGGCGGCAGATGCGCTTGCAGGCCGACCTGCGCGCGGGTGACGAGGAATTGCGCCTGGCCCACCAGGCCGGTGGCATCGGCACCTGGTCGATCGCCCCGGACGGCAGGCAGCTGCTGTGGTCGACGCAGGCGGCGGAGATCTTCCTGTCGCAGCTGCCGGGCCTGACGGTGGAGGAGTTCCTGGAGCGCGTGCACACGCAGGATCGCCGGCGGCTGATCCGCGCGCTGGCACGCGCGTGGCGCGGCGAGGAGCCGCTGGACATGACCTTCCGCCTGCAGCTGCCCGAGCTGGGCGAGCGCTGGGTGTCGGTGCGCGGCGCGCTGGTGCCCGACGGGCATCCGAGCCGGCGCATGACGGGCACGGTGGTCGACATCAGCGAGCGGGTGGAGATCCAGTCGCTGGCGCTGGATGCGCAGCGGCAGTTCCGCTTGATCTTCGAGCTCAGTCCGCTGCCCTGCTGGCTGTTCGATGCCGAGACGGGGATGTTCCTGGAGGTCAACCCGGCGGCGGTGCGCGAGTACGGCTATACCCGCGAGGAATTCCTGCGCATGCACCTGGCCGACATCGAGCCCGCGCTGCAGGACCGCCAGCATGCGCCCGCGCTGTCCCCGGCCGACGACAGTGTGGCGCCGCTGCTGCACGTGCATCGGCGCCGCAACGGCAGCCTGATGGACGTGCGCGTGCACACCTCGCAGCTGGAGATCGCCGGCATCCGTGCGCGCCTGGCGCTGGCCGAGAACGTCAGCGACCACATGGCCTACCAGCGCGAGCTGGCTTACCGCGCCAGCCACGATGCGGCGACCGGCCTGCTCACGGTGCGCGCGCTCGCCGAATGGCTCGACCGCGAGCAGGGCCAGGGGCGCTACCACGTCGCGCATGTCGAGCTGCGCGGGCTGCAGCTGATCGGCGACACGCTGGGGCGCGAAACCGGCGAGGCGGTGCTGCGCAATCTCAAGCAGCGGCTGAAATCGCTGGCCGATCGTTATGGCTGGCTGGCCTTCCAGCCGGCGGAGGATTTCGTCTTCGCCATCGCCGGGCAGCATGCGCTGGACATGGTGGTCGAGGTGCTGGTGGCGAGCTTGTCCGAACCGGTGCAGGGGCGCGATTCGTTCCACCAGCTGGACCTGCGCATCGGCGTGGCGAGCCACCCCGACGATGGCGGCCGCGCCGAGGAGGTCATCGCCAAGGCCGCGCAAGCCGCGCACGCCGCGCGCGAGGAAAGCGAGCCGGTGGTGCGGTTCCATGCGGGCATCGAGGCGCGCCTGAGCGAGCGCCTGCGCCTGGCCGGGCGGCTGCACCAGGCCATCGACCGCCACGAGTTCGTGCTGCATTTCCAGCCGATCACGCACTGCCGCAGCCGCCAGCCGGTGGCGCTGGAAGCGCTGTTGCGCTGGCAGGCCCCCGATGGCAGCTGGATATTGCCCGGCGAATTCATCCAGCTGTGCGAGGACACGGGCTTGATCCTGCCGCTGGGGCGTTGGGCGCTGCGCGAAGCGGCGCGTGCGCAGCGCCGCCTCGCCGAGCATGGCTGGCGCGATCTGCCGATCGCGGTGAACGTCTCGGCCTTGCAGTTCCACCACAGCGACCTGGCGGCGGACGTGGCGGCGGCATGCGAGGAGCATGGCGTGGCACGCGGCGGCCTGCACGTGGAACTCACCGAGAGCAGCCTGATGCGCCAACCGCTGCGCGCGCTCAAGGCGATGCACGGGTTGCATGCGCAGGGCGTGTGCATCTCGCTGGACGATTTCGGCACCGGCTTCTCCAGCATGAGTTACCTGCAGCACATGCCGCTGGATTCACTGAAGATCGACCGCTCCTTCGTCGTGGACGTGGAGCGCGAGGAACGCAATGCCTCGATCTGCCGCGCGTTGATCACGCTGGGCCACAACCTGGGCCTGAAGGTGATCGCCGAGGGCGTGGAGCACGAGGCCCAGCTGCAGTGGCTGGCCACGCACGGCTGCGACCAGGTGCAGGGCTGGCTGCTCGGCCGGCCGGCGCCGCTGGAGCAGGTGCTGGCGATGATGCGCCGCGCGCCGGGGTGAGCCGGCGCGCGGCGATGTCTCAGCCGTTGAGCAGGGCCGTGGGCGCTTCGGGATAGCGCGCGCCGGCCGCGGCGTCCGGCGGGAACACGGCGTCGATCTGCGCCAGTTCGTCCGGGGTGAGGCTGACCTCCAGCGCGCCGAGGTTTTCCTCCAGGAACGCGATGCGCTTGGTACCCGGGATCGGCACCAGGTCGTCGCCCTGCGCCAGCACCCACGCCAGCGCGAGCTGGCTGGCGGTCACGCCCTTGGCGGCGGCCATCGCGCGCACCTTGTCCACGAGGGCGAGGTTGCGGGCGAAGTTGTCGCCCTGGAAGCGCGGCGAGCGGCGGCGGTAGTCGTCGGCGTCGAAGTCCTCCGGCGAGCGGATCGCGCCGGTCAGGAAGCCGCGGCCGAGCGGCGAGTAGGGGACGAAGCCGATGCCGAGCTCGCGCGTGGTCGCCAGCACCTGGTTGCTCTCCGGGTCGCGCGTCCACAGGGAATATTCGGTCTGCACGGCGGTGATCGGATGCACGGCGTGCGCGCGGCGGATGGTGCCGGCGGCGGCTTCGGACAGGCCTAGGAAGCGCACCTTGCCTTGCTCCACCAGCCGCGACATGGCGCCAACGGTGTCCTCGATCGGCACCTGGGGATCGACGCGGTGCTGGTAGTACAAGTCGATGTGGTCCACGCCCAGCCGCTTGAGGCTGCCTTCGCAGGAGGCGATGACGTACTCGGGCCGGCCATCGGCGCCGCGCGCGGCGGGGTTGTCCGGGTCCAGGCGGATGCCGAACTTGGTGGCGAGGAACACGCGATGGCGGCGGCCGGCGATGGCGCGGCCCACCAGCACCTCGTTGGTATGCGGGCCGTAGATATCGGCGGTATCGAGCAGGTCGACGCCGAGGTCGAGCGCGCGGTGGATGACGGCGATCGACTCGGCGTCGTCGCGGCCACCGCCGTAGAAGGCGCTCATGCCCATGCAGCCGAGGCCGAGGGCGGAAACCACAGGGCCTTGGCGGCCGAGCGTGCGGGTGTGCATCTGGAACTCCTGGAGCGTGGGGGATCGGTGCGTGGCATGCCGTGCGCACGCCTTTCACGGACAGCATGGCGCAGCGGAAGTTGCAGTGACGTCACGGGCCGCGCGCGATCGTCACACGCCGAGGCGGCGCGGCTGGCGGGTCGCGAAAAGAAGAAGGGCGGCCCTTGGCCGCCCTTCCTTGCGCAAGCCGGTGTTCTCAGAAAGCGAACATCACCGACAGCTGCGGCGAGAACAGTTCGGCGCTGTTGCGCCCGTCCACCGAAACCAGCGCCCCGCCGATGATGCCGACCTTGCGCGAAGGGTGGTATTCGACCGCCGGTGCCACCGACAGGCGCCAGGAGCTTTCACCGCGCACGTTCTCGCGATAGACACCCGCCGCGGTGTCCACGCGGCGGTGCAGCGTGTCGCCTTCGGCACGTTCGTACAGCAGGTCGGCCGCCAGCACCCACTTCGGGTTGAAGCTGTATTCCGCGCCGGCCAAGGCTTGGAAGGCGCTGCCCAGATGCACGCGGCCCGTCTCGCCGTGCAACGTGCCGTAGCCGCTGCGGTCGCGCACGGTGACGCCGGCGCCGGGCACGCGGTAATGCAGGTTCACGCGCGCGCGCAGGTTGCGCTCGGGCAGGAAGTACGCCTGGCCGTACAGGCCGAGCATCGTGAAGGCCGCGCCGCTGCCGGTGGCGTCGGCCAGCCCGCGGCGGTCGAGCTGGTCGTGGCGTCCGGTCGGCATGCTCTGGCGGATGCCGATCGCCAGCGTCGGACGCGCCGCGCCGTTGCCCGCATACAGGCTGTACTGGCCGAACAGCCCGGTGTCGCCCATCGCCCAGCGGCGCTCGGCTTCGTCGGTGCGCGCGTAGACGCCGCGCAGCGTCGCGCCGATGGTGAAGCGGTCGGTGACGCCGTAGGTCATCGGCAGCAGCACGCGCCAGTCGTCCGCCGCACCGTCCACATCGTGGCGGCGGCCGTCGGCGTCGTAGCGGCCGGTGACCTGGGTCTGCACCACGTAAGGCTGCACAATCAGCGTGCCCTGCCGCAGCGGCGGGCCGCTGCTGAGCAGGGTGCCGGTGTAGTTCGCTTCGCGAACCGGCGGCGGGGCCTCCTCGGCCTGGCCATGGGCGGCGGCGGAGCAGAGCAGGGCGAGCGCCAGCAGGCGGGCGGGAGCGATACGAAGGAGCATGGCAGCGAGGGCGTTGGGAAAGCGCCATACGGTGCCGATGCCGGATTTTGGGCGGAATTGGACGAATCTAACGAGTCGGCGGACAGGGCGCCGCCGAGGCCATCGTTGCCCATATGAAACAAACCTTCGATGCGGAAGGCCTTTCGCGCGATGGGCGTAGCGCTAGCCTATCCGCCTCAGTTGGGAGAACACCATGGCTACGTTGCCTTCGCTCTATGTTTCGCATGGTTCGCCGATGACCGCCCTCGCGCCCGGCAGGTCGGGCCGCGCCTGGCGGAGATCGGCCAAGCGCTGCCGCGGCCGCGCGCGATCGTCGTGGCGACGGCGCATTGGCTGGCGACGCGGCCGATGGTGGGCGCGGCGGCCAAGCCGGAAACGGTCCACGACTTCGGCGGCTTCCCGCCGGAGCTCTACACGCTGCAATACCCGGCCGCGGGCGACCCCGCGCTGGCGGCGGACATCCAGCAACTGCTGGACGACGCGGGCCTGCCGACGCTGCAGGATCCCACGCGTGGCCTCGACCACGGCGTCTGGGTGCCGCTGCGCTTCCTGTATCCGCAGGCCGATATCCCGGTCGTGCCGATCTCGATCCAGCCGCGGCTGGGCCCGGCGCACGCCTTCGCGGTCGGCCGCGCGCTCGCGCCGCTGCGCGCACGCGGGGTGCTGGTGATCGGCTCGGGCAGCATCACCCACAACCTGCACGACTTCCGGGGCGGTTATGGCGAAGGACGCGAGGCGCCCTACGTGAAGCCCTTCATCGAATGGACCGAGTCGCGCCTGCGCGCCAGCGACATCCCGGCGCTGCTCGACTATCGGCGCCAGGCGCCCTATGCCGAGCGCGCCCATCCCACCGACGAGCACCTGCTGCCGCTGTTCGTGGCGGCCGGCGCGGCCGGTGGCGAGGCGCTCGGCGCGCAGCGCATCGATGCCGGCATCGACATGGGTTTCCTGGCGATGGACATCTACCGCTTCGACGGCGCCGACGCGCAGCGGCAAGCCGCCTGAGTCAGGGCGCGGGCGGCGCGCCGACGTGGCGCCGCACCGCGTCCATGTCGCGGATCGGCCGCACTTCCACGCAGCCGGTGCTCGCCCAGGGGAAGTGGCGCGCGATCTCGACCGCTTCTTCCAGGCTGTCGGCCTCGATCAGGTTGAAGCCGCCCAGCATCTCGCGCGTTTCGGCGAACGGACCATCGGACACGCTCAGCCGTCCGTCGCGAATGCGCACGCTGCGCGCCTGTTCGGGCGCTTCGAGCTGCTGGGATTGCAGCAGCTGGCCCTTGGACTTCATCTCGTCCGCACCGGCGAAGCAGTGGCGCATCATGCGGTCCGCCTCGCCCTCCGGTAATGCCTCCAGCAACGAGGCATCGGTGTAGATCAACAGCAGGTACTGCATGGGCCGCTCTCCCTGGGTGACAGGCGCGAGTGTAGCGGCGACGTGCGCCCGGCGGTTTTCCCGGCGCCGCCTCGCGGGTTAAGGTTCGGGGATGGGTGGCGTTGCCGCGTCGCCTGGTTTCCCTGCCGCCGTGCGCCGGTGGCGCTCTCCCCCTGGATCCGTCATGCATTCGATCGACGTCGTCCTGGCGATGCTGCTGGCCGTGGCCGCCAGCGGCTACCTGGTACGCCTGCTGCCCTTCTCGCTGCCGTTGCCGCTGGTGCAGATCGCACTGGGCGCGGTGATTTCCGGCGTGTTCGACCGCGGGCACGAACTGGAGCCGGAGCTGTTCTTCCTGCTGTTCCTGCCGCCGCTGCTGTTCCTCGATGGCTGGCGCATTCCCAAGCAGGGCCTGTTCCGCGACAAGGGCGTGATCCTGGAGCTGGCGCTGGGACTGGTGGTGTTCACCGTGGTCGGCGCGGGCCTGCTGATCCACTGGATGATCCCGGCCATGCCGCTGGCGGTGGCCTTCGCGCTGGCGGCGGTGATCTCGCCCACCGACCCGGTCGCGCTGTCGTCCATCGCCGCCAAGGTGCCCATTCCCAAGCGGCTGATGCACATCCTGGAGGGCGAGTCGCTGCTCAACGATGCGTCGGGCCTGGTGTGCTTCCAGTTCGCCGTCGCCGCGGTGATGACCGGCGCCTTCTCGGTGGCCTCGGCCTCGGCCACCTTCCTGTGGGTAGCCTTGGCGGGCGTGGCCTGCGGGGTGCTGGCCACCGTCGCGCTGAGCCGGGCGCAGAGCTGGATCTGGCGCCACTTCGGCGAGGAGCCGGGCTCGGCCATCCTGGTCAACCTGCTCACGCCGTTCGCCGCCTACCTGGCGGCCGAGGCGATCCAGGCCTCGGGCATCCTGGCGGCGGTCGCGGCGGGCATCACCATGAGCTACGTGGAGCTGCGCGGCAACGCGCCCGGCGCACTGCGCGTGCAGCGCGGCGCGGTGTGGGACACCGTGCAGTTCACACTCAACGGCATCGTGTTCGTGCTGCTCGGCGAACAGCTGCCGGGCATCCTCGACGGCGCGGTGCACAGCGTGCGCGAGGCCGGCCACGTCAACCCGTGGTGGCTGGTGGGCTACGTGCTGGCCATCAATGCCACGCTCGCGCTGCTGCGCCTGGTATGGGTGTGGGTCTCGCTGCGCTGGAGCCTGTTCACCGCGCACCGTCGCGGCGAGACGCGCGCCAGCCCGCCGTGGCGCATCGTGGTGGCCACCTCGCTGGCCGGCGTGCGCGGGGCCATCACCCTGGCCGGCGTGCTGACCATCCCGTTGCTGCTGCCCGACGGCACGCCTTTCCCGGTGCGCCAGCTGGCCATCTTCCTGGCCGCGGCGGTGATCCTGGTCTCGCTGCTGGTCGCCAGCCTGGTGTTGCCGCGCCTGCTCAAGGGGCTGGAGCTGCCGGAGGAATCCAGCGAGGAGCAGCAGGAGGACCTGGCGCGCGTGGCGTCGGCCAAGGCCGCGCTGGAAGCGGTGGAGCAGCTGCGCCGCAAGCTCGTGGCCGACGAGGCCCATGCCGAGCAGTACAACCGGGCGGCCGAGCGGGTCAGCCAGCTGTACCAGCGCAAGCTGGGCGAGAACGACCTGGCCGACACCGATCCGGAGCAGGCCAAGGCCTACGAGCAGGCCCTGCGGCGGCTGCGCAGCGCCGGGCTCACCGCCGAGCGCAACGCGTTGTTCAAGCTGGCGCGGCGCGGCGAAATTTCCGACGAACTCTCGCGCCGGCTGGTGCGCAACCTGGACCTGATCGAATCGCGCCAGCGCTAGGCGCGCGCCGGCGTGGGACGGATTCTCCCGCCGGCGGGCCTTCTAACCCGCCGGCGCTGGCACTACGCTGTGCGCCCATTGCCCCATTCCGGATGCTTCGTGGATCCCATCGTTTCCATCCAGGGACTCAACAAGACCTATGCCGGCGGCTTCCAGGCCCTGCGCGGCATCGACCTGGAGATCCGCCGCGGCGAGATCTTCGCCCTGCTCGGCCCCAACGGCGCCGGCAAGACCACGCTGATCAGCATCGTGTGCGGGCTGGTCAACCCGAGCGCCGGGCATGTGCGGGTGGACGGGCACGACATCGTCTCCGACTACCGCGCCGCGCGGGCGTTGATCGGCCTGGTACCGCAGGAACTGTCCACCGACGCGTTCGAAAGCGTGTGGGCGACGCTGCGCTTCAGCCGCGGGCTGTTCGGCAAGGCGCCGGACGACACGCTGCTGGAGCGCGTGCTGCGCGACCTCTCGCTGTGGGACAAGCGCCACAACAAGATCTCCACGCTCTCCGGCGGCATGAAGCGCCGCGTGCTGATCGCCAAGGCGCTGGTGCACGAGCCCAAGGTGCTGTTCCTGGACGAGCCGACCGCCGGCGTGGACGTGGAGCTGCGCCACGACATGTGGCAGATGGTGCGGCGCCTGCGCGAGCAGGGCACCACGATCATCCTCACCACGCACTACATCGAGGAGGCCGAGGAGATGGCCGACCGCGTCGGCGTCATCACGCGCGGCGAACTGGTGCTGGTGGAAGACAAGCACACCCTGATGCGCAAGCTGGGCAAGAAGCAGCTCACGCTCACGCTGCAATCGCCGCTGGCGGCCATCCCGGCGGCGCTGGCCGGCCTGCCGCTGGAACTGGCCGGCGATGGCACCAGCCTGGTCTACACCTTCGATGCGCAGGCCGAGGACACCGGCATCGGCCCGCTGCTGCGCCGGCTCAACGAGCACGGCATCGACTTCAAGGACCTGCATTCCAGCGAGAGCTCGCTGGAGGACATCTTCGTCAGCCTGGTGCACGGCGCGGAGGGCCGCCCATGAACCTGTACGCGATCCGCGCGATCTACCGCTTCGAGATGGCGCGCACCTTCCGCACGCTGATGCAGTCCATCGCCTCGCCGGTACTGTCGACCTCGCTGTACTTCGTGGTGTTCGGCGCGGCCATCGGCTCGCGCATGGGCGCCATCGACGGCATCAGCTACGGCGCCTTCATCATCCCGGGCCTGGTCATGCTCTCGCTGCTGAGCGAGAGCATTTCCAACGCCTCGTTCGGCATCTACATGCCGCGCTGGTCGGGCACGATCTACGAGGTGCTGTCCGCGCCGGTGTCGTGGCTGGAAATCGTGGTGGGCTACGTGGGCGCGGCGGCGACCAAGTCGGTGATGCTGGGCCTGTTGATTTTGGCCACGGCGCGCGTGTTCGTGCCCTACGAGATCGCCCATCCGCTGTGGATGCTGGGCTTCCTGGTGCTCACCGCGGTCACCTTCAGCCTGTTCGGCTTCATCATCGGCGTGTGGGCCGACGGCTTCGAGAAGCTGCAGGTGATCCCGCTGATGGTGATCACCCCGCTGACCTTCCTGGGCGGCAGCTTCTACTCGATCTCGATGCTGCCGCCGCTGTGGCAGAAGATCACCCTGTTCAACCCGGTGGTGTACCTGATCAGCGGCTTCCGCTGGGCCTTCTACGGCAAGGCGGACGTGCACATCGCGGTGAGCACGGGCATGACGCTGGTGTTCCTGGGCGTGTGCCTGCTGGTGGTGTGGCTGATCTTCCGCAGCGGGTATCGACTCAAGTCGTGACGTAGTCCGCTTGGCGGACTACGTCCCCAAGGTTTGCTGCGCAAACCTCGGGCCCCCACTCCCGCCTTGCCTATCCCCCGCAGCTGTCGCCGCGCCCCCCTTAACAGAAGGGGGGCTTTGCTCCAGAGGCTCTGCTTGGGGCTGGGGCGAGTGGGTGGCTTACTCTGCCTTGGCGTTGAGGTTCAGCCAGTACGGCTCGACCGTGCCCTTGACCTTCATCGTCATCGGGTTGCCGCGGCGGTCGCGCGACTTGCCGACCTGCACCTTGATCCAGCCTTCGCTCACCGAGTACTCCTCCACGTTGTCGCGCTCGATGCCGTTGAAGCGCACGCCGACGCCGCGCGCCAGCACGGCCTGGTCGTGGAACGGGCTGCGGGGATCGACGGCGAGATGGTCGGGCGGGGTATCGGACATGGCGCGAAACTCGGTGGAATGAGCGCGCTAGGATAGCCGGGATCGCCGGCGCGTTGGCCGGCGATTGCCCGCCGGCCGGGTTCGCGGGCAGACTTTCCCGATCTCCCCATCGCTCCTGCCGCCATGCCCGACAACAGCGCCGATTACGAAGACGACGAAGGCCTGATTTCCGATTTCGACGACGTCGACGGCCACGCCGCGCGGGTCTGGAACCTGCTGGTGCTGATCAATCCCGGCGACGAGGAAACCGCGCTGCGCCAGTTCGACGATTGGCGCCAGACCCTGGCCGAAGAGGCCGACGATCCGGAGAGCGAGCGCTGGTTCGAGGTGCTGGCCGAGTCGATCGACTGGACCTCCGGCTTCCACGTGGCGGCCGACGATGTGGAATCGCTGGTGACCGCGCTGGACGAGCTGGCCGCGCGCTGGAACCTGCGCATCGACTGGGGCGGCGACCTGGACGATGAGGATTTCGCCGACGCGGTGGACGTGCCGACCCTGCTCGGCGTGGCCTACGACGGCCTGCGCGAGCACGGTTATTCGCTGTGGACCTGGAACACCGGCGGCGATGGCCATGCCGGCTGGGTGGCGCTGAGCCGCGACGACGAGGCGATGCTGGCGCTGTGCTCGCTGCTGGGCGTGGAAATCCGCCCGGCCAGCGATCCGTTCTAGTCCGCGAGGCTGGAACGGTTCACGGGATTGGCTTGGCCAATCCCGTGCGGGCAGGTCACCCGGCGTTGTCCTGCTCGCCGCGCGCCTGCGCGCGGGCATTGGCGATCACCGCCTTGAGCAGTTCGCGGTCGGTATGCCGCGAGATCGGCCGTGCGCCCAGGGCGATGGCCTGCTCGCGCAACGGCGCGGGCACGTCGTAGTGCGCGCCACTGAGCTTGTTCTGGAAGGCGCGGCGGGGAATGCCCAGCCGCGCGGCCATCGCGTGCAGTTCCGGCAGCGTGTCGGCCATCAGGTGCGCCCAGCGCTGGTCGCGCCATAGCTGGACGGCATCGTCGATGTAGACCGCCACCGGAGCGCTCAGGCGTCCTTGGGCGCCGGCGCGGCGTCGTCGCCGTCGTCGTCGGTGGCCGCCGGGGCGTCGGCGTCGGATTCCTCGCCTTCGTCCTCGGCCGCGCCGGTGTCCTCGAACTCGGAAACCAGCATCGCCAGGTAGTCCTCGGCGGACTTGCCCTCGTCGGCGGCCAGGTCGTCGATCATCTGCTGCAACTGCTCGGAGTACTGCACGCTGACGGTCTTGCCTTCCTTCTCCTGCAGGTTGGCCAGGTGCTTGAGCATCGCCAGCATCGGCACCGGGTTGTCGGCGTTGCCCATGGTCTGGCCGCCGATGGACAGCAGCCATTCGCCGCCTTCCTGCAGGCCGATCGCCGCCACCACGCGCTGCTCGTCGTCGATCATCACCGCATGGTTGACCACCTGCTGGTCGCGGTTGAGGCGCAGGAACGGGCGCTTGGGCTGGCGCTTCTTGCGCTGGTCGCGCTTGGCCTTGGAATTGCGGGACATCGGCGGGGCTCGGTTCGAATGGACCGCCATTCTACGGCGTGGGCGCGGACGCTCAGGCGCCTGCTTGACTACAGTTGTCGACAGGGGTAGCGTGTCTACAAACGTAGACAGGAGTCCCCGCATGTCTCGCAAGACCATTGGCGACCAGGAACTGGCGCTGCTGCAGTTCGTGGCCAGCGAAGGCGATGCCTCGGCCAGCGAGGTGGCCACCGCGTTCGGCGAACCGCGCGGGCTGGCGCGCTCCACCGTGCTGACCATGCTCGAACGCCTGCGCGGCAAGGGCTACCTGCGCCGTCGCCAGGCCGGCGGCGTCTACCGTTACGCGAGCGCCGCGCAACCGGAAGAAGTGGTGCGCTCGGCGGTGGGGCAGTTCGTGGAGAAGACCTTGCAGGGCTCGGTATCGCCTTTCGTGGCCTGGATGTCCGAGCGCCGCGATGTGAGCGACAACGAACTGGCCGAACTGGAGGCGCTGGTCGCCTCCTTGCAGTCGCGTCGACAGGAGCGCTGATATGGACATGCTCATCGCGCTGATGCAGACGGTGCTGGGGCGGCTGGCGTGGGCCACGCTGCAGTCGCTGCCGCTGGCCGCCGTGGTGTGGGCGTTGTGCCGCTGGGTGCCGCGCCTGGGCGCAAACGCGCGCTGCTGGCTGTGGTGGCTCGTCTCGCTGCAGCTGGTGCTCGGGCTGTGCTGGCCGAGCCCGCTTCGCCTGGCGCTGTTGCCTGCACCGCAAGCCGCTCCGGTGGTCACGCTGAGCCAGCCTGCGACGACCCCCGGCACGGCGGGTGCCACTGTCAGTGCCCGCGCCGCCGCGACGACGCAGGCCGCCGTGACGATCGACGCCGCGCCGACGACGCCGACGCCCGCGTCCACGCCCACACCCGTGACCGGCCGCGCCCCGGCCTGGATGGCGTGGGCGCTGTGGAGCGCCTGGCTCGCCGGGGTGCTGGCGATGGCGATGCGCAGCCTCGCCGACCTGCGCGCCACCCGCCAGCGCCTGCGTACCAGCGAGGCGCGCCTGCCGCCCGCGCTGGCCGCGCAGTACCGCGAACTCACCGCGCGCCTGCACCTGCGCCGCGCCCCCGCGCTTCGCCTCGGCGAAGGGCTGGATTCGCCGCAACTGGCGGGCGTGTGGTCGCCCGTGCTGCTGATGCCGGCACAGCTGCTGCCGCGCATGTCCCCGGCGGCCGTCGAGATGGCGCTGCACCACGAACTGGTGCACTGGCAGCGGCGCGACCTGTTCTGGGGCTGGATCCCGGCCCTGGCGCAGCACTTGTTCTTCTTCCATCCGGTCGCCCATCTGGCCGCCCGCGAATATGGGCTGGCCCGCGAGGCCGCCTGCGACGCGGCGGTGCTCACCGACGATCGCCACGCACCGCAGGACTACGGCCGGCTGCTGCTGCAGTTCGGCGTGGCGCCGCGCGCGGTGGCGGTGGTGGGTGCGGCGTCGCCGAGCTTTGTACTGCTCAAGAGGAGACTCACCATGCTGCAGTCCCGTTCCGCTCCCTGGCGCGCAGGCGCCTTCGTGCTGGTCGCCGCGATCGCCGCGACCGGCGTGCTGCCGTATCGCGTGGTCGCCGCCGCGCCGGATGACCTGGACCCGGCGCACCGCGCCAACCTGGCCGGCGCCGCCGCGCCGGCGGCCAAGCCGGTCGCCAAACCCGTGGCCGCCGCGTTGCCCGCGCCTGCCGCCAAGCCGGCATCGCAGCCGGTGGTCAAGCCGGTCGCCGCGGCGCAGCCGCAGCCGGTGGTCGTGGCGGCGCCGGTGGTGAGCAGCGTGGCGGTGACCACGCCGCGCGTGGTCGTCGCCGGCACGCCGGGGATCGGCGACGTGCTGCCGCCGCCGCCGGCACCTCCGATGCCGCCGAGCCCGGTGGCCCCGGTGCCGCCCGCGCCGCCGGCACCCGCCGTCCAAGCGGTCCCGCCCGCGCCGCCCGCACCGCCGGCGTCCCCGGCGCCCGCGCCGATGCGCGGCACCTTCACCTTCGTAGACAACGACGATGCGCGCAACGCGTGGGTGTTGATGGAAGGCAACCACGTACACGCCTTCGGCACGCCGGACGACCTGCGGGCGGCGCGCTCGCAGCAGAAGAACGGCGAGGCCTTGTGGTGGGTGCGCGAGGGCAAGCAGCGCTACGTGGTGCGCGATGCCGCCACCTTGGCGCGGCTGCGCGATGCCTACGCGCCGCTGGCCGCACTCAGCGCACAGCAGAGCGCGTTGGGCGAGAAGCAGGGTGAACTGGGCCGTGCGCAGGGCGAACTCGGTGCCCGCCAGGGTGAGCTGGGTGTCAAGCAGGGCGAGATCGCCACACGCATCTCGCGGCTGGCGCTGGAACAGCGCAACGCGGAGATGTCCGGCAAACCGCTTTCGCAGGCGCGCCAGCAGGCCGCCGAGCGCGAGCAGCACGAGCTTGCCCGGCAGATGCAGGCGCTGGCCGCGCAGCAGGCCGCGTTGGGCAGCCGCCAAGGCGCGCTCGGCACCCAGCAAAGCGAATTGGGCAAGCGCCAGCAAGCGGCGCTGGCGCAACTTCGCGCCGAGGGCGACCAGCTGGCGCGCGACGCGATCGCCAGCGGCAAGGCGCAGCGGCTGTAACGCCGCCGCGCGATCAGTGCTGTGCCGGTGCGGTGGCTTGCGTAGCCAACGCCGCGCCGGCAGGCGCGACGGGCGCGGCCGTGGCGGAAGGCGCATCGCCGGCCGCGGGCGCATCCGGCATGCGCGTATCGGCATCGGGCAGCACCGGGCCCACGGCCAGCGGCCGCGCGCCTTCGCCCAGCAAGGCTTCCTCCGCATCGTGGGTCATCACCACGATGCTGATGCGGCGATTGATCGGGTTGTCCGGCTGGGTCTTGTCGAATAGCACCGACGAGGCCAGGCCCACCACGCGGCTGACCTTGTCCTCGGCCATGCCGCCATCGACCAGCGCGCGCCGCGCCGCATTGGCGCGGTCCGCGCTCAACTCCCAGTTCCCGTAGCCGCGCGTGTTGCTGTAAGCGGTGATGTCGGTGTGGCCGGTGATGCTGATGTGGTTGGGCACCTGGTTGATGAACTGCGCCAGCTCGTGAAGGATCCCGCCGGTGTAGTCCTTCAGCCGCGCGCTGCCCATGTCGAACATCGGCCGGTTCTGCTTGTCCACGATCTGGATGCGCAACCCGTCGGGCGTGAGGTCCAGCAGCAGCTGGTCCTTGAACGGCTCCAGCGCCTGGCTCTTGCCGATGGCTTCCTTCAGCTCCTGCATCAGCGATTCGAGCTGCGCCTTCTCCTGCGCCTTGCGCTCTTCCTCGGTGGGCCCGGAAGCCTTCTTGTTGAACGGGTCCGGCCCCTGGCCCTTGGGAATTTCCATGGTGCCGCCGAGCTTGATCATCGAGGTGCTCGCGCCGCCGGGCCCGTTCATGCCGGGCGCCGGCGCGGGGCTCTTGCCCTGCAGGGGGCTCGGGTTGCGGAAGTATTCCGACACCGCTTCGCGTTGCTTGGTGGTGGTCGCGCCGACCAGCCACATCACCAGGAAGAAGGCCATCATCGCGGTGACGAAGTCGGCATAGGCGACCTTCCAGGCCCCCCCGTGGTGGCTGGCCGCCTGCACCTTCTTGACCCGCCGCATGACGACGGTGGATTTCTCCGCCATGGCCGCGCGTCCTTACTTGATGCTCTTGAGGTGGGCCTCGAACTCGGAGAAGCCCGGGCGCACGTTCGATGGCAGCGTCTTGCGGGCGAACTCCAGGGCGATCTTCGGGTTGTAGCCGCGCAAGCAGGCCAGCAGGGCGGTCTTGACCGACTCGTAGATGCGCGCGTCCTGTTCGGCACGCGCTTCCACCGCCGCGGCGATGGGCCCGATGAAGCCATAGGCCAGCAGGATGCCCAGGAACGTGCCGACCAGCGCGCCGGCCACGTGCGCGCCGACCTCGGCGATGTCGCCGCCGATGGCGCCCATGGTGATCACGATGCCCAGCACCGCCGCCACGATGCCGAAGCCGGGCAGGCCATCGGCCACCTTGGTCAGCGCGTGCGCCGGGGCCATCACTTCGTGGTGGTGCTTTTCCAGTTCCAGTTCCAGCAGCGGCTCGAGCTCGTGCGGTTCGATGTTGCTGCCGATCATCAGGCGCAGGCAGTCGGTGATGAAGTCGATCAGGTGGTGGTCGGCCAGCACCTTGGGGTAGTTGGCGAACAGGGCGCTCTCCTGCGGGCGCTCGACATGGTCTTCCAGCGCCATGAAGCCCTCGCGCCGCGCCTTGTTGAGCAGCTCGTAGATCAGGCTCAGCACGTCCAGGTAATCCTGGTTCTTGTACTTGGGCCCCTTGAACACCGCCGGCACCGCGGCCAGCGTGGCCTTGACGGTCTTGGCCGGGGTGCCGACCAGGAAGGCGCCCAGTGCCGCGCCACCGATGATCACCAGCTCGAACGGCTGCCAGAGCGCGGCCAGCTTGCCGTGCGCGCCGACGTAGCCGCCCAGCACGCTCAGGACGACGATGAGGAGACCTACGATGATGAGCATAGTGGCAGGGGGGAGGACGGATATCACAGTTTTCGGCCCCCCGGCCGATTTCTGAAGGTCGATCTGCCGCGCTGGCGGCGTGGCGGCGGCCGCGTTGTGTCAGCTGCCCGCGGGGGCGGCCTTCGTGCAGGCCTGCGCCTTGCCGCCGGCGAGGGTAAGTGTCGATTCCCCCTGGTGTTCCCAGAACTCGTTGCCGGCGGCATCGGCGTAGCGGGCGCCGGACGCCGACACGGCCGCGGGCAGGGTCAGCAGCTCGGGACCCACCTGCAGGCGAACCTCCTGGCGGCGGTTGTCGTAGTCGGCAGCCACCGGCTTGCCGTCACAGTTCCAGGCCACGGTGACGTGGCCGTTGTCGGCCGCAGGGGCGCTGGCGCCGCCGGCGTCGGTGCCGGCGGGCGGGGGCATGGTGTCGGCGCTCGGCGTGGCGGGGGACGCCGGGTCGGCGTCCGGTTGGCCGCAGCCGGCCAGGATCAACAGGGCCGCGCCGAGCGGCAGCAGGGCCGGAAGGACGGCGGGGATATCGGCGAGGCGGATGCGCATCGGCGTCTTCCGTGGGGGAAAGGTCGCCGAAGGCTAGCCGCGCACAGGGTGCGCGGCCGTGAAACGCGCGTCCCGGTCAGGCCGTGCCGGCTTCGGCGCCTTCGCGCCCCAGCGGGTTCGGCAGCGGCTGGCCCTGCTCGGTGAAGCCCAGCGAGACCGAGTTGAGGCAATGGCGCTGGCGGGTCGGCGGCGGGCCGTCCGGGAACACGTGGCCGAGGTGGCTGCCGCAGCGTGCACAGGTGATCTCGGTGCGGATCATGCCGTGGCTGGTGTCGCGGATCTCGCGGATGTGCGCCGGGTCGAACGGGGCGAAGAAGCTCGGCCAGCCGGTGCCCGAATCGAACTTCGCGCTGGAGCGGAACAGCGGCAGCCCGCACAGGCGGCAGGTGTAGACGCCCTCCAGCTTGTTGTCGAGGAACACGCCGCAGAACGGCGCCTCGGTACCGTGCTGGAGCAGCACGCGCTTTTCCTCGCCGGTGAGGCCGGCGATCAGGGCGTCGCGCTGCGCGGGGGAGGGAGGCGAGAGGTCGAAATCGCTCATGGCGGTGCGTTCCGTGGAGGCGGCGGGAGCGCCGGTTCGCCAGTGGTAATGTGGGCGCCCCGGTCGCGTTCAAGGAACCGCCATGCCGCATGCCACGGGCAGCTTCGAGGTGAAACTGCAGCCACAGCCCGCCCGCGAGGACGCCGGGCTGGGGCGGATGTCGCTGGACAAGGTCTTCCGCGGCGCGCTGGAGGCCACCTCGCGCGGCGAAATGCTCGCCGCGCGCACTGCGCAGGAAGGCTCGGCGGCGTATGTGGCCATCGAGACCGTGCAGGGCACGCTCGACGGCCGCGCGGGCGGCTTCGTGCTGGTGCATCGCGGGCTGCTGGACCGCGGGGCGCAAACCCAGGCCATCAGTGTAGTGCCCGATTCGGGAACCGGCGCGCTGGCCGGCCTGCGGGGCGAGATGAAGATCCGTATCGAAGGCGGCGCGCACTATTACGACTTCGATTACACCGTGCCGGCGAACTGAGCCGCCGGCCACGCAAGGAGACTGCATGCCGAACAAGAAGCCGCTGGTGGTTGCGATGTCGCTGGTGTGGCTGGCTGCGAGCCTGCCGGCCGCCGCGCAGGTGGTGGACCCGACGCAGACCCGCTCGACCACGCGCGTGGTGGTACCGCCGCCGCCCCCGCCGCCGCCGCGTCCAATCGACACGCCGCGGCCCACGCCGCCGCCGGGCATGCCCACGCGCCTGGACCAACGCGATACGCCCGCGCCGATCCAAGCGCCGGTGCAACGCGCGCCGCAACGCGACAACGACGACGACGGCGCGCGGCGTATCGGCGCGCAGCCGGCAAAGGTGTACGACCGCAATGGCCGGGAACTCTCCGGCATGGAACAGGCCGGGCCCAACCGCGTGCGCGATACACGTACGGGCAAGTACTACGACACCGTGCCCTCCGGCGACGGGCAACGCATCCGCCCCTGAGGCTGAACGCGACGGGGGCATGAACGGTTCAATCCGTTGTGGCGCAGTCAGCTCGATCAATGGCGGAATCACCGGCATTTCTCGCGTGATTAACTGCTTTGGGGCGACCTTGTACGCGTGCCGCAAAACATTGCGCGGCGCATCCCCAAACCAAATAGAGAGTGCCGTCATGGGTAACCAGAATCAGCAGAACCAGCGCGGTCAGCAGGGTCAGCAGGGTGGCATGCAGCAGGACCAGCAGGGCCGGCAGGGTCAGCAAGGTCAGCAGGGTCAGCAGCAGTGGGATCAGGACCAGCAGCGCAACAAGCAGGACCAGAAGCAGGACCAGCAGCGCAGCGGCCAGAAAGACCAGCAGCGCTGATTTCCATCGCTGACAAGACAGACGGCGCGCCTTGGGCGCGCCGTTTCTTTTGCGCGGTCCTGCGCGCGGTCAGTCCGGGATCGGCAGCGCCAGCGTCTCCTTGACCTCTTCCATCACGATGTAGCTCTTGGACTCGCGCACGTGCGGCAGCGTGAGCAGCGTGCTGCCCAGCAGCTTGCGGTAGGACGCCATCTCGTTGATGCGCGCCTTGATCAGGTAATCGAAATCGCCCGACACCAGGTGGCATTCCAGCACGTTGGGCAGCTTCAGCGCGGCGCGGCGGAATTCCTCGAAGATGTCGCCGGACTTGTAGGCCAGGCTGATCTCCACGAACACCAGCAGGCTCGCCTTGAGGTACTGCGGGTCCAGCCGCGCGTAGTAGCCGGTGATGGCGCCCTCGCGTTCGAGCCGGCGCACGCGCTCGGTGCAGGGCGTGGTCGAGAGGCCGACGCGCTCGCCCAGTTCGGTGAAGGAAATGCGTCCCTCCTGCTGGAGGATGCGCAGGATCTTGCGGTCGATCTTGTCGAGTTCGCGGCTGCGGCTGGCCATCGCGTTCGGTCCGGGGTGGTCTGTGTGGGGAATTCCACTGGATGCTTCCATCCAAACGGGATAATGCCCTAAGACTTCGCGAATACAATGTGGCGGATTGGCTGCCTGCCGCCCTCGTGGCAGGGAAAACGACCGGACAGAGGCGAACATGCGGGTACTCGTGCTGGGCAGTGGAGTGATCGGCACGACCAGTGCCTGGTACCTGGCGCAGGCCGGCTTCCAGGTCACCGTGGTCGACCGCCAGCCGGCGCCGGCGCTGGAAACCAGCTACGCCAACGCCGGGCAGCTGTCCTTTGGCTACACCTCGCCGTGGGCCGCGCCGGGCGTGCCGCTCAAGGCGGTGAAGTGGCTGTTCGAACAGCACGCCCCGCTGTCCATCCGCCCGACCCTGGACCTGCAGCAGTACGCCTGGTTGGCGCGGATGCTGCACAACTGCACCGCCGAGCGCTACGCGGTCAACAAGGCGCGCATGGTGCGCATGTCCGAGTACAGCCGCGACTGCCTCGACGCGCTGATGGCCGAGACCGGCATCCAGTTCGAAGGCCGCCGCCTCGGCACCACCCAGCTGTTCCGCACGCAGGCGCAGCTGGATGCGGCCGCGCAGGACATCGCGGTGCTGGCCGAGTACGGCGTGCCTTACGAGGTGCTCGACGCGCGCGGCATCGTGGCCGTCGAGCCCGGCCTGGCCAACGCCGGCGTGGACCTGGTGGGCGCGCTGCGCCTGCCCAACGACCAGACCGGCGACTGCCGCCTGTTCACCCAGCGCCTGGCGAAGATGGCCGCCGAGGCGGGCGTGGAATTCCGCTTCGAGCAGAACATCGAGCGCCTGGTCGGCAGCGGCGGGCGCATCGAGGGCGTGGTGATCGACGGCCGCCTGGAGAAGGCGGATCGCTACGTGCTGGCGCTGGGCAGCTATTCGCCGCTGCTGGCGCACCCCCTGGGCCTGAACCTGCCGGTCTACCCGCTCAAGGGCTTCTCGCTGACCCTGCCGATCGTCGATGCCGCCCGCGCGCCGACGTCCACCATCCTCGACGAAAGCTACAAGATCGCCATCACCCGCTTCGACGACCGCATCCGCATCGGCGGCATGGCCGAGGTGGCGGGCTACGACCTGTCGCTGAACCCCAAGCGCCGCGCCACGCTGGAAATGGTGGTGCGCGACCTGTACCCGGGGGGCGGTGACCTGGCCCGCGGCGAATTCTGGACCGGGCTGCGGCCGGCCACGCCGGACGGCACGCCGGTGATCGGCGCCACGCCGTATTCGAACCTTTTCCTCAACACCGGGCACGGCACGCTCGGCTGGACGATGGCTTGCGGCTCGGGCCGCTACCTTGCCGACCTGATGAGCGGCCGCGCGCCGCAGATCAGCCGCGAAGGGCTGGACATCTTCCGCTACCGCCAGCACGCCGCGCCCCGCACCACCGGAGCTGCCGCGTGCGCCCAGCCCACGCCCTGATCGACCTCGGCGCATTGCGCCACAACTATCGCCTCGCCCGCCGGGTCGCCGGCGGCAAGGCCCTGGCCGTGGTCAAGGCCGACGCCTACGGCCACGGCGCGGTGCGCTGCGCGCAGGCGCTGGAACCGGAGGCCGACGGCTTCGCGGTGGCGTGCATCGAGGAGGCGCTGGAACTGCGCCAGGCCGGCATCCGCGCGCCGATCCTCCTGCTGGAAGGCTTCTTCGACAGCGAAGAACTGGCGCTGGTCGCCGAGCATGACCTGTGGACCGTGGTCGCCACGCCGTGGCAGGTGCAGGCACTGGCCGCCTTCAATAGCCCGCGGCCGCTGCGCATCTGGTTGAAGATGGACAGCGGCATGCATCGCCTGGGTTTGTCGCCGGAGGATTTCCGCGCCGCCTGGCTGCGCCTGCACGGCCTGCCGCAGGTCGCCTCGATCGTGCTGATGACCCACCTGGCGCGCGCCGACGAGCTGGACAGCAGCCGCACCGACGAACAGGCGGTGGCCTTCGCCCTCGCCAGCCGCGGCATGCAGGCCGAGACGAGCCTGTGCAATTCGCCCGGCCTGCTCGGTTGGCCGGCCTTGCGTGGCGACTGGGCGCGCCCCGGCCTGATGTTGTACGGCGCCAACCCGTTCCCGACCCACAACGACTTCACCACGCAGCTGCGGCCGGTGATGTCGCTGCGCTCGAAGATCATCTCCGTGCGCGAGCTGGGTCCGCACGAGCCGGTGGGCTACGGCGCGCGCTTCGTCACCGAGCGCGCCGTCACCCGGGTGGGCGTGGTCGCCATGGGCTACGCGGACGGCTACCCGCAGTTCGCGCCGAACGGCACGCCGGTGTGGGTGGACGGCCGCGCATGCGCGCTGGCCGGCCGCGTGTCGATGGACATGCTTACCGTCGACCTCACCGACCACCCCACGGCCGATGTCGGCAGCCCGGTGCAGTTGTGGGGCGATGCGCCGGATGCCTCCACGCTGGCCGCGCAGTGCGGGGTGAGCGCCTACCAGATGCTGTGCGGCGTGAAGCGCGTGCCGCGCCGGTACCTCGACGCGACCTGAGGTCGACGCGGCCCGCGGCCGGGCGTTCCGGCCCGCGGGCGCAGGGCATCAGCGGCCGGCGGTCGCCTTGCCGTCGAATTCCTTGCGGGTCCAGTCGTCGATCATGCGCTTTTCATAGCGCAACTGGTCGCTGTCGGTGATGTTGATGTTGTTGGTGAGGAAGCCGGCGTCGATCAGGCGCTTCTCGCCCTGCGACACCACCTGGCCATTGGCATCGGTCCACACGTAGTTGAAGCGGATGCGCGGCGGGTAGATGTCCTTCACCACGCGGATGTCCTGCCCGCGCGGGCCGTGCCACGGCTCGTATTCGCCGGCGCGCTTGATGTCGGTGATGGTGATGTCCAGCTTGTCGCCCGGCGGCAACTGCTTGGCCGCCGAGGTGCGGAAATAGGTGGCCAGCGTGGTCACCCAGTCGCCCTGCTGGGCCTGGAAACGGTTGCCGCTGGAGCGAATCTCGGTGAACTGGTTCGGATCGGTCCATTGCACCGAGACCGGCCCGTCGGCCGGCAGTGCGCGGGGCGCGTTGGGGTCGGTGACGTTGCGCACGCGCGCCTCGGCGGCCGACAGGCCGAGCAGGCAGGTGAGCAGCAGGACAGCGCAGGTGAGTGAACGCTTCATGGCGGCGCGCTCTTGGCAGTGGGTGCGTGGGCCGAGTGTGCGCCCACCGCCGGGCGCCAGCAACGTTCGAAAGCCGCTGGCCTGCGAGGGTTTGTGCGCGGTTCATGCGTGACGCGCGGTTCACCACGCTTCGGCACGCGCTTCACGCCAAGGCCGGCAGACTCGCCTTCCATCCCCCCACCTCTCCGGCCAGATGAAGCCCTTCCAGCCGCCTCCCCACGACCTGCGACTGCAGTTCATCGACTGGGCCAAGCAGCACGGCCACAGCCCCCAGACCGGGGCGGCCCCGTTCGTGGACCTGCAGAGCGATTTCGACTTGGCCGGCGGCCCGGCCGACGACGGCGTGCGCGAGCGCGTGCGCCAGGACCTGGCCGCACTGGGCGATGAAACCGACGTGGCGGTGCAGTTCCCCCCGGTCTACGCCTGCACCAACGCCCGCGGCGAGCAGTACCGCTATTCGCTGATGCTGGTGATCGCCGAGGACAGCGTGGAGTGGACCGGGCGGGTATGGCGCGGCCTGGACTACCAGGGCGTGCTGACCGGGCGCGGTTCGGGCCCGCGCAGCAACTACACCCACCTGGCGCGGATGGCCATCGAGCGCGAGCTCGAGCAGCCGCAGCCGCATTACACCCGGGGTTGATCCGTGCACGAGCCGATCATGCCGATCCCGGTGCGTTCCCAGGCCTGCTGGCAGCAGTGCGAGCAGCTGGGCGTGACCCGCGTGCGCGTGCTGCTGGCGCGGGAGGACCTGGCCGAGCCGTTCCCGGGCTGGCGCAACGATGCGCGCGACTGGCTGGACGCGCGCCTGGCGCGCCAGGGCGTCTACGCCTATCGCGGTGTGCTGGGTGCGATCGTGGCGCTGGGCGCGCTGATCACGGGGATGGCCTGGTGGGGTTGGTGAAGGCGCGCGTCCTTGCGCGCTTGACGCGCCTAGTGCGGGTTTTTCACTCTATGCCGGCGCGCGACCGCGCAGCCGGCGCGGACGTATCCCGCGGGTGATCCCATGCAAGCAGGCGACACATTGAAACAGACCGGCCCCGCCGCCAACCGCCCCGTCGTCAGCGCCGCACCCGCGCAGCCCTGCGACGCCGTGTACCGCGAAATCTTCGAGAACGTCGACGCCGGCTTCAGCCTGGTGCGGGTGGTGTTCGACGAAGGGCGTCCGGTGGACTACGTGTTCCTGGAGGTCAACGCCGCCTTCGAACGCTTCACCGGCCTGCAGGACGCGGTGGGCAAGTCGATGCGCGACATGCGGCCGCAGCACGAGGACGAATGGTTCCAGCGCTATGGCGAGGTCGCGCGCACCGGCCGGCGCATGCGTTTCGAGCTGCAGGCGCGCGCGCTGGGCCGGTGGTATACGGTCGATGCTTTCCGCATCGGCGAACCCTCCGAGCACCAGGTCGCGATCCTTTTCATCGACATCACCGAGCGCAAGCGCATCGAGCGCGAGCTGGCCGAGAGCGAGGCGCGCTTCAGCGCGCTGGCCGACGGCCTGCCGATGCCGGTGTGGGTGCTGGACGTGACCGGCGTGATGCGGTTCGTCAACAGCGCCTATGGCGACTTCTTCGGCCTGGATATCTCCAGCGGCGTGGTGTCGGCATGGAGCGAGCTGCTGCATCCGGAAGACCTGCCGGTGTTCCAGTTCGAGTTGTCCGAAGCCCTGGCGCAGCAGCGCGGCATGCGCGCGCTGGTGCGGGCGCGGCGACACGACGGGCGCTGGCGCTGGATGGAGATGAGCGCCACGCCGCGCTACTCGGCCGACGGCCGCTTCATCGGCCTGGCGGGCAGCAGCCCGGACGTGACCGAACGCCGCGAGATCGAACTGGCACGCGAGCAGCTGCTGGAATCCGAGCGCATCGCGCGCGGCGAGGCCGAAAGCATGGCGCGGCTGAAGGACGAATTCCTCGCCACGCTGTCGCACGAACTGCGCACGCCGCTGACCACCATCCTGGGGTGGAGCGAGCTGCTGCTGCAGCGCGTGGGCGAGGGCGACCAGAACTACAAGGGCTTGTCGGTGATCGCCAGCAGTGCGCGGGCACAGAAGCGGCTGATCTCCGACATGCTCGACCTGAGCAGCATGTTGCTCGGCAAGGTACAGCTGGAAGTGGAAACGCTGGACCTGGTGGAACTGCTGCGCGAGGCGATCGGCGCGCAGGATCTGGTCGCCGAGGGCAAGGACCAGCAGGTCAGCCTCTCCGCGCCGTCCACGCCCTGCCTGGTGCTGGGCGACAGCACGCGCCTGCAGCAGGTGTTCTGGAACCTGCTGTCCAACGCCATCAAGTTCACCCCCGCGCACGGCAGCATCGAGGTGCGCGTGGGCCGGGAGGGCAGCCATATCGTGGTGGCGATCCAGGATTCCGGCGACGGCATCGCGCCGGAATTCCTGCCGCACCTGTTTGGCCGCTTCCGTCAGGCCGATGGCACCACCACGCGCCGCCATGGCGGCCTGGGCCTGGGGCTGGCGATCGTGCAGCAGTTGGTGGAAATGCACGGCGGCGAAGTCAGCGCGAGCAGCGCCGGCCGCGGCTGTGGCGCCACCTTCCGCGTGCGCCTGCCCGAGCAGCCGGCGCAGGGGCAGCGGCCGCGCCGCGAGCTGCGCCGCCGCCTCGGCCACGAGCAGGTGGTGGAAGCCCAGGCCCTGGCCGGGTTGCGGCTGCTGGCGGTGGAAGACCAGCCGGACATGCTGGAATACCTGCGGCGTTTGCTCGAGGAACAAGGGGCCGAGGTCGTGATGGCCGGCAGCGCCACCGACGCGCTCGCGCTGCTGGACGACGGCGGCCACGAACGGTACGACGCGCTGCTCACCGATATCGGCATGCCCGGCATGGACGGCTACGGCCTGATCCGCACGCTGCGCGAGAACATGGGCCTGGATGCCGGGGCGATACCGGCCATCGCCGTCACCGCCCTGGCCCGTGCGGATGACCGCAACCGCGCCCTGGCGTCGGGTTTCCAGGAACACCTGGCCAAGCCCTACAGCGTGGCGCAGTTGGTCTCGGCGGTGCGCGCGGCGAGCCGTCATCGCGGCTGAGCCGGTGTTGCCCCGCCTTTCACGGACACGCGCCTAGGCTTGAAGCGTTCCGACAGGAGGTGCCCGCATGGCCAAGTACGCCGAACACGTCTATACCGACCAGGCACAGATCGCCGCGCTGGAAGCCTGGGTGCGGCAATTGCCCGACGAGGCGCGCGTGCAGCTGACGCTGGACGATGGCAGCCGGCTGCTGGGCACGGTCGCCGTGCGGCCTACCGTGCAGTCGTTCCGCGACGAATCCGAGAACGAGGGTGTCAACGGCTTGCTGCGCCTGGACGATCTGGACAGCCCCGCGCAGCAGCATCTGGTGTGGCTGGATAGCATCCGCGAAGTGCGGCCACTGCCGCCGATCGGGCCCTGAGCGCCGTGCGCGGGCCGCATGCGTCCGCGCGTTTGACGTTCTCTTTACCCCCCGCGCGCCGGGGTGGGGCATCATCGCGGACCCCACACCGCAGAGCGAGGGTGCCCCTTCGATGCAATCGCGCGTGATTTCCTTCTCCCGACCGATGGCGCGCTACGCGGCGCCGACCCTCGCCCTGCTGGCGCTGGCCTCCTGTGGCGACACCGCCCGGTACCCGCTGGACGCCGGCACGGGTCCGGACCCGCAGCTGCCCGCGCCGGTCAAGCGCGTGATTCCCACGGTCAAGGTGGCGCCGGTCAAGCGCTGGACCGGCGACGCCGCCCCGGTGCCCGCCGACGACCTGCGCGTGGTGGCGTTCGCCCGTGACCTCGACCACCCGCGCTGGATCTACGTGTTGCCCAATGGCGACGTGCTGGTGGCCGAGACCAATGCGCCCCCGCGGCCCAAGGAAGAAGAAAGCGGCATCCGCGCCAAGGTGATGGCCTCGATGATGCGCAAGGCCGGTGCGGCCACGCCGAGCGCCGATCGCATCACGCTGCTGCGCGATGCCGATGGCGACGGCGTGGCGGAGGTTCGCACCCAGTTCCTGAGTGGCCTGTATTCCCCGTTCGGCATGGCGCTGGTCGGCGACCGTTTCTACGTCGCCAACGCCGATGCGCTGGTCAGCTTTCCCTACAAGCCCGGCGATACGCATATCACCGCCGCGCCGAAGTTCATTGCCAACCTGCCGGGCGGCATCAACCACCACTGGACCAAGTCGCTGGTGGCCAATGCCGATGGCAGCCGCTTGTATGTCGGCGTGGGCTCCAACAGCAATGTCGCCGAGAAGGGGATGGAGGCCGAGTTGAACCGCGCTGCCATCCTGGAGGTCGATCCGCAGAGCGGCAGCACCCGCGTCTATGCCAGCGGATTGCGCAACCCGGTCGGCATGGCGTGGGAACCGGCGCGGCAATCGCTGTGGGTGGTGGTCAACGAACGCGACGAACTGGGCAGCGACCTGGTGCCGGACTACCTCACCCAGGTGAAGGAGGGCGCGTTCTACGGCTGGCCTTATAGCTACTACGGCCAGCGTGTGGACGAGCGTGTCAGCCCGCAGGACCCGGCCAGGGTGGCCTCGGCGATCAAGCCGGATTACGCCCTGGGCGCCCACACCGCCTCGCTGGGCCTGACCTTCGGCACCAGCGATACCCTGCCGTCGCGCTACCGCGGCGGCGCCTTCATCGGCCAGCATGGTTCGTGGAACCGCGATCCGCCGAGCGGCTACAAGGTCGTCTACGTGCCATTCGCCGACGGCAAGCCGCAGGGCAAGCCGCTCACCGTCCTGGAAGGGTTCCTCGATGCCGACGGCAATGCGCAGGGCCGCCCGGTCGGCGTGGCCATCGACAACAAGGGCGGCCTGCTGGTGGCCGACGATGTCGGCAATGCGGTGTGGCGGGTGACGGCGAAGGTCGCCGCGCCGTCTTCGCCGTAATGCGCCAGGCCGGTGCGCTTCAGCGCACCGGCAGCGTCGGGGTGGCCTCGAAGCGACGCGCGTAGCCGCGCTCTTCGGCGATGCGATCTACCTCTTCGTCGGGCAACTCGGGTGCGCCGTACACCACGTAGGCCACGGTGCCGTCGCCGCGCGTGCCCACCTGGTGCAGGCGATAGCGTGGGCGTCCGGCCCCGGTATTTTCGGGGTAATGCAACGGCGGGGGCGCGTTGTCCAGGTCCATTTCGCTGTTGTCGACCACGCCGCCGATGAACAGGGCACGCATGCTTCGCTCCTTCGTGTGGGGTCGCGTTCCACCCTACTCAGGTAATTGTTCGCATTGCATCAATTCGGCGTGGACGGGGACGGGCGAGGGGCGCCGCGCGCGGGGGAGTAGAATGCCGGTCCCCGCACAGCCCCCGACCCGATGTCCGTCGCCGCCGACGCTCCGCTGCACACCCTGTTCCTGCCCTTCGCCCAAGGCTTGCTGCGCTGGCCCGCCGGGCCCGTGCTGTTCCTGCGCGCCCGCGAGGGCTGGCCGCTGCGCGAGCATGCCCAGCCCGGCCAGCTGGACTGCGTGCAGAGCTTCCGGCCCTTCGCCGAAGCGCTGGAACGCGCCGGCTACCCGGTGCACGCCGACCTGCCGGAGGCGGACGACCGCCGCTACGCCCTCGTCCTCGTGCTGCCGCCGCGCCAGCGCGACGAAGCGCGCGCGCTGATCGCCCAGGCGCTGGCCCGGCTGGCGCCAGGTGGTATCGTGGTCGCCTGCCAATCGAACAATGAAGGCGCCCGCTCGGGCGAAGCCGACCTCAAGCAATTGGCGGGCTTGGGCGGCAACCTCACCAAGCATCATTGCCGCGTGTACTGGACCGCCCCGCAGCAGGGCGCGCACGACGCTGCGCTGGCGCAGCGCTGGGCCGCGCTGGACGCGCCGCGTGCGGTGCTCGGCGGCCGCTTCACCAGCCGGCCCGGCGTGTTCGCCTGGGACCGGGCCGACCCGGCCTCGGTGCTGCTGGCCGAACAGCTGCCGGCCGACCTGGCCGGCCAGGGGGCCGACCTCGGCGCCGGTTATGGCTACCTGTCGGCCGAAGTGCTGGCGCGCTGCCCGAAGGTCACCGGCCTGGATCTGTACGAAGCCGAAGGCCGCGCGCTGGCCCTGGCACAGCGCAACCTCGCCGCGCGCGCGGGCCAGGTGGCGCTGGGTTACCACTGGCAGGACGTCACCGCCGGATTGCCGCGCAGCTACGATTTCATCGTCAGCAATCCCCCGTTCCATACGCCGGCACGCGAAGACCGGCCCGACATCGGCCAGCGCTTCATCGCCGTGGCCGCGCAGGCCTTGCGCCCGGGGGGGCGGCTGTTCGTCGTGGCGAACCGGCACCTGCCTTACGAGCAGATCCTCAACGACCGCTTCGGCGACGTGCGCGTGGCGGCCGAGCGCGATGGCTTCAAGGCCATCGTCGCCCGCCGCGGAGGGCGCGCATGAAGCTGGTCAAGCATCTGGCCAACCTGGGCTATGGCAGCCGCAAGGACGTCACCTGGATGTTCCGCGAAGGCCGCATCACCGATGCCGCCGGCGAGGTGTTGTACGCCGATGACCAGGTCGCACACGAAGACGTGCGCGTGGATGGCGAGCCGCTCGATCCGCCGGCCGGCCTCACCCTGCTGCTGCACAAGCCGACCGGCTACACGTGTTCGACCAAGGACAGTGGCCGGCTGATCTACGACCTGCTGCCGCCGCGTTTCCGCCTGCGCGCCCCGCTGCTTTCGCCCGTGGGACGGCTGGATCGCGACACCAGCGGCCTGCTGCTGATGACCGACGACGGCGCGCTGCTGCACCGGATCGTCTCGCCGAAATCGCGCCTGGACAAGGCGTACGACGTCACCCTCGCGCAGGACCTGCGCGGCGACGAAGCCGCGCAATTCGCCAGCGGCACCCTGATGCTCGAATCCGAGGAAAAGCCCTTGTTGCCTGCCGAGATGGACGTGCTGGGCCCGCGCACGGCGCGATTGGTGCTGCACGAGGGGCGCTACCACCAGGTGCGCCGGATGTTCGCGGCGGTCGGCAACCACGTAGCCGCGCTGCACCGCAGCCGGGTGGGCGGGCTGGGCCTGGACGACCTGCCGGAAGGGCAGTGGCGCACACTCGACGCCGCCGACCTGGCGCGGCTATTCGGAGCGCCGGCATGAATGCGCCCGCGCTGCCGTTCCTGCCGCAGGCGGTGATCTTCGACATGGATGGCCTGATGCTCGACAGCGAGCGTGCCATCACGCGTTGCCTGGCCAAGGCGGCGAACGAGCAGGGGCAGGCGATCGAACCGGCGTTCTGGCTGCGCATGGTCGGCAAGGGCGACGCCGCCTGCCGCGCGATGCTTGCCGAGCGCATCGGCGCCGAGGCCGGGCAGGCGCTGCTGGATCGTTGCCACGTGCTGTACGACGAAGTCGTGGAGGCGGGCGTGCCGCTGCGTCCGGGCATTGTCGCGCTGCTGGAGCTGCTGGTGGCGCGCCGCATTCCGCGGGCCGTGGCCACCTCCACGCGCCGCCCGCTCGCGCTGCGCAAGCTCGCGGCCGCCGACCTGCTGCGCCGCTTCGATACCGTGTGCACCAGCAGCGACGTCGCCCACCCCAAGCCGGCGCCGGACATCTACCTGCTCGCGGCCGAACGCCTGCGCGTGGCGCCGGCGCAATGCCTGGTGCTGGAAGATTCGCCCACCGGCGTGCGCGCCGCGCTGGCCGCGGGCATGACGCCGATCCAGGTGCCGGACCTGCTGGCGCCGGACGAGGAAGTGCGCGCGCTGGGGCACCGCATCGTCAACTCGCTTGCCGATGCGCAGCGCTTGCTGGAGCTGCGGTTGGAAGCGGGCGCGTAAGGTGAGATTCCCGACATACGATTGATGGAAGTCCCGAGTTGACGACGCGTAGCGCCAAGGCTACCGTGGCCCCACAACTCCCCCCTCGCCGCGTCATGATGACTCACCGGCTTGGGAAGAAAAAACCGCCGCAAGGCGGTTTTTTCATGTCTGAGGGAAGTGGTGATGGTCAGGAAGACCGCTGTCTACATCGACGGGTACAACCTCTACTACGGTCGGCTTCGCGGCACCGGATTCAAATGGCTGGACGTGGTGTCACTGTTCGAGCACCTGCTCCGGGTCCAGGACGCGGACGCGGAGGTGCGACGGGTGCATTACTTCACCTCGCCTGCGTTGGGACGGCTTGCTACCCATGGTGCGGCCTCGGTCCTGGCACAGCAGGATTACCATCGCGCGCTCACGGCGCTGTATCCGGAGCGCCTCGTGATGACATTCGGCAATCACAGCATCGATCGTGGGGGCACCTGGATGCCGGAATACGTCGCGGGCAGCCCGTGCGACCGCCAGCGCCGCGTAAGGGTGTGGAAGATCGAAGAGAAGCAGACTGACGTCAATCTGGCCTTGGCCATGTGCCGTGATGCGGCATCAGGCGAGTTTGGCCAGTTGGTCATCTGCAGCAGCGACAGCGACTTGACTCCTGCATTTGCAGCGATTCGGGAGGATTTCCCGCAGATTCGGCTCGGTGTGGTGGCGCCGCGGCCACCTGCCCTGGCCCGGGAGCGGGGCCGCGTCGTCAGCGCGGCCCTGGCGGCGCGCGCCGATTGGACGATACGGCACCTGCTGGATGAGGACCTCGCCGGCCACCAACTGCCGCTACGCGTGCCCGCGCGCAAGCGCGCCATCAGCCGGCCGCCCCATTGGTAGCTCCTCAGGCGTACTGCATCTTCCGCGTCATGCCCCCATCGACGATGAAATCCTGCGCGGTGACGAAGCCCGACAGCGTCGGCGCGAGCAGGTAGACCGCCAACTGGGCAATATCGCCCGGGACACCCACGCGGCCCGCCGGGTGCTGCGCGTGGTCGCGGCGCGAGTGCTTCGGCTGCCGCCGCCGCGCGGGGGCGCGCCATGCCTCCGTGGCGATCCAGCCGGGGCTGATGCTGTTCACGCGCACCGCGGGTCCCTCGCTCATCGCCAGGGCATGGGTGAAGGCCACCAGCCCGCCCTTCGCAGCGGCATACGCTTCGCTGTGCGGCTCGGATTGCCAGGCACGGGTCGAGGCGATGTTGACGATCGCCCCGCCACCGTTGGCCTGCACCAGCGAGGGCAGGGCGTGTTTGCTGCACAGGAAGGCGCCGTGCAGGCTCGACAGGCGGCGCTGCCATTGCGCCCAGTCCAGCTCGGCCAGGGGCGCGATGTGGGGGTCGGCGATGCCCGCGTTGTTCACCAGCCCGTCGATCCGGCCGAAGCGGCGCAAGGCCGCCGCGGTGAACGCGGCCACGCTGCGCTCCTGCGCCACATCCAGGCGCTTGAACAAGGCGCGCTCGCGCAGGCCCCACTCGGCGATGCACGCGCGGCCGGCTTCGGCGTCCAGGTCGCCGATGACGACCTGGCCGCCGGCACCCAGCACCGCCTGCGCGATGCCTCGCCCGATGCCCTGCGCACCGCCGGTCACCAGGATGACGCGGCCGGCCAGCGGCTGCGCGGGCCAGTGTTCGAGGGGAGGGGCCAGGCTCATCGGGGGACCTCGCGATACGGGAGGTCCATCATCGCGCGCCGCCGTGCAGCGCGCGTGCAGGTCATTCGCGCAACAGCTGGTGCCACCCGTCGGCACCGAGCTTCTGCAAGGTGTCCAGGTTGCGCTCGACGATCACGTCCGGGTCCGGGAACGCCGCCACGGCGCGCTCCACGCTGTCCTCGCGCAGCAAGTGCAGCGTTGGCCACGGCGAGCGGTTGGTGAAGTTGCCCACGTCGTCCGGCGCGGCACCGGCGAACTGGTAGTGCGGATGGAAGCTGGCCACCTGCAGGATGCCCTGCAGATCCAGCGCTTCCACGGCCGCATCGGCGTTGTCGAGGAAGTCGTTGTAGTCGAGGAAATCTTCGAGCACGTGCGGATGCACGATCAGCGTCGTGTCGATCTCCTCGGCGGAAGTGTCGCGCAGGCGCAGCAACTCCTCGGCCAGTTCCTCCAGCAGCGCCTCGGGTGTGCTGGCGTCGCTGAGCACCAGGCGCACCTGCTGCTTGACGTACACCGCCTTGGCGAACGGGCACAGGTTCAGCCCGATCACCGCGCGCTCGATCCAGCGCCGCGTGTCGCCGAGGTAATCCGGTGCGTCGGGCGCGGCGGGGGCGGGAAGATCAGTCACGGAAGTTGTCGTACTGCAGCGGCAGTTCGAACTCGCTCTTGCGCAGCAGCGCGATCACTTCCTGCAGGTCGTCGCGCTTCTTGCCGGTCACGCGCAACTTGTCGCCGTTGATCTGGGTCTCGACCTTGATCTTGGCTTCCTTGATCTTGGCGGCAATCTGCTTGGCCAGCTTCTGCTCGATGCCCTGCTTGACGGTGATCTTCTGGCGGGCGCCGGCCAGGTTGGTCTCCACGTCGCCGAATTCCAGGCAGCGCGCATCGATCTGGCGGGCGATCAGGCGCGCGCGCAGGATGTCCGTCATCTGCTTGAGCTGGAAATCGCTCGGCGCCGATTGCTGGATGACCTTGTCGTCCAGTTCGAACTTGGCTTCCACGCCCTTGAAGTCGAAGCGGGTGGACAGTTCGCGGTTGGCCTGGTCGACCGCGTTGGTGAGTTCGTGCTTGTCGACTTCCGACACCACGTCGAAGGAAGGCATGGCGGGCTCCTGTGGGGCTTGCGGCCGGTGATTTTAGTCCATCGCGCCGGATGCGTCGTGGAACCGGCAGCGGCGATAATGCCGCCATGTCCTCTTCCCGTTCTCCCCTGGCCGCGGCGGCGTGGATGCTCGCGGCCGTGCTGTGCTTCTCCGGCATGGACGCCGGCATGAAGCTGCTGTCCGCGCACTACCCGGTGCTGCAGGTCACCTGGCTGCGCGGCGCCGCGTCGCTGCCGTTCGTGCTGGTGTGGGTGCTGCTCACCGCCGGCCCGCGTTCGATCGTGCCGGTGCGCTGGCCGCTGCACCTGCTGCGCGGCGTGCTGGGCATCGCGATGATCGGCTGCTTCGTCCATGCGCTGCAGGACCTGCCGCTGTCCACCGCCTACACGATCTACTTCGTCGCCCCGCTGCTGGTGGCGGCGCTGTCGGTGCCGCTGCTGGGCGAGCGGGTCGGCCCGCGTCGCTGGACGGCGATCGGCATCGGCCTGCTCGGCGTCATCGTGGTGCTGCGGCCCGGCGTGGACGGGCTGATCTCCTTCCCCGGCCTGATGGTGTTGCTGGCGGCCACGGCGTATGCGGTGGCCGCGGTGACGGTGAGCCTGCTCACCCGCACCGATACGCCGCAGTCGATGGTGGTGTGGTTCCTGGCGCTGATGGCGCTGGGCGCCGGCCTGATGGCGATCCCGGGCTGGGTGCCGCTGCGCGCCGAGCACGGCTGGCTGATCGCCGGCATGGGCCTGGCCGGCGCGCTGGGCCAGATTGCCCTCACCCAGGCGTTCCTGCGCGGGGAGGCCTCGATGATCGCGCCGCTGGAATACACCGGGCTGGTATGGGTGATCGGCTGGGACTGGCTGCTGTGGCGGACCTTGCCGGACCGCTGGACCTGGGCCGGCGCGGCGATCATCGTCGCCAGCGGCCTGTACCTGCTGCGGCGCGAGCGGGTGCGCCGGGTGGACCATCCCGCCCAGATCGACCATCCCTGACCGAGCGCCGGAGCGCGAGGCTTAGAACAAAAGGGAATAAGTAGGCCCCGCCGAGCGCGGGCGCGGGCGGCCTGCCACTGGTAGGCTGCACGCCCCCCAAGTCCGATGTCCGCGCGGTGATCGAATTCCAGCGCCTGCACAAGTCCTATGAAGTCGGTGGCCGCCAGGTCGCCGCGCTGCAACCGCTCGACCTGAGCATCGGTGCCGGCGAGGTGTTCGGCATCATCGGCCATTCCGGCGCCGGCAAATCGACGCTGATCCGGCTGATCAACCGGCTGGAAGAGCCGACCGGCGGCAGGTTGTTGATCGACGGCGAGGACGTGACCGCGCTCGACCGCGAAGGCCTGCGCGCGCTGCGCCGGCGCATCGGCATGATCTTCCAGCACTTCAACCTGCTGTCCTCGCGCACCGTGGCCGGCAACGTGGCCTTCCCGCTGGAGCTGGCCGGCCTGCCGAAGGCCGAGATCGCCGGGCGCGTGCAGGCCCTGCTGGCGCGCGTCGGGCTGGAGGCGCACGCGGACAAGTACCCGGCCCAGCTCTCGGGCGGGCAGAAGCAGCGCGTGGGCATTGCGCGCGCGCTGGCCACCCAGCCGCGCATCCTGTTGTGCGACGAGGCCACCAGCGCGCTCGATCCGCAGACCACCGGCGCGGTGCTGCAACTGCTGTCGGAGATCAACCGCGAGCTGGGGCTGACCATCGTGCTGATCACCCACGAGATGGAGGTGATCCGCCGGGTGTGCGACCGCGTGGCCGTGCTCGACGGCGGCCAGCTGGTGGAAAGCGGGCCGGTCACCGAGGTTTTCCTGCATCCCAAGCACCCCACCACGCGCCGCTTCGTCGCCGAGGCCGAGCACGTGGACGAGGGCGAACTGCATCGCGATCTCGCCGCCGTGCAGGGCCGCATCGTGCGCCTGACCTTCCTGGGCGCGGATACCTACCAGCCGCTGCTGGGCCGCATCGCCCGCGAGACCGGCGTGGACTACAACATCCTCACCGGGCGGATCGACCGCATCAAGGACACGCCGTACGGGCAACTCACCGTGGCGCTGGTGGGCGGCAACCAGGAGGCGGCGCGCACGGCGTTCAGCGCCGCCGGCGTCACCGTGGAGGAACTGCGCCCGTGAACAGCGCGCTGATCGCCGCCGCGGACGGCTTCTTCCGCAACCTGGATGCCCGCAAGTGGGCCGACATCGGCCAGGCCACGCTGGACACCTTGCTGATGCTCGGCGGCGCACTGCCGCTGACGCTGTTGATCGGCCTGCCGCTGGGCGTGCTGCTGTTCCTGAGCGGCTCGACGCAGCTGCGTCGTCGGCCCGTGCTGCACGGCGTGCTCGCCTTCGTGGTGAACCTGCTGCGCTCGGTGCCTTTCATCATCCTGATGATCGCGATGATCCCGCTCACTTTGTTCGTCATGGGCACCTCGCTGGGCGTGCGTGGCGCGATCCTGCCGCTGGTGGTGGGCGCGGCGCCGTTCTACGCGCGGCTGGTGGAGACCGCGCTGCGCGAAGTGGATCGCGGCGTGGTGGAAGCCAGCCAGGCCATGGGCGCCACCCCCTGGCAGCTGGTGTCCAAGGTGCTGCTGCCCGAGGCCCTGCCCGGGCTGATCGCCGGGGCGACCGTTACCACCATCGCGCTGATCGGCTTCACCGCCATGGGCGGGGCCATCGGCTCCGGCGGCCTGGGCGATGTCGCCTATCGCGAGGGTTACCTGCGCTCGCACGCCGATGTGGCGCTGGTGACGGTGATCGCGTTGCTGGTGCTGGTGCAACTGCTGCAGATGCTGGGCGACCGCCTGGTCGCCCGGTACTCGCGGCGCTGAGCCTGCCGCCCGCGCATGCCGCCCGGCCATCCCGCCGGCGCGGCGAACCTGTTACGTTCCCTGGCGGCCCTGCGCCGTTCCTCCCCGAACCCGGATCCACCATGAAGAAGACCTTGTTCCGTTCCGCCCTGCTCGCCGCCACGTTCGTGCTGGCCGCGTGCGGTCGTTCCGGCGGCGATGCCGGCAGCGAGCGCCTGACCGTGGCCGCCACCGCCGTGCCGCATGCCGAGATCCTCGAAGTGGTCAAGCCGATCCTGGAGAAGGAAGGCCTGCAGCTGGAGGTGCGCGTGTTCAACGACTACGTGCAGCCCAACGACCAGGTCGCGCAGAAGCAGATCGACGTGAACTACTTCCAGACCGAGCCCTACCTGGATGCCTACAACCGCGATCGCGGCAGCCAGCTGGTGACCATCGTCGGCGTGCACATCGAGCCGTTCGGCGCTTACTCGCGCCGCTACAAGGCGCTGGCCGACCTGCCGCAGGGCGCCGAAGTGGCCATTCCCAACGACCCGAGCAACAACAGCCGGGCGCTGATCCTGCTGGACAAGGCGGGCGTCATCAAGCTCAAGGACCCGACCAACGCGCTCTCCACCCAGCGCGACATCGTGGAAAACCCCAAGCAGCTCAAGTTCCGCGAACTGGATTCGGCCATGCTGCCGCGCGTGCTGCCGCAGGTGGACCTGGCGATGATCAATACCAACTACGCGCTGGACGCCGGCCTGAACCCGACGCAGGACGCGCTGGTGATCGAGAGCAAGGACTCGCCCTACGTGAACTTCCTGGTCGGCCGCCCGGACAACAAGGACGACCCGCGCGTGCAGAAGCTCGCCAAGGCGCTCACCAGCCCGGAAGTGAAGGCCTTCATCGAGCAGAAGTACCACGGCGCGGTGCTACCGGCGTTCTGAGCCGCGCGCGCATCGCAGACGGCAGAAAGGGCCCACGCGGGCCCTTTCTGTTTTTCAGCATCGACAGGCGAGCGGCTTAGAAACGCGCGCCCACGCCGATACCCACGGTCCACGGGTCCAGCTTCAGGTCCTCGCCGGTACCGGCGCCACCCACGTTGAGCTCCGGACGCGAGTGCATGTAGCGCGCATCGGCACGGGCGAACCAGGTGGAGTTGATGTTCATGTCCACGCCGACGGTGCCGATGGCGCCCTTGGCGGTATCCAGCGACACGTGCTGGCCGGTGGCCGAGGCCCCGTCGATCTTCTCGTTGCTGAAGTTCGACTCGTAATAACCCACGCCGACGAACGGGCGGAACGTGTTGTCCGCCTGGCCGAAGTGGTACTGCGCACTCAGCGCCACCGGCTGCTGCTCGACGGTGCCGATCTTGCCGGCGTCGCCGCGCACGCGGTGGTTGAACTTGTCGGCCGCACCCCACAGTTCAACGGCGAAGTTGTCGTTGATGTAGTAGCTGGCGCTCACGGTCGGTGCGGGGCCGCCGTCGATCTTGCGGATGCCCGCGGCCGGGTCGTCCTTGGGCTGCAGCAGCGTGACGCCGCCGGTGACGGCCCAGTGCTTGCCCGAGGCGGTGTCGGCGGTGGTGCTGTCCTGCGCGAACGCGGACGGCGCGAAGGCGATAGCGGAAACGGCGGCCAGGCCCAGGATGGAAATATTGCGCATGAGGTAACTCCTCTTTCTCTTATTCTTGGGTCCGCGAAGCGCGGACGGGGCCAACGTAAGGAGCGATGGATGAATCGAAACATGCTCGAACGCGCGCAGCCCGCGAAGCGTTCAGGAACTTTCGCGCGATCGCCCGTCGCGCATGGCGTTGCGCCTGGAAAGGCTTTCATGCAGATGAAACGCGCGTGAGCGACGGTGCGCGCCTGCGGGGCCTTCCCGCGCAAATTCCCGCTGATTGCCGCGTGCTGGTGCTGGGCTCGATGCCGGGGACGGCATCGCTGGACGCGGCGCGCTACTACGCGCATCCACGCAATCGCTTCTGGCCCCTCATGTCGCGCCTGCTGGGCGTGGAGATGGGCGGCGACTACGCGTCGCGGCTGGCGCAGTTGCAGGCGTCGGGCGTCGGGCTGTGGGACGTGATCGGCAAATGCGTGCGCGTCGGTAGCCTGGATGCGGCGATCGAGCGGGCCAGCGTGGTGCCCAATCCGCTGCCCGATACCCTTGCCGGCCTGCCCGCGCTGCGCGCCGTGGCCTGCAACGGCGCCGAGGCCTACCGGCTGTGGCAGCGCTGGATCGCCCCCAGCCTGCCGAGCGCGCTCGCCGGCTTGCCGGTGTTGGCCCTGCCGTCCACCAGCCCGGCGAACGCCGCGTTCGGCATCGACCGGCTGGCGGCCGCATGGGCGCCGGTGCGGGCGTATCTCGCGCCGCGGGCGTGAGCGTTGGCGCAAGCAGAGGGACTGTGCGCCGGCGTATCGTGCCGGAAGCGAACGCTTCGTCCCGCCGCGGCGCCCACATTTTCGCCGGTAACGGTTGGCGCGTGGGCCCCAGCCCGCCACAATAGGGGTTTCCCCACCTGTTGCCCGGAGTACTGTAATGGCCGAAATCAAGGAAGCACTTGTCCCCGATATCGGTGACTACAGCGATATCCCGGTGATCGAAGTGCTGGTCGCCGTCGGCGACACGGTCAAGAAGGACCAGGGCCTGGTGACGCTGGAATCGGACAAGGCCACGATGGAAGTGCCCTCGTCGGTGTCCGGCGTGGTCAAGGAAATCAAGGTCAAGGTGGGCGATACGCTGTCCGAGGGCGGCCTGGTGGCGCTGATCGAGGTCGCCGAGGGTGGGGAGGCCAAGCCGGCCGCCGCCGCCGCGCCGGCTGCCCCGACCAAGGCCGAGGCGCCCAAGCCGGTGGCCGCCGCCGAGACGGGCACCCAGGTCGAGCCGGTCGCCCCGTCCGCGCAGCCGGACAAGCTGGCGCAGCGCGAGATCGCGCAGGAAAACGCCACCGCGCCCGCGCAGCCTTCGGCCGGCGAGCGCAGCGTGCCGCCGGTCAGCTTCGATGCCGACGCCGTGCTGCCTTCCAAGGTGGCCTATGCCAGCCCCGCCGTGCGCGTGTTCGCCCGCGAACTGGGCGTGGACCTGCTGCAACTCAAGGGCACCGAGAAGGGCGGGCGCATCACCCGCGAGGACGTGCAGCGCTACGTCAAGGCCGCGCTCAGCGGCGGCGTGCCGGCCGCGGGCGGCACCGTGGCCGCCGGTGGCGGCCTGAACCTGCTGCCGTGGCCGAAGGTGGACTTCAGCAAGTTCGGCGAGACCGAAACCCAGCCGCTGTCGCGCATCAAGAAGATTTCCGGCGCCAACCTGGCGCGCAACTGGGCGATGATCCCGCACGTCACCCAGTTCGAGCAGGCCGACATCACCGAGCTGGAAGCGCTGCGCGTGGCGCTCAACAAGGAGAACGAGAAGGCCGGCATCAAGCTGACCATGCTCGCCTTCCTCATCAAGGCCAGCGCCGCGGCGCTGAAGAAGTTCCCCGAGTTCAACGCGTCGCTCGATGCCAGCGGCGAGAACCTCACCCTGAAGAAGTATTTCCACATCGGCTTTGCCGCCGATACGCCCAACGGCCTGGTCGTGCCGGTGATCCGCGACGTGGACAAGAAGGGCGTGGTGCAGATCGCGCAGGAAACCGGCGAGCTCGCCAAGAAGGCGCGCGACGGCAAGCTCGGCCCGGCCGACATGAGCGGCGGCTGCTTCTCGATCAGCTCGTTGGGTGGCATCGGTGGCACCGCGTTCACCCCGATCGTCAATGCGCCGGAAGTGGCGATCCTGGGCGTGTCCAAGTCCTCGATCCAGCCGGTGTGGGATGGCAAGCAGTTCCAGCCCAAGCTGATGCTGCCGCTGTCGCTGAGCTACGACCATCGCGTGATCGACGGCGCGCTGGCCGCGCGTTTCACCACCTACCTGGGCCAGGTGCTCGCCGACATGCGTCGCGTGCTGCTGTGAGGGCAGCGCTGCTGATGATGGCCGCCGCGGCGTTCGTCGCGGCGGTTCCCGCGCCGGCCTTCGCCTGGGGCACTTGCAACGTCAACCTCGGGCGCGGCTGGCCGCCGGCCGTGGGCAACTACGGCGGCGCGGTGGAAAAGCTGTTCGACGGGCAAGCACAGCCGGCGCTGTCGCTGGTGACGCTGCCGGCGCGCGGCGTGGAAACCGGCATCTCGTTGCTGCCGTCCGAGCGCGGCGACTGGACGCTGCGCTACAGCCGGGCCGAACAGCGCGTGTACAACCGCATCGAGACCGGCCAGCGCATCGGCGTGGAGCTGCGTACCGCGCAGACCCCGGAGACCTTCGAGATCCCGATTCCGGCTGCGCTGGCGCAGCGCCTGCTCAGCAGCTGGAGCAGCGCGCTCGGGCAGATGTCGCCGCAAGGCCGCGATGCGCCGGTGATCGATGGCGAAGTGCTGTCGTTCGTGGTCAACGGCGTGCGCTACAGCGGCACGCGCCCGACGTGCGGCGCCGGCGAGTTGATGCTGCAGCAGGTCGCGCTGCTGATCGAGGCCAGCGAAGGCAAGGAAAAGAAGCGCGAGAAGCGCTGGAACGAAATCGAATCGTCGCTGGATGAACTCCAGCAGACGTTGGCCGGCACGGCCGGCTGATCCCCCACAGGAGAAGTTTCATGGCAGTCATCGAAATCAAGGTCCCGGACATCGGCGACTACAGCGACGTCCCGGTCATCGAGGTGCTCGTCGCCGTTGGCGACAAGGTTGCCAAGGACCAGGGCCTGGTGACGCTGGAGTCGGACAAGGCCACGCTGGAGGTGCCTTCCAGCGCCGCGGGCGTGGTCAAGGAACTCAAGGTCAAGCTGGGCGACACGCTTTCGCAGGGCGACGTGGTGCTGCTGCTGGAGAGCGAAGGCGAGGGCGCCGCGCCCGCGCCGGCCGCCGCCAAGCCGGCGCCGGCCCAGGCCGAAGTGCCGGCCAGCAAGCCGCCGGTCACCCCGTCGCACCGCGCGCCGGCCGAGCCGGCCGCCCCGAAGCCGGCGCTGTCCACCGGCAAGCCGGCCGACATCGAATGCCGCATCGTCGTGCTGGGCTCGGGCCCCGGCGGCTACACCGCCGCGTTCCGCGCCGCCGACCTGGGGCTGGATACCGTGCTGGTCGAGCGCTACAGCTCGCTGGGCGGCGTGTGCCTCAACGTGGGCTGCATCCCGTCCAAGGCGCTGCTGCACGCTGCCAACGTCATCGACGAGGCGCACCACGCCGGCGAGGACCTGGGCATCGAATTCGGCAAGCCGAAGATCACCCTGGACAAGCTGCGCAGCTACAAGGAAAAGGTGGTCGGCAAGCTGACCGGCGGCTTGGCCGCGATGGGCAAGCAGCGCAAGGTGCGCGTGGTGCAGGGCGTGGGCACGTTCGTTTCGCCGAACGAGCTGGAGATCGTCGGCGCCGACGGCAAGACCCAGCTGCTGCGCTTCGAGCAGTGCATCATCGCCGCCGGTTCGCAGGCGGTGAAGCTGCCGAACTTCCCGTGGGACGACAAGCGGGTGATGGACTCCACCGACGCGCTGGAACTGGCCGACGTGCCGGGCAAGCTGCTGGTCGTCGGCGGCGGCATCATCGGCCTGGAAATGGCCACCGTGTACAGCGCGCTGGGCAGCCAGGTCACCGTGGTCGAGTTCATGGACCAGCTGATGCCGGGCGCCGACAAGGACCTGGTCAAGCCGCTGGCCGACCGCCTGAAGAAGCAGGGCATCGAGGTCCACCTCAAGACCAAGGCCGCCGGCGTCAAGGCCGAGAAGGCCGGCATCACGGTGAGCTTCGAGGCAGCCGCCGAAGGCGAGACGCCGGCGCTGGCCTCGGGCACCTACGACCGCGTGCTGGTCGCGGTGGGCCGCGCGCCGAACGGCAAGAAGATCGGCGCCGAACTGGCGGGCGTCAACGTGACCGAGCGCGGTTTCATCCCGGTCGATCGCCAGATGCGCACCAACCAGCCGCACATCTTCGCCATCGGCGACATCGTCGGTAACCCGATGCTGGCCCACAAGGCCACGCACGAAGGCAAGCTGGCCGCCGAAGTGGCCGCCGGCGAGAAGAAGGAGTGGGTGGCGCGGGTGATTCCGTCGGTGGCCTACACCAACCCCGAAATCGCCTGGGTGGGCGTGACGGAGACCGAAGCCAAGGCCAAGGGCCTGAAAGTGGGCGTGGCCAAGTTCCCGTGGGCGGCCAGCGGCCGCGCGATCGGCATTGGCCGCACCGAGGGCTTCACCAAGCTGATCTTCGACGAGGAGACGCACCGCGTGATCGGTGGCGCCATCGTCGGCGTGCATGCCGGCGACCTGCTGGCCGAGATCGGCCTGGCCATCGAGATGGGCGCCGAGGCCGAGGACATCGGCCACACGGTCCATGCGCATCCGACGCTGAGCGAATCGGTCGGCATGAGCGCGGAGATCTACGACGGCACCATCACCGATCTGTACATTCCGAAGAAGAAGTAACGCGACGTCCGGATCGACCGCCAACGCCCCCGCTCGCCGGGGGCGTTCGCGTTTAAGCGCTTCTCGATGTGACCAAGTTCCGATTGCGCGTTTTTCGGGCGATCTTTCGCACGCATGGGGCGATTCCTGCTGCGGCGTCGTGCCGCTTCTGATTCCCTGTCGGCTCCTTTATCGCGGGGAGGTGACATGAAGCTGCAAGGAATTCTGCTGGCCGGCCTGCTGTGCGGCGCATGCGTGGGGCATGCGCAGGCCGAGCGCAACAAGGTGCTGGTGATCGGGCTCGATGGCTTTCGCGCCGATGTCTACGGGCATGCCCGCACGCCGCATCTGGACGCACTGGTGAGGGAGGGCTATCTCTCCGGCGAAGGCTGGACGGCGGACACCGCGGTCAGTGGCAGCGGCTGGGCGTCGATCATCACCGGCGTGGAGCGCGACAAGCACGGCGTGCGCGACAACCGTTTCGAAGGCAGCCGCTTCGCCGACCATCCGGAGGTATTCACCCACATCGAGCGCGCCAAGCCCGGGCTGCGCACCGCCGCGCTGCTGAGTTGGCCGGCGCTGGCCAGCCACGTCCCGTGGGGCGCCGACGTGGTCTTCGATGGCGGCTACGACGACGACCGCGTGCTGCAGAAGGCGCAGGCGCTGCTGGCATCGAAGTCCTCCCCGGATGTCATGCTGGTCAACTTCAACGAGCCCGATGGCAGCGGGCACGCCGGCGACTACTTCGATCTCGACGCGCCGGGTTACCTCCAGGCGATCGAAACCGCCGACGCGCGCATCGGCGCGTTGATGCGCGCGATCCGCCAGCGGCCCGAAGCGCGCAACGAAAACTGGCTGGTGGTGGTCGCCACCGACCATGGCGGGTCGCGCCACCACGGCGAGAACATCCCCGAGCATCGCAAGACGCTGGTGGGCTTCAGCGGCAAGTCGGTCGCCGCGCTGGGCGTGGACCCGCTGCGGCTGGCGCCGCGGCAGGTCGACATCGTGCCTTCCGTACTCGCGCATCTCGGGCTGCCGCAGCCGAACGGGCTGGACGGGCGCCGCATGCTGCGCCCGCTGGCCGAGCCCGCCGCCGCGCTGGGCCGCAACCAGTTGGTCAACGGTGACGCCGAGTATTCGGTCGGACGGCTCGATCGTGCCTACGACAGCGACGTGCCCGGCTGGCGCAAGGGCAATGGCGGCCAAGTGGTGGACTACGCCACGCACGCGTGGCTGCCGGCCCCTGGTGCGCGCGCGGGCGCGAACCTTTTCATCGGCCGCGACGCCGGCCAGTCCCTCAACACACTGACGCAGCGCGTGCCGCTGCAAGGCGCGCTGGCGAATGCGCGCAGTTTCCGCCTCAGCGCCGACCTCGGCGCGGCACCCGGCCACCGCGCACGGGTGTTCGTGCGCTTCACCGGCGAGGGGCGGGTCACCGGCTTCACGCGCGATGGCGTACTGCACCTGTTCAAGGGCCTGGGCTACTGGCGCTATTCACTGGCCGAACAGCGCGTGCTGCCCGGCTATCCGGAGCCGATACGCACCGCCTGGCCGGGCTTGGCCGGCTTCGCCGGCGGTGCGGCGGACCTGGACAGCGTGTTGCTCAAGGGCGAAACGGCGTATTTCTTCAAGGATGGGCAATACCTGGCCTATGACCTGGGCACGCAAGCGGTGGTGGGCGGTCCCCAGGTCATCGACGGCGCCTGGCCGGGCCTGGATCGATTCGCCGGCGGTGCGCGCGAGTTCGACGGTGCGTTCCGTGCCGCCTCGGGAGACCGTGCCTTCGTGTTCAAGGGGGATCGCTACGTCCGTTATGACGTGGGGGCCGGCCGCGCGGATGCCCACTATCCCGCGTACCTGTCCGATAGCACCTGGCCCGGCACGGGCTTCTGGCCCGCCGATTGGCATGGCCTGGTGGAGGGCGAGGGCGCGCAGGCGTTCGTGTTCAAGCCCGGCGAATACCTGGTGTACGACCGCGGCGCCGACCGTGCCCTGCAAGCCAGACCGGGCTCGTTCCACCACGGCGCGTTGGCCGGGCTGGAAGACCTGTATGACGGCGAATGGTTCGAGGTGGCCTCGGGGGCGGGGAGCGGCGTACTGCAGACGCAGGTCCTGCAAGGCGATGTACCGCCCGGTGCGCGCGTGGCAGAGGTCGAAATCCGCTTCGAGCATCCGGTCCCCGGCGCGAAAGGCGATGCCTACGCCGACAATCTATCGCTAACGTTCTTGCCCTGAAGGCGGCGGAAAGCAGGGCGCGGGCGCGCCCTGCTTTCATGTGGATCAGAACGCCAGGGTCACGCCGGCAACCGGGCCCTTGAATTCCTGCTTCAGGCCGATCAGGCCATCGCTGCCCTTGCGGTCGACATCCAGCTTGAACCAGTCGTAGCCCGCGAACAGGCCGAAGTTCTTGGTGAAGCGGTACTCGACGATGGCGTTGGCGCGGCTCAGGTCGCCATCGTAGTTGTCGAAGCTACCCCAGTCGGTGTTGAGGTACTGGCCCTGCAGGTTGATCAGCCAGTGCTCGCTGGGCTGCACGGTGAAGCGCATGCCCACCACCGGCGCGGCGCCGTCTTCGCTCTCGTCGACGAACTTGCCCTGATACAGGTCCGCGCCCAGGTCGGCGTAGCCGTTGGCTTCGACCTTGGCCCATTCGCCACCGATCTGCAGGCCCAGGCTGAACTTCTCGGTGTCCACCACCGAGTAGTCGTAGACGAAGCTGGCGACCTGGTACTTGATCTCACCCTTGATGAAGCTGCCGGCCGGCACCGTGACGCCATCGTAGGTGAAGGTGTCGCCGAGTTCCTCGCGGCGATCCTTGTCGTACTTGAAGTAGTCGAAGATCAGGCGCTGGCGCTTGCTGATGCGGAAAACGCCGTCCACGCGCGGCTCCCACTCCTTGCCCCCGAAGTCGAAATCCTCGGCGAACGAGACATCGTTGCCCATGACATCGGTGCGACCGCGGATCGTGCTGTCGGTGTCGATGTTCATCATGCCCAGGCGCAGCTGGAAGCGATCATCGGTGTCGGCGGCGTGCGCCGGCGCCGCGACGGCGGCACCCAAGGCAAGGGCGAGGGAAGAGAGGACGAGGTACTTCATGTGGGAGAGCTCCGATGTGCACGGCGACAACGCCAAGTGCGGGGACTATCGTCAAGCCGCGGTCGAACATCGGTGAACAGGTTGTCCAGCGCATGTGAACGCTGGCGTATGGAAGACCCGGGGATGCCGGCGGGTCCTCGGGCGGGATTGCGCCGCCGGGAAAGGTGAAGCCCCGGTTGCCCGGGGCTTCTGGGGCCTGACTTAGGAGCTGTCGACGAGGTGGAACACAGGCCTCGCAAGAACAGACCGGCCCCCCGGGCGAAAGTTCCCGTAAATTTCATGACGCGGCGCAGCAGGGCTGAATGACTTGTCCCGGTTGTCTCGCAATTAGCCCAATTGCTATAATTTGGCGGCTCGACGAGGCGCATCCGCGCCCAACCTCCTCCAAACCGCTAAGGGATACGTGTGCTGAACTCCGTTGACTCGGGTCGGCGGCTGATGCTGCGCGCAGCGCTGTACCCCCTGCTGGCGGTGGTGGCAGCGGCGGCAGGCTTTTTCCTGCTGTTGGGCCTCAAGCAGGCGCTGGCGGTCTTGTTGACCGGCCTGGCGACTGTGGCGGGTGGGTGGTTGGCGGCGCGCACCGCGCTGGGAGGCGGGGTCCAGGCTGCAGGTACGGCCATGGTCCGGCTGATCCTGGCGATGGTGTTCAAGTGGGTGCTCGTCATTGCGGCGCTGGTCCTGGGCTTCGGCCTGTGGCGGCTGCCGCCCGTGGGGCTGCTGGCGGGTATCGCCATCGGGCTCATCTTCCAGGTGCTGGCTCTGGCCAAGCGCTGACCGAATTCATACATCAAGGTTCCGGACACATGGCGGGCGAGGCAGAAACCCCTACCTCCTATATCCAGCATCACCTGCACAACCTCACCTTCCATATCCAGGAAGGCGGTTTCTGGGCGATCCACGTCGATACCATCGTGACTGCGGTGCTCATGGGCCTGGTCATGGTCGTGGCCTTCTGGCTCGGTACCCGCAACGCCACCTCCGGCGTGCCGGGCAAGTGGCAGGCGTTCGTGGAGATCTGCCTGGAGTTCGTCGACCGCCAGGCCAAGGACACCTACCACGGGCACAGCAAGCTGGTGACGCCGATCGCGATCACCATCTTCTTCTGGATCCTATTGATGAACCTCATCAAGATGATCCCGGCCGATTTCATCGCCATCCCGCTGAGCTGGGCAGGCATCCACTTCTGGAAGCCGGTGCCCACCGCCGACGTCAATGCCACCCTGGGCATGTCGATCAGCGTGTTCTTCCTGATGCTGTTCTTCTCGCTGCGGTCCAAGGGCCTGGGCGGGTTCACCAAGGAATTCCTGACCGCCCCGTTCGGCAAGTGGATGCTGCCGTTCAACCTGATCCTCAACATCGTCGAATGGCTGAGCAAGCCGATTTCGCTGGCGATGCGACTGTTCGGCAACATGTTCGGCGGCGAGATCGTCTTCCTGCTGATCTGGGTGCTGGGCGGCGCGGGCCTGCTCGGCGCGGTCGCCGGCGGCGTGTTCGGCCTGGGCTGGATGCTGTTCCACCTGCTGGTGATTCCGCTGCAGGCGTTCATTTTCATGATGCTGTCGATCGTGTACCTGAGCCTGTCGGAAGACAGCCACTAAAGCGTTTCCTGTTTCACCCTTCATCCGTCTTTATTCCATCCTTTCATCACCCTTAGCAAAACGTTCCTGGAGACAATCATGTTCCTCGCCGTCCTGACCAACTTCGCCCAGATCCAGAGCTCCACCGCCCTTGCCGTCGGCATCATGATCGGCCTCGCCGCGCTGGGCGCCGGTCTGGGCCTGGCCATCATGGCCGGCAAGTTCCTGGAGTCGGCCGCGCGCCAGCCGGAACTGATCCCGGTCCTGCAGGTCCGCATGTTCATCACCGCCGGCCTGATCGACGCCGCGTTCATCATCAGCGTCGCCGTCGGCCTGCTGCTGGCCTTCGCCAACCCGCTGTCCGCCGCGCTGGCCGAAGCGGCCGCCAAGGCCGTCGCGGGCTGATCCAGCGATAGCGGGATGCGGCCGGAGCCCGCCCAGCGGGCTTCGGTTGCGGATGAAGGTTAGGACGCGCCGCCCGCCGGGCGGCGCGCCCACCCCGTCAACATCGATTGAGCAAACCCCATGGATATCGGCTTTACTCTCATTGCCCAGGCGCTGGCGTTTGCCGGTCTGATCTGGATCGTCGCGACCAAGATCTGGCCGCCGCTGATGAAGGCGATCGAAGAGCGCCAGCAGAAGATCGCCGAAGGCCTCGCCGCCGCCGACCGTAGCCAGAAAGACCTGGCCCAGGCGCAGGAGAAGGTCAACGAGGCGCTGAAGGAAGCCCGCACCAAGGCCAACGAGATCATCGACCAGGCCCACGCGCGTGCGAACCAGATCGTCGACGCCGCCAAGAGCGAGGCCATCGCCGAGGCGAACCGTCAGAAGGATCTGGCCCAGGCCGAGATCGACGCGGCCGCCACCCGGGCCCGCGAGGAACTGCGCAAGCAGGTGTCCGTGCTGGCCGTGAGCGGTGCGGAAAAGCTGCTCAAGCGCGAGATCGATGCCAACGCGCACAAGGCGCTGCTGGACGAACTCGCTTCGGAGATCTGATTCATGAGCCAGGCCCTCACCCTTGCCCGCCCTTATGCCCGCGCCGCTTTCGCGATCGCGCGTGACGAAGGCCGCTTCCCGCAGTGGGGCGACGCGCTGTCGTTCTCGGCGCAGGTCGCCGGCGATCCGCGCGTGGCCGGACTGCTACTGAACCCGGAGCTGGGCCAGGGCGATGCCGTGGGCCTGCTCGCCCCCGAGGGCGCCAGCGAGGAATTCCAGCGTTTCCTGGCGCTGCTGGCGCAGTCGCAGCGCCTGACCCTGCTGCCCGAGATCTCGGGCCTGTACGACCAGCTGCGCGCGGACGCCGAGCGCGTGGTCAAGGCCACCGTCACCAGCGCCGCGGAACTGGCGCCGGCCGAGCTGGACAAGATCGTCGCTGCGCTGAAGAAGCGCTTCGGCCGCGAGGTGGAAGTCACCACCGCGGTCGATGCCTCGCTGATCGGCGGCGCGGTGATCGACGCCGGCGACGTCGTGATCGACGGTTCGCTCAAGGGCAAGCTCGAGCGCCTGCAGAACTCGCTCGCACACTGACACTCATAAACGCGCGGCCTTGCGGCCGGCACCTAGGACTGAACGATGGCAACCACGCTCAACCCCTCCGAAATCAGCGAACTGATCAAGACCCGCATCGAGAAGGTCAAGCTGTCGGCCGAATCGCGCAACGAAGGCACCGTGACCAGCGTGTCCGACGGCATCGTGCGCATCTTCGGCCTGGCCGACGCGATGCAGGGCGAAATGATCGAGCTGCCGAACAACACCTTTGCGCTGGCGCTGAACCTGGAGCGCGATTCGGTCGGCGCCGTGGTCCTGGGTGACTACGAGCACCTGCGCGAGGGCGACGTGGCCAAGACCACCGGCCGCATCCTCGAAGTGCCGGTGGGCAAGGAGCTGCTGGGCCGCGTGGTGAACGCGCTGGGCGAGCCGATCGACGGCAAGGGCCCGCTGGGCGCGCAGCTGACCGCTCCGGTCGAGCGCGTTGCCCCGGGCGTGATCTGGCGCAAGTCGGTCGACCAGCCGGTGCAGACCGGTTACAAGTCGGTCGACGCGATGATCCCGATCGGCCGTGGCCAGCGCGAGCTGATCATCGGCGACCGCCAGACCGGCAAGACCGCGATGGCCATCGACGCGGTCATCAACCAGAAGGGCACCGGCATCAAGTGCGTGTACGTGGCGATCGGCCAGAAGGCCTCGACCGTCGCCAACATCGTGCGCAAGCTGGAAGAGAACGGCGCCCTGGCGCACACGATCGTCGTGGCCGCCACCGCGTCCGAATCGGCCGCCATGCAGTACATCAGCGCCTACTCGGGCTGCACCATGGGCGAGTACTTCATGGACCGCGGCGAAGATGCGCTGATCGTGTACGACGACCTGTCCAAGCAGGCCGTGGCGTACCGCCAGATTTCGCTGCTGCTCAAGCGCCCGCCGGGCCGCGAAGCCTACCCGGGCGACGTGTTCTACCTGCACTCGCGCCTGCTCGAGCGTGCCGCCCGCGTGTCGGCCGAGTACGTGGAGAAGTTCACCAACGGCGAAGTGAAGGGCAAGACCGGTTCGCTGACCGCGCTGCCGATCATCGAGACCCAGGCCGGCGACGTCTCGGCGTTCGTGCCGACCAACGTCATCTCGATCACCGACGGCCAGATCTTCCTGGAAACCGACCTGTTCAACGCCGGTATCCGTCCGGCCGTGAACGCCGGTATCTCGGTGTCGCGCGTCGGTGGCGCGGCCCAGACCAAGATCATCAAGAAGCTGTCGGGCGGCATCCGCATCTCGCTCGCCCAGTACCGTGAGCTGGCCGCGTTCGCGCAGTTCGCCTCGGACCTGGACGAAGCCACCCGCAAGCAGCTCGAGCGCGGCCAGCGCGTCACCGAGCTGATGAAGCAGAAGCAGTACCTGCCGATGTCCATCGCCAACCAGGCGCTGACCATCTACGCCGTCAACGAGGGCTACCTCGACGACGTGCCGGTCGCCAAGCTGCTGTCCTTCGAGGACGGCCTGCACGCCCACTTCGCCAACACCCAGGGCGAGCTGGTCGGCAAGATCAACAGTACCGGCGACTGGAACGGCGACATCGAGGCCGCTTTCAAGAAGGGCATCGAAGAGTTCAAGACCACCGGCAGCTGGTAATACCGGCAACCGGGCAGGGTACGGGGCGCGGCGACGCGCCCGGGCCCCACCAGACAGCGATCAGAGCGAGCGAAGATGGCAGGCGGACGCGAAATCAAAACCAAGATCAAGAGCGTGCAGAACACCCGCAAGGTGACGCGCGCGCTCGAGATGGTCTCGGCCTCCAAGATCCGCAAGGCACAGGAGCGGATGAAGACCTCGCGTCCCTACGCGCAGGCGATGAAGCAGGTGATCGGCCACCTGGCGCAAGCCAGCACCGACTACCAGCACCCGTTCCTGGTCGAGCGCGAGCAGGTCAAGCGGGTTGGCTACATCGTGGTCTCCTCCGACCGCGGCCTGGCCGGCGGCCTGAACAACAACCTGTTCCGCAAGATGCTGGGCGAGGTGCGCCAGTGGCAGGACAAGGGTGCCGAGGTGGACGTGGTGACCATTGGCCAGAAGGCTTCGACCTTCTTCCGCCGGGTCAAGGTCGACATGGTCGGCAGCGTCACCCACCTGGGTGATACCCCGCATGTCGAGCAGCTGGTGGGCGTGATCAAGGTGATGCTGGATGCCTTCACCGAAGGCCGCGTGGACCGTGTGTACCTGGTCTACAACCACTTCGTGAACACCATGACGCAGAAGGCCAGCTTCGACCAGCTGCTGCCGCTGCCGGCCTCCGAGGCGAAGGTCGCCCACCACGACTGGGACTACCTGTACGAACCCGATGCCGCGACCGTGCTCGAGCACGTGATGACGCGCTACATCGAGTCGCTGGTGTACCAGGCGGTGCTGGAGAACGTGGCCTCCGAACATGCCGCGCGCATGGTGGCGATGAAGGCCGCCAGCGACAACGCCAGCAAGCTGATCGGCACCCTGCAACTGGTCTACAACAAGGCCCGCCAGGCTGCGATCACCCAGGAAATTTCCGAAATCGTCGGCGGCGCAGCGGCAGTCTGACGCGCGCGGCTCAACAGCATCACATCTAGAGGATCCATCCATGAGTCAGGGCAAGATCGTTCAGATCATCGGCGCGGTCGTCGACGTCGAATTCCCGCGCAGCGAAGTGCCGAAGGTGTACGACGCGCTGAAGGTTGAAGGCACCGCGATCACGCTGGAAGTCCAGCAGCAGCTGGGCGACGGCGTCGTGCGCACCATCGCCCTCGGTTCGACCGACGGCCTGAAGCGCAACCTGGTGGCCAACAACACCGGCCGCGGCATCTCCGTGCCGGTCGGCAGCGGCACCCTGGGCCGCATCATGGACGTGCTCGGCAACCCGATCGACGAGGCCGGCCCGGTCAAGAGCACCGACAGCTGGGAAATCCACCGCAGCGCGCCGAGCTTCGACGAGCAGGCCTCGGCCACCGAGCTGCTGGAAACCGGCATCAAGGTCATCGACCTGATGTGCCCGTTCGCCAAGGGCGGCAAGGTCGGCCTGTTCGGCGGCGCCGGCGTCGGCAAGACCGTCAACATGATGGAACTCATCAACAACATCGCCAAGGCGCACTCGGGTCTTTCCGTGTTCGCCGGCGTGGGTGAGCGTACCCGCGAGGGCAACGACTTCTACCACGAGATGATCGAGTCCAACGTCGTCAACGTCGAGAAGCCGGAAGACTCGAAGGTGGCGATGGTCTACGGCCAGATGAACGAGCCGCCGGGCAACCGCCTGCGCGTCGCGCTGACCGGCCTGACCATGGCCGAGTACTTCCGCGACGAGAAGGACGCCAACGGCAAGGGCCGCGACGTGCTGTTCTTCGTGGACAACATCTACCGCTACACGCTGGCGGGCACCGAGGTCTCGGCGCTGCTGGGCCGCATGCCGTCGGCGGTGGGTTACCAGCCGACCCTGGCCGAGGAAATGGGCGTCCTGCAGGAACGCATCACCTCGACCAAGACCGGTTCGATCACCTCGATCCAGGCCGTGTACGTGCCCGCGGACGACCTGACCGACCCGTCGCCGGCCACCACCTTCGCCCACCTGGATTCGACCGTGACGCTGTCGCGCTCGATCGCCTCGCTCGGCATCTACCCGGCGGTCGACCCGCTGGACTCGACCAGCCGCCAGATGGACCCGAACGTCATCGGCAACGAGCACTACGACACTGCCCAGCGCGTCCAGCAGACCCTGCAGAAGTACAAGGAGCTGAAGGACATCATCGCGATCCTGGGCATGGACGAGCTGTCGCAGGAAGACAAGCAGGCCGTTTCGCGCGCCCGCAAGATCGAACGCTTCTTCAGCCAGCCGTTCCACGTGGCCGAAGTGTTCACCGGCTCGCCGGGCAAGTACGTGTCGCTGAAGGAGACCATCCGCGGCTTCAAGGGCATCGTGGACGGCGAGTACGACCACCTGCCGGAGCAGGCGTTCTACATGGTCGGCACCATCGACGAAGCCGTCGAGAAGGCCAAGAAGATGGCCGAGAAGGCCTGATCCCCGGCCCCTGACCTGGTGCCTTCCCGCGTGCGGGAAGGCATCGAACGGAAGAGAAGCGAACCATGAGCAGCACCATCCGTTGCGACATCGTCAGCGCCGAGCAGGAGATCTTCCGCGGCGAGGCGACCCTGGTCGTGGCCACCGGCGAACTGGGCGAGCTGGGCATCGCGCCCAAGCACGCGCCGCTGATCACCCGCCTGAAGCCGGGCAAGGTGGTTGTCACGACCGCCAGTGGCGAACAGCTGGACTTCGCCATTTCCGGCGGCATCCTGGAAGTGCAGCCGCAGGTCGTGACCGTGCTGGCCGATACCGCCGTGCGCGCGCAGGACATCGACGAAGCCGCCGTGCGCAAGGCGAAGGAAGAAGCCGAGCGCATCCTGGCCAACCGCGGCGAGGCGATGGAAGTGGCCGAGGCCCAGGCCAAGCTGGCCGAAGTCACCGCCCAGCTGCAGGCGCTGGAGCGCCTGCGCCGCAACCTCAAGCACTGAGCGGTATCGCGGCTTGATCGGAAACGCCGGCCTCGTGCCGGCGTTTTCGTTTGTGGCGGGTCGTCAGCGGTAGACGACGTGGCGCATCAGCAGGAACGACAGCACCGCCAATCCTGCCTCGACCACCGGCTTGGCGAGCCACGCCAGCTTCAACCCAAGATGCGCGGCCAGCGCGCCGACGAGCAGGGTGCTGGTAGCGGTCAGCACCAGCCATACCGCGATATAGCGCGAAAGCGAACGCCAGCCCAGCCGATGCTGGCCGTCCTGGGCAAACGTGAACCGGCCGTTTAGCCAGAAGCCCACCAACGCCGCGCACACGCGGCTGCAAACGTTCGCGACCGGCACCGGCATGCCCGCGCCGGTGAAGGCAACGAACAATGACCAATCCAGGCAGAGCTGGACGAGGCCGATCACGATGAACTGGGTGCCTTGGCGAAGAATCATTGCGCGGTTGCGGAGACGAGGGCAGGCAATCGTATCGTTCTGCGCATAAAATCCCTACAACAACGCTCATTCGGTTCAGTGCCCATGTCGCTTCCCCTGCACGTCATCATCCTGGCCGCCGGCGAGGGCAAGCGGATGAAATCCGCGCTGCCGAAGGTGCTCCAGCCCATCGCCGGCCGGCCGATGCTCGCGCACGTGATCGACGCGGCGCGGCAGTTGCATCCGGAGGCGATCCACATCGTCCACGGGCATGGCGGCGAACAGGTGCGCGCGGCGTTCGCGGGCCAGGCCGACCTGCGCTGGGCCGAGCAGGCCCAGCGCCTGGGCACGGGCCATGCGGTCGAGCAAGCCATGCCCCACGTGCCCGACGCGGCCAACGTGCTGGTGCTGTACGGCGACGTGCCGTTGATCCGCGCCGAGACCCTGCAGCGCCTGCTCGACACGCAGGCCCGCCTGGCGGTGCTGGTGGCCGAGCCGGCCGATCCCACCGGCTACGGCCGCATCGTGCGCGATGCCGAGGGCAAGGTGGCCGCCATCGTCGAGCAGAAGGATGCCGACGACGAGCAGCGCCGCCTCCGCGTGGTCAACACGGGCATCATCGCCGCCGAATCCACCGCGCTGCGCCGCTGGCTCGCGCACCTTTCGCCGAACAACGCGCAAGGCGAGTACTACCTGACCGACGTGTTCGCCAGCGCCGCCGCCGAGTTCAGCCCGGCCGACATGGTGGGCGTGGCCGACCCGCAGGAAGCCGAAGGCGCCAACGACCCGTGGCAACTGGCCCAGCTCGAGCGCGCGTTCCAGCTGCGCGCCGCCAAGGCGCTGTGCCTGCAGGGTGCGCACATGGCCGATCCGGCGCGCGTGGACCAGCGCGGCACGGTGAAGGTGGGCCTGGACGTGCGCATCGATGTGGACGTGGTGTTCGAAGGCGAGGTCGAGCTGGGCGATGGCGTCGTCATCGGCCCGTTCACCCGCCTGCGCGACGTCAAGCTGGCGGCGGGCACGGTCGTGCGCGCGCACTGCGACCTGGAAGGCGTCGTTGCCGAAGGCGCGGTGCAGATCGGCCCCTACGCGCGCCTGCGCCCCGGCACCGTGCTGGCCGATGGCGTGCACGTCGGCAATTTCGTGGAGACCAAGAAGGCCCGCCTGGGCGTGGGCAGCAAGGCCAACCACCTCACCTACCTGGGCGATGCGGAGATCGGTGCCGGCGTAAACGTCGGCGCGGGCACGATCACCTGCAACTACGACGGCGTGAACAAGTGGGTGACGAAGATCGGCGACGGGGTGTTCGTCGGCTCCAACAGCGCGCTGGTGGCGCCGATCGAGATCGGCGACAACGCCACCATCGGCGCGGGCTCGGTGGTCACGCGTAACGCGCCGGCGGGCCAGCTGACGGTCGCGCGCGCCAAGCAGGTCAGCATCGAAGCGTGGCAGCGGCCCAAGAAAAAATGAGTCGCCGGCCCTAGGCGGGCAGCAAGATCACCACGCACAGGCCGCCATCGCTGCGGTTCTGCAACGAAATGCGCCCGCCGTGCGCTTCGACGATCTCGCGCGTGAGCGCCAGGCCCAGGCCGGTACCGTTGCGCTTGGTGGAGTAGAACGGCATCAGGGCGTTCTGCAGCACGGCCTCGTTCATGCCGTTGCCCCGATCCAGCACTTCGATGCGCAGCCATTGCGGCAACCGGCTCAGGCGCAGCTCCACGTCGTCGTTCGGTATCGTGGCCTCCGCGCACGCCTCGTGCGCGTTCTTGAGCAGGTTCAGCAGCGCCTGGCCCAGCTGCGCCACGTCCACGCGGCTGCACATGTCCGGCGACTGCAAGTGCAGGCGGAACGGAATCTGCTGCTGCAGGCCGGACAGGAACTGCTCCCACTGCACCGTCTGCAGTTGCGGCTGCGGCAGCTTGGCGAAGCGCGCGTAGCCGCGGATGAAGCCTTCCAGATGCCGCGCGCGGTCCTCGATCGTGCCGAAGATCTCGCCCAGCCGCTCGGTCTTCTGCCGCCGCACCAGTTCGGCGCCGGAATGCGCCAGCGAGGCGATCGGTGCCAGCGAGTTGTTCAACTCGTGGCTGATCACCCGGATCACCTTCTTCCAGGTCTGCACTTCCTGCCGGCGCAGCTCCGGCGTCAGCAGGCGGATCAGCAACAGTTCGTGCACGCGGCCGTTGAGGTGGAAGCTGCGGTGGGCGAGGTGGTAGATCTGCTCGTCGTCCTCGTCCCCGTCCTCCTCGCGCACGGCAAACAGGCTGTCGCCGCCGCGGGCAATCGCATCGCGCAGCTCGGCCGGCATCTGCTCCAGCAGCGCGTCGATGCGCTGGCCCTCCAGCCGCCAGCCACCATGCAGAAGCTTGCGCGCGGCGATGTTGGAGAAGGTGATGCGGCGGATGCCGTCGCCGCCGGCGGCCACCAGGATCATCGCCACCGGCGTGTTCTGCACCATCGCATCGAGCATCAGCTCGCGCTGCACCAGGCTCTGGCGCTGTTCGCGCAGTACCTCGCCCAGCTCCGAATGGGCCTGCACCAGTTGCGCGAGCTCGTCATCGCCGCGCCAGTGCACGCCGAAGTTGTACTCGCCATCGCGATAGCTGCTGGTGGTGCCGGCCAGCGCGCGGAACAGCGAACGCATCGGCGCCGTCGCACGGTGCAGCACCCACCACATCAGCCATAGCAGCAGCGCACCGGATACCGCCGCGACTTCCCAACCGCGGTCGAGCCAGTACGCCAGCAGCCAGGGCATCGCCGCGGCCAGTGCCAGCACCGGCAGCAGCCGCACGAACAGGCGGAAAGTGAAGGAGCGGCTCATCATCCCTCGCGTGGAATTCCGTAACGGTCCATGCGCCGATACAGCGCCTGGCGGCTCATGCCCAGGTCCGCCGCGGCCTGCGCGATCACCCCATGCGCGCGCGAGAGCGCCTGCTCGATGCGGGCGCGATCCGGCTCCTGGCCATTGCTAGCCAGGCGCACCGCCGGCGGCGTCGGCAAGTTGAGGTCGCTCGCCTCGATGCGCGCGCCTTGCGAAAGCAGTTCGGCACGCTGGATCACGTTGCGCAGCTCGCGCACGTTGCCCGGCCACGGGTGGCGTTGCAGCAGGCTGCGGGCCTGCGGCGACAACGGCTTGCCGGACGCCAGGAAGTGCTGCGCCAGCGGCAGGATGTCGCCGGGCCGCTCGACCAACGGCGGCATGGCCACTTCCACCGTGTTGAGCCGGTAGTACAAGTCCTCGCGGAAGCTGCCCTCGCGGATCATGCCAGGCAGGTTGGCATTGGTGGCGCTGATCACGCGCACCTTGGCCTGGCGCTCGCGGTTGGAACCCAGGCGCTCGAAGCGCCCGGTCTCCAGCACGCGCAGCAGCTTCATCTGCCCGGCCGCGGAGAGGTTGCCGATCTCGTCCAGGAACAGCGTGCCGCCATCGGCCGCCTCGAACTTGCCTTCGCGCGCCTTGTTCGCCCCGGTATAGGCGCCGGCTTCGGCACCGAACAGTTCGGCCTCGATCAACTCGGAAGGAATGGCGCCGCAGTTCAGCGCCACGAACGGGCCGTTGCGCACCGAGGAGTTGGCCTGGATGATCTCGGCGATCTTCTCCTTGCCGCTGCCGTTCGGCCCGGTGATCAGCACCGGCAGGTCCGAGCGCGCTACCTGGCACGCCAGCGCGATCGCGCGCTCGCTCGCCGGGTCGGCGAAGACCGCGCCGCGCAGGTCGAAGCGCTCGGCCAGCTGTTGGCGGCTGCGTTGCTCGCGGTCGCGGCGGCGGTCCAGCTCGCGCCGCGCCTCGGACAGTTCGAGCAGGTTGTTCACCGTGGTCAGCAGCTTGCGGTCGTCCCACGGCTTGGCGATGTAGTCGGCGGCGCCGGCCTTGACCAGCTCCACCGCGCTATCCAGGTGTGTCCACGCGGTAAGCAGGATCACCGGCAGGTCCGGGTGGCGCTCGCGGATCTGCGCGAACAATGCCTGGCCCTCCTCGCCGGACGTGGTGTCCGCGGTGAAGTTCATGTCCTGGATCACCAGGTCGAACGCCTGCTCCTCCAGCCTTGCCAGGCCGGCCTGCGGCGAGTCGGCATGGCCGGTCTCGATGTCATGCAGCGAGAACAGCACTTCCAGTGCCGTGGCGACCGCGTGGTTGTCATCGATGATCAGGACGTTGGACATCGTGTCGAAGGCAGTCGGCTGTGGGGATGGAAGGATGATCGCAGTTGCCCGGGGGAAAGTCGCGCCGCGCCGCCGAAAGGCTCAAGCCCAGCGAATGCCGGCGGCCAGCGGCACCGCGTCGGCTTCGCGGGTGATCGGCCACATCGCGCACTGGCCGGTCAGCACCACCAGTGCCGCGGCGAGTGCCTGCAGCGCGATGCCGCCGGTCTCCAGCTGCATGCCCAGCCAGGGCCACGCGCGCAGCAGCAGGTGTAGCCAGGCCAGGCCGGCCAGCGCACCCACGCCGGCCAGCAGCAGGTTCTCGCGCCGCAGTTGCCAGCGGATCTGCGCGCTGCGCGCACCCAGCGCGCGGCACAGGCCGATCTGCCGCACCCGCGCCTGCAACAGAAGGTCGGCGAGGTTGGCCAGCCCCACGCCGGTGCACAGCAGCCACAATCCCATGCCGAGCAGCAGGCCGGTGGCCAGCCAGCGGTCATGGCGGAAGTAGGCCTCGCGCAGTTCGGCCAGGCTGCGATAGTCCGACACCCACCGCCGCGCCCCTGGTGTGGCGATCGCCTCGCTCACGCGGTCGGCCTTCGGCGGCGTCTGGCCGTGCAGGCGGAGCAGGTAGACGCCCACCTGGCCCAGGTCCAGATGCGCCGGCAGGATCAGCGTCGGTCGTCCGTCGGCACGTGGGCCCTGCAGCGGCGCGTACACGCCGACCACGCGCAGCGGCGGTGCGCCGAGGGCATGGAGCGTGCGACCCACCGCCGGCTCGCCATGGAACAGCTGCCGGGCCAAGGTGGCATCCACCTGGACGCTGTGGGCGGCATGCAGGCGTGTGCCGGTGTATTCCCGCTGCAGGAAGTCGCGGCCCTCCCGCAGTGGCACGCCCAACTGGGCGCGCAGCGCTTCATCGCCGAAGTACACGGTGGCGCTCACCCTGCCACGCGTGCCATCGGGCGAAAGACCGAACTGCGCCGACCAGTCGTCGATGCCGAAGGGCACCTGATTGATCGTGACCACGCGTTGCACCTCGGGCAACCGCGCCAGCGCCGCCCGCTCGCGCGCCAGGACCTGGGCATCGGCCGCACCGCGGATGACGAGCCGGATCAGCCGGGTCTCGTCCACGCCGCTGGGCGCGGTGATGCGCGCTCGCCATTCGCCGGCCTTGGCCAACGCCAAGGCCAGCACCACGGTGGTGAGCGCGCACTGCAGCACGATCAGCCCGGCGGCCAGCCGGTGCCGCCGCAGCGATGCCAGGAACGGGTCGCCACCCAGCATCGCCGTCGCCGGCTCAGGCGCTGCGGGTCGCCACGGCCGGCGGCACCGCCGCGGCGCGCCGTGCCGGGCCCAGCACCGCCAGCTGCCCCAGCAACCACAGCGCGATCGCGCCGCACGGCAGGTAGATCAGCGGCAGCCGCGGCAATTCGTAGCGCTGCATCAGCCACAGGTTGGCCGAGTAGGCCAGCGTCATGCCGATGACGATGCCGATGGTCGCCAGCAGGAAGTTCTCGGTCTGGAAGTAACGCAGGATCTGCCCGCGCGTGGAGCCCAGCGCACGACGAATACCGATCTGCTTGGTGCGCTGCTGCACCCAGAAGCTGGCCAGGCCCACGATCCCCAGCGCGGTCACCACCAGCAGCGCCACGCACACCGCCACCAGCAGCCAGGCCATCGAGCGATCCTGCTGGTAGTAGCCTTGGCGCATGTCCTGCAGCGTTTCCTGCTTGAGGATGATGCGGTTCGGGCTGTTGCGCTCCAGCGCGGCCACCGCGGCCTTCATCACCTCGTCGCGGCGCGCCGGGTCGGTGCGCAGCAGGTAGTTGCCGCCCATCACGTAGGAAATGCGGATCGGGAAGACCATCGAGTACTCGTAGGCATCCGCGCCGCGACCGCCTTCGTTGGGCCGGGCGAGGTGCTCGACCACGCCGACCACCTTGATCGGCCGGTCGCCCCAGCTGTAGATGCTCTTGCCCAGGGCCGACTCACCCGGGAACAACTTGTTCGCCATCGCGCGGGTGATGATGACGGCCGGCACCTTCTGCTCGTCTTCGTCGGCTTCGACGAACTCGTCCGGGTTGAACTTGCGGCCTTCCACGAGTTGCAGGCCCAGCGTATCGAGCAACTGCTCGCCGCCCAGGTAGGTGGTGGCGTTGAGCGTGGAGCGCTTCTGGTCCGGGGTGAGGTTCACGCCGCTGTTCCAGGAAGAATTGCCGAACATCACCTGGTTGGCGACGCTGGCGAACTTCACGCCGGGGATGCCGCGCAGTGCCGCCTCGTCGGAGGCGGTCATCGCGCGGGGATTGTCGTCGCGCCCGATGCCGGTGATCTGCACGCGCACGACCTCGTCCTCCGCCGCGCCGCTGACGCGATCCATGCGTTCGAGGCGGTTGCCGATGAGGAACAGGGCGTTGCAGATGATGGCGCAGCTCAGCGCGATCTCGACCACGATCAGCGCCGCGGCGGTCTTGTGCCGGCGCAAGGTGGAGAGGATGGGACGGATTTCCATGAGGGTCTTCCCGTGAAGGTCCGCTGTCCCGGCCGTCGGAGAGAGAGCTCCGGGGACGGCCGGGTCAACGGAAAGCGGTTATTGGGACTTGAGCTGCAGCGCCGGGGCGACCTGGCAGGCACGCCATGCCGGCAACAGGCCGGCGAGCAGGCTGGCCGCCAGGGCGAGGACGAAGGTGGTGATGAGCATCAGCGGGTCCAGGTGCGCCAGTTCTGCGTAGCTGGCCGGCTGCTGCCGCACCGCCCACAGGCCAAGCAGTGCCAGCAACAAGCCGAGGATGCCGCCGGCCAGGCCGATCGTGCCGGCCTCCACCAACGCCTGCGCGAAGATCGAGCGGCGCGAGGCGCCCAGGGCGCGACGCACACCGATCTCGCCGCTGCGGCGCATGAACTTGGCCAGCAGCAGCCCGATCGTGTTGACCAGGCACACCACCAGGAAGCCGAATGCCAGCCAGGTCTGCAGGCGCACGTCGTTGGGCACCACGTTCTTGAACTCCAGCCACTCCATCACGCTGCGCAGGCGCACGTTGGTCGGACGCTCGAAGCGGCCGGCCTGGCGCTGCTGGTCGGAGTAGTTGGACAGGTACTGGCGGAACTCGGACACCTTGGAGGCGTCGTCCAACTGCACCCAGTACTGCAGCCACACGCAGGGGGCGCTCACCGAGGTCTCGTCCTTGCCCGAATCCCCCCAGCAGTCCATGGAGCCGGAGCGGCTGAACTTCAGGTCCACGGCGGTGGAGAAGGGCACGAACACTTCTTCCACCGTGCCGTAGCGGTCGCTGTTGAGGTCGTAGAAGCGCGGGGTCGGGCGCCAGTACTTGAGCACGCCGATGATGCGGAAGTCGTTCTGCTCCAGGCGGATCGTCTTGCCGACGCTGTTCTTGCCGTCAAACAGCTTCTCGTTGAGTTCCTTGGAGATCACCGCCACGCGTGCGCGGCCGGCGTCTTCGCTGGCGTTCCACGCGTTGCCGTACTCGAACGGCAAGCCGAACATCGGGAAGAAATCGGCCGAGGTGAAGCGGGCATCGGTGTTGAACGGGCGCAGCCCGGATTTCTCCGGCTCCAGCGCGATGTTGCCGCCGGTCATCACCGCCTGCCGGTCGGCCTTCTTCTCGGCGAGCATCTTCTCGGCATCGAAGCGGGTGACCTGCTCGGAGGGCTCCTCGCCGGCGAGGTAGCCGTCCATCGAAGCCGGGTCCATCTGCACGTAGTACAGGTGGTCGCTGCGCCCCGGCAGCGGATCGCCGGAGAGGATGTAGAACACCGTCAGCGTGGTCATGCTGGTGCCGATGCCCAGTGCGATGGCCAGCACCATCAGCGAGGTCAGCACCTTGTTGCGGCGGAAGCTGCGCAGCGCGAGGTTGAAGTAGTAGCCGAACATGGCGCGGGCCTCACTCGTGGGCGGCGATCGGGGTGGGCACGCCCTGCGGGCGCAGCAGGACCGCATCGCGCGCCAGGTCGGTGGCCTGGCCGTCGACGATGTGCACATTGCGCTGCGCACGCGCAGCCAGTTCCGGGTCGTGGGTCACCATGACGATGGTGGTGCCCTGGGCGTTGATCTCCTCCATCAGCTCCATCACCCCGCGTGCCATCTGCGAGTCGAGGTTGCCGGTCGGTTCGTCGGCCAGCAGCAGGCGCGGGCTACCGGCCAACGCACGCGCGATGGCCGCGCGCTGCTGCTGGCCGCCGGACAGCTCGGCCGGGTAGTGCTTCATGCGCGAGCCCAGCCCGACCTTGCCCAGCGCATCCTCGATGCGCGTGCGGCGCTCGGCCGCCGGCATGCCGCGGTAGCGCAGCGGCACGTCCACGTTGTCGAACAGGTTGAGGTCCGGGATCAGGTTGAAGCCCTGGAAGATGAAGCCGATCTTGCGGTTGCGCAGGCGCGAGCGGGCATCGTCGCTGAGGTGGCTCACATCCTCGCCGTCGAGCAGGTACTGGCCGCTGGTGAAGGTTTCCAGCAGGCCGGCGATGTTGAGGAAAGTGGTCTTGCCCGAACCGGACGGGCCGGTCACGGCGACGAACTCGCCTTCGCGCACGTGCAGGTCGAGCGAGCGCAGCGCGTGGGTTTCCACCTGTTCGGTGCGGAAGACCTTGGAGACCGACTGCATCTGGAGCATGGGGCGTTCCTTCTGGGTTTGAGGAATGACAGGGTGGAAAGGCATCAGTGGACGGTGACGCGTTCGGCATCGCCGAACTGGTCGCTGCCGGAGACGACCACGCGGTCGCCCGGCTGCAAGCCGGAGATCACCTCGATCTCGCCGAGGCTGGCGGCGCCGAGCTGCACGGGACGACGCACCGCCGCGCTGCCGTCCATGACGTAGGCATAGCGGCCGCCGGACTGTTCGACGAACGGGCCGCGCTCGACCTTGAGCACGTTGCGGCGGGTATCCATCACCACCCGCGCGCTCATGCGCTGGTTCTGGCGCAGGCCGGCCGGCTGCTTGTCGCTGAAGCGGATGCGCGCGTTGACCTCGCCGTTGACGACCTCGGGCGATACCGCCGAGATCGCGCCGGCGAAAGGTTCGCCGCTGCCGCTGGTGAGCTGCGCCGGCATGCCGATCGCCAGGTCGCGGGCGAAGCTCTCCGGCACCTTGATCTCGATCTCGAACTTGGACAGGTCCACCACGCCCAGGATCGGCGCGTTCGCCGCCACGTTGGTGTGCTGGGTGGCCTGCACCTGGCCCACCTGGCCGTCGAACGGGGCGCGCAGGGTCAGCGCGTCGACCTGGCGCTGCACTTCGGCCACCACCGCGCGCTGGCGATCAGCCAGCAGGCGCTTGTTGCGTGCATCCAGGTCGGCGCCCTGGCTTTCCAGCGCCGAGTCCTTCTGCGCGTGCTGCAGTTCGATCTCGGCCTTCTTCAGTTCATCGCGCGCCTTGGCCAGGTCGACCTCCGGCACCGCGCCGCCATCGAAGCCGCGCTGGTAGCGGGCCAGGTCGCGCTCGGCGGCAGTGCGCACCAGGCCGGCCTGGTCGGTGGTCTTGCTGGCGGTGGCGCGGGCGAGCACGGCGTCGAGCGCGGCGCGGCTGGCTTCCGCTTCCAGGCCGGCGAGAGTGGCCTGCTCCTGCGCCAGCTTGCTGCGCAGTTCCGGGCTGTCGATCACCGCCAGCTCCTGGCCCTGCTTGACCACGTCGCCGGCCACCACCTTCAGGGTGACCGTGCCGGCGGAGATCGCATACAGGACCGGGCTGTTGGCGGCGATCACCCGGCCATCGGCGGAGATGTCGCGCACCAGGTCGCCGCGCTGCACTTCGGCGATGCGCACGCGCGAGGCCTGGAAGGAGCGGCTGCCCGCCAGCCAGCCCGAGACGGCCCACGCAATGCCCACCAGGACCACCACGGCGGCGACGCCCGGCCAGATCCAGCGGCGCCACGGCGCGGGCGCGGCCTGGCGGGAGATGACGTGGTCCTGGGCAGAGGTGTCGCGGATGGCCATGGGTGCTTGGAGGGATGGAGTCCGCCAGATCAAAGCAGTTTCCGTGCCACATGCAAGTCATTGAATTCAAAGCATGTACGCAGGGGGCGGAAGTGTCCGCAGTGTCCGCGGACACCGCGGCGGACGCGATGTCCGGCCGTGGTCAGGGGTCGGTCAGAAACGGACATGGCACAATGTCCACCTTTACCCCGGCAGACTCTCCATGTGCGGCATTGTTGGCGCGATCGCGGATCGCGATGTGGTTCCCGTCCTGATCGAAGGGCTCAAGCGCCTGGAATACCGCGGCTATGACTCCTCCGGCATTGCCGTGCTGGATGGCCCGCAGCTGCGCCGCGTGCGCAGGACGGGGCGGGTATCGGAGATGGCCGCGGCTGCCGAGGCCGAGGGCTTCTCCGCCCGCCTGGGCATCGGCCACACCCGTTGGGCCACCCACGGCGGGGTGACCGAGGCCAACGCCCATCCGCACATCAGCCACGGCGTGGCGCTGGTGCACAACGGCATCATCGAGAACCACGAGGCCAAGCGCGAAGAACTGCGCGCGCTGGGCTACGTGTTCGAGTCGCAGACCGATACCGAGGTCATCGCGCACCTGATCCACCACCATCTGCAGCAGGGCCGCGACCTGCTGGGCGCGTTGCAGGTCACGGTGAAGGAACTTACCGGCGCCTACGCGTTGGCGGTGGTCAGCCAGGCCGAGCCGGAGCGGCTGGTGGTCGCCCGCATGGGCTGCCCGCTGCTGGTCGGCCTGGGTGAAGGCGAACAGTTCGTCGCCTCGGACGTGTCGGCGATCGTGCAGGCCACGCGCCAGGTGATCTTCCTGGAAGAAGGCGATACCGCCGAGCTGCGCCGCGAGAGCGTGCGGGTGTTCGACGAACACGGTGCGTCGGTCGAGCGGCCGGTGCATGTGTCGGACGTGTCGCTGGCTTCGCTGGAGCTGGGACCGTATCGCCACTTCATGCAGAAGGAAATCCACGAGCAGCCGCGCGCGCTGTCGGACACCATCGAGGCGGCCATCGACGCCGGCGGCTTTCCGGCCGAACTGTTCGGCCGGGAAGCCGCCGAGGTGCTGCGCGATATCGAAGGTGTGCAGATCCTGGCGTGCGGCACCAGCTATTACGCCGGCTTGACCGCGCGCTACTGGATCGAAGCCATCGCCGGGCTGCCGTGCAGCGTGGAGATTGCCAGCGAGTACCGCTACCGCGCGGCCTATGCGAACCCCAAGCACCTGGTGGTGACGATTTCGCAGTCCGGAGAAACGCTGGACACGATGGAGGCGCTCAAGTACGCCAAGTCGCTCGGCCACAAGCACACGCTGTCGATCTGCAACGTGCCGGAAAGCGCGATCCCGCGCGCCAGCGAACTGGTGTGCTACACCCGCGCCGGCGCCGAGATCGGTGTGGCTTCCACCAAGGCGTTCACCACCCAGCTGGCGGTGCTGTTCCAGCTGACGGTGGTGCTGGGCAAGCTGCACGGCCGCATCGACGCCGCGCAGGAAGCCGACTACCTGGAGCAGCTGCGCTTCCTGCCTGGCAGCGTGCAGCACGCGCTGAACCTGGAGCCGCAGATCATGGCGTGGGCCGAACGCTTCGCCACCCACCAGAACGCGTTGTTCCTGGGCCGCGGCCTGCATTACCCGATCGCGCTGGAAGGCGCGCTCAAGCTCAAGGAGATCTCCTACATCCATGCCGAGGCCTATCCGGCGGGCGAACTGAAGCACGGGCCGCTGGCGCTGGTGGATGCCGCGATGCCGGTGGTGGTGATCGCGCCGAACGACCGCCTGCTGGAAAAGGTGAAGTCCAACATGCAGGAAGTGCGCGCACGCGGCGGCGAGCTGTTCGTGTTCACCGACCAGGACAGCCACTTCACCGAATCGGAGGGCGTGCACCTGATGCGCACCCCGCGCCACGTCGGCGTGCTGAGCCCGATCGTCCACACCATTCCGGTGCAGCTGCTGGCCTATCACACCGCGCTGGCGCGCGGCACCGACGTGGACAAGCCGCGCAACCTGGCCAAGTCCGTCACCGTCGAATAAAGCATTCAGGCTGAACCGGTCAGCGGCGCACGGCAGCTGCGCCGCTCCGTCTCACGGATTGAGACGGAGCGTGTCCACAGTCCCACGATGGAACTCATGGACAAGCTGGCGGTGCTGGCCGATGCCGCGAAATACGATGCCTCCTGCGCCTCCAGTGGCGCGGGCAAGCGGAACTCGCTGGGCACTGGCGGGATCGGCAGCACCGAGGGCATGGGCATCTGCCACTCCTACACGCCCGATGGCCGGTGCGTGTCGCTGCTCAAGATCCTGCTGACCAACTTCTGCATCTTCGATTGCGCTTACTGCGTCAACCGCGTGTCCAGCAACGTGCGCCGCGCGCGCTTCACGCCGGAGGAAGTGGTGCGGCTGACGCTGGATTTCTACAAGCGCAACTACATCGAAGGCTTGTTCCTCTCCAGCGGCATCATCCGCGACAGCGACTACACCATGGAGCAGCTGGTGGCGGTGGCGCGTTCGCTGCGCGAGGAGCATCGGTTCGCTGGCTACATCCATCTCAAGACGATTCCCGACGCGGCGCCCGAGCTGCTGGCCGCCGCGGGCCGGTATGCCGACCGCCTCAGCATCAATGTCGAACTGCCCACCGAGGGCGCCCTGGGCCGGCTCGCACCGGAGAAAAGCCAGCCGCGCATCCGTGCGGCGATGGGCGAGCTGCGCTGGCGTATCGAGGAAGGCGTCGAAGCGCGCAAGGCGGCCGCGCCCGGCCGCGCCAAGCCGCCGCGGTTCGCGCCGGCCGGGCAGAGCACGCAGATGATCGTCGGCGCCGATGGCGAGGCGGATCGCACGATCCTGGCCACCTCCGACAACCTCTACGGCAACTTCCGGCTGCGGCGCGTGTACTACTCCGCCTTCAGCCCGATTCCCGACGCCTCCACGCGCCTGCCGCTGCAGGCGCCGCCGCTGCAGCGCGAGAACCGGCTGTACCAGGCGGACTGGCTGCTGCGCTTTTATGGCTTTTCCGTGGAGGAGATCGTGCCGGCGCAATCTGCCGGCATGCTCGACCTGGACATCGACCCGAAGCTGGCCTGGGCCTTGCGCCATCCCGAGCAGTTCCCGGTCGATATCAACGTGGCGAGCCGCGAAACGTTGCTGCGCGTGCCCGGGTTGGGGACGCGCAGCGTGGGGCGAATCGTCACGGCACGCCGGCACGGCCGGCTGCGCTTCGCGGATTTGCAGCGGCTGCGGCTGCCGATGAAAAAGGTGGCGCCATTCATCCGCGTGCTCGACCACCATCCGCGCGGGCAGCTGGATGATCCCGCGCGCCTGCGCGCTTCGCTGGCGCCGGCGCCGCGCCAGGCCAGCCTGTTCGACTGATTCCCGGCGATGCACCTGCTGAATGTCGAACCTGCTTGGGACGCCACCGCCTGGCGCGTGCAGGCGCGCAAGGCGCTGGGGGCCGGTTGGCCGCCGGAATCCCTCCGCTGGGACGACGCCGCGCAGGGTGGCTTGGCCTTCGACTCGCCTGCAGAGGCCACGCCTGTCGCCGTGCCCGCCCCGCAGTTTCGCGTCTCGCGCGACTTCATCGCGCTGGCCGAGGCCGTCTGCTGTCATCGCGATCCGCAGCGGCATGCGTTGCTGTACCGCCTGCTGTGGCGCATGGCGCACGGCGAGCCGCGCTTGATCGAGCGCAGCACCGACCCGGACGTGCACCGCGCGCGCGAGCTGGAAAAATCCGTGCGTCGCGATACGCACAAGATGAAGGCGTTCGTGCGCTTTCGCGCGCTGGCCGGCGAGGCGGAGCATTACGTCGCGTGGTTCGAGCCCGAGCACCTGATCGTGGACCGTGTGGCGCCGTTCTTTGCCCGGCGCTTCGCCGGCATGCGCTGGGCGATCCTGACCCCGTACCGCAGCGTGCGCTGGGCGGAGGGCCAGTTGCACTTCGGCGACGGCACCACGCGCGCCGCCGCGCCCGCGGACGATGAGCAGGAATCGCTGTGGCGCACGTACTACGCGAACATCTTCAATCCGGCCCGCCTCAACCCGCGGATGATGCGTCAGGAGATGCCGCAGAAGTACTGGGGACTGTTGCCGGAGGCGCGCCTGCTGCCGGACCTCGTGCGCGAAGCCGGCCCACGCATGCAGGCCATGGCCGAGCGCGCGCCGGCGCCCGTCCGGCGGCGCGTGCCCGTCCGCGCGGCGGAAGCCCCATCGCCCGCACCGCAAACGCTGGATGCGCTGGCCCAGGGGTTGGTCGCGTGCCGGCGGTGTCCGCTGTGGGAGCCGGCCACGCAGGCGGTGCGCGGCGAAGGCCCCGCGACGGTGAAGATCATGCTGGTGGGCGAGCAGCCGGGCGACGCGGAAGATCTCACGGGCCGCCCCTTCGTGGGGCCGGCAGGCCAGCTGCTCGATGAAGTGCTGCGCTCGCTGGGGTTGGACCGGCGCGTCATGTTCGTCACCAATGCGGTGAAGCACTTCCGTTTCGAACAGCGCGGCAAGCGGCGCCTGCATCGCAACCCCGAGCGCATGCACGTGCAGGCCTGTGGCCATTGGCTGCAGCGCGAGCTGGACCTCGTGCGGCCGCAGATCGTCGTGGCGCTCGGCGGTACGGCGGCCCTCGCGCTGTTCGGCCCGGACTTCCGGCTGTCCGCGCAGCGCGGCCAATGGCAGGTGATGGAAAGCGGCGTGCGCGCGTTCGCTACCTATCACCCTTCCGCGGTGCTGCGCCAGCCGCCGGGGCAGCGCGACGTGTGGCGGCAAAGCCTGCAGGCGGATCTGGCACTGCTGTGCGATGAGATGCCCGGGCATGCCGCAGGCGACGAAGCACATCGGCCGAGCGAATCAAGCGTGGCGGGCTAGGGCCCGATCCACGCGCCACGAAAAACCGTGAGGGCCGCGCATCCACGCGGCCCGTGCCTCTACTCAGCCGCCACTGGCCGACGGACTGTGCGGCTCCTGCCGATTGTCGCCGCGGGCGAGCTGCTTCCCCGTGTAGTAGCCGGCCACGAAAGCCCCGAAGACCATCCAGGCGATCAGTACCACAAGGCCGGAGCCATGGTTTCGTCGTCCGTTGGCGGACGCCGGCTTGGCGATGGGGCGATCATGCGTCACGGCACGTACTCAGCGCGCCCTTTGCGCGGCGTTGTCGCGCTGGGCGAGGTCCTTGCCCATGCCATAGCCAAACACGAAAAAGCCTCCGGCCATGCCGAGCACCATGAGGGGATTCACGCCACCGGACACGGCAGCCACTTCCTGCGAAGAGAGTTCACGCATGGCCGGCACCTACTGGCGATTGCTGTAGTAGCCGAGCAGCATGCCTGCCCCCAGTACCGGCGACAGCACCAGCGCCGTCCCGATGATCACCTTCGAGCGGGTGGACATCTCGCCCCCGCGGATCATCTCGATGTCCCTTTCATTCAATTCACGCATGGCGTTCTCCTGTGAGCGTGGGGGTCGCGCTAATGTTGCGCGCCGTCGCCGGATGCACCATGCGAATATTCAACCGGTTTCGAGTGCCTAGAGCTCGTAGGACAGCACATCCTCAAAGCCGAACTTGCCGAAATCACGGATGCGCGAAGGGTAGAGCCGCCCGATGAGGTGGTCGTGCTCGTGCTGCACCACCCGCGCATGGAAGCCCTCGGCCTCGCGTTCCAGCCACTCGCCATCCGGCGTCTGGCCGCGGTAGCGAATCACGCGCCAGCGCGGGATCACCGCGCGCAACCCGGGGATGGACAGGCAGCCTTCCCAGCCATCCTCCAGGTCCCCGGACAACGGGGTGATCTCCACGTTCGCCAGCGCGGTGCGCGGCACCGCCGGCGCGTCGGGATACCGGGTGCTCTGGTCGAAGCCGAACACCATCAACTGCAGGTCCACGCCGATCTGCGGCGCGGCCAGCCCCACGCCGTGCGCGTGGTCCATGGTGTCGAACATGTCGGCGACGAGCGCCCTCAGCGTGTCGTCGAAGCGGGTGACCGGCGGGGCGATGCGCAGCAGGCGCGGATCGCCCATGCGGAGGATGTCGCGGATCATGGCGGGGCTCCTGTAAGGCGCCCGGCCATTCTAGAGCGTGGCCGCGGTCAACCGGCCAGCGGCGTGTTGGAGATGATCTCCACCCAGTAGCCGTCCGGGTCCTTGATGAAGGCCAGGTGCTTCATGCGGCCGTCTTCCAGGCGCTTCTGGTAGGGCACCTCGAGCGCGTCGAAGCGGGCGCAGGCGGCATGGATATCCGGCACGGACACGCAGATGTGGCCGAAGCCGCGCGGGTCGCGGTTGCCGTCGTGGTAGACCGGGCCTTCCTGCTGTTCGGTGCCGTGGTTGTGGGTCAGTTCCAGGACGCCGGGGATGCCGGCCATCCACACGCGGCGCGCGGCGTCGTCGTCGGGGATGTGCGTGCCGGCGGGCAGCAGGGCCAGGAAGTACAGGCTGAACTGCGCCTCGGGGAAATCGCGCTGGTCGATCAGGCGGAAGCCCAGCACGCGCGTGTAGAAGTCCAGCGATTTCACGATGTCCTTCACGCGCAACATCGTGTGGTTGAAGACGAAGCCGGTGGTCTCGACGGGCGGCTGAGCGGCAACGCCGGGCGGCTGCTGGAGGGTCTGGAGGCTCATGGCAATACCTTGATGGGCATGGGGAGGGATGCGCCGGGCGCATCGGCAGGTGGCGTCATTGTAGCCGCCGCCTGCCGACGGCCCATTGCAACACTCAGAACCAGAAGCGCACGCCGGCCACGAAGCGGCTGCCGCGGGCGTCGTCGCCGTCATCGCGCGCGAAGCGGGCGGCATCGCCGAAGCGGCGTTCGTGTTCCCAGCCCACGTAGGGTGCGAAACGCCGGCTGGCTTCGTAGCGCAGGCGCAGCCCGACACTGGCGCTGTCCAGTCCGCCACCCTCGCCACGGCGCGCGTCCTGCCCGGTGGACAGGTTCGCTTCCAGCCGCGGCTGCAGGATCCAGCGAGAGGTCAGCCACAGCGTGTATTCGCCTTCGAGACGAAGCCCGGCGCCACTGCCACCGCCGAGATACGCGGTCGCCGACACCTCGAACTTGTATGGCGCCAGGCCCTGCACGCCGATCGCCACGCGCGCCCGCGATGCGCCGGGCGCGAAGTCTTGCCGCACGCCGGCCACCAGCTCCCACCAGGGCGAGATCGCGCGCCCGTAGAGTAGTTCGGCGTCGGCGGCGTGCGTGCGCCCGGCTTCGCGTTCGCCTTCGCTGCGCAGCCGCAGGCGATGGATGTCGCCGCCGTACCAGCCGTTGACCTCCCACGCCTGCCCGCTGCCGGCATCATGGTTCCAGCCTTCCAGGCGGTCGACCAGCACGTAATGGACGGGTTGCGCGCCGTGCATGTGCGCGTCCCGCAACGCGGGGAACGCGGCGGCGAAATCCGCGGGGGTCGGCGCCGGGATCGGCGTGCGGGGCGAGGCCGTGGACTCACGCTGCGAGTGGTCCATCTGCGAGTGGTCCATCTGCGAGTGGTCCATCTGCGAGTGGTCCATCTGCGAGTGGTCCATCTGCGAGTGGTCCATCT
>NZ_JARQXB010000006.1 GCF_029543105.1 Stenotrophomonas sp. HITSZ_GD
CCGTTGACCGCTTCAGCACCCGAAGGCTTTCCCTGAAGCGAGCCCGCCATCATAGCGGACTTTTTTGTTTCGTCAACCCCGTGTGAAGCTGGAGGCTGATCCGCCGTCTGATCGCCTTGCCTTTCGGCTGGCCCTCGTGACGGGGGAGAGAAAGTATGGCCCTTCCCCGACAGTTTGGGAAGGGGTTTGTGAAAAAATTTTTACGTAGCTCAGCCCGCCACTAGCAACACGCGCGCGAAGTTCCGCTTGCCGATCTGGATGACCCCTTCGAAGCCCGGCGCCAACTGCAGCTGCGGATCCTCCACCACTTCGCCGCTCACCCGCACGGCACGCTCCTTGAGCTTGCGCATGGCCTCCGAATTACTGGGCGTCAGCCCGGCGGCGGTCAGCAGTGCAGCGATGCGAAGACCCTCCGGGGGCACGCTCACTTCCTGTAGCGGCAGCAGACGGGTGTCGCCCTGGCCGGTCACCACCGCGTGCCAACCCGCGATCGCCTGCTGGGCCGCCGCCGCGCCATGGAAGCGTGTGGCCAACTCGCGCGCAAGGCGCAGCTTCACCTCGCGCGGGTTCAATTCGCCGCCTTCCACCTGCTTGCGCAGCGACACCGCTTCATCCACGCCGATGTCGAAAGACAGCAGTTCGATCCAGCGCCACATCAATTCGTCGCCCACCTTCATGGTCTTGGTGACGATGTCGATGGCTGGCTCGCTGATGCCGATGTAGTTGCCCAGCGACTTGGACATCTTGTTGACACCGTCCAGGCCCTCCAGCAGCGGCATGGTCAGCACGATCTGCGGCGCCTGGCCGTAGTGCTCCTGCAGGCCACGACCCATCAACAGGTTGAACTTCTGGTCGGTGCCGCCGAGTTCGACATCGCACTTCAACGCGACGGAGTCGTAACCCTGCACCAGCGGGTAGAGGAACTCATGGATGGCGATGGACTGCTGCGCCGCGTACCGCTTGGCGAAGTCGTCACGCTCCAGCATGCGCGCCACGGTGTGCTGGCCGGCCAGGCGGATCATGTCGGCCGCGCCCATCTGCCCGAACCACTCGGAATTGAAACGCACCTCGGTCCGCTCGCGGTCGAGCACCTTGAAGACCTGCTCCTCGTATGTGCGCGCATTGGCCAGCACATCCTCGCGGGTGAGCGGCTTGCGGGTGACGTTCTTTCCGGTCGGGTCGCCGATCATCCCGGTGAAATCGCCGATCAGGAAGATCACCTGGTGTCCCAGATCCTGGAACTGCCGCATCTTGTTCAACAACACGGTGTGACCCAGGTGCAGGTCCGGCGCCGTGGGGTCGAAGCCCGCCTTGATCCGCAGCGGGCGCCCGGCCTTCAGGCGGGCCTCCAGCTCGTCGGGCTTGAGGATCTCGTCGGCACCACGGCCGATCAGGGCGAGCGATTCAGCAATCGAGGACAAAGCTAGGGACTCCAGCGGGGTTGGGCGACCGTCAAGAACGTGAACGATGTTAAACGCGAGTTAATGCCGCGCCAAGCGAAAACATGAACAGGCTCAATGGTTTGACGCGGCTTTGAGGGGTGTCTATGGTACCGGCGTTTGCGCTCTTTGCTTTGAGCCACCGAGGAACCGATAGATGCAGCATTCCGAGCAGGGCCGTGCGCGCCGTCAGCGCTTCCAGGAACGACTTCACGTCCAACACGACTCGGCCTTGCATCAAAGGCTCAAGCAGCATCTTCCCGCTGCCTTCAACCAGCGCTGGACGCGCCGGCACTGGCTGCACGCCTCGCTGTTCACCACGATCGGCGCGCTGCTCGCGACCATCGTGCCGGGCTTCTCCAACGCCATCGACGCGCCCCTGGTCACCCATTCCACGCTCGCCCTCCCGCTGCCGCCCCTGCCTGCGGGCAGCCCGCAGGCCGTGCCGGGCAGCAACTGGGAGCTGCTGCGGATCAAGCCGGGCCAGACCCTGAGCGGCGTGTTCGGTGACATGGGCATCCCCACCGCCACGCTCTCGCGCGTGCTGGGCCATCCGGGCGCCCGCGAGGCGCTGACCCGGCTGCGCCCAGGCGCCGAACTGGCCTTCGATATCGGCCAGCCGGGCGAGCTGCGTGCCCTGCGTTTCGATCGTGATGCCAGCCACCGCGTCGAGTTGCTGCTTAGCGGCGAAACGGTGCGCGAGAAGGTCACCGAACGCGCCACCACCGTGCGCACCGTCGTGACCAGCGGCGAGATCACCAGTTCGCTGTACGCCGCCGCGCGCAAGGCCGGCCTGCCGCCGTCCGCGGTGGCGACGATGACCGACGACATCTTCAAGTACGACATCGACTTCGACAAAGACCTGCAGCCGGGCGACCGCTTCAGCGTGGTCATGGACGAGACCTGGCGCGAAGGCGAGCGCATCGACACCAGCAAGATCCTGGCGGCCACCTTCACCACCGGCGGCAAGACCTACACCGGTTTCCGCTTCGAACGTGGCGGCAAGCCGGCCGAGTATTTCGATATCACCGGCCGTCCACTGAAGAAGAGCTTCATCCGCATGCCGGTGACCTATACCCGCATCAGCTCCACCTACGGCATGCGTCGCCACCCGGTCCTGGGCACGATCCGCGGCCACAAGGGCATCGACTACGCCGCGCCCACCGGCACGCCGATCATGGCCGCCGGCGATGCGCAGGTGAAGTTCGTGGGCACCCAGCGCGGCTACGGCAACGTGATCATCCTCGACCACGGCAAGGGCTATTCGACGCTGTACGGCCACATGTCGCGCTTCGGCAAGGTCCGCGCCGGGCAGCGCATCAGCCAGGGCACGGTGATCGGCTACGTCGGCATGACCGGCCTGGCGACGGGCCCGCACCTGCACTACGAATTCCGCGTCAACGGCGAGCAGCGCAACCCGGCCTCGGTGACCATGCCGCCGCCGACGCCCCTGGGGGGCGCCGAGCTGGTGGCGTTCCGCGCGCAGACCGCGCCGGCCATGGCCCGCATCCAGGGCATGGAGAAGCTGATCTACGCCGATGCCGACCCCAAGCCGGCGCAGGCCAAAGGCAAGAGCAAGGGCTGATCGCCCCCACCCTCCTGACCGAATTGTTTGACGGCGCCCTTCCCGGGCGCCGTATCTTTATGGGCTTCCCGAACCCGAGATCCGCATGGCGGCGCTTCCTGACGGCACTCCCCTCTATATCGGCCTGATGTCCGGCACCAGCGCCGATGGCATCGATGCGGCGCTGGTGGCTTTCCTCGACGACCCGGCCGATGGCCCGCGCTGCCACCTGCTGGCGGGCCACACGCACCCGTGGGAGCCCGCGCTGCGTGCCGAGCTGGTGGCGCTGGGCGAAGGCGGCGAGGCGGGCTCGCTGGATGTCCTGGGGGACCTGGACGCCCGCGTCGGGATCGCTTTCGCCGAGGCGGCCCACACGCTGCTGGCCCGGCACGGGGTCGACGCCGCCCAGGTCCGCGCGATCGGCTCGCACGGCCAGACCGTGCGCCATCGTCCGCTGGCCACGCCCGCCTTCACCTGGCAGATGGGCGATGCGCATCGCGTCGCCGAAGCCACCGGCATTACCACCGTAGCCGATTTCCGGCGCCGTGATATCGCCGCCGGCGGCCAGGGCGCGCCGCTGATGCCGGCGTTCCATGTAGCCATGTTGGGCAGCGGCGCGGAAGACCGTGCCGTGCTCAACCTCGGCGGCATCGGCAACCTGACGTTGATTCCCCAAGCCGGAGAGGTGCGCGGGTTCGACACCGGGCCGGCCAATGCGCTGATGGACAGCTGGTGCCAGCGCCATACCGGGCAGCCGTTCGATGCCGGCGGCGCGTTCGCCGCCTCCGGCCAGGTCTTGCCGGGCCTGCTGGCGCAATGGCTACAGGAGCCCTGGTTCGCCCTGCCGCCGCCCAAGAGCACGGGCCGCGAGCAATTCCATCTGGATTGGGCGTTGTCCGCGCCGGGCGCCGCGGGCGCCTCGCCGGCGGACGTGCAGGCGACCTTGCTGGCCTTGACCGTGGAGACCATCGCCGACGCCCTGCGGGCGCACCAACCCGCGACCGCGCGGGTGCTGGTCTGCGGCGGCGGCGTGCGCAACCCGGTGCTGATGGCGGCGCTGGCCCAGCGCCTGCCCGGCATTGGCGTCGAATCCAGCCAAGCGCACGGCCTGGACCCGGATTACATGGAAGCGATGGGTTTTGCCTGGCTCGCGGCGCAGACACTGGCCTCGCGGCCCGGCAACCTGCCCTCGGTCAGCGGCGCGCGTGGGCCGCGCATCCTGGGCGCCATCCACCCCGCCTGAAACGCCTAGAAGCTGCCGCCGCTGGGCAGCAGCTTCAGCGCGGCGATGGCATCGGCCAGGGCGTCCACTTCCGGGTGCGCGAAACCGCCGTTGACCTCGTGCTCGCAGGCGAACAGGCCCTGCTCGATGAGATTGATCACGGTCTGGTGCTGCGTCCAGCCGCGCGCCACCGAGATGCGGCGGATACGGTCGACCAGCATCGGATCGATGTCGCGCAGAACCAGATCGGTCATCTCACTCCCCAACACGCGTGCTCGAGGATCCCCCGGGGCGAATCATCGGCAAGTCGGCCCCGGCTTTCAATCCGCCGGGCGCGCGGCGGGCGCCCCGGCCGGGTCCACGATCCGCCGCCACAGCCAGGCCAGCAGCAGCAGGGTGGGGATGACGGTCAGGGCGCTGAGGATGAAGAACGCCGAGTACGAGCTCGCCTCGACGATGTACCCCGACACCCCGCCGACGAACTTGCCCGGCAGGTTGGCCAGCGACACGAGCAGGCCGTACTGGGTGGCGGTGAAGTTGCGGTCGGTCAGCGAGGACATGAAGGCCACCAGCACCACGCCGGCGAATCCCTGGAACAGGTTGTCGGCCGAGAGCGCGGCATAGAACGCCCACAGCTGGCCCGGGTGCTGCGCCATCAGCAGGAAGGCCAGGTTGGACAGCGCCACGCCGAGCGCGGCGACCAGCAGCATGCGCCGGAAGCCGAACGCCGCCACCGCCGCACCGCCGGCGAACGCGCCCACCACGCCCATCCACACGCCGAACAGCTTGGAGACGGTGGCGATATCGGCTTTGGTGAAGCCCGAATCGAGGTAGAACGGACCGGCCATGACGCCGATCACCTGGTCGGGAAACTTGAAAAAGCCGACGAACAGCAACAGCGCCAGCGCCACCGCCGGCCCGTTGTGGCTGAAGAAACTGCTGATCGGCTGCCAGAACGCGCCGAGGAAGTCGATCCGGCGCTCGATCGTGGCCTCCGGGATGGCCGGTTCCCGGCATACCAGGGTGGCGATGATCGGCAGCAGCATCAGCGCGGACATCGCCATGTAGGCCCAGCGCCAGTCGCTGAACTGCGCCAGGTACAGCGCACCGGCGCCCCCTACGATCAACCCGATGCGATAGCCCAGAATGTAGGTGGCGGCCAGCGCGGCCTGCGCGCTTTCGGCGGCAATCTCGATGCGATAGGCGTCCACCACCGAATCCTGGGTGGCGCCCATGAAAGAGGCGAACAGCACCCAACCCACCAGCCCGGCCACGCCCAGCTCCGGCCGCGAGAACGCCAGCGCGAACAGCGCCACGGTGACGCCCACCTGCGACAGCAGCAGCCACGAACGGCGCCGGCCGAGGAAGCCCAGCAGCGGGAAGGCGTGGCGGTCCAGCAGCGGCGCCCACAGGAACTTCAGCAAGTAGAAGAAGCTCGCCAGGCTGATCAGGCCGATGCTGTGCAGGTCCATGCCCACGTCGCGCAGGCGCGTGGACAGGGTTTGGGAAGCAATCAGCAGGAACGGCAGGCCGCTGCCGAAGCCCAGCAAGGCCAGCGTGCCCGCCGAAGGCGTGGCGAAGGCGCGGCGGATCCCGGCCCAGCCCTTGTAGGACACCGGGGCGCCGGCGGTCGCTTCGCTCACAGGTCGTAGTCCACGGTGAACGGTGCGTGGTCGGAAAAGCGCTGCTCGCGGTAGATCGAGCAGCCACGCAGGCGCGGCCGCAGCCCGGGGGTCGCGAACTGGTAGTCGATGCGCCACCCCACGTTGTTGGCGCGCGCCGCGCCGCGGTTGCTCCACCAGGTGTAGTCCTCGCCCTGCGGATGCAGCACGCGGTAAGCATCGACCCAGCCGCGGCCCTGGCCGCGTTCGGCCTCGTCCTCGCGGTCGGCGCACAGCCCGTTGAGCCAGTCGCGTTCGGGCGGCAGGCAGCCGGAGTTCTTCTGGTTGGACTTCCAGTTCTTGATGTCCAGGGCCGAGCGCACGATGTTCCAGTCACCGCACAACACGTACTCGCGGTCGCTGGCTAGCCATTGCGCCAGGATCGGGCGCAGCCATGCCATCACCTTGAACTTGAAGTCCTGGCGCTGTTCGCCCGAAGAGCCGGAGGGGATGTAGAACGACACCACGCTCAAGTTGCCGTAGCGCGCCTCGATGTAGCGGCCTTCCTCGTCGAATTCGCTCCAGCCCAGCGCGGTGCGGATTTCGTCCGGCTCGCGGCGGCTGTAGATCGCCACGCCGCTGTAGCCCTTCTTGGTGGTGGCGTCCCGGAACCAGGCCCGATACCCGGCGGGCAGGAACGCCGGGCCGGCGAGCTGGTGTTCCTGGGCCTTGGTTTCCTGCACGCACAGGACATCGGCCTCCTGCGCGGAGAACCACTCGAAGAAGCCCTTGGAGGCGGCCGATCGCAGGCCGTTGGCGTTGAAGCTGATGATGCGCATGGGGTGCCGGGTACGGGAAAACCACTAAAGCGTAACCCAACCCACCCACGACCCCGAGCCGGCGCCGGAGCCGCTATCCTCTGCGTCCCCGCAAACCCGTTCCGAGCGCCATGACAGACCACCGGCAACGCTTCCTCGACCTGGCCCTGGGCGCCGACGCCCTGCGCTTTGGCGAGTTCACCCTCAAGTCCGGCCGCCTGAGCCCGTACTTCTTCAATGCCGGCCGCTTCGATTCCGGCGTGCGCACCGCCGCCCTGGCCGCGTGCTACGCCGACGCGATCGAGGATGCCGGCCTGGATTTCGACCTGGTGTTCGGCCCGGCCTACAAGGGCATCCCGCTGGCGACCGCGCTGGCGTGCGAGTTCGCGCGCCGCGGCCGCGACCTGCCGCTGGCCTTCAACCGCAAGGAGGCCAAGGACCACGGCGAGGGCGGCACGCTGATCGGCGCGCCGCTGGCCGGCCGCAAGGTGTTGATCGTGGACGACGTGATCACCGCCGGCACGGCCATCCGCGAGGCGCTGGACATCATTCGCCAGGCCGGCGGCACGCCGTCGGCGATCGTGGTGGCGCTGGACCGCCAGGAGATCGCCTCCGAGCAGGATCGCCGCTCGGCCGCGCAGGCGGTGGCGGCCGAGGCGGGCATCCCCGTGGTGGCCGTCGCCAACCTGGGCGACCTGCTTGCATTTGCGCAAGGAAAGCCGGAACTTGTGGACTTCCGCGCACCGCTGCTGGCCTACCGGGCCCGCTACGGTACCGACATATCGGGCTGAGGACAGTCAGGGGGCTGCCATGATGCCGAACACCAGAAACGCGATGCTGGGCATCGCCGTGCTCGCCGTGCTGTCCTGGCACGCGCAAGCCGCGCAGCCGGCGAAGAAGAAGGCCAACACGCCGGCCACGCCGAAGAAGCTGTACTGCTGGGACCAGAACGGCCAGCGGACCTGTAGCGACACCCTGCCGTCCGAGGCGGTGAACCAGGCACGCGACGAGATCAATGCCAGCAACGGCATGCGCAGTGCGGAGATCGACCGCGCCCTGAACGCGGACGAGCGCGCCGTGGCTGCCGCGGCCGCCGCCCAGCAGCAAGCCGACCTGGCGGCCGAGCAGACCCGCAAGCGCACCGACCAGGCGCTGCTGACCACCTTCCAGAGCGAGGACGACCTGCGCCGCGTGTTCGCCGAGCGCACCGCGCTGATCGACAACAACGTGCAGACCGCGCGCTACAACGTCGCCAGCCTGCGCGAGGGCCTGATCACCCTGCTGCGCGACGCCGGCAACCGCGAGCTGGCCGGGCAGAAGGTGCCGGACAAGCTGGCCGGCGACATCCAGAAGCGCCACAACGAACTGATCTGGCAGCAGCGCCTGCAAGCCAGCTTCGAGCGCCAGCGCGTCGAGCTGGATGGGGAGATCGAGCAGATCCTGCAACGCTACCGGGCCATGCGCGCGCCTTCCGGCACCTGAGTGGCCGCGGCGCACGAACGAAAAGGGCGGCCAGCGGCCGCCCTTTTGCTTTGCGTTGCAGATCGCGCCGCTACAGCGCGATCTCCTTGCCTGGCAACAGCTCGGCCAGCTGCGCCTTGAACAGCGCGCGGATGCGCGCCAGCGCCGCTTCGTTCTCGGCCTCGAAGCGCAGTACCAGCACCGGCGTGGTGTTGGAGGCGCGCAGCAGGCCCCAGCCGTCGTTGAAGTCCGCGCGCAGCCCGTCGATGGTGGCGATGCGCGCGCCTTCGAACGCAGAGCCCTCGCCCTGCGCCTGCACGGCGGCCACGAAACGCGCCACCAGCTCGTGCGGCGAGCCGTCCACGGGCAGCTTGATCTCCGGCGTGGACACGCTGTCGGGCAGCTCGGCGAGCACTTCCGAAGGCGTCTCCTCGCGCTGCGCCAGCACTTCCAGCAGGCGCGCGGCCGCGTAGAGGCCATCGTCGAAGCCGTACCACCGCTCCTTGAAGAAGAAGTGGCCACTCATCTCGCCAGCCAGCTCGGCATCGGTCTCGCGCATCTTGGACTTGATCAGCGAGTGCCCGGTCTTCCACATCATCGGGCTGCCGCCATGGCGCAGGACGAAATCCTGCAGCTTCCCGGTGCACTTCACGTCGTAGATGATCAGCGCGCCCGGATTGCGCTGCAGCACGTCGGCGGCGAACAACATCAGCAGGCGGTCCGGGAAGACCATCTTGCCTTCGCGGGTGACCACGCCCAGCCGGTCGGCGTCGCCGTCGAAAGCCAGGCCGATGTCCGCGTCGAAGCGCTGGACCATCTGCACCAGGTCATCGAGGTTGTGCGGCTCGCTCGGGTCGGGGTGGTGGTTGGGGAACGTGCCATCCACGTCGCAGTACAACGGGATGACTTCCGCGCCGATCGCCTCCAGCAGGCGCGGGGCGATATCGCCGGCCACGCCGTTGCCGGCGTCGGCCACCACCTTCAGCGGGCGGTCCAGCTGCACGTCGTCGGCGATGCGCTGGATGTAGTCCTCGCTGACATCCTGCTGGCTGAGCGCGCCAGGCTCGGCGGCGGTGTGCAGGCGCCCTTCGCTGATGCGGCGGTACAGGTCGGTGATCGCATCGCCGGCCAGCGTCTCGCCGCCGATGACGATCTTGAACCCGTTGTAGTCCGGGGGGTTGTGGCTGCCGGTCACGGCCACGCAGCTGCCGGCACGCAGGTGATAGGCGGCGAAGTAGACCACCGGCGTCGGTGCCAGGCCGATATCGGTAACCTGGCAGCCGGCGCGGCGCAGGCCTTCGATCAAGCCGGCCGACAGCTCCGGACCGGACAGCCGGCCGTCGCGCCCCACCACGACATCGCGCAGGCCCTGCGCCTGCATCACGCTGCCGATGGCCTGGCCGATCAGCTCGGCCACGCCCGGATTCAGTTCCTTGCCGACCACGCCGCGGATGTCGTAGGCCCGGAAGATCTCCGGCACCACGACCGCTCCCGCCGGCCGGCGCGCGAGGGCCGCGCCTTCCTCGTCCAGCGGCGCGGCGGCGGCGGCCAGCGCGGCCGCCTCGGCATCGCGCCGGAGGCTTTCGCCCAGGGTCGGCGCGTCGCCGGTCTCTTCCACCGCCGGGCGGCGCGTGGGCAGGCGCACGCGGCCGCGCGCGGCCAGCAGCACCAGCACCGCCAGCGCCAACAGCAGCACGGCGGCGACGATGCACGGAATGGCGCCCAGGCCCAGCGGCCCGGCGTCCACTTCCTCCACCGCGGCGGACAGGCGCATGCCGTCCTTGCCGACCGGGCGCGACATCGCCTCGGCGGAGCCGGCCAGTCTCGTGTCGCCCTTCTGCACCACGTTGAACACGCCCTGGCGCAGCGCCAGGTAGCCATCGGCCGGCACGTCCAGCGCGTCGAAGGCGCCGGTCAGGCGCAGCAGCGGCAGGCGCACCAGGGTCACCGCCGGCGCGTCGCCGAGTTGCACCCGCGCGGCCACGCCCAGCCGCGGCTGGCCCCCGTCGCGCACGATGCGCACCTGGGCCTTCTCGTTCTGTAGCGCCGCCTCGAGCAGCGCCAGGCGGGAATAGCCGAACTTGGCGCTGTCGGCGTAGGCGTCGGTCAGGCCGGCCGGCCAGACCTGCACGTCCTCGGCGCCCTTGAAGCGTTCGCGGATCACGGTAGCCGCGGCGGTAGCGTCGCCGCCGGCCAGCGCGGCCAGGACTTGCGGGTCCTGCAGCAGCTTGTCGTACTGCGTGCCCTGCGCGGCCAGCGCGCGGGCCACCTCGCCCTGCGCCTGGTCGCGGGCGCGCTCTACCGCCGCGACACTGGCGTCATGCCGCCATTGCGCGTAGCCGTTCCACCCGAACCATGCCGCCAGCAGCAGCGCCAGCAATGCCAGCAACGGCGCGCTCCTGCGCAGGCTGGACACGATCTGCCCGCCTTCGTTCGTCCCGCTCATCTCGACAGCCCCCTGTCAGCGCACGCCGGTGTGGCCGAATCCACCCGTACCCCGTGCACTGTCCACGAAAGTATCCACCACCTGCAACGTCGCGCGCACGATCGGCAGCAGCACCAGCTGCGCGATGCGGTCCCCCGGGGCGATCGTGAAGGGCTCCCGGCCCCGGTTCCACACGCTGATCAGCAGCGGCCCCTGGTAGTCGGCGTCGATCAGCCCGGTCCCGTTGCCGAGCACGATGCCGTGGCGGTGGCCCAGGCCCGAGCGCGGCAGGACCACCGCGCACAGGCCCGGGTCCTCGATGTGGATCGCGATGCCGCTGGGCACCAGCACCGCATCGCCCGGCTCCAGGGTCATCGGGGCCTCGATGGCCGCGCGCAGGTCCATGCCGGCGCTGGAGGCGGTGGCATAGGCCGGCAGCGGCCATTCGTCGCCGAACCGCGGGTCGAGCAGCTTCAGCTGCAGGGTGTGGTCGCTCACGCTCATGCGTTCAGTCTCTCCGAAACCAGTTCGAGCAGCCGCTCGGCCAGCTCGGCCTTGCTGCTGCTGGGAAATACGCGCTCCCCGCCCTGCCAGTAGGCCGTGGCGGCATTGTCGTCGCTCTCGAAGCCGCCGCCGCTGACGCCGACCTGGTTGGCGATGATGAGGTCCAGGCGCTTGGAGGTCAGCTTGCCGCGTGCGTATTTCTCCACGTCGTGGGTTTCGGCGGCGAAGCCGACCACCAGTTTCAGCGCGCCGGTCTGCGCGGCGACCTCGGCGAGGATGTCCGGCGTGCGCACCAGCTCCAGGGTCAACGTCTCGCCGGTCTTCTTGATCTTCTGCGGCACCACGCGGCGCGGGGTGTAGTCGGACACCGCCGCCGCGCCGATGTAGATGTCGGCGGGGAACGCGGCCAGCACGGCATCGCGCATCTGCGCGGCCGAGCGCACGTCCACGCGCTGCACGCCGGCCGGCGTGGGCAGCTGCACCGGGCCGGCCACCAGGGTGACGTCGGCCCCTTGCCGGGCGGCCGCGGCGGCCAACGCGAAGCCCATCTTGCCGCTGCTGCGGTTGCCCACGTAGCGGACGGGGTCGAGGTCTTCGTAGGTCGGGCCGGCACTGATGACCAGGCGCAGCCCGCGCAGGCGGGCCTCGGCGGCGGCAGCCGGCGGCGGCGCGATGCCCGAGGCCAGCGCGGCGACCAGTTCGTGCGGTTCCACCAACCGGCCCGGCCCGGACTCCCCTTCGGCCAGCGGGCCGTCGGCCGGGCCCACCACGCGCACGCCCCGCTCGAGCAGCGTGGCGACGTTGGCCTGCGTGGCCGGGTGCAGCCACATGCGGTGGTTCATGGCGGGCGCGACGGTGACCGGCGCGGTGGTGGCCAGGCACAACGTGGTGACCAGATCATCGGCCAGGCCATGCGCCAGGTGCGCGATGAGGTCGGCCGTGGCGGGCGCCACGACGACGCGGTCGGCCCAGCGGGCGAGCTCGATATGGCCCATGGCCTGTTCGGCGGCGCTGTCCCACAGCGTGGTGCGGGTCGGGTGGCCGGACAGGGCCTGGAAGCTGAGCGGGGTCACGAACTGCTGGGCCCCGGACGTCATCGCGACCTGCACGTCCGCACCCGCGTCGCGCAGCCGCCGGACCAGCTCCAGCGATTTGTAGGCAGCGATGCCGCCACCCACGCACAGCAGCACACGTTGCCCCCGCAGCGGGCCGGGCTCGGATTTCGCAGTCACGTAAGGGAATTCCTACACATACAAGGAGAATTAGATTAACCGAAGGTCGTTACGGCTCCGACATCGGGCCTTTCCGCCGCCATGCATCCTAGCCATATGCACATAAAGGATTGGCCCGTCACCGAACGTCCGCGCGAGAAGCTCCTGAGCCAGGGCCCGGGGCAGCTCTCCAACGCCGAACTGCTCGCCATTTTCATCGGGTCGGGCGTGCGCGGTCAGGACGCCGTCAGAACCTCGCGCGAGCTCCTGGCCGAGGCCGGGGAGCTGCGCGGCCTGCTGGACCGCGAACCCGGCGACCTGGTCAGGCTGACCGGCCTGGGGCCCGCGAATGCCTGCAAGCTGTCAGCGGCGCTGGAACTGAGCCGCCGCCACATGAAGGCCGAGCTGGAGCGCGGCGCCAAGCTCGACAACGCCGAGACGGCCAGCCGCTATTTCACCGCGCGCCTGCGCCCGCGCAAGCAGGAGATCTTCGCGGCGCTGTTCCTGGATACGCGCCACCGGGCCCTGGCCTTCGAGGAGTTGTTCAGCGGCACGATCAACCAGGCGCAGGTGCACCCCCGCGAGGTGCTGCGGCGTGCGCTGGCCCACAACGCGGCGGCGGTGATCGTGGGGCACAACCACCCGTCGGGGGACCCGGAGCCCTCCGCCGCGGACCGCAGCCTTACCCAGCGTCTGCACCAGGCCCTGGGCCTGGTGGATATTCGCCTGCTGGACCATCTCGTGATTGGCGACGGGGCGCCGGTGTCCTTCGCTGCGCGCGGCTGGGTCTGAGTCCACCTCGGCGGGCGCTCCGCGTCCGTGGGGGCGCCGCGCGCGGCCCCAGCTGAACGTTCCCCGCGTCCGTCATCGCGGGGTCGGTTAAAATCGCCGCCTTTCTCGCTCCAGCAGAATCCTCCGTGAAACCCCAACTCCGCGCCCTGATTGGTCAAGGCATCGAAGCCTTGCGCGCCAACGGCACCCTGCCCGCCGACACCCTGCCGCCGGATTTCGTGGTCGAACGTCCGAAGACCCGCGAGCACGGCGATTTCGCCACCAACGCCGCGATGCTGCTGGCCAAGGCGGCGCGCACCAATCCGCGCGCGCTGGCCCAGGCACTGGTCCAGGCGCTGCCCGCCAGCGACGACGTGGCCCGAGTGGAGATCGCCGGCCCGGGTTTCATCAACTTCCATCTGGCGCCCACCGCATACCAGCGCGAAGCGGCCAGCGTGCTCAAGCAGGGCCATGACTACGGGCGCAACCTGCGCGGCGACGGGCACAACGTGGGCGTGGAGTACGTGTCGGCCAACCCGACCGGCCCGCTGCACGTCGGCCATGGCCGCGCGGCGGCCATCGGCGACAGCCTGGCCCGCCTGCTCGATGCCAACGGCTGGAACGTCAAGCGCGAGTTCTACTACAACGACGCCGGCGTGCAGATCGAGAACCTCGCCCGCTCGGTGCAGTCGCGCGCGCTCGGCCTGACGCCGGACAGCGAAGGCTGGCCGGAAGACGGCTACCGCGGCGACTACATCGTCGATGTGGCCAAGGCCTACCTGGCCGGCGAGACGGTCGACCTGGAAGGCCACCTGGTCACCGGCGCCAAGGATCCGCAGGACTTCGACGCGATCCGCCGCTTCGCCGTGGCCTACCTGCGCAACGAGCAGAACCACGACTTGGCCGCGTTCGGCGTGGATTTCGACATCTACTTCCTGGAAAGCTCGCTGTACCGCGACGGCAAGGTCGAGGAAGCAGTGCAGAAGCTCATCGCCTCCGGCCACACCTACGAGGAAGGCGGCGCGCTGTGGCTGAAGTCCAGCGACTTCGGCGACGACAAGGACCGCGTGATGCGCAAGTCCGACGGCACGTACACCTACTTCGTGCCGGACGTGGCCTACCACCTCACCAAGTGGCAGCGCGGCTACGAGCGCGCGATTACCGAACTGGGCGCCGACCACCACGGCTCGCTGGCGCGCGTGCGCGCCGGCCTGCAGGCCATGGACCTGGGCATTCCCAAGGGCTGGCCGGAATACGTGCTGCACCAGATGGTGACGGTGATGCGCGGCGGCGAGGAGGTGAAGCTGTCCAAGCGCGCCGGCAGCTACCTGACCTTGCGCGACCTGATCGACGAAGTCGGCCGCGATGCCACCCGCTGGTTCCTGATCGCGCGCAAGCCCGATTCGCAGCTGACCTTCGACATCGATCTCGCACGCCAGCAGAGCAATGACAACCCGGTCTTCTACGTGCAGTATGCCCACGCCCGCGTGTGCAGCCTGCTGCGCCAGGCGCAGGAGAAGGGCCTGGCGCACGACCTGGGCAAGGGCAGCGCCGGGCTGGGGCTGCTGAACGACGAGACCTCGCTGTGGCTGATGATCGAGATTTCCCGCTATCCGGAAGTCGTCGAGGCCGCCGGTGAGGCGCTGGAGCCGCACCAGATCGCGCAGTACCTGCGTGAATTGGCGCACGCCTTCCACACGTGGTATCACGGGACGCCGGTGCTGGTGGACGACGCGGCCGAACGCGACGCCAAGCTGGCGCTGGCGCAGGCCGCACGCCAGGTGCTGGCCAACGGGCTGGACATCCTCGGCGTTGGCGCGCCGGAAAAAATGTAAGGAACCGCAAGGTTCAGGCAGTTCAACGGAGAAGCGGTAGATGGCAGCACGTCGCGGTAAGAGCCAGGCAAAGCGCAACAGCGGCAACGGCACCCCGGGTTGGGTCTGGCTGGTGGCCGGCGCGGCGATCGCCGCGGTGGTGTTCCTGGCAGCGCCCGGCCTGTTCAAGAAGGACGGCGACGGCTTCCTGCGCGTCGGCCCGCATCCGAACCCGGACGCGCAGCCCGCGCCGGTGGTCGATGCCGATGTCGACAGCCCGGCCGAACTGCCCAAGCCGGCGGGCGACAAGCCGGGGGACAAGGCCGCCGACCCAGCCGCGCAGACGCAGTACGACTTCTACACGCTGCTGCCGGGCAAGGAAGTGCAGATGTCCGATGCCGAACTGGCAGCCAGCGCGCGCGCCGAGGAAGCCGCGCGCGCGCGCGCCGCGCTGGAAGGCAAGCCCGTGCCGCCGGCGCCGGCGAGCGTCGTGGCCGCGAACAATCCCGATGCGGCCACGCCAAGCCAGCCGGCCCCGATCAACGAAGCGCCGGCGCCCAAGCCGGTGGCCGAAGCGGCCCCGGCGCGCACCACGCCCGCCGCCCCCCCGACCACGCCAGCGGCCACCGTCGCCACGACGACGACGACACCGGCGCCAGCCACCACCCCCGCGTCGGCCACCAGCGACAACGTGCGCTACATCCTGCAGGCCGGTTCGTTCGGCGCCTCGGGCGATGCGGAATCGACCAAGGCCAAGCTGGCGATGCTCGGCCTGGCGGCGCGCGTGGAATCGGCGCAGATCGGCGGCAAGACGGTCTACCGCGTCCGCATGGGGCCGTACGGCACCGCCAGCGAGTTGGCCGAGGCCAAGCAGAAGCTCAGCGGCAGCGGGTTGCCCGCCATCGCGATCAAGGCGCAGTAATCCGCCGCCCTGCTGAAAGCCCGGCCTGGTGCCGGGCTTTTTTGTTGTCCTATCGCCCGCCCGCGTCGTTGCGCCATCCGTGCATCCGCGCGGCGGTGCCGGATGCGAAAATTCAACGTCGCTTTCCCTTGGAGCAGCCATGACCCAGACCGCCCTTATCACCGGCGCCACTTCCGGCTTCGGCCTGGCCGCCGCGCGTCGCTTCGCCGGCGCCGGCTGGCGCGTGATTGTCACCGGCCGGCGCGCCGAACGCCTGCAGCCGCTGGTGGAGGAATTCGGCGCCGAGCAAGTGCACGCCGCCGTGTTCGATGTGCGCGACGCCGCCGCGATGGACGCCGCGCTCGCCGCGCTGCCGCCCGCCTTCGCCGACATCGACCTGCTGGTGAACAACGCCGGGCTGGCCCAGGGTACCGCGCCGGCGCAATCGGCCTCGCTGCAGGACTGGCACACGATGATCGACACCAACGTGACCGCGCTGGTGAACCTCACCCACCGTCTGCTGCCCCGGCTGATCGCGCGCAAGGGCGCGATCATCAACATCAGCTCGGTCGCGGCGACCTATCCGTATCCCGGCGGCAATACCTACGGCGGCACCAAGGCCTTCGTCAGCCAGTTCTCGCTGGGGCTGCGTTCGGACCTGCACGGCACCGGCGTGCGCGTGACCTCGATCGAGCCGGGCATGGCGGAGACCGAGTTCACCCTGGTGCGCACCCATGGCGACCAGGCCGCGTCGGACAGGCTGTATACCGGCGCGAACCCGATGACCGCGGAGGACATCGCCGAGTCGATCTACTACGTCGCCACGCTGCCGCCGCACCTGAACATCAATCGCCTGGAGATCATGCCGGTGACGCAGTCGTTCGCCGGCTTCCAGGTCTCGCGCGAGGCCTGAACCCTCAGGCCGCGGCGGACGCGGCCTGTCGCCGCGCCCGCCAGCGATGGCGCAGGCGCAGGCCGGGCCGTTCGACGAGGTAATGCAGCACAGCCGCCGCCAGCAGCGCGGCGGCGCCATAGATCGCGAAGGCGAGGAACCCGCGACCGGCCAACCAGTCGCCCCAGGCGGCCTGCACGAGGTGGTAGATGGCCTTGTGCACCAGGTAGAGGCTGTAGGACACCGCGGCCAGCCAGCCGGCGAACGGCAGCGCGCGGCGTCCGATCCAGCTGCCCGGCGCGGCGCCGGCAAATACCAACAGGCCCATGCCCAGCGACAGCACCGGCCAGCCGAGCGAGTTGCCGAGCAAACCCACACGGTCGCGGAACAGCCACAGCGCCAACGCCATGACCGCCACGCCGGCCAGCAACACGAGGTTGGCGTGCTGCTGCGCGCGCTCCCACGACGCGGGCCGCCAGGTGCGCCAGGTCGCCAGCAGCACACCGCAGAGCAGGCCATCGAGCCGGTTCCAGGTCGGGAAATACAGGTCCTCCACAAACCAGTTGCGCAGTTGCATGTCCGGGTCGAGCGCGTGGTCGTGCCACCAGATGCCCGCGCGCAACGCGATGCCGCCCAGCACGATGCCGGCCGCCAGCCACCCGAGCCGCGCGGACGAAGAACGCCGCGCCATAAGCACCGCCAACAGGGGGAAGAGCAGATAGAAATGTTCCTCCACGCACAACGACCAGGCATGCGAGAAGGCCGAATTCGCGCCGTAGTCGATCAGCAGGTTCACCGTGAAGGTCAGGAATCTCCACGCCGGCTCCAGCCCCGGCGCCTCGCGGAAGGCCGGCATGCATACGTACAGCACCAGGACCACGACGAACGCGGGCAGGATGCGGAAGGCGCGGCGCAGGTAGAAGTCCCCGAAATCCAGCCGCCCGCCGGCGGCCAGCGGCTGCAATACCTGGCTGCCGATCAGGAACCCGCTGAGCACGAAGAACAGGTCCACGCCCATCCAGCCGTAGCGTGAAAGCCACGACCAATCCGGCCCCAGCCCACCCACCACGAAGGAATGGAACAGCATCACCCAGACGATGGCGATGGCACGCAGCAGGTCCAGGCCGGGTAGACGCATGGTCGAGGCAGCAAGAGGGGAAGCGCGATTGTAGCCATGCGCCGCGGCGCGCGAATCAGCTCGCCAGCGGATAGTCGCGCACGATGTCGAGCACGCCGTTGATCAGGAACTGCGTGCCCAGGCACACCAGCAGGAACCCCATCAGGCGCGCGAACGCGTCCACGCCGCTCTGGCCGATGAGGCGGATGATCCCGCCGGCACTGCGCAGGCAGAGCAGCAGGATCACGCACAGCAGGAAGAACGTGAGCACCGGCGCGGTCCACATCACCCATGGCGCGAACGGCTGTTCGTCCTTCATGGCCGCCGCGGTGCTGATGATCAGCGCGATGGTGCCCGGCCCGGCGGTGCTGGGCATGGCCAACGGAATGAAGGCGATGTCCGACTTGCGATGCTGGCGCAGCTCCTCGGCGCGGCTCTCCACCTCCGGCGCCTCCTCCGGCTTCTCGCGCGGGAACAGCATGCGCATGCCGATGAAGGCGACGATCATCCCGCCGGCGATGCGCAGCGCCGGGATCGAGATGCCAAACAGCTCCATCACCGCCTGCCCGGCGTAGAAGGTCACGCACATGATTGCGAAGACATAGCCGCAGGCCAGCAGCGCCTGCCGGTTGCGCTCCTGGGCGCTCATGCCGGTGGACAAGCCCAGCAGCAGGGCCACGGTGGTCAGCGGGTTGGCGATGGGCAGCAACATCGCCAGCCCGGTCGTCACCGCCTTGAGCAGTTCCAGCATGCCGCAGGTCCTCGCACGTGGCGGACTCGGGCATGGTCGCGCATCGGCCCGGGCTTGCCTACTGGCCGGGGCGGCTCAGGCGTACTGCATCTCGCCGCGGCCGAAGGACCAGTTCTCGCGCGGGGTCTCTATCAAGTGGATGAAGACATCCTCCGCACGCAGGCCCGGCGCGCGCACCAAGCGCTCGACTATGTCGCGGTACAGCGCCTTCTTCTGCGTCACGCCGCGCGAAGCGGTGCAGTGGATGCGGATGAACACCAGCTCGTCGCTGCGGTCGATGCCGAGATAGCCGGGGTCATAGTCGAACTCATGCGCCAGGTGCTGGTTGACCACGATGAAGCGGTCGTCTTCCGGCACCTCGAAACTGGCGCGCAGGGCGGCATACACGCCGTCGCGAATGGCGGCGATCCGCTCGGGCGATGTGGCACGCAGGTCGATCTGGACAAGGGGCATGGGGCGCTCCTGGGGTAGGCGGGCCTGGGGTAGGCGGGCCTCCATCGTGGGACTGGCGAACCGTCCGGTAAATCGGATAATTCAGCAAAGTTCGTCCATCAAACCGGGACATTCGATGCGGACCCTGCACCTCGACCTGGATGCCTTGCGCAGCTTCACCACCGGCATCGCACTGGGCAGCTTCGCCCGCGCCGCGGTGCAACTGCATCGTTCGACCTCGGCCGTCAGCGCGCAGTTGAAGAAGCTCGAACAGCAGGCCGGCGCACCGCTCCTGGTGCGCCATGGCCGCGGACTGGCGCTCACGCCGACCGGCGAAGTGCTGCACGGCTACGCGCGCCGCCTGCTGGCCTTGAACGACGAAGCGGTCGCCGCGCTCGACGGCGCGCATTGGCAAGGCGAAGTGCGCCTCGGCCTGCAGGCGGAATTCGGCGAGCAGCTGCTGCCGGCCGTGCTGGGCCGCTTCGGCCGCGCGCATCCGCGGCTGCAGGTGGAGGCGCAGATCGCGCGCGGCGCGGCATTGGTGGAGGGCCTCGCCGCGGGGCAGTTCGACCTTGCACTGGCCTGGGCCGGCCCGACACTGCCTGCCTCGCTGTCGCCGCAGACGCTGGCCCAGGTGCCGCTGTGCTGGGTGGGCCCCGTCGTGGGAAGTACGCTCGCCGGCCCGCAGGCGGCACCGCTGCCCCTGGCCATGCTCGATGCGCCCTGCCCGATGCGTAGCGCCGCGATCGCGGCGCTGGACGAGGCCGGCATTGCTTGGCGCGTGGCCTTCAGCAGCGCCAGCCTCGCCGGCGTGTGGGCGGCGGTGGAAGCCGGCCTGGGCATTACCCTCCGCACGCCCCTGTGCCTGCCGCGCGGCCTGCGCGTGCTCGACCCGCGGGCGCACGGCCTGCCTGCGATGCCCACGGTGGCGCTGCACCTGCATCGCGCCAGCGATTCGCCGGCGGTCGATGCACTGGCCTCGCTCGTGCGCGAGGCGGTAGCCGCGCAGGTGGCGGCGCTGCCCGGTGGGCGCGCGCCGCGCGCGCGGGCTCAGGCCAGCGGTTCGTCGGAGAGGTAGGTGTAGCCGGTCAGGCCGGCTTCCAGTGCGTCGGCCAGTGCCTGCGCCTGCGGCGCCGGCAGTTGCGCGGCGGCGATGCGCTCGGCGTAGGCGCCGCGCAGGTCGTCCAGGCGGTAGCCGACGTAGTCCAGCATCACGTCGGTAGTATCGCCACGGCGCTGCTGGGCAATGCGATAGCCGCTGCCGTCCACGGCCACTTCGACCGCGTCGGTGTCGCCGAACAGGTTGTGGATGTCGCCGAGGATCTCCTGGTATGCACCGACCAGGAAGAAGCCGATGCGGTAGGACTCGCCCGCGCGCAGCGCATGCAACGGCAGCGAGGTATCCAGGCTCTCGTTCTCGACGTAGGTCTTGACCATGCCGTCCGAGTCGCACGTCATGTCGCAGACCACGCCACGGCGCTCGGGCACCTCGTCCAGGCGCTCGATCGGCACGATCGGGAACACCTGGTCGATCGCCCACACGTCCGGGATCGACTCGAATACGCTGAAGTTGACGAAATACTTGTCGACCAGCCGCTCGTTGAGCTCGTCCAGCAGCGGGCGATGGCTCTTCTCGTCGAAGCTCAGGCGCGCGCGCACGCCGTGGGCGATGGCGTAGAACAAGTCGTCGATGCGCGCGCGGTGCACCAGGTCGATCTGGCCCAGGGCGTAGGCCGACAGGCCTTCGGCATGGAAATGCTGCGCCTCCTGGAACAACTCCACCGCCGGGCGCACGTCCAGCTCCTCGTGGATCTCGCGCAGGTGGCGGATCGCCGGCGGCTCGTCGTCGTGCGCGTCCGGCACGCGCCCCTCCGGCGCCTGCTCCACTTCCGAGACGTTGGCGATCAGCACCGCGTGGTGCGCGGTCATCGCGCGGCCGCACTCGGTGACGATGCGCGGCTGCGGCAGCCCGTGCTCCTCGCACGCGCTGGCCAGCGGCTGGACGATATTGCTGGCGTACGAATGCAGGCCGTAGTTGATCGAGCAGTAGCTGCGCGAGCGGGTACCCTCGTAGTCGATGCCCAGCCCGCCGCCGACGTCGACATGGCTGATCTTCGCGCCCAGGCGCGAGAGCTCGACGAAGTAGCGGGTCGCTTCGCGCATGCCGTTGGCGATGTCGCGCACGTTGGAGATCTGCGAGCCCATGTGGAAGTGCAGCAGGTTCAGGCAGTCGGCGTATTCGGTATCGCGCAGCGACTTCCACAGGTCCAGCACCTGGCGTGGCGAAAGGCCGAACTTGGCCTTGTCGCCCCCGCTGTTCTGCCACTTGCCCGCCCCCAGCGAAGCCAGGCGCATGCGCACGCCCAGGCCGGGCTTCACGTCCAGCCGGCGCGACTCTTCCAACACCAGCTTCAGCTCGGAGGGCTTCTCGATGACGATGAAGGTCTGCAGGCCCAGCTTGCGGCCGATCAGCGCCAGGCGGATGTACTCGCGGTCCTTGTAGCCGTTGCAGACGATCAGCCCACCCGGGCGCGAGAGCGCCAGCACGGCCATCAGTTCCGGCTTGCTGCCCGCTTCCAGGCCGAAGCCCTCGCCATGGTGCGAGGCCAGCGTGCCGGCGACGCCGCGATGCTGGTTCACCTTGATCGGATACACCGCGGTATAGCCGCCGGCGTAGTCCCAGTCGGCCTGTGCCTGGCCGAAGGCGGCCTGCAGCTTGCCCAGGCGCTCGCCGAGGATGTCCGGGAAGCGCACCAGCAGCGGCAGCTTGGCGCCGGAGGCGCGCGCGGCGTCGACCACTTCCGGCAGCGACACCACCGGGCCCTGGGCACCGGTCGGCCTGACCACCACGTGCCCCGCCGCGTCGACGTCGAAATACCCATCGGCCCAGTGCGGGATCGAGTAGGTCTTGCGGGCTTGGTCGATGGACCAGGTCATGGGCGTTTCCGGGGACAGGCGCAGGGGACGCGCATTCTACCCACCTCCCATGGCTACTTGCGGTAAACAGGCTCCCCCGCGGCCTTGCGCAGCCGCCGCGCCGCCGCGCGGTACTGGCGGTTGCCGGCGAACACGATGAAGGTGCCCGGCAGCTCGATGGCGTCCACGAGGCGCTTGAGCCGCTCTGCCTCGCTGTAGATCAGGCCGCGCCAGGCCACCAGCAACACGTAGTGCGGCACGCCGCCATCGTCGCCGGGCAACTGCTTGCGCACCAGCCAGGCCTTGGCGACGCTGCGCTGCGCATCGAGCACCGCGCGCAGCGCGGCCAGCGTCGACGCATCCAGGCCGTGGGCGAGGAAGACGTCCTTGGCGCCCAGCTCGTTGCGCGCGTGGTAGCCGCGCAGGCGGGCGTCCTGCATTTGCTGCCACTCGGTGGCGATCTCGTCCTCGCCGGCGGCGTCGCCGCGCTCGCGGTAATACCTGGCCAGGTGCTGAAGGGCGACCTCGCGGCACTGCGCATCCAGGCTGATTGCCCGCCGCAGGTGCGCCACGCCGGCCGCATTGTCCGCCTCCAGCATCAGCACGCCGAGGCGGAAGTGCACGAAGGGATCGGCGGGCGCCTGTTCCAGCGCCTTGCGGTACAGCGCCATCGCCTCCACGCCCGGCACCAGAGCCTCGGATAGCCGCGCATGCTCGACCGCCTCGTCGGCACCGCGCACCGGCATCGCCTCCAGCTCGGCCAGCCGCTGCACATCGGCAGCGCGCTGGCGATGGCTTTCGCGCCAGTCGAACTCGACCTGGCGGCGCCATTGCTCGCTGAATTCGTGCTCCAGCCGGGGCAGCAGGTCGCCCAGGTAGGCCTCGGCGAAGCTGCGCGTGGGCGGGGGCACCAATGCCGGGGTCACCGCGAGCGCGGCCAGGCGCTGCGCCAGCGTGGGGTGGGTGTCGTCATGGCCCGGCGGGCGCGCGAGCAGGCGCTGCAGGCGGCGCGCGTCGTCCTCGTGCGGTTGGCGCAGGCTGTCGGCCATGTCGCGATACAGCCGCGTCGGCGGCGCCGCCTCGGTGGCGCCGCGGCGCTGCATGCCGGGCCAGAAATCCTGCGCGAGCCGCTCGCTGCCCAGGTTCACCCGCACCAGCGCATCGCCCGCCACGCGGGCGCCGGCGATGCGGGCGGCCATGGCGTCGGCCTGGTATTCCTGGTTGCGCGCCAGCACGAAGCTGTATGCGTTGAAGTACGGCGCGTACCAACGGAAGAAACGCACGAACAACGCGCTCGTCCACGAACGGCGCGCCTGCAGCTGCGCCAGCACGCGGTCCCAGCTGGCCCGTACCCGGTACACCCAGCCGCCGAAGCGGCCATGGCCGCCGCCGAAATGGCCGAATTCGTGCGCGATCACCGAGGCGAACTGCTGCGGGTCCAGCGCCTGCATCAGCGGCAGGCCCAGCACCAGGTAATGGCGGTGGCCGAACAGCCCCAGCGCGCGCGGCACCGTGGCGGCCGCGGCGTTGAGGTCGCGGTCGATGATGATGCCGTGCAGGCGGGGCGCGCCGGTCTCGCGGCGCAGGCGCTCCACCTCGACTTGCAGGGCGGGGGCCTCGTGCTTGCCGAGCCGGTAGCCCCACGGTGCGTCGAAGCGGACCCACAGGCTGCGCAGCAGCATCCAGCCGAAGGCGATCGGGATCCAGACGACCTTGAACAGCTTCAGCAGCAACAGCGGGCTGATCGCCACCAGCAGCACCACCAGCCCGACCGACACCCCGAGCGCCAGCACCAGCGCGCCGCCCAGCACGGCGAAGCCGGCCAGGGCGAGCAGCGCCACCTTGGCGCGGTACCGGCCCGGCGCGCGTGCCGCTTCCCCTTCCAGCCGCTCGATCAGCGCGCGATGCGCCACGACATCCGTCATCCCCGTTCTCCCCCGAGACGGCGCCGCTCCCCGGCGCCTGTCCGTGGATGGTAACGGACGCGTGCGGGCGCCTTCGCTACAATGCGCGCCCTCTTCCCGCCCGCCCCCTGGCCCCCGGCCACCGGGCCCGCCGCACAGGATCCCCATGAGCAGCAACGACAACTGGTACATCGAGCATTTCCAGCCCACCGGCTCGGCGATCGGCTTCCGCATCACCGGCAAGCTGGACGAGGTGCAGTCGCCGTTCCAGAAGATCGAGATCTACGACAGCACCGACTGGGGCAAGCTGATGGTCATCGATGGCGCGATGATGCTCACCAGCAAGGACAACTTCTTCTACCACGAGATGATCAGCCACCCGGTGCTGTTCACCCACGCCGCGCCCAAGCGCGTGGTGATCATCGGCGGCGGCGATTGCGGCACCCTGCGCGAAGTGCTCAAGCACCCGGGCGTGGAGAGCGCCACCCAGTGCGACATCGACGAGCAGGTCACGCGCATGTCGGAGAAGCACTTCCCCGAGCTGTGCGAATCCAACGGCGACGCGCGCGCCGAGTTGCTGTTCGACGACGGCGTGGCCTACATGGCCAACTGCCCGGCCGGCAGCGTGGACGTGGTGATCGTCGATTCGACCGACCCGGTCGGCCCGGCCGAGGGGCTGTTCAACAAGGCCTTCTACGAGAGCTGCTTCCGCGCGTTGAAGGACGATGGCATCCTCGTGCAGCAGTCTGAATCGCCGCTGGCGCTGCTGGACCTGATCAAGGAAATGCGCCAGGAGATGGGCAAGGCCGGCTTCCAGTCGTTCAAGACCCTGCCGTTCCCGCAGCCGTGCTACCCGACCGGCTGGTGGAGCGTGACGCTGGCGCGCAAGCAGGCCGGCGCGGACTTCGCCTTCCGCCAGGACGATGCGCAGGCCAAGGGCTTCGATACCCTGTACTACACCGCGCACCTGCATACCGGCGTGCTGGTCTCCCCGCCGTTCGTCGCCCGCGCCCTGGGCGAGTGATCGCGGACGGATGGCACAGGCCGACGCGCGCGTGAGCGTCGGCCCGTCGCCGTCTTCGCGTGCGCTCGAATGGGCCACGCGCGGCAGTTTCCTCGTCGCCGGCATCAACCTGTCGGCATGGGCACCGCTGGTGCCCTACGCGCGCGACCGGCTCCACGCCGGCGAAGCCGAACTGGGCCTGTTGCTGCTGGCGCTAGGCGTCGGCTCGGTCTGCGCGATGCCCGCCGCGGGCTGGGCGGCGCTACGCCTGGGTTGCCGGCGGCTGATCGTGCTGCTCGGCGGGCTCGGCATGCTGTGCCTGCCCGCGCTGGGCTTCGTATCGAGCGACGTCGGCCTGGCGTGCGTGCTGTTCGTGTACGGCGCCGCGCTCGGGGGCATGGACGTGGCGATCAACCTGCACGCGGTGACCGTCGAACGTGGCGCCACGCGCCCGCTCATGTCCGGCTTCCATGGCTGTTTCAGCGTGGGCTGCATCCTGGGCGCCGGCGGCGTGGCGGCGATGCTGTGGCTCGGCGCCGCGCCGTGGGCCGCGGTGCTGCCCGCGCTGCTGCTCAACGCACTGTGTTTGTGGCGCGGCGCGCCCCACCTGCTCCCGGCCGGCGAGGGCGGCGGCGGCTGGCACTGGCCGCATGGCCGCCTGTTGCTGCTCGGCGGCATGGCCTTCGCCACCTTCCTGATGGAAGGCGCGATGCTCGACTGGAGCGCGATCGCGTTCAACACCCTGCAACAAGTGGATACCGCGCGCGCCGGCGGCGCCTACGCGCTGTTCGCGCTCACCATGACCGCGGGCCGCTTCGCGGGCGACCGCTGGGTGGCACGGCACGGCGGCATGCCGGTGCTGCTGGTCGGCACCACGCTGGCCGTGGGCGGACTCGCGCTGGCGCTGTGGACCGCCTCCGCCGCTTGGGCGCTGGCCGGCTACGCCATCGCCGGCCTGGGGGCGGCCAACATCGCCCCGCTGGCGTTCTCCGCCGCGGGCCGCCAGGCGGGCGCGAGCCCGCAGGTGGCAGTGGCGGCCGTCTCGGCGATGGGTTACTCCGGCTCGCTGGCCGGGCCCGCACTGATCGGCTTCATCGCGCACGCCAGCAGCCTGTCGCTGGCCCTGACCTGCGTGGCCGCGGTTCTGGCCGCGGCGGTCCTGCTGGGCAGCGGCAGCGTTCGGCCCGTGGCCACTGGCCGCTGAGCCCCACCCCGCGCGTTCCATTCGCGGAACATTGCATTTTTTTAACATTCAGTATTTGAAGACTGGCGAGTTCTAAAATTCCCGCCGTCGCCAGACCGTGTCCCGGTCCCGGCGTATCCCCCCGCCGCCGCCCCACCCTTTCTTCCGGCGCGGGATCCTGAGGAGTTCGAGATGAACATGCGCGAGTCCACCGTTCTCGGTGCCGACCTTTCGGCCCCTGTCCTGTTGAAGGAAGGCACGCGCCTGCTCGAGCCCAATGTCTACCGCACCCACGTCAACGGCCGGCCGGCCGTGGTGAAGGACTACAGCCGTTATCGCCGCACGCTGCTGGCGCCGGTCGCCCGCCTGATGGTCCGCCACGAGGCGCGCATGCTGGAGCAGCTCAAGGGCTGGCGCCACGCGCCTGCCTTGCTGGGCACGCTCGGCGGGCTGGCGCTGGGCATGGAGTTCATTCCGGGCGAGACGCTCAGCGCGAGCGCGCTGGTCGGGCAGGAAGTCTTCAAGGACCTGCAGGACGCGCTGGACAAGCTGCACTCGGCCGGCATCACCCACAACGACCTGCACGGCACCAACGTGGTGGTGAGCGCCGGCGTGCCGGTGCTGATCGACTTCACCTCCGCCTGGCGCTTCCCGCGCTGGTTGCGCGAGAACCCGATCTCGCGCCAGCTGCGCCGCAGCGACAACGCCAACCTGCTGAAGATGCAGCAGCGCCTGACCGGCGTGGCGCCTTCGGCCGAGCAGGCCGCGCTCACCGCCGAGCCGGGCTGGGTGCGCCGCATCCGCACCGGCTGGAAGCGCTTCTACCGCCGCATGAAGGGCGAGGCGGCCTGAGCCGCCATGCCGGCGCGCTACAGCGCGTCGGCGTCCAGTTCGCCGGTGCGGATGCGCACCACGCTGCCCAGGTCGTAGACGAACACCTTGCCGTCGCCGATCTTGCCCGTGCCCGCCGCGCGCACGATGGCTTCCACCACCTGCTCGACCTGGTCGTCGGTGACCGCGACCTCGATCTTCACCTTCGGCAGGAAATCCACCACGTATTCCGCGCCGCGGTATAGCTCGGTGTGGCCCTTCTGGCGCCCGAAGCCCTTGACCTCGGTGGCGGTGATGCCGGCCACGCCGCAGCCGGCCAGCGCCTCGCGCACGTCGTCCAGCTTGAACGGCTTGACGATGGCCATGATCATTTTCATCGGGCGGTCCCCTCGGTTTCCGGTCGCGAAGAATAACCCGTCCATTGCGGCGAGCGGGTCGAGGCTTATCCTTACGTCATAGACACCGCGCCACCGATGGCGCGCGCCGGCCGTCCAGCCGATGCTGGCCCGGCCTACCGGAGACCTTCCATGATCGATTTCAACCACCTCGACGACCTCGCCCGCCGCCTCAGCGACCTCGTGCCGCCGGGCCTGCGCGAATCGCGCGACGAGCTGCAGGCCAGCTTCAAGAACGTGCTGCAGGCCGGGCTGTCGCGGCTGGACCTGGTGACGCGCGAGGAGTTCGACGTGCAGCGCGCGGTGTTGCTGCGCACGCGCGAGAAACTCGAGGCGCTGGAAAAAACCGTCGCAGCGCTCGAAGCGCGCAACGGCCAGCCCGGCTGACACTTCGCCCCGAGCAGCCGCATGGGCCTGGCGCTCGTGCACAGTCGTGCACGCGTGGGCGTGGCGGCTCCGGAGGTCAGGGTTGAAGTGCATCTGTCCGGCGGCCTGCCGTCGACGCAGATCGTCGGGTTGCCGGAAGCGGCGGTACGCGAATCACGCGAACGCGTGCGTGCTGCGTTGCTCTGCGCGCAGTTCGAGTTCCCCGCGCGGCGCATCACCATCAATCTGGCGCCCGCCGATCTGCCCAAGGAGGGCGGCCGGTTCGACCTGCCGATCGCGCTGGGCATCCTGGCCGCGAGCGGGCAACTGGATCGCGATGCGCTGGCCGGCCTGGAGTTCGTGGGCGAGCTGGCACTGACCGGGGAGCTGCGCGGCGTGGATGGCGTACTGACCGCCGCGCTCGCCGCGCAGGCGGATGGACGTCGCCTCGTATTTCCCGAGGCGAACACGGCCGAAGCCATGCTGGCGACGCATGCCGCGCCGCGCCCGGCGCGCACGCTGCTCCAGGTCTGCGCCGCGCTGCGTGGCGAACAGGCGTGGCCCGCAGCGGTGGAGACGGAAACGCCAGCCACGCTGGCACCGTGCGGCCCCGACCTGGCCGAGGTGCGCGGCCAGCCGCAGGCGCGACGCGCGCTGGAAATCGCGGCGGCCGGCGGGCACCACCTGCTCTTGTGCGGCAGCCCCGGAAGCGGAAAGACGCTGCTCGCGGCCTGCCTGCCCGGGCTGCTGCCGCCGCTGGAGGCGAGTGAAGCGCTGGAGGTCGCCGCGATCGCCTCGGCCAGCACGCAGGGGCTGGATACGGCGCGCTGGCGCCAGCGCCCTTTCCGGAGGCCTCATCACACCGCCAGCGCGGTGGCGCTGGCCGGCGGCGGCCCGATCGCGCGGCCGGGCGAGATTTCGCTCGCGCATCACGGCGTGCTGTTCCTCGACGAGCTGCCGGAGTGGTCGCGGCACACGCTGGAGGTGCTGCGCGAGCCGCTGGAGTCGGGCCTCATCAGCCTGTCGCGCGCGGCGCGCCACGTGGAATTTCCCGCCCGCTTCCAGCTGGTCGGGGCCATGAACCCCTGCCCGTGCGGCTGGGCCGGTGATGCCAGTGGACGCTGCCGGTGTACGGGCGATGCCATCACCCGGTACCGCGCCCGGCTGTCTGGCCCCTTGCTGGAGCGCATCGACCTGCACATCGAAGTACCCCGCCTGCCGCCGAGCGCGCTACGGCAGCAGGCGCCACGCAGCGAGGATTCGACGCGCGTCGCCCAGCGCGTGGCGGAGGCGCGACGACGCCAGGTTGAGCGCGCCGGCCGGCTCAACGCGCACCTGGACGCCGCGCTGACCGCGCGCGACTGCGTGTTGTCGGCGCCGGACGAGCGGCTGCTCGAACAGGCCATCGAGCAATGGCAGCTATCCGCGCGCTCGCTGCATCGCATCCTGCGGGTGGCGCGCACCATCGCCGATCTCGGCGACAGCGTTCGCATCGAACGCGCGCACCTGATGGAAGCCATCGGTTACCGCCGGCGCGAGGGCGAGGTGCGTTGATCTTGCGCAAGCGGTGCACGTACCTCGCCATGCGCCAGGTCGAGACCCACAGCACGGGCATGCACTATGCGGGAGCGCCTCGTGAGTGGCGTCGTCGGAAAGGACACCATGGCCCGCCACCCGCGCACCGACTCGCCGGCGGCTTTACCTGCGCGGGGCCAGCAAGCCGTCGATGTAGCGGTCCACCGCTGCCGTGTACGCCGACGCCTCACCCAGCGCACGGTTGATCTGCATGTGCGACAGATCCTCCGGCAACACCTCAATCGCCACCCCGAACCCGGCCGCTCTGCGGGACAGCGCTTGCGCCTGCGGGCAGCTGTCCACCCGCCGGCTGGAGCACACGGCCAGCATCGGCAGTGAATCACGACCCAGATGGTGGTACGGCGAGGCGCGGCGCCAGTCATCTGGATTCGTGCCAAACGCATCGTCATACAGGCGCAGGTGGCGCGGCGCCTGCATCATCTGCGGCACATCCATCACCGCACTATCCAGCGCCACCACGCCCAGCGGGCGCGTCGCCCCGGCCGCGGCAAGGCGTGACACATCGCTGCCCAGCAACGCCACCAGATGCGCGCCCGCCGAATGCCCCATCAGCACGACGCGGCCGGGGTCGGCGCCCCATCGCTCGGCATGCCGCTGCACCCAGGCCACGGCATGGGCCACATCGTCGGCCTGCTGCAGCGGACCGGCCTCGGGCAGGAGGCGGTAGTCGACCGAGACGACCACATAGCCGCGCGGTAGCCAGTGCGCGGCCTTGGGCTGCGCCAACCCGGGGTTGTCGCGGCCGCCGCGGCGCCAACCGCCGCCGTGCACGATCAGCAGGATCGGCGATTGCCGCGCCTGGGCGGGGATGTACACATCCAGCAGCTGCGTCGGGTCATCGCCGTAGCGCAGCGCCTTTTCCACGCGGCTGCCCGGCGGCAACACGCTGTCGGCACCGCGCAGTGCGCGCCATTCTCCTGCGGGCGCGGCGTTCACGAAGGCGGCGAGCAGGACCACACACAGGACGATCCAGGGCTTCATTCGGCGTTTCCAGCAGAGAGTTGGAGGACGGCGCGCAGGCCGTGCGGGAGGTTGGCTTCCAGCCGCAAGGCCCCCGCATGCTGGCGGGCGATGCGCTCGACGATCGCCAGGCCCAGGCCGGCGCCACCAGCGCGCGCGTCGTGCACGAACGGCCGCATGGCTTGCGCGGCTTGTACAGGCGTCATGCCGGGGCCGTGGTCGGCCACCTCCAGCCGCCAGCCCCCGGCCTCGGGCGAGAGCGCCAGCTCGAACGGTGCCGCGCCATGCCGCTGCGCATTGCCGACCAGGTTCTCTATCGCGCGCGCCAGCGCAACCGGCCGGCCGCGCATCGGCGCTTGCGGCGGCAGCACGACGCGCCACCCGGCGTGATGGGCCGACAGCACGCCGGCACACAGGCTGGCGAGGTCGAGCGGCTGCATCGCTTCGTCGCGTCCGTCGCGCGCATAGGCGATGAACTGCGACAGGATCGCGTCGATCTCGGCGATGTCGTGCTCCATGCCTTCGCGCAGCGCGGGTTCGGCTTCCGGCAGCAACGCCAGCGCGTACTGCAATCGCGTCAGCGGCGTACGCAGGTCGTGCGAGATGCCGGCCAGCATCACCGCGCGCTCGGCGGCGACTTCGCGCGCTTCGGCACTGGCCTGCGCCAGTGCGGCGGCAAGTTCTTCCACTTCGCGGGGCGCACCGGGCGCGAGCGGATGCAACGGCTCGCCCTGCACGAGCGTTGGCGCCTGCCTGGCCAGCGCGCGCAGCGGCTGTACGAGGCGGCGCGCGAAGCCGGCCGCCGCCAGCCATGTCAGCAGCGCCAAGCCCGCCAGCATGCCTAGCGACCAGCGGCGCGCTACCCGCGGCGGATCGCTGCGCAGCGCGACCCACACCGGCGTTGGCGTGGCCAGCCCAAGCCACCACCGGCTGCCGGTGTCGCCGCGCTCGCGCCGCAAGCTGCGGCCCGGTGCCAGCCGCGGCACGGCTACCGCGCCGAGTCGCTCCGCCAAGGGCATCGCGCGGCCGGGCGCTTCGGTGCGCACCTCCAGGCCGGCCTGGCGCAGCCAGTCCACCGCCGCTTGCGGGGACTGCTGCCGCGCCATCGCCTCGGCGGCATCGGCGAAGCCGGCCAGCGCACGCAGGCGTTGCGGTCCATCGGATGGCAGCGCGACCTCGCGCGTGAGCACCACCGTCCACAGCGCGGCGCCGAGCAGGACCAGGGCCAACACCAGCACCAGCTGGCCGAACACGCTGCGCGGTCGCAGGCGGATCACGCCACGTCCCCGGCCGGGGGCGGCACGAACACGTACCCCACCCCCCACACGGTCTGGATCACGCGCGGCGCATGGCTGTCACGTTCGACCAATTTGCGCAGCCGCGCCACGGTGACATCGATGCTGCGCTCGAAGGCCTGGTGTTCGCGACCGTGGGCCAGGCTCATCAGGCGGTCGCGGCTCAGCGGCTGGTGCGGATGGCGCAGCAGTACCGACAGCACGGCGAATTCGGCCGTGGTCAACAGCACTTCCTCCTCTCCCCGGCGCAGCACGCGCGTGGCCAGGTCCAACCGGTGCGCGCCGATTGCCATCGTGCCGCCCTGCGGCTGCGGCGCGCCGGCGCCCGCAGGGCCGGCACGTCGCAACACGGCGCGGATGCGCGCAAGCAGTTCGCGCGGGCTGACCGGCTTGGGCAGGTAGTCGTCGGCGCCGATCTCCAGGCCGAGGATGCGGTCGATCTCGTCGCCCTTGGCCGTGAGCATCACCACCGGCGTATGGTCGCCGCGGCCACGCAGGTCGCGGCACAAGGTGAGGCCATCGTCGCCGGGCAGCATGAGGTCGAGCACGATCAGGTCGTAGTGGCCGCGATCCAGCGCATGGCGCATCTGGGTGCCATCGCCGACGCCGCGCACCTGGAAGCCCTGCCCCTCCAGGTAGCGGGCCAGCAGCTCGCGCAGGCGCGGATCGTCGTCGACCAGCAGCAGCCGGGGCAGGGTGTCGTCCATGGCGCCACTATCGGGCCACGCGATCGCTCCGGGCAATGCGGCCGCCGGCCGAGGTGTAAGCAAATGTTTCGACACCCGGCGTCAGAAACATCTGCTCGCCGATGCGGGCGACCCTGCGGCCACGGCGGCGCTAGCGTGTCCTGCGGCGGCATTCCGACCGCCGAACAGGAGCCCCGACATGAGAGCGACGTCTACCCTTCCCCTCTGCCTGGCGGTGCTGTGCGCCGCCGGCCTCTCCCTGCACAGCGCCGATGCCGACGCCGGACGTGTGCGCGCGCACGGCGTGGCCGCCGGAGCGGACGGCCGCGCGGCCGGAACCGTCGCCGCCGGCCAGAACGCGCGTGGTGCGTATGCACGTGGCCACCACCTCGTGGGCGATCGCCAGGGCAATGTGCACGGCGGCAGCAGCGCGGCGGTGGTCGGTGCGGCCGGCGGGCAGGCGCAGCGCCAGGGCAGCTTCAGCCGGCAGGCCGACGGCAGCGCCGCGCACGCCGGATCATTTAGTGCGCAAGGCGCGCAGGGCGGCACGCTCGCCAGCAGCGGCAACATCGCCCGCGACGCCGACGGCCAGCTCGACGGCAGCCGCAGTACCACCGCCACCGGCCGCAACGGCGGTAGCTACGTCGGCGCGACCCAGGTCGCCGATGGGCACGTCACCCATACCGGCAGTTGCCGCACTGCCGCGGGCGAAACCATCGCCTGCCCGGGCGGCCGCTGATGCCACGGAGCGCCCGCATGCGATGGCTCGCCCTCATGTCCCTGGCCGCCTTGTCCTGGCCGCTCATCGCGTCGGCCCAGGCGCCGGCCGCGTCCTCGCTCACCGACGCGCAGCGCGAGCGCCTCGCGCAGGCGGCGGAGCGTTTCCGCGCGGCCGATACGAACCACGACGGCCAGATCAGCCGCGCGGAAGCCGACGCTTCGCTGCCGCGTATCGCCAAACGCTTCGACCAGCTCGATGCCGATGGCAATGGGCAGCTATCGGCCGACGAGTTCCGCGAGGCCATGGCGCGGGCGCGGGCCCAGCGCTGAGCTGCCCGCCCGGCGTAGCGGCGCCGGCCCAGCGCTTGGCAGGGGCATTCGCGAGGCGCCGGGCCGGGCGCCTCAGCCAACACGCGCCCACCACGCGGCGACCACGCGCGGTTGATGCGGCGCGCCCTACGGTGAGCGCCCTGCCCCTAGCGGAGTTGCCCGTGACCCATTCCGACGTTGTCGCCATTCCATCGCTCGACCTGCAGCGCTACCTGGGCACCTGGTACGAGATCGCGCGGCTGCCCATGCGCTACGAGCCGGCCAATGCCACCGACGTCTCCGCGCACTACGCGCTGGACGAGGACGGCAAGGTCAACGTGCGCAACCGTTGCCGGGTGGAGGGCAAGGTCGAGGAATCCGTCGGGCAGGCCACGCCGGTGGACGCGGGCAACAGCAAGCTGGAGGTGAGTTTCCTGCCCGAAGGTCTGCGCTGGATTCCCTTCACCAAGGGCGACTACTGGGTGCTGAAGCTCGACGCGGACTACCAGGTCGCGCTGGTGGGCACGCCGAACCGGGAATACCTGTGGTTGCTGGCGCGCCAGCCGCAGCTCGACGCCGCCTCGCGCTTGCTGTTCCTGGACGAGGCGCGCCGCCAGGGCTTTGATCTTTCCAAGCTGATCGACACGCCGCATACCGGCGCGCCGACCGCCTGACGCCGGGCCCTCAGGGGCGCGGCGGGGTCAGCGTATCCAGCTCGCGGGCGGCCGCCTCGGCCGCCTCCAGCGTATCGAAGGCCACGCCGGTATCGCCGACCACGTACTTGTCGCGCTGCTGCGCGCCCGCCGTCTCCGTGACCCGGTAGATCGGATTGGCGTCACTGCCGCCCACTCGCTGCTTGTCCATCTTCGTCTCCTCAATGGAGGGTCAGGCTAGTGGCCCGCGAGCGGCGGTGGCGTGAACGCGCCAGCCCCACGCGGCCCACGCGGATGCCAGCACGCCGAGCAGGGTGAACAGGTAGGCCAGGGCGGCAAACGGCAGCGCGGTGTCGTGGATCAGGCCACGGGTGTCCATGGATGGCTCGTGCCAGGCCGCGGCCGCCCAGGCGCCGCCCGCGCACCAGAAGCCTGCCGCGGCCATACGCCAGCGACCACGCGGATGGGCGCGGCGCCATGCCATGCGGGTGGACAGCCCGCCCAGCGCGAACAGCAGCGCGAGGGCGAAGGCGAAGGCGATGAAATCCATGCGGCACTCCGTGAGGTTGGGGCGGCCACGGTGGATCGCCTCGGTGAAGTCGGCGCGAAGTCGCCGGCACGATCCGCCACCTCATGCGATTTTTCCAAGCCGTGGGCACGCCCGCCGCTTGCACACGGCGGACAAGCGGACGCTCGGCTATGCTCGGCCCACCTCGACCGGCAAGGAGCAGGCAGTCATGCGTTATCGGCTTATCGTGGGTATAGGGGCGCTGTGCCTGCTGGCGGGCAGCGGTTGTTCCAGCGACATGGGCGCGCGCGTGGCGCCCACCAGCCAGGTCACGGTGTCGATGCCGGCCACGCAGTTGCCGGGTCCGCACTACGCCTGGGTGCCGATGCCGGCCCAGTTGCCCGCCGAATCCGACCCGCGCGTGCTGGACCCGCAGTTCCGCACGCGCCTGCAAGCCGCGCTGGATCGCGCCCTGCAGGCCAAGGGCTACACGCTCGCGCCGAGCGCGTCGCAGGCCGATTTCCTGGTCGCCTACCGCGTGGGCGTGCGCGATGGCGAGCAGGTGCTGCTGCGCGACGAGGGCGTCGGCAGCCAGCCCACGCCGCAAGCGGCGGTGGAGTGCACCAGCAACGGGTGTTCGCAGATGGTGGTGCCCGGTGGCGACGGTGCGCCGGTGATGGATATCCGCCGTGCACGCTATACCGAAGGCGCGCTGCAGGTGGAGGCGATCGAGCGCTCGTCGATCCGCGTGGTGTGGCGCGCGCTCAACCGCGGCACCGTGAGCCGCAAGGACGACAGCGCCACGCGGCTGGATGCCATCGCGCGCGAGACGCTGGCGCAGCTGCCGCTCGCGTCGCGCTGAGCGCGGGCCTCAGGCGCCCTGCTGCACCAGCGGCTGGGGCGCCGGGGCGCGGCTGGGCAGTGCGTGGCGCAGGATGCGCCACGCCACCTGGCCGAACTGCCGCGGCAACGAGCCAGTGTTGTAGTGCTGGCCGTAGCGCGCGCAGATCTGCTTCACCTCGCGGCCAATCGCGGCGTAGCGGTTCGCCGGCAGGTCCGGATAGAAATGGTGTTCGATCTGGTGGCTGAGGTTGCCGGTGAGCACGTCGATCACCGGGCCGCCGCTGATGTTGGAAGAACCCCGCAGCTGGCGCAGGTACCAGTGCCCGCGTGACTCGTCGCGGATGCATTCCTTGGGGAACACTTCGGCGTCGGCGGTGAAGTGGCCGCAGAAGATCACCACGAACGTCCAGACGTTGCGCATGCCGTTAGCGACCAGGTTGCCCAGCAGCACCGGCAGGAAGAACGGGCCGGCCAGCAGCGGGAACACTACGTAATCCTTGAGTAACTGGCGCGCGGCCTTCCGGCCCACCGGGCGGGCGATGCGCAGCAGCTGGCGGGTCTTCATCTTGCCGGTGAACCAGCGGCCCACGCGCAGGTCCTGGATCGCCACGCCCCACTGGAACAGCAGCGCGAACACCACCGCGATCGGCGGCTGCAGCAGGTAGAACGGGCGCCAGCGCTGCTCGGGGAAGATGCGCAGCAGGCCATAGCCGATGTCGTCGTCCATGCCGCGCACGTTGGTGTAGGTGTGGTGGCGGAAGTTGTGCGTCTTGCGCCAGTTGTCGCCGGTGGCGACGATGTCCCACTCGTAGGTGGCGCCCTGCAGGTGCGCATCGCCCATCCAGTCGTACTGGCCATGCATGACGTTGTGGCCGAGCTCCATGTTCTCCAGGATCTTCGACAGGCCCAGCAGCAGCGTGCCGGCGATCCACGCCGGCCACAGCAGCACCGGCACGAACGCGCCCAGGAACAGCAGCGCGCGGCCGGCCACGCCCGTCCAGCGCACGGCGGCCACGATGCGGCGGATGTAGATCGCATCGCGGGCGCCGAGGTCGGCGGTCACGCGGCGGCGCAGCGCGTCCAGTTCCTCGCCGAAGCGATCCAGTTCGGCCGGCGTCAGCACGCGGTTGGTGGGGCGGGTCATGCGGGGTTCCTCAGAGTTCCAGGATCAGGTCGGTGCTCGGCGCCTGCACGCACAGGCGCACCGGCGCGGCGGGCTCGTCGTGCCGCTGGCCGCTGAGCAGGTGGCGGGTGGCGCCACTCTGGCGCTGGCACACACAGGTGTTGCAGATGCCCATGCGGCAACCGTGGCGCGGCTTCAGCCCATGCGCTTCCAGGCCCTCGAGCAGCGACACGGCGCGCGGCAGGCGCAGCGTGCGGCCGCTGCGGGCAAGCACGACCTCCACCTCGCCGTCTTCGGCCAGCGTCTGTTCGGGCGCGCTGAAGGCCTCGGCCTCGTAGCCTGCTGCCTGCTCCGCCACGCGCGCGCGCGCAGCCTGCACGAAGCCGCCCGGCCCGCAGGCCAGCACCTGCGTGCCTTCCAGCGCCGGCCAGTACGACGGCGTGAGCGCGTCCACGCGCGCGGCGCCTTCGCCGGTCACGTGCAGCTGCACGCGCAGGCGCGGGTGGGCGTGCGCCAACGCCAGCAGTTCCTGCGCGAAGCAGGCCTCCTCGCGGCGGCGCGTCCAGTACATCAGGGTGATGTCGCGGTCCAGGCCGCGTTCGGCCTGCGCGCGCAGCAGCGCGCGCATCGGCGTGATGCCGCTGCCGGCGGCCAACATCAGCACCGGCGCGTTGCCGTGCGGCCAGCGGAAATCGCCGAAGCCCTGTCCCAGCTCGAACACCTCGCCGATACGGGCGTGTTGCGCCAGGTGCGGGCTCACCCGCCCGCCGGCCTGCGTCTTGACGGTGATCTCCAGGCGGCCGGGCGCAATTACGGTGGGGCTGTAATGCCGGCGCAACCACGTGCCCTGAAGCTGCACGCCAAGCTCCACGTGCTGACCGGGCGCGACGCCTCGCCAATGGCGATTGGCCTGCAGCAACAAAGTGACCGCGCCCTCCCCTTCCTCGCGACGGGCAATGAGGCGCGCACGCGGGCGCTCCCACGTCCACAGCGGATTCAGGCGCGTGGCCCAGAAGTCGAAGAAGGCCGGGTCGAGCCAGCGCCGGGTGGCATCGAAGGACGAAGTGGGAGTCAGGAGAGCTGCCATGCGCGCACTATACGCATGCGCGCACAGCTGTGTATACAGTTGTATATTCCGGCAGGCGCTATGATTCAGCCTTGCGTCCGCCGGAACCATCATGCCCGCCAGCGTTACCGCCCCCGACCTGCCCGACACTGCCCCGGCCCGCAAGCCGGCGATCTCGCGCGAGGACCTGCTGGCTGCGGCGCTGAAGCTGATCGGGCCGCACCGCAGCCTGTCCACCTTGAGCCTGCGCGAGGTGGCCCGCGAGGCCGGTATCGCGCCGAACAGCTTCTACCGGCAGTTCCGTGACATGGACGAGCTGGCCGTGGCGCTGATCGACCTGGCCGGCCGCTCGCTGCGCACGATCATCGGCCAGGCGCGCGAGCGCGCGACCTCCACCGAGCGCAGCGTGATCCGGGTTTCGGTGGAGACCTTCATGGAGCAGCTGCGCGCCGACGACAAGCTGCTGCACGTGCTGTTGCGCGAAGGCGCGGTGGGCTCGGATGCGTTCAAGCACGCCGTGGAGCGCGAGCTGAATTACTTCGAGGAAGAACTGCAGCACGACCTGGTGCGGCTGGCCGCGGCCGATGGCGCGGTGCTGCACGAGCCGGCGCTGGTCGCCAAGGCGATCACCCGGTTGGTGTTCGCGATGGGGGCCACCGCGATGGACCTGCCGCCGGAACGCGACGAAGAACTGGTCCAGCAGATTTCGCAGATGCTGCGGATGATCATCACCGGCGCACGCCAGCTGGGCGCGTCCGCGCACTGAGTCAGGCCAACCCCGTCGCCCGGGCGTAGGCATAGGCTTCGGCGTGGCTGCGCAAGCGCAGCTTGGCCATCGCTGAACGCTTCTGCCGGCTTACCGTCTTGACGCTGCGGTCCAGTCGTTGCGCCACTTCGGTAACCCGCATTCCGCGCACGAACAGCTCGAATACCTCGCGCTCGCGTGCGGTCAACGTCGGCCTGGACGCCCCTCGGGCCGGAGAGCCGATATGGCGCACGCCGCCGCTACCCGAAGGGCCTGGGTAACGCCCGCCGGCATGCACCTGCACGATCGCGCGCGGCAGCTCGCGCAACGGTGTGGTCTTGAGCAGCACGCCGGCCACGCCCGTGGCCGCGATCAAGTCGATCAGCGCGAGATGGTCGCGCACGGTGAACACCAGCACCCGCAGGGCCGGCCAGCGCGCCTGCAACTGCCACAGCATCGGCGCGCCGTCGGCATGCCTGCTGCCGGGCATGTGCAGGTCCACCAGCAGCACGTCGCACTCGCACGCCTGCAACAGCGCGAACAAGGCATCCACCGAGTCGGCCTCGCCCACCACGCGGATGCCGGGAACGGGCGCCAGCGCGCGGCGCACCCCCGTGCGCACCAGCGGGTGGTCGTCGGCCACGATGGTCCTGATCGCCGCCACGCGGGGCGCTCCTGGCATGAGGGGCGCGAAGGCTAGCAAGCCGGGCGCGGTGGCGAGGCGGCTTTCGCCGCGAACCGCCCGATCGCGCGAATGATCCGCCCGGCGTGCCACCGCCGTGCCCAAGACCGCGGTCACGCGGGCGATGCGGCCCGCGCCGGCATGCCCATGTCAGCCGGGTTGACGGTGCGCGCGGCTCACGACGGTGTCCACTGCGCGGCGTTGACCAGGCGCTCGACCATCGCCTCCGGCACGTCGTCGTCCACGCGCACCGCCGGCAGTGGACGGTCCACCCCCAGCAGCGCGTACACCGCGGCCTGCGCGCTGCGCACGGAGTATTCGATAGTCAGTGCGGTCTCCTCGGCCAGCTCCACGTACTGGCCCAGGAAGGCCAGGTTGCGCGAACCCGCCGGCACGGGCGGGGGACGGTCGCCGGCGGCGCGCGGCATGAACGGGCTGGTGACGTAGGGCATCGTGCAGGGGATGCAGTTCGACGCGGCCAGCAGGTTCTCGCGCTCGCGCTCCGGGCTCTGCAGCTGGAACAGCACTTCTTCCAGGATCTCCGCGCCGGTGCACTCGCGCATCGGCTTGCGCACCAGATCGCCCGGGCGGTCGTGCGCGAGCCCATAGCCCCACCACACCGACACGCTGTCGGGCTGCTCGACGAAGAACGGCTGCGGGTACAGTGCCAGCGTCAGCAGCCATCCCGAGCCATTGAAGCGGATCAGCTCGCCTTGCCGGCCCACGTTGTCGCGGAAACGGGCCAGCAGCGCGAGGAAGCTCGGGTCGTCGGTGGTGACGGTGAACGAGGTCCACTGCGAATCGTTGACGCTGCCACTGAAGGCCTGCGGGTTGCCCAGGCCAGGGCGCTGCAGCGCCAGCCGCCGCCACAAGGCCCACGCATCGGTGGCCGGCGCGTGGCCGGGCGACAGCGGCGCCGGCTCGATCATCGAGCCGAAGGTGGTGTCGGCCGCCATCGAACCGAGGGTGATGAACACCCGGTCGCCGTCCTCCAGGTCATGTCGGCGCGCCAGGCCGTCCTCGATCAGGTGCAGCGCGGTGACCTGCAGCGCGTGCGGATCGTCGGCCACCCCCACGTCGGCCACCAACGCGCGCATCTGGAAGCGCACGCCCTGCGCGGCGAGCCAGCGCTGCAACGGCAACGCCAGGCTTTCGTAGGGGCTGAAGCGCGTGCGGTGGATGTCGTCCGCGTCCGCATGCGCACCGAGGTGGCCGGTATGCCGGCGCAGGTAGCGCCGCCACTCCGCCGCGCTGTGCCAGCGGCGCAGCGCGAACGGCGTGGACCATTCCAGCCAGAAGGCGGTAGAGAAGAAATCCTCGTCGAAGCAGTCGACGATGCGCTGCCCCAGCAGCGCCGACTCCGGTGCGCGCAGCAGCTGCACCAGGCCATCGCGATGGCGTTCGCTCAGGCCGGTGGCCCACGCCTTGGCCGCCTGCCCGCGCGGCGCCACCAAGCGCAGCCGCGTGGCACCGCGACCGGCCGACGCGCGCCGCCTCTCCTCGTTCACCGAGATATGCGGGTTGCTGACCGAGGGAATGGACTCCATCAGATCGAACGTGCAGGCGTCCTGCCCGGCGAACATTCGGCTGCCGCACATGTGGTAGCCGGTGGCCGCGCTGCCGCGTGCATCCAGCGCGCCGCCAAAACCCGGGCTCGCCTCGAATACGACGATGTCCTGGCCCGGCACGCCCGCATCCCGGATCAGGAAAGCGGCGCCCGCCAGCGACGCGATGCCGCTGCCCACGAAGTAATGCCTGCTCATTCGCCAAATCCATGCGAGGTTCGAAAATCGCCGGCCGCTTGCCCCGCGCGCACCGGCCGAGCGAGGTTACGGCCAGACGACGCTAGCGGGATGTGAAGCCGATCGCGGTCACGCGTTCCAGGCCGAGATGCGGAATTGCAGCCGGCCCTTGACGCCCGGCCGGGTCGGGATGCGCTCGCCGTGCGCACCGATGCTGAAACTCTCGAACGGGATGTCGATGTTCACCGCGCGCTGGCGCAGCTGCTCGGCCGATACGTCCACGTCCTGCGTGGGGCTGCTGACGCCGGCATCCTGCCAGGCATAGCGCACCTTCCACGCCGCGCCGGCGCGCAGCGGCGGCACCATCGACAGCACGATCGAATTGCGGAACAAATAGCCGCCCTCGTAGTGCTGGTTGATCCACAGCTTGCGCTCGATCTCGTAGTCCGGCACGCGGATGCCCAGCGTCATGCCGTAGGACAGCGAGCGGTCGCTGTCGTCCACCTTGGCCGCATTGGCGAGGAAGATCGAGGACAGGTAGTGCGGCACCTCCTTCTTCCAGGTCGCATGGCGCACGCAGGCGACCGAATCCTCCTCGGCCACGCGGCGGGTGAGGTACCACAGCTTCCCGCGCGGCGCGGCGAGCATTTCGACCTGGTACAACGCATCGACCTCGCGCCCCTGGTCCTGCGCTTGCTGCACCTTATCCGGCAGGCGGATTTCGTCCAGCTGCATCCACACGTCCACGCGCACGTCGCCGAACAGGAAGCGCGCCAGGTTCTGGAACGCCTCTTCGCTGTTGACGATGCCGTAGAAGCCCGAGTGCGAGCGGTAGGCGTAGGCCCGCGCGGCGTAGTCGCCCAGCGTGCCATCCGGGTTCACGCCTTGCAGGGTGGCGTTCTCGATCTTCACCAGGCCATCGCTGCCGTTGCCGACGAAGGTGCGCGAGAGGCCCGCCGCCGCGTCGTAGTCGGCGCGATTGGTGCCGACCATGCAGAACACGCGGCGCGAGGGAAACAGCGCTTCGGGCAGCAGGTCCACGCGGCCGCCGTTCTTCTTCGGCAGGTCGCCCAGGGCGAGGTACTGCGGCATGCGCTTGTCGCGGTCGAAGTTGGCGATGTCAAAGGCGGTGAGCCAGCTGGGCACGTTGCCGCCGGCGACATCGATGCCGTTGTGCGGCGTGGCGTAGGTGAACAGCTTGTCCACGCATGGCCGAGTGCCGGCGACATCGAGTGCCGGGTTTTGCAGGAAGGCGCGGCTGACCAGGCCGCCCATCGAGTGGGCGACGAGGTAGCAACGGAAGTCCGCCGGCTTCACCTGGTTGGCGGGGTTGGCGCAGATCAGCTCGCGCACACGCGCGATCAGCTGCGACAGCCGCTGCGCCGATTCCTCGATGCTCGGCGTCTTGCCGCCGCCGAACAGCGACGAGGCCGGGTCGTAATAGCGGTGGATCACCACCGAGCGCGAGCCGAGCTGGTTGCCGGTGGGCTGGCCGTCGGCACTGGATTCCCAGCCCGGGTCGAGGATGTCCTGGCCGTCCTCGTAGACGTCGCTGTAGTCGAACTCGGACATCAGCCGCACCACCGGCGACTCGAACACGTACTTGCGCGGCGCGCGCTCGCGGTCGGCCACGGCGCGGTAGACGGTGGAGCCGAGATTGAAGCCGCAGAACGGATCGGCGCTGGTCTGGTCCATCTCGTTGCGGGTCATCGCATACCCGCGCACGTAGATGATGGGGTAGTACGGCGGCGTCCAGGGGGTCTTCTTGGCGGCGGCCTTGGCCATGGCGGCATGCTCCTGGTAGGGCGGTCGTGGGAACGCTTAGGAGACAACGGCGGGCAAAGCCCGCGAAGGCCAGAGTGTGCCGGCACGCCGTCCCAGGAGCCGAGACGGCGGTCGCGGTTGGCGCGCCGGTCTGGAAGCGGCGGTTCCGCCCGGGTGCGCGGACAGCCGGCGCGCCGCATTGGGGGAGCGGCGCGGTAAAGCGAGGGGCTTCAGCCCTCGCGCAGCCAGCGCGCGATGTCGGGCGCGAAATAGGTCAGCACGCCGTCGGCGCCGGCGCGCTTGAAGCCGATCATCGCTTCGAGCACGCACTTGCGCTCGTCCAGCCAGCCGTTCGCCGCGGCCGCCTTGAGCATCGCGTACTCGCCGCTTACCTGGTAGGCGAACACCGGCACGCGGAACTCCTCCTTCACCCGGCGCACGATGTCCAGGTACGGCATGCCCGGCTTGACCATCACCATGTCCGCGCCCTCTTCCAGGTCCAGCGCGATTTCGCGCAAGGCCTCGTCGCCGTTGGCCGGGTCCATCTGGTAGGTCTTCTTGTCGGCCTTGCCGAGGTTGCCGGCGCTGCCCACCGCATCGCGGAACGGCCCGTAGAACGCGGAGGCGTACTTGGCCGAATACGCCATGATGCGCACGTTGGTGTGCTGGCCGTCATCCAACGCGCGGCGGATCGCCCCGATGCGCCCGTCCATCATGTCGGAGGGAGAAATGACATCCGCGCCCGCCTCGGCGTGCGACAGCGACTGCTTCACCAGCGCCTCGACGGTGATGTCGTTGAGCACGTAGCCCACCTCGTCGATGATGCCGTCCTGGCCATGCGTGGTGTACGGGTCCAGCGCCACGTCGGTCATCACGCCCAGCTCGGGGAAGCGCGATTTCAGCGCGCGGATCGCCCGCTGCGCCAGGCCATCGGGGTTCCAGGCCTCGGCCGCGTCCAGGCTCTTGCCGCGCGGGTCGATCACCGGGAACAGGTCCAACACCGGGATGCCCAGCTCCAGCGCCTGCTCGCCCACGCGCAACAGCTCGTCGATGGACAGCCGCTCCACGCCCGGCATCGAGGCGATCGGCGCGCGGCCGTCCAGTTCGTGCACGAACACCGGGTAGATCAGGTCGTCGGTGGTCAGCGTGTTTTCGCGCATCAGGCGGCGCGAGAACTCGTCGCGACGCATGCGGCGGGGGCGGTAATGGGGATGGGCCATGGACGGTTCCTCTAGCGGATATCGAAGTTCATTGCAGGACGTAATCGCGCGGCTGCAGCGGCTCGGGCAGCGGGCGCTCGCCCAGCGCGTCGCGCAGGTCGATCTCGATGCCGCGCACCAGTGCATCCAGCGGCAGGTCGTTGGGCGCCAGGCCGAAGGGCTCTTCGAGTTCGTCGCCGAGGTGGTCCAGGCCGAAGAACGCGTAGGCCAGCACCGCAGACACCAGCGGCGTGAACCAGCCCAGCGAGCCGGCCAGGCCGAACGGCAGCATCACGCAGAAGATCCATGCACCGCGATGCAGCAGCAGGGTGTAAGCGAACGGCAGGGGCGTGGAGGCGATGCGCTCGCACGCGGCCTGGATGCCCGTCATCGCGGTGACGCGGGCTTCGATGAGGCCGTACTGGATCGAATCGATGCTGCCGGCGCGCCGCGCCTGGCCGAGCGCGTCGCCCATCAGGCCGAGCAATTGGTCGGGCACGTTGAGGCGTTCGCCCAGGCGGGCGGCATCGTCTGCCTGCAGCCAGGGGTGCGCGGCCTGCCGGGTGTCGCGGCCGCGCAGCTTGGCGGCCAGCGTGGCCGAAAAACCGATGGCCAGGTACACCAGCCGGCGCCGCAGCGTGGCATCGTCGGGCCAGAACACTTGGCATTGCCGTGCCAGCGTGCGCGATTCGACGATCAATTGCCCCCACAGCTTGCGCGCCTCCCACCAGCGGTCGTGGCAGGCGTTGTTGCGGAAGCTCAGGAAGATCGACAACACCAGCCCGAACAGGCTGAAGGGCGCGATGGACAACGCGCTGGCTGCGAACGGGTGGTAGGCCTCGGCGAAGGCGCACACCGCCACCGAGAGCAGCACGATCGCCAGCACCTTGGGCGCGATGGCGGGCAGGATCGAACCGCGGATGATGTACAGCAGCTGCCAGCCGTGGGGGCGCGGACGCAGGATCATCGGGGAGGCCGCCAGCGTGCGCGTAGCACGGGCGAAGGCGTCGATGGCGGAAGGGAGGCGTCATTCTACGCCCGGCCCGGCCACCCCCGCTGCGACCGCCGGTCGCAGGGCGCGGCACGGCGCGTTCCAGCGCCGTGCCGCATGCGGTGTCAGACGATGCCGCCGCCCAGGCCCAGGCGCAGCATGCCCACCACGATCACCACGGCATTGAGCAACAGGCCGGTCTTGGCGCGGCCGCGGTTGCCCGGCGCGGTGAACAGGATGCCGATGGCCGCGATGATCGCGCCCAGGCCGGCGAACGGAATCACGAACCAGTTGCCCCACCCCAGCAGCGGGATGAAGGCGATGATCATCCACACGATCGCCACGACGCCCCAAAGCAGGCTGATCAATCCCATCTCATGCTCCTTCCATGCAGGTCATGGCCGCACCATAGCGTGGCTGAGCGCTTCAGGCCCAGGCCATAAGTTGACCCACCGAAGACCCGGCCTTGCCGTGCCCATCACGGTGCCGGTTGCAGGCTGCGGGGGCGGCGCAAGTCCGGCACGATTCAGTCCGGGGGCGGGATGATCCGCCCAACGAGAGAGGGAAACGCCATGAAGACCACCATCGCCGCCGCCTGCCTTGCCCTCGCGCTGGCCGGCTGCGCCAGCTCCTCCAAAGTGATGCTCGGCAGCCCGCGCCCGCCGGTGGACCCGGCCGTGGTGCAGGTGTATTCGACCACGCCGCCCGGCGCGGTGGAGATTGCCCAGGTCGAGGCGACCAGCGCGGTCGGTTTCGGCACGCAGGGCCAGACCGATGCAGCGCTCGTGCGGCTCAAGCAGGAGGCGGCCAAACTGGGCGCCAACGGCATCGTGATCGTCGGCGTCGGCGCCAATGGGCGCTCGCCGGCCTCGGTATCGGTGGGCGCCGGCTCGTGGGGCTCGCACGTGGGCGGCGGCGTGGGCATCGGCATCCCTACGCAGCAGAAGAGCGCGGCGGGCGTGGCGATCTACGTGCCGCCCGGCACCCCCGCCCAGCCGGTACCGATGCAGAACCCGCCGCCGGCGCGGTAAACCCTGCCGTACCCGTATGAAAAAAGGGCGCCGTTCGCACGGCGCCCTTCTTCGTGCCGGGTGGGCTCAGCCCTGCTTCGCAGCCGGCTTGGCGGCCGGCGCCTTGCCCAGCTGGGCGGGGATGAACACCTCTTCCACCGCCTTGGCCAGCTGGTCCGGCGGCAGCAGGCCCTGGTCGAGCAGGAAGTTGTTGAACTTCAGGCGGTCGAACTTCGGCCCCAGCGCCAGCTCGGTGCGCATGCGCAGTTCCAGGATGCGGCTGTAGCCGTAGAAGTAGCTGCCGGCCTGGCCGGGCGCGCGCACCATGTAGCGGTCCAGCTCCTGGCGGGCCATGGCCGGCGACAGGCCCACGTCGTTCTCCAGCACCAGGCGCGCCCGCTCGCGGTCGATCAGGCCCAGGTTGAGCATCGGGTCGAGCATCGCGCGCGCGGCGCGCAGCAGGCGGAACTGCAGCGCGATCAACTGCCCGTCCAGCGGCTCGTAGGGCACCATTTCCGCCTCGGCGTACAGCGCCCAACCTTCGACGTTGACCGAGTTGAAGGCGTACATGCTGCGCGCCAGCGACACGCCGCGCTCCACCATGGCGGTGAACTGCAGCTCGTGGCCCGGGCGGCCTTCGTGCGCGCTCAGCGTCCACGCCGCCGAACCGAAGTTGAAGTCGTCGTACTGCTCCTTCTTGCCGCCATCGGCCTGCGGGTTGCCCAGCGGCAGCACGAACTGTCCCTGCTGGCCGGTGTTGCCCACCAGCGGCGCGGGCAGGAAGTGCGGCGCGGGCTGGGCGGCGCTCTCGGCCGGCGAGCCCAGGCGCATCTGCATCGGGCGCTGCGGCACGTCGACGATGCCTTGCTTGCGAATGATCGGATCGATCTGGTCGATCACGCCGCGGTAGTAGTGCTCCAACTGGTCGTCGGCGATCTTGTTGCCCTTCAGCGCGCGGATCACGTCCACATAGTCGCCGCCTTCCGGCAGGCCCTTGGCCTTGGCCACCAGCGGGGCGAGCTGGCGCATCGCAGAGCGGGTTTCCATGAACTCCACCTGCGCGCGGTCCATCAGCGCCTGCGGCTCCACGCCGATGCCCACCTGCTTGAGCTGGAAGGCATACAGCGGCGCGGGCAGGCGTGCGTCCTCGCGCGCCTTGGGCAGCACTTCGCTGCGCGTCCACTCGGCGTAGGCCTGCAGCTGGCTGGCGGTGGCCTTCAGTGCTTCGTCGGCGCCGGCGATCTTGTACTTGCCGAACAGGTCGCGGATGCCTTCGATGTAGGTGTCCACGTTCGCCAACGCCTGCTCCACCTCGCGCTTGGTCGGCTGCAGCAGCTGCGGGTTGGACAGGCGTTCGGTATAGCGCGCCTTGGCCAGGTCGGTCATCGCGGTGCTGCCGGGCGCCAGGCCGGTGTAGGCCTTCAGGCGTGCCAGCGCGTTGGCGCGCCGCGCCGCGGGGGTCTGGTCGGAGAGCAGGTTGTTGATGCCGCTGAACACCGCCTGCGGCACGTCGGCCCACGGCAGCAGGTAACGCTCGTTGAGCTCGCTGCCTTCGATTTCCTGGTCGATGGCATGGATCAGGATCGCCAGGTCCTGGCGCACGTTGTTGTCCTTCTCCACGGCCAGCTTGCCTTGCAGCTCGGTGCGCACCTTGGCCAGGGCGGCGCGGTAGCGGGCGTCGTGGTCCGGCCCGAGGTCGGCGACCTTGTCGTCGTAACCCGGCACGCCGAAGAAGCTGACCAGCTCCGGCTGGTAGGGGCCCTGCGCATCGAGCAGGATCTGCGTGAAGGCATTGCTGCGCGCCACCCACGCCGGGGCGGCGGGCGTGGCGGACTTGGCCGGCGCGGCCTGGACGGCGTACGGCAGGGGCGCGAGCAGCGCCAGCGAGACAGCAAGGACGAGCGGCTTCATCGGGCGGTTCCTTGAACGAGGATGAGCGCACGCTACGCGGGGGCGCGGTGGGCGGCAATCTCCCGAAGGTCATGCGCCCTTCCGGGGTGGCGCGGGTCGCGGCCGAGGTGCCGCCGGCGTGGCGGTTCGCGGGCCCACGCTGCGGGACTTGCCGCGATGGCGGGGCCGCGTCGTGGCCTTGGGCGCATGAAGTGGGCGAAAATCCGCGTTCTCCCACATCGGTCCGATCACGGATGACCTCACCGCTGCCGCCCCTCCTCCACCCCGACGTCGCCGCGCAACGCGCCCGCTGGCAGGCCGAATTCGCCGCCGCGCAGCCGTTCCGCCACGTGGTGATCGACAATTTCCTGGCCCCGGACGTGGCGCAGGCGCTGCTGGAGACCTTCCCGGGCTTCGAGCGCGGCAACTCGGTGGGCGATGACGGACGCCAGGGCAACAAGTCGGTGCTCGAACGCATCCGTGGGCTGGGCGGGGCGTGGAGCGCGCTGGACGACGGCATCCAGTCGCCGGCGTTCCTGCAGTGGGTCGGCCAGCTCACCGGCATCGAGGAACTGCTCTACGACCCGTTCTACCTGGGCGGCGGCACGCACGAGAACCGCCACGGCCAGGCACTGAGCGCGCACATCGACTTCAACTACCACCCCAGCGAGCGCTGGCACCGCCGCCTGAACCTCATCGTCTACCTCAACCCGGAATGGGAACAGGCATGGGGCGGCAACCTGGAGCTGTACCGCGACCCCTACCACGACCCCGCGCCGCAAGTGCGCGTGGTGCCGGCCTTCAACCGCTGCGTGATCTTCGAGACCACCGAGCATAGCTGGCATGCGTTCGACCCGATCGTGCTGCCGGAAGACAAGCGCACGTTGAGCCGGCGCTCGGTGGCGCTGTACTTCTACAGCCGCGAGCGGCCGGCGGAGGAAGTGGCCGGGCGGCACACCACGCATTACGTCGATGCGGGCATCCCGGCGCACCTGCAGGCCGGCCACACCCTCAGTGCGACAGACATGGCGGTGCTGCAACAGATCGTCGGCCAGCGCGACCAGCGCCTGCGCGATCTCTACGCGGAGAATTCACGCCTGCTGCAGGCGCAGGATCGCGGCTTCGGCGGGCACCTGCTGTACCTGGCCAAGCGCCTGTACGTGCGCACGCGGCGCTAGGGCCCCGCGTACCCGGCTGCCCGCCGTGCGGCGGGGCAGCCCCTTGCTCATTTCAGGCAGCGGTCGATGAAGGCTTCGGCTGTCTTGTAGCGGTGCAGCGCGTTGCTGCCCGACAACCCGTGCTTGGCGCCCGGGTAGGTCATCAGCTCGAAGGGTGTGCCACGCTTCTGCAGCTCGCTCATCAACGAGGTGGCGTTGGTGAACAGCACGTTGTCGTCGGCCATGCCGTGGATCAGCAGCAGCTTGGCGGTCAGGCCATCGAGGTGGCTGGCGATGCGCGCTTCCCGGTAGCCGGCCTCGTTGGCGGCGGGCAGGTTCATGTAGCGCTCGGTGTAGTGCGTGTCATAGAGCGCCCAGTCGGTGACCGGCGCGCCGGCCACGCCGCAGGCATAGGCCTCGCTGTGCTTGGCGAGCAGCATCAGCGTCATGTAGCCGCCGTTGGACCAGCCCTGCACGCCGATGCGCTTGGCATCCACCCACGGCTGGGACTTCAGCCAGGCCACGCCGCGCAGCTGGTCGTCCACCTCCACGGTGCCCTGCACGCCATACAGCGCGCCTCCGAAATCGCGGCCGCGGCGCGGCGTGCCGCGGTTGTCCAGCGAGAACACCACGTAGCCCTGCTGGGCCAGATACTGGTTGAACAGCGCGTCGCCCTTGGCGGCCCAGGCGTCGGTCACGGTTTGCGCCGCCGGGCCGCCGTAGACGAACACCATCACCGGGTAGCGCTTCTTCGCATCGAAGTGCTCCGGCTTGATCAGGCTGTAGTGCAGCTCGGTGCGGCCATCGGCCGCGGTCAGGGTGCCGAATTCGACCGGGCGCTGCGCGTCGCGGTACTTGGCGTAGGGATGCTGCGGATCGGCCAGGTCGTTCTTCAGCAGCGTGGCGATCTTCTCGCCGTTGGCCCGGTACAACTCGATCTGCGGCGGCGTGGCCGTGTTGGACCAGTTGTCGACATAGACGCTGGCATTGCGCGCGAAGATGGCCGCATGGGTGCCGTCCACCTTCGACAAGCGCTCGATTGCCCCGCCCGCCAAGGGCACCGCGTACACGTTCTTCTGCAACGGCGAATCCCGGGTGCCGGCGAAGTACACCCGGCCGGCGGCTTCATCCACGGCCAGCACGTCATCGACGATCCATTCGCCCGAGGTCAGCGCGGTCATCGACGCGCCGTCCTCCGATGCCAGGTACAGGTGCTCGAAGCCGCTGCGCTCGGACGCCCACACGAAGCGGCCATCCTTCAGGAAGCGCAGGCTGTCGTGCAGCGGCACCCAGGTGGCGCTGGTTTCGCGGGCGAGCACGCGCTGGCGGCCGGTGGCCAGGGTGTCCTCCACCAGTTCCAGCAGCTTCTGGTCGCGCGACTGGCGCTGGAAGGTCAGGCGCTGCGGGTCGCGCCAGTCCACGCGGGCCAGGTAGATGTCCGGGTCCTTGCCCAGGTCCACCCAGCGCGGCTTGGCGCCGGCCTTCGGGGCGATCGTGCCGAGCTGCACGCGTGCATTCGGCTGGCCGGCCTGCGGGTAGCGCTGGGCGACCACGTCGGTATGGTCGGCGTAGACCTCGTAGCGCTTCTGCACCGGCACGGTGGATTCGTCGATGCGCGCGAAGGCGATCGCCGAATCATCCGGCGCCCACCAGTAGCCGGTATGGCGGTCCATCTCTTCGTCGGCGACGAATTCGGCCACGCCGTTGCCGATGGTCTCGCTGCCGTCCCGGGTGAGCTGCACCTGCTTGCCGCTGGCCAGGTCGATCACCCACAGGTTGCGCTCGCGCACGAAGCTGACGTAGCCGCCTTCGGGCGAGATCTTCGGGTCGGTGGCGAAGCCTTCGCCATGGGTGAGCTGGCGCACCGCCGCCGCGCCCTGCTTGCCCAGGTCGTACAGGTAGAGCTCGCCGCCGAGCGGGAACAGCAGCGCGCGCGCATCGGGCGACCACTGGTAATCGACGATGCCGGCGAAGGCGGCGATGCGCTGGCGCTCGCGGCGCGCCTTCTCCTCGTCGCTGAGCTGCTCGCCGCCGGGCAGCACCACCTTGGAATCGACCAGCAGGCGGGTCTGGCCGCTGGCGATGTCGTACTCCCACAGGTCCAGCTGGTTGCGGTCGTTGTTCTTGCCGCGCAGGAAGGTGACGCGCGAGCCGTCCGGGGCGACCTGCGGCTTCATCAGGGTCGGGCCGGACAGGGGCAGCGGGCCGGTGATGGCCTGCAAGGTGAGCTTTTCGGCGTGGACGGCAGGGGTAGCGGCAGCGAGCATGAGGGCGAGCGAGGCGAACAGATGGCGCATGGAAGGGGTTTCTCGGAGGTAGCGGCTTTTCGGCTTCTCCAGGCGCGGCGTCAGCCCGCGGCCCAGGGCGCCTCAGTTCACGGCATCAGCCGCGCTTGGCGGGGCGCATCACAGGTGGGCGATCACTTCTGCCCGAACAGGTGCTTGCGCTCTTCCTCGGTGAGCGGCTTGCCGGCGTTCGGGTTGACCTGCTCCTTGAGCGCATAGGCCCGGGCGGTCGCCGGGCGCGCGGCGATGGCCGCGTGCCAGCGCTGCACGTTCGGGTAAGGCGCCATGTCCAGCGGGGCCTTGTCGTAGGCGTTGATCCACGGGTAGATGGCCATGTCGGCGATGCTGTATTCCTCGCCGGCAACGAAGGCGTGCGACGCCAGCTGGTGGTCCAGCACGCCGAGCAGGCGCTGCACCTCGCGCGTGTAGCGGTCGATGGCGTAGGCAATCTTCTCCGGGGCATACACGGTGAAGTGGCCGTATTGGCCGCTCATCGGGCCCAGGCCGCCCATCTGCCACATCAGCCACTGGTTGACCGCCACCTTCTGCCGCACGTCGCTGCCGAAGAAGCGCCCGGTCTTGTTGGCCAGGTAGAGCAGGATGGCGCCGGATTCGAACACGCTGATCGGCGCACCGCCGTCGGCCGGGGCGTGGTCGACGATGGCCGGCATCTTGTTGTTCGGGGAAATGGCCAGGTAATCGGGCTTGAACTGGTCGCCGGCCCCGATATTGACCGGCTTGACCGTGTAGGCCAGCCCCGCCTCTTCCAGGAACAGGGTGATCTTGTGCCCGTTCGGGGTGGGCCAGTAGTGGAAGTCGATCATGGCGGGCTCCGGCGAAGGTGAGGGCGCAGTGTAGCGTCCACCCCCGCTTGGCAGGGCCGCATGGGGCCCGTTACCCTCGCCGCTCCCCTGATACGAGCTGTTCCCCGCATGTCGCCTTCGCCCCGCCTCAGCCCCGTGCCCTCCCTGATCTTCGCCTCGCGCTGGCTGCAGCTGCCGCTGTACCTGGGGCTGATCCTGGCCCAGGGCGTGTACGTGTTCCTGTTCGGCAAGGAGCTGTGGCACCTGATCCACGAGGCGCCCAGCCTGGGCGAGCAGCAGATCATGCTGATCGTGCTCGGCCTGATCGACGTGGTGATGATCTCCAACCTGCTGGTGATGGTGATCGTCGGCGGCTACGAGACCTTCGTCTCGCGCCTGCGCCTGGAAGGCCACCCGGACCAGCCGGAGTGGCTGAGCCACGTCAACGCCTCAGTGCTGAAGGTGAAGCTGGCGATGGCGATCATCGGCATCTCCTCCATCCACCTGCTCAAGACCTTCATCGCCGCCGGCGCGCTGGGCGGCATCCCGCTGTGCGCGGCCGACAAGATCAACGTGGCCGCCTCGCAGATCGGCGAGGCCAACTGCTCGGCGCTCACCGCCGACGGCGTGATGTGGCAGACGATCATCCACTGCGTGTTCATCCTCTCGGCGATCGGCATCGCGTGGACGGACCGGTTGATGTCCAACGCCGGCCCGCACGGCGCCGCCGCCCATCCGGGCCCTCACGGCCACTAAAGCCGTGCCGCCCGTGCGCCCGGTCACACATTGACCGGGCGCACCGCTTGCCCGTTGGCATACAGGCAATGCTAGATTGCGGACTTGGCCGCCACCTTCGGGAGGGAGGGGGACGGCTCCGCAACATTCACCAGATTTCCGGGGTCAAGGGGGACACATGTTGGATCTGAGTTCGCGTCGAGCGGCACGCCTGGCCGTGCCGGTGCTGCTGCTGGTGGCCCTGGCCGCCTGCTCCAAGAAGGAAGAGGCCCAGCCGGCCGCCGCCACGCCCGCCGCCGGTGGCACGGCGACCCCGGCACCGGCGAACACTCCCCCGGCCGCGGCGCCGGCCACCACGCCGGAAACCGCCGTGTCGGCGCAGGTGCAGGCGATGTCGGTGGACCAGCTGCGCGAAGCCGCCTCGCTGGCGCTGCGCGAGAACCGCATGTACGCCCCGACCGGCAACAACGCCGTCGAGTACTACCTGGCCCTGCGTGACAAGCAGCCGCAGGACGCCACGGTGAAGAGCGCGCTGACCGACCTGACGCCCTACACCCTGATCGCCGCCGAGCAGAGCATCAACCGCGAGGACTTCCCGGAAGCCCAGCGCCTGATCGCGTTGATCGAGAAAGTGGACGACAAGGCCCCGGCGCTGCCGCGCCTGAAGGCCGGCGTCACCAACGGCATGCAGAACGCGGCCACGCGCACCGCGCAGGAAACCGAGAAGCTCAAGAAGCAGGCCGATGAGAAGGCCCAGCAGCTGGTCGAGCAGAAGAAGCAGGCCGACCAGCAGGCCAAGGAAGCCGAGGCCGCGCGCCAGATCGCCGCGCAGCAGGAAAGCGCCCGCGCACAGGCCGCCGAGGCCGAACGCCAGGCCGCCGCCAAGCGCGAAGCCGACCAGCGCGCCGCCGCCGCGGCCGCACCGAAGCCGGCGGCGCCCTCGCCGACCGCCGCCGCGTCGGCTGCCGCCACGCTGCGCCCGATCAGCACCCCGGCCCCGCGCTATCCGCCGGAAGCCCTGCGCGCCGGCACCTCGGGCGAAGTGCTGGTGGAGATCACTGTCGGCACCGACGGTTCGGTGACCAGCTCGCGCGTGCTGCGCGCCAACCCGGCCCGCGTGTTCGACCGCGAGGCACTCAACGCCACCAAGCGCTGGAAGTTCGAGCCCGTCGCCGCGCCGGTGACCACCCGCCGCACGCTGTCCTTCAGCCCGGGCACCTGAGCAAGCCCACGACCCACCGGGGCCCGGGATCTTCCCGGGCCTTTTTTTCGCCACTGGCCCATGGCCGCGCGAGCGGATCGGGCTCCATCGGAAGGACATCGATGCGTGTGTACCGCTGGCAGATCCTGCCGCTGCTGTTGCTGCTCTTCGCACCCGCCTTCGCCCGCCCCGCCCCGAGCGAGGACTTCGCCGCGCAGCTGCAGGCGGTAGCGCGTACGTTGGACGGCGCGCCCAACGCCGAAGGCCAGGCGAAGCTGGAGGGCATGATCGCCGATCCGCGTTTCGACACCCTCGACCCGCCGCAGCAGGCCGCCGCGCTGGCCGTGGCCGGCTGGAGCGCGCTGGGCCTGCAACGCGTGGCGCAGGCGCGCGCGTTGCTGGAGCGCGCCAGCGTCATCGAGCCCTCGATGGCCGAGCTCTGGTACATGCGCGCCGTGGTCGACCACCAAAACGGCGACCGGGAACTCGCCGCCGCCCACCTGGCCCGGCATGTCGGCGCCTCGCCGAAGACCTTGCCGGAACTGGATACCGGCGTCATCTACGCATTCCTGCGCGACGCGCCACCCGAGGGCGAGGGCCGCCGTGCCCTGCTGCAGGCGCTGTTCGACGCGCGCTGGACCGTCGGCGGCAGCGCGCCCACCGCCGAGTGGTACGAGCTGGCCGTACTGCAATACGAGGCCGGCGACCGCGACGCGGTACCCGCCACGCTGGCGCGCATCGACAGCGCCGACGGCATGGTGCGCCTGCGCGCCGACCGCCGCTTCGACCCCTGGGTGGACCGCGCGGCGCCGCGCTGGAACGTGCGCCGCGCCGTGCAGCAGCAACAGGACGCGTTGCGCGTGGCCAACCTGCTCGATCCGGACGACATGAGCGTGCTGGTGAACCTGGCCGCCACGATGCTCTCGCTCGGCCAGTACGAGGAAGTGCTACGCATGAGCGAACAGGTGAGCGCGGTGGTGGACGCCGCGCAAGCCCAGAACGCGCAGGGCCCGTATACGCACATGGACCAGTTCCTGTGGCTGATGGAGAACCGGGTCGAGGCGCTGCGCCGGCTGGGCCGCAGCGACGAGGCCCTGGCCCTGCGCCAACGCCTGCGGCAGATGCCCGAGCTGGGGCAGCGCAATGTCAGCCAGGCCTTGAACCTGGGCGAGATGCTCGTGGGCCTGGAGCACCCGCAGGAGGCCTTGGCGGCCATTGGCGAGCTCGGCCAGACCTCGCCCTATGGGGAGATGGTCAAGCACATGCTTCATCTGCTGGCCGCGCGGCAAATGCACGATGAGCCAGCGGCCCGACAGGCGTTGGACTACTTGCGCGCGCACCGCGCCGACGCGCCGCGTGTCTGGCTCTCTTGCCTGCTGTTGATCGACGCGCAAGACGAAGCAGCGGCGTTCGTGCGTGACGAACTGGCTTCGCCGCTGCGACGCGGCGACATGCTGTTCGACCTGCAGGACCAGCCCGAACCGGAGCCGCTACCCGCCTTCGCGCCGCTGGAGCCACGCGCGAAGGCCTTGAAGACGCGGGCGGACGTGCGTGCCGCGATCGACGCGGTGGGGCGCGTGGAGCATTACGACATCGGGCTGTGAGACCACATAAGGCCGGGCATCGGCGATGCCCGGCCCCGTGCCTGGGTTCGGCGATGGAAGCGCGCGTTACATGCCGTTGGAGGCCTGCTTCATCGCCTTGTCGTGGCCGGCCTGCAACTCGGCCGCGGTGAGCTTGCCGTCGCCATCGGTATCCATCCTGGCGAACATCTTGGCCGAGCCGGCGGCGTGTTCGGCGGCGGAAATGCGGCCATCGCCGTCGGTATCGATCTCCTTGATCTTGTCGGCCGAAGACAGCTTCATCTTGTCGGCCTGCCCCTCTTTGCCCTTGGCGGCCCAATGGGCGTCCATCTCGGCGGCAGTGACGTAGCCATCCTTGTTGGCATCCATGGCGGTGAACATCTGCTGCGCACCGGCGGCGTGTTCGGCACTGGTGACCGTGCCGTCGTGGTTGGCGTCCATCTTGTCCATCTTGGCGGCCTTGTCGCCCGCCATGGCCAGCGCCGGAAGCATCAACAGGGCGCCAAGCGCCGGGATCATCGGGTTGCGTTTCATCCTGCCCTCCGCAGGTCTGGGTGTGCGCCGAGCCTGCGCGCGCATTCGTTGCGCCGCCGTCAATCCCACGCGAAGTGGCCCTGCGCAGCGCTGAACCGCTCAGCGGGTCGTTGCATGGAAACGATTCGAGTTCGGGATGAGCGGTGATTGGCCCCATCGGTGGCGATGCGCGCGCGCCGACGTGTCCGACGACCTGTAGAGGGCAAAGAAAAAGCCCGGCGCTTGGCCGGGCCCTTCCCCGCATCGACGATCTCAGCCGCTGATCGCCAATCGCTCATGGTGATAACGCCGCACCGCCGCGAACCACAGCAGCGCCGCCAGGCCGAAGCCCGCGCCGAGATATACCGCCCACACCTGCAGGTCGATCGTTTCGTGGCGGGTGATCTTCTGCAGCATCTGGTTCTGCGCCAGGAACGGCACCGCGAAGTGCCACAGCTGGGTCTTCAGCGGATACACCATCAGTGCGTAGCCCGGCAGCATCGGCAGCAGCATCAGCCAGGTCATGTGGCTCTGCGCTTCCTTCATGCTCTTGGCGGCGGCCGCCAGGTAGGTCAGCAGCGAGGTACCGATGAACAGCATCGGCATCAGCACGAACAGCATTTGCACCATCGACACGAAGCTGACGTTGAGCTGCCGCGCGGCCCCGCTGGCGAACATCGCGCTGAACTTGAAGGCCAGCAGGGTCAACAGCAGCGAGACCATGCCGATCACGCAGGCGGCCGCGATCTTGCCGCTGACCACCGCGCTGCGCGGCGCCGGCGTCGCCAGCAACGGCTCCAACGACTGGCGTTCGCGCTCGCCGGCGGTCGCGTCCAGGATCAGGTACGCGCCGCCCAGGAACGAGGTGATGATCAGCAACACCGGCAGCAGCAGCGACATGTAGAAGCCACGCTTGGCTTCGGCCGTCGCCAGGTCCTGCATGCCCACGTCCACCGGGCGCGCCACCTGCGCGTCGATACCACGTGCCAGCAGGCGCAGCGCGCCGACCTGCTGCGCGTAGGCCGTCAGCGCGGCCTGCAGGCGCGTGCTGGGAATATCCGCATCGCGCCGCGTGGTGTCGCGCAGGATCTCCACCAGCGCCGGGCGGCCTTCGCGCCAGGCTTGTGCGTAGTCGTTGCTGATGCGCATCGCCACGTCGATGTCCTGGCTGCGGATCGCGCCGGTGAGGTCCTCCGGCGCGGGCACCGCGTTGAGCCCCTGCGCCTTGAGGAAGGCCACCAGGTTCGGCGCGGCCTGCGCGTTGACGGTGGGAATCTCCAGCGGCTTGTCGATCTGGGTCTTCACCCGCGACTCGGCCAGCATGTTCATGCCCAGGATGAGCACCGGGTACAGCAGCGGCGCGAGCAGCAGCGAGAGCAGCAGCGTGCGGCGGTCGCGGGAGATATCGCGTAGTTCCTTGCGCATCACCGTCCACACGGTGGCGATCAGGCCGCGCTTCTTGGGTTCCATCGGGTTCATGCGTGCAGTCCCTCGTCCGAGCCGATCGCCTTGACGAAGGCGTCCTCCAGGTTGTCCTCGCCGGTCTGCGCGCGCAGCTCGTCGGCCGTGCCGGCGGCGACCACCGTCCCCTTGGCGATGATGGCGATGCTGTCGCACAGCGCCGCCACCTCCTGCATGATGTGGCTGGAGAAGATCACGCAGCGCCCTTCCTCGCGCAGCTGGCGTAGGAAACCGCGCAGCGCGCGCGTGGTCATCACGTCCAGGCCGTTGGTGGGTTCGTCGAGGATGACGTTGCGCGGGTCGTGCACCAGCGCGCGGGCGATGGCGGTCTTGGTGCGCTGGCCCTGGCTGAAGCCTTCGGTCTGGCGGTCGAGGATGTCGTCCATGTCCAGCGCCTTGGACAGCACGCGCACGCGCTCGGCGATGTGCGAGGCCGACATGCCGTGCAGCTGGCCGAAGTAAGCGATGTTCTCGCGCGCGGTGAGGCGCTTGTACACGCCCCGCGCATCCGGCAGCACGCCGAGGCGGCGGCGCACGGCGATGGGGTCGCGCGTGGTGTCGATACCGTCCACGGTGACGCGGCCGCTATCGGGCGACATCAGCGTGTAGAGCATGCGCAGCGTAGTGGTCTTGCCGGCGCCGTTGGGGCCGAGCAGGCCGGTGATGCGGCCGTCGCCGGCGCTGAAGCTGACCCCATCCACGGCCTTGACCAGGCCGGTGCGGGTCTTGAACGACTTGTGCAGGTCTTCGGCGATGATCATGCCGCGTCCTCCATGTGAGCGATGGCGTGCATCAGGGTTCCCATCCGTTGAACGAGGTGAAGGCCGGCACGCGGTTGAGATCCTGCACGCACGAGGCATCGAGCGACTTCGCATCGCCCTTGTCGAAGAACTGGCCGATCAGCTTGGGCACGCAGCCCAGCGCCATCACGCTGTGGCCCTGCCCCGGCGCGATGACGTGCTTGCCGTTGGGCAGGTGGGCAAGCACGCGTTCGGCGTAGCGCGGCGGCGTGACCGGATCGAGCTCGCCGGACAGCAGCAGCACCGGCACGTTGCCGGTGAGCGGCGCGGTGAAGTCGGCCGGCGCGGTGCCACTGGCCCAGGCCGGGCAGGCGGCGAAGAACATCTGCGCTACTTCCGGGCCGAGCAGCGTGGAGGCGGTTGCCTCCGAGGGCTTATAGCGGCCGGCGTCCTCGGCGCAGATCACCGACCACTGCATCAGGCGGTTCATCTGCCCGCCCAACTGGCGGTTGGCCAACTGGGCGAGCGACATCAGCGGCTCGTAGCGGCCATGCGACGCCTCGTCCAGCACCAGCGGCAGCAGCGAGGCCGTCTGCGGAGCGTAGGAGAAGGCGAACGCGAGGCCGACCACTGTGTCGGCGGTGACCTTGCCGTGCGCGATCTCGCCGGTGCCCGGGTGGCGGTAGTCCACTTCGACCGGCGCCTCGCGCAGGCGCGCCAGCACGTTGCGCAGCTGTTCGTGGGTGTCGGTGGGGAAGCGCTTGGTGCAAGCGGCGTCCTGCCGGCACTGCGCGGCCTGCAGCTTGATCGCATCCTCGAAGGTGGTGGCGAACTCGCCGCCGACCACCAGGTCGTTCGGCGCCACGCCGTCAATCACCAGCGCACGCACATGCTGCGGATAGCGCTTGGCGTACTGCTGCGCGACGCGGGTGCCGTAGGAGACACCGACCAGGTCCACGCGCGGCGCATCGAGCGCGGCGCGCACGGCGTCGAGGTCACCGATGGCCTCGTGGGTGGTGTAGAAGCGCGTATCGGTGGTGGGCTTGAGCGCGGCGGCGCAGCGGGCGGCGTAGTCGGCGACCACCTTGGCGGCGTCGGTGACATCTTCCTCCGGCAGCGCGAGCGGCTTGCCGTCCGGGCCGAGGCACGCAAGCGGGTGCGAACCGCCGGTGCCGCGCTGGTCGATGAGGAACACGTCGCGCTGCTTGCGGGTTTCGGCCAGCGCGACCTCGACCAGGCTGGCCACCTCGGTGGCGGACTGGCCCGGTCCGCCGGCGATGAAGAACACCGGTTCCAGGTCGGCGGCGGCGTCGTTCTTGGAATCCAGCCAGGCGATCTTGAGGTCGATCTTGCGACCGTTGGGCGCGGCGGGGTTTTCCGGCACGGCCAGCGTCGTGCACTGCGCCTCCACGTTGCCCGCGGCCTGGGCCGAGGTCAGCGTGCAGGGGTGGAACTTCAGCGAGCCGCGCGTGCGGGTGACCGGCGCTTCCTCGGCCACGGCGTGGCGCGGCTTGGACGCGGCCTTGTTCGGCGCGGCGGCAGTGGCAGCGGCCGGCGCCGGGTGGCGTGCCTGCCATTGACGGTATCCGAACAGCGCCGCGACCACCACCAGCGCCAGGATGATCCTGACCTTCTTGGACATCTGCGTTTCCTTCCTGAGTCTTCGTTCCACGACGCGGCGGCGCGGCCGATGTGACCGTCCCCCCGCTCCCCACTTCAACATCTCATGTTTCGTACAGGAAAATCCGTTCGATCGCCTCACCAAAAAGACGTGCGATGCGGAACGCCAGCGGCAGGCTGGGATCGTACTTGCCGGTTTCCAGCGCGTTGACCGTCTGCCGGGACACACCCAGTTCCTCGGCCAGCTGGCCCTGGGACCAGCCCTGCCCCTCGCGCAGTTCGCGCAGGCGGTTGTTCATTGGTAGCGCCGCCGCAGCCACAGGCTGGCGAGCAGGCGCACCAGCAGGATGCCGGCGAAGACCCACGACATGGCGGGTTCGGCCTCGACGTGGATGAGGCCGAAGCGCTGCAACACCCAGGCGGAGAAGTAGAGCTGCGGGACGACCAGCGCGGCGATGGCCAGGGATTCGAGCTCGATCTTGCGTTGGAGCTCGTCGGCATCGCGCAGGTAGCGCAGTGCGGCGCGCAGGAGCAGGGCGATGGCCGCGAGCGGCAACACGCAGACCACGGCGACAAGCCACGGGCCGTGCGATTGCGTGGAGAGCCAGGGCGAGAGGATCAGCAGCGCGAGGTAGACCAGCAGGCCAGGCGTAGCCTCGCGCAGGTAACGACGGGAGAGCTGCTGCTGGAGGCGGTCGGACTCGTCGGGCAGCCACTGCGGCCGCAGCGTATGCAGGGCGCAGACGAGCAGCAGCGCGACGCCCATTCCCCAGGCGAGGCCGGCGGTGAAGTCGTGGTAGCGCAGGGGCAGGCCGAGGGCCGGGAGGTAGGCGGCCGCGGCGAGCAGCGTGGCGATAACGGCCAGGCCGCGCAGGCGGTTGCTGCGCGAGAGGAGTGCGGTCACTGCGGAGCCCCTGTCAATGATGCTTTACATCAGGATGGAGCCCGGACCTGGACCTGTCAAGTTTGCTTGACTAGCAACACTACGTCGCTCCTCGGCGGGCTGCAGCGTTTAGGCCAGTGACGTACCGCAGAACACTGGGCTGTGGCTGAGGCATTCACCAGCCGAGTTTATGCGCTGGATGCAAAATGCGGAGTGATATGAAGAACTTCTAGCGATGGTTCTCTGGAGCAGCCTTGAGCCGGCGCACCTCGGCGGAATCACTCGTCGCCACCGGACTGGCCGCGTCGGTCGCCGCCTTAGCGACTACACCCAGCCATATGGGGCGCACTCGTGAGTTCCGGTCCCACGCGGCCACGTCCACCACTGTGAAGCCGCGCTCGAGAACCTGCTCTCTACGGAACTCTACATCTCATTGGATCGACTCACCTGAGGTACTACATCGAACCTCTTACATACCGCGAGCAGCTCAGCGCCAATGGAAGGCACCAGCCCCACCATTAACAGGTCAGATCCCCTTAGTGACTCCAGAATTTCAGATGACCTTGAGTCGGAAAGGTATGACGGCGCGTCGACCGCAGATGTGGCCCATATGAGACGTTCGCGAAAAAAGTCGGCATCCCACTCGTTTCCGGCGGAAGTCCACAGGCGCTCAACGATATTCTGCACCCCAAAATCTGCAAGCCTCACAATTGCGGCTTCCATCAGCCTCAGGACAATCTCATCTGATTCCCGAACAATTTTGAGTTCCAAGTCATTGCCTCTCCATGAGACAGAGAGGATCTCGGCGTCGTGAAGTGAATGTATTCCGCTTTTCATGCTAGCCGTTTTATATGAGAACTCGTAGGGACAACTTTCTGGGCGCGTCCACTGCCCGCAGAAACGGTCGAAGATTCACCTGCACCTGGAGCTCTTTGCGACGATGCGCCGCCTCTTGATCCCACGACCGCCCGCACCGCTACCGGAAGCGCCTGGAACAGTTAGCACCTCGCCGCGAACTAGCCGCCCATTGCTATCGCGAGATCATGGATGCTTCTCGATGGCCGTTGATCTTGAGTAAGTGAACTTTTAATCAGGGCCTTCACCAGCTGTAGTGCTTTCCGCCTTTGCGGATCGGCCATGATCTCCACGTAACCGTATTCGAGGGCGCACTCTGCGAGACTCGAACAGTCAATAGTGCATGAAGAGATGTCACATGATGCGACCCCTCCATCTGGATCCGGAAGGGCTTGGTCGAAAGTTTCAACGGGAAGTTGAGCGAGCTGCTAAATCGGGAATGGTTCCGCAGCCACGCCAGCGAAGGTGCTGATCGAACGCCGGCGGCAATTCTATGAGCAGGGCCCCACAGCGTCCAGGTTGCAAGCCCCCGGCCACCACTCGGAGGAACTGGTCGGAACCGACACCTTCACGACTAAGACCCACTGCCTGATTGGCGACAATTCTCACTGCACGCCGCGAATTGACTACGGAAAACCAAAGAACTCTAAATGCGTCGCGGATAAGATGAAATGCCATTTAATGCGCAAACCCAATCAGAAGCTAACGGACACTCTATTCAAGCAAAGACATCGAAGACATGTCGATATAAACAGGCTCTTCTTTTGCCAACCCGTCCACCTTAACGCTGAATCGCACACTTTGTGGATAACAATTCGTGCATCGCTGCGCGCCCATGAAGTGAAGCCGGGCACCCTTAGGAAGTAGTGACCTAGAAAGAACTTCCGGCCCATCAAAACCTGGCAACTTGACCAGCACATAAGATTCAATTTTCTTACTTGATGGGTAGGAGTCGACGCCAAGAAGTAGCATGTCGACGGTTGTCATTCGACTACTTGAAACGATCTCCCGAATGCCCGCCTCTTTGCTGACGTCGACATACCTTGCTTCCATCAGACCACACCCGCCGAGGAACATTGCCATCGTTATGTATGCAATCGATGACTTCACTTTCAATCCTCCATCCAAGCACTTGTCCCGTACCGGTCAACCGCCAGCGCCATAAATTTTCTAGCGCTTATCCAGTCGTTTGGCGTCAAGTCTACCTTCCACTCGAAAGACACCTTGGAATCCGCTGCTCGCCGCAGATTCTCCAATTCTTCTCTGATGCGACATAGTGCTGGACCCTCAACGTCTGGCCGATCATCTCGGCGTTGATTGACCTGCCCTTTCCATTATCGATGGTGGTGGTGCCGGCTGAGATGTGGTCGGGCGGACAGCAACGCTGGTACCCGGCCACGGGGAGGCTGAACAGCCACTCGGCGACATCGACCTTCTCGATCGGCACGTTGATGGTGTCGGTATAGGCGGAAGAAGAAAGCTGCTCGTCCGTGATGATGATGTCCGCCATGGCTGGATCCTCTGCGGAATGAATCGCCGCGAGCACGCGCGACGTTGAGGGTTCACTCCCGTGCCGAGCTTTCGTGGTCGGCCATGGCATGGGGTTCCAGTGTTGTCCCTGCGGATTCGTCCAACCAGTTATCTCTGCGACCAGTGGACTTGTACGAAGGTTCGGCGGTGCGGCGTAGCGTGAAGTCAGCGCAATCGCCTATCCATCCAGGCGTCGCCTTTACCTCAACGCTTCCAGATCAACTTCCTTTTCGCGCCGAAGGTCGCGCAATCAACGCTCGCGGGACCAGTCACTGTGTAAAGAAACTTCCTGACAACCCCTTCTTGCCCTGGGTCAAATGCGCCCTTGCCACTGCAGGGGCCGACGGATCAGGAGCGGGCGATATCCGACACCGCCCGCCCTTCGCGCCGCTCCCACCACACCGCCACCGCCCAGAGCAGCAGGCCGATCACCGCCGTGGCCGCCCCCACATACCCCGTGGACGACGGGCTGTATCCCGCATCGATCGCCATCCCACCCAGCCATGGACCAAGCGCATTGGCGGTGTTGAACGCCGCATGGTTCGACGCGGCCGCCAGCGTCTGCGCCTCGCCCGCCGCATCCATCAGCCGCGTCTGCAGGATCACCGCCAGCGCGCCCATCGTGCCCACGGCCACTACCGCGATCAGCACGCTCCACAAACTGTGCGCGGCCAACGGGTAGATGAGCAGCACCGCGATCGACCACACCAGCACCAGCCCCGCCGCGCGGAACTGGAAGCGGTCCACCAGCCAGCCGCCGGCGAAATTGCTGATCAGCGCGCCGATGCCGAACGCGCCCACGGCCAGCGGCATCCAGCGCTCCGACACGCCGGTCACGCGCACCAGCGTCGGCGAGAGATAGGTGAACACACAGAACATGCCGGCAAAGCCAATCGCGCCGATCGCCAACGCCAGCCACACCTGCGGGCGGTTGAACGCCTTCAGCTCGCGCATCGGGGTAGTGCGCGGCTCGTTTGGGTCTGGGGCGAGGAAGCGCGCAATCAGTGCCACCGTGATCACCGCCAGCACGCTCACCAGCCCGAAGGCGATGCGCCAGCTCGCGTGCTGGCCCAGCCAGGTCGTCAGCGGGTTGCCCACCAGGATGGCGACCGACAAACCCAGCAGTACCTTGGAGACCGCCGCGCCGCGCTGTTCGGGCGGGCTGATCGCGGCGGCCACCAGCATCGCCACGCCAAAATACGCGCCATGCGGCAGGCCGGCGATGAAGCGCGCCAGCAGCGCGATCTCGTAGTTCGGCGCCAGTGCACTGCCGAGGTTGCCCACCGCATAGAAGCCCATCAGCAAGAGCAGCAGGGTGCGACGCGGCAGGCGCGCCCCGGCGAAGGCGAGCACCGGCGCGCCCACCACCACGCCGATGGCATAGGCGCTGATCAGGTGCCCGACCTGGCTCTCGCTGATGCCCAGCCCGCGGCTGATCTCCAGCATCAGGCCCATGCTGGCGAACTCGCTGGTGCCGATGGCGAAGCCGCCCAGCGAGAGGGCGATGAGGATCAGCAGGCGTTGGGCGGCGGTGAGCCGCGAGGCGAGCGTCTCCGGAGCGTGGTTCATCACAAGGGGGGGCCGACATGGGGCTGCCTAGTATTGCTGCACGGCAGCACGGCGCAAAGACCATGGCCGCAACAGTGCGCGCCGCCGATGCATCATCCAGCGGTGCGCGCATGCGGCCGTTTCCGGTTGGCGAAGCGGGCCGGAGGCCGCGTCCGTTGCCCTACTTGCTGCTGACGTACTTCTCGCGGCGGATCTGCGCCCCCGGCAAACCCGCTTCCTTCAGTGCCTCGAAGCAGGCATCGACCATGTTCGGGTTGCCGCACAGGTAGGCGATGTCGGTGGCCGGGTCCGGTGCGAATTCGGCCAGGTGCTGCTGCACGTAGCCGTGGCGCGCGTCCGGGTGGGCGTCGTCGGGCAGGCCGCGCGAATAGCACGGCACGTAGCGAAACGCCGGGTGCGCCTCGGCGAAGGCACGGAAATCCTCGCCGTACAGCAGCTCCTCGTCATTGCGGGCGCCCTGCAGCAGCACCACTTCGATGCCCCGCTCGGCCATCGCCTGGGCCAGCAGCGGCAACATCGAGCGGTAAGGGGTCACGCCGGTACCGGTGGCGATCAGGAGGTAACGCCGGTTGTGGTCGCCCGGCTGGAGGCAGAAGCGACCATACGGGCCGCTGGCCTGCAGCGGATGACCCGGCCCGAGCGCTTCGAACAGCGCCGTGGCCGCGCCGCCGGGCACGAAGCTGACGGCAATCTCCACCGCCTCGCCCGGCCCCAGCGCGTGGTCGTGGATGGTCGCCAGCGAGTAGCTGCGCTTGGCGGGGGTGCCGTCGGCGTACTCGAAATGGACCTGGATGAACTGGCCGGGCTGGAAATCCAGGGGCTGGCCGTCATCGCGGACGAAACGATAGTGGCCGACCGTGGGCGCGATCATGCGGCGGTCGACGAGCTTGAGGGGGAATTGAACGGGCACGGAGGCGGAACAGTCTGTAGCCGGGGCCAGGCCCGCGGGGGCCTTCTATAATAACGGCTGTTTTCCCGGCGCCGGCGACCCGGCGCGAAGGCACGAGCTTGAACCCCGATTCCCGTTCCCAGGCCCCCGCGCTGCGCGTGCGGGACCTGCGCAAGACCTACGACAACGGCGTGCAGGCGCTGCAGGGCGTCTCGCTGGAGGTGCAGGAGGGCGATTTCTTCGCCCTGCTCGGCCCCAACGGCGCCGGCAAGTCCACGCTGATCGGCATAGTTTCCTCGCTGGTGAACCTCACCGAAGGCCAGGTGGAGGTGTTCGGCACCGACCTGGTGCGCGAGCGCAGCGCGGCGATGCGGCTGATCGGCCTGGTCCCGCAGGAGATCAACTTCAACCTGTTCGAGAAGCCCTTCGACATCCTGGTGAACTATGCCGGCTTCTACGGCATGCCGCGCCAGGAGGCTGAAGCGCTGGCCGAAGCCGAGCTCAAGCGCGCGCATCTGTGGGAGAAAGCGCAGGTGATGAGCCGCACGCTCTCCGGCGGCATGAAGCGCCGGCTGATGATCGCCCGCGCGATGATGACCCGCCCGCGCCTGCTCATCCTCGACGAGCCCACCGCCGGCGTGGACATCGAGATCCGCCGCGACATGTGGCGCGTGCTGCGCGAGATCAACGCCGCCGGCACCACCATCATCCTCACCACGCACTACCTGGAAGAAGCCGAGAGCCTGTGCCGGCACCTGGCGATCATCAACCACGGCCGCATCGTGGAGCAGGGGCCGATGCGCGCGCTGCTCGCCAAGCTGGACGTGGAAGGCTTCCTGTTCGATATCGACGGCGACCTGCCCGCGCAGCTACCGGCTATCGAAGGCGTGACGCTGGTGGCCACCGACGCACACACGCTGGATGTGGAAATGCCGCGGGCGATGGACCTCAACCGCATCTTCGCCGCGCTGCAGGGCGCCGGCATCCGCGTGCGCTCGATGCGCACCAAGTCCAACCGCCTGGAGGAACTGTTCGTGCGCCTCACCGCCAACCTGGAGACCAAGGCATGAGCGCGCAGCCGCCCGTCGCGCAGAGCGACACCCAGCGCAACTGGAACGCACTGACCACCATCGTGCGCCGCGAGGTCAAGCGCATCCTGCGCATCTGGGGCCAGACCCTGGTGCCGCCGGCCATCACCATGACGCTGTACTTCCTGATCTTCGGCGGGCTGATCGGCTCGCGCGTGGGCAGCATGGGCGGCTACGACTACATGGCCTTCATCGTCCCCGGTCTGGTGATGATGAGCGTGATCCAGAACAGCTACGGCAATATCTCCTCCTCGTTCTTCGGCGCCAAGTTCGGCCGCCACGTGGAGGAGCTGCTGGTCTCGCCGATGCCCAACTGGGTCATCCTCACCGGCTACGTGGCCGGTGCGGTGCTGCGCGGGTTGATGGTCGGCGTGATCGTGCTGCTCATCGCGATGTTCTTCACCCCGGTGCGCATCCCGCACCCGCTGGTGACGCTGACCACGGTGCTGCTGGGCGCGACGATCTTCTCGCTGGCCGGCTTCATCAACGCCGTCTATGCGAAGAAGTTCGACGACGTTGCCATCGTGCCGACCTTCATCCTCACCCCGCTCACCTACCTGGGCGGCGTGTTCTACTCGGTGAAGCTGCTGCCTCCGTGGGCCGAGGCGGCCACGCACGCCAACCCGATCTTCTACATGGTCAATGCCTTCCGTTACGGCTTGCTGGGCAGCAGCGACGTGCCGCTGTGGGTGGCCTATGCGCTGATGCTGGGCTTTGTCGTCGTGCTGGGCGCGCTGGGCCTGTGGCTGCTGCGCCGTGGCGTCGGGCTACGTAGCTGAGGAGATTCCCATGCGTATCCTAGTTCTGGGCGCCGGCGGCACCGGCGGCTACTTCGGCGGCAGGCTGGCCCAGGCCGGGCTGGACGTCACGTTCCTGGTGCGCGAACGCCGCGCCCACCAGCTCGACCGCGACGGCCTGCGCATCCGCAGCCCGCTCGGCGATGCCGACATCGCGGTCAAGCACGTCACCGCCGAATCGGTGGGCGCCGCCTCCGCGGTAGAGCCCTTCGACCTGGTGATCCTCGCCTGCAAGGCCTACGACCTGGGCAGCGCGATCGACGCCATCGCCCCGGCGGTCGGCGAGCGCACCACGGTGCTGCCGATCCTCAACGGCCTGCTGCACTACAAGGAACTGGACGCGCACTTCGGCCACGCGAACGTGCTGGGCGGGCTGTGCTTCATCAGCGCCGCGCAGGGCCCGGAGGGCGAGATCCTGCACCTGGGCAAGCCGGCCTCGATCACCTTCGGCGAGCGCGACAGCGCGCACCTGAGCCCGCGCGTGCGCGCCTTCGCCGAGGCCTGCGCGCAGGCCGGCATTGACCATGTCGCCTCGCCCACCATCGCGCAGGAACAGTGGATCAAGTTCACCTTCCTGTGCAGCCTGGCCGCCGCCACCTGCCTGACCCGCTCGCCCATCGGCCGCGTCGTCGACACCGACGATGGCCGCGCGCTGATCAACGGCCTGTACAACGAAACGCTGATCGCCGCCGAAGCCGACGGACAGGTAATCCCGCTGGCCGCGCGCGAGAAGGCGCTGCAAGCGCTGCTGGCCCCGAGTTCGGACCTGAAGGCCTCGATGCTGCGTGACCTGGAGGCCGGCCGGCAGGTGGAGGCGCGGCAGATCGTCGGCGACATGCTCGCCCGCGTGCGCGACACCGGGCGCAACGCGCCCTGGCTGATGGCCGCCTACGTGCACCTGCAGGCCTACCAGCTGGAACGCATGAGTCGCGCCTGAGGCCGGTTTTCGCGCCGCGCTGACACGCGCCCGGGGATGCTGCCGGCCGGCATCCCCGGCATGCGTCCATGAAAATCTTCGAGCAGGTGTTCCGCGGCGGTCACGTCGTGGTGATCGCGTTCTTCGTCGTCTGCGCCGCCGGGCTGGTGGGCATGGCCGGGTACGAGCTGTGGCACGGCTTCACGCCGACCATCGGCCAGAGTACGCGCGACCGTTTCAACACCGTGCTCGAGGCGATCGGCATGCTCACCGTCGCGCTGGTGACGCTGGAGCTGGGGCAGACGATCTTCGAAGAGGAAGTGATGCGCGACGTGAAGGTCAGCGGGCCCACGCGCGTGCGCCGCTACCTGTCGCGCTTCTTCGTGGTGATCGTCATCGCGCTGGCGATCGAAACGCTGGTGTCGATCTTCGAGTTGATGCACGAAGACCCCCGCCAGCTGCCCTATGCCGCCGCCGTGGGCGCATGCACTGCGATGCTGCTGATTGCCTGGGGCGTGTTCGTGCGGCTGAACCGCAGCGCCGAGGAACTGGAGCCCGAAGCGATGGAAGAAGCCAAGCGCGAGGACCACAAGGTCGCCTGAGCGGCGACCCGGCGGGCCCGCTTCAGGCGCTGGCGACCGCGAACGGCAGCGGCTGCACCGGCGTGGGCTTGCCATCGGGGCCGAGCGCGATCATCACGAAATGGCCGCGCGTGCACAGCTTGCGCTCGCCGGTGGCCAGGTCCTCGGCGACAAGCTCGACTTCCACCCGAATGGAGCTGCGGCCCACCTCGACCACGCGTCCGATGGTTTCCACCATCTGGCCCTGGCGGATCGGCAGCTTGAAATCAACCTGGTCCGAGCGCGCCGTCACCACGGTGTGGCGCGAATAGCGCGCCGCGGCCAGGAACGCGGCCTTGTCCATCCACGCCAGCGCCTGGCCGCCGAACAGCGTGCCCATGTGGTTGGTGTGGTTGGGGAAGACGATCTCGGCCATGCGCACCTCGGTAGGCGCGATGGCGGGGGTGACGTCGATGGAAGCGACGGTATCGGGCGTGATGTCGGTCATGGCCGGGCAGCGATGTGGGGTCGGCGCCATTGTGCACCGGCGGACCTTTCCCCGTGTATCCCGCCGCAGGTAGGGACCGAAGCGTTCCCATAAGGAAGAAAGGGAAGACGTGCAAGAAAGCAAAAACCCCAGCCTATGCCGGGGCATTCGCACATCCCTCAGACGAAGAGCCCCCCCTTAGTAAGGGGGGGCGCGCCGAAGGCGCGGGGGACTGGAGGCGGAGGGTCGGGGCCCAAGGTTTTGCGAAGCACAACCTTGGGGGCGTTGCCCGCTACGCGGGCAGCGCCAAACCCCGCATGCGTTCTTTAGAACGCATGGTCGAACGACACCTCGCCCTGCACGCCCACCTGGTAGGCCGACACGCGGCGCTCGAAGAAGTTGGTCAGTTCCTGCACGTCCTGCAGCTCCATGAAGGGCAGCGGGTTGCGCACGTTGTACTTCTTCTCCATGCCCAGCTTGGCGAAGTGCTGGTCGGCGCAGTGCTGCAGGTACTGGCGCATGTCGCGGGTCGAGATGCCGGCCACGCCGCCGGACAGCACGTCCTCGGCGAACTGCAGCTCGCACTCGATGGCCTCTTCCAGCATCTGGTACACCTGCTGCTTGAGCGCGTCGTCGAACAGGTCCGGCTCTTCCTCGCGCACCTGGCGCACGGACTCGAACGCGAACTCCATGTGGCAGCTCTCGTCGCGGAACACCCAGTTGGTGCCCGAGGCCAGGCCCGGCAGCAGGCCGCGCGAACGGAAGTAGTACACGTAGGCGAAGGCGGCGAAGAAGAACAGGCCCTCGATGCATGCGGCAAAGCAGATCTGGTTGAGCAGGAACTGACGGCGCTGCTCGCGGGTCTCGATGCGCTTGAGGTCCTGGATCGAGTCGATCCATTTGAAGCAGAACTCGGCCTTCTTCTTGATCGAGTCGATGTTCTCCACCGCCGAGAACGCCTTGGCGCGTTCGGCCGGGTCCGGCAGGTAGTTGTCGAGCAGGGTCAGGTAGAACTGCACGTGCAGCGCTTCTTCGTACAGCTGGCGCGAGAGGTACATGCGCGCTTCGGGCGCATTGAGGTGCTGGTACAGGTTCAGCACCAGGTTGTTGGAGACGATCGAATCACCGGTGGCGAAGAAGGCGACCAGCCGGTGGATCAGGTGGCGATCGGCCGGGGTCATCTTCGAGTGCAGGTCGGAGATGTCGATCTGGAAGTTGATCTCCTCCACCGTCCAGGTGTTCTTGATCGCGTTGCGGTACATCTCGTAGAACTGCGGGTAGCGCATCGGACGCAGGGTCAGTTCGAAACCCGGGTCGAGCAGCATCTGGCGGCGTTGTTCGGACATGTTCTGTTGCCTTGTATTCCCCGCCCGGCGGCGGAAGTAAACGGGATGTGCTGGGGGCAGCCCTCAGCGCTCGTAATCGTCGTGCGCGTGCTGGCTGATATAGGTGCTCAATCCTTCACCGGCCTCGGCGAGCGTCTTCATCCGCGCCACCTTCCTCGGGCCGGCGCGGCCCTTGCTGCTGTATTGGTAAAGCGTGTCGCTGTTGCGGAACTTGACCCAGATCGAGGTCGCGTCGAACCGGTAGGCTTCCACACCCGATTGGCCCGAGCGGTCGGCGTAACGCTTCATCTCCAACCCCCGGAGCAGTCTGTGCTGCCCCGATGCTCCACGCGGCGTGTTGCGAACGGGTGCGGATCGGGCAATGCCATCCTCACGCGATGCCGACAATCCGTCCTTGCGCGGGATCAACCCCGCACGCGGACGGATTGCCGCAGGTCACTGCATTACTGGCACGCCTCGCAGGCTTCCGGGTTCTCCAGCGAGCAGGCCACCGCCTCGACCGGGGTGTAGGTGCTCACCGTGGTCTTGGCGATCTTGGTCGCCGGGCGCGAACGCAGGTAGTAGGTCGTCTTGATGCCCTGCTTCCACGCATACATGTACATGGAGGACATCGCGCCGATGTTCGGGCTTTCCATGAACAGGTTGAGCGAGGCGGACTGGTCGATGTAGGCGCCGCGGTCGGCGGCCATGTCGATCAGCGCGCGCATCGGCAGCTCCCACGCGGTGCGGTAGACCTGGCGCAGGGTTTCCGGGATCTGCGCGATGCCCTGGATCGAACCTTCGGCCAGCTTGATGGTGTCGCGCATTTCCGCGGTCCACATGCCCAGGCGCTTCAGTTCCTCGACCAGGTAGCGGTTGACCTGCAGGAAGTCGCCCGACAGCGTCTCGCGCTTGAACAGGTTGGACACCTGCGGCTCCACGCACTCGTAGCAGCCGGCGATCGAGGCGATCGTGGCGGTCGGCGCGATGGCGATCAGCAGCGAATTGCGCAGGCCGTGCTCCTTGATGCGGGCGCGCAGGGCGTCCCAGCGCTCGGCGTTCTCCGGCACCACGCCCCAGGCGTCGAACTGCAGCTCGCCGTTGGCGGCGCGGGTGTCGGCGAAGGACGGGTGCTTGCCACGCTCGGCGGCCAGCTCGCAGGAGGTTTCCAGCGCGTGGAAGTAGATCGTCTCGGCGATCTTCTGCGACAGCGCGCGGGCCTCGGCCGAGTCGAACGCCAGGCGCTTGCGGAAGAACACATCCTGCAGGCCCATGCAGCCCAGGCCGACCGGGCGCCAGCGCAGGTTGCCGCGGCGCGCGGTCTCGATCGGGTAGAAGTTCAGGTCGATCACGCGGTCGAGCTGGCGCACGGCCAGGCGCACGGTCTCGGCCAGCTTGTCGAAGTCGAAATCGCCGTATTCGTCGAAGTGGCGGCCGAGGTTGATCGAGCCGAGGTTGCACACCGCGGTCTCGTCGTTGGAGGTGACCTCCAGGATCTCGGTGCACAGGTTGGACAGGTGGATGACGTTGCCGGTGCGCAAGGTCTGGTTGCTGGCCTTGTTGCACTTGTCCTTGAAGGTCATCCAGCCGTTGCCGGTCTCGGCCAGCGTGCGCATCATCCGCGCATACAGCTTGCGGGCGGAAATCGTGCGCTGCGCCTTGCCCTGGGCCTCGGCCTGCACGTAGGCGGCCTCGAAGGCATCGCCGTACAGGTCGGTCAGCTCCGGCACGATGCGCGGGTCGAACAGCGACCATTCCTGGTCGGCCTCCACGCGCTTCATGAACAGGTCCGGCACCCAGTTGGCCAGGTTGAGGTTGTGGGTACGGCGGGCCTCGTCACCGGTGTTGTCGCGCAGCTCGAGGAAGTCCTCGATATCGGCGTGCCAGGTTTCCAGGTACACGCAGGCCGCGCCCTTGCGCTTGCCGCCCTGGTTCACCGCGGCGACCGAGGAGTCCAGCGTCTTCAGCCACGGCACGATGCCGTTGGAGTGGCCGTTGGTGGACTTGATCAGCGAACCGCGCGAACGCACGCGGGTGTAGCTCACGCCGATGCCGCCGCTGAACTTGGAAAGCTGGGCGATGTCGCCGTACTTGGAATAGATCGACTCCAGCGAGTCCTGCGGCGAATCCAGCAGGAAGCACGAGGACAGCTGCTCGTGGGTGGTGCCGGAGTTGAACAGGGTCGGCGAGGACGGCAGGTAGTCCAGGTTGCCCATGCGCTTGTACAGCGCCAGGGTCTCGGGCACATCCTCGCTCAGGGCGCTGGCGATGCGCAGGAAGAACTGCTGCGGGGTCTCGATGACCTTGCGGGTGTGCGGATGGCGCAGCAGGTAGCGGTCGTACAGCGTGCGCAGGCCGAAATAGTCGAAGTGCAGGTCCAGCGAGATGTCGATCGCATCGTTGAGCTTGCGCGCGTTGGTCTGCACGAAGTTCAGCAGGCGGTCGTTGATCAGGCCGACCTCGTGGCCGCGGGCCACGGACTGCGAGAAGGCGTGGATTTCCTGGCCGGAGACTTCCTTGGCGATGTAGTTGGCCAGCAGGCGCGCGGCCAGGCGGCCGTACTCCGGCTCCTCGCCGATCAGCAGCGCGGCGGTGCGGATGGACAGCTCGTCCAGCTCGCGGGTGCTGGCGCCGTTGTACAGGCCGGAGATGGTGCGGGTGGCCACGCGCATCGGGTCCACCGCGTGCAGGCCCTCGCAGCAGCGCTGCACGGCACGCACGATCTTGTTCAGATCCACCGGTTCGATCGTGCCGTTGCGCTTGGTCACGCCCATGACCGTGGCGGTCGGCGGCGACGTCAGCAGGAACTGGGCGTCTTTCTCGGTGGCAACGGCGGAAGTTTCGGGCGAGGTCACGGCTCTGTTCTCCATGATTGAGGCACGCGGTCGCCTGCGGGGGGCAGGCAACGGAGTGACCGGGACCCGGAAGCGTGGGGAACGGGTGTCGCGGAAGCTGCGACACCCGCGCATGGTCGCGGCGGGCAGCGCTTCCGTTTTCCCCCGGCCCCCTTCCAGGATGCCTCGGCCGGCGCCGCGTTGGTGCTTTGCACGCGGCCGCCATCGGGACAGCGCCGGCCTCGCCCATCGGGGGCTCCACCGCTTCGCGCCTGCCGGCGTGACTTGGGTCACGCGCTACCGACGAACCCAAGATAGTGGGGTCGCCCCGATGCGTCAACACACCATCTTGGGTGATTTGCGTATGCCTTGGCGCAAGGGCCATTGGGTTTTGTCAAGCATTCCTTCACGCGCCGGGACTGCGCAAAAGGGCTTCGCGCGGGAGGTTTTTCAGCGCGAAGGGGAGGGTTCGGCCGCTTCGCGCCACTGCACCGCCGCCAGTGCCTGGCGCAGTTGGGCCTGGGCGGCCTCCACCGCGAACGGCGCCTGGCGCGGGGGGTCGTAGACCTCCGGCCGGGTCCCGCTGACCACCAGGTCGATCGCCACGCAGTGGCCATGGCGCATGCCGCGGTAGCCATCCACCTGCAGGTAGTGGCTCATGGCCGCGTCGGCGGCGTGGTAGTGGACGAAGTCCACGCCATCCAGCACCACCGGCTCGGGCGTGCCCTGGGCCTCGGCGGGGGCCTGCATGCAGCCGGCCACGGCCTGGGGGTCGTCGCTGCGGCCCACCCGCAACTCGGCGGCGGTGATTTCGTTGGAGCCATCAGCCAGCAGCGCGGCCAGCGGCGTGCCGGCCTGGCCCGCGGGCGCGAACATCGCCCAGCCGGAGGGCGTGAGGAACTGGGGGTGGAACTCGCGCCGCCACTGCAGGCCGGCCGGGGCGGCCAGGTGCAGGCCCGTCAGCATGTCGTCGAACGCGTTGCCATCCAGGCTGACCCCGGTGGCCAGCGGCGGTGCGGCCAGCGCAGCGGTGTCGGCGGCGGCCTGCTCGGCCAATGGACGGGCGGCCTCGCGCGCCACATCCGCGCTGCCGGCCGCGGCGGCCGGGGCCGGCGCGGACTCCTTGCAGCCGGCCAGCGCCAGCATCACGGCGGCCACCACCTGACAACGCGCCATCGCCACCTGCCTCATGTCGTACTCCGTTCCACTGGGTGGAGCGATGCTGCCCCAGCACACGTGAACGAGACCGGGCCGGCGCCCGGCGCCCGTTCAGGCCGGCGGCACCTCGCCCACCGGCAGCGACACGTTCATCAGCGAGGCGTCTTCCGGGTCCGGGTGGAGGTGGAAGCCCAGGCTTTCGCACATGGCCAGCATGGTGCGGTTCTCGCGCAGCACCTGCCCTTCCACCGTCTTCAGGCCCAGCCAGTGCGCGTACTCGATCATGATCCGCATCAGCTGCCAGCCGATGCCGTGGCCCTTGAGGTCCGAGCGGATCAGGATGCCGTACTCGCCACGCTCGTAATCGGCGTCGGCATGCAGGCGCACCGCGCCGAGCATCTCGCCGCTGCGCGGTTCGATGGCGACCAGCGCGATGGAGCGCGCGTAGTCCAGCTGGGTCAGCCGGGCAATGAACTCGTGGCTGAAATGTTTCACCGACTGGAAGAAGCGCAGCCGCAGGTCCTCGTCGGTGACGCGGGCGAAGAACGCGCGGAACAGCGCGTCGTCCTCCGGCCGCACCGGCCGCACGAGCGCGCGCGCCCCGTCGGCCAGGGTGATCTGCCGCTCCCACTCCTTGGGATACGGGAAGATCGCAAAGCGTGGATGCCCGCGCCCCTTGTGCAGCCGGCGCGGCGCGCCCACCGCCACGCGTGCGTCCAGCGCCAACACGCCCTCGCGGTCGGCCAGCAGCGGGTTGATGTCCAGCTCGAGGATTTCCGGCAGGTCCGCCGCCAGCTGCGCCAGCTTGACCAGCACCATCGCCACCGCGCGCTCGTCGGCCGGGGCCACGTCGCGGTAGCCCTTGAGGATGCGCGAGACACGGGTGCGGCCGATCAACTCGTGCGCCAGGCGCAGGTCCAGCGGCGGCAGCGCCAGTTCACGGTCGTTGATCACCTCCACGGCGGTGCCGCCGCGGCCGAACACGATCACCGGGCCGAACGTCGGGTCGTCGGCGATGCCGGCGACCAATTCGCGCGCCTTCGGGCGCACCACCGTCGGCTGCACCACCACGCCGGCGATGGCGGCTCCGGGCAACGCCTCGCGCGCGCGACGCAGGATGCCTTCGGCCGCTTCGCGCACCGCGCCGACACTGGGCAGGTTCAGGCGCACGCCATCGACATCGGATTTGTGCGCGATGTCGTCCGACAGCACCTTCACCGTCACCGTGGCGCCGCCGGCAATCAACGTCTCGGCCAGCTCGGCGGCCTCGTAGGCGCTGGTGGCGACCTGCACCGGTACGCAGGCGATGCCGTAGGCGGCGAGCAGCTGCATCGTGGCGACCGGGTCGAGCCAGCGCTGCCCCTTCGCCAACGCCGCCTCGACCAGCGCGCGCGCGCCGGCCGCGTCCACGACGAAGTCCTCCGGCAGGCTGGGCGGCGTTTCCATCAGCGCGGCCTGCGCCTCGCGGTAGCGCACCAGGTGAGTGAAGCCGCGCACCGCGTCGGACTCGGTGGCGTAGGTCGGCACGCGCGCGGCGTTGAGCGCGGCGATGGCGGCATCGTCGTTGCCCAGCCACACCGCGAACACCGGCTTGTGCCGCTGGTAACGCCCGCGCTGGCCCAGGCTGCGGGTCAGCGCCTTGGCCGCATCGGCCGACGAGGTAAAGGCGGTGGGTACGTTGATGACCAGCACCGCGTCGTTGTCGGGGTCTTCCAGCAAGGCGTCGATGGCCCCGGCATACCGCTCGCCGTCGGCATCGACGATGATGTCCACCGGGTTGTCGCGCGACCAACCCTCCGGCAGCACCTGGTCCAGCCGCGCGATGGTCGCCTCCGACAGCGGCGCCAGGGTGCCGCCCCGCAGGGTGAGCTGGTCCACCGCCAGCCGGCCAATGCCGCCGCCGTTGGACAGGATCGCCAGCCGGCGCCCGGGGAACGTGCCGAGGCGGCCGAGGGTTTCGGCGGCGGCGAACAGTTCGTCCAGCGCGCCCACGCGCAGCAGGCCGGCGCGCGCGAAGGCCGCGCCGTACACCGCGTCGGCGCCGGCCAACGCCTGCGCATGCGTGCTCGCGCCGGCATTGCGCTGCGACTGCCGGCCCGACTTCACCACCACTACCGGCTTGGCGCGGGCCGCGGCGCGGGCGGCGGACATGAACTTGCGCGCATCCTTGATGTGCTCGATGTAGAGCAGGATGGCGCGGGTGCGGTGGTCGGTGGCGAAGTAGTCGAGCAGGTCGCCGAAGTCCACGTCCAGCGTGTCGCCCAGCGAAACCACGGCGGAGAAGCCGACCGAGCGCGCCACGCCCCACTCCACCAGCGCGGCGGCGATGGCGCTGGAATCGGAGACCAGCGCCAGGTCGCCCGCCTGCGGCGTGTGCGCGGCGATGCTGGCGTTGAGACGCGCATGCGGCGCGATGACGCCCAGGCAGTGCGGACCGAGGATGCGCAGCCCCGCCGCGCGGGCGATGCGCTCGACCCGCTCGCCGGCCGAGCCGGGGCCTTCGCCCAGGTGCGCGGTGAGGATGACCGCGGCGGGCACGCCGCGTTCGGCGGCGGCCTCGATGACCTGCGGCACGATACTGGCCGGCGCGGTGACCACGACCAGGTCCGGCACCCACGGCAGGTCCTTGAGCTTGCGCACCGTGGCGATGCGATCGATCTCGGGGTAGCGCGGGTTGACCCAGCCGATCTGCCCGGGGAAGCCGCCCGCGCGCAGATTGCGCACCACCGCGCGCCCGGCCGATCGTTCGCGCGGGCTACCGCCGATGACCGCGACCGATTGCGGCCGGAAGACCGAGGAGAGGTGGTAGGTACTCATGCGCTTACCGTACACGGGAGCGCGTGGGCGCGGTATGCGCGTGCGCAAAGGGTGGCGCCGGCGGTGCCTGCGTGAGTCGCGCCGTTACGCCATTGTGCGGGCCTGCGCACGCATGTGTAGGAGCGGCTTCGGCCGCGACCGCCATGGGCCGGACCGCGGCGCGGGTCGCGGCCGAAGCACGCGCCTACAACAGCGTGCCGCTCAATATCGCCGCGGCGATGCTGAAATAGATCACCAGCCCGGTCACGTCCACCAGCGTGGCCACGAACGGCGCCGAGGCGCTCGCCGGGTCGAAGCCCAGCCGCTGCAGCACGAAGGGCAACATCGAGCCGGACAGCGATCCGAACGTGACGATGCCCACCAGGGCCGCGCCGATCGTCACCGCCACCATCTTCCAGTGCGTGCCGTAGTCGTAGAACCCGGCGTTCTGCCACACCGCGATGCGGATGATCGCCAGCAGCCCGAGGATGCCGCCCAGCACCATGCCGGTCGGCAGCTCGCGCAACGCCACCTTCCACCAGTCGCGCAGGCGCAGCTCGCGCAGCGCCAGCGAGCGGATCAGCAGCGAGGTGGCCTGCGAGCCGGAGTTGCCGCCGGAACTCATGATCAGCGGAATGAACAGCGTCAGCACCACCGCCCGGGACAGCTCGTCCTCGAAGTGCTGCATCGCGCTGGCGGTGAGCATCTCGCCCAGGAACAGCACGCTCAGCCAGCCGGCGCGCTTGCGGATCATCTCGCCGAAGCCGATGTGCATGTACGGCTTGTCCAGCGCCTCGACGCCGCCGAACTTCTGCACGTCCTCGGTGGACTCCGCGATCAGGGTATCGAGGATGTCGTCCACGGTGACGATGCCCAGCACGTGGCCGGCGGCGTCCACCACCGGGATCGCCAGCAGGTCGTGGCGGCGGATCAGCCGCGCCACTTCTTCCTGGTCCAGCATCGGGTCCACCGCGATCGGCGGGTTGACCTGGGCCACGTCCAGGATCGGCGTGTGCGGCAGGCCGGTGATCAGGCGGCGCATGGTCACCACCTGCGCGAGTTGGCGGGTCCGCGGGTCGAGCAGGTAGATGGCGTACACCGTTTCGCGGCTGCGCTCGACCTCGCGCACGTATTGCAAGGTCTGCCCCACGGTCCAGTCCGCCGGCACGGCGACGAACTCGGTGGTCATCAGCGCGCCGGCGGTGTTGGGCGGGTAGCGCATCAGCTTCTGGATCGACAGCCGCGCGTCGGTGCCCAGCCGCCACAGCAGCGCCTCGCGCTCGGCCGCGTCCAGTTCGTGGAAGATGTCGGTGGCGCGGTCGTCGGCCATCTGGCCGAGCAGCGCGGCGGCCACGTCCGGCGGCAGCGCGGCCACCAGCGCGCTGGCATGGCGCAGCTCGGGCTGCTCGAGGATCTTCACCGCGCGCGGCTGCGGCAGGGCCGCCAGCATGGCGGTGGCGTCTTCGCGGTCCTGGGCGTTGAGATACTCCACCGCGTCGGCGGTGTTGAGCTCGGCCAGGGGCGCGATCAGTTCATCGGCGCCCGGCAAGGGACGCAGGAGGTCTTCGTTGTGCATGGTTCGCCTGCAATGCGGCCATCGTCGACGATGGCGCGGCGAACCCCCGAAACGATCAGGCGGCTGCCGGCGCTGGCGTCGACCAGGGTCTAGGGTGACTGTCGCTGGACATGGGTTCGGGGACTCCGGAAGGGTGCGCCGGCGGTCGGGCCGCCGGCGGCGCGCGAAGTCTGCGCCGATGCACCGGGAGGGTCAACCGCGCGGACGGCGCCGGCCCGCGGGCGTTCATCGGCGATGGCCCGGGCAGCGCGCGCGGGCCAGGCACGGCCATAATGAAGTCCCCCCTGGAGATGTGCGATGCATAGTGGTGGCCTGGAGCTGGCGCTGGTCCTGATGCTGGCGGCGATCATCGTCGTGCCGGTGTTCAAGAAGTTCGGCCTCGGCGCGGTGCTGGCCTACCTGGTGGCCGGCGTCCTGCTCGGCCCGGACGGCTTCGGCTTGGTGCAGGACGCCGACCGCATCCTCTCCGCCGCCGAGATCGGCGTGGTGATGCTGCTGTTCGTCATCGGCCTGGAGCTTTCGCCGGCGCGGCTGAAACTGATGCGGCATTCGGTGTTCGGGGCGGGCACCGCGCAGGTGCTGCTCACGGCGGTGGCGCTCGGCGCCTTGCTGATGGCCGACCACTTCGGCTGGCGCACCGCGCTGATCGTCGGCATCGCGCTGGCGTTGTCCTCCACCGCAGTAGGCCTGCAACTGCTGGCCGAGCACAAGGCGCTCAACAGCGACTACGGCCGCCTGGCCTTCGCCATCCTGCTGTTCCAGGACCTCATCGCCATTCCGCTGCTGGCCGCCATCCCGCTGCTGGGCGGCGTGCGCAACGATGCGCTGGAATGGCGCGACGTGGTGGTGGCGCTCGGCGCGCTGGCCATCGTGATCCTGTTCGGCCGCTTCGCGCTGCGCCACCTGTTCCGGGTGGTGGCGCGCACCAAGCTGCCCGAGGTCTTCACCGCCACCGCGCTGCTGGTGGTGCTGGGCACCGCATGGTTCATGCAGGAGGCCGGGCTGAGCCCGAGCCTGGGCGCGTTCCTGGCCGGCGTGCTGCTGGCCGATTCGGAATACCGCCACGAGCTGGAATCGCAGATCGAGCCGTTCGAGGGCTTGCTGCTGGGGCTGTTCTTCATCGCCGTGGGCATGGGCATCGACCTGGACCGCATCGTCGCCGAGCCGCTGCTGGTGGCGTCCGGCGTCGGCGCGCTGCTGGTGGTGAAGTTCGCGCTGCTGTTCCTGGTGGGCCGGGTGGCGCGGCTGCCGCTGCGCAGCTGCCTGATGCTGGGCACGGTGCTATGGCTGGGGGGTGAGTTCGCCTTCGTGGTGTTCAACGAGGCGCACCGCGTCGGGCTGCTCAGCGCGGCCAACCACGACCGCCTCGTCGCCATCGTCGGCTTGTCGATGGCGCTCACGCCCTTGCTGCTGCTGGGCATGCAGCGCCTGCTCGGCCGGCCGCAGCGCACGGAGCGCGAGGACAAGGACTTCGACAAGATCGACCCGCAATCCCCGCAGGTGCTGGTGGCGGGCATGGGGCGCTTCGGCCAGATCGTCGCGCGCCTGCTCACCGCCCAGCGCATTCCCTACGTGGCGCTGGAGCACAACCCCGAGACGGTGGAAGACCTGCGCCGCTTCGGCAGCCAGCTCTACTACGGCGACCCGACGCGGCCAGAGCTGCTGCGGGCCGCCGGCGCGGACCGCATCAAGGTGTTCGTGATCGCGATGGACGAACCGGAGACCAACATCAAGGCGGTGCGCCTGATCCGCCGCCTCTACCCGCAAGCGAAGGTGCTGGCGCGCGCGCGCAATCGCCAGCACGCCTGGAAGCTGATGGACCTGGGCGCCGAGCCCTTCCGCGAGGTGCTCGGTTCCAGCCTGGAGTTGAGCGAGCGCATGCTGGTGGAGCTGGGCAGCGACGCGGCCAGCGCCGGGCACGCGGTGTCGCGTTTCCGCCAGCACGATGAAGACCTGCTCAAGCGCCAGTACCTGGTGTACGACGACGAGGCGGCGGTGATCCAGACCTCGCGCGAGGCGCGCGCGGACCTGATGCGGTTGTTCGAGGCCGACATCGAGAGCCCGCCGGACGAGGCACAGGCCGCGGCCAAGCGCGGCGGAGGCGGCACGGCACATTGAAAGCGGGCCGCCGCATGCCCGATGATCGGCGTCCACGTCATCGGGGGAGGCGTATGAAAGCGGCAAGGAGCCTGGCCTGGGCGCTCTGCCTGCCGGCGCTGTTGGGCTGCACGGCGCGTTCGCCGCTGCAGGGGCAGTGGACGGTGGACCTGCAAGGCACGGTGGAGCAGGCGCGCCGCGACGGCATCACCGCGCAGGCGGTGCCGCAGATCCGCGCGGTGTATGCCGGCGGGCGCATCGAGATCACCGCCGACGCGCTGGTGATGCGCGTGGACGGGATGCCCGAAGCGATCTCGCGCCACTACCGCATCGTCGATACGCAGGGCGATTGCTACCACATGGAGATCAACGGCGCGCCGGGCCTGCACCGCTATTGCCTGCGCGGCGAGCGCCTGCTGGTGCACGATCCGTCCACGCCGCTGACGGTGGTGTTCCGGCGCGCGCCGTGACGCGGCTCAGCGCCGCGGCGTGCGCGCCTTCGCCGGCTTGGCGGCCTTCGTCGCCCGCGCCGCCTTGCTGACACGCGGCGTCTTGGTCTTGGCTGCCTTGGCGGCCTTCGCCGGCTTGCGCGATTTGGCTGGCGCCCGCTTCGCCGCCGGGCGATCTTCCACCGCGCGCCGCGGCGGCGGCCGGCGGCCGGCGGTGAGCGCGCGCCACGCATGCCCGCCGTTGAGCGCGAGCAGCGCGTCGGCCGCGGCCGGGCCGGCACTGCCGGCCGGGTAGTTCGGGAAATCGTTCGGCGGCTCCTTCCACGCATCCAGGATCGGCTGCACGATGCGCCAGGCGCCTTCCACCATCGCCGCGTCCTGGAACAGCCCGGACTCACCATTCATGCAGTCGCGCAGCAACTGCTCGTAGCCGACCGTGTATTCCTTGGGGAACCAGTCGCGGTAGCGGAAATCCATCCGCACCGGCGCCAGCGCCACGTGCGGGCCGGGGCGCTTGACGTCGAACTGCAGCGAGATGCCCTCGTCCGGCTGGATGTGCAACACCAGCCAGTCCGGGCCATAGCCGCCCACCTCGGTGCTGCGGAACGGCGCCAGCGGCGCCGGCTTGAAGCGGATCGCGATCTCGGTGGTGCGCTCGCGCAACCGCTTGCCGGTGCGCAGGTAGAACGGCACGCCGGCCCAGCGCCAGGTATCGACCTGCAGCTTCATCGCCACGTAGGTCTCGGTGTTGGAATCCTCCGGCACGGTGTCCTCCTCCCGGTAGCCCGGCACGGCGACACGGTTGATGGCGCCGGAGGCATATTGGCCGCGCACCACGTCCTCGGGCTTGAGCGGACGCACCGCTTCGATCACCTCGGCGCGCCGCCGGTGCATCGCCTCGGTGGTGAAGGCCGACGGCGGCTCCATCGCGATCATCGCCAGCAGCTGGAACAGGTGGTTGGGCACCATGTCGCGCAGGCAGCCGGTGGGGTCGTAGAAGCGCCCGCGCCCTTCCACGCCGATGGTTTCCGAGGCGGTGATCTGCACGTGGTCGATGCGGTCGCGGTTCCACACCGGCTCGAACAGGCCGTTGGCGAAACGGAACGCCAGGATGTTCTGCACCGTCTCCTTGCCCAGGAAATGGTCGATGCGGAACACCTGGTCCTCTTCCAGCACCCGCGCCACGATCTCGTTGAGCCGCCGCGCGCTCGGCACGTCATGGCCGAAGGGCTTCTCCACGATCACCCGCTTCCAGCCATTGCCCTCCTTCTGCTTCACCAACCCGGCCGCGCCCAGGTTGAGCAGCGCCGGCTCGAAGAAGCGCGCGGCGGTGGCCAGGTAGAACAGCACATTGCCTTCCGTGCCGTAGCGCGCGTGCAGTTTTTCCAGCAGCGTGTCCAGCTTGTGGTAGGCGTCCAGGTCGGTGAAATCGCCACGCAGGTAATGCATGCGCTCGCGCAGCCAGTCCCAGGCATGGGTGTCGAAACCATCGGCGGCAAACTCGGCGTCGCGCGCGCTGAGCAGTTCGCGCATCTGCCGGCCGATGTTGCTGCGCCAGGCGCGCTCGCTGATGTCGCCGTGGTCCACGCCGACGATGGCGAAGTGTTCGCCCAGCGCGCCGGCGCGGCGCAGGTTGTACAGCGCGGGCATCACCAGGCGGCGGGTGAGATCGCCGCGGGCGCCGAACACGACGATGATGCAGGGCGGCACGGCCGGGTTGGCGGTCATGGGTGGCGTTCCTTTTCTCCGGAAAGACCATGCAGGCGCAGCGCACTGTTGACCAGGGCCACGTGCGAATACCCCTGCGGGAAATTGCCGAGCATGCGTTCGCTGCGCGGATCGTACTCCTCGGCCAGCAGGCCGACATCGTTGCACAGGCCCAGCAGGCGTTCGAACAGGGCGTGCGCCTCGTCGTGGCGGCCGAGGAGCGTGTAGTTGTCGACCAGCCAGAAGCTGCAGGCGATGAAGACCCCCTCGCCCGCCGGCAGGCCATCGGCCTCGTCGTCGGCGTGGTAGCGGCGGACGAGGCCGTCGATGGTCAGGCGCTGGGCGATCGCCTCGGCGGTGGCGGCCACGCGCGGGTCGTCCGGCGGCAGGAAGCCGACCAGTGGGATGAGCAGGCAGGCCGCGTCCAGGCGTTCGGAATCGTAGCTCTGCACGAAGTGGCCGTCGGCATGCACGCCGCGTTCGAGCACTTCGGCATGGATGCGGTCGGCCAGCGCGCGCCAACGGGCGCGCTGTTCGTCGGTGGAGTCACCGAAGCCGTCGCGCGCGCCGCAATCGAAGGCCAGCCAGGCCATCACCTTGGAATGCACGAAGTGGCGCCGCTCGTCGCGGATTTCCCAGATGCCTTCGTCCGGCTCCCGCCAGCGCTGTTCCAGCTGCTCCAGGTAGGCGCGCATCATCCCGGTGCCCCACTTCGGCGGCGGCACGCCCTTCTCGTGCGCGTAGTGGAAGGCGCCGATCAGCTCGCCATACACATCGAGCTGGAACTGGCCGGCGGCGGCATTGCCGATGCGCACCGGCTGCGAGCCTTCGTAGCCCGCCAGCCACGGCACCGACCATTCCAGCAACCGCCGCTCGCCCCACACGCTGTACAGCGCCTGCAGCTGTTCCGGCGAGCCGGCGACCGTGCGGCGCAGCCAGTCGCGGAAGGCCTCGGCCTCTTCGTGGTAGCCGGCGGTGATCAGCGCCACCAGCGTGAATACCGAATCGCGCAGCCAGCAGTAGCGATAGTCCCAATTACGCGTGCCGCCCAGTTGCTCGGGCAGCGAAGCGGTGGGCGCGGCGACGATCGCGCCGGTGGGCAGGTAGCTCAACCCCTTCAGCACCACCAGCGAGCGCCTCACCTGGGGTTCGTACTGGCCGGCCGCGTGGCAGCGGTCGGACCACTGGTGCCAGAACGCCTCGGTATCGCGCAGCGCCTCCAGCGGGTCCAGCGGCGGCGGCAGCGCCTGGTGCGACAAGCCATGCCCGAGCACGAACCAGGTATGGCCGCCCTCGCGCAGGGTGAACTCGACCTCGGTGGCGAAGTCGTGCCCGACCAGCTGCATCGGCGTGCGAAGCGTCACGCAGTCCGGGCCGCACACCGCCTGGATGCCGTCCTCGATCTGCGTGACCCACGGCACCGAGTGGCCATAGTCGAAGCGCAGCAGCACGCGCATCTGCAGGTCCACGTGGCCGCGCGTGCAGCGCACGATCCGCACCAGGTGGGTATGCACTTCCTCGTCGTGGCTGGTGACCATGAAATCGATCAGCTGCACGCTGCCGGTATCGGTCTCGAACGTGGTTTCCAGCACCAGGCTGCCGTCGCGGTACTGGCGGTGGCTGCGGTAAGGCCCCTTGGGCGCGAGCTTCCAGCAGCCGTTCTCCTCGTGGCCCAGGAGGCAGGCGAAGACGGCGGCGGAATCAAAACGCGGCAGGCACAACCAGTCGATGGTGCCGTCGCGGTCCACCAGCGCCGCGCTGCGGCAGTTGCCGAGCATGGCGTGGTCTTCGATGCGTGCTGCCGTCCCGGTCATGCGGGCTCCGTCGGCCGGAAAGCCGCAGTCTCACACGGCAAATGTGAGCATCTTATGTAACGGCGGAGGGCGGCATGGGAAGCTGCGTTGCGGACAAGGCGTTGCCGACGGCGGGCCGGCCGCCCGCCTGGCCGGCGTACGCGGCGGCGGGCGCCTGGACGTGGCGCGCCCTAGCCGCCCGCCAGGCTCCGCAACAGCGGCCCGACCTTGCGCTCCAGTTCGGCCACCAGCGCCGGCGCCATGTAGTCGTAGTCGTCGGGAATATCCAGGCACACCACGCGCACGCCCCGCAGCTGGCGCGCGAACCGTTACTTCAACCGGCGCAGGTGGCGGCGTTCCATCACGCAGACGAGGTCGCAGCCTGCCAGTTGGTCGGCCGACAACACCACGTCGGCGTCGTCGGCCAGCCCGGCCGAATCGGCCGCCACGCCGGGCCACTGCGCGAACACCTGCTCGGCGGTGGGGCTGCGCAGGCGGTTGCGGCTGCACAGGAACAGGACGCGGACCAGACGGGCTTACCGGTTCTCGCGCAGGAAGCGCGCCATCGACGACACGCCCGGCACCGCCGGCTCGAACTGGCCGGCCACATCGACGAAGCCGCGCATGATGGCGATCTCGCGCGGCGTGCGGTTCAGGCCATCGCGGCGGTCCGGGTCGGCGCCGGCGCGCAGCAGGCGCTGGACCAGTGCGGGCAGGCCATGCAGCGCGGCCAGGTGCAGCGGGCCGAAGCCGCGCGGGTCCTGCACCTCCAGCGACACGCCCTCGTCGAGCAGCCGCTCCACACCGGCCAGCACCACCTGCTCGTCGCAGCGCGTGCCCGGCTCGGCGCGCGCGCCGAGCAGCAGCAGCAGCGGGCTGACCTTGCCGGCAGCGACCTTCTCCGGATCGGCGCCGGCCAGCAGCAGCGTGTCCAGCAGGGCGAGCAGGCGCGAGCGGTCGCGCGCGGTGAAGCCGTACAGCGCGGCGCAGTGCAGCGGCGCGAGGTCCTGCGCGTCGCCGGCATGCACATCGGCACCGGCGGCGAGCAGGCGCGCGGTGATGTCCGGCAAACCCAGCGCGGCGGCCAGCATCAGCACGGTCACGCCGCCCGGCAGGCGATGTTCGATCTGCGCGCCGGCATCGAGCAGGGCCACGACGATATCGGTCTGGCGCATGCTCACCGCCGCCGACAGCGGGGTGGCGCCACTGCTGGCGGCGTGCTGCGGATCGGCCCCGCGCGCCAGGCACAGGTCGACCACGGCGGCATGGCCGCTGCCGGCCGCGCGCAGCAGGGCGGTACAGCCCTGCGCATCAACCGCGTCCACCGGCAGGCCGAGTTCGATCAGGCGGCGCACCGCGTCGGCATCGCCGCGCGTGGCGGCAGCCGGCACGTCGGCCGGGCGCAGCGGGCGGCGCGGCAGCGGCCACACGCGCCAGTCGAGCCAGTCGGCAAGGTCGCGGCGGCCGATCGACAGCGCCACGCCCAGCGGTGTCTGCCCGTCGGCGGCGCGCGCATCCGGCGAGGCACCCTGCATCACCAGCAGCTTCAGCGAGGCCTCGCGGCCCAGCGCGGTGGCCAGGTGCAGTGCGGTCATGCCGTGGCTGTCGCGGGCTTCGCGATCCACGCCGCGCTCGAGCAGTGCCTGCTGCAGGCGCAGCCAGCCCAGTCGCACGGCCAGCGACAGCGGGGGATCGCCGCCCTGGGCGCCGGCATGCGCGAAGGGATCGGCACCGCGTTCGAGCAGCTCCAGCGCGACCTGTTCCAGCCCACGCGAACCGCTGTCGTGTTGCACGCACGCCGCCAGGAAGCGGCTCAGGCCGCCCGCGCCGGAGGGCGACACGCCGTGGCGCAGCAGCACCTGCAGCGTGGGCACCGCATCCACGCCGCGCGAGAGCAGCGCGAACACCGGCACGTCGCCGCAGGCATCGCGCACTTCGGGGTCGGCGCCGTGCCGCAGCAGCCAGTCCACCGCGTCCGGGTTCAGCGCCAGGTGCGGGTCGTGCAGCAGTTCGCCCAGCTCCTGCGGCGCGCACAGGCGTGCCAGCGCGGCGAGGCCTTCGCCCCGGCCGAGCTGCAGGCTTTCGCGCAGCAGCACCAGCGGCGGGCGATCAAGCACCGGCGGCGGCGTGCCGGGCTCGGCGTCCGCGCGGGTATCGGTGACGGCCGACGGCAGGGGATATTCCGGATCCAGCAGCGCGACGATGCTCCAGCGCCCCGCTTCGGCGGCCAGGTCCACGGCGCGGCGGCCGGCATGGTCGGCCTGGTCGGCCGGCAAGCCGAGGTCGAGCAGGCGCTGGATCAGTGCCGGCGAGGCCTGTTCGGCGGCGGCCGCCAGGATCACCGCGTTGCGGCCATCGCTGTCCACGGCGGTGAAATCGGCCTTGCGGGTGAGCAGTTGTTCCAGCACCGCCGCGCGGCCTTGGCGCGCGGCCTCCAGGAACGGGGTGCGGCCGAGCAAGTCGCGCGCATCGAGGTTGGCGCCGGCACCGAGCAGCACCTCGACGATCTCGGCATGGCCGGCCAGGGCCGCCTCGTGCAGGGCGCTGCGGCGCTGGCGGTCGCGGGCGTCGATGCGCGCCTTGTGCTTGAGCAGCAGCTGCACGCCGGCCGGGTCGTCTTCTTCCGTGCCGGCGGCGGCGAGCAGCACCGGGCTGCCGTCGGCCGGCTCGGGCTTGGCGCCGCGTTCCAGCAGGAAGCGCGCCAGGCGCCAGTTGCCGGCCTGGCAGGCAGCGGCGAGCGGCGAATGGCCTTCGTGGTTGAGCGCGTCGATCTCGGCGGCGGCATCGCGCAGCAGCGCGGCCACGCCGGGGTCCGAACTGCGCACGGCGTGATGCAGCGGCGTATTGCCTTCGCCGTCGGTGACGCGCGGGTCGGCGCCGTTGGCGAGCAGGGTCATCACCGCGTCGGGGCGGCCGTGCCAGCTGTCGCGCGTGGCCGCCAGCAGCGGGGTCATGCCGCGATACGGCTGGTTGATGTCGACCCGGCGCACGATCAGCTCGCGCAGCAGGCGAAGGTCCGGCAGGACAGCCGCCAGCACGGCCAGGCTGCGCTGGTCGCGCCAGGATTCCTCCGGCAGGGCGTGCGGATCGGCCCCGGCTTCGAGCAGCTGCAGCGCGCGGTCGACACGGCCACCGCGCGCGGCGTCGTACAGCGCCGGCACCCATTCGTGGCGCGGCAAGGTTTCCAACGGTGCCGATTCGGCCGCCACGGCGAGCAGTTCGCGCGCCTGCGGGCCCGCCACCGGCACGGCAGCCGCACCGGCCAGCGGCATGCGTTGCAGCAGGAGATGCAGGAGCGGAGCCAGGATGGCCGCGGCGATCGCCACGCCCCAGCGCGCACCGCCTTCCAGCAGCCCCGGCCAGGCCAGCACCAGCCCGGCGCCGCAGACCAGCAGGACCGCCGCGGCCACCACCAGGCCTTGCCAGGCATGCAGTTCGCGCCCGCCCAGGTGCTGCCAGCCGGTGCGCAGGTCGCCGCCCGCGCGTTCGAGTTCGTGCCACAACGGCCAGGTGCGCCACACCCCGAGCAGCGCGGCGGCCACCGCCACGCTCAGCGAGAGCGCGGCCGGCAGGCTGCCGCTGTCGCGCAGGGCGGCCAAGGGCCAGGCCACCAGCAAGGCGAGCAGTGCGCCGCCGGCGGCCCACAGGCCCAGCAGCGGCACGACGGCGTGCAGGGCGTCCTTGGGGTGGCCCGGCAAGGCGCGCGTATGGCGCGCCCACGACACGCCCAGGGCGAAGGCCGGCTGCGCCAGGCACACCGCCACGGCCGCGATCCCGCCGCCCACGCCGGCCAGCAGGCTCAGCAGCACGCCGGCCGCGAAGGCGGCAGGCAGCAGGCGTGCGCGCGGCAAGCCTTCAGCCATCGGTACGCCCCGCGCCCGCCAGCGTCGCCGGCATCTGCAGGTAGAAGCCGCGCCCGCCCAGCGCCTCGCGCACCTGCGCCACGTCGGCCTGGGCCAGCTTGCGCTGGGCATCCAGCGACACTTCGATGACGAAGCTCAACGCGCCCAATTGGGCGAGCAGCGCGGCAGGCAACGCGTCGAAGGCGTCGCGCACGGCGAGGTAGACATAGGTGTCCTGCTTGCGTTGGCTCTTGTAGACGTAGGCTTGCATGCGCGCGGGCCACGCCCAGCGAAGAGAAAAACCAGCGGGAATTGTGTCGGAAATACGGCACTGGCGAAAGGTTCGCCAGCATGCTCGGCATTTCGTGCCGTTCATTATCCGGGCGCGGGCGAACGGCGCGGTGAAAACAACAAGGCCCGCCGGTCCCGCTACCGGCGCGGCCGGGGCGGGTCGGCGGGCCCTGGTCAGGCGCGCGTGGGCTTACTTCACCTTGGCGTAGGTGCCCTTCAGCGCCATGCCGGCCAGGATGGCGCCGGCGTAGCATTCGTAGCTCGTCGGGCTGCTGAATTCCTTGGCCTTGTAGAAGCTGACCACGTCGATCACCGCATTGGCGCCCTTGGCCTTGGCGCCGTCCTGCAGCGCCTTGAGCACGGACAGGGTCACCCAGCGGCAGGCGGCCTCGTCGCTCTTGTTGGCCGCGTTGGTCTTGCGGTTGGAGACGTCGCTGCCGAAGGACTCCACCACCGCCGGATGGGGCTGCCCGGCCAGGTAGAACTTCACGCTGCCATCGATGCCGGCGTCCTTGGCTTCCTGCGAATCCAGCAGGGCCTGCAGCGGCTGCTCCACGCGGGTTTCGCGCGCGTAGGCGGGCGCGGCGGCAAGCAGGGCGAGGCAGGTGGCGGCGAGAATTCGTTTCATGGTGGCACTCCTTGTGGATGAACGGCGATCAATGCGGCCAGCGGCGGAAGATCAACGAGGTGTTGATGCCGCCGAAGGCGAAGTTGTTGCTGGCGACATATTCGGTCTGCAAGGCGCGGCCTTCGCCGGTGACGTAATCCAGCGCGGCGCAGCGCGGGTCCACCTGCGCCAGGTTCACGGTCGGCGCGAACCAGCCCTCGCGCATCATCTCGATGCTCAACCAGGCCTCGAACGCACCGCAGGCGCCGAGCATGTGGCCGACGTAGCTCTTGAGCGAGCTGATCGGCACGGCATGGCCGAACACCTGCGCGGTGGCCTGGGATTCGGCGATGTCGCCGTGGTCGGTCGCGGTGCCGTGGGCGTTCACGTAGCCGATGCGCGAGGCGTCCAGGCCGGCATCGGCCAGCGCCAGGCGCATCGCCTGGGCCATGGTGTCGGCGCTGGGCTGGGTGACGTGCTGGCCATCGCTGTTGGTGCCGTAGCCGACGATCTCGGCCAGGATGTTCGCCCCGCGCGCCTGTGCGTGTTCGAGCTCTTCCAGCACGAGGGTGCAGGCGCCCTCGCCCAGCACCAGGCCATCGCGCTGGGCATCGAACGGGCGCGGGGTGGTCTGCGGCGCATCGTTGCGCACGCTGGTGGCGAAGAGCGTGTCGAACACCGCCGCGGCGGTGGCGTCGAGCTGCTCGGCGCCGCCGCACAGCATCACGGTCTGCTTGCCGCTGCGGATGGCCTCGTAGCCGGAACCCACGCCCTGGCTGCCGGAAGTGCAGGCGCTGGAGGTGGTGATCACCCGGCCGGTGAGGCCGAAGAACACGCCGATGTTCACCGGCGCGGTGTGGCTCATCATCTTCAGGTAGGTGGTGGCCGAGATGCCCGAGGTGCTGTGCTCGTTGAGCATGCGGCCGAACTCGGCGATGGCGTCGTGCGCACCGGCCGAGGAACCATAAGACACGCCGGCCATGCCGCCGCGCAGCACCGGGTGGCCGAGCAGGCCGGCCTGCTCCAGCGCCATCTCGGTGGCGCGCACCGACATGATCGCCACCTTGCCCATGCTGCGGGTGGTCTTGCGGTTGTATTGCGGCGGCAGCTCGAAGGGCAGCGCCGGCGCGGCCAGGCGGGTGTTCAAGCCGTCGTAGACGTCCCACTCCGGCAGGTAGCGCACCGCGTTGCGGCATTCGCGCAGGCGCAGGTGGATGCTCGGCCAGTCGTGGCCCAGCGGGCTGATCGCGCCGGCGCCGGTGACTACGACGCGCTTGTCCGTGCTGCTCATCCGACCAGTCCTCCGTTGACCGAAATCACCTGCCGGGTGATGTAGCCGGCCTCCTCGGAAAGCAGGAAGGCCACCGCGGCGGCGACTTCCTCCGGGCGGCCCAGCCGGCGCGCGGGCACCAGCGGCAGTGCGTGCTCGACCACTTCGGCGTCGAGCATCTCGGTGTCGATCAGCCCGGGCGCGACGCAGTTGACGGTGATCGCGCGGCTGGCCAGCTCCAGCGCCAGCGCCTTGGTGGCGCCGATGATGCCGGCCTTGGCCGCGCTGTAGTTGGTCTGCCCGCGGTTGCCCACCAGCCCGGACACCGATGACAGCGTGACGATGCGGCCGGGCTTGCGCCGCCGCACCATCGGCATGACCAGCGGGTTGAGCACGTTGAAAAAGCCATCCAGGTTGGTGTGCACGACGGCATCCCAATCCTCGCCGCTCATCGCGGGGAAGGCGTTGTCGCGCGCGATGCCGGCGTTGCACACCACGCCGTAGTAGGCGCCGTGCGCCTCCACGTCGGCCAGCAGCGCGGCGGCGCTGGCGGCGCGGTCGGCCACGTCGAAACTCAGCACGCGGGCCTGCCGGCCCAGCGCGCGAATCTGCGTGGCCACGGCGTGCGCCTCTTCCACGCGGCTACGGCAATGCACCACCACGTCATGGCCGGCCTCGGCCACGCGCAGCGCGATCGCCCGCCCGATGCCGCGACTGGCCCCGGTCACCAGGACCGTCGTCTCCCCCTTCATGCCTCACCACTCTCCAGATAAGCCGCCGCGTTGGGCGGCTCGAAAACCGAAACATTGGCCGTCGCCAGCACCGCATCCCCCTGGAGAATGCGGCACGCGAACATGCCCAGGCCATTGTCGCCCAACAGTTCGCATCTTGCCTCCACCCGCAGTACCGCGCCGGCGTCGAAACGCGGCGTGGCGGCCTGGTAGCGGCGCGTGCCGAGCAGGAAACCGATCGACGGCGCCTCGCCGCGCCCCCGCGCACGATGCCCGGCCCAGGCGGCCACCGTCTGCGCCATGTACTCCACGCCCACCCAGGCCGGCACGCCGAGCGCATCGCCGAACAGCGCATCGGCCGGCACGCGCACCTCGGCGCTGACGCTGTCCTCGTCGCAGGCGAGCAGGCGGTCGATCAACCGCATCATGCCGCGGTGGGGAATGACCTGTTCGATGTCGTATTGCACGGTCATCCGAATCAATCCCTGGAAAAAGCCAGCACGGCGTTGCTGCCGCCGAAGGCGAAGGAGTGGCTGAGCAGGTGGCGCGGCGCGCGCGCGGCCGCTTCGCCGGGCGCGACCAACGCCAGCGGCGGCAGCTCCGGATCGGGCTCGCCGTCCCACCAGTGCGGCGGCAGCAGGCCGGCCGGGTTGCGCGCCAGCGTGAGCCAGCACAGCGCCGCCTCGATCGCGCCGGCCGCGCCGAGCGTGTGGCCGGTGAGCGGCTTGGTGGCGCTGGCCGGCACCGGCCGGCCGAAGACCGCCTGCATCGCGCGGCTTTCCATTGCATCGTTCTGGCGGGTGGCGGTGCCGTGCAGGTTGACGTAATCGACCTGCGCCGGCGCCAGGCCGGCGCGCGCAAGCGCCTGGCCGATGGCGTCGATCGCGCCGGCGCCGCTCGGGTCGGGCGCGGAGAGGTGGTGCGCGTCGGACGTCTCGCCCCAGCCGGACAGGCGCACTTCGCCCTGCTCGCGGGTCATCAGGAACAGCGCCGCGCCTTCGCCGATGTTGATGCCCTCGCGGTGGCGCGAAAACGGATTGCAGCGCTGCGCCGACACCGACTCCAGCGCGCTGAAACCCTCGACGGTGAAGCGGCACAGCGAATCGGCGCCGCCGGCGACCACCGCATCGACGAGGCCCGCGCGCAGCAGCCGCGCCGCCGACATCATCGCCTTGGCGCTGGAGGAGCAGGCGGTGGAAACGGTCCAGGCCGGCCCGCGCGCGCCGCTGAGCGCACGCACGAAGCGCGCCGGCGTGCCCATCTCCTGCTGCGCGTAGTGAAAGCCGCTGGGCCACGGCTGGCCGGCCGCGCGCTGGCGCAGCGCATCCTCGGCCTCGCCGATGCCCGAGGTGCTGGTGCCGAGCACCACGGCCACGCGCGCGGGGCCGAAGCGCTCGATGGCCGCGGAGACCGCCGGGGCGATCTGCGCATAGGCCTGGCGCAGCAGCGCATTGTTGCGGCCGCGCATCTGGACGGGTTGGTCGTCCATCGCCGGCAGCGGCGCCAGCACCTGGCCCAGGATCAGCGCGCGGCCCGGGGTGATGGCATCGGTGGCGGCATTGGCCGGCGCGCGGGTGTCGAACAGCGCGTGCCCGACCGCGTCGGCATCGCCCCCCAGCGCGCAGACCACGCCCATTTCGTTGAGGAACACGTCGTTCACGGCGGGCTCGATTCCAGCGGGGCCGATTCGATGTCCAGCGCGTAGCCCTCGGCCAGGTTGCGCAGGGTCTGCTGGGTGGCGTCGTGGCGCTCCAGCACCAGCCACGGGCGTCCTGCGTGTTCGAGCTGGCGCGTGGCGTCGTGCTCGGTCAGTGTCCACCCCTCGGGCAGCGCGGCGCGCACGGCCGCGGCCGGCCACAGCGCGAACTGCAGGTCATCGAGCACGCGCTCGGCGCGCACCTGTGGCGGCAACCATGGCGCGCGTTGCTGCTGGAGCGTGCGGCCATCCCAGCGCAGGGTCACGCCCGTCTGGCCGAGCGCCTGCACGGCCAGGCGCACTTCGTCGGCATCGGCTTCGAGCAGGGCGTCGAGCGTGCTGCGATGGTTGCCGTAGCGAAAGACCAGCCGTTGCTGCAGCGCCAGCGGATGGCCCAGCGCGGCCGGCGCCAACTGCAGCGGCGGCAGCGCCATGGCCGGCGGGCGTAGGCGCGCACCGGCGCAGGCGGCGAGCAGCAGCACGCCGGCGAGCAGCAGGGCGCGAGCGATCAGGCGCTGCACAGTTCCTCCAGCACGCGCAGGCGGCGGCCGCTGGGGTCGGCGACGTAGGGGTTGTCGAGGTCCCAGGCATAGCCGGCGAGGATGGAGCAGATCATGCGGCGGATGTCCGGCTGCGGGTCGGGGTGGAAGATGATCTTCTGGAAACCGCCGGCGTACCAGGCTTCCACGAAGCGGCGGAACGCCTTCACGCCGTACCGCAGTGGCTCGTCGAAGCCGGCCTGCCAGTCCACCTGCTCGCCCGCGTAGTGGCGGGCCAGGCAGTCGGCGGCCAGCTGGGCGGACTTGAACGCGATGGTGACGCCGGAGGAAAAGACCGGGTCGAGGAATTCACCGGCGTTGCCGAGCAGCGCATAGCCTTCGCCGTGCAACGCGCTGACATTGGCCGAATAGCCGGTGATGCGGCGCACCGGCAGCACCGCCCATTCGGCGCGCGCCAGCAGGCGGGTCAGGTTCGGGTCCTCGGCGACGATGGCCTGCAGCTTCTGCAGGTCGTCGCCCGGATAGCGCTCGAAGAACGCAGGCTCGGCCACCACGCCCAGCGAACAGCAGCCGTTGGAGAAAGGGATCGTCCAGAACCAGACGTCCACGTGCGCCGGATGCGTGGTGATGAGGATCTTGTTGCGATCGAAGCCCGCCTCCGGCGCGATGTGGTCGCGCACATGGGTGAAGATCGCGCCGCGTACCGGGAAGTTGGAGGGCGACTCCAGCTTGAGCAAGCGCGGCAGCAACCGGCCAAAGCCGCTGGCGTCGAGCACGAAGTCCGCCTCCAGCGTGTATTCGTGCCCGTCGGGATCGCGCACGTCCACGCTGGGCCGTGCGCCCGGGCGCATCGCCAGCACCTCGTGGCCGAAGCGCAGGTCCGCGCCCTGGCGCTGCGCTCCCTTGGCGAGCACGTGGTCGAAGTCGGCGCGCTGCACCTGGTAGGTGGTGCCCCAGCCCGGGGAGAACTTGTCGCGGAAGTCGAACTGGGTGGTGCGTTCGCCGCGCACGAACGCCGCGCCGTTCTTGTACTGGAACCCGGCCTCCACCACGTCCTGCAGCAGCCCGGCCTGCTCGATGTATTCCATGCTCTGCGGCAGCAGGCTCTCGCCGATGGAGAAGCGCGGGAACTGCTCGCGCTCGATCATCACCACCTGGCGGCCCTGCCGGCGCAGCAGCGCGGCGGCGACCGAGCCGGCGGGGCCGGCACCGACGATGAGGATTTCGGTTCTTTCCGTAGAACGGGTCATGCGGGAGCCTCGAGAGGAAGGAGGTCAGTCGTGCGGCGCGGGGCGGAACAGCGGGGTGATGAACCACACCAGGCCGATGCCGAACAGCAGCGTGAGCCCGAAGGCGCGCAGCGCGGGCGTGGACGACAACGCGAGCAGGCCGAACGACAGCCAGGTGCTGGCCGCGCCAACGCACACCGACAGCCACGCACTGCGATCGCCGCGGTGTTCGAGCAGGAAGATGCCGTAATCGATGCCCATGCCCAGCAGCAGCAGCAGCGCCAGCACGTTGAACAGCAGCAGCGGCTGGCCGAACCAGCCCAGCAGCGCGACCGTCAGCAGGCCGGCCAGCAGCGTCGGGGTGATCACGCGCCAGGACTGCCGGCGATAGCGCCAGGCGAGCACGCCGAACACCAGCACCACGCCGGCCAGCAGCAGCGCGCCCATCATGCGGCGGTAGTGGCCGAGCAGATGGGAGAAATCCGCGGTGCGATCGACCCAGCGCACGCCGTCCAGGCCGTCGGCCTGTGCACGCAGGGCCGCCAGCGCGTCGGCGCGCGACAGGTCGTCCACCATCACCACCGAGGCCTGCCCGTTGCCCAGCGGGCCCAGCCACAGGTGGCGGAACGGCAGCGAGACCGGGTCGCGCAGGAACGCCGCGATGCCCGCGGGGGCGGCGTACGCCGGGCGCGACAGCGTCTCGCCGGTGGCCTCGCCTACCTGCCGCAGCACGCTGGCTTCGATGCGCGCGGTCAATCCGGCATCGGCCTGCTGGCGCGCCTGCGATGGCCACCAGTCACTGATCGCCTGGTGGCCGCCGATGCGGCCTTGGGCTTCCAGTGCATCCAGCTTGGCGACCAGCGCCTGCTCGCGCTGCAGCACCTGCTCTTCATCGGCGCCCTGCACCAGGAAGAACTGCGCCGGGCTCGGCATGCCGAGCAGCCGCCCGACTTCGATCTGCTGCGCCATCAACGCCGGCGGCGAGGATTGCAGGCTGCGCAGGTCGTCGTTGGGTTGCAGGCGCAGCAGGCCGCCGGCGATCACCACCAGGGCGATCACGCCCAGCACCACGCTGACCTTGCCCTTGCCCTGCCCCAGCCGCGGCCAGCGCGCCAGGGTGCCACCCAGCCAATAAGCAAAGCGCGTTTCGCGCACGCGGCCCTTGTCCAGCAGCGGGAACCACGCGATGACGGTGAGGAAGGCGGCCGCCAGGCCCACCACCGAGAACAGCGCCATCTGGCGCAGCCCCGGGAAGGGCGCCAGCCCCAGCGCCAGGTAGGCCAACGCGCTGGTCAGCAGCGCCAGCCACAAACCCGGCAGCAGGTGACGCAGCAGTTGCCAGCGGCTGGCATGGGGCTCGGCCTGACGCGAGCCGAACCAGTGGATGCCGTAATCCTCGGCCACGCCGACGAGGCTGGCGCCGAATACCAGCGTCAGCAGATGCACCTTGCCGAATACCAGCGCGGTGACCGACAGCGCGGTCGCGCAGCCGATCATCAGCGACATCGCCACCAGCAGGATGGGCCGCAGCGAGCGGAACGCCAGCCACACCAGCAGCAGCACCGCGGCCAGCGAACCCCAGCCGATGGTGTTGATCTCGAAATTGGCCTGCGCGGCGGCGGCCTCGGCATGCAGCGGCACGCCGGCGCGCAGTTCGCGCAGGTCCGGCACGGCGGCGCGCGCGGCGGCCGCGGCGGCGTCCAATGCCTGGCCGATGCGCTGCTCGCCATCGAGGCGGAATGCCGAATCGCGGGTCTGGAACTGCAGCACCGCCCAGTAGCGGCCATCGGCCTGCAGCAGGCCATCGTCGCCCACGCGCAGGCCGGTGCCGGCGGCACGCGCCTGCCACCACTGCGGCCACAAGCCGAGCGGGTCGCGGTTCCATTCGGTCAGGCGCGGTGCGCCGAGCGGGCCGTACAGCGCGGCCAGCGCCTGCTGGCCGAGAGCGGCTTCGTCACTGCCCTGCAGGCGCGCGCGTTGCGCTGCGGTGAGCAGGCGATCGCGATAAGGCGCGTAGAACGCGCGCGCCTGGTCGAACCAGCCCTGCACGGAGGCGCTCTCCTCCAGCGGCAGGTCGCCATGTTGGCCAGCACCCTGGAACTCGCGCGAATACGCGGCCTGCGCCGCCTTGGCGCCCTCGGCGGTGTCGCTGCCAAGCAGCACCACCACCTGGCGCGCGCTGTTGTCGGCGATCAGGCGGGTCGCGTCGGAGAGCAGGCGGTCGTCGGCATCCTGCGGCAGCAACGCCAGCACGTCGCTGTCGATGTGCGCGCCGCGCCAGAAGCTCCACTGGTGCACGGCGACCGCGACGACGACCGCCAGCCACAGCAAGCCTACCCAGCGCCAGTGGCGATGCAGGCGGGCATCGGCGCCCCCTGCTTGTGCGGCTGGGTCATTCAAGGCTGCGGGCCTCGTCGGCGGCCAGCGGCGGCGCCTGGCGGAAGTTGTCGAAGCTCAGGCGCGTGCGATCGTGGTTGGCTTCCTCGATCTCGACCTTGCGCACGTACTGGTCGCCCTCCAGCTGCAGCGAGGCGAATGCCTTGGCCAACATCGCCGAGCGCGGGGTCAGGTGCAGCCGCCAACCGTTGCCGGGCAACAGTTCGGCGCGCACCTCGAAGCTGGATGACATCGCCTGCACGTCGCCGCTCATCAGCGCGAACATCATCGCGTTGATCGCGCGCAGCGCAGGCTGCTGGCGGCCGTCGACCTCGACCTGCACGCTGCCGTCGGCCTGGCGGCTGAGGATGCGGTCGCGCGTCAGCACGACATCGGAAGGGAACGGCTTGAGCGTGCGCCAGATCACCCCACGGTCCTGCGCCAGCACGAACTGGCCCTGCGAGCGCAGCGGGTTGCGGAATCCAGCCACCTGTTTTTCCTGCACGAAATCGGCACGCAGCAGCGCCGGCCGGGCCACGCGCTGCTGCACTTGCGCCAGTTCCGGCGGCACGGCGGGCGCCGCCAGGGCGGGCCACGCCGGCACCAAGGCCAGCGCGAAAGCCAGGAAGACGGACTTCATTGCGGATGCACTCCCAGCCGTTCCCACAGGATGGGAGGGCAGACGTATTGAAGCTCGCCGGTGGCGGCGAGCACGGCGACCTGGATCGTGTGCGCGCGGGTCAGCACCTGGCCGGTGCCGGCATCGCGGATCTCGTAGTCGAACCGCAGGCGGTTCTCGTATTCGCTGATGCGCGCGGCCACCTTCAGCGGCTGCGCATACAACAGCGGGCGGATGTACTTCACCCGGGTGTCGACCACCGGCCACAGGTAGCCGGATTCCTGCATCTGCGGGTAGTCGTAGCCTTGCCGCGCCAGCAGCGCGCAGCGGGCGATCTCGAAGTACTTGAAGTAGTTCCCGTGCCAGACCACGTGCATCGCATCGCAGTCGTGGAAGGCCGGGCTCAGTTCGATCTCGATGGACAGCTCAGTCGACATACAGGGTCCACTGCTCCTGGCGGATATGCGCGACCAGCCCGCGCAGCTCGCCATCCAGGGCGCGATCCTCCTCGACCAGCGCGATGCGCTGGCACAGGTCCTGGTGCATGGCCTCGGCCTGCGCGCCCAGCGCGGCGCGCTCCTGTGCGCGCTCGCGCAAGGTGATGGCCTGGCGCGCGGCGATCAGCATGGCCGCCACCACCTGCTCGGCCAGCGTCAGCACGCGCAGGCAATCGCGCGCGGCGATGGTGCCCATGCTGACCTTGTCCTGGTTGTGGCATTCGGTGGAACGTGAGAACACGGAAGCCGGCATGGTCAGCTTGAGCGCCTCGGCGGTCCACGCCGACACGCTGATCTGCAATGCCTTCAGGCCGTGGTTGATCGGCGCGCGCTCGCCGGTCACGCCGGACAGGTTGGCCGGCAGGCCATGGTTGTAGCGGCTGTCCACCAGCAGGGCGAGCTGGCGGTCGAGCAGGTCGGCGACATTGGCCACGGCGTTCTTCAGCGTGTCCATCGCCAGCGCGATGTGGCCACCGTAGAAGTGGCCACCGTGCAGGATCTGCTCGCGGTCCGGGTCGATCAGGGGATTGTCGTTGGCGCTGTTGAGCTCGGTCTCGATCAGCTGGCGCAGGAACGGCAGCGCGTCTTCCAGCACGCCGATCACGTGCGGCGCGCAGCGCAGGGAGTAGCGGTCCTGCAGTCGCTGGTCGTTGCGGCTGGGGCGGTCGCTGTGCAGGTCCTCGCGCAGGCGCGCGGCGATGCGCGATTGGCCCGGGTGCGGCTTGGCGGAGAACAGCACTTCGTCGAAGTGGTGCGCGTTGCCGTTGCTGGCGAGCACGTTGAAGGCGGTCAGGCGGGTGGCCAGGCGCGAGAGGTAATCGGCGCGGCGCCAGGCCAGGCAGGCCAGCGCGGTCATCACCGCGGTACCGTTCATGATCGCCAGGCCTTCCTTCGGCCGCAGCTTCAACGGCGTCATGCCGATCTGCGCCAGCACCTCGGCCGCCGGCCGGCATTGGCCCTCGTACATCACCTCGCGCTCGCCGCACAGCACCGCGGCCACGTAGGACAGCGGCGTAAGGTCGCCACTGGCGCCGACCGAGCCCTCGGCGGGAATCAGCGGCAGCACGTCGTGGCGCAGCAGCGTGGCCAGGCCTTCGAGCAGCGGCAGGCTGACGCCGGACATGCCGCGGCTCAACGAGGCCAGGCGCGCGGCAAGCACCGCGCGGGTCTCTTCTTCGTCGAGGAAACGCCCCAGGCCGCAGCCGTGGTACGTGTAGAGGTGGTGCGGCAGTTCGGCGACCAGGCGCGGCGGGATGTTCACCGTGCACGAATCGCCATAGCCGGTGGTCACGCCGTAGATCACGCCGTCCTCGGCGAGCAGGCGGTCGAGGAAATCCGCGCCGCGCTGGATGCGCGCGCGGAACGCCGCGTCGTCGCTCAGCGCCGCGACGTGGGTGCGGCGGGCCAGGCCCACCACCGATTCGATCGCCAGCGGCGCGCTGCCGAAGGACTGCACGGGCAGCTCATTGTCCATCTTCATGCGGAACCTGATCCCAGAAGGGGAAGAAATTGAACCAGTCATACGGCGCCGCCACGACCTGCGCTTCCAGCCACGCGGCCAGGCGCGTGGCCTGCGCGGCGATGGCGGCATCGCGCGAGCCGCGCGGCAGCACGATGCGATCGGCGAACGGGGTGAACGAAATGCGGTAGCCCGCGCCTTCGTGCAGGCAGGACATCGTGAACACCGGGCACGCCAGCACCGATGCCAGCACGTAGGCGCCGATCGGGAACGGCGCGGGGTGCCCCAGGAAGGGCACGCGCACGGTGCGCCCGCCGCCAACCGGCACGCGATCGCCGGCGATGGCGACGAACTCACCCGCCGCCACGCGCTCGGCCAGCACCGCGGCCGTCCCGGGGCCCATGTCGGTCACCTGCAGCAGCTCCACGCGGTGGCCGGGATCGAGGCGGCGCATCATGCGGTTGATGCGCTGCGCGTGCGCGGTATGCACCAGCACCGTGATGCGGAATCCCGGCACCGATTCGGCCAGCGCCTGGCACAGCTCCAGGCAGCCGATGTGCGCGGTGACGATCAGCCCGCCGCGGCCTTCGCGTACCAGGGCCAGCACCTCGCCGCGGTCCAGCGCGACGCGCTCGGGCGGATAGCGGCGACCGGCGGCGAGCAGCTTGTCGAGCACGGTTTCGGCGAAGCAGGCGAAGTGCCGCAGGCTGTGCCACGCGCCGGGCGGCCGGCTAAACACGCCGGCGTGCGCGTGCAGGCGGCGCAGGTATTCCAGCGATGCGTGGCGCGCGGTGCGGTTGAGCATCCAGTGGGTGAGCACCACCGGATACAGGCACACGCGGAACGGCCAGCGGCCGAGCCAGCGATGCACGCCGCACAGGAACGCGATGCCGGCGGCCGAGGTGCTCTCGCCGATCTCGGCCCAGTGCGGCGCGCGCGCGGCGGCGCTCACGCGGCGGCCCCGCGCAGGCGGCGCCACAACAGCCGCGGCGAGCGCCGCAACATGCCGAAGAACAGCCGCGTGTGCATGCGGCTGATGCGCACGTTGTCGCGCCACACGTCGAAGTGGGAAACGCCATCGCGCGGATAGGTGACGCGCGTGGGCAGGTTGATCACGCCGACGCCGCGCCAGTACAGGCGCACGATCATGTCGGTATCGAAATCCATGCGGCGGCCGATCGGCTCCTCGTCGATCAGCCGCAGCGCCGGTGCCAGCGGATACACGCGGAAGCCGCACATCGAATCGCGGATCTCCAGCGACCAGGTGTTGATCCACACCCAGATGTGCGTGGCGTAACGCCCGTACAGGCGGCCCTTGGGCACGCTTTCGTCGTATTGCGGCACGCCGGAGACGATCTTCCCCGGGGCGCGGCGCGCGTGGTCGAGGAAGCGTGGGATATCGGCCGGGTCGTGCTGGCCATCGGCGTCGATCTGCAGCACGTGGCTGTAGCCCAGGCGCGCGGCCTCGGCGAAGCCGGCCAGCACCGCGCCCCCCTTGCCCTGGTTGCGCGGCAGCCGCAGCAGGCGCACGCGCGGCGCATGCGTGGCGGCAAGCGCATCGAGCACGGCGGCGCACGACGTGCGCGAGCCGTCATCCACCAGCAGGCAATCTTCGCCGGTGGCGAGCACGCCTTCCACCATGCCGCCAATGGCGTGCTCGTGGTCGTAGACCGGAATCAACACCAGGGGGCGGAAGGCCTCAGCCATGGCCGAACACCACCCTGCCGCTGGCATGGGGACCATGGCCGGATACCAGCCGGAACCCCAGCACCTGCTGCGCCGGGTTCCATTGCAGCGACATGCGCACCTGGTCGCCCGGGCGCAGCACGCGCTGGAACTTCAACACGTCCATGCGCTGGAACGGTGCGTCGATGGCGAATGCTTCGCGGCCGAAGTGGATCGCCCAGTCGAGCTGCGCCACGCCCGGCAGGATCGTCGCCTGCGGGAAGTGGCCATCGAACGCCGCCAGCGCCGGGTCGAGCACGATATCCAGCTCGGCGGCGGCGGCGTCGCGCTGCAGCCACTGCGGTTGCGGGTAGACCGGGCGGAACAGCTTGGCCAGCGCGGGTTCGGTGACCTTGCCCTGCGCGTTGAGCGGCAACGCCTCCACGAAACGCCAGCGGCGCGGGCGAGTCACCGCGTCGTGGCTGTCGGCCAGGTGCGCGGACAGCTGCCGCGCGCATTCGCGCCGGCCCTGGGCGCGCAGCAACGCCCACCCTTCGGCACTGGGCACCACCACCGCACCGAGTACGCTGCGCGCACCGGCCAGTACCAGCACGCGCGCGTCGGCCACGAGGGCATGGCGCGCCAGCTGCTGCTGGAGCGCATCCAGCGAGACACGGCGTTCCTCGATCTTCACGATGCGGTCGGCGCGGCCGAGCAGGCGGAAGCCGCCGCCGGCCAGGGCCTCGGCCCGGTCCTCGCTGCGCCACCAGTGCGGCTGGGCGAGATGCGGCGAATGCACTTCGAGCTGGCCCGCGTCGTCGATGCGCCATTGCACGCCGGGCAGCGCCGTCCAGTGCGGCGCGTCGTCGTCCCAGCGGCGCCAGGCGATGCCGCCGGTCTCGCTGCTGCCGAACACTTCGGTCGGTGCCACGCCGAAGCGTTCGCGCACGTGGCGCGCCGACTCGGCAGGCAGCGGACCGCCGGAGGAGAACACCGCGCGCAGGCCACCCTGCAAGGCGGCCCAGTCCAACTGTTCGGGAATGCGCTTGAGGTGCGCCGGCGTGGCCACCAGCAGCGCCGCGTGGTCGGCCATCGCCGCGACCATGTCCTCGTGGAAGAACGCGCGTGGCATCGTCTTGCGCCCGGCGGCCAGCGGCCACAGCACGCGGAACAGCAGGCCGTAGATGTGCTGGTGGGACACCGTGCCATGCACGCGGGTCCCTTCGGCCAGCTCGCCGAATGCAGCCTGCAGCGCTTCGACTTCGCGCGCGAGCTGCCGCAGGCACTTGGCGATTGCCGCCGGTGCCCCGGTGCTGCCGGAGGTGAACATCACCAGGCGCGCGGCTTCCTCGTCCAGGGCGGCCAGCGCGTGCGGATCGCCGGCGCCGGGCGCGGCGCGCAGCGGCTTCACCGTGGCCGGCAGGTCGCCGGCAATACCCTGCACGTGCGCGGCGAGGTGGTCGAGCGTGCCGGGCAGGTCGTCGCCGGGCAGGAACACGCGCTTGCCGGCATGCCATGCGCCGAACAGCGCGGCGGAAAATTCGGCTTCGTCGCCGATGTACAGCGCCCAGTCTTCGCCGGCGGCGGCGGCGAACGCGGCCTGCCAGTCGGCCACGCGCTGGCGCCAGGCCAGGTGGGTCAGGCCGGGACGCACCGCGCGATCGGGAATCGCCGCCAACGCCAGGCGGTCCAGCGCCACCCACTCAGCCATGACCGTGCGCCGCCTTCACCCGCTGCCGCACGCACCACTCCACCGCGAACAACACACCCATCATCACGTAAGCCAACAATCCGTTGTAGAGCGCCCAGGTCCGTTCCGATGCCCACAGGGCGGTGGCGAGCGCGAGCGTGCCGTTGAGCACGAAGAAGCCGCACCACACCTGGGTGACGCGGCGGGTATAGGCGATGGCCTGCGGCGGCAGGTCCGGTTCGCTCAGGCGGGCGATGCGTTCCACCGCGCTGGGCGGAAAGCGCAGGCTTACCGCGAACACGGCCAGCAGCACCGCATTGACGAACGCCGGGTACAGCTTCAGCGGCAAGGCCTGGTTGAGCACCGTGGCCAGCAGCGCCAGCACGCCGGCACCGGCGGAGGCGGCCAGCCACACCGGCTGGCGGGTGGCCACCGCGCGCAGCAACGCCAGCGCGAACAGCAGCAGCGCCAGCCAGCGCGGCTCGAAACGGCCCATCGCCAGGTACACCAGCACGGGGTAGGCCAGCGACAGCAACAGCAGCGCGGCCGCGCGCAGTCGGTTCACGGCGGCCGTCCCGTGGATCAGGCTGCCTGGTCGCGCAGCAGCCCGTGCAGCACGTCGATGATGTCCTGCACGGTGCGCACCGATTTGAAGGCATCCGGCTGCAGGCTACGGCCGAGCAGCGGCTTGAGCTGCACGATCAGGTCCACCGCGTCGATGCTGTCGATGTCCAGATCCTCGTAGAGCCGGGTTTCCGGCTTGATCCGCGAAGGATCGATCTCGAAGCTCTCATGCAGGATCGCCACGATGCGGTCGAAAAGTTCGGTCTTGGTCATGCTCTTCAATCTCTGCTCAGGCGCTCATGCCGTCTGGTGCGAGGCCACGAATTCGGCCAGCGCGCGCACGCTGGCGAAGTGCTTGCGGGTTTCCTGCGAATCGGCCGACAGGCTCACGTTGTAGCGCTTTTGCAACGCCAACCCGAGCTCCAACGCGTCGATCGAGTCCAGGCCCAGGCCTTCCACGAACAACGGCGCCGCCGGATCGATATCCTCGGGCGTGATGTCTTCCAGCGACAACGATGAAATGATCAATTCCTTGATCTCGTGCTCAAGTGCCTGCACGCGCGGTTTCTCCCGAAAAATAATCAACAAGATGGTCGTTGAGCCGGCGCACCGCCAGCGCTTCGCCCCCCGGCGAAGCCGCGATCGCGTCCACGAACGGCGCGATCGGCAGGTCATCCCCGACCTCGATCAACATGTGAAATCGCCGTGAAGGCACACGATACCATTTCTGGCCCTTGCCCAAGGTCGGCGGATGGCATGAAATCCGCACCGGCGTGATGTCCAGGCGCCCACGCACGGCGATGTTGGCCGCGCCGCGCTGCAGGCGCAGCGGGCGGCCCGGCTCGCTGCGGGTGCCCTCGGGGAAGATGACCAGGTTGCCGCCGCGGCGCACCGCGGCGATGCAGTCCTCCACCAGCCCGGCCCCTTCGTCGTTGGCGATGTAGCCGGCGGCCCGCACCGGCCCGCGCATGAAGGGGTTGCGCGCCACGCCCACCTTCACCACGCAATCGGCATCGGGCAGCAGGGAAATGAGGAACACCACGTCGATCAACGTGGGGTGGTTGGCGAGGATCAGCTGTCCACGACGCTGAAGCCGTTCACGTCCGCGCACTTCGTAGGTCAACAGGCCGAGCGCGTGCATCAGCCACACATGGCTCGCGAAGCTGCGCTGGATCCAGCGCCGCGCCTGCGCGCGCCGCCGGGTGCGATCGCGCACGCCCAATTGCAGCAGCGGAAACACGCACAGGCGCAGCGCCAGGCCACCGAGGCCGAAGGCGAGGAAACTCAGGCCCGTGCCGAACACCCGCCAGGCGTGATCCAGCCGGGTCGGCAGCAGGCGATCACGCATGGCGATGCCAGCGCCAGCGCTGGTCCTCGCGTTCGACATCCAGTCGCGGCTGGCCGCTGAGCAGGAAGTGGTGAACGGCCAGGCCGTGTTGCAGGGGCGAGGCCGGCGCCGGCGCCAGGTCCGTGGGCGCCCAGGACAGGCTCAGTCGCTCACCGGGCTGGTCGGGCGCGGCCAAGCGCCAGCACCAGGCGTAGGCATGCGCGGGTTCGTCGGCGAAATCGGCGTAAATATCCGGCAACTGGCCGTCATAGCACACCAACAGAACCTCCGGCGCGCCGTCGGCCAGCAAGCCGGCCGCCTCGACGCAGGCGTTCTCGACCGACGCGGCCCCGCCGGCCAGCGCGAGATAGTTGCCGCGGCGCTTGCGCACGATGGAATACAGCGCCGCCACTGCGTTGTGGACGGACAGGCTGAAGGCCGTCGGGGAAAGCAGCTCGGTCTGGCCCAGCGCGCGCAGCAGTTCGACCGAGCCGTCGACGTCGCCGTGGCGGGACACGAACACCAGCGGCACGTTCTCGCGCACCGGCGACACATCGCAATCGTCGGTGGCGCTGATCGCCATGCGGCCGAGGCGGTCGATTCTTCGCCGCATCACCGGGGGCACGTCGGCCAGCGCAGGCGCGCCATCGCCCGACGGGGCCCGCGCATCGCCGCGTGCCCAATCCAGCCAGTCCTGCGCGTGTGGCAGGCCCGGCGCCCAGGCCGACCAGCCGGTTACGGAGAATTCGATCATCGGGAAGACAGCGGCCCAGGTCCGGAAAATGAATGATTCCGGAACACCCGGCATTCGAAGCGAAGGATCGTGCCAGCGCGCGTTCCAGCGCGTCAATGTGCCGCATGCACGGGTGCAGGATAACTGCGCGTTATGATGCCGCGCCTTGCGATACCCCACTGGAAAGCGCTTGTCCCACCCGATCCACCTGCACTGTTCCTTCGTCGACGCCGAGGCGGCGGTCGAGCAACTGCGCGACCCGCGCGTGCTGGCCGCGGTGGATTTCTCCCTGCACCCCCTGCACGCGCAGGCCAGCGCCGACCCGCGCCGGCTGCGGGTGCCGCTGGAGCCGATGGGACCGGCGCAGGTGGAGATCTGGCGCGGCGATTCGCCTGCCACCCATGGCCGGACGGGCGACATCGCCTGGGCCGAGAACGGCCAGGTGCAATTCGGCGCGCTGGTGCTGGAAGAGCGTGCGGACCTGGACGTGGAGGCCGCCAGCGCGCAGGCCTATGCGCAACTGAACCAGTTCATCGCCGAACGCGGCTACCCTCACGTGCTGCGGATCTGGAACTACCTCGATGCCCTGACCGAAGGCGAAGGCGATGCCGAGCGCTACCGCCGCTTCTGCGTCGGGCGCGTGCGCGGGCTGGAGCGGGTGGAGGAAACGCGCCTGCCGGCCGCCACGTGCATCGGCAGTTTCGGCGGACCGCGCCAGTTGCTGGTGTACTGGCTGGCCGCGCGCGCGCCGGGCGTGGCGCTGGAGAATCCGCGCCAGGTCAGCGCCTACCGCTACCCGCGCCAGTACGGCCCGCAGTCGCCGAGCTTCGCCCGCGCGATGCTGCCGCCGCCCGGCAGCCGGGCGCCGCTGCTGCTGTCGGGCACGGCGAGCATCGTGGGCCACGCCACCGCGCACCACGACGACGTCGATGCCCAGCTGGCGGAGATATTCGTCAACATCGAAGCCCTGCGCGGCGCCGCGGCCGCGCGCCAGGCGGGCATGCCGGCCGATATCGACGACGCCGGCACCTTGCTCAAGGTCTACGTGCGCGACCGCCAGGCCCTGCCCCGGGTGGCCGCGGCGCTGGACGCCCGCTTCGGCACGCGGGTGCCGCGCCTGCTGCTGCACGCGGAGGTCTGCCGCCGCGAACTGGCCGTGGAGATCGAAGGCGTGCTGGGCAACCCGGCGATCTGAGCGCTTTTCCCGCCGGGCCATGACCTGTGGCCCAGCCCCCGCCCCAAGGGGCGCTGGTAGGCTTGCGCATCTTTGTCCCCGGCCCTGCCTACCCCATGCCCAAGCTGCTGCCGTTGTCCCTGCTGCTGCTCGCCGCCAGCGCGAGCGCCCAGCCCGCCCCCGCGCCGCTCACCATCGAACAGGTGATGGCCGACCCCGACTGGATCGGTCCCGGCGTCGACAACGCCTGGTGGCAGTGGGATGGCCAACAGGTGCAGTACCAGCTCAAGCGCAGCGGCAGCCCGGTGCGCGATACCTTCCGCCAGCCGCTAGGCGGCGGCGCCGCCCAGCGCGTGGGCGACAACGAGCGCGCCGGCCTGGATGCCGCCAATCCCGCTTATGACGCCCAGCGCCAGCGCATGGTGTTCGCCCGCAACGGCGACATCTTCCTGCGCGACCTGCGCTCGGGCGCGCTGACCCAGCTGACCCGCAGCAACGAGACCGAATCGCGGCCGCAGTTCGCCAGCGACGGCGGCGTGATCTGGCGCGCCGGCAATGACTGGTACCACTGGGCGCCGGGTGGCGGCACCAGCCAGGTGGCCGTGGTGAAGGCCGCGCGCGACCCCAACGCCACGCCCAAGGCCGACGTACTGCGCGAGCAACAGCTGGCCACGCTGGCCACGCTGCGCAAGGACAAGGAACAGCGCGACGCCCTGCGCAGCCAGGAAGATGCCTGGCGCAAGGCCGACCCCACCCGCGCCGCCGGGCCGGTGTACCTGGGCGACGACGTGGAGATCGTCGACAGCGCCCTGTCGCCCGATGGCCGCCACCTGCTGGTGGTGACCCAGGCCAAGGGCGCCGACGAGGGCCAGGCCGGCAAGATGCCCAAGTACGTGACCGAATCCGGTTACGAGGAATTCCAGGAAGTGCGTACCCGCGTGGGCCGCAACAACCCGGTGGCGCACACGCTGTGGCTGGTGGATACCGCCGCCGGCAGCGCCACCGAGCTGAAGTTCGATGCGCTGCCGGGCATCGCCACCGACCCGCTGGCCGCGCTGCGCAAGGCCGCCAAGCGCGACCCGCTGAAGGGCAACCGCGCCGTGCGCATCGAAAGCGACGGCGACGGCAGCGGCCCGGCGGTCCACTGGAGCGACGACGGCCGCAACGCGGCGGTGGAGATCCGCGCGGTGGACAACAAGGACCGCTGGATTGCCAGCGTGGACCTGGACAAGGCCAAGCTGGTCCCGCGCCACCGCCTCACCGACAACGCGTGGATCAACTGGAGCTTCAACGATTTCGGCTGGCTGGCGGACAACCGCACGCTGTGGCTGCTCTCCGAAGAATCGGGCTATTCGCACCTGTACACCGTGGCCGAAGGCGGCAAGCCGCGCCAGCGCACCCGCGGCAAGTGGGAAGTTTCCGCGCCGATGCCCACGGCCGACGGCCAGGGCTTTTTCTTCGTCTGCAACCAGAAGTGGCCGGGCGACTACGAGGTCTGCAAGCTGGACCTGGCCAACGACCAGGTGAGCGAAGTGACCGCGCTCGACGGCGTGGAGGATTTCAGCGTCTCGCCCAACGGCCAGCAGCTGCTGGTGCGTTACTCCGGCAGCTACCTGCCGCCGCAGCTGGCGGTGGTGCCGGCGGCCGGCGGCCAGGCGCGCGTGCTCACCGACACCCGCACGCCGCAGTTCAAGGCGCAGGACTGGGTGCAGCCGCAGTACGTGCAGGTGCCCTCCAAGCACGGCGCCGGCGTGGTGTGGGGCAAGTACTACGGCCCCGCGAATCCGGAGGCCGGCAAGCAGTATCCGATCGTGATGTTCGTGCATGGCGCCGGCTACCTGCAGAACGTGTCCGAGCGCTACACGCCGTACTTCCGCGAGCAGATGTTCCACAACCTGCTGGTGCAGAAGGGCTACATCGTGCTCGACCTGGATTACCGCGCCTCGGAAGGCTACGGCCGCGACTGGCGCACGGCGATCTACCGCAACATGGGCCACCCCGAGCTGGAGGATTACCTGGACGGCCTGGACTGGCTGGTGGCCCACAAGCAGGGCGACCGCGCGCGCGCCGGCATCTACGGCGGCTCGTACGGCGGCTTCATGACCTACATGGCGCTGTTCCGCGCCCCGGGCACCTTCAAGGCCGGCGCCGCGCTGCGCCCGGTGGGCGACTGGATGCAGTACAACCACGAGTACACCTCCAACATCCTCAACACGCCGGAACTGGACCCGGAGGCGTACAAGACCTCCTCGCCGATCCACTACGCCGAAGGCATGCGCGACCACTTGCTGATCGCGCACGGCATGGTCGATGACAACGTGTTCTTCAAGGACTCGGTGGACATGACGCAGAAGCTGATCGAGCTGCACAAGGACAACTGGGAGATCGCGCCCTACCCGCTGGAGCGCCACGGCTTCACCCGGGCCGACTCCTGGCTGGACGAGTACAAGCGCATCCTCAAGCTGTTCGAGGAGCAGGTGAAGTAAGCTCGCCCGCAGCGACCCTACAAACGCCGGCGCACGCCGGCGTTTGTTTTTCTGTCCTTTCGCAGGAATCCGCGCATGACCATGCCCCCGCCTTCGCCCGCGCCACGCAGCAGCTTCGTCACCGTGATGGCCTGGCTGAGCCTGGCGATGGCGCTGATGAGCGCCGCCTGCAGCGCGCTGCAGGCGGCAATGGCGCTGGCGCTCCCGGGGCTGACCGATTTCAGCGCGCTACTGCCGCCCGGCACGCCGGTGCCCGCGTCGCTGGCCTGGCTGGGGGCGCACCTGGTCGCGCTGTCGGTGCTGGGGGCGATCGCCTCGCTGGGGGTGGCGTGGATTTCCTGGGCGCTGCTGCAGCGGCGCGAATGGGCGCGCGTGGCGTTCATCGCGCTCCTGGCGCTGGTCGCGCTGGCGAACTTCGCCGCCATCCCGCTCGCCGACGCGTTGGTGGAGATGGCGCTGGGCACGCTGACGCTGGCGCCGGCGTCCGGCGCGGAGGCGACGGCGCAGCTGCTCGATGCCGGTGCGCCGATGCTCGCCGCGGTGCGGCTAATGGCGTGGATCAGCGCGCTGACGATCGCCGCGGTGCATGCCGGCATCATCTGGCAGCTGTGCCGGCCGGGCATCCGCGCCGAGTTCACCCGCTGAGCGGGGCGCGCGGCCGCCTCGCTAGAATGGCGGCATGGACGACTTCCACCGCGTACGCGACTACCTGACCGGTCTGCAGGACCGCATCTGCCAGGCCATCGAGGCCGCCGACGGCTCGGCCACCTTCCAGGAGGACGCCTGGCAGCGCGCCGAAGGCGGTGGCGGCCGCACGCGCGTGCTGCGCGAGGGCGCGGTGTTCGAACAGGCCGGCATCGGCTTTTCCGACGTATGCGGCTCGAAGCTGCCGCCCTCGGCCAGCGCGCATCGGCCCGAGCTGGCCGGCGCGACCTGGCGCGCCACGGGCGTATCGCTGGTGTTCCACCCGCGCAACCCCTACCTGCCGACCACCCACGCCAACGTGCGCTACTTCCGCGCCGAGCGCGACGGCCAGGCCGTGGCGGCGTGGTTCGGCGGCGGCTTCGACCTCACCCCGTTCTACCCCTACGACGAGGACGTGCTGCACTGGCACCGCACCGCGCAGCAGCTGTGCGCGCCCTTCGGCGAGGACCGCTACGCCGCGCACAAGCGCTGGTGCGACGAATACTTCTTCCTGCGCCACCGCAACGAAACGCGCGGGGTGGGCGGCCTGTTCTTCGACGACCTGCACGGTGACTTCGAACGGGACTTCGCCTACCTGCGGGCGGTGGGCGACGGCTTCCTGGACGCCTACCTGCCGATCGTGGCACGCCGCAAGGACACCCCGTATGGCGAACGCGAGCGCGCCTTCCTGGAATACCGCCGCGGGCGCTACGTGGAGTTCAACCTGGTGTACGACCGCGGCACGCTGTTCGGCCTGCAGAGCGGCGGTCGCGCGGAGAGCATCCTGATGAGCCTGCCGCCCCGCGTGCGCTGGGAGTACGGCTACACGCCGGAGGCCGGCAGCCCCGAGGCGCGATTGGCGGACTATCTGATGCCGCGCGATTGGCTGGGCTGAGCTGCGCCGGGAAGCTGGCGCGCCAAACGTGATGCAGCGCGAGTAATTCCAACGCATTCAGCCATTAAGCGCGTCAACTGAATGACGGTCGTTTATTTTGGTGAAATACCGCACGGTTCGCGTTCAGCGTGTCGGTCAAAATACCGGCGTTCGGAAAATAAAAAGCCCCGCGGACCAGGGGGAGGTCAGCGGGGCCAGGGAACGGAAACTTGGGGAGGAGTCGCCGTTCCAGAGATCTGCTCCAGGGGATGGGAGAGATCCGCGACAGGCGTTGCGCCTGTCGAGGGCTATAACACCATTTCGGACATTGATAGATCGTGAAGATTTGGGTTAAGAATTCGTCGGATTAAGGACGGATTCATTGATTCCTGACAGTTTCACGTTGCTTTTCCTGATGCATTGCGCCGCACTTTCTCACGGGGGTGGAAAGTGCGGCGCATTCATCAGTGTGCTTCGTCCCAGTTTCCGCCCACGCCTGCATCCACCACCAGCGGCACGCGCAGCTGCGCGGCGCCTGCCATCAGCGTAGTGGCCTGCGTGCGCAGCGTTTCGATGAAATCCGCATCGGCCTCGAACACCAGTTCGTCGTGCACCTGCAGGATCATCAGCGCGCGCTCGCGGTGCGCGGCCAGCCAACCGTCCACCGCCACCATCGCGCGCTTGATGATGTCCGCCGCCGTGCCCTGCATCGGCGCATTGATTGCCGCGCGCTCTGCACCAGCGCGCTGGCCCTGGCTGCCGCTGTTGATGTATTCCAGATACAGCCGACGGCCGAACACCGTTTCCACGTAGCCCTTCTCGCGGGCCTGCTGGCGGGTGCTCTCCATGAAGTCGCGCACGCCAGGGTAGCGGCTGAAGTACAGCGCGATGTAGTCCTGCGCCTCGCCACGCCCGATGCCCAGCTGCCGGGCCAGGCCGAAGGCGCTCATGCCGTACATCAGGCCGAAGTTGATCGCCTTGGCGGCGCGGCGCTCGTTCGCAGTGACATCGGCGATCGCGCGGCCGAACACTTCCGCCGCGGTGGCACGGTGCACGTCGGCGCCGGATTCGAACGCACCCACCAGGCCCTTGTCCTCGGACAGGTGCGCCATGATGCGCAGCTCGATCTGCGAGTAGTCGCACGCCAGCAGCTGGCGCCCGGGCGGCGCGACGAACGCGCGGCGGATGCGGCGGCCGTCGTCGGTGCGGATCGGGATGTTCTGCAGGTTCGGGTCAGTGGAGGACAGGCGCCCGGTTGCCGCGCCGGCCTGGTGGTAACTGGTGTGCACGCGCCCGCTGTCCGGGTCGATCATCTCCGGCAGCTTGTCGGTGTAGGTGCTGCGCAGCTTCGCCAGCCCGCGGTATTCGAGGATCACCCGCGGCAGCTCGTGCTGCTCGGCGATGGCCTCCAGCGCCTCCTCGTTGGTGGAAGGCTGGCCCTTGGGCGTCTTCACCACGGCCGGCAGGCCCAGCTCGTCGAACAGCAGCGCCTGCAGCTGCTTGGGCGAATCCAGGTTGAAGGTGCGCCCGGCCAGTTCGGTGGCCTTCTGCTGCGCGGCGAGCATGCGCTTGGAGAGATCGGCGCTCTGCCGGCGCAACTCGTCGGCGTCCACGCGCACGCCATTGGCCTCGATGCGCTCGAGCACCGGCACCAGCGGCATCTCGATTTCGCGATACACCTTCTCCAGCCCGGCCTCGGCGGCCAGCTGCGGCGCCAGCACGCGATGCAGGCGCAAGGTGATGTCGGCATCTTCCGCGGCGTACTTCGTGGCATCGTCGATGGCCACGTGCGAGAACGGAATCTGCTTGGCGCCCTTGCCGGCGACATCCTCGTACTTGACGGTGTCGTAGCCGAGGTAGCGCTTGGCCAAGGTGTCCATGTCGTGGCGGGCGATGCCGGAGTTGAGCACGAAGCTCTCCAGCAGCGTGTCGTCGGCATAGCCCGCCAGCGCGATGCCATGCCGGCGCATCACGTGCAGGTCGTACTTGCCGTGCTGACCGAGCTTGCGCACGGCCGGGTCGGCCAGCAGCGGCCGCAGCAGGTCCAGCGCCTGCGCCATGGGCAGCTGGGCGGGCGCGCCCGGGTAATCGTGGGCCAGCGGCAGGTAGGCGCCCTGCTGCGGCGTGTCGCTGAAGCTCAGGCCGACCAGGCGCGCCTGCATGGGGTCCAGGCTGTCGGTCTCGGTATCGAAGGCGAACTGCCCGGCCGCGCGCAGGCGCGCGATCCAGGTTTCCAGCTGTTCGATCGTGAGGATCGTCTCGTAGCTGCCCTGCGCGGCGAGCGCCGGATCCAGGCCGGCCACCGGAGCCGTGGACGCCGCGGCGGCGAAGCCGCGGCCGCGCGCCTGCCCCGGTTCCTTCTCGGCCAGCGTGGCACCCACGCCGGCGCCGCCTTCCAGCTCCCGCAGCGCCTGGGTAAAGCCGTAGCGGCGATACAGCCCGGCCAGCGCCTCGGCATCGCGCTCGCGCAGCGCCAGGGTGCGCGGTCCACCGGGCAGCGGCACGTCGGTCTTGATCGTCACCAGGGTGCGGTTGAGCGGCAGGCGCGGCAACGCGGCCCGCAGGTTTTCGCCGATCTTGCCCTTGATGCCCTCGGCCTGGGCCATCACGCCGTCCAGCGTGCCGTACTCGGCCAGCCACTTGGCGGCGGTCTTGGGGCCGCACTTCTCCACGCCGGGGACGTTGTCCACCGCGTCGCCCATCAGCGCGAGCAGGTCGACGATCTGGTCGGCGCGCACGCCGAACTTCGCCATCACCGCCTCGTCCGAGTCCATCTGGCTGCCGGTCATGGTGTTGACCAGGCGCACGCCCGGGCGCACGAGCTGGGCGAAGTCCTTGTCGCCGGTGGAGATGGTCACGTCCAGGCCGTCGGCCGCGCCCTGCAGGGCCAGCGTGCCGATGACGTCGTCGGCTTCCACGCCGTCCTCGCGCAGGATCGGGATGCCCAGCGCCTGCACGATGTCGCACATCGGCAGCACCTGCGCGCGCAGGTCGTCCGGCATGGCGGCGCGGTTGGCCTTGTAGGCGGGATAGAGGTCGTCGCGGAAGGTCTTGCCGGGGGCGTCGACCACGAAGGCGACGTACTCCGGCCGCTCCTTGAGGGTGGCGCGCAACATGTTGACCACACCGAACAGCGCGCCGGTGGGCTCGCCTTCCGCGTTGGTCAACGGCGGCAGTGCGTGGAAGGCACGGTACAGGTAACTGGAACCGTCGATCAGGACTAGTCTGCTCATCGCACGATTCTACGCCCCCGTCCCGCGGGCCTCGCGCATAATCGGCTTCCCGGGTTCCAGGAGCGCCACCGATGAAGAACACTGCCCTTGTGCTGGCCAGCGTGCTGGCCGCCTCCCTCGCCGGCTGCGCCAGCGGCGGCGGCATGGTCGGCCCCGGCGGCGCGCCCGTGGACCTGCGCAACGCCGATGTCACCAGCAAGACCATGGACAACGGCGACCGCATCGACGAATACCGCGTGGCCGGCCAGGTCCGCATGGTGAAGATCACCCCGGTGCGCGGCGCCACGTACTACCTCTACGACCGCGACGGCGACGGCCACATGGACAACGACAAGGATGGCGTGTCCCCGGTGTACTGGAAGCTCTACAGCTGGTGAGGCGTTGGGTGTCTTGAGCGTTTCCTTGTAGGAGCGGCTTCAGCCGCGACCGCCTGGAAGGTCGGGTCGCGGCTGAGCTCGTCCTGCAGGCTGGTTTTCGTACGTTGCCGCCTGCCGCTCCTCAGCGGATCACCAGCACCGGCACGCCGCTATGGGTCAGTACCTCGGTGGTCTGGCTGCCGAGCAGCACGCGGCTCATGCCGCGGCGGCCGTGCGAAGTCATCACGATCAGGTCGCTGCCGCATTCCTTCGCGGTGTCGATGATGCCCTCGGCGGCATAGCGATCCAGCACATGGCGCGGCGTCGCCGCCACGCCCGCCGCATGGGCCGCTTCCAGGGCCGGCTGCAGGATGGCTTGGGCGCCCTCCTCGCGTTCCTTGCGGTATTCCGGGCTGGCCTCGTAGCCCACGCTCCAGCCCATGGCGTCGTACATGCCCATCGCCCAGGGTTCGGACACTGTCACCACGTCCACCTGCGCGCCGGTCGCCTTGGCCAGCGCCAGGCCGTGTTGCAGGCCGCGCTGGGCGAGCTCGGAACCATCGAGGGCAATCAGAATGCGCTTGTACATGGCATCGCTCCTGTGCGTCCGTCCGGCGACGGGTTCGGGGATGATTTCACGACTTCCCCGGCCATGATGCGTTGATCCGGATCAAGGCAACGTGCCCGCCACGACCGTCTCAGATCACCGTGAGGTTGGCGTACGCCAGCACCAGCCATTTGGCGCCAACTTCGTCGAACTGCACCTGCACGCGCGCATGCGCGCCGCTGCCTTCGTAGTCGGTGATCACGCCGCCACCGAACTTGGGGTGGGTGACGTTGGCGCCCAGGGCAATCAGCGGCGTCTCGATGGCGGCCACCGAGGGCCGGCCGGCGCCGATCGACGCGGGCCGGGAGATCTGCACGCGCGGGCGCACCTCGTTGAGCAGGTTGCGCGGAATCTCGCGCAGGAAGCGCGAGGGCACGTTGTAGTTGTCCTGGCCGTGGATGCGGCGCGATTCGGCGTAGCACAGCAGCAGCTTCTGGCGGGCGCGGGTGATACCCACGTACGCCAGCCGGCGTTCCTCCTCCAGGCGCCCGCTTTCCTCCAGCGAACGTGCGCTGGGGAACAGGCCATCCTCCATGCCCGTGAGGCACACCAGCGGGAATTCCAGGCCCTTGGCCGAATGCAGGGTCATCAGCTGCACGCCGTCCTCGCCGGCCTGCGCCTGCCCTTCGCCCGCCTCCAGGGAGGCGTAGGCCAAAAAGGCGACCAGCTCGGTCATGCCTTGCGCCGCCTCGTCCTCGTCGTCCGGGCGGACGAAGCGCGAGGCCACCGACACGAGTTCGTCGAGGTTCTCGGTACGCGATTCCGAATCCAGCCCGCCGCGGCTCTCCTTGGCCCAGTACTCGCGCAGCCCGGAACGCAGCAGCACGTGGTCGATGCGCTCCTTCAGTTCCATCGCGCCGGTCTCGAAAGACAGCTGCTGGACGAGGTTGAGGAAGCCGGCCAAGGCATTGCGCGCGCGCGCGTTCAGCTCGCCCGCCTGGGTGCTGAGCATCGACGCCTCCCACAGCGACAGCGCGCGGGCGCGCGCCAGCCGGCGCACTTCGTCCAGCGTGCGGTCGCCGATGCCGCGGGTGGGCGTGTTCACCGCGCGCTCGAAGGCCGCGTCGTCGTCACGGTTGGCGAGCAGGCGCAGATAGGCCAGCGCGTCCTTGATTTCCGCGCGCTCGAAAAAGCGCATGCCGCCGTATACGCGGTACGGCACCTGCTCGGCGATCAAAGCCTCTTCCAGCGCGCGCGACTGCGCGTTGCTGCGGTAGAGCACGGCGACATCGCCGTAGCTGCCGCCGTCGCGCACCCATTGGCGGGCGCGCTCCACCACGTAGCGCGCTTCGTCGGTCTCGTTGTAGGCGGCGTACAGATCGATCGGGTCGCCGTCGCCGCTGTCGGTCCACAGCTGCTTGCCGATGCGGTCCGGGTTGTGCGCGATCACCGCATTGGCGGCGCCGAGGATGTTGGCGGTGGAACGGTAGTTCTGTTCGAGCCGGATGGTCTGCGCGCCCGGGAAATCGCGCAGGAAGCGCTGCACGTTCTCCACCTTGGCGCCACGCCAGCCATAGATCGCCTGGTCGTCGTCGCCCACCACGAACACGTGGCCGGTGTCGCCGGCCAGCACGCGCACGAAGGCGTACTGGATGGCATTGGTGTCCTGGAATTCGTCGACCAGGATCTCGCGGAAGCGCGCGCGGTAGTGCGCCAGCAGCGCCGCGTTGTCGCGCAGCAATTCGTGCGCGCGCAGCAGCAGCTCGGCGAAATCGACCAGGCCCGCGCGGTCGCAGCGCGCCTGGTAGTCGGCGTAGGCCTGGCGCAGGGTCTCGGTCCAGTCGTCGCGAGGCTCGGGCTGGATGTGCTGCGGCCGGCGGCCCTCGTCCTTCTGCTGGTTGATCCACCAGGCGATCTGCTTGGGCGGGTAGCGGGTCTCGTCGAGCTCCAGGCCCTGCACCACGCGCTTGACCAGGCGCAGCTGGTCGTCCGAATCCATGACCTGGAAACCTTCCGGCAGCTTGGCGTCCTGCCAGTGCAGGCGCAGCAGGCGATGCGCCAGCCCGTGGAAGGTGCCGATCCACATGCCGCGGCTGCCGTTGCGCAGCTGCAGGTCGGCACGGTGGCGCATCTCGCCGGCGGCCTTGTTGGTGAAGGTCACCGCGAAGATGCCGTGGGTGGGCACGCCCTGGACTTCGTTGAGCCAGGCGATGCGATGGGTGAGCACGCGCGTCTTGCCGGAGCCGGCGCCGGCCAGCACCAGGTAATGACCGGGAGGGGCGGAAACGGCCTCGCGCTGGGCGGGGTTCAGGTGATCGAGCAGGTGAGAGACATCCACCGCCCCATTTTACCGGCTTGGCGCGTCCGGCGTGTCAGCGCGACGCGAGCAGCGTGCCCGCCAGCGCGGCCGCCTGCGCGCGCAGCTCCGGCACGGCCAGGCTTTCCCACAACGTGCCGATCCGCAGGCTGCCCATCACGTGAAGGCGTTCATGCGCATGGCCCGCGGCATCGAGCACCCGGCCAGCGTCATCGCTGTCCAGGCCGATGCCGTGCGGGCCGGGCGCGGCCACGCCTTCGCCCACCAGTTGCTGCAGCAGCGGATTGCGCATGGCCTGCACGCGCATCTCCACGCCGGTGGCATTGATCACCCGCTGGACTTCGAGGCGAAGCGGCGCGCCGTCATGTTCGCGGCCCTCGATGCGCACGCACGCGCCCGCCGTCCAGGCCGTATCCACGCGCGAGCGGTGCAGGCGCAGCTGGCCGGCATCGCGCAGCGACTGCAGGCGGGCATGGATGCACGCATCGATGCGATGGCGGTGGACATCCCAATAGCGCACCCCATGGCGCAGGAAACGCCGCTGGTCGGCCTGCGACAACCGCCGCCACAGCGCCTGGCCCAGTGGCCGGATCCTTTCCATCACCGCCTGCCACGGTTGCCCCTGCGCGGCGGCCCGCGCCACCTGCGCGCGCAGGGCACGCATGCGGGCACGCAGCGGCAGCGCGAGCAGGGGTTCGGGGTCGAAGTCGAACGGCGCCGCATCGGCATGCGGCAGGGGCATCAGCCCGTGCCGCGAGATCACGTGGATCGCACCGCGGTGGCCCTGCTCGGCCAGCGTGACGACGGCATCGACCATGCTCAGGCCCGAGCCGATGATCGCCACGGCAGCCTCCGCGGGAATGGCGGCCACGGCCGGCGTATCCCAGGCTTCCACGCGCTGCGCGGCGGCCAGCGCGGTGGCGCCGCGCAACGGCAACGGACGCAGCGCGTTGCCGACCGCCAGCACTACCTCGGCGGCGACGAGGCTGCCGCCGTCGTGCAGGTGCAGCAGCTGGCTGCCAGCCTGCGGCGACAGGCTCGTCACGCGGGTGGCGAAGACCTCCAGCGTCGCCGGGCTCGCGGCTTGCGCCTGCGCCAGCCGTTCGCGCAGGTAGGCACCGTAGTGGAGGCGCGGCATGTACCGCGGCGCGATCGCTTCGGCCGGCAGATCCAACGCGCCCACCGCGCGCAGATAGTCGACGAAATCCCCTGGCTGCTCGGGAAAGGCGCTCATCTTGCCGGCCGGCACGTTGAGCAGGTGTTCGGGGCGGCGCGTGGCATATGCCACCCCATCGGCCAGGATCGGCTGCGGCTCGATCAAGGCAATGCGCAGCGGCCCGGTCGCATGGCGCAGCAACTGGAGCGCGACCATCACGCCACTGGCGCCACCGCCGATCACGGCGATGTCATGGGTCTGCGGAAACGACGGCATGTTCACCCATCAATTGTAGGCGATGCGGCGCCGCCCGCCGGCTACATCAGCGCATCGGCCAGGCGCGCGATGCCTTCGCGGCTGCGGCGCCAGGCCGGGCGCTGGCGCCAGCCGGGCAGTTCGAGCACGCGCGCGTCGGCCAGGTAGTCCTGCTCGATGCGGCGCAGCTGCTCGACGATGCCGCGGTCGTAGCACAACAGCCCGATCTCGGCATTGAGTGCGAAGGAGCGGATATCCAGGTTGATCGAGCCCAGCACGGCGATGTCCTCGTCCACGCTCAGGTGCTTGGCGTGGAGGAAATGCGGGCGGTACAGGGCGATCTTCACCCCGGCGCGCAGCAGCTCGTCGTAGTAGGCCTCCTGCGCCCAGGCGGTGAGGCGCTGGTTGTTGCTCTCCGACAGGATCAGCTGCACCTCCACACCCGACACGGCCGCGATGCGCAGCGCGCTCAGCGTGGCCTCGTCCGGCACGAAATAGGGCGTGACCAACACGACCTTGCGGCGCGCCAGATGGATCAGCGCATTCACCGCGTCGCGCGCGTTCTCGTAGGGATATGCAGGACCGCTCGGCAGCACCTGGGTGGGGACGTCCCCGGCGTCGTAAGGCGCATCGGCGATGACTTCCAGCCGCTCGCCGGTCTCCAGGAACCAGTCGCTGGCGAACACCGCTTCGAGGTGGTTTACCACCGGCCCATGCACGCGCGCGACAAGTTCGCGGTTGGGATGGCCGGGCACGAAGTCCGGCTCGGCCAGGTTTTGCGAGCCGATGTACCCCAGGCGATTGTCGATCACGGCGATCTTGCGGTGGTTGCGCAGGTCCATGCGCCCGCTGCGGCGCCAGCGCAGCCCGCCGGGGAGCAAGGCCTGCACGTCCACACCGCCCCGTACGAGCCGGCGGCGGTAACGGCGCAACGCGCGCTTGGCGCCCACGGCGTCGAGCAGCAGGCGGCAACGTACGCCGCGGGCGGCGGCCCGCAACAGCGCTTCGACCACGGCCTCGCCGACCGCATCGTCGAACATCAGGTAGTACAGCAGGTGCACGCGCTCGCGAGCACCGTCGATATCGGCGATCAAGGCAGCCAGCGAGGCGCGGTAGTCGTCGAGCAGCACCACGCCGTTGCCGCGCGTGGGCATGAAATCACCCTGGCGCTCGACCAGCGGGGCGATTTCGTTGCTGGCGGTGTCCACCTGCGGCGTCCAGCGCAGGGCGACCAGCGGCGCCTGCTGCTCGCGGATGACCTGCGAGGCTTGCGCCTGCCGGGCGATACGCTGGCGCGATAACCACGGATGCCCGAACAACAAGTACAGCGGCAGGCCGAGCAGCGGCACGAAGCCGACCAGCAACAGCCAGCTGCGCGCGGCGCCCGGCGTGGTGCGGGCGGGAATCCAGCACAGCGCACCCAGGCGGATCAGCCAGTCCAGGGCCAACAGCCAGGTGCCTTCCAGCCAGTCGGGCAGCATGCGCGTTTCTCCGGTGCGTCGGCCGATTCTGCCGCAAGCGCGGGCTGGTGCACGGGATCGGCGTGCGCGGGTGCAGGCACCGGAAACGACGAAGCCCGCCGGAGGGCGGGCTTGTCGAGGACGCGGATCGCGGGGGTCGGACGCGCGGGGCGCCCGGCTTGCCTCACTTGATCTTGCCTTCCTTGTAGATCACATGCTTGCGCACGACCGGATCGTACTTGAGGAACTCCATCTTGTTCGGAGTGTTCTTCTTGTTCTTGTCGGTCGTGTAGAAGTGGCCGGTACCGGCCGAGGAAATCATACGGACCTTGTCACGCTTGCCTGCCATGATGCTTTACTCCTCAGACCTTTTCGCCGCGCGCACGCAGCTCAGCCAGAACGGCGTCGATGCCGTTCTTGTCGATGGTGCGCAGCGCGTGCGCGGAAACACGAAGCTTGACCCAGCGGTTCTCGCTGGCCACCCAGAAGCGGCGCTCGTGCAGGTTGGGCAGGAAACGACGACGGGTCTTGTTGTTGGCGTGGGAGACGTTGTTACCCGTCTGGACACGCTTGCCGGAAACTTGGCATACGCGGGACATTGCGCACCTCGAAAAGTATTGGGTCACCCATAGCCCGGGAGACGGCGGCCCCGGCGGCGCTTGCCACCACACGTCAAGAGAATCAAGCAGTTACGCTGTTTCAGGCAGGCCGGGGGACGTGCTTCCGGCCACTACGCCGGTCGAACCGGGCACAGCGAGCCGCGCATTATGCCTGCGCCAGGGACGGGAGGCAAGACTTATCCACATCCCCGGCGAGGCCGCCGCTCAATGGCTGGCGGCCTTGCCCTTGCCCGGCGCGGCCTGGCTGTCGGCGATGAACTTTCGCACCTGCTGCTCCAGCACCGGCAACGGCACCGAGCCTTGGCGCAGCACCGCATCGTGGAAGGCGCGAATGTCGAACTTCTCGCCCAGCGCCTGCTCGGCCTCGCCGCGCAGCTTGACGATGGTGATCTCGCCCAGCTTGTAGCTCAACGCCTGGGCGGGCCAGGAGATGTAGCGGTCCACCTCGGTGGTGACCTCGTGCTCGCTCAGCGCGGTGCGGTCGCGCAGGTAGGCCAGGGCCTGCTCGCGGCTCCAGCCGTAGTGATGCACGCCGGTGTCGATGACGAGGCGGCAGGCGCGCCACATCTCGTAGGTCAGCTTGCCAAACTCCTCGTAGGGCGTCTCGTAGATGCCCATCTCCTCGCCCAGCTTCTCGGTATAGAGCGCCCAGCCCTCGCCATAGGCGGAGATGTAGTTCTCGCGGCGGAAGGCCGGCTGGTCGCCCTGCTCCTCGGCCAGCGCGCCCTGCAGCGAATGGCCTGGTGAGGATTCATGCAGCGTCAGCGCCGGCAGGTTGTACAGCGGGCGCGAGGGCAAGTTGTAGGTGTTCACCCAGTAGGTGCCGACCCCGCCGCGGCCGGCGGTCCAGAACGGCGCGATATCCGGCGGTACCGGCTTGATGGTGAAGCGCCCGCGCGGCAGCGTGCCGATGAGCTTGCCGACCTGCCCGTCCACGCGCTTGGAGATCCACGCGGCGCGGTCCAGCAGCTCCTGGGGGGTCTTGGCGTAGAACTGCGGGTCGGTGCGCAGGAACTGCAGGAACGCGGCAAAGTCGCCCTTGAAGCCGACGTCCTTGATGATCGCGTCCATCTGCTGCTGGATGCGCGCCACTTCCTGCAAGCCGATCTGGTGGATCTGCTCCGGGCTCAGGTCCAGCGTGGTGTATTCGCGGATCTGCTGCTGGTAGAAGGCCTTGCCCTCCGGCAGTGCCTCGGCGGCCAGCGTGGTGCGCGCCTTGGGCGTGTATTCCTCGCGGAAGAACGTCAGCAACTTGCCGTAGGCCGGCAGCACCTTGCCGGCGATCACCGCCTTGGCCTCGGCGCGCAGCTTCTCCTGCTCGGCGGCGGGAATCTGGGCCGGCAGCTGCTTGAACGGCGCATAGAAGGCCGAGTCGGCGGGATCCTTCACCTCGGCGACGGTGGCGATGGAAACATCGCGACCGTCGAGCACCGCCTTGGGTACGGTGAAACCGCGGGCCAGGCCGGCGCGCATGTTGTCGGTCTGCTGGTCGAAGTAGCGTGGCACGTCGGCGAGACGGGCGATGTAGGCGCGCAGCTCGGCCGGCGTGCGCATCTGCCGCTGCGCCATGAAGCCGAGGTTGGACCAGAACGAGCTGTCCGAGTTGAACGGCATCTCGTACAGCTTGAAGCGCACTTCGGCGGCGAGGTTCTCCACCTGCGGGCGGTAGATCGCCAAGTTGACCTGGTTGGCGGCCGAGAGCTGGCGCGCGTCCAGCTTGTCGAGCTGGGCCAGCACCTCGTCCCACACCTTGAGCCGGGCCTGCTGCGCGCCGGGCGAGACGTCGGGCAGGCGCGGGTTGTCGCCGGTGGTGTCGCTGTCCTCGTCGGCCTGGCCGGTCTCGGCCTGGCGCCACTTCCACTCCTTCTCGTAGATCGCGCGGAACTGGGCATCGGCCTTGCTCTCGGCAGCCAGGGACGCCGGTGCAGCGGCAGGGGCGGCCATGGCCGGCGCGGCGACGCCCAGCAGCAGGGACAAGGTCAGGGCGGAGACGAGCGTCTTTTTCACGGGACGGCGGCCTGCGAGGGAAGTAGCCCCCGATGATGGCAGGCCCGGGACCGGGGTTCATCGGTCGAAAGTCCTGCGTCATGCCGCCCGCCTGCGATCCAGCCACAAGGCATCCCAGTAGGGATACTCCGCGGCGCGACGGACCAGGCCCGCGCGCACGGGATTGTGGACGACGTAGCGGGCCGCGGTCGCGGTATCCGCTTCCTGGCGCAGGGCCCGCGCCCAATAGCCCGGCTCCCACACGGCGCCGCCACGCCCCCGGGCGAGGTTCGTCGCCCGTGCCGAAGCACCTTTGAGCACCTGCATCAGAGTTAGCAGGTCGGTGTGTTCACCCGCACGCACCAGGCCATGCCAGTGATCGGGCATCAGGACCCAGCAGAGCATCTCCGCGTCGTGCTGCAAGGCGGCCGCATGGAGACTGGCGCAGGCGGCCCGGGCGCAGCGCCAATCCGCGAACAACGGCTGACGGCGCGCGGTGACGGCGGTGATCAGATAGAGACGGCCGGCTTCGGAGCAGCGGCCGCGGCGCAAGGCGCGGTGACCGCACGGGGGGTTTCGAGTGTCCATGCCCGCAGTGTGGAAACGCAGGCATGCCGGGCATATCGGGCTTTGCCACCTGCCGGCCGCCCGACACTCCGCTGCTTTCTGTAGGAGCGGCTTCAGCCGCGACGCGACCTTGCGTTCGAAGGCGAAGGCGGGTGGCTCGTTATCCCGAGGTCGCGGCTGAAGCCGCTCCTACCGGTGCAGGCCGGTCAGCGAGGTCGGGAACCGCTATGCGCTCAATGCGTCGCGCGATCCCGCTTCCAGCCGCGATGCTTGATGTCCAGGTACAGGCTGTACAACGCCGTGAACGCGGGGAACAGGTTCTGCAGCACGCCCACCGAGTCCTGCTTGGCCGAGAACATGAAGTAGCTCAGCGTCATCAGGCTGCCGACCACGCTCATGTACCAGAACAGGCGCGGGATCACCGGCTTGCCCGCCCGCTTGGACGCGACGAACTGCACCAGCCAGCGGCCGCCGAACATCAGCGCGCCCACGTAGCCGATCAGCTTCCAGCCGGTCACATGCAGGCCAGTCCAGTACAGCCACGTCAGCGGCTGGTCGAGCCAGTGCAGCTCCATCTCAACGCTCCTGCACGTCGGTACGGCGGCTGCGGGCGATCAGCCAGGCCACGCCCCGCAGGTCGCGGATGCCGACCAGCGCGCGGTTGAGGTTGTTGTACTTCGATACGCCCGCCGTGCGATGGCGGTGGTTCACCGGCACGCTGATCGTCTTCCAGCCGGCGCGCTGCATCAGCGCGGGCAGGAAGCGGTGCATGTGGTCGAAATACGGCAGGTCCAGGAACGCGGCGCGCTCGAACAGCTTGATGCCGCAGCCGGTATCGGGCGTGTCGTCGCGCAGCATGCGTGCGCGGATCGCGTTGGCCCACTTCGAGGCCCAGCGCTTGGAGCCAGAATCCTGCCGGTTCACCCGCCAGCCGGCGAACAGCTTCACCTGCGCCGGGGCGCTCGCGCGCGCGGCCAGCATCTTGGGGATATCGGCCGGGTCGTTCTGGCCGTCGCCATCCAGCGTGGCGATCCAGGGCGCGCGCGCGGCCTTGATGCCGTTGCGCACCGCCGTGCTCTGCCCGCTCTGCTGCACGTGGTGAAGCACGCGCAGCTCCGGATGGGTGAGCTTGAGCGATTCGAGTACGGCCAGCGTGTCATCCTTCGAGTTGTCGTCCACGTAGACGATCTCGAAGTCCACCTGCCCGCGCAGCGCGGCGACGATTTCACCCACCAGCGGGGCGACGTTGTCGCGTTCGTTGAACACCGGGACGACGACGGAGAGTTGGGGTTCGCTCATGGGTCAGGCCGTTCGTTCGCGCTGTACGTGGAGGATGGGGACCGCGCATTTTCGCCAGGGCGACTGACCCCGGCATGAAAATCAGGCGTTGGCGCCGAAATAATCCCGGCACCACTGTACGACCGGCGGCAGGCCGGCTTCGATCGGGGTGGCCGGGTCGAAGCCGAACACCGCCTGTGCGCGGCGGGTATCGGCCATGGTGCGGACCATGTCGCCCGGCTGCATCGGCTTGTAGACCTTCTGCGCCGGCCGCCCGGCGGCCTGCTCGATCACCGCGATGAAACGCTCCAGCTCCACCGGGGTGTGGTTGCCCAGGTTGAACACCCGGTGCGGCGTGGCCTCGGCGGAAGGATGGTCCAGCGCGCCCAGCACGCCGGCGACGATGTCGGTGACATGGGTGAAGTCGCGCTGCATCTTCCCTTCGTTGAACACCTCGATCGGCCGGCCGGCCAGCACCGCGCGCGAGAACAGCAGCGGCGCCATGTCCGGGCGGCCCCAGGGGCCGTACACGGTGAAGAAGCGCAGGCCCGTGGCTGGCAGTTGGTAGAGCTGCGCGTAGGTGTAGGCCATCAGCTCGTTAGCGGCCTTGGTGGCCGCATAGAGCGAGCGCGGCTGGTCCACGCGCTGGTCCTCGGAGAACGGCGGGGTGGCCGAATCGCCGTAGACCGAGCTGCTGGAGGCGTACACCAGGTGGGCGACACCGCGGTGGCGGCACAGCTCCAGGATGTTGACGAAGCCGACGAGGTTGCTGTCCACGTAGGCGTAAGGGTTCTGCAGCGAATAGCGCACGCCGGCCTGCGCGGCCAGGTGCACCACGCGGTCGGGCCGGATCTCGTCGAACAAGGCGTCCAGCGCCGCGCGGTCGGCCAGGTCGATGGCACGGATGTCGATGTCCGGGCACAACGCCGCGACGCGATCGCGCTTGATCTGCGGATCGTAGTAGTCGTTGTAGTTGTCCAGCCCGACCACCTGCTCGCCGCGCGCGGCCAGCGCGCGGCAGGTGTAGGCGCCGACGAAGCCGGCCGCGCCGGTGACCAGGACGGTCATGCGCCCACGCCTTCCAGCGCGCGTTTGCGTTCGGCGGTGAACGCCCACCACGGCTGCGCCGCTTCGCCTTCGAGGAAGCGGGTGATGGACAGGAACACGTCGATCACGCACGGATCGTGGATCTGCCCGGTCTGGACGCACAGCAGCGTGTACAGGTCATAGGCATCGCGCCCACGCAGCTTGGCCGGCACGTCGATGCCGATGCGGCGCAGGTCCTGCGCGCAGGCCGGCCCGACGTTGGGCAGGTCGGTGAGGACGGACACGCGGTTACGGTCGACTTTGCTCGGATTCATGACGTGATGGCCCTGCGGTGCGGCTCAGCCCTGCGGGCGGTGGCGCAGCTTTTCCAGCACGCCGTCCAGCGTGTCCAGGTCGGTGTAGTGGATCACCAGCTTGCCCTTGCCGCCGCGGCCATGGCTGATGGCGACCTTGGTGCCCAGTGATTCGGACAGCTCGGTTTCCAGCGAGGCGATGTCGGCCTGCTGCGGCGCGCGCGCCGGTGCGGTGGCCTTGCGCAGCGCGCCGGGCACCTTGCCGGCGGCGAACTGCTGCGCGCGGTGTTCCACCTCGCGCACCGACCAGCCCTGGTCGGCGGCATCGTGGGCGAGCTTGACCGCCAGTTCCGGCGCCAGCGTCAGCAGCGCGCGGGCGTGGCCCATTTCCAGTCGGCGCGATTCCAGCAGCACGCGGATCGCCACCGGCAGCTCCAGCAGGCGCAACAGATTGGACACCGACGCGCGCGAGCGGCCCACGGCCTCGGCGGCCTCGGCATGGGTAAGCGAGAACTCCTCGATCAGCCGCTGCAGCGCCTGCGCTTCCTCCAGCGGGTTGAGGTCCTCGCGCTGGATGTTCTCGATCAGCGCCATCGCGATGACCGTGCGGTCGTCGAGGTCGCGCACCACCACCGGCACTTCGTCCAACCCGGCCAGCTGCGAGGCGCGCCAGCGGCGTTCGCCGGCGACGATCTCGAAGCGACCCGGGGTCAGCTCGCGCACCACGATGGGCTGGATGACGCCCTGCGCCTTGATCGATTCGGACAGCTCGGCCAGCTTGGCCTGGTCCATCTCCTGGCGCGGCTGGTACTTGCCCGGCTGCAGCTGGCCCACCGGCAGGTGGCGCAGCACTTCGCCCGGCTGCACGTCGCCGGCCGGGTCGGCCACCGGCGCGGCGGCGCTGGCGGCCGGTGCGGCGGCGGCGCCCTTCGGGCCCAGCAATGCCTCCAGGCCGCGGCCGAGGCCGCGCTTCTTGGCAGGGTTGGGCTTGGTGGTCATCAGGCGGTCTCCACGGCCCGGGCGGCCTTCTTGCGTTCCTCCTGGCGGCGGATGACCTCGCCAGCGAGTCCCAGATACGCCACGCCGCCCCGCGAGGTGCGGTCGTAGCCGACGATGCTTTGGCCATGGCTCGGCGCCTCGGCCAGGCGCACATTGCGCGGCACGATGGTGCGGAACACGCGGTCGCCGAAGTGCTCGGTGAGTTCGGCGGACACGGCGTTGGCCAGGTTGTTGCGGATGTCGAACATGGTGCGCAGCACGCCCTCGATCTCCAGCGCGGGGTTGAGCTGGGCGCGCAGGGCGTCGATGGTCTCGATCAACGCGCTCAGGCCTTCCAGTGCGTAGTACTCGCACTGCATCGGCACGATCACCGAATCGGCGGCGGTCAGCGCGTTGAGGGTGAGCAGCGACAGCGCCGGCGGGCAGTCGATGAGGATGAAGTCGTACTGGTCGCGCAGCGGCTCCAGCGCGCGCTTCAGGCGCTGCTCGCGCTCGGCCTGCTCCATCAGCTGGATCTCGGCCGCGGTCAGGTCGATGTTGCCCGGCAGCAGGTCGAAGCCTTCCGGCGCGGTGACGCGGATCTGCTCGGCAGTGGCTTCGCCCAGCAGCACGTCGCAGGTGGACGCTTCCAGTTCGCGCTTGTCGATGCCGCTGCCCATGGTCGCGTTGCCCTGCGCATCCAGGTCCACCAGCAGCACGCGCTTGGGCGCGCGCGCCAGCCCCGCCGCCAGATTGACCGCGGTCGTGGTCTTGCCGACGCCGCCTTTCTGGTTGGCGATCGCGATGATCCGGGCCATGCGGGAGAGCCTCGTGGGCTGGGTTCAGGGATCGGACATTATGCGGGCAGCCGGGCCCGGGGTGAAATCGAAGCGCCGACCGGGGCGCGCGGCACGTGGCCGCGTCAGCCCCGCACCACCTCGACCAGGTGCCGCTCCCCGGTCAGGCCGGGCACGGACAGTGGGTGCACCGGGCCGGCCATCCAGCCGGCCGGCAGCGCGGCGATCTCCTCGTGCGGGTACACCCCCTTCATCGCCAGCAGGGTGCCGCCGGGCCGCAGCAGGTGGCCGCCGACCTCGATGATCCCGGCCAGGGTATCCAGCGCGCGGGCGGTGAGGTGGTCGTAGGCGGCCGGCTCGTCCAGCGCCTCGGCGCGCGATTCGGCCACCCGGGCGTTGCCCAGCCCCAGTTGGCGCACGGCCTCGCGCATGAAGCGCGCCTTCTTGCCGTTGCTCTCCACCAGCGTCACCTGCAACCCGGGGCGGGTGATGGCCAGCGGTATGCCGGGCAGCCCGGGGCCGGTGCCCAGGTCGGCCAGGCGGCCGGTCTCGATGTACGGGCGCATGGCCAGCGAATCGAGCAGGTGGCGGGTCACCATCTCGCGCGGGTCGCGGATGGCGGTGAGGTTATAGGTGCGGTTCCAGCGCGCCAGCAGCGCGAGGTAGGCACCCAGCGGTTCGGCGAACGCGGCGTCCAGGCCCATGGCCTGCAGTCCGCGCGCCAGGTCGTTCCGCGCTTCGGCGGGCAGGACGGCATCGTTCATGCGGGCATTATCGCAGGCAGCGCGTCTTCGGCCGGATACCAGGCCAGCGCGGCGCGGTATCCGGGCGCGGCCAGCCATTCGTGCAGGGTCCAGCGCGTGGCCTCGCCCAGCGCCGCGTCGCACCAAGCCAGGTGCAGCGCGCCGCCGGCGTCCTCGGCAAAGCGCAAGCGGTGCAGGCCGAAGGAGATGCCGTGGCCATGCGCCTTGAGCAACGCCTCCTTGGCGCACCACAGGCGGAAGAACCGGTCCATGCAGTCCGCATCGGACAGCGATGCCAGCCAGCGCACTTCCTCGGGGTGGAAATACCGCTCGACCACCTCGCGCATGCGTGGCCGCGGGCGAAGGCGCTCCAGGTCGACGCCCAACTGCATGTCCTGGCCCAGCCCGAGCAGCAGATGCTCGCCGCTATGGCTCCAGCCCGTGCCGAAGTCCGCCAGCGGCGGCAGCAGCCAGGGCCGGCCACGCACATCGCGGGTCATCGGCACGTCGTGCGGCGGCATCGAGAAATGCGCGCCGAGCACTTCGCGCGATTGCGGTTCGCCACGCGTGCCCGGGCGATGCGGCAACAGCCACAGGCAGACCGGCCCGAATTGCCAGTCCGGCGGTACAGGGCTCAACGCGCCACTCCGACGTTTTCCTGAACAACGCGCTCGGCGTCGCAATTTTTAACGGCCATTTCACGAATTCGCGCGTTGAATGACCCCGCCGCCCCATTCCCGGGGCGGGTATGCAGAAGGAAAGGAGATTCGGGCATGGGCATCATCATCTGGCTGATCGTCGGTGGCATCGTGGGCTGGCTCGCCAGCATCATCATGCGCCGCGATGCTCAGCAGGGCATCATCCTCAACATCGTGGTGGGCATCATCGGCGCACTGATCGCCGGCTGGCTGTTCGGCGGTGGCATCAACGAGGCGATCACGCTGCGCACCTTCCTGTTCTCCCTGATCGGCGCGGTGATCCTGTTGGCGATCGTCAACCTGTTCACCCGCGGCCGCGCACGCTGACCGCACGCGGCCTCGTTCGACCGAAGCCCGGGCCTGGCCCGGGCTTCGCCGTTTCAGGGCCGCCGGTCGGCGGGGTGATGCACGCCATCGGACACCGGGATCGGCTGCGGCAACAGGTACGGGTCCACGCCATCCAGGCACCCGACGTTGTAACCGTACTGGTCCGGGTTCGAACGCCGCCGGTGATGGGTGTAGATGCCGCAGGTGGCGCAGAAATAGTGCTCGGCCACATGGGTGTTGAACTGGTACAGGCGCAGCTGGCCACCATCCTGCACCACCCGCAACCCGTCGCGCGGCACACCGCCGACGATGGCGCCGCGGCGGCGGCACAGCGAACAGTTGCAGCGGCGCGGGTCCACGATGCCGTCGGGCAGCTGCAGTTCCAGCACCACCGCGCCGCAATGGCAGCGCGCCAGGTGCACCGGCTGGATCACGGTGCCGCCCACTTCGCGGATACCGGCCATGGCGCTCACTCCGCCAACTCGACCCACGCCGGGGCGTGGTCGCTGGGGCGGTCCCAGGTGCGCGGCTCACGGTCGATGCCGGAGGCGGCCGCGCGCGCGCGCAGCGCGTCGGACACCAGCGTCAGGTCGATGCGCAGGCCCAGGTTGCGACGGAACGCGGCGGCGCGGTAATCCCACCAGCTGAACACGCCGGCCTCGTCGTTGTGCAGGCGGAAGGCGTCATGCAGGCCCAGCGCTTCGAGCTTGCGCAGCCCGGCACGCTCGGCGGTGGAGGTCAGGATGTGGTTTTCGTTCCAGACCGCGGCATCGTGCACGTCGCGCTCGTCGGGGGCGATGTTGAAATCGCCCAGCACGACCATCTTCGGGTGGCGCTGCAGCTCGGCGGCGAGCCAGTCGTGCACGGCATCGAGCCAGCGCAGCTTGTAGGCGTACTTGTCGGTACCCACGTCCTGGCCGTTCACCACGTACAGGTTGACGATGCGCACCTCGCCCACGGTGGCGGCGATCACGCGCTTCTGCTCGTCCTCGAAGCCGGGGATGCCGACCTGCACGTCCTGCGCGGCTTCGCGCGAGAGGATCGCCACGCCGTTATAGGTCTTCTGCCCGGCGAACACGCTGCGGTAGCCCAGCCCGGCCAGCTCGCCATCGGGGAACTTGGCGTCTTCCAGCTTGGTTTCCTGGATACCGACGATGTCCGGCGCGGCGGACTGCAACCACTGCTGCAGGTGCGGCAGGCGCACGTTGAGCGAATTGACGTTCCAGGAGGCGATGCGCATGCGGGCGGCTCTTGCGGCGGGCGGCCTATTCTCCCGGCTTGCGCGGCCGCAGGCAAAGGCGATGGCGACGCCGCGTGCCCGCGCTATGCTGCACGCTGTCCCTGCGGAGCCTGGCCATGCACGTCACGGGTATTGGTGGATTGTTCTTCCGTTCGCGCGATCCCGAGGCCCTGTCGGCCTGGTATGCGCAGCACCTGGGGGTGGGCCCGGTCGGCGATACCTGGACCTGGGCGCAGCAGGCTGGCCCCACGGTCTTCATGCCCTTCAAGCAGGACACCGATTACTTCCCGGCCGACCGCCCGTGGATGCTCAACCTGCGCGTGCAGGACCTGGATGGCCTGCTGGCGAAGCTGCGCGGAGCCAACATCGCGGTGGAAACGCGCGCCGAGTGGAATAGCCCCGAAACGGGCCGCTTCGCCCGCCTCCATGACCCGGAAGGCCTGCCGATCGAGCTGTGGGAACCGCCGGCCGAAGACTGATCGCCCCGCCTCAGCGCACCAGCCAGCGCAGCAGGCGGTCGATGCGCGCGTAGGGCGGCTTGAGCAGGTCGGTGGCGCTGCGGCGCCGCTGCCACAGGATCGGCAACTGCTTGCTCATCGCATCGAAGCCGGCGCGGCCGTGGTACGCCCCCATGCCGCTGGCACCGATGCCGCCGAACGGCAGCCCGTTGGCGGCGAAATGCAGCAGCGTGTCGTTGACGGTGATGCCGCCGGCGAGCGTGCCGGCGAGGATGCGTTCGACGTCCTCGCGCCGCTGCGCGAACGGGTACAGCGCCAGCGGGCGATCGCGCGCGGCCACCTGGGCGATGGCCTGGTCGAGCGTGCGATAGCCGATCACCGGCAGGATCGGGCCGAAGATCTCCTCGCGCATCAACGCGATGTCCGCCGGCGGGTCGATCACCAGCGTGGGCACCACCAAGCGCTCGGCCTCGGCGCGCGCCGGGTCCACGGCAGCCAGTTCGACGACCTGCGCGCCGCGCAGGCGCGCCTCGTCCAGCCACTGGCGCAGGCGCGTGTACTGCCCGGCATGGATGATGCGGGTGTAATCCTCGAGCGGCCCGATGAAGTCGCCGTAGCGCGCGTGCACCTGCGCGCGCAGGCCCTCCACCAGCGCGGGCAGCGCGGCCTGCGGCGCGAGCACGTAGTCCGGCGCGATGCAGGTCTGCCCGGCATTGAACCACTTGCCGCTCGCCAGGCGCGCGGCGGCCGTTTCGAGCGGATAGTCCGGGCAGACGATGGCCGGCGACTTGCCACCCAGTTCCAGCGTCAGCGGCGTGAGGTTCGCCGCCGCCGCGGCCATTACCTTGCGGCCCACCGCGGTGGAGCCGGTGAACACGAGATGGTCCAGCGGCAACGCGGCGAAGGCGGCGGCCACCTCGGCATCGCCCTCCACCACCGCGACGCGGTCGGCGGGAAACACCTCGCCGATCAGCCGGCGCAGGAACGCCGACGTGCGCGGCGCATGCTCGGAAGGCTTCAGCAGCACGTGGTTGCCGGCGGCAATGGCGGTGGCCAACGGCACCAGCGCGAGGTTGACCGGATAGTTCCAGGGCGCGATCACGCCCACCACGCCCACCGGCACGGCACGCACCTCGGCGCGCGCAGGCCACAACCGCCAGCCGGCGCCCACACGGCGCGGCCGGCTCCAGCGCCGCAGGTGGCGCAGCAGGTGGTCGATCTCGCCGAGCACGGCCATGCCATCGGCCAACAAGGATTCGTGGCGCGAGCGGTGTCCGAAATCGGCGGCGATGGCCTCGGTCATCTCCTCCAGGCGCTGCTTGAACAGCGCGCGCAGGCGTAGCAGGTCGGCGCGGCGCTGTTCAAGCGGCGGGCGGCGGCGCTGCCAGGCGGCGCGCAGGCCGGCGAGGGTCGCTTCCAACGTGACGGCAGGGGTCGGGGCATCCATGCGCCGGACTATACGGGCAGACCGCGCGCACCGGCGAGGCGTGGCCAACGCACACGACCGCCGCGCCAGCGCAAAAAAAGGCGCCGGCAAGCCGGCGCCCGGGAAACGGCCGGCGCGAACGCCGGCCTCGGGGGGGTCGTTTACTGGCTCAGGTCCACGTCCTTGGTATCGCGCAGGAACAGCGTGCCGATGATCAGCGTCATCACCGCCACCGCGATCGGGTACCACAAGCCCATGTACATGTTGCCGCTGCCCGCCACCAGGCCGAACGAGATCGCCGGCAGGAAGCCACCGAACCAGCCGTTGCCGATGTGGTACGGCAGCGACATCGAGGTGTAGCGGATGCGGGTCGGGAACAGCTCCACCAGGTAGGCGGCGATCGGGCCGTACACCATGGTCACGTAGATCACCAGGATCCACAGCAGCAGCAAGGTCATCGGGATGTTGATGCGCGCCGGATCGGCCTTCTCCGGATAACCGGCGGTGGTCAGCGCACCCTTCAGGTCCTTCACGAACACGTCGCCCTTGGCCTTGGCTTCGTCCTTCGACAGGCCCGTGGCCTCGTAGGACGCCACCTCGGTGCCGCCGACGCTGACCTGCGCCAGCGAACCCGGCGCGGCCGGCTTCACGTCGTAGGGCACGCCCGCCTTGGTGAGCGCGGCGGTGGCCACATCACAGGAGCTGGTGAACTTGCGCACGCCGGCCGGATCGAACTGGAAGCTGCAGGTGTTCGGGTCGGCGACGACGACGGCCGGCGACTTGGCGCGCGCTTCCTCGATGCCCGGGTTGGCGTAGTGGGTGATGCCCTTGAAGATCGGGAAGTAGGTCACCGCGGCCAGCAGGCAGCCGGCGAGGATGATCTTCTTGCGGCCGATCTTGTCCGACAGCCAGCCGAACACCACGAAGAACGGCGTGGCCAGCGCCAGCGCGCCGGCGATGAGCAGGTTGGCGGTGGTGCCATCGACCTTCAGCGCCTGGGTCAGGAAGAACAGCGAGTAGAACTGGCCGCCGTACCACACCACCGCCTGGCCGGCCGTGGCGCCGAGCAGCACCAACAGCATCAGCTTGAGGTTGCCGCCCTTGAGGCTGTCGCGAAACGGGGTCTTGGAGCCCTTGCCTTCCGACTTCATCTGCTGGAACAGCGGCGACTCGCTCAGCTGCATGCGAATCCACACCGACACGCCCAGCAGCACGATCGACACCAGGAACGGAATACGCCAGCCCCAGGCTTCGAACGCCTCGGTGCCCAGCGTCAGGCGCGTGCCCAGGATCACCAGCAGCGACAGGAACAGGCCCAGCGTGGCGGTGGTCTGGATGAAGCTGGTGTACAGGCCGCGCTTGCCGTCCGGTGCGTGCTCGGCGACGTAGGTCGCCGCGCCGCCGTACTCGCCGCCCAGGGCCAGGCCCTGCAGCAGGCGCAGCACGATCAGGATGATCGGCGCCACGATGCCGATGCTCGCGTAGTTCGGCAGGATGCCGACCACGAACGTGGACATGCCCATCAGCAGGATGGTGACCAGGAACGTGTACTTGCGGCCGATGCGGTCGCCCAGGCTGCCGAAGAACGCCGCGCCGAAAGGACGCACCGCGAAGCCCGCGGCGAAGGCCAGCAGCGCGAAGATGAAGCCGGTGGTCTCGTTGACGCCGCTGAAGAACTGCTTGGCGATGATCGCCGCCAGCGAGCCGTACAGGTAGAAGTCGTACCACTCGAAGACGGTGCCGAGGCTGGAGGCGAAGATGACTTTCTTGTGCCCGCCGGTAAGCACGGCTTTATGGCTGGTGTTGACGCTGGTACTGGACATGTCCGGCTTCCTCAGAAGGTGTATTTGACGTGGGTCTGCAGGCGGTTCAGGTCGCCGCGGTCGCCACTTTCGAGTTCACGCTGGCCCCAGATGTATTCGGCGCCCAGGTCCAGCTTGGGCAGGGGCGAATAGATCAGGTTGATGTGCGCGGACTGCGAGGACTTGGTGATGCCGAGCCCGGTGAGGTCGGTCGGGTTGTCGTACTGGGCGCGGGAATAGAACACGTTGCCGCGCAGCTTCGGGGAGAACGCATGGCGCCAGCCCAGGAAGCCGGCGACCACGCCGATGTTGTCCAGATCGCCCGTGGCATCGAGCGCGGCGTCGTTGTTCAACGCCAGGCCGACGTAACGGCCGATGCCTTCGCCACCGGTGACCATGTAGCGCAGGTCGTCGTTCTTGCCCAGGTTCCACTTGCCCGACAGGCTCAGGCCCCAGCCGAACTTCTCCGAATCCACGTTAGCCGGGCCGTTCTGGTACTTGAGCTGGCGCACCAGGCCGGCCACGGAGAAGTGGCCCCAGTCGCCCTTGGGGTTGTAGCGCGCGGTGAAGTCCGGCATCGCACCGTCGTCGCTCTGGATCTGGCCCATGTTGCCGCGGTACGGGGTGATCGCCGTTTCCGGGTTTTCCACCGAGAACGACCACGGGCCCTTGGTGTAGCGCAGCTGGGCCTGGCGCACGAATACCGTGCCTTCCGTGGGGCCGAGGAAATCCACTGTATCCGGCAGCGCGGCGGTGTCCTGGAAGTTGGTCCAGGCCTGACCGGCCAGCCAGTTGTTCCACTGCACGTAAGCCTGGCGCAGGGTCAGGCTGTAGGTGTTGGTCGCCACCTCGTTGCCGGTGAACGCGGTGCTGCCGCCACCGAACAGGTCGAACTCCAGGTAGCTCTTGAGCTTGTCGCCGCCTTCCAGGTCGGTGTCGGTGGCGAACCAGAAGCGCGAGAACTGCGCGCCCATGTCGGTATCGGCGCCGCCTTCCTTCGTGGCGCCGCCGCCGACCGGAATGGTCTTGGGCACGTAGAACATCCGGCCCACCGTGCCGTCGGCGATGTCGCCGTCGTTGGTGCTGGTGACCGAGGCATCAAGCTTGATGAAGCCGCCATAGGTGAAGCGGGTGTTGGAGCCGGCCCCGGCGGAGATGGCGGTCTTCTGGATCGGCGCCGGCGCACCGGGCTTGGGCGGCGGCGGCGCCACCGCGGCCTGGGCGGTTTTGACTTCGGCGATCTGGGTCTGCTGCTGGGTGATCTGTCCCTGCTGCTGTTGTTGCGACTGCAACAACAACTGGACCTGCTGTTCGAGCTGCGCGACGCGGGCTTCCAGCGCTTTTTCCTTCGCCGTCTGTGCCCAGGCCGCGCCAGGCGCGACCAGGGCCACGAACAGCGCGGCCGCCAGCGGCCGGCGAACCAGCGATGCTTTACGGATGTTCATTACTCCCTCCCGAATAATGGTTCGCCATGCCCGCAGGGGGCACGGCTTGGCCGGAGCGTGCGGCACGCTCAGGTCACCGCCTATTCGCCTTTGGTCGTAACCACCGCCGATGCCGCAGTGCAGTACGACCATGGTCTAAGCCCGCGCCAGGCAGGGGCATGGCCCGGCGCAGGGGGGATGCGGCACACTGGTTGTATGCGGTGCCGCCGCGCGGTGTGCGCCGTCCAATCCGAGACAAGCTCAGTGCAAGTGAGGGTGCCATGGCTGACATTTATCCCGTAGATCCGACCTTTGCCGCCGGGGCGCGGGTGCGCAAGGACCAGTACGAAAAGCTCTACCGCGAATCGGTGGAACAGCCCGAGCAGTTCTGGGGCAAGGCCGCCGAGCGGCTGGCGTGGTATCGCAAGCCGACCCGCATCAAGGACGTCAGTTACGACCTGCAGGATTTCCGCATCCGCTGGTTCGACGACGGCGAGCTCAACGCCAGCGTCAACTGCCTGGATCGCCACCTGGACACGCGCGGCGACAAGATCGCGCTGCTGTTCGAGCCCGACAGCCCCGACACGCCGTCCTATGGCGTCACCTACCGCGAGCTCTACGAGCGCGTGTGCAAGCTCGGCAACGCCTTGCGCAGCCTGGGCGTGAAGAAGGGCGACCGCGTCACCATCTATCTGCCGATGATTCCCGACGCGGCGGTGGCGATGCTGGCCTGTGCGCGCATCGGCGCGATCCACTCGGTGGTGTTCGGCGGCTTCGCGCCCAACTCCATCGCCGACCGCGTGATCGACTGCGGCACCAAGCTCATCATCACCTCCGATGAAGGCCTGCGCGGCGGCAAGAAGATCCCGCTGAAGGCCAATGTCGATGCGGCGCTGAAGATTCCCGGCACGCAGAGCGTGGAGACCGTGCTCGTCGTGCGCCATACCGGCGGCGCGGTGGACATGCAGGCCCCGCGCGACCGCTGGTTCCATGACGTGGTGGACAGCCAGCCGGCCGAATGCGAGCCCGAGCGCATGAAAGCCGAGGACCCGCTGTTCATCCTGTACACCTCCGGTTCGACCGGCAAGCCGAAGGGCGTGCTGCACACCACCGGTGGCTACCTGCTCTACGCCAGCTACACGCACGAGACGGTGTTCGACCTGCGCGAGGACGACATCTACTGGTGCACCGCGGACGTGGGCTGGGTCACCGGCCACAGCTACATCGTCTACGGCCCGCTGACCAACGGCGCCACCGCGCTGATGTTCGAAGGCGTGCCGAACTACCCCAACGTCTCGCGCTTCTGGGAAGTGATCGACAAGCACCAGGTGACGATCTTCTACACCGCGCCCACCGCGATCCGCGCGCTGATGCGGGAAGGCGAAGAGCCGGTCAAGCGCACCTCGCGCAAGTCGCTGCGCCTGCTCGGCAGCGTGGGCGAGCCGATCAACCCGGAAGCCTGGCGCTGGTACTACGACGTGGTGGGCGATGCGCGTTGCCCGATCGTGGACACCTGGTGGCAGACCGAGACCGGCGGCATCCTGATCTCGCCACTGCCCGGCGCCACCGACCTCAAGCCCGGCTCGGCCACGCTGCCGTTCTTCGGCGTGCGCCCGGCGCTGGTCAATGCGGACGGCGAGCGGCTGGAAGGCGCCACCGAGGGCAACCTGGTGCTGCTGGATTCGTGGCCGGGCCAGATGCGCACGGTATACGGCGACCACCAGCGCTTCATCGACACCTACTTCCGCACCTACCCGGGCACCTACTTCACCGGTGACGGGTGCCGCCGCGACGAGGACGGCTACTACTGGATCACCGGCCGCGTGGACGACGTGATCAACGTCTCCGGCCACCGCATCGGCACCGCGGAGGTGGAGAGCGCGCTGGTCTCCCACCCGAAGGTCGCCGAGGCGGCGGTGGTCGGCTTCCCGCACGATCTCAAGGGCCAGGGCATTTATGCCTACGTGACGTTGATTGCCGGCGAACAGCCGAGCGACGAACTGCACAAGGAGCTGATTGCCTGGGTGCGCAAGGAGATCGGCCCGATCGCCTCGCCCGACCACCTGCAGTGGGCGCCGGGCCTGCCGAAGACACGCTCGGGCAAGATCATGCGCCGCATCCTGCGCAAGATCGCCGAGAACGCGCCGGACCAGCTGGGCGACACCTCGACCCTGGCCGATCCGTCGGTAGTCGATTCGCTGGTGAACGAGCGCCGCGTGCGCTGAAGATCGTGCGACACCGCGCCAGGAGTCCGGCGAACGGCTTCCTGGCGTGCCGTTCCTCCCCCCGTGCGTACCTCCCCTGCCATGCCCACCCTGCTGATTGCCGACGACCATCCGTTGTTCCGTGAAGCCCTGCGCGCGGCCGTGCAGCGCGTGATGCCGGGCGTACAACTGTTCGAGGCCGAGAACGTCGATGCGCTCTATGCGCTGGCCGACGCCCATGCCGACGCCGACCTGCTGCTGATGGACCTCAACATGCCCGGCGCGCAGGGTTTCAGCGCGCTGGTGCACCTGCGTGCGCTGCATCCGCAACTGCCCGTGGTGGTGGTTTCCGCGCGCGAGGAGGCGACGATCATGCGCCGGGCCATCGACCACGGCGCGTTCGGCTTCATTCCCAAGTCGGCCGATTCGGACACCATCGGGCAGGCGCTATCGACCGTGCTCGACGGCGAGCGCTGGATTCCCGCCGAAGCGCAGCACCTGCCCCCTACCGACCGCGAGGAGCGCGAAGTGGGGCAGCGCCTGCGCGAGCTGACGCCGCAGCAGTTCCGGGTACTGCAAATGCTGGGCGCGGGGCTGTTGAACAAGCAGATCGCCTACGACCTGGGCGTATCGGAAGCGACGATCAAGGCGCACGTCACCGCGATCCTGCGCAAGCTGGGCGTCACCAACCGCACGCAGGCCGTGCTGATGGCGGGCAAGCTGGCGATCGATGCGGATGGCATCGTGCTGCCGCCGGAAGAAGACTGAGCGGCGCGCCGTATAGCCACAGCTAAGAAGATCATCCCGACCTTCGCGTTTCGCGCCGACGGTTCCAATCGCAACTTCACGCTGTACACTGCGCGTCCCCTTGGGGAGTAGCCTGCTTCCGCACGGAAGCGCCCGCGTCAACATACTCGGCCATTGCGCCGTGGCGCCGGCAGCCATTGATGGTTGGCGAGACCAGCGGTTTGCGCGCGCAACGACGGTTGGGCGTGTGCGCAAGCCGTTGTCGCCGCGCCCGACCTGATGTCCTCCATGTCGTTTATCTCCATCCTTCTCATCGGCCTGGCCATGTCCACCGATGCCTTCGCCGCCGCCATCGGCAAGGGCGCGGCGATGCGCAAGCCGCGCTTCGCCGATGCCCTGCGCGCCGGCCTGATCTTCGGCGCCGTCGAAGCCATCACCCCGTTGATCGGTTGGTTGCTGGGCCGCGCCGCGTCTTCCTACGTCGAATCCTTCGACCACTGGATCGCCTTTGGCCTGCTCGGCATCCTGGGCATCCACATGATCGTCGCCGGCCTGCGCCCGGAGCCGGAAGAGCCGGCCGAGGCGGCCGCGCACAGCGAGCGCCACGGACGCTTCTGGTCCCTGGCCACCACCGGCCTGGCCACCAGCATCGACGCGATGGCCATCGGCGTCGGCCTGGCCTTCCTGGACGTGCACATCGGCGTGGTCGCGGCGGTCATCGGCCTGTGCACGCTGACCATGGTCACGCTGGGCATCCTGCTCGGCCGCGTGCTGGGCGCGCTGGCGGGCAAGCGCGCAGAGATCATCGGTGGCGTGATCCTGGTGATCGTCGGCGCGACGATCCTCTACGAGCACCTCAGCGGCGCCGCCTGATCCGGCGGCGATGCGCGATCGCCGGCCGCCCGGGCCGGCGCTCGACCGGCGGCGCGGCTAATTCGCCGCGCCGCTGCGCACCTGCTCGTGCAGCGCGCTGAGGAAGGCACGCAGCGAGGCCGGCTTCACCGGCTTGGTCAGCAGGCGGTAGCCGCGTTCGCGGGCGAGCTGCTTGAGCTCGTCGCGCCCATCGGCGGTGAGCAGCGCGCCGGGCACCGGGGTGGCCGAGGCCTCACGCAGGGCGTCGAGCGTGTCCAGCCCATCGAGCCGGTCGTGCAGGTGGTAGTCCACCAGCATCACGTCCGGCTGCAGGGCCATACGCGCGATCGCCTCATCGACGGTGGAGGCGGTGATCACCTCCACCTGCCAGCGCCCGAGCAGCGCGCGCATGCCATCCAGGATCTCCTGGTCGTTGTCCACGCACAGCACGCGCAGGCCGGCGAGGGAGTCGTCGCGGCTGGACAGGCCGGCGCGCTGCACCGGCGGCGCCACCCTCTGGCCCGCGGCCACGCGTGGCAGCTGGATGGAGAACATGCTGCCGCGACCGACCTGGCTGCGCGCGTTGAGCTCATGCGAAAGCAGCCGCGAGATGCGCTGGCAGATCGACAGCCCCAGGCCCAGGCCCTGCTCGCCCCAGTCGAACGGCTGCTGGTAGCGGTGGAACTCGTGGAAGATCTGCTGCATGTGGTGCTCGGGAATGCCCGGGCCGGTATCCCACACTTGCAGCTCCACCTGTTCGCCGCGCGGCCGCACGCCAAGCACGATGCGGCCCTGGCGGGTATAGCGCAGCGCGTTGGCGATGAAGTTCTGCATCACCCGGCGCAGCAGCCGGCGGTCGCTGCGCACCCAGATCGGCCGCGCGTGCGCCTGCAGGCGCAGGCCGCGGCTGGCGGCGATGGGCGCGTACTGCGCGGCCAGTTCGGCCATCAGCAGGCCGGCGTCGAAATCCTCCAGGGTCGGGCGCAGCCCGCCGGCGTCCAGCCGCGATACGTCGAGCAGACCGTCGAGCAGTTCCTCGGCGGCGCGCAACGAGGCATCCACGCGCTCGGCCAGGTGGCGCTGCTCGTCGTTGTCGTTGGCGGTGTCGCGCAGCGCGGAGGCAAACAACCGCGCGGCATTGAGGGGCTGCAGCACGTCGTGGCTGATCGCCGCCAGAAAGCGCGTCTTGGATTGCTGCGCCAGCTCGGCTTCCTGCGAGCGCTCGGCCACGCGCTGCTCTAGCGTCTCGTTGGCTTCCAGCAGGGCATTTTCGGCGCGCTTGTAATCGGTGATGTCGTTGTAGCTGGTGACGTAGCCACCGCCGGGCAGTGCCTGGCCGCGCATCTCGATGACCTTGCCGTCGCTGCGCGTGCGCTCGAACACGTGCGGCGAGCCAGCGCGCATGTGGCGGATGCGGCGCTCGATCTGGTCCTCGACGTCGCCTTCGCCCAGTTCGCCACGCTCGGCGTTGTAGCGGATCAGGTCGGCGACCGGGCGGCCGACGTAGAGCATGCCGTCCGGGTAGCCGAACAGCTGCTGGTAGCGGCGGTTCCAGGCGGTCAGGCGCATGTCCGGATCGACCACGCTGACCGCCGCGCTGATGTTCTCCAGCGTGGTGGAGAGGATTTCCCGGTTGAAGCGCAGCTCCTGCCCGGCTTCGTCCAGCACCGCCACCACTTCGCCCAGCTCCATGCCCGAGCCGCGCAGCAGGCTGGTCAGCACCAGCCGCGCGGAGGCCGCGCCGATGGAGGCCGCCAGCAGGCGTTCGGTGAACTGCACCCAGGCGCGGTCGGCCACGGCGTTGGATTGCAGCTCGCGGTTGAGCGCGGCGGCCTGCTCGACGAACGCGCGGTGCGCGTGGCGCTCGCCGACGACGCGCTCGGCCAGGGTCAGCAGGTCGGCGACATGCACGTGGCCCGGCCACGCGCCGGCCACCGCCGGGCGCTGCGAATACGGGTCCAGGAACGGCGCGGCGCGCAGGCGCTCGTCCACGCCCGGGCGCCAGCGCGCCGAGACCACCATCATCGCGCCGACGTTGGCCAGCAACGACCAGAACGTGCCATGCGCCAGCGAATCCCAGCCGCTCATGCCGAACAGCTGCTGCGGACGCAGCCAGGAGATGCCGAACGGCCCGTTGAGCAGCCAGCCGGTGTCGAAGTCACCGGCCATGGTCATCGCCGGCAGCAACAGCGTGTAGGCCCAGGTGGCGAAGCCGAGCAGCATGCCGGCCTCCACGCCCTTGCGGCTGGCGCCGCGCCAGTACAGGCCGCCCAGCACGCCCGGCGCGAACTGCGCCACTGCGGCGAAGGCCATCAGGCCGTAGGAGGCCAGCGTGCTGTCGTTGCTGCTGCTGCGGTAGTAGCCGTAGGCCATCATCGCCAGCAGCAGGATGGCGACGCGGCGGATCCACAGCACGCGGCCCGCCGCCACGACCGCGTGTCCGCGCGAGCGTCGCAGCAGCACCGGCATCACCAGGTCGTTGCTGACCATGGTGGCCAGCGCGATGGAGGCCACGATGACCATGCCGGTCGCCGCCGAGAAGCCGCCGATGTAGGCCACCAGCGCCAGCACCGTGTTGCCCTCGGCCAGCGGCAGCGCCAGCACCATGCTGTCGTCGGCGAGCTGGCCGCCGCCGCCGAACAGCGCCACGCCGGCCGAGGCGATCGGCACCACCATCGCCGAGATCAGCACCAGGTAGCCGCCGAACAGCCAGCGCGCGCGGCGGATGTCGCCCACATCCCCGCACTCGACCACCGCCACATGGAACTGGCGCGGCAGGCAGACGATGGCCAGGAAGCTCAACACCGTCTGCGAGACGAAGCCCACCGAGGGCGTGTGCTCGAACAGCATGCGTGCCGAATCGGTGATGCGCAGCTGGTGGTCGCCCAGCCAGGACCAGGCGAACAAGCCCACCGCCAGCATCGCCACCAGCTTGATGACCGACTCCAGCGCGATGGCGAGCATCATGCCGTGGTGATGCTCGGTCGCATCGGCCTGGCGGGTGCCGAACAAGGTGGCGAACAGCGCCATCAGCAGCGCGACGTACAGCGCCGGGTCGGTGAAGAACGAGCGTCCGTCGTTGGACTGGCCGGTGAGCACTTCCAGGCTCATCGCCACGGCTTTGTACTGCAGCGCCAGGTACGGGACGATGCCGACCAGCGCGATCACCGCCACCAGCGCCGCCAGCCGGCGCGAGCGGCCATAGCGCGAGGAGATGAAATCGGCGATGGAGACGGTGTTCTCCGAACGCGCGATCAGCGCCAGCCGCTCGATGATGCGCCAGCCGAAGATCAGCAGCAGCAGCGGGCCGAGGTAGATGGGCAGGTAACCGATGCCGTTGCGCACCGCGGTGCCGACCGCGCCATAGAACGTCCACGACGAGCAGTACACCGCCAGCGCCAGGCTGTAGACCGCCGGGCGCAGCCAGGGGCGGTCCGGATACATCGGGCGACGGTCGCCCCACCACGCCACGCCGAACAGCAGCACGGCATAACCGACCGAGACCAGCAGCAGGATCCAGCTCGAAATCAACGCGCCCCCTCCCGGCGACAGATGATGCGAGGCAGTGTACCCGCCGCCGATGGCAAGGACGTCATCAGGGCGCACCGGGACGCGGCGCGGCGCGAGCTTGCCGTGGCGTCAGCCGTCGGCGGGCAGCACGACCTCCACGTGGTACCGCCGCCCCGGCTCGATCCCGGCGATGGTCGCGTGCGGGCACGCCACGCCATCCACGATCACCTGCGGCGCATCCGCGCTCGCCTCGCGGCGATAGCGCACTTCGAACTCGGCGCCGCGGAAGCGCCGCACGGCCCGCGCCTGCGGCCAGTGCGCCGGCAGCTGCGGGCGCACGTGCAGCGCTTCGCCTTCACCGCGCAGCCCGAACAGTTGCTCGACCACGTCGCGATACACCCAGGCCACCGTGCCGGTATTGAACAGCTGGCTCGACCGCCCGGCGGTACGCGGGAATTCGCGCCAGGCGCCGCGGTAGTAGTTCGGCAGGTAGACCGGCAACTGGCCGCGCTGCAGCACGTCCGCGCGCGAGGGGCCGGGGATCATCGCGCGCAGCACGCCCCACGCACGCTCGCCCTCGCCCACCGCGTAGAGGCTGTGCAGGTAGAACGCGGCCGCGTGGTTGTAGACGGCGCCGTTCTCGGCCGACCCGGGGTGCTTCTGCGTCAGCCGGCCCACGTCCTCGCGCATGCCGCTGTACGGCGGTGCCAGCATGACCGGCCCGTAAGGGGTGTGCAGCTGCGCCTCCACCGCGGCCAGCAGCCGCGCCTGGCGTTCCTCGTCCGCCGTGCCGGCCAGCAGCGCCCAGCTCTGCGGGTTGAGGTAGATGCGCCCTTCGGCGTCGGCAGATACACCGAAGCGCACGCCGTCGTCGGTAATGCCGCGTGCGTACCAATCACCGTCCCACAGTTCACGATTGGCCACCTCATTCACCGCCTCGGCGGCGTCGGCGAAGCGCTGGGCGGCGTCAACGCGACCATGCCGCGCGCACAGGCCCGACCACAGGCGCAACGCATAGGCCGTCGCCAAGGTGAGCCAGCCGGACACGCCGGTGCCGCGATAGCCGACCATGTTCATCGGATCGCACCAATCGCCTTGGGCGATGTAGCTCAACCCGCGGGCGTCGCGCGCCTGCAACAACCATTCCATGGCGGCGTCCAGGCGGGCAGCGACATCGAGGCGCCGTCCATCGCGATCCTCGACAACCTCGTCCAGCAAGGCACCGTCGCCGGTTTCGCCGAGGTAGGCGTCGAGGAAGATCGGCAGCCACACGCAATGGTCGGTATGCGGCACCTGGTTGATGTATTTCAGCTCGGCCTGCTCGTCCAGCAGGATGCCGTCGGGCATCGCGCCGCTGGCTTCCTGCTGCGCCAAGGCGTGCAGGAACGAGGCGCGCGCCACGGCCGGCGCCAGGTACGCCATGCCGAGGTGGTCCTGCAGGAAGTTGCGGGTCTGCGGGTCGGTGGTCAGGCGGTTGACGTCGCCGTGGTAGAACACCTGCCGCGGCAGCCAGTGGTTGACGAGGTTGTCGAAGGCGGCATCGGGCGTTTCCACCTCCAGGCAGCCGCGCCCGGCGGCCAGGTGCGCGGCGTGCGCACGCGCGGCTTCGGCAAAGCCCCCCGCGGACAAGAAGCGCGTACGCAGCGCGGCGATTTCCGCATCATCGTGCGCCGGCCCGAACAGGTAGCGCAGCGTGGTCTCGCCGCCGGCCTCCAGCAACAGTCGCTGTTGCAGCACTGCGGTGGGGGTTTCGTAGCGTGCGTCGCTGTCGCCCAGCCGCTCGCCCGCCAGGGCGGTCGGCGCGTGCAGCCCGCCCTCGCCTTCGAACGCCGATTGCCGCGCCTCCCATCCGTCTACTGGCTGCTCGTGCAGCAGGAAGGTGCAGTCCTTGAAATCGCGCTGGCGCCAGTAGTCGGCGACCTTCTGGTACGGGGTGACGCTGCGGCACACGATGCCGCCCAGGTCGGCGCGGTACTCGCCCGATTGGTTCATCCACGACATGTAGCCAACCGGGAAATACGGATACAGCGATAACCGGCGCGGCCGGCCGGACCCGTTGCGCACCCGGCACGACCACAGCTCCAGTGGCGTGTCTTCCGGCAGCTGCAGGCGCAGCTCCAGCACGATGCCGTCGAATTCGATCTCCCACGCCACGTCGTGCTTGCCGGGCGAGAACGCGAAGCGCTGCGGCGGCGCGCGCACCGGCTCGTAGGGCGCGGACCACAGCGCGCCGCTGTCCTCGTCCTTCAGGTAGAAGAAGCGCCCGGGATGATGCGCGTAGTACGGCTGCTCCGGCTGCATGAAGGTGCGCGCCTCCAGGTTCGGCGCGTGCGCGTACTTGGCCGGCTCCGGCTGCATGAACTGCGCGGTGGCGTAGCCGCGGCAGGTGAGCTGGATCATCATCCGGCGGTTCCACAGGAACGCGCCGGCGTTCGGCATCGCGGTGGGGCTGCGCAGCACGTAGCGCTCGCCATCGGCGCTAGGGCCGAGCAGGTCGGTGGTGTCTTCGGAATCGGTGGGGATCATGGCGGGGGTTCGGTGGCAGCATGGCGCGCGGCCAGGGCCTGCTGGATCTCGGCCAGGCGCGCGTCGTCGAGGGGATAGAAACGCATGGTCCACGCCGCCAGCAGCGCGACCAGACCGGGGATCACCGTCATCAGCAGCACGATGCCGTGCTGCGAGGCGTGGCTCTGCGACTGGTTGGCGACATAGCCCATGCCGGCCAGCACCCACGCGATGGCGGCCGAGGCGATCGCGCCGCCCAGCTTCTGCGAGAACGTGGCGGCGGCGAAGGTCAGCGCCGTGGCGCGGCGGCCGGTGCGCCATTCGGTGTAGTCGGCGGTGTCGGCATACATGGCGAAGGCCAACGGGGATTTCGGCCCCAGCGCCAGGCCCACCAGGATGTTGATCGCGAACGCGGCGACCAGGCCGCCCGGCGGCACGAAGTACATCGCACCGCTGAGCACGCCGACGATCACCATCAAGCCCATCATCAGCCGGCGGCGGTCGAACCAGCGCGTCAGCAACGGCGTGGATGCCGCGCCGACGGCCAGCGCCACCGAATAGCTGCCGAGGAACCAGCCGGTGAGGTCGGGGCGGCCGAGGTAGTACTTGAAGTAGTACACACCCGCGCCGCCGCGCATCACGATGGTCACCATGATCACCAGCGCCAGCACGAACAGCACCAGCCAGGGCCGGTTGTGCAGCAGGTCGGCCACGTCCTGCCGCCATGGCGTGCGCTGGGCGGGCGGCGGGACCACGCGTTCGCGCACGAACAGGAACACGCCGGCGAACATCGCCATGGCGATCACGCCGTAGAGCATCAGCGTGCGCTGCCAGCCGGCGGCCGCGTCGCCGTTGCCCAGCGCGGCGACCAGGTCCAGCGTGGCGTAGTTGACGAAAGTGGTGCCGGCGAAGGCGGCGATGAAGCGCAGGCTCACCAGCACGGTGCGCTGCTGGCCATCGGCGGTGATCACGCCCGACAGCGCCGAATACGGGATGCTCACCACGGTGTAGGCCAGCATCATCAGCGAGAACGTCACGTAGGCCCACAACAGGCGCATGTCCGCGCCCAGCGCCGGTACGGTGAAAGCGAGCACGCCGGTGGCGGCCATCGGCAGCGCGCCCCACAGCAGCCAGGGCCGGAAATGGCCCCAGCGGGTGCGTGTGCGGTCGGCGAGCATGCCCATCAGCGGATCGGCGATGGCATCGGCGATCTTGGTCACCAGGATCAGCGTGCCCACCGCGGCGGCCGGCAGCATCATCACGTCGGTGTAGAAGATCAGCAGGAACGCCGAGATGCTCGCCCAGTAGAGGTTGAGGCCGAAATCGCCGAAGGCGTAGGCGGTCTTCTCGCGCAGCGGCGGGGCGGAACGTGCGGCGGTATCGTGCGCGGGGGGCATGGGCGGACCGGATGCGGAACGAGGCGGGGCGTGCGAGGATGCCGACGCTACACCATCGGCCCGGCCGATGGCCGTCGCATGAAAAATTGATCTGTACCTATAACGAGCCAAGATGATGCCTGCCGCCGCCCACTCCCCTGCTTTCGCGATCGTGGTAATGGGGGTTTCGGGGAGCGGCAAGAGCACGGTAGCGCAGGCACTGGCCGTGCATTACGGCTTTCTGCTGCTCGATGCCGACGATTTCCACAGCGCCGAGGCGAAGGCCCAGATGGCCCGTGGCGAGCCGCTGACGGACGTGCAGCGCGAGCCGTGGGTGGATGCGCTGGGCGCGGCTTTGCGGCAGTGCGTCACGCGCGGCGAATCGGTGGTGCTGGCGTTCTCGGGGCTGCGAAAGGCCCATCGCGCCCGGCTGCGGGCCAGCGGCGTACCGATGCGCTTCGTGTTCCTGCACGGCACGCCCGAGGTGATCGCGGCACGCCTCGGCGCGCGCGCCGGGCACTTCATGCCGGCGACGTTGCTGGACAGCCAGTTCGAGGCGCTGCAACCCCCGGCCGACGAGCCGGACGTGGTGGCGGTGGATATCGATGCGCCGCTGGACACGGTGGTGGCCCGGGCGGTGGCGGGGCTGGAGGACGCGGGGTCAATGGCCGCGTCCCCACTGTAGGAGCGGCTTCAGCCGCGATAGCGGGATCCCAAGGTCGCGGCTGAAGCCGCTTCCGCCGCGAGCGCGTGGACGGCAGGACAACGCCTGCCGCCCACGAGCCGCCTTATTTCCCCGCCGGCACGCCCATCTCGTCCAGCAGCGCCGGCGCCGGATACACCTTCGCCAGCAGCCAGCGCAGGTAGCGCATGTCCACGTGGATGGCGCGCTTGTAGCGCGGGTCGTACCACCAGCTGGCACTCACCGCCTCCCAGTTGCTGTCGAAGTTCAGGCCGATGAGTTCGCCACGCGCGTTGAGTACCGGCGAGCCCGAGTTGCCGCCCGTCGTATCGAGATTGGTGAGGAAGTTCACCGTCTGCGTCTTCAAGACCGGATCGGCGGTGTTGCCGAAGTCGCCCTTCGCGATGGCGTCCAGCAAGGGCTTGGGTGCATCGAACGGCACCTGGCCGGTGTTCTTCTCCACGATGCCGGCCACCGTGGTCACCGGCGCGAAGGCGACCGCATCGCGCGGTGCCAGCGGCTCGACGCGGCCGTAGCTGATGCGCAGCGTGCTGTTCGCATCCGGATATACCGCGCGGCCCTGCTTCTGGCGCCAGGCCACCAGCGCGCGCATATAGGCCGGGCGCAGGCGCAGTTGTTCGCCCTCGCGCGTCTTGCGGGCATCTTCCAGGCGCAGCTGCGCGGGCACGAGCTGGCGAGCCAGCGCGATCAGAGCATCGTCGGCCAGTGGCTGGCCGGCGCGCGCGGCGGCGAAGCGCGACAGGCGCTCGGCTTCGGTACCCAGCGCGGTGCGCTGGTAGAGGCCATCGAGCGCCTGCTTCAACTGCGCGGCGGTACGGCCGAACGCGGTGTCGAATTCCGGCACGCGTTGGGATTCAGGCAGCTGCTGGTAGCGCGTGAACAGCGAGGTCAACAACGCCTTCTCCACGGCCGGATCGTAGCGACGCTGCACTTGCTTCAGCACGCCTTCGATCATGGCCTGGTCGCGCTGCTGGTAGCCGCTCTCGCGCTGCGCATCGGGCTTGGCCGATTCCACGCGCAGGCGTTCCAGCATCAGGGCCGAGCGCATCAGCTGGGTCTGGGTGGCCACCGCGCCCAGGATGAGGTCGCGCTCACCCAGTGCGGCGCCGTCGGCCAGCGAGGCCTGCAATGCGGCGATATCGCGCGCATCCTCGCCCGTCGTGGCAGCCAGCATGTCGCGCTCGTCCTCGGCACGCAGGCGCACCGCGTCGCTGCGGCGCAGGCCTTCGAGCTCGCCCGCGGCGCGCTTGCGGTTGTTCTTCAGCGATTGCAGTTGCGAGGCGTAGCGGGTCTTCACCTGCGCATCGCCCTTGCCGGCCGCTTCGATCAACTCGATCAAGCCATCGAACAGGCTCACCCGATCCGGCAGCACGTGGTGCACCTGTTCGTCGAACTCGGCCGCCGTGCGGTGGCGGTAGGTGATGCCCGGATAGCCGGCGAGCATGGCGAAATCGCCGGCCTTCGGTCCGTCCTTGGCCATTTGCAGATGGGCCGGCGGGTGGTAGGGCACGTTCTCCGGGCTGTAGTCGGCCGGCTTGCCGTCCTTGCCCACGTAGGCGCGCAGCAAGGTGAAATCGCCGGTGTGACGCGGCCACATGAAGTTGTCGATCTCGTCGCCGTAGTTGCCGATGGCGCGCGGCGGCGCGTAGACCAGGCGCACGTCGCGCAGCTCCAATTGGCGAATGCGGTAGAAGTCGCTGCCGTAGTACATGTTGGCCACGCTGCAACGCACGCTGCCGTCGCGCTCGCACTCGGCGACGATGCGCTTGCTGGCCGCGTCCACCGCGTCGTAGTACGCACGGCCCTGCTTGCCGCGCGCATCCTGGAGTACCTCGTCGGTCACCTTGTCGAAGCCGACGGTGACCAGCACGCGGAAGTCCGGATTGGCGGCGCGCTCGTCGGCGCGGCCGGCGGCGATGAAGCCGTCGTCGATGAAGTTGTGCTCCGGCGAGCTGTTGTACTGGATCACGCCCATCGCGACGTGGTGGTTGGTCAGCAGCAGGCCGTCGTTGGAAACGAACGAACCGGTGCCGCCACCGACCTTGACCACCGCGCTCAGCGGGGCGCGGGTGACGTCGGCCAGATCCTTCGGGTCACCCTTGAAGCCGGCATCGCGCAGCGGCTTGGCCAGCGCCGGCAGCTGGGTGGGCATCCACATGCCTTCGTCGGCACGGGCGGAGGGGGTCAGCGCCAGGCCCAGCGCGAGCGAGGCGGTGAGGGTGTTGCGAAGCGGCATCGGAGGCATCCCGGAAAGGCAGGCCGTGACCTTAGCGGCCCGCCCGTCCGGGGGCAATCAGGGGGTGCGCTCAACGGCGCAACTCATACACCAGCGACACCGTTTCGCTGATCGTGATGTGCGGACTCAGGTACTGGGCGGGCCGTAGCTTCGCTCCGGTCACCTGGACGCTGTCCAGTTCCTGGTACCCAAAGCGATCGAACTGGGAAGAACGCACCGAATTGATGCTGTAGACCTGCCCCAGGCTGGCGCCCGCCGCCTGCGCGATGTCGTTGGCGCGATCATGGGCGTCGGCGACGGCCTTGCGCTTCACCTCGCGGCGAATCGGCGCCGGGTCGCGAAGCTGGAAGTCGACATTGTCCACTTGGGTGGCGCCGGCCCGCAGCCCAGCATCCAACAGGGCATCGAGCCGCGCGATCTCGTCCAGCACCACCGTGACCTTGCGTTCCGCTTCGAAGAGCGGCGCGCGCGACGCGCGCAGCCGCACTTCGTCATCGTCATCGTCCACCCGCTCCACGCGCATGTCGGCCGCCTCGATGTCACGGCCTGCGATGGCGAATTGCTTCAGCGCGTCCAGGTACCGGTTTACCGCCTCGTCCACCGCCTGTTTGGCGGCGAGCGAGGTGCCAGTGCGGTGGGCGAACAGCAGCGTCACCTTGACGCTATCGGGCGCAACCTCCTGCGTCGCGCTGCCCTCCACCGCCACGTGCGGCCCATCGGGCAACGGCGTACCGGCCAGCGCAATTCCACTCCACAGCATCAATGCCACGAACAGCTGCCTGCGCATCGTGTCCTCCCCTTTTTCCCTGGTGGCAGGCACGCTAGCAGAGCGCACTACAGCCGCGCCACCTGGCACAGCCGCACCTGGCGCGGCTCGATGTCGTGCGCCTCGGCGGCGCGCTGGCGCAGGGCCGAGACGACCTCGGCCGGATCCAGCCGCTCCTCCGTCTCGGCGTCGATGCTGTGCGTCACCTGCCCCCACAGGATCGGCCGGCCGCCCTCGTAGCCTTCGTAGTCGGCGAAATAGTGCAGGCGCATGGCTCAGGTTCCCACATGGATATCGCGCGGGGCGGACTCGCAGCCCAGGTGCTCCAACGCGATGGACAGCGCGAGCGTGTAACTCTGCGCGCGGTAGCCGTGGACGCTGGCGATGCGCTGTCCCAGGCCGTCGGGCAGCGGGGGTTCGGGGCGCTCGCTGCCGTCGTCGTGGGCCTCGACATAGGGATAGTCCAGCGCAGCCAGCACCCGGTGCAGGCGCGGGTTCCCCGCGCACGCGCCCGGGTCGATGACGGCCACTTCGATGCGGGCCTGCTGGGCGACGCGCAGCGCATCGAGCAGCTCCTGCTCCGAGCCGCAGGCGCGCAGCGCCACGGTCTTGCCGACATCGGCGGCGCGTGCCACCAGTTGATGAAGCAGTTCGCGCGGCAGCGGCGCCGGGCCGCGCATCAGTCGCGAGGCCTCTTCCGGGCCGCGCACGATCATGATCGACATGGCAGCGGCCTCAGTGAGGCACGGCGCCGTGGAGGCGGCGCGCGGCAATGGCCGAAGAAAGCGCGTAGGCACGGCCGCGGTCGCCGGCAGCAATGATCGTGGCGATGGGCAGGTGGTGCGGCTGCAGCCACGGCTGTAGTTCGTCGGCGGGGTCGTCGTGCACTTCGATGTAAGGCACGGCGAGATCGTCCAGCGCGGCGCGCAGGGCGGGCCATTGCGCGCGGTCTTCGGCGGCGCTGATGTGGCCGGAATCGAGTAGGACCAGCGCGGTATCGACCCGCCGTGCGGCGCGCAGGCCCGCGATCAGGCCGCCGATGTTCGCGCAGCGGATCAGTTGGGTGGGATGGCCGGCGCACGGGGCCGGCAGCGGCACTTCTCCGCCGGCGCGATCGCTGGGGCCTTGCAGGATCAGGACTGACATACAGGTGACTTGGGCGCACCGGAGTGCGGAGAGGTCACGATAGGGAGGGCGGGCGTAAAGCCGCCATGCCAGTCCCGGCGGCGGCGCGTAACGTATGCGTATCGACGCGCCGCCGGTTTACTTTTCCTTGCGCCAGTTGATCGACCCCTTGGTCTCGATCGTGCTCGATTCCACTTCCACGTCGAAGCCACGCGTCAGCAGGTATTTCAGCGTGATCACCGAACTGCCGCCGACCAGCGCCACGCCGTAGCCCACGTAGAAGCGCGGCGAGAGGTACTTGCCGAAGCCCACCACCGAACCCAGGCTGCCGGACTGGCTCACGCCGGCCTCGTCCAGCCCGAGCTTGGCGCCCAGCTGCGAGGCGATCAGCCCGCTGCCGGCCGACAACGCCGCAGACGCCGCAGTCACCTGCTGCGCCTCGCTGCCGCTGGCGCTGGACAACCCGCGGCCCAGCACGAGATAGGACAGCGCCTCCGATTGCGACATCGACGGGTTGGACCATACGTCCGCACGCGGGGATTCGGCGCGCCCGCTCACGTCGATGCCCGCGGTGACATCGCCGATGCGACGCTCCGCGCGGATGTTGATGCGCGGGTCGGAGACGATGTTGTTGTTCCAGGTCAGCTGGCCGCGGGTGATGGTCAGGTCCTGGCCATAGGCCTTGTAGCGGCCGCTCACGTCCAGCCCGCCGTTGGCGGTCATCTCGCGGCCAGGGCGGGCACGCACCTGCATGCGCCCGGTCAAGGCACCCTTCAGGCCGAAGCCGGCCATCTTGACGTTGTCGCCCAGGATCACCGCCAGGTCCATGTCCAGCGGCGAGGACGGCGTCTGTTCCGGGTTCACCGGGTCCAGCACCACCACGTCCTCGGACACCGAGGTGCCGCGCTCCAGGCGCTCCAGGTCGATATCGGCCTCCGGCACGGTCACCTGCCCGCGCAGTTGCATGGTCTTGTCGACGATGCCGAACTGCATGTCCGGGTTGGCCACCACGCGCAGCTCGGGCGTGTTGTAGAGCAGTACGCGGTCGCCGCGGATGTTGAGCTTCAACGGCGTGCGCTCGCCGTACCAGGACAGGTCGCCATCGACATTGAGCGTGCCCTCGCCCGAGCGGACGTTGGCCACGATGCGGGCCGAGCCGTCGGGCTGGGCGGTGAAGCGGCCCTGCCCATCGGCCAACGTCAGGCCCATCGACGGATACTCGCCCGTGAAATCCTTCAGCACGGCCTCGCCGCCGAGCTGCGGCTGCGCGCGCGTGCCGCGCAGGCTGACATGGCCCTCCACGTTGCCCTTCGGGTTGACCAGGTCGGCGACGAACAGCTGCAGCCAGCTCAGCCGCGACATGTTGAGGTACAGCTCGCCATTGAGCGGCGCGTAGCTGTCCCAGCCGGTATTGAAGCGCGCATCCACGAAGCCGTTGCCCGCGAAGCCGACGCCGAGGTAACCCTGGATCTTCTGCGGGTTGAAGTCACCGGTGAGGCTGAAGTGGTCGTAGCGAACCACCTCGCCGCGCGTGTTGTCGCCCAGGCGGATGCCGCCCTCGGCCGATGTCACCTTGAACGCGCCTTCCCAGGCATTGCCGCGCGGACGGAAGCTGCCATCCACAGTGAGCTCGCCGCGCAGGTGGACCTGGCGCCCTTCGTTGGGCGGCAGCCACGGCTGGATGAGGGAGAGCGGCAGGGCCTCGCTGTGCACCGTGACGCCCTCGCGCGGCCAATTGGCGTTGACGCACAACGCGCCGCTTGCGCCGACGGCGGCCAGGCAGGCATCGCTGACGGTGAAGGCGGGCCCGGCAAGGCTGAACTGCGCCGGCTGGCGCAATGCCCAGGTATTGCCCTTGCTGGGCACGATGCGCAGCGTGCCCAGCTGGCCCTGCCAGCGCGCGCCGTTGCGGCGCACCTCGCCCTGCAGCGCGAGCTGGGCCATCGTGTTGCGCACGTCGGCCTGCAGCCGCAGGTTCTCCACCGCGCCCTGCGCCTGCACCTGCACGCTGTCGAGCACCATGCCGGCGTTGATCGCCGCGCCCTGCAAGGTCAACGTGCCGTCGTTGCCGCGCCACGGCAGGCGGCCGCGCAGCGAGAGGCTGTCGGCGCTGTAGTCGTTCCAGCGCACCGCGTGGCCGGCGAGGTCGGCGGTGATGTCCGGTGCGTCACGACGGCCGCGCAGCTGCACGCTGCCCCGCAGGGTGCCGGCGGCACCGGGCAGCAGGTCGTCCAGCTGCAGCGGTTGCAGCTGGGCGTCGATATCGAGCCGGTCGCCGACCTTGCCCTTCGCGTTGATCCGGCTGTTGCCGATCGACAGCGCGAGTTGCGCTTCGCCCTGCTTGCCTTCCAGCGCGAAGCGGCCGCGCGCGTCGATGCTGCGCTGGCGCAACTGGCCGCGCAGCGCGGCGATCTCGGCGGTGGCCTGGTAATCGCCCGGCGCGCCGTTGGCCGCCGGCGGCAACTGCCGCCCCTGCGAGGCCACGCGGCCGGACAGGCGCCCGTTCCAGCCCGGCGCGAAATAACCCGGGTCGAACTGCGACAACTCGGCCGCCACGTCCCACGACAACTGCGGCTGCCAGCCCACCTCGCCGGTGAGGTCCAGCTGGCCGCCCGGCGTGATCGCGCGGACCTCCTTCAGGTGCGCGCGCTGGTCGTCGCCGCGCGCATCGATGTGCAATTCGGCGCGCTGTTGTTCGCGCGCGATGTCCGCGCGGCCATACACGGCCCACTGCTTCATCGTGCCGGCCAGGCCCAGGCGGGCCTCGCGCAGTTCCACCGGTACCTGCTGCGCATCCGGCGTGGCGGGGTCGGGCGGCGGCACGAAGCGCAGGTCGCTTGCATAGGCCGCGAGGCGGAAGCGGGCGTTCTGCGTGTCGTTGAAATCGGCGGTGCCACGCAGGCGGATGCGCCCGCCGAAGGCGTCCACCTCCAGCGGCGCCACGGTGATGACCTGGTCCTTCAGCGCGACATTGGACGGCTGCAGCACGATCTCCTGGTCGCCCTGCTTCACCCGCCCCTGCAGCTGCGCATTGCCGCCCTTGCCGGAGGCCTCCAGCGACAGGCTCAGCGGGGCAGCGGGCGCGGCATCGCCGGCGCCGGCCGCGCCCATCAGCAGTGCGGTATCCAGTTCGTCGGCGTCGGCCCGCAGGCGCCAGCGCGGGTCTTCCTTGCCGGTGAACACCAGCTGCGCGTGCAGCGGCTTGGGCGCGCGCCCGGCGATGGCCACTTCCATGTTCGACAGGTCGCCGCGCGCCACCAGCCCCAGGCTGGCCGGCGTGCGGCCGCGCGGCGCGGGCAGGATGGCGGTGGCGGTGAGGTTGGTCTTGTAGTCCTGGCGCGGCACGTAGTCGCCGTTGAGGCCGAAGTTGCCGCGGTCGCTATCCACTTGGAGCTGCCGCGTGCGCAGCTCGCCATTGGCCATCTCCAGGCCGCCGCGGATGCGGTGCAGGTCGATCAACGGCTCGCCCAGCTGGGTGACGCGCAGGTCGTTGACCTCGATGATGTCGGCCTGGATCGCCAGCGGCATCTCGATCTGCGGCAGCGAGCCGGGCCAGCTCGGCAGCTCGAACGGTTCATCGCTCTTGGCCAGGTTCAACGTCGCGCCGCTGATCTGCAACTTGTCCAGCAGCAGCTTGCGGCCGAGCAGCGGACGGATGTCGGCCTCGAAATACACGCGGTCGGCGGAAAAGCGATAGTCCTGGTAGTGGAAGTCCACGCCGCGCAGTGTCAGCGGGCCGGCCAATGGGCCGTCGGCTTCCTTCCAGGTGAAGGTGGCCCCTGCGGGCAGCCGCGCCACCACCTGCGCCAGCAGCACGTCGCGGCCCGCGACGGTCTGCAGTAGCCAGTACACCGCCAGCAGGGCGATGAGCACCAGCCCGAGCACGCCGAGCCCGGAACCGATCCAGAAGCGCCGGCGGCGATAGAAGCGGGGACGCGGCGGCGGCACGGGCGCACTCACAGGTTGGCTCCGATGTTGATGTAGAGCTGGAACTGCGAATCCGGGTCATCCAGGCCGTGGGCGACATCCACGCGCACCGGGCCGATCGGTGATTTCCAGCGCAAGCCCACGCCGACGCCGGTATGGAAATCCGGCGTGTTGTCGAAGGCGCTGCCGGTATCGACGAACACCGCCGCGCCCCACGGGCTGTTGTTGAGGTAGCGCTCGTACTCGACGCTGCCGGTGAGCACGTGCTTGGCGCCCAGGGCGTACTTGTCCGGCGGCGGCGTACGCGGGCCGACCTCGCGGAATGCATAGCCGCGGATGCTGTTATCGCCGCCGGCGAAGAAGCGCAGGCTCGGCGGCATCGAGACCAGGTCGGCCGTCCACGTGGTACCGCCTTCGCCGCGCAGGATCAGGCGGTCGTTCGAGCCGAAGCCATGGAACCAGAACACCTGCGCGTAGGCCTGCGCGAAGCTGGTATCGGACCCCACGCCCTCCACGCCGCCGCGCAGGAACGCGCGCCCGGCGATGCCTCGGCGCGGGAAGGTGCGGTTGTCCACGCCCGAATACACCGCTTCCAGCTGCGGGTAGACGAAGGTGGCGTACTGGTAGAACGGATCGGGCTGGTCGTTGGTGCTGTACCGCCAGCGCTCGCGCAGCGCGTTGATCGAGGCGATCGCGGTCCAGTGGTCGTTGATCTCGCCGCTGCGGCTGGCGCTGAGCTTGACGTTGCGCAGGTCGATGTAGTCGGTCTGCTCGTCGTAGTAGCCGGCGGTGAACGAGTACCAGCCATCCAGCCAGGCGAAGGCGGGAATGCGGTAGGCGGTGGTCAGGCTCTTGCGCTTCTGCGCGAAGTCCAGCTGCGTATCCATCTTGTGGCCACGCGAGTTGATGTAGCGCCGTTCGAGGCCGCCGCGCACACCCGGGCCGCTTTCGCTGCCGTAGCTCAAGCCGGCGGTGTAGACGGTGCGCTTGGCGCGCTCCAGGCGCACGTCGATCGGCACGCGGCCATCGGCATCGGCCTCCTCCGGCTTGGGCTGGATATCGATGGTGCCGAAGTAGCCCAGCTTGTTGAGCGACTCGCGCAGGCGGTCGAGCTTGCCTTCGTGGTAGTAGCTGCCTTCTTCCCAGTACACCAGCGGATCGAACAGCCCCGGCTTGAAGTAGTCGTACTGGAAGCGCACCGGCCCCATGTCGTAGCGACGGCCGCTATCCCAGGCCAGGTCGATGTCGGCGGCGTAGTCGGCGCGCGTGACTTCCACGCGGCGCTGGGTGAAGTCGGCATCGAAATAGCCGCGCTCGGCCAGGCGGCGGGTGATGCGCACCTTGCTCGCCTCGTACTGCGGATGGCTGAACACCTGGCCCACCGCCGGCTGGAAATCGGCGACGTCGCGCTGCAGGTATTGGTCTTCCTCGGCCCAGCCGGTCAGCACGATGTGCGACTGGCGCACGCGCACCGGCTTGCCCTTGTCGACGTGGATGACGACGTTGATCTTGTCGCCCTCGCGCGGCGCGTCGACGGTGATGGTGGGGCTGTAATAGCCGAAGGGCTCCAGCGCGGTGCGCGTCTGGTCCTGCGCCTGGTTGAGCAGGTACTCCAGCCGCGATTCGCCCTGCACCTTGCCGATGGTCTGGTAGAGCGACAGCGAGACTTCGATGTTCTCGATCATCTCGGCATCGTCGCCCTTGTCCAGGCCCTGGATGCTGACGCTGTCGATGGTGCCGCGCGCGTGCGCGGCGCCGGCGAGGGCCCAAAGCAGGAAGGACAGGAGCAGGGCCGCGGGAGTCAGACGCATGGGTCGAGGATATACCGGGAGGACAACAAGGACCCGTTAAGACCCCAGGGGAATCGCCTGACCACCACCGGTGCCGGCAGCAGCCGACACCGGCGCGGGAATCACGCCGACAGGTGCTCGATCGCCGCCACGCTGCCCAGGCGCTCGCTCAAGCGTTGCAGCAGGGCAAGGCGATTGCCGCGCAGGGCCGGGTCTTCGGCGTTGACCATCACGCCGTCGAAGAACGCATCGACCTGCGGGCGCAGCAGCGCCAGGCGCGCGAGCACGGCCACGTAGTCGTGGCGGTGCAGCGCCGCGTCGGTGTCGCCCATCGCGCCTTCCACCGCTTCGGCGAGCGCTTCCTCGGCCGGTTCGCGCAACAGCGCCGGATCGACCATCGCCGGAATGGCGCCTTCGGCCTTGCGCAGGATGTTGCGGATGCGCTTGTTGGCGGCGGCCAGCGCCTCCGCCTCCGGCAGCACGGCGAACGTGCCGATGGCATCGATGCGGCGGTCGAAGTCGTACAGCGAGCCGCGCTCGGCCGCGTGGCCCGGCGGCGGCGCGACCTCGCCATCGAACAGGGCGGCGACGGCGTTGAACTGGGTGGCCGGCACGCCCTTGTCGGCGTAGTAGCCGCGCAGGCGGTCGAGCAGGAAGGCGAAGATATCCGCGGCCAGCGCGCCGGCTTCCGGTGCGGGCGGTGCCTTGGCGGCCGGATGCGCGGCCAGTGCGTCCACGGCCGCCTGCGCGGCACTGCGCAGCAGCGCCTTCACGTCCAGGTCCAGGCCGCTTTCGATGACCGTGCGCGCCAGGCCCAGCGCGTTGCGGCGCAGGGCGAAGGGGTCCTTGTTGCCCGTCGGCTTGAGCCCGGCGGCGAAGCCACCGGCCAGGGTATCGGCGCGCTCGGCGATCGCCAGCACCTTGCCCAGCGGCGAAAGCGCGATGTCGTCGCCGGCAAAGCGCGGCTGGTAAGCCTCGTCGATCGCCAGCGCGACCTCCGGGCCCTCGCCGCCGGCCACCGCGTAATGACGCCCGGCAATGCCCTGCAGCTCGGGGAACTCGTTGACCATGCGCGACTGCAGGTCGTTCTTGCACAGTTCGGCGGCGCGCGCGGCCAGCACCGGATCGGCGCCCACCTGCGCGGCGATCGCGCGGGCCAGCGCGGCCACGCGCTGCACCTTGTCGGCCACGCTGCCCAGGCGCGCCTGGTAAGTCACCGTCTTCAGGCCCTCGCCCATCGACACCATGCCCTGCTTGAGGTCCTCGTCGAAGAAGAACTTGGCGTCGGCGAAGCGCGGGCGGATGACGCGCTCGTAGCCCTTGGCCACCTCGGCCACATCGCGCGATTCGATGTTGGCGATGCCGATGAACTTCTCGGTGAGCTTGCCGCCGTCGTCCAGCACGGGGAAGAACTTCTGGTTGATCTCCATCGTCTCGACCAGCGCTTCCTGCGGCACGGCGAGGAATTCGCGCTCGAAACCGCACAGCACCGCCGAGGGCCATTCGACCAGGTCCACGACCTGGGCCAGGTTGTCGTCGGTGATGCGCGCCACGCCGCCGGCCTTGGCGGCGGCGGCATTGACCTCGGCCACGATGCGCTGGCGGCGCTCGAGCGGATCGACCATCACGTTGGCCGCGCGCAGCGAGTCGACGTAATCGCCCGGCGTGCTCAGCCAGACCTGCTTGTCGTGCATGAAGCGGTGGCCGCGGCTCATGCGGTCCGATGCCAGGCCGAACAGCTGGGCCGGCACCACTTCCTTGCCGAACAGCAGCACCAGCCAGTGCACCGGGCGGGCGAAGGCGTAGTCGTGGTCGCCCCAGCGCATCGGCTTGGGGATGGGCATGGCGGCGATGGCCTCGGCGAGGATCTCCGGCAGCAGCTCGGCGGTGCGCGCGCCCGGCTTCACGGCGCGGTGCACGAAGCGCTCGCCCTTGTTGTCGGTGGTGCGCTCCAGCGCGTCCCACGCCACGCCGGCCTTGGCGGCGAAACCTTCCAGCGCCTTGGTCGGCTTGCCTTCGGCGTCCAACCCGATGTTGAGGTACGGGCCGAGCACTTCGGAGCGCTGCTCGGGCTGTTCGGTGGCCACGCCCGGCAGCAGCACGGCCAGGCGGCGCGGCGTGGACAGCGGGCGCGCATCGCCACGTTCGACTTCGATGCCGCGCTTTTCCAGACCGGCAAGCACGCCGTCGAAGAAGGCCTGGGCCAGGCCCGGCAACGCCTTGACCGGCAGTTCCTCGGTACCCAGTTCGATCAGCAGGGGGGACAGCTGGCTCATCGGATCAATCCTTGTTCAGGCCGTCGCGCCGGTCGGCGCATCGAACGGCACGTAATACTTGCGCAGGACCGGCAAGGCCTCGTAGCGCGCCACGCGGGCGGCCAAGGCGGGGAAGCGGTCCAGGTCGTAGGGCAGCGCGTCGCGCAGGTAGGTGCAGAAGCAGGCCAGGGTGAGGTCGGCCAGGCCGAAATGCTCGCCCACCAGCCACTCGCGTCCGGCCGCGTCCGCGCAGGCCCGGTCGAGCACCTGCAGCGCGCCTTCCATCTGCGTGCGGCAACGGCCGACCCACGGGGCATGGCGTTTTTCCTCCGGGCGGAACACGCGCTCCATCACCTGCTGCAGCGCCTTCTCCACCGCGCCGTTGGCGTAGCCGACCAGACGCAAGGCCTGGCGGCGTTCGGCACCGTGCGCGGGCAGCAGCGCCTGCGCGCCGGCCTGGCCATCGAGCCAGTCGAGGATCACCGCCGATTCGGTCAGCACCTCGCCATCGTCCAGCACCAGCACCGGCACACGGCCGAGCGGGCTGTATTCGCGGATGCGATCGAAATCCCGGCCCACCGACCAGTCGCGGTGTTCGAACGACAGGCCGAGCCGGTCCAGCGCCACGGCGACGCGGCGCACGAACGGCGAATCGAACATGCCGATGAGGATCATCCGGCGGCGGCTCCGCGCTTGGCACCGGGGAAGCCGAGCTTTTCGCGCTGGGCGTAGTAGGCCTGGGCCACCGCCTGGGCCAGCGCGCGCACGCGCAGGATGTAGCGCTGGCGCTCGGTCACGCTGATGGCGCGGCGCGCGTCGAGCAGGTTGAAGGCATGGCTGGCCTTGGTGACCTGCTCGTAGGCCGGCAGCGGCAGGCCGACTTCCACCAGCTTCTGCGCTTCGCGCTCGCAGGCATCGAAGCGGTGGAACAGCTCGGCCACGTCGGCATGCTCGAAGTTGTAGGCGCTCTGCTCCACCTCGTTCTGGTGGTAGACCTCGCCATAGGTGACTGGCGCGCCGTCCGGGCCGTAGGTCCAGACCAGGTCGTAGACGTTGTCGCAGTTCTGCAGGTACATGCAGAGCCGCTCCAGGCCGTAGGTGATCTCGCCCAGCACCGGCTTGCACTCCAGGCCGCCGGCCTGCTGGAAGTAGGTGAACTGGGTCACCTCCATGCCGTTGAGCCACACTTCCCAGCCCAGGCCCCAGGCGCCGAGCGTCGGCGATTCCCAGTTGTCCTCGACAAAGCGCAGGTCGTGCACGAGCGGGTCGATGCCCAGGGCCTTCAGCGAGCCCAGGTAGAGCTCCTGCAGGTTGTCCGGGTTCGGCTTCATCGCCACCTGGTACTGGTAGTAGCGCTGCAGGCGGTTGGGGTTCTCGCCGTAGCGGCCGTCGGTGGGGCGCCGCGAAGGCTGCACGTAGGCCGCGTTCCAGGTTTCCGGGCCCAGCGCGCGCAGGAAGGTCGCCGGGTGGAAGGTACCGGCGCCGACTTCCAGGTCCAGCGGCTGGATCAGCACGCAGCCCTGTTCGGCCCAGTACTGGTTGAGGGTCTGGATCAGGCCCTGGAAGGTGATCGGTACGCGCTGTGACATGCGGCAGGGGCCGTGCGAAGGGGTGCGCTAGTATAGCGGCCGACCTGCGGGGCTTTCCGCAGCGGGGAACGGCTCATGGAACAGCGGCAACCCGCCGAGACGACGATGGACCTGGCCACGGCGGCCCTGCCGCGCGGACGGCTGGTGTTCGAGCGGGTGGCCACCGCGCTGCTCGCCGACGGCATGGTCGCGCCGAACGACCGCGAGCGCATCCAGTTCTCCGCCGGCGGCGCCCGCAACGCCAGCGAGGTGCACCCGCTGGTGCTGCTATCCAACCTCAAGCTGCATGCCGGCCAGCCGCCGGCCGGCGAGCTGGGCCTGGAAAGGCTGACCGAATGGCTGGCCACCCGCGTGGGCATGCGCTACCTGCGCATCGACCCCACCCGCGTGGACGTGGCCTCGGTGACCGGCGTGGTCTCCCACGCTTATGCGCGGCGCCATCGCATCCTGCCGCTGGCCATCGACGCCGAGCGCGTGCTGATCGCCACCAGCGAGCCGCTGGCGCTGGACTGGCTGGCCGACGTGCAGCACCTCACCCGCCGCCGCATCGATGTGGTGCTCTCCAACCCGCTGGACCTGCACCGCTACACGATGGAGTTCTTCGGCGTGACGCGCTCGGTGCGCGGCGCGCACGGCGATGTGCGCAGCGCCGACAGCAATGTCGGCCTGCCGAGCTTCGAGCAGCTGGTGGAGCTGGGCCGCACGGGCGATGTCAACGCCGACGACCAGCACATCGTGCATATCGTCGACTGGCTGCTGCAGTACGCCTACGAGCAGCGCGCCTCGGACATCCATCTGGAGCCGCGCCGCGACATGGGGCGCATGCGCTTCCGCATCGACGGCGTGCTGCACAAGGTCTTCGAGGTGCCGCCGGCGGTGATGACCGCGGTGGTGAGCCGCATCAAGGTGCTGGGCCGCATGGACCTGGCCGAGCGCCGCCGCCCGCAGGATGGCCGCATCAAGACCCGTTCGCCGGGCGGGCGCGAAGTGGAAATGCGCCTGTCCACGATGCCGACCGCCTTCGGCGAGAAGTGCGTGATGCGCATCTTCGACCCGGACGCGGCGTTCAAGAGCATCGACCAGCTCGGCTTCAGCCCGGAGGAAGCCGCCGGCTGGAATGCGCTGGTGGAGCGCCCGCACGGCATCGTGCTGGTCACCGGCCCCACCGGCTCGGGCAAGACCACCACGCTGTATTCCACGCTCAAGCGCCTGGCCACGCCGGACGTGAACGTGTGCAGCGTGGAGGACCCGATCGAGATGATCTCGCCGGAGTTCAACCAGATGCAGGTCCAGCAGAACATCGACCTGGATTTCGCCGCCGGCGTGCGCACCCTGCTGCGCCAGGATCCGGACATCATCATGATCGGCGAGATCCGCGACCTGGAAACCGCGCAGATGGCGGTGCAGGCCTCGCTGACCGGCCACCTGGTGCTTTCCACCCTGCACACCAACGACGCGCCTTCGGCGATCACCCGCCTGCTGGACCTCGGCGTGCCGCACTACCTGGTGGCCTCGACCCTCAACGGCGTGCTGGCCCAGCGCCTGGTGCGCACCCTGTGCCCGCACTGCAAGCGCCCCCAGGCGCTCTCCGACGAGGATTGGGCGGCGATCCGCGAGCCCGGCGAGGCGCTGCCGGACACTGTGCAGACCCACGTGCCGGTCGGCTGCCTGGAATGCCGCCGCACCGGCTTCCTCGGGCGCGTCGGCCTGTACGAACTGCTGCCGGTCACCCCGCGCCTGCGCACGCTGATCCGCGCGGACATGGACCTGGCCGGGTTCAGCCGCGCCGCCAGCGGCGAGGGCCTACGCACGCTGCGCCGCGCGGGGCTGGAGAAAGTCGCGCTGGGGCTGACTACAATCGAGGAAGTCCTGTCCGTCCTGCCGCCGAAGGAATGAAGCCGCATCCGCCGTTCCTGATCCTGGAAACCGGCCAGCCCGTGCCGGCGATGAAGCGCTACGGGCGCTTTCCGCACTGGATACGCGTGGCGGCCGGGCTGGCGGAAGCCGAGACGGTGGTGGTGAACGTGGAGGCGGGGCAGGCCCCGCCCTCGCCCGCCGGTTTCGCCGGCACGATCGTGTCCGGCTCGGCCGCCTTCGTCACCGACCGCGCCGACTGGAGCGAACGCACCGCCGACTGGCTGCGCGCCGCCGCCCACGACGGGCTGCCGGTGTTCGGCATCTGCTACGGCCACCAGTTGCTGGCCCACGCGCTCGGCGGGCAGGTGGACTACAACCCGGCCGGGCGCGAATCGGGGACGATCGAGCTGGAGCTGCACCCGCCGGCCTTCGAGGACCCGCTGTTCGCGGGCCTGCCGGCGCGCTTCCCCGCCCACGCGACCCACCTGCAGACGGTGCTGCGTGCGCCCGACGGGGCGACGGTCCTGGCGCGCTCCCCGCAGGATGCCTGCCATGCGTTCCGCTGGGGCGAGCATGCCTGGGGCGTACAGTTCCACCCGGAATTCGCCACCCATCACATCAGGGGCTACGTGCACGCCCGTGCCGACTGCCTGCAACGCCATGGCCGCTGCGCCCGCACGGTGGCCCGGGAAGTGAGCGCCGCGCCGCTGGCCCGCCGCCTGCTGCGAAGATTCGTCCAGCACGCCCGGACGTTGCCTGTGCGCGGCCACGGCCAGCGGGCGGAAAACGCGCGATAATCACGCTGCGCCGGGTTTGGCCGGCGCGTACCGATGCGGGATGGGAATGAGCGAAATTCGCAAGCTGCCGGCCTCGGCCGGCGCGGAATGGTTGTTGACCGGCTTCGCGCTGCTGCGCCGCGCGCCGCTGGCGTTGGGTACCCTCGGCATGACCTGGGGCCTGATCGCCGTGGTGGGCGCGTGGCTGGCGATGGTGTTGCCCGCCTTCGGCCTGGCCGTGCAGTTCCTGATGCTGCTGGCCGGCCCGGTGTTCATGGGCGGCATGCTGTGGGCGGTGCGCGAGGTGGACGAGGGCCGCGTGGCGCGCCCGTCGCACCTGCTGCATGGCCTGCAGGACGGCCGCGCGCCGCACCTGCTGGTGTCGCTGCTGCCGCAGGCGCTGGCGGTGGTGGTGCTGGCCCTGCTGCTGGTTGCGCTGATCGGCCCGGCGGGCTGGCAGCAGCTGGCCCAGGTGATGGGCGAGCTGGAACGCATCAACCAGGCCGCCGCGCAATCCGGCGTGCAGCCGGATCCGGCGCAGGTGCAGGCGCTGGTGGCCAGCTTGCCGGCCGGGCGCATCCTGCTGTGGCTGCTGGCGGGCATCGTCACCTTCGCCGCGCTGAGCCTGGCGCTGTTCGTGATGCCGCCACAGGTGATGTTCGACCACGCCACCGGCGTGCATGCGCTGCGCGAGAGCCTGCGCGCGGGCGTGCGCAACTTGCCGGCGCTGCTGGTGTTCTTCGTGCTGACCTTCATCGCGCTGGTGGCGATCTATTTCGTCGTCGCGCTGGTGGCGATGGTCGCCTCGCTGGTGCTCGGCACGTTCGCGCTGTACCTGGCGCAGCTGCTGATGATGGGCGTGCTGATGCCGGTGTTCGCCGGCGCGGTGTATGCGGCGTGGAAGCAGATGTTCGGCCACGCGGACGCCGTGCTGCCGCCAGCGGGCGGCGAGCGCCAGGACATCTTCGTGGCCTAAGCGGATCGACCCTGGCGGGCGCGATGCCCGTCGCCGGTCACGACTGCGGCTGCGGCTTGGGCACCACCGCGCGGGCGGCAATGATGCCCAGCTCGTAGAGGATGCACATCGGGATCGCCAGCATCAGCTGCGAGACCACGTCCGGCGGGGTGAGCACCGCGGCGATCACGAAGATGCCGACGATGGCGTAACCGCGGCCCTGGCGCAGCTGGTCCGGCGTGACCCAGCCGAGCAGCGCCATGATCACCAGCGCCACCGGCAGCTCGAAGCTGGTGCCGAAGGCGAAGAAGATCACCAGCACGAAATCCAGGTAGGCGTTGGCATCGGGCGTGAGCGCGATGACATCCGGGGTGAAGGTGGTCAGGAAGTGGAAGACCGCCGGCAGCACCAGGAAATAGGCGAACGCGCAGCCGATGTAGAACAGCGCCACCGCCGAGGCCAGCAGCGGCAGGGCCAGGCGCTTCTCGCGCTGGTACAGGCCCGGCGCGACGAAGGCCCACGCCTGGTAGAGCAGCCAGGGCACCGAGATGAACAGCGCCACGAAGAAGGTCAGCTTCATCGGCGCGAAGAACGCGCCGGCCGGGTTCATCGCGATCATCGTCTGCCCGGCGGGCAGCTGGGAGACCAGCGGGCGCGCCAGCCAGCTGTAGATCTGCCGGGTGAAGGGCAGCAGGCACAGCAGCACCACGCCCAGGCCGAGCAGCGCGCGCACCAGGCGGGCGCGCAGTTCGATGAGGTGTTCGATCAGGCTGCTTTCGGCCTGCAGGTCGTCCGGCGCGTTCACGGCTGCTTCTCCGGCGGGGCCGGTTCAGCCGGCGGCGGCGCGGCGGGCGCTTCGGCCGGCGGGGCGGGCGCGGTGTCGCTACCGGTGCGGATATCCACGTCGCGCGCCACTTCCTCGTGCAGCGACTGCCCGTGCGCGCGTACCTGCTCCTGGCCCTGTCGCATCTGCGATTCGGCCTCGCGCAGGGAAGTCTGCACGCTGTGCAGGTTTCGCTTGAGTTCCTCGGCCTCCAGCTCGCGCTCGAGTTCCTGCTTGACCGAGTCCCACTGGTTGCGCGCGCGGCGCACCCACAGGCCGGCGAACCGCGCGGCCTTGGGCAGGCGCTCGGGGCCGAGCACCACCAAGGCCACGATGGCGATCAGCAGCAGTTCGCTGAAACCGATGTCGAACACGTGCCGACGCCCTCGCGCGCTGGATCAGCGACCGTCGCGCTCGCGCTCGTTCTGCGCCTGCGTGCTGTCGGTGTCGCGGGTCTGGTCGTTGAGCTGCGCCGGACGGTCTTCGTCGCGCATGCCCTTTTTGAATTCCTTGACCGCGGTGCCCAGATCCTTGGCGCCGCTGGTCAGGCGCTTGGTACCGAAGACCAGCAACACGATCACCAGCACGATCAACCAGTGCCAGATGCTAAAGCCGCCCATGATCCGCTCGCCGCTTGTCGTGAAAGGACACTCAGGATAGCGCACCCCCGCCGGGACGGGGGTGCTGACTTTCAGGGCTTGCCATCCAGCGATTCAGTGCGTACTTCGCCCTCGCCCACCGGCTGAAAACCCTGCTGCGGCGCACTGGCCGGCGCGGCCTGCAGCGGTGCGGTGCTGGCCTCCTGCGCAGCGACCGGCGCGGGGGCCGGGCCGGTGACCGGCACCGCCGCGGTACGCGGGGCGGGCGGCGGCGCACCCTCGCCGCGGTTGCTGCGCGCGGTATAGGTGGCCTCTTCCAGGCGGTCGCGGAACGCGATCACGTCGGTGGACGGCTGCTCGGGCGAGCGGCCCTCGAAGATCATCCGCGGGGTGCTGCCGGTGCCGTAGGCATTCAGGTCGGCCTCGTCGTCGATCTGCAGCACGGCACCATCCAGCGCCACGCCGGCGAACAGGCCGCGCGCGCGCGACCACGACCAGATCTCGGCCTTCAGCTGGCCGTCGGTGGCGGCGGCGGCGTTGCGGCCCACTGGGCCGGCGGCCACACCGGCATCGGCGCCGAGGGTGAATTTGCCGTTGACGATGTTGTCCAGGCTGCGGTCGTTGCGGAACACCAGCACCACGTCGGAGGACTGCACGCCGGCCTGGAAGCCGATGCTGCCGCCGGTGAGCTTGACGAACACCGGCTGCGACCAGCTGCCGTCCGGGTTCTTCATCGACATCAGGCCATGGCCGCGGCGGCCGCCGATGACCAGGCCGGCCTTGATGGTGTCCGGGATGACGACGATGGCGCGCGCCTCGTCGAGCAGCTTGTCGGGAATGGACTGCTCGGGGATTTTCTGGATTTCGTTGAGCACCCTCACCGCGTTGCGCGCGCGCTGGTCTTCCTCGGGGCCGGCAATGGCATGGCCGGCGACGGCGAACGACAGGGACATCAGCAGGGCAAGACGCGACAGGCGGGGCATGGCGGGCTCCAGTGAACGATCGCGGAAAGATAAGGTAATAGCCGACGTTAGTCGCGCCGGGGTGAATCGCCCATTAGCGCCCGGGGCCCGGATGCGCCGTATCTATCGCGGCCATCGAGCACGCGGGGCGGCATCGCGCCGCGGGTCTGCCACAATGGGGCCCATGCCCGACGCACCGAACACCGCCCTGCTGGCGGTCAATCTAGGCACGCCCGAGGCGCCCACACCGCAGGCGGTGCGGCGCTACCTGGCCGAGTTCCTCGGCGATCCGCGCGTGGTGTCCATTCCGCGATGGCTGTGGAAGCCGTTGCTGCACGGCGTGATCCTGCCGCTGCGCGGGCCACGCTCGGCGGAGAAATACGCGCAGGTCTGGCTGCCGGGCGGCTCGCCGCTGGCCGTGTACACGGCCGGCCTGGCCAGCGCCCTGCAGGCGGCGCTGCCGGCGTGGCGCGTGGACTGGGCGATGCGGTACGGCGAGCCGGCCCTGCTGCGCGCGCTGGACCGCCTGTGCGATGCCGGCATCGGCCGCATCGTGGTGCTGCCGCTCTACCCGCAGTATTCGACGACCACCACCGCGTCGGTGCAGGACGTGGTGGACGCCTGGCGCCAGCGCCATCCCGACGTGCGCGTGGAGCTGATCCGCGACTACGCCGAAGACCCGGCCTGGGTGGAGGCGGTGGCCGCTTCGATCCGCGCCTACTGGGAAGCCAATGGCCGCGGCGAGCAGCTGATGTTCTCCTTCCACGGGTTGCCGCAGCGCGTGGCCGACGGCGGCGATCCGTATCCGCAGCGCTGCGAGGCCAGCGCGCGCGCGATTGCCGCGGCGCTGGGGCTGGGCGAGGACGAATGGCGGATGGGCTATCAATCGCGCTTCGGCCGCGAACGCTGGCTGCAGCCCTATGCCGAACCCACGCTGTGGGCGATGGCCGAGGCCGGCGTGCGCCGCATCGACGTGGTGTGCCCGGGCTTTGCCACCGACTGCCTGGAAACGCTGGAAGAAGTGGCCATGGGGTTTGCGCACACGCTGGCCGAGCGTGGCGCCGAGCTGCATTACATCCCCTGCCTCAACGCTTCGCCGGCGCACGCCGCCGCGCTGGCCGGGGTGGCCGCGCGCGCATGAGCGGCGTGCGCGAGTTCGCCTGCACCCTGCCGTTCGGCGAGCTGCGCGGGCTGCGCTGCGGCCAGGAAGGCGGGCGCCGCGTGCTGGCCCTGCACGGCTGGCTCGACAACGCGGCCAGCTTCCTGCCGCTGGCCGGCACCCTGCGAGGGCTGGACCTGGTGATGATCGACCTGCCCGGCCACGGCCACAGCGCCGCGCTGCCGGCGGGCAGCGAGTACACGATGATCGGCGCGATCGGCAATGTGCTGGCCGTGGCCGACGCCCTGGGTTGGGACCGCTTCACCCTGCTGGGCCACTCGATGGGCGCCGGCATCGCCAGCTTGGTGGCTGCCGCCGTACCGGCGCGAATTCAGGCGCTGGTGGTGATCGAGGCGCTGGGCGGCCTGGGCGAGCGGGTCGAAAATACCGCCACGCGGCTGCGCGAGAGCGTGGAGGCCGCCCACGCGCTGCCGGGCAAGCCGCTGCGGGTGTTCCCGAACCTCGAAGCCCCGGTGCGGGCGCGGATGATGGCCAACCAGCTCAGCGAAACCAGCGCGCGCCTGCTGGTGGAGCGCGGCGTGCGCGCGGTGCCCGGCGGCTACAGCTGGGGCAGCGACCAGCGCCTGACGCTGCCCACCGCGGTGCGCATGACCGAGGCGCAGATCGACGTGTTGGTGGAAGCGGTCGAATGCCCGACGCTGGTGATCTTCGCCACGCCCGCCCAAGCTTATTTCCCCGAGCCGCTGCGCACCCATCGCGCGCAGCGGTTGCGGGATGGCCGGCTGCACGTGCTGCCCGGCACGCATCATCTGCACATGGAGCAGCCGGCGGAGGTGGCCGCGCTCGTGCAGCCGTTCCTGGACGCAATGCCGCGCGGCTGAGTCAGGCCGGCTGGAGCAACCGCCGCAGCTGTGCCTTGAGCGAGCGGCCCTGGCGCTGGAAGTAGTCGCGCTCCACGCGCCACAGCGGGCAGCGCAGTTCCACCTCGCGCCAGAAGGCCGGCGAGTGGTTGGCCTGGATCAGATGGCAGAGTTCGTGCACCAGCACGTACTCGAACGCAGCCGGGCGGCCCAGCACCAGCGCCAGGTCCAACGCCATCGTGCCGTCCGGCGCCAGCGAGCCCCATTGCGAGGACATCACCTTCACCCGCACGCGCGAGGGTGCGCGCGGCAACGTCGGCAGATAGCGCGGCAGCCAGCGCCCGATATCGGCACGCGCCTGGGTTTCGTAGAAGTCGCGCAAGGCGCGCAGCATCAGCGGCGTGCCCGCGCGCGCGGGCAGGTGGAAATGGATGCCTTCGGCGTCCTGCTCGATGCGTGTGTAGCGCCCGGCGTGCCAATGCAGCGGCCACTGCTCGCCGCGCAACGGCAACCGCTGGCCGGGGACATCGCGCTGCAGGGCCGGCAGCAGGGTGTCCTCCGCGTACCGGGCCAGCTGGGTCGCCAACCACTGGCGGTGCTCGTGCAGGAAGCGTTCGCCGGCGACGAGGCTGGCCCGCGTGGGCAAGGTGAGGCGTGCGCCGCGTTCATCCACGCTGAGCTTGATGCGCCGCGCACGCGGATCGCGCACGCGCAACACGTCGATTTCCTGTTCGTCGTCCAGGCGCAGGCGCACGCAATCGCGCTGCAGGGTGCGCGGCGATGCGGCGATCAGTCGGGGGAGGAACTTCGCCATGGCGAGGACAGCATACGCCCGTCATGGGCGCATGCGTCACCTCCGATCACGCCTCGGCCTTGCTCAGTTTCAGCGCGTCTTCGAGTAGGAGAAACAGCCGGCGGACTTCACCGCTCATCAGGGCGAACCGTGCGTCCAGTTCGGCGCGCACGCCGTCCTGGTCGGCGTTCTCCAGCTGGTCGAGCGCACCGTCGAGGAACTTCAGCTTGCGCACGCCGAGGTCGTCGCCCAGGACGAAGGACACGTGGTCGTCCAGCGTCAGGGCAAGCTTGGTGACCTGCTTGCCGGCCTCCAGGTGCTTGTCGATTTCCTCGCAGCGCAGCTCCTGGTGCTGGCACTTCACCACCGCGCCGCCCTCGATCGGATCCTTCATCTCGCACTCCTCGCCCAGGCTGAGGCCTTCGGGCAGGGTTTCGCCGGCGATCCAGCCGGTGAGGATCGCGCGCGGCGCGACCTCCGCATTCAGCGGCAGCGCGGGGAATGAGCCCAGCAGGCCGCGGATCTCGGACATGACGCTCTCGCCGGTCTTGCGGCTGGACGAATCCACCGCGACATAGCCGTGCTGCAGGTCGAGCATGGCGTCGGTGCGTGAACTCTTCACGAAGGCGCGCGGCAGCAGTTCGTGGATCAGGTCGTCCTTCAGGCGCTTGCGCGCCTTGCCGCCTGGCTTGCGGCCTTCCTTCTCCTCGATCTCGGCGAGCTTGCGCCCGAGCAGGTCGTTGACCACCGAGCCGGGCAGGATCTTGTCCTCGCCGCCGACGGTGAGCCAGAGGAAATCGCCTTGGCGGTGCGACAGCACTTCCTGCTCCTCGCGGCCGAACGGGGAGATGAATCCGCGCGAGGTCATCTCCAGCGGGCCGACGGGCTTGAGCAGCGCTTCGGGCAGGAGCTTGTCGATGTCGGTGAAGTCGAGCGTGGTGGGGAAGCGGAACAGCGTCAGGTTGCGGAAGAACATCGAGTATCCAATCGGTGGAGCGGTGCGCGCGTCGGGCGCGACCGCGGAATCGTCAGGAGTCGGCCGCGTGGCCTTCGCCACCGGCCAGCCAGGCATGCGCATCCGGCAGCGGCGTGTCGTGCCGGCGGCCAAGGGCCATGAAGTCGAACAGCTTCCCGTCGGCCAGCTGCGAGGGGCGAATGTCGCCCATGGCGCGCGCGATCTGCTCGATGCGGCCCGGGCTCTCCTTCTCCCATTGCTTGAGCATCAACCCGACCTGGCGGCGCTGCAGGTTCTCCTGGCTACCGCACAGGTTGCAGGGAATGATCGGGAACTGCCGCGCCTGTGCGTAGTCGACGATGTCGCGCTCGGCCACGTAGGCCAGCGGGCGGATCACCACGTGCTTGCCGTCGTCGCTGAGCAGCTTGGGCGGCATGCCCGACAGCTTGGCGTGGTGGAACAGGTTCATGAAGAACGTGGCCACCATGTCGTCGCGGTGGTGGCCCAGCGCGATCTTGGTGAAGCCCTCCGCCTCGGCATACGCGTACAACGCGCCGCGACGCATGCGCGAACACAGCGAGCACATCGTCTTGCCTTCCGGGATGACGCGGCTCACCACCGAGTAGGTGTCCTGCTCGATGATGTGGTACGGCACGCCCAGCGCGCGCAGGTAATCCGGCAGCACGTGTTCGGGGAACCCCGGCTGCTTCTGGTCCAGGTTGACCGCGACCAGTTCGAAATCCACCGGTGCCTTGCGGCGCAGCTGCAACAGGATGTCCAGCAGGGTATAGCTGTCCTTGCCGCCGGACAGGCAGACCATGACCTTGTCGCCGGCCTCGATCATCCCGAAGTCGGCGATCGCCTGGCCCACCTGGCGGCGCAGCCGCTTGGCGAGCTTGGCCTGCTCGCGTTCGGCCACGCGCGGATCGCGGCGCGGCGGCAGCGGATCGGGAAGGGAAATGACGGCGCTCATCGCGCCATTCTACCGGGTCGCGGCCGGCGGCCGGCACCGGCGCGCCATGCTGGATCGGCATGCGACGGCCCCGCTGGCCGGTGTAAGCTCGAAGCCGATGGAGACGCCCGATACCGCCACTGTCGTCATACGTCTGGACGCCCTGCGCCGCGAGCACCGCGAACTGGATGAGGAGATCAGCCGCCGGGTCATCGACCTGGCGGAGGACGAACTGACGATCAAGCGGATGAAGAAGCGCAAGCTCCAGCTGAAGGACTGCATCGCCCGGCTGGAAAGCGCGCTGATCCCCGACGAGCCGGCCTGACCGCCGGCACGGCGGGCTCACCCGCGCGCGCCCTCAGTCCTGCGGTGCGGGCTCTTCCACCGGCTTGGCGGCCGCCGGGCTCACCCGCTCGATGGTATGGCGCAGCTCGCGGCCCAGGATGAACTTCGCGTCCTTGGCCCAGGTATCCAGCCGCTCGTCGAACACCAGCTTGCTGTTCTCGTCCGGCCAGACCAGGCGCAGCTCGCGCATCTTCTGGATGAAGCCGCGGAACAGGCTCTTGTCGAAGAACTCCGGCGCAGCCGGCGCGTACAGCAGGCTCAGGCGCTGGGCGGCCTGCTGGCACAGGCTTTCCAGTTCCCCGGCGCCCAGCGTGCCCGGGCCGTTCTTCACCAGCACCGAGATGGCGATGTAATAGCGCTCGAACGCCTGCTGCAGCGAATGGCCAATCGCCCGCAGGCGGAACACCTCGTCGGTCTGCCCGGTGTTGCGCGCCAGGATGCCGCCGTCGTCCTCGTTGATGCTCATCAGCAGGCCTTCGCGCACGAACACCTCGATGGTCTGCTCGATGCGGCCGGCGAACTCGTCTTCCGTCCACGGCAGGAACAGCTCGGTCTGCAGGAACGGATAGACCGTGCGGCCCAGCCGCACCAGGCCGGCGCGGCTCATGCGGCGGTTGTTCTGGAAGCAGCACGCCACCCACGAAGAAGCGGTGAACAGGTGGATCACGTTGTTGCGGAAGTAGCTCAGCAGCACCGCGGTATCGCCGCTGACGCTGAGCACGTCGCCCAGCGGGTGCGGCGTGCGCGTGAGCACGGCGATCTCCTCGGCGTGGGCGATGATGCGCTCGGGCGAATGCGGGGTCACCGTGACCCGATCCGAATACGGCATCTCGGCCAGCAACTTCTTGCACAGCTCGATCTGCGCGATCAGGTCGGCCTCGCCCATCGCATGCTTGGGCGTGGAGAGCAGCGCCAGCGCCAGCAGGTTGATCGGGTTCACGTCGGCCGCGCCGTTCACGTGCACCTGGATCTGCTGGGCGAGGCTGTCGACCGCGCGCGAAAGCCAGCTTGGCTTCTCGTCCTCGGAGACCGGCTGGCCATCCCACTCCGGCGCCTCGCGCGCAAGCACGTCGTTGAGCGCGATCGGCTCGCCGAAGTTCACCACCACCTGGCCGTAGTTCTGCTTGAGTACCTTGGGGATACCCCACAGCAGCGCCCAGATCGATTCCTTTTCCTTCGGCCGGCCGCTCAGCTCGTCGAGGTAGCTGTTGCCCTCCATCAGCTTTTCGTAGCCGATGTACACCGGCTGGAACAGCACCGGCTTGCGTGGCTGGCGCAGGAAGGCGCGCAGCGTCATGGCGATCATGCCGCCCTTGGGCTGCAGCAGCCGCCCGGTACGCGAGCGCCCGCCTTCCACGAAATACTCGATGGAGTAACCGCCACCGACCAGCTGCGCGACGTATTCGCTTAGCACGGCCGAGTACAGCGCGTTGCCCTTGATCGAGCGGCGGATGAAGAACGCGCCGCCCTTGCGCAGCAGCGTGCCGACCACCGGCAGGTTGAGGTTGATGCCGGCCACGATGTGCGGCGGCACGATGCCGCGTTCGTACAGCAGGTAGGACAGCAGCAGGTAATCCATGTGGCTGCGGTGGCTGGGCACATAGACCACTTCGTGCCCTGGCGCGGCCTGCTTGAACTTGTCCAGGTGGTGCACCAGCACGCCGGCATAGATGCGGTTCCAGACGTGCGTGAGCAGGAAGCTGGCCGAACGCACGACCGGGCTGGAATAGTCCGCGGCGATTTCCCACGCGTAGGCGTGCGCCTTGCGCCAGGCATCCACCGGCTTGCTGTTGTCGCGCTTGGCCTGCACGGCGATGGCCTCGCGCACCGGTTCGGCGGCGAGCACCTGGTCGACCAACAGGCGGCGGGTGGACAGGTCCGGCCCGATCACCGCCTCGCGGATGCGGCGGAAATGGGTGCGCAGCACGCGCTGCAGCTTGCGCAAGGTGCGCTCCGGCGGCAGCCCCTCGTCCAGGGTCTGGCGCAGGGAGATCGGGGGGGCGAAGCGCACGATGGTGGTGCGCCCGTTGAGCAGCACCGAGAGCAGGCGGCGGAAGCGGCCCACCAGTGCCCAGTTTTCCGAGAACAGCACGGCGAACCAGCCGCTCTGCTTGTCCGGCGCGCGGCCGACGAAGATCGACACCGGCACCAGGTGCACGTCCAGGTCCGGGCGCGAGCGGTGCGCCTGCAGCAGCTTGGCCAGGGAGTCGGAGTGGGTCTTGGCGCCGCGTTGCTCCGGGATGATCGAGTTGCTGCTGCTGCGCCGCGACAGCGCCAGGTAGGCGCGCTTGCGCTGCAGCGGATCGCCCGGCAGCGGCACCAGCGGCGAGGGCAGGCCGGCTTCGCGGCAGGCCTTGTCCAGGATCAGCGCGTTCGACAGGCCGTAGTCCTCGAGCACGTAGACCACCGGCCGGCCATCGTTGTACTGGCCGGGCTGCTCGGGCTCGATGGTCAGCCCGAGCCAGGGATCGGCCAGGCGGCCCAACAGGCGCGCCCACAAGGGGCGGCGTGCCGGGCGCGGCGCGGCGCCGGGCACCATGGGCACGCGGACGCCGGGCGCCTGCACCGGGGCGGGTGCCGGCGGCGGGGTCTGGGGGCGGTCCGGATCGGGCTGGCCGTCCGGAAACGGCAGATTATTCTGTTCGGGCATCGGCGCCATTATGGCTTAGGCGGCTGCGCGGGCGCCGCCCCGGCCGGTGCCGGCGGGTTCAGCACGCCGCGTACCTCGTCCTGGATGCTCACCAGGTACCAGTGTGCGTCGATGCGCACCAGGCTGGCGCTGGTGTCGATCTGCTCGGCGGCCAGCGGGTACTGCAGGTGGACCCGGGCCTGGTCGCCCTCCTGGCTCACCAGGCCGACGCGGGTCTGGTCCAGGCTGCTATCCAGCGCCAGGCCGTAGCTGTCGAGCACGGCCTTCAACTCCTTCACGAACGGACCCAGGCGCCGCAGGCTTTCCTCCATCCCGGCCGCTTGCCAGGCCGCTGGGTCGGACAGGCCGGTGGCGCGCGCGGCCGCCACCAGGCGCGGGATCGCCGCCTGCGCATGCGGGCGCTCGGCCAGCGGGGCGGCCGACGCCCATTCGGCCAGCGCGTTGACGAGCTGCACGTAGTGCGCGCGCTGCTCGGGGCTGTAGTCCCCTTGGTTGCGCAGGTACTGCACGCCGAACAGCCCCAGCGAATGCGCTGCCTGCTTGATGCCGACCCCCTGGCCGGCGATCTGGGTATCGAAGGTCCGCTGCAGGCGCTGCTCGGCACCGGGCGCAGAGAGGTATTGCAGCATCGCCGGCAGCTCCTCGCCCAGCGGCACGCTGGTGAGCGGCCAGCGGCTGCGGCCTTCGCGCCAGGCGGTCTCCAGCTCGGCGTACTGGGCGGGGGTGACCGCTGCGCGCGCGTAGCCCACCAGGTCGTTGGCGCGCAGGCGATCGGCCAGGCCACGCACGGTCGCCGCCGGCTCGGCGGTCGCCCCGGGCAGCTCGGCCGGCTCGCGCTTGCAGCCGGGCAACAGCAAGGCGGCCACCAGCAGCCAAGGCAGCGGGCGGCACGATTTCGGCCAGACGGTCATCAAGGACATGGATCTCGACTCCCCAATCGATGCCGCATCTTGCCGCCGGCGCGGTCGCCCGGGCAAGGCGCAACGGGCTGCCATGCAAGGCCATGCGCCGATGTGACGCATTGCAATGTCCGGGCGTGTCCTGTGTTGTCCTGCGCGTTCGGAGGTGTGGCATAGCCGGCGCACTGCAATCGAATATCGGGATGCAGCGCACATATTGCACCGCATCATGTAAACGTTTGCAGTTCCTGCTACGGTGCCGCCCCAACGTCGCAATGCCCGCCCCAGATCAGGGCGCGGGACCCTGCCACCGTCACGCCATGGAGTGGGTCAAGACAGGACAACGCAAGGCAAGTCCATGCCTTCATCGGGAGGAACCGCAATGCTTCCCCAGCCCGACGACCATCCGCCTGGACGGCGCGCGCGCTCATGCTCGCGCCTGCCCACTCCGCCCATGACATCGCGCATCGGGCCAGGCGGCCTTACGAAAATTTTCCAGCGCTTGCACAAAACCGCAAGGCTTTCACATCCGACGTTGTATCCGTCTTACCCGTGAATAAAACCGTCATCCAAACGCCCGGCCCGGGAGGGGTCTTCGTGAAAACCATCCGAACCAACGCCAATCTGCCTACCCGCAGCCTGCTGTGCTGCGCACTGGCCGCCAGCCTGTTCGCCGCCGCTCCCGGCGCCTTCGCCCAGTCCGCCAACGCCAACCTGCGTGGCCAGGTGTCCTCGCAGTCCGGCCCGGCCGCCGGTACCGAAGTCATCGCCACCAACGTGGCCACCGGCGCGACCCGCCGCGCCACCACCGGCGCGGACGGCAACTACACCGTGGTCGGCCTGCAGCCGGGCACCTACCGGGTCGAAGCCGGCGGCCGCGTGGAGACGGTGACCGTCACCGTCGCCTCCACCGCCACCCTCAACATCTCCACCGGCGGCGAAGCGGCCGCCTCGGGCGGCGCGGCCACCACGCTGGACGCGGTCAACGTGACCGCCCCGACGCTGCTGCAGGAAGTGCGCACCTCCGAAGTCGGCAAGACCGTCTCGCTGCGCCAGATCCAGACCACCCCGCAGGTGTCGCGCAACTTCCTCGAGTTCGCCGACGCGGTGCCGGGCATGGTGTTCACCCGCGATGCCAAGGGCAACACCTCGCTGCGCGGCGGCGCGCAGAACACCAGTTCCACCAACGTCTACATCGACGGCGTGGGCCAGAAGAGCTACGTCAAGGAAGGCGGCGTGGCCGGCCAGTTCGGCAGCGCGGGCAATCCGTTCCCGCAGCTGGCGATCGGCGAGTACAAGGTCATCACCTCCAACTACAAGGCCGAGTACGGCCAGGTGGCCAGCTCGGCGGTGACCGCGGCGACCAAGTCGGGCACCAATGAATTCCACGGCGAGGCGTTCTACCGCTACACCGACGAGGACATGCGCGCCATGACGCCGGCCGAGCGCCAGCCGGGCCAGGACAAGGCGGCGTCGGCGGAGAAGGAATACGGCTTCGCGCTGGGGGGTCCGATCATCAAGGACCAGATGCACTTCTTCATGACCTACGAAGCCAAGCGCTTCGACCTGCCGACCACGACCGTGCCGGCGGACGGCGCGGCGGGCGCGGTCGGCTTCCTGCCAGCCAATGCCGCCTCGCAGCTGGGCGCGGGCTCGCAGTCGTTCGAGGAAGACCTGTACTTCGCCAAGATCGACTGGGAACCGACGGATCGCGACCGCTTCGAGCTGTCGTACCAGAACCGTGACGAGAACCAGGAGAACTTCAGCGGCAGCGATGCGCGTTCGCACGGCACCGTGGCCGAGAACACCGACGAGCGCTGGGCGCTGCGCTGGAACCACAGCGGTGACTGGTTCTACAACGAACTGCTCGCCACGCACGAGGATTCGTTCAACAACCCGGTGCCGATCACCCTGGGCAACGGCTACGTGTACACCACGCCCAACGGCCCCAACGATGCCACCATCGTCAGCATCGAGGGCGGCTCGCCGCTGTCGGCGCAGACCAAGGGCCAGAAGGGCTGGTCGCTGGAAGACAACTTCACCCTCAACGCGATCGAGTGGCACGGCGAGCACACCATCAAGATGGGTGCGCGCTACAAGGACGTGGACCTGTACGCGGCCGACGCGCTCGATATCAATCCGCAGTTCTATTACACGCTGAACAACCCGGGCTTCACTTCGGACATCCCGTACAAGGCGTTCTTCACCAAGCCGGTGACCGGCCTGGGTGGCCTGGCGCCGAGCGTGGTCTCCAACGCGAAGCAGTACGGCCTGTACATCCAGGACGACTGGCAGGTCAACGAGCACCTGATGCTCAACATCGGCGTGCGCTGGGACTACGAGAAGAACCCGTCGTACCTGAACTTCGTGACGCCGCAGAACGTGGTCGACGCGCTCAACAGCCAGGACCCGAACGGCCCGGCAGGGCAGACCTACGCCGATTCGCTGCGCGCCGGCGGCATCGACGTCAACGACTACATCTCCAACGGCCATAACCGGAAGGCGTTCGATGGCGCCTGGCAGCCTCGCCTGGGCTTCTCCTACGACCTCAATGCCGACGAGATGCACGTGATCCACGGCGGCGCCGGCCGTTCGTATGACCGTGACCTGTTCGACTACCTGCAGCTGGAAGTGACCAAGTCGGCGTTGCCGCAGGTGACGGTGAACTTCCGTGACCCGACCACCGGCGCCTGCTACAACGGCTCCACGCAGTCCTGCTACGACTGGGATCCCAGCCTGCTCAACGGCCTGGCCAACCTGCAGGCGCTGACCGGCAGCACCAGCAACGTGGGCACCGAGGTGGACCTGCTCAACAACAAGCTCAAGGCGCCGTACTCCGACCAGTTCAGCCTGGGCATGAGCAACCAGATCGGCGACTGGCTGACCGACGTCACCGTGACCCGCATCCTGAGCTATGACGGTTTCGGCTTCACGCTGGGCAACCGTTACCCGAACGGCAACTTCTTCGACAACCCGCAGCTGTGCGACCCCAACAACCCGAATCCCGGCTACAGCCAGGCATGGGGCTGCGGCGTGCCGGGCTTCGGCGGCCTGATCGTCGGCAACAACGGCATCAAGACCCGCACCACGCAGGTCCTGCTGTCCGCGCAGAAGCCGTACTCGAAGGAAAGCGGCTGGGGCGCCTCGGTGGCCTACACCTGGACCAACGCGCGCCAGACCCGCGACATCAACGAGCACTACGCGTTCGATGCGGCGACCCTGGACGACTACCCCTTCATCAAGTCCAATGCCGCCGCGCATCACCGCCTGGTGGCCACGGCCAACTACGATGGCTTCTGGGGCATCACCTTCGGCGGCAAGCTGACGCTGGCCACGCCGATCCCGAGCAATGACTTCATCTGCGGCCCGAATCCGGCGGCGGGCTCGGACCTGCCGGCCTGTATCCCGACCGGCTTCAACCCGCAGGGCAACGGCAAGTTCCTGATCGGCGGCAAAATCTTCGGCTACCGCTCGGTGGACCTGCAGGCGACCAAGGACTTCAAGATCGCCGGCGACTGGAAGGCCTACGCGCGGTTGGACATCATCAACGTGTTCAACTTCGATAACTTCACCAACATCATCTACAACGACACCTCGGGCCAGAAGCTGGCCTACTACAACGAGACCGGCGACATCATTGGCACCCCGCGCCAGGTCAAGGTCGAAGTGGGCGTGAAGTTCTAAGGCACGTCTCCACCCGGTCGCAGCCCGCAGGGGCTGCCCACGGCCCGGAATACGGCAAGGCCCGCGGATTCGTCCGCGGGCCTTTGCTTTTTCGCGGCCATAAAAAAAGAGGCCGGATCAACGATCCCAGCCTCTTCAAAACCGGCGCAAGGCCGGTGGACAGTGTTGTGGCACATCTCCGGCATGCGCCGGACGGGGCGATCCTACGCCACCTGCGATGTTTAGGCAAACCTTGACGTTATTCTTTCAATTGATTGTTTTTACTGGATATCGTCAGATGGAGAGGGCGGCGATCTCGGCCTGGATGGCCTCGGCGGCCGCCACCGGGTCTTCCGCGTTGCGGATCGGGCGGCCCACCACGATGGCGTCGGCGCCGTCGCGGAAGGCGTCGGCCACGCCGACGGTCCGTTGCTGGTCATCGCCCACCGGGCCGCCCGGGCGGATACCGGGGCAGACGATGGAGAAGCCGGCGCCGGTGGCGCGGCGGATCGGGCCGGCTTCCTGGCCCGAGGCGATCACGCCGTCGATGCCGGCGGCCTGGGCGGCCAGCGCGCGCTCGACCACCACGTCCACCGGTTCACGGTCGATGCCCATGGCGCGCAGGTCCTCGCGGCCCATCGAGGTCAGCACGGTGACCGCGAGCAGCCGCATCTGGCTGCGGTTCGCCTCCACGGCGGCCTGCAGCATCGGCGCGTGCCAGCCGTGGACGGTGCAGTAGCTCACCGGCCACTGCGAGAGGCGTCCGATGACCCCGCCGATGGTGGCGGGGATATCGAAGAACTTCAGGTCCACGAAGATGCGCTTGTCGCGCTTGGCCAGCTCGTCGAGCACGTCGAAGTACTCGCCCGACGCCAGCAGCTCCATGCCGATCTTGTAGAACGACACCGCCTCGCCGAGGCGGTCGATCCATGCCACGGCCTCGCGGCGGCCCGGCACGTCGAGCGCGAAGATCAGGCGCTCGCGCTCGGTCAGGGGCAGCGGCGGGCGGCTCACGGGGCCACGTCCAGGGCGTCGCGCTTGGCCTGGCGGCGTGCTTCGCGCGGCTGGGCGTAGTCGTTGTTGAACTGCGCCGGCTCCCAGCCGCCGTAGCTCGGGTTGGGCAGCATCCACCAGCGCTCGCCGAACCAGTCGTCGTACTGCGCCAGCAACTCGCCGCGGCCCTGCGGGGTGTTGGCCACGACCTGCACGAAATCGCCGAGCTGGTCGCCGAACTGCATCAGCACGCGGTATTTCTGCCCGGCCAGGCGGCGGCGGCAGTTCTTTTCGCTGCCGTTCTGTTCGCAATCCTTCACGAAGGTGCCCAGGCCCAGGAACACGCTGTCGTCGGCCACCGGCATGCCCACCGCGCGCAGGTTGGCCAGCGTGGCCTCCTGCAGGTGCTGGGCGCGGTTGGAGATGTAGAGGATGGTCACGCCCTTGGCGCTGGCCGCCTTGGCGAAATCGACCACGCCCGGCACGGCCTTGGCCTTCTTCTCGGCCACCCAGTTGGACCAGGTGACCTCGTCGTATTCCTGGTTGTCGCGGATCAGGCGGGCCTGGTACGGGGAGTTGTCCAGCACGGTCTCGTCGACGTCCATCACCACGGCCGGCTTCAGGCCCTTGATGGCGTTGCCGCGCTCTTCCGGCACCAGCGCATCCCAGTTGGCCTGCTTCAGCGCTTCGTCCAGGCGGTCGGCGGCGGCGCGGTAGGTCTGCTCGGACAGCGCGCGGTATTCCTCCGAACGCTGCATCCACAGCACGGCGTTGAGGTTGTCGTCCGCGGCAACACCGGCGGCGGCCGGCTTCTGTTCCGGGGCCTTGGGCGCGGCCGAGGGGGCCAGGGCGGGCTTGGCGGCGGGCGTCCCCTCCGGGCCCTGCACCTTGCAGGCGCCCAGGGCCAGCAGGGTGCCGGCGAGGAGGATCAGGGAAACGGAATTGCTGCGACGCATGGTCTACCACCGAAGAAAGTGGCGCGATTTTACCGGCTCCGGCATGACCTGCGGGTTTCAGCGACCGTCGGAGGGCGGCTATCCTGCCGGCCCCGCCTTGCCGGTTGCCCGCCATGTCCGCCGATACCCCCGAGATTCCACTCCTCGATGCCGTCCAGGCGCGCCTCCTCGGCTGCCTGGTCGAAAAGGAGGCCACCACGCCGGATACCTACCCGCTCACGGTCAACGCGGCGCAGTCGGCGGCCAACCAGAAGACCGCGCGCGAGCCGGTGATGGCACTGGAGACGGGCCAGGTGCACCACGCGTTGCGGCAGCTGGAATCGCTGGGGCTGGTGCGGCAGCAGTTCTCATCGCGCGCAGAGCGCTACGAGCACCGCCTGGAAACGGCCCTGGCGCTGACCCGGCAGCAGGCCGTGCTGCTCGCCCTGCTCTGCCTGCGCGGCCCCCAGACGGTGCACGAGCTGTTCGCGCGCAGCGAGCGGTTGTTCCGCTTCGCCGATGCCGAGGAAGTGCGCCATGTGCTGGAACGCCTCGGTGCGCGTGGCCTGGCCGGTGTGTTGCCGCGCGCCAGCGGTCAGCGCGAGGAACGCTACGCGCACGCGCTGTGCGGCCCCGTGGAGGCGATGGCGCCGATGGCCGACGCGACGGCTGAGGCCGCCACCCCGCCGGGGCTGGCCAGCCGGGTGGACGCATTGGAGGCCGAAGTGGCCGAACTGCGGGGCCAGTTGGAACAGCTGCGCCAGGCCTTGCCCGGCGCCTGAAGTCACAGCCGCGTGGCGTAGTACGCCAGCAGTTCGCGCTCCGGCGCGATGGCGTAATCGCCTTCGCACTCCAGGCCGAGCTTCTCCAGCAGGCGGACGGACGCCGGGTTGCCTGGCGAGACGATGGCGCATAGCGCCTTCAGCCCCAGTACGTCGCGGGCGTAAGCCATCACGCCGCGCGCGGCCTCCTCGGCATAGCCGTGGCCGTGGTATGCGCTGAGCAGCGCGTAGCCGATATCCGGCAGTGCCAGGTCGGCGCGCTGGATGAGGCCCGCGGTCCCCAGGAACACCCCGCCCTCGCGCACCTCGATGGCGTAGTGGCCAAAGCCATGCACGGCGTATTGCGCCCCTTGCCATCCGGCCAGGTACTCGCGGGCTTGGGCCTCGGTGCGCACCTGGCGGTCGCCGATGCCGGCGATGAAGCCGGGATCGTTGAGCAGCGCGAGCATGTTCGCCGCGTCGCGTTCCGGCGAGAGCTCGCGCAGGTGCAGGCGGCGCGTCTGGATCAAGGCAGGCATGGGGTGCTCCGGTGAAGCGGAGGCACAGCCTGACCGCGACCGCCAGGACTGGCAAGCCTCAGTCGAACAACGCCTGGATCGCGGCGAGCCCGGCGCTGGCGCGCTCCTTCTTGCGCTCGGCATCGGCCACGGGGTCGGCGCCGTCACGCTGGACTTCCTCGGCCGGAATCTCGTCGAAGAACCGGCTGGGCTTGAGGCGGATCTGCTCGCCGAACTTGCGCGTGACCTTGCTGTAGCTCATCCACAGCTGCTCCTTGGCGCGGGTGATGCCCACGTAGAGCAGCCGGCGTTCCTCCTGCAGGTTGCCTTCGTCCAGGCTCACCTCGTGCGGCAGCACGCCGTCCTCGCAGCCGACGATGAAGACGTAGCGGAACTCCAGGCCCTTGGAGGCGTGCAGGGTCATCATGCGCACCTGGTTGCCGCCGTCATCCTTGTCGTTGCGCGAGAGCAACGCGAGCTGGGCGGCCAGGTCGCCGGCGCTGGCGCCACGCGGTCCGCCTTCGAACCATTCGGCCAGTTCGTCCAGGTTCGCCTTGCGGCGCTGGAAGCCGGCTTCGTCCTTGCTCTGGTTGCGCAGGTCGCTCAGCAAGCCGGATTTCTCCGCCAGCCGGCGCACCAAGTCGGCCGCCGGCAGCACCGGTGCCTGCTGGCGCATCTCGCGCAGGATGTCGGTGAAGGCGCTCAGGCCGTTGGCCGCGCGCGGCGGCAGGTGCTGCAGCGCGCCCATCGATTCGGCCGCGCGCGACATCGGCACGTGCTTGCTGGCGGCCAGTTCGGCGAGCTTGGCCAGCGAGCCGGCGCCCACTTCGCGCTTGGGCGACTGCACCGCGCGCAGGAACGCCGCGTCGTCGTCCGGGTTGACGATCAGGCGCAGCCACGACAGCAGGTCCTTCACTTCCTGGCGCTCCAGGAAGGCCGTGCCGCCCGTGAGGTGGTACGGCACGCGCAGCAACTGCATGGCCTTTTCCAGCGGCCGCGACTGGAAGTTGCCGCGGAACAGGATGCAGAAGTCGCTCCACGGCACCTGCTTGGCGGTGGCGAGGTAGGAGATCTCGGCGGCGACCTTCTCGGCCTCGTGCTCGCTGTCGCGGCATTCCCACACGCGGATGCGCTCGCCGTCGGCCTGGTCGCTCCACAGTGTCTTCAAGTGCTCGTGCGGGTTGTGCGCGATCAGCGCATTGGCCGCGCGCAACACGCGGTTGGAGCAGCGGTAGTTCTGCTCGAGCTTGATGATCTCCAGCTTGGGGTAGTCGCGCCCCATCTGCAGCAGGTTGTCGGGGTTGGCGCCGCGCCAGGCATAGATGCTCTGGTCGTCGTCCCCCACGCAGGTGAAGTTGCCGCGCTCGCCGGCCAGCATCTTCAGCAGGCGGTACTGGGCGTCGTTGGTGTCCTGGCATTCGTCCACCAGCAGGTAGCCGATGCGCTCGCGCCAGGCCCGCACGATCTCGGGATGGGATTCCAGGATCTGCACCGGCAGGCGGATCAGGTCGTCGAAGTCCACCGCGTTGAAGGTGGTCAGGCGCGCCTGGTAGCGCTCGTAGACGCTGGCGGCTTCCTTCTCGCGTGTGCTGCGCGCCGCTTCCATCGCCTGCTGCGGCGACAAGCCGGCGTTCTTGGCACGCGAGATCAGGTTCCGCGTGTCGTCGATGACATCGGGCTTGGCGCCGTGCAGCAGGTCCTTGACCTGCGCGGCGGCATCGTCCGAGTCGAAGATCGAGAAACCGCGCTTCAGGCCGGCGGCTTCGTGCTCGACCTGCAGGAACTTCAGCCCCAGTGCGTGGAAGGTGCAGATGGTCAGGCCATCGGCCGCCTCGCCCCGGATGCGCTTGCCCACGCGCTCGCGCATTTCCTTCGCCGACTTGTTGGTGAAGGTGATGGCGGCGATGCGACGGGCGGGGTAGCGTTGGGTCGCGATCAGGTGGGCGATCTTCTCCACGATCACGCGCGTCTTGCCGCTGCCGGCGCCAGCCAGCACCAACAGGGGACCTTCGCAGTGCAGGACCGCGGCGCGCTGAGGGGGATTGAGACCGTGCATGAAGACTTCCGTGGGCGGCGGCATTGTAGCCGGGACGGAGACGGGCTCATCAGCTTGACGGGCCCGATCGGTTGCAGTATTTGGGGCATTGCCCTGGCAGCAATGGAGGCTTCCATGCGGTTTCCCCTGATCCTCGCGGCCGCGGCGGTGGCGGCAGCCCTTGCCGCGTTGCCCGCGCATGCCGCCGATGACATTCCCGGCATAGCCCCTGGGGACTATGACGTGGTCATGTCCAAGAGCTTCATGAACGCGCACCCGGACATGCTGTATCGGCTGCGCGGACTCGGCGCGCTGCAGCGCAGCGAGGCACGCCAGGCCGAGAGCTACTTTCGCCATGCGGCGCGCTATGCGGACAAGCTGTCACAGGCGTTCCTCGCGCAGATGCTGTGGGAGGGCCGCGGCATCCCGCAGGATCGCGCGCTGGCCTATGCCTGGATGGACCTGGCCGCCGAGCGCGGCTCCCCGATGCTGATTGCCGAACGCGAGCGCTACTGGGCGGCACTGGATGAAGCGCAGCGAACGCGTGCGGTGGCCGAAGGCAAGGCCCTCTACGCCAAGTACGCCGACAAGGTGACCCAGCCCCGGCTGGAAACGGCGATGCGTCGGTCGCGCACGCAGGAAGTGCTGGGGAGCCATACCGGCAGCGTGGTGTCGCAGATCGACCTGTGCGTGGGCGACTGGCGGATGAAGAATTACCAGCTCGTCTGCGATAAGCGCGTCACGGCGGACCACTTTTACCAGCCCCGTTTCTGGAAGCCGGCCGACTACTGGAAGTGGCAGGAGCAGCAGATCGGCGCCCCCAAGGGCGAGATCCAGCTGGGCACGCCGGAAACCGTGAAGCAGGAGGGAACCTGATGATGAAGACGGCCCGCTCACTCGCACTTCCCCTGCTGCTGGCGCTGCCCTTTGCGGCCGGTGCCCAGTCCTATGGCCAGATGCTGGGCAGTTCGCCCCGCATGGACGACCCGAACGTGGCCGCCTCGGAGGCGATGGAAGACGCCCATCCCGACCAGCGCTTCCGCCGCCTCGGCTATGAAGCCGCGCAGAAGGGCCGCACCGAGGACGCCCGGCGCTACTACCGCACCGCATCGCGTTACGGCGACAAGATCTCGCAGGCGGCGCTGGCGGAATTGATGTGGACGGGCCAGGGCGGCGAAACCGATCGCGCCCTGGGCTACGCGTGGATGGACCTGGCAGCCGAACGCGGCACGCCCTACCTGCTCGCCAAACGCGAGCATTATTGGGAACAGATGGATGACGGGGAGCGTCAGCGCGCCCTGCAGGAAGGCGTGGCCGTGTATTCGGCGTATGGCGACAAGGTCGCCAAGCCCCGGCTGGAGCGGGTGATGCGCAAGGAGCGCACCCAGGTGACCGGCAGCCGTACCGGCTTCGTCGGCACGCTGGATGTCTACCTGATGGAGCCTTCCACGGCCTCCGGTTCCCGCGTGATCGCGCAGCAGTACTACCAGGGCAAGTACTGGCAGCCCGACGAGTACTGGAAGCACCAGGACAAGCTGATCGAACGCCAGGGCAAGGTGCACGTCGGCGCGGTGGAGATTCCCGACGAAACACCCGCCGCGCCCAAACCGTAACCGCGGGCTCGCACCGGCCATGCCGCTAGAATTGGCGGCATGGCCAAGCTCTACTTCTACTATTCGGCGATGAATGCGGGGAAGACCACGACCCTGCTGCAGTCGGCGCACAACTATCGCGAGCGCGGCATGCGCACGCTGATCCTCACGCCCCAGCTGGATCATCGCGCCGGCAGTGGCGTGGTGGCTTCGCGCATCGGGCTGCGCGCGGAGGGCGTGCCGTTCGACCGTGACCGCGACCTGCTGCGGCTGGTCGAAGAGGATATCGCCACGCAAGGCAAACTCGATTGCGTGCTCGTGGACGAAGCGCAGTTCCTCACCCGCGCGCAGGTCTGGCAGCTGAGCGAAGTGGTCGACCAGCTGCGCATCCCGGTGCTGTGCTACGGGTTGCGTACGGATTTCCGCGGCGAGCTGTTCGAAGGCAGCCAGTACCTGCTGGCGTGGGCCGATGAACTGCAGGAGATCAAGACGATCTGCCACACGGGCAGCAAGGCGACGATGACCGTGCGCGTGGACGAGCACGGGCACGCGGTGCAGGACGGACCACAGGTGGAGATTGGCGGCAACGAACGCTACGTGTCGGTGAGCCGCGCGGAGTACAAGCGCATCATGCGCGGCGAAGGGCGGATCGAGCCGCTTCAGGAATCCTTGCCTTGGTGAATGCGCGGGCGTAGGCCGTTCGTTGGGTTGTCCCCGCACGCGGATCGTGCAGAATCCAGGGGAATTCTCAAGGAGAGAGACATGCGAAGGCTGATGAGTGCATGGGGCGCGGGCCTGGCCCTGGCGTTGCTCGCCCACAATGCGGCGGCCGCCGATGCCACGCGCGCATTCCAGGATTTTCCCGCGCAGGTACTGACCGACGGCTTCCTGGAAGCACACCTGGACCTGTTCTATCGCAAGGCGGGCATTGCGGCGGACAAGCGCGGCGATTTCGCCGAAGCGCGCAAGCAATACCAGTTGGCCGCGCGCTACGCCGACAAGCCCTCGCAGGCCCGCCTAGGCGAGCTTTACTGGGAAGGACAGGGCGTGGAAGCCGACCACGTCATGGGCTTCCTGTGGATGGCGCTGGCCGCCGAGCGCGGCTACGACGCCTTCCAGGCGCGCAAGATGGAGTACTGGAATGCGCTCACGCCCGATGAGCGCAAGCGTGCGGTGGCGCTGGACCAGAAGATGCTCGGCGAGTACGGCGATGCCGTCGCCAAGCCGCGCCAGGCCAAGGTGATGCGTCGCGAGGCGCTGCGCGGCAGCGGCGGCCTGCTTGGCTATTCCGGCGCCTCGGCGCTGTCGATCAACACGCCGCGCGGCGGCTCGATCGATCCGGAGATCTTCTACGCCAAGGAGTTCTGGGAACCCGAGGCGTATTGGCAGATGCAGGATTACGTGTGGGATGGCCGCAGCCCCGGCCGCGTGGATATCGGCGAAGTGCAGGACCTCGGCACGCAGCCGCCGTCCGAGGCCAAGCCCCAGGACGACACGCCCTGAGTGCTGCGCCGCGCCCGCCCAGGGCGCGGCGCGCGGTTCAGTACAGCTTGCGCTCGGCGGCCGGCGGCGGCGTGTACTGGTAAAGCCAGGTCTCGGTCAGCGGCCGGCCCTGCAGCCGCAGGAACAGGCGGATGTCGATCTGCTGGGTGGAATCATCCGGCGGCACGAGATCGAACATCGCGCGGTAACCGGAGATCTCGTGCAGCGGCCGCGCCGAGACGATCTCGGTCTTGCCGCGCGTCACCTGCACCACCGCCTCGACCTGCAGGTTGTTGGCCTTGGCCAGCGCGGCCAGTTCGCCACCAGCGAAATCCACCGCGAAGCGCCAGGAGAAATGCTCGCGCTTCTGCCCGATCACCCCGCCCAGCCCGGTGCGCGTGGCCACGCACAGGGCCAGCGGCGAAGCCGCCGGCGGGTGCGCGCCCCAGTAGAGGCGATAGCCCACCAGCAGTTCCTGCCCCGGCTGCGGCTTGGCCTCCGGGTTCCAGAACGCGACGATGTTGTCGAAGGTTTCGTCCACGGTCGGGATCTCGACCAGTTGCACCGAGCCCTTGCCCCACCCGCTCTTGGGCTCGACCCACAGGCACGGGCGCTTCTCGTAGAAGACGCCATCGTCCTGGTAGTGGTCGAAGTTGCGATCGCGCTGCAACAGGCCGAAGCCGCGTGGGTTCTCGTCGACGAACATGTTGAAACGCAGATGCGGCGGGTTGACCAGCGGCCGCCAGATCCATTCGCCGCTGCCGGTCCACATCGACAGGCCGTCGGTGTCGTGGATTTCCGGCCGCCAGTCCCAGGCCATGCGGCGGTCGTTCTCGCCGGTCTGGTACATGCTCGTGCAGGGTGCGATGCCGAGGCGTTCGATGGTCTTGCGCGGATACAGCGCGCTGTCGATATCCATGATCAGGACATCGCCATTGGTGATTGCGAAGCGGTAGGCGCCGGCCACGCTGGGGGAATCCAGCAAGCCGTAAACGACTACGGTGTTGGAGTCGGCGGCCGGCTTTTCCAGGTAGTAGGCGATGAAGTCCGGGAATTCCTCGGGTTTGCCGGTGCCGGTATCGATCGCCAGGCCGCGGGCGGACTGGCCGTACTGGCCTTCGGCACCGACCGCGCGGAAGTAGCTCGCGCCCAGGAAGGCGGCGAAATCACGCTGGGTGTCCTGGCGGGTGTTGAGGCGGAAACCGGCAAAGCCGAGGTCGCGCGGCAGGCCCTTGCCCTGCAAGCCGCTCTTGCCGTAGTCGAACGCCGCCGGATCGTAGGCCAGTTCCTGCGCCTTGCCGTCGAGTACTTCGAACATGCGCACCGGCGAATGGAAATACAGCCCGAGGTGGAAGAACTTCGCCTGGAACTTGCCCGGCTTGTCCGCCCACAGCGCGTGGTCCTGCCGGTAGCTGATGGACTGGTATTGGTCCCAGGTCAGCGTCTCGACCGGGCCGGGCAGCACCCGCTTGTGGGTCTGATAGGGCGCGTTGGCCAATGCCCGCGCCTGTCCCTTGAGCCAGGCGAAGTCGAACGGCTGCGGTTCGCCGAGCCGGCGAAGGCCGACCGCGTCGGCGGCCAGGGCCCAGCCCGGGATCGCCGGCAGGCCGAGACCGGCGAGCGCGGCAGCAGCGTTCTTGAGGAATTGGCGTCGTTCCATGGGCCGTCGGGCAGCAGGTGGGGAAGAGGGGGACATCATAGCCAGCCGGTTGTCGAACCGATGGCTGGCCGATGAATGCGGCCGGCCCGTCAGGGCGCGCAGGCGCCTTCGAGCTGGAAGCGGGCCGCATGGGCGCACAGGAAGGCGCGTTGGGACTTGAGTTCGTCCGGGCCGTCGTAGCGCAGCAGGGTCCAGCGCTCGGCGGCGTGCATGCGCTCGCCGGGGTCAAGCACGCGGTAGGGCGCGTGGATTTCCATCTCCATCAGGCCCTGCGCGCGGGCATAGGACGGCGCGTCGAGATAGAGCTCGACCTGGCCCTGCTCGGGATGGATGCGCTCGCGCGGCTGGTGCTGGAAGCGGATCAGCAACACCTGGTGCCCGGCGAACCCGGCCATCCAGCCGGCCGACGGCTGCAGGCGGTACTTGCCGCGCTGGATCAGCGGCGAATCCGCCGATTGCGCGGTGAGGGCGAACAGGCCCGCCTGCCAGACGTGCTTGGGCGCGGTGGTCCCGGCATCGGTGGAGGCTTGCAGGTCGACGTCCTTCTCGGCGTCGCGGACCGGCACGAACACCCGGGTGTCGGCGGCCACGCGCGTGTTGAACCACAGGTCCCAGGACACCGGGGCGCGACGGACGTTGCGCGCTTCGGCTTCGACCAGCACCGAGTGCGGAGCGTCTTCGAGCAGGCTGACCTGCTTGCGCAGGCGTACACCGCTGACCGGGCTATCGACGCCCTCCAGGACGAACTGGCGGGCGTTGCGGGATCGCACGCGCGTGGTGGCCAGCGACAGGTACGGATCGGGCGGCCAGTTCGCGCCTGCCGCGCGGCGCTCGGTATTGACGTCCTGGTGCAGCCACCACTGGCTTTGCGGCCCAACCCATACGTCGTGACCGAGATAGGGAATATCCCCCGCGTTCGCGGACCAGCTGGGCTGGGGCTGGCTGCGCACGGCATCCTCGCCCACCTTCAGTACGTTGGGCTCGCCGGCCAGATGCCAGGAGAGGATGCGCCCCCCGAACGAGGGCGTGGCTTCAAGCCGGACGGCGCCGTTGTCGAGCACCAGGCGGGCGGAATCTGGCGCGGCGATCGCGGAGGCGATGCCGGGGCACAGGCAGAGCAGAAGCAGGAAACGAGGAAGTGCGCGCATGTGGCCGGTCCGCTGCGGTCGCGCTCATTGTCGCCGCAGTCGCGCGCGAGGCAAAGGTGGTCAGGCGCCCGCGCGGGGGATGGGTGTGCGTCGCCACCATCGCAGCCAGGTGGGGATGATCGCAACGGCCGCAGGCGCGATGGGTTCGCCGCGCTGCCAGTGCCGCAGGTCGAAGGCGAGTTCGGAAACGCTGGCATAGCGGCGGTCGGCGTCCTTCTGCATCGCCTTGAGGACGATCGCATCCAGATCGCCCCGAAGGCTCGCGGCACGGCGCGCCGCGCCCGCGATGGCTTGCCGCTCGACCAGCGCCGACGGCGGCGTCACCTCCACGCGCAGGACCGAGCGCTCCCATTCCGCGTCGCTCTGCCGCCGCAGGCGGTAGGGCTTCTGGCCGGTCAGCAATTCGTACAGCACTACGCCTAACGAATAGACGTCCGCCCGGGTGTCGGGCACTTCGCCGCGGATTTGCTCCGGTGCCGCATAGTGCAGCGTGAACGCGCGCGCGTCCTCGCCGGGCGCGGGATCGAGGGGCTCGCCGCAGCGGCGGGCGATGCCGAAATCCAGCAGGCGGACCTCGCCATAGGCGTCCACGAGAATGTTGGTGGGCTTCACGTCGCGGTGGACGATGCCCTGGCCGTGCACGTGCTCCAGGGCCTCGCATACCTGAAGGAACAGCTCGACGAAGTGCCGTACGGAGGCGGCATGGCGCCGGCAGTAGTCGTTGATGGACTCGCCCGATACGTATTCCAGGGCCAGATAGGGCTGGCCCTCGTCGCCCGAGCCGTATAGGCGCGGAATGCGCGCGTGGGAAAGCGCGAGCAGCGTGTCGCGCTCACGCAGGAAGCGCGTTCGCAGATGCAGGTCGGCCAGATCCGGGCGCAGCAGCTTCAATGCGACCTGCGTGCCGCCGGGGCTGCGCAGGTCCTGCGCCAGCCACACCTGGCCCATGCCGCCTTCACCGAGCAGTTCGAGCAGGCGGTAATCGCCTATTCGATCGCCGCATCGCGTGGGGTGTTCCTGGCGGCCCAGCAGGGGTTCGGCGATGAAGTCCGTGCTCTGTTGCTCCATCGCCAGCAGTTGGAGGAGCTCGTCGGCCAGCGCGGAGTCCTCCGCGGCGATCTGCGCCAGGCGCTCCACGCGCAGGGCGCCTTCCAGCTCGAGCAGCTCATCCAGGAGCGGCGAAAGTTGCGACCAGCGAAGCGCGTCCATGCCCGGCTCACGCTTCCCGCATCGAGGCCAGCAGGAGCATCCTGGCCTTCTGCCAATCGCGCCTGATACTGCGCTCGGAGCGTTGCATCAGGTCGGCAATCTCCTGCTCCGACAATCCCGCGAAGTAGCGTAGTTCGACAACCTTGGCCAAGCGCTCATCGACCGAGTGCAAGCGGTTGAGCGCTACGTCCAGTGCAAGCAGGTTCTCGTCCAGGCGCACGCCGCTGTCGCTGTCCTCGGGGATCTCGGCCACTCGCTTGAGATCACCGCCACGCTTGCGGGCCAGCCGATTGCGCGCGTAGTCGACCACGACACTGCGCATCGCGGAGGCGGCATAGGCGAAGAAGTGGGCACGGTCGTCAAACCGCGCGCCGCCGCTGGCGCCGAGCAGTTTGAGGTAGGACTCGTGGACCAGTGACGTGGGGTCGAGCGTGTGGTTCTGTTGGCCGGCCAGCTGGCGGCGGGCCATGGCATGCAGTTCGCGATAGAGCGTGGCCAGCACTCGATCGAGCGCCGCGCGGTCGCCCGCGCGCGCGGAATCCAGCCATAGGGTGATATCCGTCGACTCGGCCATGGTGCATTCCTTACACCGTAAATGGCGCGGACTATAGCGGTGAAACGGCCGCCCGGAGTGAAGGCCTCAGCGCTGGCAGCCGGCGCACCACACACTGGCCCGTTGGCCGATCGTGGCGTGCTTCAACATTCTTCCGCAGCGCCGGCAGGGCTCGCCCTCGCGACCATAGACCAGCAGTTCCTGCTCGAAGTAACCCGGCGCACCATCCGGGCTGATGAAGTCCCTCAGGGTGGTGCCGCCTCGCTGAATAGCGTAGTGGAGGATTTCCTTCACTGCGTTCGCGAGCTGCCGGTATCGCTCGCGCGATACCTTTCCCGCTTCGCGCAGCGGGCTGATGCCGGCGCGGAACAGGCTTTCGGCCGCGTAAATGTTGCCGACGCCGACCACCACGGCCTGGTCCATCAGGAAGGCCTTGATCGGCGCGCGGCGGCCGCGGCTGAGCGCATAGAGATAATCGCCGTCGAACGCATCGGACAAGGGCTCGGGGCCTAGCTCCGCCAGCAATGGATGGATTTCGCCCGGGGCCTGCCAGAGCAACGCCCCGAAACGTCGCGGATCGTTGAAGCGCAGCAGCTTTCCGTTGTCCAGGCTGATATCGACGTGGTCGTGCGTGCGCAGCGGCGTATCGCCGGGCAGGACACGCAGGCTGCCGGACATCCCCAGATGCAACAGCGCACTGCCGTTGTGCTCTGTATCGAGCAACAGGTACTTCGCGCGACGACGCAGCGCGGTGATCTTCGCCCCGGGCAGTTCTTGCTCGATCTGCGGTGGGATCGGCCAGCGCAGATCGGGCCGGCGGAGAATGACGCCATGGATGCGCCGCCGGAGCAGATGCGGCTCCAACCCCCGCAGCGTGGTTTCTACTTCTGGCAATTCGGGCATGGCGGCGGCTTCAACAGAGCAGACCACGCCGATATGGGGGGTTAAACCGGCCTGTCCAAGCGGGCCACCGCACTTTTCTGAGCCGCAAAAGACAAACCCCCAGCCGATTGGCTGGGGGTTTGGGGATAAAGCCCCTGGCGATGA
>NZ_JARQXB010000007.1 GCF_029543105.1 Stenotrophomonas sp. HITSZ_GD
GGGGGCAGGCCCTTTCCGGGACCGTAGGCGACATGGATGTCGCCTACGAGCCTCCATGGATGGATTCACGGCGTGTCCCGGAAAGGGCCTGCCCCCACCCGCCGCGCGACGCACCGCACGCGTCAAGCAATACAGCGCACAAATCACCGTCGGCACAACCTGCTGACACGACCGAAACCGCCCGCCAAGGAAAGGTCCCGGCAAAAGCAAGCGCAGGCAAATAGCGCTTCGTGCATCATGAAGTCCCTCGCATGAGCCCGCTTCCCATGACCCTGGCCGACCCATCCTCCCCGCGCGGCATCGACGACCTGCTGCGCATCATGGCCAGGCTGCGCGACCGCGAGCACGGCTGCCCGTGGGATCTTGAGCAGGATTTCGCCAGCATCGCCCCGTACACCATCGAAGAGGCCTACGAAGTCGCCGACGCCATTGATCGCGGCGACCTGCCGGCGCTGAAGGACGAACTCGGCGACCTCCTGCTGCAAGTGGTCTTCCATGCCCGGATGGCAGAAGAGCAAAGTGCCTTCAGCTTCCAAGACGTCGTACAGGCCATCAGCGACAAGCTCGTGCGCCGCCACCCGCACGTCTTCGGCGATGCCGCCGTGGACGGCGCCAGCGAAGTCACCGCCAACTGGGAAGCCATCAAGCGCGCCGAACGCCAGGCCGCCGGCGAGCAGGACGACTCCGCGCTGGCCGGCATCGCGCGCGGCCTGCCCGAGTGGCAGCGCGCAGTGAAGCTGCAATCGCGTGCCGCCCGCGTCGGTTTCGACTGGCCGAATCCGGCCCCCGTGCTCGCCAAGTTGCACGAGGAGATCGACGAAGTGCGCGAAGAATTCGCCCACGGCGATATCGAAGCCCGCCACGACCGCCTGCAGGAAGAGATCGGCGACGTGCTGTTCGTCGTTGCCAACCTGGCCCGCCACGCCAAGGTCGATGTCGGCGCCGCCCTGCGCGGCGCCAACCACAAGTTCGAACGCCGCTTCCGCGCCATGGAAGCCCTTGCCCGCGACGCCGGTACCGCGCTGGACGCACTCTCGCTCACCGAACAGGACGCCCTGTGGGACCAGGTCAAGGCGCAGGAACACGCCGGGCCATGAAGACGCTGTTGCTGTTCGCGCTCACCGCCCTGGCGGAGATCGTCGGCTGCTACCTGCCCTGGCTGTGGCTGCGCCGCGACGGCAGCGCGTGGCTGCTGCTGCCGGCCGCCGGCAGCCTCGCACTGTTCGTCTGGCTGCTGACGCTGCATCCCACCGCGTCGGGCCGCGTGTACGCCGCCTACGGTGGCGTCTATGTCGCCGTCGCCCTGCTCTGGTTGTGGCAGGTGGACAAGGTCGTGCCCACGCGCTGGGACCTGCTCGGCGTCGCGCTGTGCCTGGGCGGCATGGCGGTGATCATGTGCTCGCCGCGGCCTGCCTGAGCGCCACGCGGCGGCGTATCCTGTGGCCGTCGTCGCGCCCGAAGGGAGGGCCCATGCGCCGCTTCGCCAGTTTCCGCGAGTTCTATCCGTTCTATCTCGGCGAGCATGCCCACCGCACCTCGCGCCGGCTGCATTTCATCGGCAGCTGCGGCGTGTTGCTGCTGCTCGGCGTGGCGTTGGTCACCGCGCGCCCGGCATGGCTGCTGGGCGCGCTGCTGTGCGGCTATGGTTTCGCCTGGGTCGGGCACTTCTTCTTCGAGAAGAACCGCCCGGCCACCTTCCGCCACCCGTTCTATTCCTTCGCCGGCGACTGGGTGATGTTCCGCGACATCCTGCTCGGTCGCATCCCGTTCTGATCCGCTCGTGGGGCATACTCGCTCTTCACGGAACGCGTTGAGGAGGGAAGGGAATGTTCACCACAGGTTTCCTGGTGATGGTGCTGCTGGTGGTGTGCGCCATCGTGCTGTTCAAGGCGGTGCGCATGGTGCCGCAGGGCTATGAATGGACGGTGGAGCGCTTCGGCAAGTACACCCACACGCTGACGCCCGGCCTGCACGTGCTGATCCCCATCGTCTACGGCGTCGGCCGCAAGGTGAACATGATGGAGCAGGTGCTCGACGTGCCGCGCCAGGACGTGATCACCAAGGACAACGCCGTGGTCGCGGTGGACGGCGTGGTGTTCTTCCAGGTGCTGGATGCGGCCAAGGCCGCCTACGAGGTCGCCAACCTGGAGCTGGCCACGATCGCCCTGGTGCAAACCAACATCCGCACCGTGATCGGCTCGATGGACCTGGACGAATCGTTGAGCCAGCGCGAAACCATCAACGCCCAGCTGCTGAGCGTGGTCGACCATGCCACCAATCCCTGGGGCATCAAGGTCACCCGCATCGAGATCCGCGATATCCAGCCGCCGCGCGACCTGGTCGATGCGATGGCCCGCCAGATGAAGGCCGAGCGCGAGAAGCGCGCGCAAATCCTCGAGGCCGAGGGTTCGCGCCAGTCGGAAATCCTGCGCGCTGACGGCGAGAAGCAGGCCGCCGTGCTGGAAGCCGAAGGCCGCAAGGAAGCCGCGTTCCGCGATGCCGAGGCGCGCGAGCGCCTGGCCGAAGCCGAAGCCAAGGCGACCCAGATGGTGTCCGACGCCATCGCCAGCGGCAACGTGCAGGCGATCAACTACTTCATCGCGCAGAAGTACGTCGAGGCGTTCAAGGAGCTGGCCACCGCGCCGAACCAGAAGTTCGTGCTGATGCCGATGGAGTCCTCCGGCATCATCGGCTCGATCGCCGGCATCGCCGACCTCGCCAAGGAAGCGCTGGCCGACCGCGCCGCCACGCCGCCGCCGCGCGGCCCGCAGCCGCCGCGCTTCGGAGGCTGAGCCATGCGCACCGAAGTGGTGGTGTGGGCGGCGGTGGCGTTGCTGCTGTTCGCCGCCGAGGCGCTGGCGCCGGGCGCGTTCATGCTGTGGATGGGCTTTGCCGCCACCGCGCTGTTCGTGGCGGTGTGGGTCGTGCCGGGCATCCCGCTGCTGGTGCAGGTGGTGGCCTTCGTCGTGCTGAGCTTCGTCTCGGTGCAGATCTACCGCACCTGGTTCCGCCGCGGCGAGCGGCAGAGCGACCAGCCGCTGCTGAACCGCCGCGCCGAACAGCTGATCGGCCGGGTGGTGCGCGTGGAGCAGGCCATCGCCGGCGGCCGCGGGCGGGTGAAGATCGACGACGCGTTCTGGGTGGTCTCCGGGCCGGATCTGCCGGTCGGCACCGAGGTGCGCGTGGTCGCGGTGGACGGCATGACCCTGAAGGTGCAGGCGGCCTGAGGGCGGCGCGCTGCACTGCTGCGTGATCGCCCGCCCCCGGCGGGCGATAATGGGCGTCTTTCCATCGGAACCGACGCCATGAGCCTGAAGCAGACCGTCCTCAACGCCAGCCACCGCGCCCTGGGCGCCAAGATGGTGGATTTCGGGGGCTGGGACATGCCCATCCACTACGGCTCGCAGCTGGACGAACACCACCTGGTGCGCCGCGACGCCGGCATGTTCGACGTCAGCCACATGACCGTGGTCGACCTGCACGGCGAGCGCGTGCGCGCGTTCCTGCGCTACCTGCTGGCCAACTCGGTCGACAAGCTCAAGGTGCCGGGCAAGGCGCTGTACACCTGCATGCTGAATCCGCAGGGCGGGGTGATCGACGACCTGATCGTCTACTACCAGGCCGAAGATTTCTTCCGCCTGGTGGTCAACGCCGCCACCCGCGAGAAGGACCTGGCGTGGATCGGCGAGCAGGCGGCCGCGTTCGACGTGCGGGTGCAGGAGCGTGCGGATTTTGCGATGGTGGCCGTGCAGGGCCCGACCGCACGCGAGAAGGTGATTTCGCTGCTGGCCGCCGACGACCAGGCGGCCGCGCGCAAGCTCGGCCGCTTCGCCGCGCTGCACGCCACCTCCACCGCGGGCGCGCCGCTGTTCCTGGCGCGCACCGGCTACACCGGCGAGGACGGTTTCGAGATCGTGCTGCCGGAGGGCGATGCGGTGGCGTTCTGGAACGCGCTGCTGGAAGCGGGCGTCAAGCCGGCCGGCCTGGGCGCGCGCGACACGCTGCGCCTGGAGGCGGGCATGAACCTCTACGGCCAGGACATGGACGATGCGGTGAGCCCGTTCGAAGCGGCGCTCGCCTGGACGGTGGCGCTGGACGAAGGCCGCGACTTCATCGGCCGCAGCGTGCTGCAGGCGCAGCAGGCCGCCGGCGCGCCGCGCCAGATGATCGGCCTGGTGATGGACGAGAAGGGCGTGCTGCGCCACGGCCAGAAGGTGATCACCGCGCAGGGCGAGGGCGAAATCCTGTCGGGCACGTTCTCGCCCACGCTCGGCAAGGCGATCGCGTTCGCCCGCGTGCCGGCCGGCGAGCCGGGCGAGGTGCGCGTGGATATCCGCGGCAAGGAAGTGCCGGTGCGCGTGGTCAAGTTCCCGTTCGTGCGCGAAGGCCATGCCCAGGCCGGCGTGCTTGGCTGATCGCCGCCGTTCGTCCGGCGCCGGGTGATGCACCCGGCGCCGGTTGGTTAAACTATACCCCCATCCCCGAACCCCGTTTTCCCGGAGCTTTCCCATGAGCGAGATCCCAGGCGACCTCAAGTTCCTCAAGTCCCACGAGTGGGCCCGCGTCGAAGGCAATGGCCGCGTCACCGTCGGCATCTCCGACCATGCGCAGGGCCTGCTGGGCGACCTGGTCTATGTCGAGCTGCCGAATGTCGGCGACACCGTCGAGGCCGGCAACGGCGCAGCGGTGGTCGAGTCGGTCAAGGCGGCCTCGGATGTCTACAGCCCGGTCAGCGGCAAGGTCGTCGAGGTCAACTCGGCGCTGTCCGACAAGCCGGAGACCATCAACGAGGATGCCTACGGCGACGGCTGGATCTTCGTGGTCGAGGTCAGCGAGCCGGAACAGCTCAACGAACTGCTTTCCCCGGACGACTACGCCGAGCTGCTCGACGACGACGCTCACTGATTCTTCACGGCAGCGAGCAGGAATCGAAAACGGCCGCGAAAGCGGCCGTTTTTGTTTGCGCGCGATCCGGCGAGCGGACGCACGCCGGTGGCGGCGGCGATCGTTCGGCGTGCCGCGGCGGATGCGCCGGCGCGTGCGCGCTGGCCGGCGCGGGGTGTTCGCGCGCGCATCGCGCGAGCGTTGTCCTCGCCGTCGAGGGTGTTCGTCGGGCGGGAAAAGTTTGCGCATTTCGCCCGATGCGATGCCGCGAAAGCCGCCTTGGCGGAAAAAATTTTCGCCCACCGGTTACGCGCCGTTGGCCGGCGGACAGGGTGGGCGCATGCATGCGCGCGGCGCGGCATCGTCGCCTTCGAATTCGCGTGGCCGAAAAAAATACAGCTGAAAAGCAGTGGTTTTTTTTCATGCGTGGCGAAGATGCAGTGCATCGGCGCGCGCGCGCGAGGGCGGCCAGGGTGGTGGCGCTGCGTGCCGGGCGGCGGCGGCGGTGGCGGCCGGACGAAAAAAATTTTCGCCGGAGTGTTGACAGTAAAAAAAACCGTGATTAGGTTTCGCCCCAAGCAGACGTTGCTGCCGCAGAGAGTGAGCCGAATCGACATCAAGGTGACAAGCAAGAACCGCGCATCCGCCCTGGAACCTAAGAAGGTGGATATGGGTCTGCTTCCCTCCGCGAAAACCGCAACGTCCTTCCAACATGCACCCGTGTCGTTCGGCGCGGGTGTTTCTGTATCCGCCGCGTCGATCCGACGGTCAGGCGGTATCCGCGGGCGGAGTCCCGCCGCGGACTTTGGTTTCACTGGGCACTCAACTCCATAGTTCACTGACGAGGAGCCATCACATGGCCACTAAGAAAGCTGCGAAGAAACCGGCCGCCAAGAAGGCGGTGAAGAAGACTGCGAAGAAGGCTGCTGCCAAGAAGACCGTGAAGAAGGCCGCCAAGAAGGTCGCCAAGAAGGCCACGGCCAAGAAGGCGGTGAAGAAGACCGCGAAGAAGGCTGCCGCCAAGAAGACCGTAAAGAAGGCCGCCAAGAAGGTTGCCAAGAAGTCGGCCGCCAAGAAGGGCGTCAAGAAGACCGCCAAGAAGGCGGTGAAGAAGGCTGCCAAGAAGGCCACCAAGAAGGTTGCCAAGAAGTCGACCGCCAAGAAGGCCGTGAAGAAGGCCGCCAAGAAGGCCCCGAAGAAGGCTGCGAAGAAGGTCGCCAAGAAGAAGCCGGCCGCTCGCAAGAAGAAGGCCGCTCCGGTCGCCCTGCCGGCCACCCCGGCTCCGCTGATCTGATTCATCTGTCCCGATAAGCCGTACATCAACTCCCTTCCCGGTGCCCAGCGGGAAGGGAGTTTTTTATGGGCGAAACGAAAACCCGCTTCGCCGCGCCCCTGGCAGAAGGGGCTGTACGCCGGAGGCGCGAGGGGTGTGTTTTCCGCGCCAAAGAAAAAGGGCGGCACTGGGCCGCCCTTTTGCGTGTTGCGATGCCGGTGTGGTCAGCGCGGCGAGGCGACGGCCTTGCCGGTGGAGGCGCCGCGCTTGGGCGCGGGCTGGGGACGTTCGGCCAGGATGTTGTCGCCGCCGAAGTCGCTGTCCACGTCGATGTCGAGCCAGCGCTGCGCGGGCAGGCCCATCGCGCGATCGAGGATCGTCGGCAGCAGGCCGGAAGGCAGGCCGCTCTCGCCGTTCCAGAGGATGGCGATGCCCAGGTCGCGCTCCGGCACCAGCGCCACGAGGCCGCGATAGCCCTGCACGGCACCGGCATGGAAGACGACCTGGTGGCCGGCATAGTCGAACACGCGCCAGCCGAGCGCGTAGCCGGCGGAGTTGACGCGCTCGTGGCGCCAGCCCGAACGCATTTCGCCCGGCGTGGAGATCAGCGAGGCATGCAGCGTGGCCAGCAGCGGGGCGGGCAGCACGTCGGGACGATGCCCGGTCTGGCCGAGCAACCACTGGGCCATGTCGGCGGCGCTGGCGTTGACGCCGGCCGCCGGGGCGAGGCGGTAGTAGGTCGGCTTGGGCGTCAGCGAGACCCAGCCGTTGCGGCTGCGCACGTGCGGCCGCGCCCAGCTCGGGCTGGCCTGGATGCCGGCCAGGCCCATGCTGGCATCGTTCATGCCGAGCGGCTTGAAGATGCGCTTCTCGACCGACTGCTCGTAGAAGTTGCCCGACGCGGCGAACACGACATCGCCGACCAGGCTGAAGGCGACGTTCTGGTACGCATAGCATTCGCCGGGCGCGCAGCGCAGCGGCGCGTAGGCGAGCTTGTGGCTCAGGGTGTAGTAGTCGTCGTTGGATTCGACGTCGCGGTCGTAGGCGTTGCGGGTCAGGCCGACGCGGTGGCTGAGGACATCGGCGATGGTCAGCTGGCGGGTGGCGACCGGGTCGCTGAGCTGGAAGCCGGGCACATAGTCGACCACCTTGCTGTCCCAGCGCAGCGTGCCGTCGTTGACCAGCAGGCCGGCCATGGTGCCGGCGAAGGCCTTCGACAGCGACGCGAGGCGGAACACGGTGTGGGCGTCGACCGGCTGCGGATGGTTGACGTCGGTGACGCCGAAGCCGCGCGCGCTGAGCACGCGGCCGCCCTGGACGATGGCCAGCGCCATGCCCGGCACGCGTTCGCCATAGGTGAGCTGTTCGGCCATCGATTCGAAGGCGGCCGGGTCGAAGCCGGGCGCCAGCGGCTGCACTTGCTGCTGGCCGAGCGCGGCGCGGTACGGCATGGGCTGCGTGGAGGCAGCGGCGACATTGAACGCCTCGAGCGTCTGCGCGCGCGGCGCGGGCGTCTGGGCGGTGGAAGACAACGCGAAGGGCATCAGTACGCCGAGCAACCCCGATGCTACCGGACGAAGACGCCGGCGCTTGCTCTTGTCTTTCATGGATGTGTGCCGCCTGTGAACCGTGCTTGAGGGGATTCTAGCGCCGGTTTTCCGGATAGCACAAACCGCAGGAAGATGAATGGGAAGGGCATTGATCTTGCGGGGATTTTTGCAAACCTGTTTGCAGATTCGCCGGTATTTGTCCGGCCTCTATTCCTCCCATGGCGGCCCCCCAGTGGCCCGAAGGAGCCGGGTGGACGGGAACGAAGCGCGGCGGCTAGAGGGGCCTGGAGCGCTCTGGCTGCTTGCCCTGGATCAGGTCCGCTGCGCGTTCGGCCAGCATGATCACCGGGCCATTGGTGTTGCCGCCCGGCAGGGTGGGCATCGCGGAGGCGTCGACCACGCGCAGGCCCTCTACGCCGTTGACGCGCAGCTGCGGGTCGAGCACGGCGCCGCCATCGTTCGCGGCGCCCATCCGGCAGGTGCCGACGGGGTGGTAGATGGTCTCGGCCTTGGCACGGATGAAGTCGACCAGGCCGGCGTCGTCCAGGTCCCCGCGCGCGGGGAAGATCGGTGCGCCGCGCCACGCGTCGAAGGCGGGCTGCGCCAGGATGCGGCGCGAGAGCCGGGCGCACTCGACCATCATGCGCAGGTCGAAGCCTTCGGCGTCGCTCAGGTAGGCCGGATCGATCAGGGGCGCGCTCAAGGGGTTCGCGTCGCGCAGGCGCAACGTGCCGCGGCTGCGCGGGCGCAGGAAGCAGGCGTGCAGGGTGTAGCCGTCGCCGGGCAGGCGGTGGCGGCCGTGGTTGTCGAGCATCGCGGGCACGAAGTGCAGCTGGATGTCGGGGCGTTCGTCCTGCGCGAGTGGCGAGCGATGGAAGCCGCCGGCCTCGGCGATGTTGCTCGTGCCCGCGCCCTGGTGCCCGCGCAGGAAGTAGTGGAAGGCGATGGCCAGCTCGTTGCTGCGGTCGTAGCTCACACCCGGCCGGGTATGGAAGAGCGTGCAGATGTCCAGGTGGTCCTGCAGGTGGCCACCCACGCCGGGCAGGTCGGCGTGCACGGGCAGGGCATGCGCGCGCAGGTGGTCCGCAGGGCCCACGCCGGAGAGCATCAGCAACTGTGGCGAGTTCACCGCGCCGGCGCACAACAGCACCTCGCGCGCGGCGCGGGCGGTGGTCGCCACGCCGCGCTCGGCGTATTGCACGCCGGTGGCGCGGCCGCCTTCGATGAGCACGCGGTGGACCTGCACGCCGGTGCGCACATGCAGGTTGGCGCGCGCGCGGATCGGCCGCAGGTAGGCGACGGCGGCCGAACAGCGGGCGCCGTCCTTCTGGGTGACCTGGTAGAAGCCCACACCCGCCTGCTCGTGGCCGTTGAAGTCGGGGTTGGCGGGCAGCCCGGCCTGCACGCCGGCGGTGACGAACGCTTCGCTGAGCGGGTTGCGGTGGCGCAGGTCGCTGACATGCAGCGGACCGCTGCCACCGTGCAGGGCGTCGGCGCCGTGCTGGTTGCGTTCGCTGCGGCGGAAGTAGGGCAACACGCCAGCCCAATCCCAGCCTTCGGCGCCGCCGCGCGCCCATTCGTCGTAGTCAGCGGGTACACCGCGGGTGTAGCACATGGCGTTGATCGAACTGGAGCCGCCCAGCACCTTGCCGCGCGGCCACCACAGGCGGCGGCCGCCGAGCGCGGCCTGCGGTTCGGTGTCGTAGTTCCAGTTCACGCTGCGCTGGTTGACCAGGCGCGCCAGGCCGGCAGGCATGTGGATGAGCGGATGGCGGTCGCGCGGGCCGGCCTCGATCAGCAGCACCCGGCAGTGAGGATCGGCGCTCAGGCGATGGGCCAGCACGCAGCCGGCCGAGCCGGCGCCCACGATGATGTAGTCGTACACGCATTCCCTCCCCGGAACTCGCGTTCGCCGAGCATAGGCAGCTGGCGGCGCGCCGGCAACGCGCTGTCATGCGCACGGAACTGGCGGCGCGGCGGGCCATCGGCTAACTTGCGCGCTTCTCCTCCCCCCGGAGCCAGACCATGTTCCTCCGCCAGCCGGGCACCTCGCCGTGCCGGTGCCCATGAGTGCGGCGGCCTCCGGGCCCGGCCGCCTGCTGCATGCGCTGCGCGGCTCGCCGGCGCTGTGGTGGTCGTTCGTGTACTTCTTCTGCCTGCTCAGCGGCTACTACGTGCTGCGTCCGGTGCGCGAGGCGATGGGGGCCTCGGCCGACGTGGAAGCCGTGTTCCCGCCGGCGATGATCGCCTTCTTCGGCGCGCACGGCATGCCGCTGAAGGACTTCACCCTGCAGGTGCTGTTCACCTGCACCTTCCTGATCATGCTGCTGCTGCAGCCGCTGTACGGCGCGCTGGTCAGCCGCTATCCGCGCCGGGTGTTCATGCCGGTGGCCTACGGGTTCTTCATCGCCACGCTGCTCGGGTTCTACGTGCTGTTCGACAGCGGCGTGCCGGGGCGCGGGATGGCGTTCTTCATCTGGATCGCGGTGTTCAACCTGTTCGCGGTGGCGCTGTTCTGGAGCTTCATGGCCGATGTCTTCAGCAACACGGAAGCCAAGGCCTACTACGGCTATATCGGCGCGGCGGGCACGCTGGGCGCGTTCCTCGGCCCGATCCTCACCCGCACGCTGGTCGAGCGCATCGGCATCGCCAACCTGATGTTGGTGTCGGCCGGCTTCCTGGCCGTGTGCATGGTCTGCCTGCTGCGCCTGCGCCTGTGGGCGGTACGGCGCGAGCGCGAGCAGCGCCTGCCCAGCGGCGAGGTGCCGATGGGCGGCGGGGTGCTGGCCGGCCTGCAGTTGATCGTGCGCGAGCCGCTGCTGCGCTGGCTGGCGATCATGGTGGTGTTCGGCGTGGGCGTGGGCACGTTGCTCTACAACGAGCAGGCCGCGATCGTGCGCCGGCTGTTCACCGATGCGGCCGCCAGCACCGCGTACTACGCCAGCATCGACCTGGCGGTGAATGCGCTGACCCTGGTGGTGCAGGTGCTGTTCACCCGCCTGCTGCTGTCGCGCTTCGGCATCGCACCGGCGCTGCTGGTGCCGGGCGTGGCGATCATCCTGGGCTATTCGATCCTGGCGATGTCGCCGCTGCCGTTGATGGTGGCGATCGTGCAGGTGGTGACGCGTGCCAGCGAGTTCTCGCTGGCCAAGCCGGCGCGCGAGACGATCTACACCCGGGTGGGCCGCGAATGGCGCTACAAAGCGGGCGCGGCGATCGACACGGTGATCTACCGCGGCAGCGACCTGACCATCGTGTGGCTGCACAAGGTGCTCTCGGCGTTCGGTTCGCACGTCGTGTTCGGCGCCGGCCTGCTGGTGGCCGGCGGCATGACGCTGAGCGCCTGGCGCCTGCTGCGCGAGGTGGACAAGCTGCCCGCCGAGCGTGGGCACGGTGACGTAGAAGCCGGGGACCAGGCGCCGGGCAGCGGCGCGCGCACGGCCTCCTGACGGCTTGCCTCGCGCCCGAGCGCGCGGGGATGATGCGTCCTCTTCCACGAAGGATCGTCGCCGATGTTGATCGCCCGTTCGCTGGCCGCGCTGGTCGCGCTGCTGCACCTGTACTTCCTGGTGCTGGAGATGTTCCTGTGGACCCGCCCGCTGGGCCTCAAGGTGTTCCGCAACACGCCGGAGAAGGCGCAGGCCACGCTTGTGCTGGCGGCCAACCAGGGGCTGTACAACGGCTTCCTCGCCGCCGGCCTGGCATGGGGCGTGGTGGCCGCGCGCGTGGACGTGCTGGGCTTCTTCCTCGGCTGCGTGGTGGTGGCCGGGCTGTACGGCGCCTGGAGCGTGAGCCGGCGCATCCTGTGGATCCAGGCCGCGCCGGCGCTGGTCGCGCTGGTGCTGCTGTGGCTGGGGGTTTGAGGAGCGGTGATCGTCGCGGGAATGCGGAGCGTTCGCCGTTTCCCGTAGGCGCGGCTTCAGCCGCGAAGCGGCATGCGTTGCGTGGCAGCGGCTGAAGCCGCGCCTGCAAAGGGGGCGGGTTTCAGGCGATAGAACCCGTCGGCCTCAGCCCTTGCGCGGCGACACCCACATCTCGATGCGCGCCTGGAACACCTGTTCGCCGGCATCGTTGCGCACTACCACGTCCACCGGCAGGTCGTAGCCTTCGGTCGCCTCGCGCAGTTCTGTCGCCGGGGTAGCCGTGGCATGCATCGTGCCGGTGGCCTTGCGCTGGTATTGCACGGTCATGCCCTTGGGGATCCAGCGCATCGAAGGCGGCAGGCTGGCATCCACCATCACCCCGCCCACGAGCTCGGCCAGGTTGCACAGCGCGATGGCATGCACGGTGCCGATGTGGTTGTGCACGCGCCGGCGGTCGCCGATGCGGGCCTCGCACACGCCCGGTTCAAGCCGGGTGATGCGCGGGGCGATCGTGCCGAAGTACGGCGCCTTGAAACAGATCGCGCGCGAGAACAGCCAGTGGCCACACGGCCAGCGGGTGATGCGCTGGTACAGCCGCAGCAGGGATGTCATGGATGCGTGGCTCCGGATACGAAGACGGCGGGCCTGGGCCCGCCGTCTTCGGTGTTGCGTGTCAGGCTCAGGCCGCTGCGCGGGACTGGCCGGCCTTGGTCTGGTCGTAGTACGTCGCCGCGCGCAGCTCGTGGGTGTCGAAGTCGTCCACGGTGATGGTGTCCATGGTCATCTCGCGCAGCTCCTCGAGCAGCTTGCGCTCTTCGGCATTGAGCACGCCTTCGGCCACGGCCTCGTCCAGCTGGGCGCTGAACTCCAACGCCTCGATGCCCTTGGTCTTGAGCGCCTTGAGGAACTTGCGCTCGACCGGCTCGGCCATCACGGCCTTGGCCAGGTAGCTGGCGATGCGCCCGCCCGGGTTGTTCTCGCACGGGGTCAGGAACACCCCCTTGGCGAGGCGGTCGCGCGCCTCGTTGGGCGCCATCAGCAACGCGGCCACGCGGCGCGACAGGCGGTCGCCCGGCGCTTCGGCGCGGCGGCCGAACGGGAAGATCAGCGCCCACATCAGCCAGCCGACCGGACGGATCGGGAAGTTGCGCAGCGCGGCCGACAGCGCGGTCTCGATCTTGTGCACGCTGTCGTGGAACGCCCAGGCCAGCAGCGGCTGGTCGGTCTGCGGCGCGCCTTCGTCGTGGTAGCGCTTGAGCATCGCGCTGGTCATGTAGATGTGGCTCAGCACGTCGCCCAGGCGGCCGGACAGCGATTCCTTGAACTTGAGCTTGCCGCCCAACATCATCATCGACACGTCGGCCATCAGGGCCAGGTTGGCCGAGTAGCGGTCCAGCTTGCGGAAGAAGCGGCGGGTGTAGTCGTCGCCGGGCGCGCTGCCGAAGCGCGCGCCGGTCAGGCCGAACCAGAACGAACGCACCGCATTGGAGATGCCGAAGCGGATATGCCCGAACAGGCTGCGGTCGAACTCCTCCAGGCCGCGCGCGGTGTCGGTGTCCTGGGCGGCCTTCATTTCCTTCATCACCCACGGATGGCACAGGATCGCGCCCTGGCCGAAGATCAGCAGGCTGCGGGTCATGATGTTGGCGCCTTCCACCGTGATGCCGATCGGCGCGGCCTGCCAGGCACGGCCGGCGAAGTTGCGCGGCCCCAGGATGATGCCCTTGCCGCCGACCACGTCCATCACGTCGCTGATGACCTCGCGGCCCATCGTGGTGCAGTGGTACTTGGCGATCGCCGAAGGCACCGACGGCACGTCGCCCCGGTCCACCGCCGCGGCGGTGGCCTGCGACAGCGCGCTGATCGCATAAGCCTTGCCGCCGATGCGCGCCAGCGCCTCTTCCACGCCCTCGAAGCGGCCGACCGACAGGCCGAACTGCTTGCGGATGCGTGCATAGGAACCGGTGACCACCGCGCCGAACTTCGCACCGCCCGAGGCGGTGGAGGGCAGGGTGATCGATCGGCCCACGGCCAGGCACTCGTTGAGCATGTTCCAGCCCTTGCCGACCATGTCCACGCCGCCGATCAGCTGGCTCAGCGGGATGAACACCTCGCGGCCGTGGATCGGGCCGTTCTGGAACGGCGAGTTGAGCGGGAAGTGGCGGCGGCCGATCTCCACGCCGGGCGTTTCGCGCGGCAGCAGCGCCAGGGTGATGCCGATGTCGCGGGTGTCGCCGATCAGGCCTTCCGGGTCGTACATGCGGAAGGCCAGGCCGATGATCGTCGCCACCGGGGCCAGGGTGATGTAGCGCTTGTCGAAGGTGAGCTTGACGCCGAGCACGTTGGCGCCGTTCCACTCGCCCTTGCAGACGATGCCGTAGTCCGGAATGGAGGTGGCGTCGGAGCCGGCGAACGGACCGGTCAGGCCGAAGCAGGGCACTTCCTGGCCGGCGGCCAGGCGCGGCAGGTAGTGGTCCTTCTGCTCCTGGGTGCCGTAATGGACCAGCAGTTCACCCGGGCCGAGCGAGTTCGGCACGCCGACGGTGGAGCTGACCACGCTGGAGACCGAGGCCAGCTTCTGGATCACCTTGTGGTGCGCCAGCGCGCTGAAGCCCAGGCCACCGAACTGCTTGGGGATGATCATGCCAAAGAAGCGGTTCTTCTTGATGAAGTCCCACATTTCCGGCGGCAGGTCGGCGTGGACGTGGGTGATCTCCCAGTCGTTGATCATCTTGCAGAGTTCTTCGACCGGGCCATCGAGGAAGGCCTGCTCCTCCGCGCTCAGTTCCGGCTTCGGGTAGTTGAGCAGCTTCTGCCAGTCCGGGTCGCCAGTGAACAGTTCGCCTTCGAAGCCGACCGAGCCGGTTTCCAGCGCGATGCGCTCGGTCTGCGAGAGCGGCGGCAGCACCTTGCGGAACACCTTCAGCAACGGCGCGGTGAGCAGCGGCTTGCGGATGAAGGGCAGCAGCACCGGCACGGCGATGAGCGCCACCAGCACGGCGGCCACGATCGTGGCCGTGGCATGGGCGCCGAGCAGCCAGCCGGCGACCAGCAGCGTGGCGCTGATCGCCACCCAGGCGGCCAGGCGCATGCGGTGGTAGGCGGCGAAACCGGCCGCCAGCAATACAAGAAGGAAGGGCGCGACGATGCTCATGGTCCTGCTCCAGTAACGTACTCGGTAGCGTGCTTGATGTCGGTGGACGCCGGGTTGGCGCGAGCCGGGGGCAAGGCGTCCAGATAGTGCAACACAGCGGCGGTAAATGCGCTGTTTTCATCGCCGGCGACCATGTGCGTGGCCTCCGGCAGCCGCACGTGTTGGGCGTGCGGCACGAGCGAAAGGAATTCGGCCACGGTCTGCGGGCTGACCAGGTCGCTGCGCCCGCCGCTGACCAGCAACACCGGGCAGCGGATCTGCGCGGCGGCATGCAGCAGAATCTGCTGCTGTTCGTGCGCATCGCCGCCGGCCAGTTCGTCGATCAGGCGCGGGTCCCAATGCCAGTACCAGCGGCCATCGCTGCCTTCGTGCAGCAGCTTGCGCAGCCCATCGCCGGATTTGCGCGGACGGTGCGGCAGGTAGGCGGAGATGGCATCGGCGGCGGCAGGCAGCGAATCGAAGCCATCTGGATGCGCGCTCATGAAGCGCAGGATGCGCTCCACGCCGGCGGTTTCCCAGCGCGGGGTGATGTCCACCAGCACCATCGCGCGGAACAAGCCCGGCCAGCGCGATTCGGCGAGCAGCCCGAACAGGCCGCCCATCGAGGCAGCCACCAGCACCGGCGGCGGCGACATCTCGCCGGCAATGACGATCAAATCGTCGGTGAACTGCGTGCCGTCGTAGCGCAACCCGGCGGGATTGCGGCTGGACTGGCCATGGCCGCGGGCGTCGTAGGCGAGGGTTGCGTAGCCGGCCTCGGCGAGGGCGCGGGCGGTGTCGTCCCACGCCATGCGGGTCTGGCCGAAGCCATGGGCGAGCAGCACGCTGCCCCGCCGCCCATCGCCCAGCCGCGAGGCGGCAAGGCGGGCCTCGGCGGCACCTGCCAGCACGGCATCGGGGGCAAGCGTCAGCGGCGGTGTCTGGCTAACCATACTTAATGGTATGGACGTGGCCGAGGTTCTGTCAATACTGGCTGGTATGGAGGTCAGAATGCAGGCGCGGCGGGGGTTTCGGCAGTTCGCCGCGGGGCCGCGTACTGCAACCGACTCCGGCGTATGGTTAAATCATCGGATGACCGACGACAACGCATCGCAGAACGACGCTCCGGGCCGCGCGGCCGGTGGCCGCAACAACCGCCTCAGCGCGGAGGACTGGGCCCAGGCGGCCTTGGACCTGATCGCCGAGCAGGGCGTGGGCGCCGTGGCGGTGGAGCCGCTGGCGCGCCGGCTGGGCGTGACCAAGGGCAGCTTCTACTGGCATTTCCCCTCCCGCGATGCGCTGCTGCAGGCGGCGTTGGAGCGCTGGGAGCTGTTCGAGCAGGAGCAGGTGTTCGGCAGCCTGGAGGACGTGGCCGACCCCAGCGCCCGGTTGCGCGCGCTGTTCCAGCTGGTGGCGCACGAGGTCAAGCCGCATGTGATCTACAGCGAATTGCTCAAGGCGCTGGACCACCCCGCGGTGCGCCCGGTGATCGACCGCGTGTCGCAGCGGCGCATGGAGTACCTGGTCGCTTCCTTCCGCCAGGCGGGGTTGAGCCGCACCGATGCGCAGCATCGTGCGCGGCTGGCCTATGCCGCCTATGTCGGCTTCCTGCAGTTGTCGCTGCAGCTGCAGCAGCCCAAGCAGGCGCGCGAGGATTTCGAGGCGTACGTGGAGCACGTCATCGCGACGCTGATCCCGGGCTGAGGGCCGCGGCACGACTTGCCGACACACGGGGCGCCGCGAGGCGCCCTTTTTTCGTTCGCGCGCCGGCCCAACAAAAAAAGCGGCCCCCTTTCGGGGGCCGCTCCTATCGACGTCCTGTCGATGACGATCAGAAGCGCTGCACGTACTTGGCGTAGATGAAGCGACCGATGTCGAAACCACCGTAGTACGGGAAGTTGCTGTTCGGAGCCGAGAACATGATCGGGCCTTCGTGGCCGAACACGTTGTTGGCACCCAGGGCAATCGTCGCGTTCCACGGCGCCTTCCAGCTGACCTGCAGGTCGTGGAAGGTGTTGGAGCCCGTCCAGCGCACCGGATCCGGCTCGCCGTTGGCGTAGTGGTCAGGATCCGTGCAAGGACGGTTCGTGACGCACGATTCCTTCATGCCGGAGTAGTAGCGAGCGGTGTAGTTGACGCTGAAGTCACCCAGCGACCAGTCGATGCCCACGTTCGAACGCACGCGGAAGTAACCGGCGTCGCCGACGCGGCCGACCATGATGTCGTTGCCGTCCGAGTCCTGGCTGGCTTCGTCGTACTTGCTGACGTAGCTGGTCTGCCAGTCGATGGTGAACTGGCCGATGCCGAACTCCGGCAGACGGTACTTCACGCCGAAGTCGTAGCCTTCGGTCTCCAGCTCGCCGAGGTTGGCCAGGCCGAAGAACATCGAGCTGATGTGGCCGTCGGCGTCGCGCACGATGCCGTCGCAACGCGAAGCGTTGCCCAGCACGTAGCAGTCACGCAGGATGCGGTCCACGCTGTCGGAGATGATCGCGTCGGTGATCTTGTAGCTGTACCAGTCCAGCGACAGGTCCAGGCCCTCGACCCACTGCGGGCTCCACACGATACCGGCGGTCTTGCTCTTGGACTTCTCCGGCAGCAGGTTCGGGTTCGAACCGCTGATGAACTGGTCCGGGGTCTGGCACGGATACGCCGTGCAAGGCACCAGGCCCTGGCCGAGCTGCACGTAACCAGCCGGCACGCCGGCGGCATTACAGGCAGCGTTGCCGTTCACGCTGTTCGGGGCGCCCACGCCGCACGGGTCGACGTACGACTCGAACGAGGAGCCGATGCCGCCGTACAGGTTGTCGATGGTCGGCGCGCGGAAGCCCTCGGCGTAGGTGCCGCGGATCAGCAGGCCGTCGATCGGACGCCACACCAGGCCGAACTTCGAGTTGGTGGTGTCGCCGAAGTTGTCGTAATCCGAGTAACGGGTCGCGACATTCAGGGTCAGTTCCTTGGCGAACGCCATGTCGGCCAGCAGCGGCACGTTCAGTTCGAGGTAGACCTCGTCCAGCTCGTACTTGCCTTCGGTCGTGGTGGCGGCCAGGCCGGTGCTCGAACCCGACTGGTTGAAGGCGTCGGGCACGAAGCGGCCCTGCTCCTCACGGTGCTCGTAGCCGATCGCCAGGCCCAGGTCACCCGCCGGCAGCGTCACGATCGAACCGGACAGGTTCGCGGTGTAGCTGGTGGTCTTGGTGCGGCCGGTATCGGTGTAGTACGGGAACAGGAACTTCTGCAGGTCAGGATCGGACAGCGAGCCCTGGCCAGCCACGCCGTACGGCAGCAGCGGGTTCCACGGGCGGCAGGAGCCCAGGTCGATCGGGCTGGCCGCGGTGCCGCACTGCGCGATGCCGTCAGCGTTGATGAACGACGGGCCCAGGGCCTGCTCGGTGGCGATCAGGCTGGCGTCGCCGTGACCGGTCTTGGTCACGTCGTTGCGGTTCCACAGCGCGCCGACGTCCCAATCCCACGCGTGGTCGCCGATCTGGAAGGCGCCGCTGATGGTCGGGGCAAAACGCAGGGTCTTCAGGCTGCTGTCGGTGGTGCGCGGCACCTCCCACAGGCGGCGGCGGAAGGCCACGTCGCGGCCGGCCGGGTTGAAGGCGCTGTCGGCATCCAGCGGGGTGCCGAACGAGCCCGACTGGTACGGGTAGCCGGCGATCTGCTGGTGGGTCTGGCGCTCGTTGTAGAGCATGTCGGCGTTGAACACGACCGAGTCGGTCAGGTCGTAGTTCGCGTTGACATACAGCGACTTACGCTCGATGCCCGTCTGCACGAACATTTCCTGGTTCGAGTTGGCGTACTCGGCAGCCGTGATCGGGTGGTAGTCGGCGATGTTGTTCGGGTTGCCGCCCTGGTTCAGGGTGCACCAGGTGGTCGCGCCGCCCGGGCCGCACGGACCGGACCACGAACCGTTCTGGCTCACCGGGCTCCAGCCCGAGCCCGGATAGTTCGGGCCGGCGTTGCCGTAGGCGGAGAAGTCGCGATCCTTCGCGAACACCGGATCTTGCTTGTAGTACTCGGCGGACAGGGTGACACCGCCGCGCTCGCCCTGCGAGCCGATGGTCAGCCAGTACTGTTCGGTCTCGCTGTCGCCTTCGCTGTACTGGCCGAAGTAGGCACCGGCCTCGGCGCCGTCAAAGCGCTTGCGGGTGATGATGTTCACCACGCCGGCGATGGCGTCCGAACCGTAGATCGACGAGGCGCCGTCCTTCAGGATGTCGATGCGCTCGATCGAGGAGAACGGAATCTGGCCCAGATCCTGGTAACCACCGGTGGTCGCACCGGCGCGCTTGCCGTTGATCAGCACCAGGGTGCGCGGGGCGCCCAGGTTGCGGATGTCGATGTAGTAGCCGCCGACGTTTTCGCCGGAAGCCAGCGCATCAGCGCGCGAGATCGCCGGAGAGCCGGCCGAGGTCAGGTTCTGCAGCACGTCGGCGACCGAGGTGAAACCCTGCTTTTCCAGGGTCTGACGGTCCAGCGAGATGATCGGCTGCTGCGTCTCCATCTCCGAGCCGCGAATACGCGAACCGGTGACTTCGATGCGATCCAGGTTGGTCGGGTTGCTCGACTCCTGCGCGAAGGCAGCGGTGGCGGAGCCACCGGCGCCGACGGCGAGCGCGAGCACAACTGCGTCACGCAGCGTGTTGGACTTGCAATTCATTAGCTCTCTCTCCAAGTGAGATCTTGGTCTTGCCAAGGGTTTGGCCAGCGGAGGTTTCGAAAAAGCGAACCCAAAACCGACAGGCTTGACCCGATGGTAGCCGCGTTCTTCGGAGAATTAAAGTACCGTTAACGCACGGGGAGAAATACGTGAAATTGGCTTGCACTCGTTCGTTGCTTATGCACCGTCCGGGTGCGAGCGCATCACGCAAAACGCCCGCGCAAGGCGGGCGTCAGGGCGTGGGAATCACTGCAGAATCAGCGGCTTACAGATCCTGCTCGTACCTTACGTACGGTACCGTGCCGTCGCTGTTGCTCTCGTTGTTGGGCGCGAAGGGATTTTTGCCGCGTGTGACGATGTTCTCAGCGCCGACCGTCAACTGGCCGCTCCACGGGGTGCGCCAGGTAATGCCCAGGCCCAGGCCCTGCCACTTTTCCGGCTGGCCGGGCACGTCCACGACGCGGCCGATGATGTTGGCGCTGAATGCGCCATACCCGCCGCCTACGCTGAGCGTCTTGCTGTCCCACTCGTCGGCCAGCGCCGGCGCGGCGTCGGCCAGCGGGACCAGCCGCGCCTTGGCGAAGGTGCCGCCGATGGATACGAAGCCCTCGCGGCCGATGTTCTTCTGGCCGAACACGGTGAGGTCGTTCTGCTCCACCCGCGAGGCCGGCGAACGGACATTGCCGGTGAGCCAGGCAGGCATCGCCTCGCGCCCGGTGCCGGCGGTCAGGCCCAGGCGGGTAGTGCCGCGATTGAAGCCGAGCGTGCCGGAGAGGTGCCGGTTGCCGGCGGCATCGTCCTCGTCGTCGCCCAGCGTGGCCAGCATGCAGTGGCTGGCCAGCCCGCTGATGCTGGTGCCGCGGCTGCTGTTGCACAGCAGGCCGAGCGAGTCGCCGGAGGACAGGCCAAATGCGGCATCCAGGGAATTGCGGCCGAAGTGCCAGCGCGCGCCGGCCTTCTGCTCGCCGGTCGGCTCCAGATACAGCAGCGCTTCCACCTTGCCGCTGCCCTGGTTCCAGACCGGGATGACCGCCCCGCTGTCCTTGGCCGGCAGCGCCTGCGCATGGGCGCCCGTGGCCGCGGCGAACGCGGTCAGCAGGGCTAGCGAGAGGCGGGCAAGGGTGCGCATGTCGTTCGTCAGACCCAAAGGCAGGCGTCTAGTTCCCGTGGAACCAGGCCGACGATGCTAGGCGGTTTATGATTCTTTAACAAGTCTCCGTCCTCCCCAGAACGTAGTCCCGTCAAGCGTGACGGCTATCACTGTAGCCGCTCAGAGGCCGGCGCATGGGCCGGCTGCTTGGCGAACAATACGCCGAATTCGGTCAAAGGGAAGTGATATTCCCGCCCGCAGAACTCGCAGCGGATCTCCACCGCGCCGGTCGGCTCGGCGGCCGCCCGGGCCTCCTCCTCGCCCAGCGCGCGCAACATGGCCTCGACCCGCTCACGCGAGCACGAGCAGGCGAACGCCAGCGGTTTGTCGCCCAGCCATTGCGGCTGCTCTTCGTGGAACAGGCGATGCAGCAGGGTCTGGCCATCGGTGTCCAGCAGCTCGGGCGCGGCGAGGGTGTCGAACAGGGCGCTGGCCCGGTTCCAGCCATCCTGGTCGCCGGCATCGCCGGGCAGCTTCTGCAGCAGCAGGCCGGCGGCATGCTCGCCGTCGGCCGCCAGCAACAGGCGGGTGGGCAACTGTTCGGACTGGCGGAAGTAGTCCTCGAACGCTTCGTCCAGGCTGCTGGCGTCCAGCGCCACCAGGCTCTGGTAACGCTGCGGCTCGCGCGGATCCAGGCCCGGGTTCTCGATGGTGATCGCCAGCAGCGCGGCCTCGCCCAGCGTGCGCAGGTCGCTCGGCGCGTCGCCGCCGGTCTCGTCGAGTTGCACGATGCCGCGCAAGGTGCCGGCGGCCGTGCACTCGGCGAACAGCGTGCGCAGGGCGCCTTCGCCGCCATTGCGCAGTTGCACCGACAGGCGGCCGTCGATCTTGGTGTGGCCAGTGAACAGCGCCGCGGCCACGCAGGCCTCGCCCAGCAGGCGGCCGGCGGCCGGCGGATAGTCGGCGCGGCCGCGGATTTCCTGCCAGGCGGCGCCGAGCTGGACATGGACGCCGCGGACGCCGGCGGTCGGGAGCAGGAAGCGGGTCAGTCGGTCTTGTGCGTTCATCGGGAAAGGGGCGTGAGCGTGGGCGGCGCCTGTTGCCGGATAATGCAGCAGGCGACTGGATCGGGGGGAATGCAGTGACGATGGGGGCGCAGACGGAAATCCACAAGGCGGCGCGGCCGCGCGTGCGGCGTTGGCGCTATTGGCTGCTGGCCGCGCCGCTGCTGTTCGCCGCGGCGAGCATGCTGCAGGTGCTGGTGCTGCGCTTCGTCGATCCGCCGTTCACCACCACCATGGCGCTGCGCTACGTGGAAGCGTGGGGCGAGGGGGACGGGAGCTTCCGGCTGCATTACCAGTGGCGCGACCTGGACGAGATCGCGCCGAGCGTGCCGATCTCGCTGATCGCGGCCGAGGACCAGCGCTTTCCCTATCACAGCGGCTTCGATCTGCAGGCCATCGAAAAGGCCCGCGACCACAATGCGCGCGGCGGCCGCCTGCGCGGTGCCAGCACGATCAGCCAGCAGGTCGCCAAGAACCTGTTCCTCTGGCAGGGCCGCAGCTGGGTGCGCAAGGGCCTGGAAGCCTGGTACACGGTGCTGATCGAGCTGCTGTGGTCCAAGCAGCGGATCATCGAGGTGTACGCCAACATCGCCGAGTTCGGCGATGGCGTGTACGGGGTGCAGGCCGCGGCGCGCCAGTTCTGGGGCAAGGATGCCGCGCGCCTGGCGCCGGCCGAGGCGGCGCGCCTGGCCGCGGTGCTGCCGGCGCCGCGGCGTTATGACGCGCGCAATCCGGGGCCCTACGTGCAGCGCCGCGCGGCGTGGATCCAGCGCCAGACGCGCCAGCTCGGCGGCCCCGGCTACCTGGCGCCGTGAGCCGGCGCGGCTGGTCGCCAAGCGACCGGCTCCGTACCATCGCCGCATGACCGATCTGCTGACTGTCGTTGTAGCCGCCTGCAACGAGGCCGAAAGCCTGCCGCGCCTGCATCCGCGCATCATCGCCGCGCTCCAGTCCGTCCCCGGGCTCGACGGCCGCGTGCTCTATGTCGACGACGGCAGCAGCGATGGCACCTGGGCGGTGCTGCAGGCGATGGTGGCCGCCGACGCGCGGGTCGGGGCGATCCGCTTGTCGCGCAACTTCGGCAAGGAGCTGGCGCTCACGGCCGGGCTGGACCAGGTGACCACCGGCGCGGCGCTGCTGCTGGATGCCGACGGCCAGGACCCGCCCGAGCTCATCCCGCGCTTCGTAGCGCTGTGGCGCGAGGGCTACGACAACGTGTTCGGCACGCGCCTGGTGCGCGAAGGCGAGAGCTGGATCAAGCGCGCCGCGGCGGCAAGCTTCTATCGCGTGATCGGGCGCCTGTCGCGCACGCCGATTCCCGCCGATACCGGCGATTTCCGCCTGCTTTCGCCGCGCGCGCTGGCGGCCCTGCAGCAACTGCGCGAGCGCCATCGCTTCATGAAGGGCCTGTTCGGCTGGGTGGGCTTTCGCCAGACCGCCTTGCCGTACGACCGCGCACCGCGGCTGGCCGGACGCAGCAAGTTCACGTTCTGGAAGCTGTGGAATTTCGCGCTGGAGGGCATCACCAGCTTCTCCACCGCGCCGCTGCGCGTGGCCACCTACCTGGGCCTGCTCACCGCGGCGGCCGCGCTGGCGTTCAGCGCGTGGGTGGTGGTGAAGGCCGCGCTGTGGGGCGACCCGGTGGCCGGCTGGCCGACCATGATGGCCGTCATCCTGTTCCTGGGCGGCGTGCAACTGGTGGCGCTGGGCATGATCGGCGAATACCTCGGCCGGCTCTACGACGAAGCCAAATTGCGCCCGCTGTACCTTGTCGACACCCGCATCGGTGGCACAGGCGTATCCTCCGGCCATCCTTCCAGGCAGGGAGCGGCGAGCCATGTCGACGGTGCGGCAACTGTTGGGGATAAAGAAGGCTGAGGTCTTCGCGGTCGGCAGCGATGCCGCGGTGATCGACGCGATCCGCCTGATGGCCGACAAGCGCATCGGCGCGGTGCTGGTGATGCACGGCCAGCGGCTGGTGGGGATCGTGTCCGAGCGCGACTACGCGCGCAAGGTGGTGCTGCGCGACCGCGCCTCTTCCACCACGCCGGTCTCGGAGATCATGACGGCCGAGGTGGTGACGGTCGGGCCGGACGACAGCGTCGAGCACTGCATGCAGCTGATGACCGAGCGCCGCTTCCGCCACCTGCCGGTGGTGGAGGGCGGCGCGGTCACCGGCGTGATTTCGATCGGCGACCTGGTCAAATCGGTCATCGAGGACCAGCGCAAGGACATCGACCAGTTGCAGCGCTATATCGCCGGCTGAGCCTCAGCGGGCGTACTGGCCGCCGCAGTCGGCGTCCTTGCCCGGGCCGGTCTCGATCGTCGCCAGCAATGCGGCAGGCGGCGCGATCGAGCCCAGCGCCACGGCGATGGCGCCGCGCACGCCCAGGGCCTTGAGGTCCGGGAAGAACGAAGGGTCGGCGAAGGTGCCGCCGATACGCAGCGGCGAGCGGAAGGTGAGGATGCTGCGATCCTTCGGCCGCGGCTTGAGCAGCAGGTCGAGCTTCTCGTCCTTCAGGTTGACCGTGCCTTCGCCGATGATGATCGTGTCGGTGGTATCCACCGCCAGCGCGCGGCTGGTCATCAGGCCGTCGCGCACGCCGAAATCGGCGAATGCGCAGCGCAGCGGAATCTGCTTGTCCTTGGTGAGGAGGAACTTGAGCGATTCGGTCACGTCCAGGCCGGCCAGTTCCATGATCAGGTTGCCTATATGGCCGCGGCCCATCGCCACGCCCAGCGTGCCATCGCTGCTGCCAAGCATCTGCGCGATGGAGTTGCCGGTGCCGCTCAATTGCACGTCGCCGCCGATGGCGCCCTCGGCCTGCTGCGCCAGCTTCACGTCCGGGAACAGCTGGCCCAGGTGCAGGCCGCGGATCTGCGCCTGCAGGCGGGTCGCGATCTGCGGTTTGCGCGCATCCATGCGGATGGTGGAGCGGATATCGCCGCCAGCCACGCCGAAGTTCAGCGGATGCAGTTCGAGTAGCCCGTCGTGCAGGCTGAGCGTGGCGTCCATGTCGTCCAGCGGCAGGGACGGCGCGTTGATGCGGTGCGCGCGCCAGTGCACTTCGGCGTCCATGGCGCGCAGCTTGGAGAGATCGTAGGGCTTGCTCGGCAACACCTTGCCGCTGGCCTTGATCTTCGCCGCCTCGGCCCGCTGCTCGGCGTTGGCGGTCTCGCCGGCATCGGTCTTCGGCGGCGCGCCGACGAAGCCGGCCAGGTCGTCGAAGTCCAGGCGCTTGGAGACCAGCTCGGCGTGCAGCAGCGGGCGCTCGGGCGCGGTATCCACTTCCACGTCGCCGGCCAGGTCGCTGTCGCCGGCCTTGCCCTTGAAGTCCAGGTAGCGCCACACATCGTTGTCGCGCTGCAGGCGGCCGTCGAGCTGGTAGGGCGGGGTGGAAGGAATCGCCAGCCCCAGCAGCGGGTACAGGTCCTCCATATCCTCGCCCGAGAGCGCCATCTGCAGGTCGAATACGCGGAACTGGAACGGGTTGGTGAGCGTGCCGCGCACGTGTGCCTTGGTGGCGCCGGCGCTGCCGCGCAGGTCGATGCGGAACGGGTGCTCGGTCTGGCTCAGTTCCAGCGGCGAGGCCGTGCTGCCGCGCAGGGTGAAGGGGTTGCCTTTCCAGCGGCCCTTGCCGTCGATGGCGATCGGCGCGGCGTCGTCGCGGTTCTTCACCGGCAGGCTGTTGACGTTTACGTCGATGTCGGTCTTGCCGGCGGCGTCGACGAACTTCAGCTGCCCGTCGGTCACGCGCAGGCGCCCGAGCGCGGGCAACGTGCCGTCGCCGCTGCTTTCCTTGAATACCCAGTTGCCGGGATGGTCCTTGTTGCCCGCTTCGAGCAATAAGTCCGGCTTGTCCAGGCGGATTTCGGGAATCTGCACCCTGCCCAGCAGCAGCGGCCAGAAGCGCACGTCGATCTCGGCGCGATCCATCGCGGCCATGCGCGGGTCCTTCGACCAGTCGGCGTTGGCCAGCGTGATGTCGTCGCCGCGAACGGTGGTGACGCGGCCCAGGTCCACGTCCAGATGCCCCAGATGGAACTCGCGCCCGGTGCGCGCTTCGACCGCGCGCTCCACCGGCCCGCGGAACCAGTTCCAGTCCCAGAGCGCGATCAGCAGCAGGATGAGGGCGACGATCACTCCCAGCGCGGCCAGCCAGCGCTGGTGGCGTGGCGTCAGGCGGCGTCGGGGCGCGGCAGGTGCGGGGGCTGCATCGTTCATGCACCCCATGGTTCGCATCGATGTGTGCAAGCCGCGCGAACGCGGCTTGAAGGGCGCGTCACAGGACCTGCGCGGTCACCGCCACGAAATGGCAAACGCTGCCGGCCAGCACGAACAGATGCCAGATGGCGTGGAAGTAGCGCACCGAATCGCGCTGGTAGAACCACGTGCCGAGCGTGTAGAACAAGCCGCCGGCCAGCAGCCAGCCCAGGGTGAAGGCGTCCAGCGAGCTCAGCAGGGGCTTGATCGCCACGATCACCAACCAGCCCATCGCGATATATATGAGCGTGGAGAGCAGCCGGAAGCGCCCGGTGAAGAACAGCTTGAACACCACCCCCGCCACCGCAAGCGCCCAGATCGCGGTGAACAGCCCCCAGCCCCACGGCCCGCGCAGGGCGATGAGCGTGAACGGCGTGTAAGTACCGGCGATCAACAGGTAGATCGCGCAGTGGTCGAAGATCTGCAGGCGCGCCTTGGCGCCCGGGTGCGGGATGGCGTGGTACAGGGTGGACGCCACGTAGAGCAGCAGCAGCGTGACGCTGAATACGATCGTGGTGGCCAGCTGCCACGCATCGCCGTAGATCGCGGTGAGCGTGATCAGCACCGAGCCACCGGCAAGGGCGGCAATCGCGCCCAGGCCATGGGTGAGCGCGCTGGCGAGTTCGTCGCGCAGATCGGTGGAGGGCGATGCGTCGGCGTTCATGCGCGCCACGTTACCTCAGTGGAGAAGGATTCGCATCGCCGGCGGCGCCTCGCGCGGGCGCGCCGGCGCCGCGGCGGGCGATCAGTCGATCGCCACGCTGTGCGCGTGCTCGCGGGTGGCGGTGAAGCGCACGTCCGGCGCGCGCTCCTCGGCCAGCTGCAGGTTGACGCGCGTCGGGGCCAGGTACACGAGCTGGCCGGCGGCATCCACGCCCAGGTTCAGCGCGTTCTTCTCGCGGAACTCCTCCAGCTTCTTGGGGTTGTCGCAGTGCACCCAGCGCGCGGTGGTGACATTGACCGGCTCGAAGATCGCATCCGCGCCGTACTCGTCCTTCAGGCGGTAGGCCACCACGTCGAACTGCAGCACGCCGACGGCGCCCAGGATCAGGTCGTTGCTCATCAGCGGGCGGAAGAACTGCGTGGCCCCTTCTTCCGAGAGCTGGGCCAGGCCCTTCTGCAGCTGCTTGAGCTTGAGCGGGTCGCGCAGGCGCGCGCGGCGGAACAGCTCCGGGGCGAAGTTCGGGATGCCGGTGAACGACAGCGCCTCTCCCTCGGTGAAGGTATCGCCGATGGAGATCGTGCCGTGGTTGTGGATGCCGATCACATCGCCCGGCCAGGCTTCGGCGGCGATCTCGCGATCCGAGGCCATGAAGGTCAGCGCGTTGGCCAGCTTCACTTCCTTGCCGCTGCGCACGTGGAAAGCCTTCATGCCGGCGCTGAAGCGGCCCGAGCACACGCGCATGAACGCCACGCGGTCGCGGTGCTGCGGGTCCATGTTGGCCTGGATCTTGAACACGAAGCCGGTGAGCTTGGGTTCGTCGGCCGACACCACGCGGCCGGTGGTGGCGCGCGGCTGCGGCGGCGGCGCGTGCTCGATGAAGAAGTCCAGCAGCGGCTGCACGCCGAAGTTGTTCACGCCCGAGCCGAAGAACACCGGGGTCTGCTTGCCTGCGAGGTAGGCGTCCACGTCGAACGGATGGCTGGCGCCCTGCACCAGTTCCAATTCGTCGCGCACCTGCTGCAGCAGCTCCTCGCCGATGCGCTCGGCCACGCCGGGCGCGTCGATGGACGGGAAGATGGTCGAGTCCTGGCGGGTGAAGTTGCGGCCCGGCTCGTACAGGTGCACCTCGCCGCTGAGCAGGTGGATCACGCCCTTCAGGCGCTGGCCCATGCCGATCGGCCAGGTGACCGGCGCGCACTGGATGCCCAGCACGGTCTCCACTTCGTCCAGCAGCTCGATCGGGTCCTTGCCCTCGCGGTCGAGCTTGTTGATGAAGGTCATGATCGGCGTGTCGCGCAGGCGGCACACCTCCATCAGCTTGATGGTGCGCTCCTCCACGCCCTTGGCCACGTCGATCACCATCAGCGCCGAGTCCACCGCGGTGAGCACGCGGTAGGTGTCCTCGCCGAAGTCGGCGTGGCCGGGGGTGTCGAGCAGGTTGACGATCTTGCCTTCGTACGGGAACTGCATCACCGAGGAGGTGACCGAGATGCCGCGCTCCTTCTCCAGCGCCATCCAGTCGGAGGTGGCGTGGCGCGCGGCCTTGCGGCCCTTCACCGAGCCGGCCATCTGGATCGCGCCGCCGAACAGCAGCAGTTTTTCGGTCAGCGTGGTCTTGCCGGCGTCGGGGTGGGAAATGATGGCGAAGGTGCGGCGGCGCGCGGCTTCGGTGGAAACTTCGGACATGAGCGAGCGCGCCGGGCGGCGCAGCGGAAGCGATCGGAGCCGCGCATTATAGCCGGCCCGGCCGGCGCATCAGGGCGCGGCGGTCGCGGCTTCGGCCCGGGGCAGGCGCAGCTCGCCCAGTGGGCCGGCCATGCGGAAGGGAATCGCCGCCAGCCGCATCCCGGCATTCACCTGCACGGCGAAATGCAGGTGGGGCGCCGTGCTGTAGCCGGTTTGCCCGGACAGGGCGATGCGCTCGCCCGCCTTCACCCACTGCCCCGGCCGCACGGCCACGCCGTCCGGCGCCAGGTGAGCGTAGACCGCCATCGTGCCGTCGCGGTGGAGGATGCGCACCAGGTTGGCGGGCAGGGCGGGGTCCTCGCCGCCCTCCCGGTAGCCGGCTTCCACCTGCAGCACGACGCCCTCGCGCGCGGCCAGCACGGGCGTGCCGGCCGGCAGCGCGAAGTCCAGCGCGTAGCGGTTGGCGGCGTCGTGGTGGCTGAAGCTGCCTTCGTAGCCCTGGTCCACCCGCACCGGCACGCCGTCGAACGGCAGGCGCAGCACCTGGCCGTCGGGCACGGCGCGCGGGTCGCCGGGAATCGCATCCACCGCCAGGCGCAATTGCGCGGCGTCGTCCGCCCGCCGATACAGGTGTGCCAGCGCACGCCGCTCGCCCGCGCCCAGCACGGCGGTGGCGGGCAGGGCCGGCACGCTGTCGAAGCCTTCCGCTTGGCCCGCGCGCAGCCGCACCTCGGCCGGGCCCGGCCACGGGTTATCCACCCAGGCGACATAGCCGCCGCTGGCCGGTTGCAGGCGCAGCCACGCGGCGTCCGCGGGCGGCGAGGGCGGGGCCGGTGGCGCGTTCCAGCGCAGCAGGCGCTGCGCCGACCCGCCTAGCGGGACCAAGCACAGGGCGAGCAGTAGCGGGAGGCGGCGTCGCGACATGGGCCGGAATGATAAGGCGACCACCCCGGAACGGTTGCAGATGTATCCATCCTTTCATCCGCATGAAGCGATTGACACGGGCGGAAGCCGGTGGCATCGTTCACGCACCATCGAGACCGGCGGAGGGACAGGCCCTTTGATGCCGGGGCAGCCCGCGGACAGCGTAAGCATCCGCGTAGGTGCCAAATCCTGCGGGGACCACCGCGTCCGCCGAAAGATGGTTCGAACTTGCCTTCCGCAGGTCGAACGCGAGCTCCGCGAAGCTCGATGGCTGTTTTTCCAGGAACGTCTCTCCGGAAACCGCCATGAGTCTCGTGAACGCCGCCAACCGATTCCTCGCCAGTGACCCCGTCGCCGCCTTCGTGGCCGACGACCGCCGCCTTGCCGTGCGCGGCGAACGCATCATCACCCTGCCGATGCGCCACGCCGGCGCCCGCCAGGTGGCGCTGCGCTACGAACTGGTCGGCGCGGCGGACGCGCCGGTGGTCTTCGTCGCCGGCGGCATCTCGGCCCACCGCCACCTCGCGGCGACCGTCGACTTCCCGGAGAAAGGCTGGCTGGAAGGCCTGGTCGGCGCGGGCCGCGCGCTGGACCCGGCCCACCGCCGCCTGCTGTCCTTCGACTTCCTCGGCGCCGACGGCAAGCTTGACGCGCCGATCGACACCGCCGACCAGGCCGACGCGGTGGCCGTGCTGCTGGACCTGCTCGGCATCGAGCAGCTGCACGGTTTCGTCGGCTATTCCTACGGCGCGCTGGTGGGCCTGCAGTTCGCCATCCGCCATGCCGCGCGGCTGGCGCACCTGGTGGCGGTGAGCGGCGCGCACCGCGCCCATCCCTATGCCGCGGCCTGGCGCGCGCTGCAGCGCCGCGCCGTCGCGCTGGGCCAGCTGCAGTGCGCCGAGGATCACGGCCTGGCATTGGCGCGCCAGTTCGCGATGCTCAGCTACCGCACGCCCGAAGAGTTCGGCGAACGCTTCGACGCCGCCCCCGAAGTAGTCAACGGCCGCGTGCGCGTGGCCGCCGAGGACTATCTCGATGCCGCCGGCGCGCAATACGTCTCGCGCACGCCGGTCGATGCCTACCTGCGCCTGTCCGAATCCATCGACCTGCACCGCGTCGAGCCTGCCGCCGTGGGCGTGCCGACCGTCGTCGTCGCGGTCGAAGGCGACCGCCTGGTGCCGCTGGCCGACCTGGTCTCGCTGGTCGAGGGCCTGGGGCCGCGCGGCAGCCTGCGCGTGCTGCGCTCGCCCTACGGCCACGATGCCTTCCTGAAAGAAACCGATCGCATCGACGCGATCCTCGCTACCGCCCTGCGCACCTCCGGAGAAACCGCATGAGCCTGCACGATTCCGCCGACACCCGCTGTACCGCCGCCACCGCCGCGGTGCGGGCCGGCATCGATCGCGATACCGCTTTTGGCGCGGTCACCCCGCCGCTGGTGCTGTCGTCGAACTTCTCCTTCGATGGCTTCGGCAACAAGCGCCAGTACGACTACACCCGCAGCGGCAACCCGACGCGCGACCTGCTCGGCGAGGCACTGGCCGAACTGGAAGGCGGCGCCGGCGGCGTGATCACCGCCACGGGCATGGGCGCCATCACCCTCGTGCTGCACGCCTTGCTGCAGCCGGGTGACAAGCTCGTGGTGCCGCACGACGCCTACGGCGGCAGCTGGCGCCTGTTCAACGCGCTGGCCAAGAAGGGCCACTTCGACCTCATCACCGCCGACCTCACCGACCCGCGCTCGCTGGCCGATGCGCTGGCGCAATCGCCGCGGCTGGTGCTGGTGGAAACGCCGTCCAACCCGCTGCTGCGCATCACCGACCTGCGCTTCGTCATCGATGCCGCGCACAAGGCCGGCGCGCTGGCGGTGGTGGACAACACGTTCCTCTCCCCGGCGCTGCAACGCCCGATCGAGTTCGGCGCCGACCTCGTGCTGCATTCGACCACCAAGTACGTCAACGGCCACAGCGACGTGGTGGGCGGGGCGGTGATCGCGCGCGATGCCGAGGTGCACCAGCAACTGGTGTGGTGGGCGAACGCGCTGGGCCTGACCGGTTCGCCGTTCGATGCCTTCCTCACCCTGCGCGGCCTGCGCACGCTCGATGCGCGCCTGCGCGTGCACCAGGAGAACGCCCAGGCGGTCGCGGCGCTGCTGCAGCGCCACGAAGCGGTCGCCCAGGTCTACTACCCGGGCCTGCCCTCCCATCCGGGCCACGCCGTGGCCGCGCGCCAGCAGAAGGGCTTCGGCGCGATGATCAGCTTCGAACTGGTGGGGGCCACCGCGGCAGCGCAGGAAGCGGCGGTGCGCGCCTTCGTCGATGGCCTGCGCTACTTCACGCTGGCCGAATCGCTCGGCGGCGTGGAGAGCCTGGTCGCGCACCCGGCCTCGATGACGCACGCGGCGATGACGCCGGAAGCACGCGCCAAGGCCGGCATCAGCGATGGGCTGCTGCGCTTGTCGATCGGCATCGAGGCCACCGAGGATCTCATCGCCGATCTCGCCGCCGGCCTGGAGCGCGCCGACCGCGCGCTGGCCGAGAGCGCGCGCAAACAGGCCGACGCATGAGCCAGGGCGCGCCTCTCGCATCGCGCCGGATCGCGCCGGCCACGCGCACGCCGCGACTGGCGCTGCTGGGCACCGGCGTGGTCGGCAGCGCGTTCGTGGCGCGCTATGAATCGCTGCAGCAACGCCAGCTGCGCCTGCCGCGCTTCGAATGGCTGGCCAATTCGCGCGTGGCCCGCGATTGCGGCGCCGGCATCACGCAGGCCCTGCACGAAGCGCGCCAGGCCCCGCGCGACCACGGCGCCGAACTGCAGCCCTGGGCGGAAACCACCGCGCTGCGGGCCGGCGACGTGCTGGTGGATGCCACCGCCAGCGAAGCCGTCGCCAGCTGGCACGCCGACTGGCTGGCGCGCGGTGTGCACGTGGTCACCGCCAACAAGCTCGGGCAGGGCGCACATTGGGAGCGCGCGCAGGCCATCGGCGAGGCCCGCCATGCCGGCGAAGCGCACTACGGCGACAGCGCCACGGTCGGTGCGGGGCTGCCGCTGCTGAGCAGCGTGCGCGCGCTCGTGGCCGGGGGCGACCACATCCATGCGATCGAGGGCGTGCTCTCCGGTTCGCTGGCGTGGCTGTTCCATCGCTTCGATGGACGCACGCCGTTTTCCGAATGCGTGCGCGCCGCGGCCGATGCCGGCTATACGGAACCGGACCCGCGCATCGATCTCTCCGGCGAGGATGTGCGGCGCAAGCTGCTGATCCTGGCGCGCGCGGCCGGCATCGCACTGCGCGCCGAGCAGGTGGTGGTGGATTCGCTCGTGCCCGAAGCCCTCGCCACGCTGCCGCAGGACGCCTTCGCAACGCGCCTGCCGGAACTGGACGATGCCCTGGCCACGCGCTGGCGGCATGCCCACGACGCGGGCCGCGTGCTGCGTTTCGTCGGGCGTTTCGATGCGCACGGCGCCACGGTGGGGCTGCGCGAACTGCCGGCCTCGCATCCGCTGGCCGGTGGCGGTGGCACGGACAACCGCGTGGCGATCCACAGCGATCGCTACCGCGAGCAGCCGCTATTGATCCAGGGGCCCGGTGCGGGCGCGGAAGTCACCGCCGCGGCGTTGCTGGACGACGTGCTGCGCATCGCCGTCTGAGCGCGGCAAAAACGCATGCAGTGCGGAGAGGACACTGCATGCGGGGAGGGCGGGCCGCAGCCCGCCCTCCAACCTCTGGCCGGGGGCGTTACTTCAGCCCTTCGCCCATCGTGCGCAGCAACTCGCCCTGGTAGTCGCCGCTGAACTCCCAGAAGAAGGCGCCGCCCAGGCCCTGCACCTTCACGTAGTTCATCTTCTCGGTGACCAACGCCGGGTTGTCGTAGCTCCAGAAGGTGTTGCCGTCGTACTTCCAGTGCGCGCGCGCCTGCGAATCGATGTAGCTGGTGCCGGCACGGCCACGCAGCACCTTGTAGTCCTCGTTGCCGGCCTCGTAGGTGCCCGGCGCGGCGCTGCCGTTCTGGTACAGGCCGTTGTTGGCGCTGGATACGCCGGTCCAGCCACGGCCGTAGAAGCCGATGCCCAGGTTGAGCTTGGAGGCCGGCACGCCGCGGTCGAGGAACGCCTGGATGGCGTCGTTGCTGTTGTAGTAGCGCTGGTCGCCGGTCGAAGGATCGGCGGTGGAGCTGAACAGCGCGGAGTGGTGGTTGGTCTTCGTATCCCAGCTGCCGTGGAAGTCATAGGTCATGACGTTGATGTAATCCACCGAGGCCGCGTACAGGTTGGGATCGGTCACGCGCACCTTGTCCACGCCGGCGCCGACTGCCACGGTGAGCAGCAGGCCCGAACGCACCGCATCGAGCTGGCGGCGGAACTCGGCCAGCAGCGCGGTGTAGTTCTGGCGCTCCTCCGCGGTGCCGCAGGCCAGGCCGCAGGCGGCCGGGTATTCCCAGTCGATGTCGATGCCGTCGAACACGCCGGCCGCTGCCGCCGTGCCGCCCGCGCCGTCGGTGACCGGCAGGTTGCCGCGGATGTAGGCATCGATGCACGAGGCCACGAAGGCCTGGCGGTTCTCCGGGCGGGCGGCGCTGGCGAAGCCGCGCGACCAGGTCCAGCCGCCGAGCGAGATCAGCACCTTCAACCCCGGATGCTTGGCCTTGAGCTTCTTGAGCTGGTTCCAGTTGCCGCGCAGCGGCTGGTCCCAGGTGTCGCCCACGCCATCCACGCTTTGCCCCGCGGCGAAGGACTTGGTGTAGTCGGCGAACGCATCGCCGCCTTCGCCGGTGGATTCGTTCGAGGGAATGGTCTTGCCGACCTCGCACAGGTTGTTGCGCACGTTGCCGAACGCGTAGTTGATGTGGGTCAGGTAGCCCGCCGCGCCGCTGCTCTCGATGTCCTTCACCTGGTAATTGCGGCCGTAGATGCCCCACTGGGTGAAGTAGCCGATGACGCGCTTGTTGCCGCCGTTGCCCGTGGCCACCTTGGTGCGCACGCTAATTTGCGCGCTGTTGGCCGAGACGTTGCCGGCGTTGTCGCGGGCGCGCACGGTGTAGGTGTAGGCGGTGTCGGGCTGCAGCGCGGAGTCGGTGTACGAAGTCGTCGTCGGCGAGCCCACCAGGGTGCCGTTGCGGTACACGTTGTAGCCGGCCAGGCCGCTGCCGCCGGTATCGGTCGATGCGCTCCACGCCAAGGTGATGCTGGCGCTGGTCTGCGAGCTGGACGCCAACCCGCTCGGCACGCTCGGCGCGGTGGTGTCGGTGCTGGTGGCGTTGACGGTGATGCCGACCGCGCTGGAGGTGGTGCTGGCGCCGGCGTTGTCGGTGGCCTTGGCGGTGAGCGAATAACTGCCGGCCGTCGCGCCGCTCCAGGTCACGCTGTAGGGCGCGCTGGTGTCGGTGCCCAACGAGGTGGTGCCGCGGAAGAATTCGACCTTGCTGATGGTGCCGTCGCTGTCGCTCGCGGTGGCGTTGAGCGTGATCGTGGCGCCCGCCGTGTAGGTGGTGCCGGCGGTGGGTGCGGTCAGCGCCACGGTCGGGGGCGTGTTGCCGCCGGTCGTGCCGCAGGTGCCCAGTTCCTGGTACCAGCCGCAGCTGGTGCAGTAGGTCGGCGAGACGTTCCAGATCTGCGTGGTGGTCTGGTAGAGCTTGCCCTGGTAGGTCAGCTTCGCGCCGGCCTGGTAGATCGTGGCGGCGTTCCATTCGGATACGCCACTACAGGAAACGGACTGTGCCTGGGCCTGGAAAGCCAGGGCCAGGCCGGTGCAACCGCACAACAGCCAAGCTAAGGCGTGTTTCACGTTCACGATAGATCTCCTGTCCGGTAGATGGATGTCCCTTCCCCGGCGTTGCGCCGGGTCTTCCCCCTGTGGCAACGAATTGCGGTGATCGCGAAGCGGGCCAGGCCATCGCGGCCGGCCGACAGACCATCAACCAGTGGTGATAACGTTGTCAACAGACGGTCATGAGAAACCCGCCGGACTGTGACGTTCTTCCGGTGACAACGTTTACAGAGGGCGCCTGGTGCTGCACCGCCGCATCGCGGCGGGGCGGCGGGGGCGGTCAGGGCGCCAGTGCTTTCAGCAGCGCGGCATTGAAGCGGGCCGGGTCCTGCACCTGCGGCGAATGCCCCAGGTCGGCGAACTCCACCAGGGTCGCGCCGGGAATCGCCGCCGCGGCCCGCTTGCCGAGCGCCGGGTAGTCGCCGATGCGCGCGCGCACCTGCGGCGGCGCCGCGTCGCGGCCAATCGCCGTGCGGTCCTTGAGGCCGATGAACAACGTGGTGGGCACCGCCAGCTGGGGCAGTTCGTAGACCACCGGCTGGTTGAACACCATGTCCGAGGTCAGTGCCTGGCTCCAGGCCACCGCCTGCTTGCCGGGGCCGGCGTACATGCCCGCCTGCATGCGCGCCCAGCGCTCGTAAGCCGGCTTCCAGTCACCGCCGTAGTACACCTCGCGCTGGTAGCGCTGGATGCTGGCGAAATCGGTCTTCAATTCGCCGGCGTACCAGGCATCGACGCTGCGCCATGGCACGCCTTCGGCCTTCCAGTCTTCCAGGCCGATCGGGTCGACCAGCGCCAGGTGCTCCACGGCCTGCGGAAACAGCAGCGCGTAGCGGATGGCGAGCATGCCGCCCATCGAGTGCCCGACCACGCTGGCGCGTTCGACGCCCAACTGTTGCAGCAGTGCATGCGTATTGGCCGCGAGCTGCGCGAGCGAATACTGGTAGCCGGCCGGCTTGCTCGATTTGCAAAAGCCCACCTGGTCGGGCGCGATCACGCGATAGCCGGCCTGCGCCAGTGCGGCGATCGTGTCCTGCCAGGTGGCGGCGCAAAAGTTCTTGCCATGCAGCAGCACCGCGGTGCGTCCGTTGGGCTGGCCGGTCGGCGCCACGTCGAGGTACGCCATTTCCAGCGGCTGCCGCTGCGATTCCAACGCGAACGTGTGCACGGGATAGGGATACGCGAAGCCCTCCAGACGCGGGCCGTAGGTGTCGGCGGCGAGCGCGGGCGTGGCCAGCAGGGCGGCGGCGAAAGCGAGCGTGGACAGGACAGGGCGCATGCGCGGCCTCCGGGCGGGGGAGGCCGCAGGGTAGCGCAGCGGGACGTGCCCGCCCGTCAGCATTCGATGACGTTGACCGCCAATCCGCCGCGGCTGGTTTCCTTGTACTTGTCCTGCATGTCGCGGCCGGTGTCGCGCATGGTCTTGATGACCTTGTCCAGCGAGACCTTGTGCTTGCCGTCCCCGCGCATGGCCATGCGGGAAGCGTTGATGGCCTTCACCGCGCCCATGGCGTTGCGTTCGATGCAGGGAATCTGCACCAGGCCGCCGATCGGGTCGCAGGTCAGGCCCAGGTTGTGCTCCATGCCGATCTCGGCGGCGTTCTCGATCTGCCCGGGATTGCCGCCCAGCGCGGCGACCAGGCCGCCGGCGGCCATCGAACAGGCCACGCCCACTTCGCCCTGGCAGCCCACTTCGGCGCCGGAGATCGAGGCGTTTTCCTTGTAGAGGATGCCGATGGCGGCGGCGGTGAGCAGGAAATCGAAGATGCGCTGCTCGTTGCTGCCGGGGCAGAAGCGGTCGAAGTAGTGCAGCACGGCGGGAATGATGCCGGCCGCGCCGTTGGTCGGCGCGGTGACGACGCGGCCGCCGGCGGCGTTCTCCTCGTTTACGGCCAGCGCGTAGAGGTTCACCCAGTCCAGCGTGGTCAGCGGGTCGCGCATGTTGGCCTCCGGCTTGGAGGACAGTTCGCGGTACAAGGTGGGCGCGCGGCGCGAAACGTGCAGGCCGCCGGGCAGGGTGCCTTCCTCGCGGATGCCGCGCTGCATGCAATGCTGCATGGCGTTCCAGATTTCGCGCAGGCCGTTGCGGATCTCGTCCTCGCTGCGCCAGCTCTTTTCGTTCTCGAACATCAGCTCGGCGATGCTCAGGCCGCTGCGCGTGCACTGGGCCAGCAGTTCGTCGCCGCTGTTGAACGGATAGGGCAGCGGGGTTTCGTCGGCGACGATGCGGTCGTCGGCGGCATCGTCCTGGTTGACGACGAAGCCGCCGCCCACGGAGTAGTAATCGCGCGTGGCGATGACTTCGTCGTTCGCGTCGTAGGCGGTGAAGCGCATGCCGTTGGTGTGGAAGGGCAGCTTCTGGCGCTTGTTCATCGGCAGGTCGCGCTTCTCTTCGAAGGCGATCTCGTGCTGGCCCATGAGGTTGATGCGCTTGCTGCTGCGAATGCGCTCCAACGTGGCCGGAATGATGTCCGGGTCGATCAGGTTCGGGCGGTGGCCTTCCAGGCCGAGCAGGACGGCCTTGTCGGTGCCGTGGCCGCGCCCGGTGAGGGCGAGCGAGCCGAACACTTCGGCGCGCAGGCGCACGACGTCCTGCAGGCGCCCGGTATCCAGCAGCCAGCGGTGGACGAAGCGTTCGGCGGCGCGCATCGGGCCCACGGTGTGCGAGGAGCTCGGGCCGATGCCGATCTTGAAGAGGTCGAACGTGCTGACAGCCATGGGCAGAAATACGGGAAAGGTCGAATATTCTAATGCGCGGGCCATGACAGGCCTGAACGCAGTGCAGCAATTCGCCCGGAGCCCGCATGCCGCTGACGCTTTACCAACGTGACGATTGCCACCTGTGCGACCTGGCCGTGACCGTGCTGGCCGAGGCGCAGGCGGGGGATTTTGCCAGCGTGTTCATCGATGAGGATCCGGTGCTGGAGGCGCGCTACGGGATGCGGGTGCCGGTGCTGCGCGACGCTTCGGGGCGGGAACTGGATTGGCCGTTCGATGGGGCGCGTTTGGCTGGGTGGCTGGCGGGGCTTTAAAGCGTGCAGCCTGCGGAGGGGTCGCGCGGCGTCCGGGGGCAGGCCCTTTCCGGTACACGCCGTGAATCCCTCCATGGAGGCTCGTAGGCGACATCCTTGTCGCCTACGGTCCCGGAAAGGGCCTGCCCCCGGACGCCCGATACATCGCCGCGGCTTCTGTCGAAGCGGGTGACCGCGATGGGTTCGGTTGCGGCAACAAAAAAGCGGAGCGTCTCCGCTCCGCCTCTTGGGCCTCGGCCGTTGCGCTTACTTCGCCTTGAACACCACCTTCGTGCTGATGGCGGTCTCGTTGGGAATGGTGTCGGTGTTTTTCCAATCGCCGCCGCCCACGCCGAAGTCCAGGCGCTTCACGGTGGCCTTGCCCGCCAGCACGGGCTGCGCGCCCGGGGTCCAGGTGAAGGTCAGCGTCACCGGCTTGGTCACGCCGCGCAGTTCCAGCGTGCCGTCGGCGGCGTACTGGTTGCCGCCCAGCGCACGGAACTTGGTGGCGCGGTAGTGGGCGGTGGCGAACTTGGCGACGTTGAAGAAGTCCGCGCCCTGCAGCGTGGAGTCGCGGTCCGGGTTGCCGCTCTTGGCGCCGGCCAGCGGAATGGCGACGTCGAGCTTGGCGGTGGCCAGGTTGGCCGGGTCGAAGCTCAGCTGGGTATTGAAGCCGGGAAAGGTGCCGGTGAAGGTTTCGCCATCGTACTTGCTGGCGAATACGAGCGTGGAGCCCGGGGCCTGCACGTAATCGGCGGCCATCGCCGGGGTGGCGGCCAGCAAGGCCACCAGCGAGGCGGCCACGACAGCGGGGGAAGCGAACTTGGAGGACATCGGGGGTTTCCTCAGGTCTTGGGAGAGAGCCAGCCGCGCGGCAGCATGCGGGCCAGAGTGGCATCGCGCTGGAACAGGTGGTGGTAGAACGCGGCGCCAGCATGCGCCAGCACTACGGCGATCAACAGCCAGAAGCCCCATTCGTGGAAGAAGTGGGCGACGGCGCGGATGGCTTCGTCCGGGCCGCTGAGCTTGGGCACCTCGACCAGGCCGAACCAGCGGAACGGACGCAGGCCGCTGGCCGAGTCGTACAGCCAGCCGGATAGCGGCACCACGAAGATCAGCAGGTACAGCAGCCCGTGCGTGGCGGTGGCGATCTTCTCCTGCCAGCCGGGCGTGCCCGGCACCGGCTTGGGCGCGCCGGCGTACAGGCGCCATGCCAGCCGGGCGATCACCAGCGCCAGCACCGTCAGGCCCAGCGACTTGTGCGCGGTGTAGACCCAGAAATACTTGGGCGTCTTCGGCAATTCGCCCATCGTCAGGCCGACCACGCCCAGCAGCAGGATCAGCACGGCGATCAGCCAGTGCAGGGTCTGGCTGACACCTCCCCAGCGTTCGGCGGTGTTGCGCAGGCTCATGGCGTGTCTTCCTTGGCGGGCGTGGCGGTGGTGTCGGGAGAGGGAGGAGGCGTGGCGGTGTCGTCGTCCGCCTTGCCCTGGCGCACGGCTTCGGCCTCGATGCGCAGCTGCACCTCGTCGCCGATCACCGATTTCCACGCGTCGATGCCGAACGCGGCGCGGCTGATCGTCGTGGTCGCCGAGAAGCCGGCGGTGCGGTGGAACGGCGGCAACGGGTGGCGCTTGAGCTGGTTGAGGGTCACGTCCAGCACGATGTCCTGGCTGACGCCGTGCAGGGTCAGCGTGCCGAACACCTTGGCATGCTGCGCGTCGATCGGCTCCACGCGGGTGGAGACGAACCGCGCCTGCGGGAAGCGCTCGCCGTCGAGCAGGTTGCGCGCCAGCACGGCCTGGTTCCACTTCGCATCGCCCAGGTCCAGGCGGGTCAGCGGCACGCTCACCTCCAGGCGGGCGCTCGGCCAGTCGTCCGGATCGAAGCGCAGGCTGCCCTCGCTGCCGGACACCGTGCCCAGCGCCTTGGAGAAACCGGCGTGGTCGATGGCGAACAGCACCCGGGTATGCACCGGGTCGAGCGCGTACTGCGCGGGCGCGGCCTGGGCCAGCGGGAGGGCGGCCAGGGCCAGGGACAGCAGCAGGAGGCGGGCACGGAGCTTCATGGCGGCGATTCTAGGCATAGCGGGCGCGTCCCGCTCGCGGTTGCGCCCGCAACGATCCGTTGCGAGCATGCGGGCAGGACGCGAACGAACGACAAGGATGACGGGCATGCGGCTGCGCGCATGGCTGAAAGGCTGGATGGCCTGCATGTGGCTCGGCGTGGCGTTTGCCGCACCGGCGGCCGTGCCGGAACAACCGCGCTTCGGCCTGGTGGAGGGAGGGGACGGACTGCCCTCCACGGAGATTTCGGGCATCGCCCAGGACCGCGAGGGCTACCTGTGGCTGGCGACCGGCGACGGGCTGGCCCGCTATGACGGTGCCGGCTTCAAGGTCTGGCGACACGACCCGGGCGATCCGGCCTCGCTGCCGGGCAACTCGGTGCAGGGGCTGTACATCGACGCAGAGGACCGCATCTGGGTCACCGCCGAAGGGCGCGGGGTCAGCGTGCTCGACCGCGCCCGCCAGCGCTTCAGGCACTACCGCGCCGACACCCACCCGCAACTGCGCGACGAGGATGTCTTCACCCTGGCCGGCCGCGCCGGCGAGGTCTGGTTCGGCACGCAGGGCGGCCAGCTCTACCGCATCGCCGCGGCGGGCGCGCTGTCGCGCGTGGAGACCGCCGGCCTGCTGCCGCCCGGCACGCACATCATGGCGATGGCGGCCACGCCACACGGCGAGCTGTGGATCGGCACCACCGGCGGGCTGCTGCGCTACGACGGGCGGCGCCTGCACCGCGAGGCGATGCCGCTCGAGGATGGGGTGTTCGCCCTGGCCTGGATCGATGGCCGCCTGTGGGTGAGCAGCGCCGCCGGCATCCTGTGGCGCGAGGGCACCGGCGCGTGGCGGCTGCCGGCGTGGTCGCGCCGCTTCGGTACCGAGGCGGGCAATATCGTGTGGGCCGTCGCCGCGGCCGGCGATGGCGAGTACTGGCTGGGCAGCGAGCGCGGGCTGTGGCGCACGCATGGCGAGCAGCCTCCGGTGCAGATGCTCGGCGAACAGGTGCCGTTGAGCCGCCGCCGCAACGTGATGGCGCTGCTGCGCGGCCAGGACGGGGGATTGTGGGTGCCACTGCATGGCCGCGGGTTGGCCTACCTGCGCGCGGACTGGAAGCGCACCGCGGTGCTGCCGCTGCCTGTGGACCTGGGCGATGGCGTGTACTGCCCGCTCGTGCAGGCCCGCGAGGGCGGCCTGTGGCAAGTGGAGCCGCGCGGCCAGCTTTCGCGCCTGCCCACCCATGGCGGCGCGCGGCAGACCTTGCCCGCGCACTGGCCGGCGCTGCGCGACATGCCCGTGACCGCCGGCGTGGAGGATCGCCGGGGCCGGCTGTGGTTGGGCAACTACCTCACCGGCTTGTCGCGTATCGACCTGCGCACCGCCGCCTACTGGACCTGGCACGACCCGGCCGACGCCACCCCGCAGTACGGCGCGCCGGGCTGGATGGTCGAGGACGCGCGCGGCGACATCTGGTTGAGCGTGCTCAACACCCTGCAGCGGCGCGACGGCGACAGTGGCCGCGTGCTCGATGCGTTCGTGTTCGGCCGCGACGCGCTACTGCCGGGCACGCAGATCGGCCAGCTGGGGAACGGGCCGGCGGGCGAAGTGTGGGTGTCGGGCAACCGGGGCGTGCATGCGTGGGATGCCGCGCGGCGTCGTTTCGTGCCGGTGCCCGGGATGCTGCCGCAGGAGGTGTCCGCCTTCGCGCTGGCGCCGGACGGGCAGGTGTGGACCTACCGCCTCGGCGAACTGACCCAATGGCGGCGGCAGGGCGCGCACTGGCGCGTGGCCCGGCGCATGGCCGCCGCCCAGGGCGTGCCGGCGACCGAGCCGATGGACATGCGCGTGGACGCGCTCGGGCGCGTCTGGCTGGCCACGCGGCGCGGGCTCTGGCGCATGGACCCCTCCGCCACGGGGCCGGCCGCGTCGCGCGCCTTCGGCCTGCGCGATGGCCTGAGCAGCCGCGAGTTCATCCGCGGCTGCCTGCGGCTGGACCGCGACGGCGTGCTGGCCGGCGCCACGGTGGATGGCCACCTGCTGCTGATCGATACCCGCATGCCCGACCCGCCGCCGGCCACGCCGCCGCTGCGCATCGAGGAGATCAGCGTGATGCGCGACGGCCAGCGCATCGGCCTGCCGGTGCAGGGCACGCTCACCCTGCGCGCGACCGACCGCCAGCTGCGCGTGGCCGCGCGCCTGCTCTCCTTCGGCGATGGCCAGGGCATTCGCTACCGCTGGCGCCTGCATGGGCTGGAGGAGGCCTGGAGCGACTTCAACGGCCAGTCGCTGCGCGAGTTCCCGGTGCTGCCGCCGGGCCAGTACACGCTGCAGATCCAGGGCGTGGATGCGCAGGGCAACGCATCCAACGTGCACCACCTGCGCCTGTCGATGCCGCCGCCGTGGTGGCGCAGCCACCTGGGCCTGCTGCTGTTCGCGTTGCTGATCCTGCTGGCGGTGTGGGCGGTGGCCGCGCTGTACCGCCAGCGCCTGCGTGCCCGCCACGCCTGGCAGCTGGCGCAGCACAAGCGCGAGGTGGCCGAGCAGGCCTCGCTGGCCAAGAGCCACTTCCTCGCCACGCTGGGGCATGAGGTGCGCACGCCGATGACCGGCGTGCTCGGCATGACCGAGCTGCTGCTGCAGACCCCGCTCGATGCCCGCCAGCACGGCTACGCCAGCGCCATCGATACCGCCGGGCGCCACCTGCTGCGGCTGGTGAACGATGCGCTCGACCTGGCCCGCATCGAGGCCGGCAAGCTCTCGCTGGAACGGCGCAATTTCCCGCTGCACGCGCTGCTGGAGCAGGCGATGGCGCTGGCGCGGCCGCTGGCCGCGCGCAAGGGCCTGGCCTTCGTATGCGAGATCGACCCGGCGCTGCCGGTGGCCTTGCGCGGGGATCCCAGCCGCGTGCGGCAGATCCTGCTCAACCTGCTGAGCAATGCGATCAAGTTCACCGAGCGCGGTACCGTCGCGCTGCACGCGATGCCGGGCGCGCCCGGTGGTGGCGTGGTGTTCGAGATCCACGACACCGGGCCGGGCCTGAGCGCCGAACAGCAGGCCGGGTTGTTCCGGCGTTTCGAGCAGGGTGGCGCGCACGGGCGTGCCCGCCACGGCGGCAGTGGCCTGGGGCTGGCGATCTGCCGCGAACTGGCCACCGCGATGGGCGGGCATGTCGGCGTGGACAGCACACCCGGGCAGGGCGCCTGCTTCCGCGTGACCTTGCCGCTGCCGTGGGCAGAGCAGGCCGATATCGACCTGGAGGCAGGCGCCGCCGCGCCACCGGACACGCCGCTGCCGCCGCTGCGGCTGCTGCTGGTGGAGGACGACGACACCGTGGCCGATGTCGTGCGCGGCCTGCTGCACGCGCGCGGCCACCGGGTGACGCGCGTGGCGCACGCCCTGGCCGCCCTGGCCGAACTGCAGGTGCAGGCCTTCGACGTGGGCCTGTTCGACCTCGACCTACCGGGCATCGACGGCCTGGGCCTGGTGCGCCAGTTGCGCACGCTGGGGCGCACGCTGCCGGTGATCGCCCTCACCGCGCGTTCCGATCCGGACGCCGAGCCGCAGACGCGCGCCGCCGGATGCGCGGGCTTCCTGCGCAAGCCGGTGACCGGCGACGGGCTGGCGCGCGCGCTGGCCGCGCTCGACCTGCCCGCCAGCGCGGCGGCGCCGGCATGAACCGCCGACTTGCCAGCCCGCCCCGCGGCCACGCACGATGCCGGGCGGGGAGGCGCACATGACCACGATACGGGCAGGACAAGGCGGCAAGCGCGGCTGGCGATGGGCCGCCCGCCTCGCCGTGGGCGCCATGCTGCTCGTCGGCGCGCTCGCCAGCGGCACGGCGGCGGCCGAGGTGCCGGCCACGCCGCAGCCGCGCCAGCTCACCGTCGCCGACGGCCTGCCTTCCAACACCATCAACGGCTTCGCCGAGGACGCCTACGGCTACATGTGGCTGGCCAGCGGCGACGGCCTGGCGCGCTACGACGGCCGCGGCTACCGCATCTGGCGAATCGAGGACGGCCTGCGCGACAACATGATCTGGGCCGTGCACGTGGATGCGCGCAACCGCGTGTGGATCGGCACCGAGAATGCCGGCCTGGTCATGCTCACCGCCGACCGGCGGCGCTTCCACTACTACGACCACCGCGGCTATCCGCAGATGCTGGGCAACACGGTGTGGTGCGTGGAGTCCACGCCCGACGGCAGCATCTGGTTCGGCACCTCCACCGGCGGCCTGTACCGCATCGACCCGGCCGGCAAGATGCAGCGCTTCATGCCCGTTCCCGGCGACGAACGCAGCCTGCCGTCCACCTCGGTGAACTTCCTCAAGGTCGGGCCCGACGGCACCTTGTGGGTGGCCGCCAAGAACGGCGTGGCGCGCTGGACCGGGCACGATTTCGAACGCCTGGCGATGCCGGGCGAGGTCACCCGCTACATCAACGGCCTGTCGGTGGAAGCCGACGGCAGCCTGTGGATCGCCGACTCCAACGGCAGCCCGCTGCTGCGCCGGCCCGACGGCAGTTGGGACGAACACCCCTGGCGGCACATCACCGACGACTCCGTGCTGAGCGTGCTGCTGCGCGACAGCGCCGGCAGCTACTGGCTCGACACGCTCTCCGGCCTCGGCCGCGAGGCGGACGGCGAACTGCGCAACGTGCCGCTGTACAGCAGCTCGGCGCACGGGCTGGTCAAGCCGAACTGGTCGGCCGCCTATGAAGACCACGAGGGCGGTATCTGGTTCGCCAGCCCCAACACCGGGCTGTGGCACCTGCCGGCGAACTGGCGCCAGTTCGCCGTGCTCGCCAATCGTCGCGAGGACGACAGCTCCATCGGCAACCCGTATGTGCTGGCGGCCGCGCGTGCGGCCGATGGCCGCTTCTGGCTCGTCGGCACGCGCGGCATGCTGGATCGGCTCGATCCGGCCACCGGTGTGGTCGAGCATCACCTGTTGAAGGTGGATGGCCTGAAGTGGCCGCAATCCGTGCAGGAGGACCACCGGGGCCGGGTGTGGATCGGCCTGTACAAGGGGCTGGTGCGGTACGACCCGGCCGACCGCAGCGTCACCCGTTGGCAAGACACCGACGCACAGGACCCGGCGATGCACGGCGAGGCGGAAATGATCCGCCAGACGCCGGATGGCCGGCTATGGCTCTATTCCGATGTCGATGGCATCCAGCTGCGCGATACCGATGGCCACGTGCTGCGCACGCTCGCGCACGACGCGCACGGGCTCAGCCGCGAGTTGGCGGTCAACGAGATGCGCGTGGGCCCGGACGGGCAGCTGTGGCTGGCCACCAGCCGCGGCCTGCTGCGCTGGAACGAGGCCGCCGATGCCTTCGTGCCCGTGCCCGGCGCACCGGCCCAGCCGCTCTACGCCTCGGCCTTCACCGATACCGGCATCACCTGGCTGGCCGGCATGGGGCAGGTATCGCAATACTTCTGGGATGGCCGGCGCCTGCAGTTGCTCGACGGCATCGGCGCGCGCGAGGACTTCCCGGCGCTGGAGCCCGGCGGCATGGTGGTCGATGCCGCCGGCGTGGCGTGGGTGTCGAGCATGCGCGGCCTCATCCGCATCGACCCGGCCAACCGCGCCATTCGCATCTACGGCGTGCACGACGGCCTGCCCAACCAGCAGTTCCGCCCGCGCACGCTGCTGCAGTCGCGCCTGGGCCAGGTGGTGGCGGCCACGCCGGATGGCCTGGTGCTGTTCGACCCGGCGCGCGTGCGCCCCTCCACCCGGCAGCCGCCGCTGATGATCGAGCGCGTCGGCGTGCGCCGTGGCGAAAGCGGGCTGGACCTCACGCACGTGGAGCCGCTGGAGATCGCCGATGGCGACCGCGACCTGCACATCGTCGCGCGCATGCTCTCCTTCGCCGATTCCGATGCGAGCAGCTACCGCTTCAAGCTCAGCGGCTACGACCCGGACTGGATCGACGTCGGGCCCAGCGGCGAGCGCCTGTTCTCGCGCCTGCCCTCCGGCCCGTACACGCTGGAAGTGCAGGGCAAGACCGTGGACGGCGTGTGGTCCAAGGTGCGCACGCTGGAGTTCCGCGTGCTGCCGCCATGGTGGCGCAGCGGCTGGGGCATCGCCGCGTTGTCCGCGTTGGGGCTGCTGGTGGTGCTGGTGATCCTGCTGCTGTACCGGCGCCGCCTGCGCCGCCTGCACGCCTGGCAGCTGGCCATCCACAAGCAGGAGCTGGCCGAGCAGGCGTCGCTGGCCAAGACCCGTTTCCTGGCCACGCTCGGCCACGAGGTGCGCACCCCGATGACCGGCGTGATGGGCATGAGCGAGCTGTTGCTCAACACCCCGCTGGACGCGCGCCAGCGCGGCTACACCGAGGCCATCCGCCGTGCCGGCGCGCACCTGCTGCGGCTGGTCAACGACGCGCTGGACCTGGCGCGCATCGAATCGGGAAAGCTCGAACTGGATCTGCAGCCGTTCTCGGTGAACCAGCTGGTGGAGGAAGCCGCGGCGATGACTGCGCCGCTGGCCGAGAGCCGCGGCCTGTCCTTCGTGCTCGACAACGCCCTGCCGGGCGAGCTCACCGCCAACGGCGACGTGACCCGCGTGCGGCAGATCCTGCTCAACCTGCTCAACAACGCGGTGAAGTTCACCGAGCGCGGCAGCGTGACCCTGCACGTGGCCGCGCTGGCGCCGGGGCAGGGCCTGCGTTTCGAAGTGGCCGATACCGGCCCGGGCGTGAGCGCCGAGCAGCAGCAGCGGCTGTTCCGCCGCTTCGAACAGGGCGAAGGCCCGCGCACGGCTGCGCGCTATGGCGGCAGCGGGCTGGGGCTGGCGATCTGCCAGGAGCTGGCCGTGGCGATGGGCGGGCGCATCGATATCGTCAGCCGCCTCGGGCAGGGCACGCGCTTCATCGTCGAGCTGCCGCTGCGCTGGGTCACCTCCGGCGCGGCGCGCAGTGCCTCGGTCGCGGTGGCGCCGTCGATCGAGACGGGCCTGCAGATCCTGCTGGTGGAGGACGATGCGACCATTGCCGAAGTGATTTCCGGCCTGCTGACCGCGCGCGGGCATCGCGTCGTGCATGCGGCGCACGGCCTGGCCGCGCTGACCGAAGTGGCCGAACAGCCGTTCGACGTGGCGCTGCTGGACCTGGACCTGCCGGGTTTGGATGGCTTCGCGCTGGCCCGCCAGCTGCGCGTGTTCGGCCACGCGATGCCGCTGATCGCGGTGACCGCGCGCGCCGACGCCGATGCCGAACCGGCAGCGCGTGCGGCTGGTTTCGATGGTTTCCTGCGCAAGCCGGTGACGGGAGAAATCCTGACCGAGGCGATCGCGCAGGTGTTGCGCGGCTGAGACGCTGGTTGCCGGTTACTCGGCGACCTGTTCCACCTGCTGCGGCTCGGGCCGCGTATCGGAGAGCTGCCAGAAGATCAACGTCGAGGTGAGCGTGATCGCGCCCACGCACACGAAGGTGGCGTGCAGCGCGCGGGTCGCATCGCCGTGGTCCAGCCCCAGGTGGTGGCTGAAGGCCGCCAGCAAGCTGCCGGCCGCGGCCGCGCCGAAGCCGGTGGCCAGCATCATCACCATCGACAGCAGCGAGTTGCCGGGGCTGGCCATCTCGCGGTCCAGGTCGCGCAGGGTCACGGTGTTCATCACGGTGAACTGCAGCGAGTTCACCGCGCCGAACACCGCCAGCTGCACCAGGCGCCAAGCCATGTGCTGGCCCGGCTCGACGAACACGAAGCTGGCCATCATCAGGCCGACGAACACGGTGTTGGTCATCAGCACGCGGCGGTAGCCGAAGCGCGTCACCAGCCGCACCGCCGCGCGCTTGGAGGCCATGCCCGCCAGCGCCACCGGCACCATCATCAGGCCGGCGTTCATCGGGCTCATGCCCAGGCCGACCTGCAACAGCAGCGGAATCAGCAGCGGCATGCTGCCGCTGCCGATGCGCGAGAACAGGTTGCCCAGGATGCCGATGCGATAGCTCGCCACCCGGAACAGCGCCAACGGGAACAGCGGCGCCTTCGCGTTGGCCGCGTGCAGCCAGTAACCGATCAGCGCGGCCAGGCCGCCGATGGTCAGCAGCATCACGAACGCGCTGCGCAGGCCCAGTTCGGAAATGCCGTCCAGCGCCAGCGACAGCGCCACCATGCCGAAGGCCAGCATCAGGTAGCCGGGCAGGTCGAAGCGCTGGCGTTCGGCGCCGTAGTGGTCGGGCATGATCTTCAGCGCGGCCACGAAGCCGATCACGCCGATGGGCAGGTTGATCAGGAACACCCAGTGCCACGAGGCGACCTCGACCAGCCAGCCACCGAGGGTCGGGCCGATCAGCGGGCCGATCAGCGCGGGGATGGCGATGAAGCTCATCGCGCGCAGGAACTCGGCGCGCGGCACCGAGCGCAGCACCGCGAGCCGGCCGACCGGCAACAGCATCGCGCCGCCGATACCCTGCACCACGCGCGCGGCTACCAGCTGGCCCAGGTGCTGCGCGCCGGCGCACAGCAGCGAGCCCAGCGTGAAAACGATGATCGCGGCCAGGAACGTGCGGCGGGTGCCGTAGCGGTCGGCCACCCAGCCGGAGGCCGGGATGAACATCGCCACGGCCAGCGCGTAGCTGAAGACCACCGACTGCATCTGCAGCGGGCTTTCGCCCAGGCTGTGGGCCATCGCCGGCAGCGCCGTGTTGACGATGGTCGAGTCGAGCATCTGCATGAAGATCGCCAACGACACCAGCCACAGCAAGGGACGCAGGGAGGCATAGGTCGGCGGGGTGTTCATGGGCGCTCGCACGGGGGAGAGGGCGCCATTATCGGCCACGGCCCGTGCAGGCGATGCGCGCGGGCCGGTACGCACGTGCTTTTCGCCCGATGTGGGCAGGCGAGCGGTGGTATTCGGCAAGGCGTCGCGGGCCGGACAGGGCCGGCCCGCGCGCCGGGGTCAGCGGCGGCTGTGGGTGTGCACGGCGTCGACCAGCACGCGTACGTGCTCGGGGTTCATGTCCGGCGACATGCCGTGGCCCAGGTTGAAGACGTGGCCCTCGCGCGAGCCGCCGTTGCCCTCGGCGTAGCTGTCGAGCACGCGCGCGGCCTCGCGCGCGATGGCCTCCGGCGCGCCGTACAGCGTGGCCGGGTCGAGGTTGCCCTGCAGCGCCACGCGCCCGCCGGTGCGGCGCGCCGCCTCGGCCAGCTCCACCGTCCAGTCCACGCCCACCGCCTCGGCGCCGGCGGCGGCCAGCGCCTCCAGGTGCACGCCGTTGCCCTTGCCGAACAGGATCAGCGGCGTGCGCTGCGCGCCTTCGCCGCGCACCAGTTCGCGCGCGATGCGGGTCAGGTAGGGCAGCGAGAATTCGCGGTACATCGCCGGCGACAACACGCCGCCCCAGGTGTCGAACACCTGCAGCGCCTGCGCGCCGGCCTCGCGCTGCGCGCCGAGGTAGGCGATGACCGCATCGGTGACCACCGACAGCACGCGATGCAGCAGCGCCGGCTCGTTGAGCGCCATCGCCTTGATGCGCGCGTATTCCTTGCTGCCGCCGCCTTCGACCATGTAGCAGGCCAGCGTCCACGGGCTGCCGGAAAAGCCGATCAGCGGCACCGCGCCGTCCAGCTCGCGGCGGATCAGCCGCACCGCGTCGGTCACGTAGCCCAGCTCGGTGGCCATGTCCGGCACCGCCAGCCGGGCCACGTCGGCCGCGCTGCGCAGCGGGCGTTCGAACTTGGGGCCTTCGCCTTCGACGAAATACAGGCCCAGGCCCATCGCGTCGGGCACGGTGAGGATGTCCGAGAACAGGATCGCCGCGTCCAGCGGGAAGCGGCGCAGCGGCTGCAGCGTGATCTCGCAGGCGATCTCCGGGTTCTTGGCCATCGCCAGGAAGCTGCCGGCCTTGGCGCGCGTGGCGCGGTACTCGGGCAGGTAGCGGCCGGCCTGGCGCATCAGCCACACGGGCGTGCAGTCCACCGGTTCGCGGCGCAGGGCGCGCAGCAGGCGATCGTTCTTCAGCATCGGGTTTCCTTCAGGGGCCGTCGTCGCCACTGGGCGCGGACGTGATCTCGTAGCCGCGCTTGAGTTGCGAGTCGCGGGCCTTGTCGAAGGCGCGTTGGGCCTCTTCCTGCAGCAGGTACTGCTCGCGCCGCAGCTGGATGCGGCCGCCGATCTCGCCGCTTTCGCGCACCAGCTCCCAGCCGCCGAACAGGTCCGGGGTCAGGGTGAGCCGCACGTAGCGGGTGGGCGTGGCGCCGATCAGAGGTTGTCGCAGGTAAACGCGCATGCGCCGATTGTACCGGCTGCCCCACCGCGACGCGGGGCGGCGGGCGGATCAGCCGCGCAACACGTCCAGCACGGCGGCTTCGTCCACGTCCGGCACCACCTCGGCCCGGCCGATGCCGCGCCACAGCACCAGGCGTAGGCGTCCGGCGATGTTCTTCTTGTCCAGGCGCATGCGCGCCAGCAAGGCGAGCGGGTCCAACCCGGCCGGCACGGTGGTGGGCAGCCCGTAGGCCTCCAGCAGGGCGCGCAGGGCCTGGGTGTCGTCCGCCGGGGCCATGCCCAGTCGGGCCGAGAGCCGCGCGGCCAGCACCATGCCCACGGCCACCGCTTCGCCGTGGTTGAGGTTGTCGTTATGCGGGGCGCCGTAGCCCTGCTCGGTCTCGATGGCGTGGCCGAAGGTGTGGCCCAGGTTGAGCAGGGCGCGCTCGCCCTTCTCCAGCGGGTCGCGCTCGACGATCTCGGCCTTGTGCTCGCAGCTGCGCGCGATCGCCTGCGCGGTGGCGGCGGCCTCGCCGCGCAGCAGCGCTTCGCGCTCGGCGCCCAGCCACTGGAAGAACAGCGGGTCGCGGATGGCGCCGTACTTGATCACCTCGGCCAGCCCCGCGCGCAGCTCGCGCGGCGGCAGGCTGTGCAGGGCGGTGGTGTCGGCGATGACCGCGCGCGGCGGGTGGAACGCACCGACCAGGTTCTTGCCCTGCGGGATATCCACCGCGGTCTTGCCGCCCACGGAGGAATCGACCATCGACAGCAGCGTGGTGGGCAGCTGCACGCAATCCACCCCGCGCATCCAGCACGCCGCGGCGAAGCCGGCCAGGTCGCCGACCACGCCGCCGCCCAGCGCGAACACGCAGGCGTCGCGCGTGGCGCCCAGTTCGGCCAGCGCGGTGATGGCCGCGCCGAAGTGTTCCAGCGTCTTGGAGGCTTCCCCGGCCGGGATCACCAGTTCGCCCACCTGCAGGTCCGGGCGCGCCTGCACCAGCGCGGCGCGCACGCGCGGCGCGTACAGCGGGGAGACCGTGTCGTCGCTGACGATGAGTACATGGCGGCCGCGCACCGGGGCGGCGAGGCGGTGGCCGTCGCGCAGCAGGTCCGGGCCGATGGCGATGGCGTAGGGCGCCGCGCCGCCGACCTCGACGGTGCGCAGGGAGGAAACTTCGTTCATGCGTGGGTGGTGGTCCGGGGTTGCCAGGCGGCCGCCAGCCGCGTCACCAGGTGCGCGGTGGCCTCGGCCGGGGAAAGGTGGTCGGTGTCCAGGTGCAGGTCGGCGATTTCCCGGTACAGCGGGTCGCGCGCCTGCGCCAGCGCGTGCAGCGCTTGCTCGCGGTCCGGGCGCTGCAGCAGCGGGCGGCTGCGGTCGCGATGCAGGCGTTCGAGCTGGGTGGCCACGCTCACGTGCAGGTGGATCACAAACCCTTGCGCGTGCAGCGCCTGGCGGTTGGCCGCGTCGAGCACCGCGCCGCCGCCGGTGGAGATGAGCCGGTTCTCGCCGGACAGCAGGCGTTGCAGCACCTCGCGCTCATGGGCCCGGAAGGCGGCCTCGCCGGACAGCTCGAAGATGGTGGAGATGCTGGCGCCGGCGTGCTCGACGATGGCGTGGTCGACATCGACGAAGGACAGCCCGAAGCGCTCGGCCACGCGGCGGCCGATGCAGCTCTTTCCGGCGCCCATCGGGCCGATCATCACGACGTTTGGTGCGGACTTCATGCGCGGATGCTAGCACCGCGCCGTGGCCTGACGGCGGGTGCTTTCGTGTGAAACCGCCCTCGCGCGCGCTGTCGCGGCGAGGGCGCGTCAGCGCTCGCGCGCGATCCGCCGTGCCGCGTCCAGCCACAGCACGCGGTCGGCGCGTTCGGGCAGCGTGCGCAGGGCCTGACGGCTCACGCGCTCGTAGTGCTGCAGGAAACGCGCCAGCGCGGCGTCGTCCATGCCGGTGCGCCCGGGCGTGGCGGCCTCCAGGGCGCGCTCCTGCTGCCCGCGCCAGGCGGTCACGACCTCGAAGGACGGCGCCTGCAGCGCCCACAGGCGGTGCAGCCGATTCCACAGCGCCGGGTAGCGTGCGCCCAGCGCCTGGTTGCAATACCGGCGCCAGGTGGCCTGCGCATCTTCTTCGCGCTCCAGCGCGTTGAGCGGCACGGCGAGCGCCTCGTCAGCCTCGGCCGGGACGCCCACGCACCAGCCTTCGATCACCAGCAGGTCCAGCGGCGCGTCCACGCGCGGCCACGCGGATTCGGGCAGGCGGTCGTCGGCCAGCTTGTCGAAGCGCGGCAGGCGCAGCGGGCGGCCGGCGGCGACCGCGTCGAGCACGTGGGCGGCCAGCGCGAGGTCGTGCGTGCCGGGCGGGCCGCGCGTGCGCAGCAGCGGGTGGATGTCCGCGGCCAGGGCGCGGCGCTGCGCGACGGTGAGATAGAGGTCGTCCAGCGACAGCGTGGCTGCGACATGTCCGCGCACCCGCGCGGCCTCGACCACCGCGTCGGCCAGGGTCGATTTGCCGCTGCCCTGCAGCCCGCTGATGGCTAAAACCGCGGTGGCGCCGTCGTGTGGACGATGCGCCCACGCGTCGGCGAGCACGGCTTGTGCCTGCGCGGCGCCGGCCGGTGGGCGCGGGATCGGATGCGCTTTCACTTGCATGCCGCCACAATAGCGCCAACGTCGCTGCTGCACGGATCCCATGACCGACCTCTACGCCGAAGCCCTGTCGACCTTCGCGGCCCTTTACCAGGAAGCCCAGCAGGGCGAGGAGATCGAGCCCAACGCGATGACCCTCGCCACGGCCAGCCTGGAAGGGCGCCCGAGCGCGCGCACCGTGCTGCTGAAGTCCTTCGACGAGCGCGGCTTCGTGTTCTACACCCACATCGAAAGCCCGAAGGGCCGCGACCTGCAGGCCAACCCGCAGGCCGCGCTGCTGTTCCTGTGGCGGCGCCTGCGCGAGGCCGGCATCCAGGTGCGCATCGAAGGCGACGTGCAGCAGGTGTCGGCGGCCGAGTCCGATGCGTACTTCGCCTCGCGTCCGCGCCAGAGCCAGACCGGTGCGTGGGCGTCGATGCAGTCGCGCACGCTGTCCTCGCGCGAGGAGTTCGAGCAGCGGCTGGCCAAGGTGGAATCGGGCTTCGAAGGGCGCGAGGTGCCACGGCCGGAAGGCTGGGGCGGTTTCCGCGTGGTGCCGCAGCGTTTCGAGTTCTGGTACGGCGCGCAGTTCCGCCTGCACGAGCGCTGGCGCTACGAGGCCGACGCCGCCGGCGCGTGGAGCAAGCGGATGCTGTATCCCTGACGGCCATGCGCCTGCGGGAGGTCTACCGCGTGACCGTGTTCGTGCCGCCCGCGCATCTGCAGGCCTTGCACGAGGGCATCCTGTCGGTCGAGCCGCTGGGCGATGAACGGTACGACGCGGTGATGTGGCTGTCCGCGCCGGGGATCGAGCAGTTCCGGCCGCTGGCCGGCGCCCATCCGGCGCAGGGGGCGGTAGGCGAACTGGCGCGCGTCCCCAGCGTGTGCCTGACCTTCGCCATCCCGCGCGATCCCGAGCGCCTGGCGCGCGTGCTGCGCGAGGGTGTGCGGCGGCATCATCCCTGGGAATCGCCGGCCATCTTCGTCGACGAGAGCCTGCAGCCGATATTCGACGACGAAGGTTAGAGGCGCCGCACGAGCGCCGCAGCGAGCGCTGCCAGCACGCCCGAGACCGCGAAAGCGGCCAGGTACGCGCGCGGCGCCGAGCCATCGAGCCACAATGCGAACAGCGCGCCGGCGGCGGCCAGCGCGGCGGTGACCGCCATCGCTTCGCTCAGCTGCAGCGCCGAGCTGTGGCGGCCCTGCTGGTCGACCGGCGACAACGACAAGGTGAGCACCGCCAGGCTGGGATAGAGCAGCCCCATCCCCAGGCCGGCCAGCGTCCAGCCGCCGATGGACAGCGCCACCGGCGACCCGAGCGCCGCGCTGGCGGCCACCGCGATGCCGCCGAGCAGCAGGTAGGCGCCGAGCTGCATGGCCCGCGCACGCGCGCCGGGCCGCAGCCGATGGCCTTGGTACCAGGACCCCAGGCTCCAACCCAGCGCACCGACGCTCAATGCCACGCCGGCGGCGAGCGGCGACAGCCCGCGCTCGCGCGAGAGCAGCAATGGCAGGAATGCCTCGCAGCTGAAGAACGCCGCGGCCGCGACGCCGCGCAGCGCGATCACCGCCGGCAGGCCACGCGCCACCGCCAGCGTGCCGCGCGGGAGCAGCCGGCGCGCGCAAGCGAGCAGCAGGCCGGCGCCCAGCGCCCAGGCCCCGTAGCGCACCGGCGCGGGCAGGGATTCGGCCAGGTGCAGCACCAGCGCGCCGAGCGCCGCGCCCACCGCCCAGCCGATGGGAGGGGGCGCACTGCCGGTGCGTGGCGCGGCGGGCGCCGCGGCGAGTTCGCGCAGGCCCGGGCGCAGCAGCCACGCGGCCGGCAAGGCGAGCAGCGGCACGCCGAGGAACACCCAGCGCCAGCCCAGGTGCTGCACGATCAGGCCGCTGATGCCCGGCCCCACCAGCGAGGGCACGACCCAGCCCGCCGAGAAGGCCGCGAACACCCGCGGGCGCAGTGGTTCGGGATAGAGCCGGCCGACGATCACGTACAGCGCGACGAAGAACGCGCCAGCGCCCAGGCCTTGCAGCAGCCTTCCCCCGACCAGCATCGGCATGTTGCGCGCGAGCCCGGCCACCAGCAGGCCGGCCACGAAGCAGGCCATCCCGGCCCACAGCGAAGGCCCCGGGCCGGCGCGGTCGCTCCAGTGCCCGGCCACGGTCATGCCGACCAGGCTGGTGGCCAGCGTGCCGCCGAACGCAAGCGCGTAGAGCGGCAGGCCGGAGAGCTCGCGCGCCACGGTGGGCATCGCCGTCGCCACGGCGAGCACCTCGAAGGCATTGAGCGCCACCAGCGCGACCATCGCCACGGTGGTGGCGCGGTAGCGCGGCGACAGGATCGAGAGCGGTGCGCAGGCCAGGGCGTGGCCGGGAGATGGGAGGGACATGGGCGCTGCGTGGACTTGCCGTGGAAAGGGACGCGGCGCAGGATGCCGCCTCAAGCGAAGTTGAGGTCAAGCGGGATGGAGAAGGTACTGGCCGTGGGCGACGTGGCCCGCCGCAGCGGCGTGGCGGTGTCGGCGCTGCATTTCTACGAACGCAAGGGGCTGATCCACAGCCAGCGCAACGCCGGCAACCAGCGCCGCTATGCGCGCGACGTGCTGCGCCGGCTGGCGGTGATCCGCGTGGCGCAGCGCCTGGGCATTCCGCTCAGCCACGTGGCCGACGCGTTCGCGGTGCTGCCGGCCGGGCGTCCGCCCACGCGCGCCGAATGGGCGCGCATGTCCGCGCGCTGGCGCGGCGAACTGGACCGGCGCATCGAAGCGCTGCAGGCGTTGCGCGACGAGCTCTCCGAGTGCATCGGCTGCGGCTGCCTGTCGCTCAAGCGCTGCCGCCTGAGCAATCCGCACGACGCGCTCGGCGCCGACGGCGAGGGCGCGCGCCGGCTGCCCGCGCTGGACGGCATGGATTGAAGCCCGGTTGGGGCATGATGGAGCGCCCCGATGCAGGAAGCCGCCGATGAAGGTCGCCGTCTACAGCACGCGCCGCTACGACCGGGTCATGCTCGACCGCGCCAACGCCGCGCACCATCACCAACTGGTCTACGTGCAGGACGCGCTCAGCGTGGCCACCGCGCCGCTGGCCGAGGGCTGCGGCGCGGTGTGCGTGTTCGTCAACGACAACGTGGACGAGGCCGTGCTGCACGCGTTGAAGGGGCTGGGCATCGGCCTGGTGACCACGCGCTCGACCGGCTTCAACCATATCGACGCGCTGGCCGCGCAGCGGCTGGGCATCGCCGCCACGCGCGTGACCGATTACTCGCCTTATTCGGTGGCCGAATTCGCCGTCGGCCTGCTGCTGGCGGTGAACCGGCGCATCGCGCGCGCCAGCCAGCGCACGCGCGACGGCAATTTCGAACTGGACGGGCTGATGGGGTTCGACCTGCACGGCCGCACGGTCGGGGTCGTGGGCACTGGCAAGATCGGCCGCATCTTCGCCTCGATCATGCGCGGCTTCGGCTGCCGCGTGCTGGGCTTCGACCCGTATCCCAGCGACGAATTCCACGGCATCGGCGAATACGTGCCGCTGCCGCACCTGCTGGCCGAAAGCGACGTGATCTCGCTGCATTGCCCGCTCACCCCGCAGACGCGGCACCTGATCGACGCGCGCTCGCTGCAGGAGGTGCGCCACGGCGCCTACCTGATCAACACCAGCCGCGGCGGGCTGATCGACACCGAAGCGGTAATCGACGCGCTGAAGACCCACCGCCTGGGCGGCCTGGCGATCGACGTCTACGAGCAGGAGGCGGACCTGTTCTTCCAGGACCTGTCGGCGACGATCATCACCGACGACGTGATCCAGCGGCTGGTGTCGTTCCCGAACGTGATCGTCACCGGCCACCAGGCGTTCTTCACCGCCGAGGCGATCGGGCAGATCATGGCGACCACGCTGGAGAACATCACCGCCTTCGAGCGCGGCGTGGCGCTGTCCAACCGGATACCGCTGCCGCGCTGAGCGCGATCAGCCGGCCGACAGCGCGCGGCCGCGGCGCGTGGCCGCCTCGATGGCGCGTCCCACCAGCGCTTCGAAATCCCCTGCCTGGAAGGCCTCGATGGCCGCCTGGGTGGTGCCGTTGGGCGAGGTGACGCGGCGGCGCAGTTCGCTGGCGCTTTCTTCCGATTCGGTGAGCATGCGCGAGGCGCCCAGCAGGGTCTGCGCGACCAGCGTGGTGGCCGCCGATTCCGGCAGGCCCTGGGCCACGGCGGCGGCCTGCATCGCCTCGGCCAGCAGGAACACGTAGGCCGGGCCGCTGCCCGACACCGCGGTGACGGCATCCATCAGCGATTCGTCCTCGACCCACACCGTCTGCCCGGCGCTGGACAGCAGCGCCTGCGCGCGTGCGCGGCCCTCGGCATCCACGTCGTTGCCGGCGTACAGGCCGGTCACCCCGGCACCGAGCAGGGCCGGGGTGTTCGGCATGGCGCGCACCACCGCGGCGCCCTCGCCGAGCCACTGGCGCAGGCGGTCGCGGCTGATGCCGGCGGCGATCGACACCACCAGCGGCTGCAGGATCTTCGCCAGCGGGGCGAGCGGCACGCACACCTCGGCCATCACCTGCGGCTTCACCGCCAGTACCCAGGTGGCGCAATCCTCGGCGGCCTCGGCGGCGGTGACGTGGCCCTTCACCCCGAAGTCCAGGGCGAGCTGTTCGCGCAGGGCATCCACCGGTTCGGCCACATGGATCGTGTTGGCCGGCACGCCCTGGCGGATCAGCCCGGCGATCAGGCTGCGGGCCATGTTGCCGCCGCCGATGAAGGCGATCGGTTCGAAACGCGGAGCGGCGGTATCGGACATGTCGGGGGCCTGCGTGGAAGCGGATCGCGATGTTAGCGCGATGCGCTCAGGGCACCGACGTGGGGCTGGATCCGTGCCAACGTCTCGGCGAGGGCGTCGCGCGCCACCGCCTTGTCATGGTCCATCTGCAGCTTCATCCAGAAATCCTCGGACGTGCCCAGGTAGCGCGCCAGCCGCAGCGCCGTGTCGGCGGTGATGGTGCGCTCGCCGTTGACGATCTTGCTGATGCGGTCCTGCGGCACCTCGATATCCTTGGACAGGCGGTACTGGCTGATGCCCAGCGGCTCGAGGAATTCGTGGCGAAGGATCTCGCCGGGGGTGGGATAGGCAACGGTACGCATGGTGCGGGCTCCTAGTGATAGTCCACGATCTCGACCTGGGCAGGCCCCTTCCAGGTCCACACGAAGCACACGCGGAACTGGTCGTTCACGCGGATGCTGTACTGGCCCTCGCGATGTCCGCGCAGGGCCTCCAACCGGTTCGCCGGCGGTGCCCGGAGGTCCTCCAGGCGGGTCGCGGCGTTCAACATGGCGAGCTTGCGCATGGCGGTGGCCTGGATGAAGCCGAAGGCCGCGACCCGCTTGCCGTGGAAGAACGCCTGCGTCCGTTTGCAAGCGAAAGATTGGATGGACATGATGCTAATGCCGGGCGTTACTATCGTCAAGCATTAGCATGATGCTTCGGCGACCCGATGTGGATCGGGCTTTGCCGCATCGTCAGGTGGGGCGGGTGCCCCGCGCGCCAAACAGCGCGGTGCCCACGCGCACCATCGTGGCGCCGCTGGCGATGGCATCGGCGAAGTCGCTGCTCATGCCCATCGACAGCGTATCCACCCCGGGATGGGCGGCTGCCAGTGATTCGAACAAGGTGCGCATGCGGGCGAACGCATCCTGCCGGCGTTCGCGCTCGGGGAACGGCGCCGGGATGGCCATCAGCCCGCGCAGGCGCAGCGCGGGTTGGGCGGAGATGGCGTCCGCCAGCGCCGGCACCGCGTCCGGCGCGCAGCCATGCTTGCTGGCTTCGTCGTCGATGTTCACCTGGATGAGGACGTTCAGCGGCCCGCGCCCGGCAGGGCGGTGGCGGGCGAGGGCGCCGACCAATTTCGGCCGGTCCACCGTCTGCACCCAGTCGAACAGCTGCGCCGCCTGCTCGGCCTTGTTGGACTGCAGGTGGCCAATGAGGTGCCATTCCAGGCCCCGCTCGCCCAGCGCGGCCATCTTGCCAGCCGCTTCCTGCACGTAGTTCTCGCCGAAGGCGACCTGTCCCTCGGCCGCCAGCGCGGCCACCGATTCGGCCGGCTGGGTCTTGGAAACAGCCAGCAGGCGCGCCGGTGGCCGCCCGGCCGCGCGCGCGGCGTTGTCCATTTCCGCCAGGATCGTTTGCAACGGGGAAACCGGCACGACGTCTTCTTCCAGCCACAAGCAAGGGCGCTATACTGCCGGCCGGGGATAAACCTTTCCAGTCGCAGCCAGGGGAAACGCAGCGTATGGATATCGCTGAACTATTGGCCTTCTCGGTCAAGAACAAGGCGTCGGACCTGCACCTTTCCGCAGGGCTTCCGCCGATGATCCGTGTCGACGGCGATGTTCGCCGCATCAACATTCCGGCACTGGACCACAAGCAGGTCCATGCGCTGGTGTACGACATCATGTCGGACAAGCAGCGCCGCGACTACGAGGAATTCCTCGAGGTCGACTTCTCGTTCGAGATCCCGTCGCTGGCGCGCTTCCGCGTCAATGCGTTCAACCAGAACCGCGGCGCCGGTGCGGTGTTCCGTACCATTCCTTCCGAGGTGCTCACGCTGGAGGACCTCGGCTGCCCGCCGATCTTCCGCCAGCTGATCGAGCAGCCGCAGGGCCTGATCCTGGTGACCGGCCCGACCGGCTCGGGCAAGTCGACCACGCTCGCCGGCATGATCGACTTCATCAACAAGAACGAATACGGCCACATCCTCACCGTCGAGGATCCGATCGAATTCGTCCACACCTCGCAGAAGTGCCTGATCAACCAGCGCGAGGTGCACCGCGACACGCACGGCTTCAACGAAGCGCTGCGCTCGGCGCTGCGCGAAGACCCGGACATCATCCTGGTCGGCGAGTTGCGCGACCTGGAAACCATCCGCCTGGCGCTGACGGCGGCCGAAACCGGCCACCTGGTGTTCGGCACGCTGCACACCAGCTCGGCGGCCAAGACCATCGACCGCATCATCGACGTGTTCCCCGCCGGCGAGAAGCCGATGGTGCGCTCGATGCTGTCCGAATCGCTGCGCGCGGTGATCTCGCAGGCGCTGCTGAAGAAGGTCGGCGGTGGCCGTACCGCGGCGTGGGAAATCATGGTCGGCACCCCGGCCATCCGCAACCTGATCCGCGAGGACAAGGTGGCGCAGATGTACTCGGCCATCCAGACCGGCCAGCAGTCCGGCATGCAGACGCTGGACCAGCACCTGCAGGACCTGGTCAAGCGCAGCCTGATCACCCGCAACCAGGCCCGCGAGTACGCCAAGGACAAGCGCATCTTCGAATGATGCGCGCCCGCCGCGATGCGTGAGCGTCGCGGCGGCCGTTCCGCCGCCGGGGCGCCCCGGTCCGACCACGCCGCCCCGATCCCGATTCCCGGAGAGCCGCCATGAGCACCATCGACTTCACCTCGTTCCTCAAGCTGATGGCGCACCAGAAGGCGTCGGACCTGTTCATCACCTCGGGCATGCCGCCGTCCATCAAGGTGCATGGCAAGATCACCCCGATCACGCAGACGCCGCTGACCGCGCAGCAGAGCCGCGACCTGGTGCTGAACGTGATGACCCCCTCGCAGCGCGAGGAGTTCGAAAAGACCCACGAGTGCAACTTCGCCATCGGCGTGGCCGGCGTGGGCCGCTTCCGCGTGAGCTGCTTCTATCAGCGCAACCAGGTGGGCATGGTGCTGCGTCGCATCGAGACGCGCATCCCGACCGTGGAAGAATTGAGCCTGCCGCCGGTGATCAAGACGCTGGCGATGACCAAGCGCGGCATCATCATCTTCGTCGGTGCCACCGGCACGGGTAAGTCGACCTCGCTGGCGGCGATGATCGGCTACCGCAACCAGAATTCGACCGGCCACATCATCACCATCGAGGACCCGATCGAATTCGTGCACAAGCACGAGGGCTGCATCATCACCCAGCGCGAGGTCGGCATCGACACCGACAGCTGGGAGAATGCGCTGAAGAACACCCTGCGCCAGGCGCCGGACGTGATCATGATCGGCGAGGTGCGTACCCGCGAGGGCATGGACCACGCCATCGCCTTCGCCGAAACCGGCCACCTGGTGCTGTGCACCCTGCACGCGAACAACGCCAACCAGGCGATGGACCGCATCATCAACTTCTTCCCGGAAGACCGCCGCAGCCAGCTGCTGATGGACCTGTCGCTGAACCTGAAGGGCGTGGTCGCCCAGCAGCTGGTGCCCACGCCGGATGGCAAGGGCCGCCGCGTGGCGATGGAGATCCTGCTGGGCACGCCGCTGGTGCAGGACTACATCCGCGAGGGCGAGATCCACAAGATCAAGGAAGTGATGAAGGAGTCCACCAACCTGGGCATGAAGACCTTCGACCAGAGCCTGTTCGAGCTGTACCAGGCCGGCGAGATCTCCTACGAGGACGCCCTGCGCTACGCCGACTCGCAGAACGAGGTGCGCCTGCGCATCAAGCTCTCCCAGGGCGGCGATGCCAAGACGCTGGCCCAGGGCCTGGATGGGGTGGAGATCGCGGAAGTGCGTTGAGCCGCGCCCGGTACTCGTACTTTGCCCCCGCGCCCGCTGCCACCGCAGCGGGCGCGGTCGTTTCAGGGCGCGGGGGTCTTCATGCAAGTGTCGCGGGCTTGTTGTCTAATACGCGCCCCCGCGTCACCGATGCTCCCCGATGAATCCTTCCGTTTCCGACCTGCCGGCCGGCGGCGAAGCCGTGCATTCCGACAGTCCGCTCGTGACCGCCGGCCCGCTGACCCCGCCCGCCGACGCCACCGGCACCCCGGCCGACGACCGCGCCTTCCACCATTCCGTGGCCGAGGACGTGCAGGGCATGGTGCTGGCCACGCTCATCGCCTCGATGGGCCTGGCGATCTTCGCCAAGGGCGGACTGTTCATCGGCGGCATGGCCGGCGTGTCCTTCCTGCTGCATTACGCGCTGGGCTGGAACTTCGGCCTGGTGTTCGTGATCGTGAACCTGCCCTTCTACTGGCTCTCGGTGCGGCGCATGGGCTGGGAATTCACCGCCAAGACCTTCCTGGCCGTGGGCGCGTGCGGCGCGCTGACCGACCTGTTGCCGCGCTGGGCCGAGTACGCGCACGTGAGCCCGCTGTTCTCGGCGCTGGCCGGCGGCGCGCTCTCGGGGCTGGGCATCCTGTTCTTCATCCGCCATCGCGGCAGCCTCGGGGGCGTGGGCATCCTGGCCGTCTATCTGCAGCAGACGCGTGGCATCAGCGCCGGGCGCGTGCAGCTGGGCTTCGACGCGATGCTGATGGTGGTGGCCTTCTTCCTGTTGCAGCCGGACAAGGTCATCTACTCCGCGCTCGGCGCGCTGGTGCTGAGCCTGGTGCTGATGTTCAACCACCGGCCGCATCGGTACATGGGCGTCTGACCGCCGCGCCTAGGGTTTGGCCGGCAGCGCGGTAGGGCGCAGCGGGCGATGCCCGAGCCGTGCCATCAAGCCCGCGGCGTCGAACGGCGCGTGCACCTTGGCGTCGTTGTCGAAATAGCAGTACACGTCGCGCCGGGTCCGCGCCGGTGCCCTAGGTGCGTGGCGGGCGGCATCGCCAGGTTCGCCGCCCTTCGCCCATCGGTCGATCTTGCGCGCCCAGCGGTCCAGCGCCGCGTCGCTGTAGCCACTGGCATACAGCTCGGCATCGCCGTGCAGCCGCACGTAGACGAAATCCGCGGTGACGTCTTCCATCAGCGGATAGCGGCTGGCCGCGTCGGCGACCACCAGCGCGATGCGGTGGCGGCGCAGCAGCGCGATGAAGGCCGGGTCTTCGAAGCTCTCGTGGCGCACCTCCAGCGCGTGGCGGATACGGCCGCGTCCTTCCGCGGCCAGCACGCTGCGGCCGCGCATCAGCGTGCGGTCGCGCCGCTGCGCCAGTGCGCTGGCCTGTTCGGCGTCGCGCGGCAGGAGCGCGAAGAATTCCTCCAGCAGCGCCGCATCGAACTTCAGCGTGGGCGGCAGCTGCCACAGGATCGGCCCCAGCTTGGGGCCCAGGGCCAGCAGGCCGGAGGCGAAAAAGTTCGCCAGCGGCTTGGCGCAATCGCGCAGCCGCTTGGTATGGGTGATGAAGCGCGGCCCTTTCACCGCGAAGACGAAGCGCGCGGGCGTGTCGTCATGCCAGGCCTGCCAGCTCTGTGGCCGCTGTAGCGAATAGAACGAGCCGTTGAGTTCGATGCTCGGAAAGCACCGCGCGGCATAGGCCAGTTCCTCGCGTTGCGGCAGCCCCGGCGGATAGAAACGGCCGCGCCACCGGGGATAGCGCCAGCCGGAAATACCGATGCGGATGCCCATGCGGCCACGTTGGCCCAGGGCGTGTAAGGCGACGTGCCCGCGATGTGCAGGCGCCGTGGAATGTCAGGCCTGCCGCCAGGGCGGGCCAAGCGCGTCGATACGCGCATATACCGGGCAGCCGGCGTGGTGCGCGCCGGGCAGGTAGCCCAGGCTCATCAGGAATTCGCCGGTGATCTCGCCGCCGGTGAAGCGAAAGGTCTTCTTGAACAGCTTCACCCATTCGGCCTTGCTGCGCGGGTGGTGAGCATCGAGCCACGCGGCGAACCCGCCGTGGCTGGCGCGCAGGCCCTGGATCACCTGCGCGTTGTGGATCGCCGCCAGCACCTTGAGCCGGTTGCGGATGATGCCCGGGTCTTCCATCAGGCGCGCGATATCCGCCTCGCCATAGGCCGCCACGGTGTCGACGTCGAAGCCGGCGTAGGCGCGGCGGAAGCCTTCGCGCTTCTTCAGGATGGTTTCCCAGCTCAGCCCGGCCTGGTTGATCTCCAGCAGCAGGCGTTCGAACAGTTCGGTTTCCTCGCGCTGGGGAAAGCCGTATTCGTGGTCGTGGTAGTGCCCGTGGACCGGGTGGCCGGGGGCGATGCTGCAGTAGCCGCTCATGTGTCCGTTTCCTGGTGGCGAGGCGTCGCCCCGTGACGATTATGTGCAGATTCCGCGCCTCGCGCCTGCGCGCGCCGCCGGGGCGGTAGAATGGTGGCCATGTCCGCGCCGGCCACCCACCTGACCCGCCAACTCCTGATTGCGCTGCCGGCGCTGTCGGACCCGAACTTTTCGCGCAGCGTCGCGTTGATCTGCCAGTACGACGACAACGGCGCGATGGGCGTGATGATCAACCGCCCCTCCGAATACACGCTGGGCGAAGTGCTCGGCCAGATGGGCATCGAGACCGAAGATGCGGCGTTGCGCGAGCAGCTCGTGCTCAGTGGCGGGCCGGTGCACCCGGAGCGCGGGTTCGTCGTCCACGACGGCCAGCCCTGGGATTCCAGCATCGCGCTCGGCGCCGGCCTGTACCTGACCACCTCGCGCGATGTGCTCGAAGCCATGGCCCGCGGCGAAGGCCCGGCGCACGCGCTGGTCGCGCTCGGCTGCGCCGGCTGGGGCGCCGGGCAGCTGGAACTGGAGATCGGCGAAAACAGCTGGCTCACCGCGCCCGCCGACGAAGAACTGCTGTTCGAGCTGCCGTTGGAACAGCGCTGGCAGGCCTCGGCCGGCCGCATCGGCGTGGACCTGTTCCGCCTCACCGACTACAGCGGACATGCCTGAGGCGCCCGCGATCCCCTTCGACGCCACCGTGCTCGGCTTCGATGTCGGCTCGCGGCGCATCGGTGTGGCGGTCGGCAGCGCGCTCGGTGCCGGCGCCCGTGCGGTGGCGGTGATCGACGTACATGGCGCAGGCCCGGACTGGGCCGCGCTGGACCGCGTGCATCGCGACTGGCGGCCGGCCGGGCTGGTGGTGGGCGATCCGCTCACCCTCGAAGGCGAGGACCAGCCCGCGCGCAAGCGGGCCCACGCCTTCGCCCGCCAGTTGCGCGAGCGCTACCGGCTGCCGGTGGTGCTGGTCGACGAACGTTCCAGTTCGGTGGAGGCCGCGCAGCGTTTCGCGCGCGACCGCGCCGAGGGCCGCAAGCGCCGCCGCGATGCCGAGGCGCTGGATGCCGTGGCCGCGGCCGTCATCGTCGAGCGCTGGTTCGCCGCGCCCGACCAGGTCATCCCGCTTTCCTGACCTCCCTCCTTCCGCCATGACCATGCAACTGGATTCCAACGGCCGTCTGCGTCACCTGCTTACCCTCGAAGGCCTGCCGCGTGCCACGCTGCTGCAGCTGCTGGACCGCGCCGGGCAGATCCGTGATGCGGCGGTGGGCCGCGTCGGCAAGCGCAACGTGCTGGCCGGCAGCGCGGTGTGCACGCTGTTCTTCGAGCCCTCCACGCGCACGCGCAGCTCCTTCCAGCTGGCCGCGCAGCGGCTGGGCGCGGACGTGCTGAACTTCGATGCCTCCACGTCTTCCACCCGCAAGGGCGAGACCGATCGCGACACGTTGAAGAACCTCGAAGCGATGAGCGTGCGCGGCTTCGTCGTGCGCCACCCGGAAGATGGCGCGGTGGAGCGCCTGGCCGGCGAGGCGGGCGAGGGCACCGCGCTGATCAACGCCGGCGACGGACGCAGCGCGCATCCCACCCAGGGCCTGCTGGACATGCTCACCCTGCGCCAGGCCAAGGGCAGCGATTTCTCCAAGCTGAAGCTGGTGATCGTGGGCGACGTGAAGCATTCGCGCGTGGCGCGCTCGGACCTGCATGCACTGCGTACGCTCGGTGCGGGCGAGATCCGCGTGTGCGGACCTGCGGCCCTGTTGCCGGAGGACGGCATCCTCGATGGCTGCCAGGTGGGCGAGGACCTCGATGCGATGCTCGAAGGCGTGGACGCGGTGATGATGCTGCGCCTGCAGCGCGAACGCATGGAAGAAGGACTCGTGCCCTCGCTGGAGGATTACCACGCACGCTACGGCCTGACCGCCGAGCGCCTGCGCCGCGCCGCCCCCGAGGCGGCCGTGCTGCACCCCGGCCCGATCAACCGCGGCGTGGAGATCACCGACGAAGTGGTGGACGGGCCGCAATCGTGGGTGCTGCGCCAGGTGGCCAACGGCGTGGCGGTGCGCATGGCGGTGCTGGAGACGCTGCTGGGGTAAGCGGGCGCCCGGCGCGCGCCGCCGGCCAATGACCAATGGCAGTGCAGCCACCGGGCTGTCGCTGCCTAGGATGGCGGTTCCCTCGTCGTCCCCCGGATTCCCGATGCGCCTGTCGATGCGCGGCCCGCTGGCCGTGGCGGCCGTCCTGGCCCTTGCTTCCCCCGCTCACGCGGCCGCTGCCGACAACGGCTTCGATCCTCGCGAGTTGTTCGCCCCGCTGCAGCTGCCGCAGGCGCCCAACGCCTACCGCAGCGGCGGCGGCGTCCCGGGCCCGCTGTTCTGGCAGAACCAGGCCGACTACGACCTGCAGGCGCGGATCGACCCGGCCACGCACCGCCTCTCCGGCGATGCCACCATCACCTACACCAACCGAAGCCCCGATACGCTCGACGTGCTCTGGCTCCAACTGGACCAGAACCTCTACCGCGCCGATTCGCGCGCCAGCATGGCGCGCCCGACGCGCCGCGCCGAAACCACCGAAGGCCTGCGCATCGCGGCGGTCGAGGTCGAGCGCGCCGGCAAGCGCGTGCCGGCGCATTACCTCGTCGACGACACCCGCCTGCGCGTGGATCTGCCGCAGCCGCTGGCCGGGCAGGGCCAGGCGTTGAAGCTGCACATCCGCTACGACTACGACATCCCCGGCACCTGGGGTGGCCGCACGGCGGTGACCCCGAGTGCGAACGGCGAGATCTACGAGATCGCCCAGTGGTATCCGCGCATGGCGGTCTACGACGACCTGCGCGGCTGGGACACCCAGCCCTACCTGGGCTCGGAGTTCTATCTCGAATACGGCACCTTCGACTACGCGGTGACCGTGCCGTGGGATTACCTCGTCGCCGGTTCCGGCGAACTGGTCAACCCGCAGGAAGTGCTCACCGCCACGCAGCGCGCGCGCCTGCGCCAGGCCGCCGACAGCGAGCAGACCGTGCTGATCCGCACGCCGCAGGAAGTCACCGACCCCGCCAGCCGGCCCACGCGCGAGGGCACGCGCACCTGGCGCTTCCACATGGCGCATACCCGCGACGTGGCCTTCGCCGCCTCGCCGGCGTTCGTATGGGACGCCGCGCGCATCGACCTGCCCGAAGGCCGCCATGCGTTGGCGATGTCGGTGTACCCGGTCGAAGGCGTGGGCGCGGACAAGTGGAACCGCTCCACCGAATACGTGAAGGGCGCCATCGAGCATTTCTCGCAGTGGTATCCGTACCCGTGGCCGGTGGCGGTCAACCTCGGCGGGCATGGTGCGGGCATGGAATACCCGGGCATCGTCTTCGACGGCATGGACGACGCCGGCAAGCCGCTGTTCTGGATCACCGCCCACGAGATCGGCCACACCTGGTTCCCGATGATCGTCGGCTCCAACGAGCGCCGGCACGCGTTCATGGACGAAGGCTTCAACACCTTCATCGACATCTACGCCTCCGACGCGTTCCATCATGGCGAGTACGCGCCCAAGCGCGATTCGGAATACGCGCCGAAGGGCGGCAACCCGGTCGAGGAGATACTGCCGCTGCTGGCCGATGCGGACGCCCCGACGCTGATGGATACCGCCGACGCCACCAGCGAGAAGTACCGCCACCCGCTGACCTACTTCAAGGGCGCGCTGGGCCTGGTGCTGCTGCGCGAGCAGATTCTCGGCCCGGCGCGCTTCGATCCGGCGTTCCGCCAGTACATCGCCACCTGGGCGTTCAAGCATCCGGACCCGTCGGACTTCTTCCGCCTCATGGAAAGCGAATCCGGCGAGGACCTGTCGTGGTGGTGGCGCGGCTGGTACTTCCACAACTGGCAGCTGGACATGGGCGTGCGCGAGGCGCACTACGTCGACAACGACCCCGCCAAGGGCCTACTGGTGACACTGGGCAGCCGGCAGAAGCTGGTAATGCCGGCCACCCTGCGCGTGGACCTGGCCGATGGCAGCCATCTCGACCAGCGCGTGCCGGTCGAGGCGTGGCTGCAGCAGAAGGCGCCGCAAGTGAAGCTGCCCACCCACCAGAAGGTGCTGCACGTCCGCCTGGACCCGGACGCGAAGCTGCCCGATGCCGATCGCAGCGACAACCGCCTCGACATCGCCGGCTGAGCCGCGTTGCGCTCAGGCCGTGGCCGTGGCCGCGGCGGGCGCTAGCGCCGGGGCCACGGCCCGGCGCTGCGCCTTCAGGCCAAAGCAGGGCCGCAGCCAGCCCACGCGGCGGATCACGCCCTCGTGCAGCAGCAGGCAGCCGGCGGCGGTGCCGGCGATCACCAGCAACGGTTCGACCACCGGGCCCAGGTGCAGCGGAATCAGCCAGAACGCCAGGGCGATCATCACGCTCTGGTGCAGCATGTACCAGGGATACACCGCCTCGGTGCAGTAGGGCAGCCAGCGGAACGGTCGGTTGAGCCACACCTGCCCCCAGCCGAAGATCGCCAGCAAGGCGGTCCAGGTATAGCCGGCGCGGGCGATGCGCTCGACCGCGTACCACGGCACTTGCGCCCAGATGCCATGCACCTCGACGTGGTGCCGGCCCGCGCTGCGCAGCCCCAGCTCGATACCCAGGCACAGCACGGCCACGCCCAAGGCGCCCCAGCGCCAGCGGCGCACCCGCGCCCAGAACGTCTCGTTGCGCGCTACCGCGTAGCCGAGCAGGAACAGCGGCAGGGATTCGGCATGCACGAACCAGTCGCCGAACAGCGCATGCGTCGGCGCCCAGCGCGGCATCACCCACAGCAGGTTGAACGCTTCCCAGGCGATGGGCAGCAACAGCCAGGCGGCCGCCGGCACCCGCAGTGAGCGCCACCGCGCCACCGCCGCCTGTAGCGCCGGCCGGCGCAGCAGCGCCAGCACGCCCAGCAGCAGCATGGTGTACGGCCACAGGTAAGCCAGGTACCACAGGTGGTTCCAGGTGATGCCGAACTCGGCGCCGGTGAACGTGCCCGGCGGCCACGGCCTCACCTGCCAGTAGCGCAGCAGGAATTGCGCGAAGCCCGGCTCGATGTGGCCCTGCGCCAGCGCCTCGCAATAGGGCTGGATCGGCACCACCACGAACATGCCGAACAGCAGCGGCAGCAACAGGCGCCAGCTGCGCAGCAGGGCGGCGCGGCCGAGCTGCGCCGGCCGCAGCAGGCCCAGGGCGATGCCCGAGATCAGGAACAGCAGCGGCATGCGCCAGCGGCTGAGCGCGATCATCCCGCCCTGCAGTCCTTCGGAAAGGTAGGTGCTCTTGAGATGGAAGTCCCAGTCGGCCACGTACAGCATGCCGGCGTGGTAGAGGATCAGCAGGCCGAAGGCGATGACGCGCAGGGCGTCGAGATCGTGGCGGCGGTTCATGGCGCGGTCCCAGCGGAAGGAGGCGCCATCGTCCGCGCCGCGTCTGCCGGCGGGCGCTCGAAGTGACGATCCGCGCGGGGTTTGGGACCAATCGCGGTCCCGGGGGGACGGCGCGGAACGCAATCGCCGCCGCGCCACCTAGAATGCGCGGATGACGACGCTACCCGCATCCGCCCGTCCCGCCCCGGCCACCGACGACGCCCAGCACCGCAGCCGGCGCTGGGTGGTGGTGTTCTGGGTCGTGGTGTTCCTCAGCGCCGGGCTGGGCAATGCCGCCACCGGCCTGATGGACGCCCAGCGCGACGGCCTGCCGGTCGCGGCCTGGCAGCTGCTGACCTGGGAGCTGAGCAGCGTGGCCGTGGCGCTGGCGCTATTGCCGCTGGTGCTGGCGGCCTGCGCGCGCTGGCCGCTGCATGCCGACAACTGGCGCCGCCGCCTGCCGCTGTACCTGCTCGGCAGCGTGGCGTGGTCGGTGCTGCACGTGGCCGGCATGGTGGCGGTGCGCAAGGCGGTCTATGCGCTGCTCGGCGAACACTATGATTTCGGCGACCCGTGGGTGCGCTGGGGCTACGAATACCTCAAGGACGTGCGTACCTTCGCGCTGCTGGTCATCACCACCCACGCGGCGGCCTGGTTCGGCCGCCGGCTGCAGGGCGAGGCACGGCTGTTCGACCTGCCCGACGAAGGCCCGCCGCTGGAACCGGTGGACCGCCCCGAACGCTTCCTGGTGCGCAAGCTCGGCCGCGATTTCCTCGTCGCCGCCGCCGACATCGAGTGGCTGCAGGCCGCCGGCAACTACGTCAACCTGCACGTGCGCGGGCACGACTACCCGCTGCGCAGCACCCTGGCCGGCATCGAGGCGCGGCTGGACCCGGCGGTATTCGTGCGGGTGCACCGCAGCTACCTGGTCAACCTGGGCCGGGTGGTGTCGATTGAGCCGCAGGACAGCGGCGATGCCAGCGTGCACATGGACGACGGCAGCGTGCTGCCGTGCAGCCGGCGCTACCTGCCAGCGCTGCGCGGGGCCGCGGCCGAGGGCCGGCCGGTGGCCGCGCCCAAGCCCTGAGCGCCCTGGCCGCCGTTTTTCCTGCACTGCGGCTAGGCGCGGCGCGCGGCCAGCGCGTATCTTGTCGCGTTCACCGCCAACCTCCGCACCCATGACCCAGCCCGCCGCGCCCGCCGAACGCCTCAGCCACGCCCTCAAGCCGCGCCAGCTGATCATGATGGGACTGGGCAGCGCGATCGGCGCCGGCCTGTTCCTTGGCTCCGGGGTGGGCGTACAGGCCGCCGGCCCGGCGGTGCTGGTTTCCTACCTCGTCGCCGGCGCGCTGGTGATCATCGTGATGAACGCCCTGGGCGAGATGGCCGCGGCCAAGCCCACCAGCGGCGCGTTCTCGGTGTACGCGGCCGATGCGATGGGCGAAACCGCCGGCGCCACCGTGGGCTGGTTGTGGTGGGTGCAGCTGGTGATCGTGATCGCCGCCGAAGCGGTGGGCGCGGCCGGGCTGCTGTCCACAGTGTGGCCGGCGGTGCCGGTGCCCGCGCTGGCGGTGGCCTTCATGGCGGGCTTCACCGCGATCAACCTGCTGGGCGTGCGCAACTTCGGCGAGTTCGAATTCTGGTTCGCCATCCTCAAGGTGGTGGCCATCCTGGCCTTCATCGCCATCGGCTTCGCGCTGCTGGCCGGCTGGCTGCCGCATGCGCCCTCGCCGGGCCTGTCCAACTTCACCGCCCACGGCGGCTTCGCCCCGCGCGGGTTGGCCGGCATCGGCGCGGCGCTGCTGGTGGTGGTGTTTGCCTTCGGCGGCACCGAGATCGTGGCGGTGGCCGCGGCCGAAACCGCCGACCCGGAGCGCAGCATCGCCCGCGCCATCCGCACCGTGGCCTGGCGCATCCTGGTGTTCTACATCGGCTCGCTGAGCGTGATCATCGCCGTGGTGCCGTGGACGAGCGAGGCGCTGAAGTCGCCGTTCGCCGCCGTGCTGCAGGCCGCGGCGATCCCCGGGGCGGCCACGGCGATCACGTTGATCGCGGTGGTGGCGCTGCTGTCGGCGCTCAACGCCAACCTCTACGGCGCCTCGCGGATGATCTATTCGCTGGCCCAGCGCCGGGAGGCGCCGCGCTGGCTGGCGCGCACCAGCGCGCGCAAGGTGCCGGTGGCCGCGGTGCTGGCCAGCGTGGCGTTCGGTTTCGTGGCCGCCGTGCTGGAACTGCTGTATCCCAACCGCGTGCTGCCGATGCTGCTCAACATCGTCGGCGCCACCTGCCTGCTGGTGTGGACGATTTCGCTGCTGGCGCAGCTGGTGCTGCGCGCGCGCGCCGACCGCGCCGGCACGCCGCTGCCGTTCCGCATGCGCGGCTATCCCTGGCTCACGGTGCTGGCGCTGGCGATCCTCGCGTTGATCTTCGTGCTGCTGATCGCCACGCCGGACACGCGTGCGCAGTTCGTTTCGATGGCGTTGCTGACAGCGGCGATTGCCGTGATCAGCGAGGTCGCGCGGCGGGTGCGGCGCGCGCGCTGAGACGCGCGGGGCGCACGGCGGTTTTCCTCGCTGCCGGGAAATCCTTGTAGGAGCGGCTTCAGCCGCGACCGCGGGAATCCAGCCGTCGCGGCTGAAGCCGCGCCTACAGCGGCGCGTGCTGCCTGATGTATTCGAGCTCGGACAACGCCAGTTCGTTGCCGGGATCGATCACCAGCGACTGTTCGTAGGCCTGCCGCGCTCCGGCCCAGTCCTGCTTTTCCACCAGCGCCCATCCGATGCCCCGCCGTGCCAGCGGCGCCATGTAGGCCGATTCGGGCACCTTTTCCCCCAGCGCGATGACCTGCCGGTACGTGGCGACCGCCTCGTCCAGCCGGCCGAGCTGGTTCAGCGCCGCGGCGCGCTCGTTCAATGCGTCGGGGAAATAGGGCGCCAGCGCGATGGCTTTTTCCAGGTAGGGCAACGCCTGCGCGTACTGCTTCTGGTCGTACCGCGCATAACCCTGGTAGTGATAGGCCTCCGCGCAGGCGATGTCCAGCCACTCCACCGGCGTGTCGTCGGCATGGTTCTCGCGCATGTAAAGGTTGTACTGCTCGGCCGACGCCACGCTGATGAACCGCACGTCCACCCGCTGGAGCTGGGCGTCGCAGTAGGCGGCCACGGGTTGCAGGGTGGCCAGTGCGGCACGCATGTCGCCCGCCTTGGCCTGCTGCGCGGCCTGCGTGACCGTGGCGCGATACTGCTGGCCGATGCCGGTTTCGGTCGGCTGCCGTTCCACCCAGGTGCGGCGCATGACCTGGGCGTGCGACGGCAGCCACGCGAGCGAGGCCAGCAGCAGGCCCACGGCAGGGATCACACGGGCCATCTGATTCCCCTTCCATGATGGAGTGCGGCCGAGCGTCTTCCAGCGCGCGGTAGACCGTCAAGTGCCGGGCATCAACCCGCCGGCACGTCCTTCAACCGCTGGGCGAACATCCAGTCCCACATCCGCGCATCGGCATAGGTCGCGTCCCAGGCGTTGTGGTTGCCCTCCGGGTATTCGCTGTAGCGCATGTTGGCGTTGGCCAGCCGCGCGGCCTTGTACAGGCGGCGGTCGTCGCCTGGTGGCACGAGGTCGTCCAGCGCGCCATGGAACATCCACACCGGGACCTGGCGCAGGCGATGGACCACCGCAGTATAACGGTCGCGCACGCCGGCCACCTCGCTCACGTACAGCTGGTCCTCGTCGGCGCGCGCCGAATGCAGCGCGCCGCAGATCGGCACCAGGGCGGCGAAGCGTTGCGGCGCCATCAACGCGATCTCCCACGTGCCGTAGCCGCCCATCGACATGCCGGTGAGGTAGGTGCGCGCCGGGTCGGCCTGGAACTCGGCACTGGCCGCATCGAGCGTGGCCAGCGCCATGCGCGCGTTCACGCCCATCCACTGCTCGTCCTCGGGCACCTGCGGCAGCACCACCAGCGCGGGGAACTGCGTGGCATGTTCGCGCAGGTAGGGGCCCAGGCCCGATTCGGTCTGGCTGTGGCCGTCGTCGCCGCGTTCGCCCGAACCGTGCAGGAACAGCACGATCGGTAACGGGCCTGCCTGCTGCTGGCGGGCCAGCGGCACGAACACCTGGTAGCGGTAGGTGCGGCCCTCCAGCTCCAGTTCGCGGTGGACGAAATGGCCGCGCGGCGGCGCGGGCGGGGTGGAGGCGCAGGCGGCAAGCATCGACACTCCGAGGGCGAGGAGGAATTGGCGGCGGCGCATGCAAGGTTCCGGTAATGCGAGCGGGGAGTATCGCCGCGCCGGCCGTGCAGGTGCCGTGGGCGCGGCCGGCGCGTTCTGGCGCCGTTCGGCTTGGCGGCCGGCGCGTGTCAGCCGCCGCCGGCCTGGCGCAACAGGTGGCCGAGCGTGGCCTCGTGCAGCAGCACGCAGGCCCAGAACGCGAACTGGTACGACGGCTTGCGGTTCTTGTGGCGCAGCGCGCGCTGGGCGAGCAGCGCGCCGGGCCAGCCGCCGGCCAGTTCGAGCAGATGCAGGGTGAGCTCGGGGGTGCGGCCCGCTTCGTGGCGGGCGGCGCGCTTGTCACGGGCATAAGCGGCGAAGGTCAGCGCCGAGAGCGCGGCGAACAGGCCGGCCAGCCAGGCGGGCAGCACGCCGTCGGCGGTCATCAGCCACAACAGGCCGGCATGCGCGCCAACCAGGGCGAGCGCGGCCAGGTCGCCGGCCCGGCGCAGGCGCGAGGGGCCGCGCGTAGGCGCGGCCTTGCGCGTTTTCGCGCGCGGGGAGGGCTTGCGGCTCAATGCAGCAGGATGAGCGTGGCCAGGCCCAGGAAGCTCAGGAAGCCCATCACGTCGGTCAGGGTGGTCAGGATCACGCCGCCGGCCAGTGCGGGATCGAAGCCCAGCCGCTTGAGCGTCACCGGCACCAGCACGCCGCCCAGCGCGGCGGTGCACAGGTTGATGGTCAGCGCCGAGCCGATCACCACCGAGAGCATCGGCTGCTTGAACCACGCCAGCACGATCAGGCCCAGTCCCAGGCCCAGGCACACGCCGTTGATCAGCGCGACCATCAGCTCCTTCTTCAGCAGCGTCATCACGTTGGAGGCGCCGATCTGCCCCAGCGCCAGGCCGCGCACCATCAGCGCCAGCACCTGGGTGCCGGCGTTGCCGCCCATACCGGCGACGATGGGCATCAGCGCTGCCAGCGCGACCAGCTGGGCGATGGTGCCTTCGAACTCGCTCACCACGCTGGAGGCGATGAATGCCGTGCCCAGGTTCACCGACAGCCAGATCAGCCGGCGGCGGAACGCGCGCCGCGCCGGGCTGAACATGTCCTCGTCCTCGTCCAGGCCGGCCGCGCTCATGGCCTGGTGCTCGGCGCGCTCGCGGATGATGTCCACCACGTCGTCGATGGTGATGCGGCCGAGCAGGATGTTGTTGTCGTCCACCACCGGGGCGGAGATCCAGTCGTGGTCGGAGAACTGGCGCGCCACTTCCTGCGCGCTCTCGCCCACGTCGATGGCCGGCTGTTCGTCGTCGATCAGCCGGTTGACCGGCGTGCTGTCCTCGTGGGTCACCAGCGCGGCCAGCGGCACGCGGCCCAGGTACTGGTGGCGGCGGCTGACCACGAACAGGTGGTCGGTGTGGTCGGGCAGCTCGCCGCGCAGGCGCAGGTAGCGCAGCACGACATCGACGTTGACGTCGGCGCGCACGGTGACCACGTCGGGGTTCATCAGGCGGCCGGCGGTGTCCTCCGGGTAGGACAGCACCTGCTCCAGCCGCTCGCGGTTCTCGCGGTCCATCGACTTGAGCACTTCGTCGATGACGGTATCGGGCAGGTCCTCGACCAGGTTGGCGAGGTCGTCGATGTCCAGGTCTTCGACCGCCGCGACGATCTCGTCGGTGTCCATGTCCGCCAGCAGGCTTTCACGCACCTCCTCGCCGACGTGCAGCAGCACCTCGCCGTCGTCCTCGGCATCGACCAGCCCCCACACCACTTCGCGCTTGCCCGGCGGTAGCGATTCGAGCAGGTTGCCGATCTCCGCCGGCGCCAGCGTGTTGACCAGGCGGCGCACCGGCCCCAGGCGGCCGCTGTCCAGTGCATCGGACAGCAGGCGCAGCGCACGCGCGGTCTTGTCGTGGCGAATGGCTTCGGCCATGCACAGCTCCTGGCGGCGGGCGGGGAATCGCAGCACGTCGCGCTGCGCGGGAAGGCGGCATTATCGCCCGTGTGCGCCAGCGATCACAGCCCGGCGTGCAGGGCGCGGCTCAGGCGTCGGCGTCGGCCGCGCTGGCCAGCCACTTCTCGATGCCCTTGCGGTCGCGCGCGCGCAGCAATCGCGCCGAGGCGGTGGTGAGCGCGCCGAGGTGGCTGCCGCGGATCGCCCGGCGCACCTCCAGCAACGTGGCCGGATGCAGGCTCAGCTCGGTCAGCCCCAGCGCGAGCAGCATCGGCACGAAGCGCGGATCCCCGGCGATCTCCCCGCACACCGCCACCGGCGTGTCGTGGGCGTGCGCGGTGGCGATCACGTGCCGCAGCAGCCGCACCACCGCCGGATGCAGGGGCGAGTACAGCTCGGCCAGCGCATCGTGGTTGCGGTCGGCCGCCAGCAGGTATTGCACCAGGTCGTTGGTGCCGATGGAGAGGAAATCCACGTCGTCGATAAAGGCTTCCAGCCCGATGGCCGCCGCCGGCACCTCGATCATCGCGCCCAGCGGCACGTCCTCGGCCAGCGCATGCCCTTCGGCGCGCAGGCGCGTGGCCAGCCGCTTGATCTGGCGGCGCAGCAGCACGATCTCCTCGCGGCAGCTGATCATCGGCACGAGGATGCGCACCGGGCCGTAGCCGGAAGCGCGTAGGATCGCCCGCAGCTGCGCGTCGGCCACTTCCGGCCGCGCCAGTGACAGGCGCACGCCGCGCAGGCCCAGCGCCGGGTTGTCCTCGTCGCCGAGTACCAGGCCGGTGCGGTCGGCCTTGTCCGCGCCCAGGTCGAGCGTGCGGATCGTCACCGGCCGGCCGCTCATGCCCAGCACGGTGTCGCGGTAGACCTGGAACTGCTCCTCTTCCGAGGGCAGCTCGTTGCGCTGCAGGAACAGGAACTCGGTGCGGTACAGGCCCAGGCCACCGGCGCCGAGCGCGTGCGCCTGGGCGACGTCGTCGGCGGATTCGGCGTTGGCCAGCAGCGTGATGTCGTGGCCATCGCGGGTGCGGCTGGGCTTGCCGCGCAGCCGGCCCAACTCGCGCTGTTCGCGCGCCAGCACACGCAGGCGCTCGTGGTAGCCACGCAGGTCGGCCGCACTGGGCTCGACGATGATCTGCCCGCTGCTGCCGTCCACGATCAGCGCATCGCCATCGTTGATCCGGTGCAGCGCCTCGGCGGTGCCCACCACCAGCGGCAGGTGCAGGCTGCGGGCGAGGATGGCGCTGTGCGAGAGCGTGCTGCCGGCCACGCTCACGATGCCGACCACGCCTTGCGATTGCAGTTGCGCCAGCTCGGAGGGCGCGACGTTGTCGCACACCAGGATCTCGCCGGCCACGCCGGTCACGTCCAGGCTGCGCTTCTGCAGGAAGGCATGGATGCGGCCGATCACATGGTCCAGGTCGTCCATGCGGCTCTTGAGGTAGGCATCCTCCATGCCGTCGAACACCGCCGCCAGCCGGTCGCGCTGCAGGCGCAACGCGTAGTCGGCGCTGTAGCGGCCGTTGCGGATCAGCTCGTCCACGCCGAACAGCAGCTCGGGGTCGTCGAGCAGCAGCGCGTGCAGGTCGAGGAACTCGCCGACCTCGCGCACCATCGCGCCCTGCAGCCGGGTGCGCAGGGCGTGCATTTCATCGCGCGCGGCATCCACCGCGCGGTGCAAGCGTTCGAGTTCCTGTTCGACGGAGTGGGCGGGAATGCGCTGCTCGGCCACTTCCAGCACGTGCGGCAGGCGCAGCCGCGCGCGCCCCAGCGCGATGCCGCGCGAGGCGCCATGGCCCTGCAGGCGAAGGCCGGAAGCCGCGCGCGGCGGCGCGGCGGATGTCTTGGCGGTGCGTCGGCCGGTGCCCCGCACCGTCAGCTGTCCTCGTCGAAGCGACGCTCGAACAGCTCCACCAGCGCCTGCAGCGCTTCGGCCTCGTCCTCGCCGTCCACGCGCACCACCACCGCCGTGCCCTGGCCGGCCGCCAGCAGCATCACGCCCATGATGCTCTTGGCATTGACCTCGCGCCCCTTGGCCGCCAGCGTGGCGTTGCAGCGGAACGAAGACAGGACCTGCACGAGCTTGGCAGTGGCCCTGGCATGCAGCCCGAGGCGGTTGGATACGGTGAGTTCACGTTCAAGCATCGTCGACTATCGCTCCATTGCGGGTCCCTGCCGCCGCCGTGGCGGGCAGGTCTTGCAGTCCCTGTTCCGGATAATTCATCACCCGCAGCAGCATCGGCAGGCTCAGCGCCGACACGCGGCGCACCGGCGTGCCGAGCCGGGCCAGGCGGCCGGCCAGGTTGCTCGGGCTGGCGCCATACAGGTCGGTCATCACCAGCACGCCCTCGCCGCCATCGACCCGGCGCAGCGCCGCGGAAGCCTGCGGCAGCAGGACGTCCAGGTCGGCATCGAACGGTACTTCGAACGCTTCGGTCTTCAGGGGCAACTGCCGCAACAGCGTGGTTGCGACCTGGAGCAGGGAAGAGCCGATGCCGGGATGGGTGATGAGGAGAATGCCACAGGCCATAGCGAAACGTTAACAGGTCGGTATGACCGGACGATAGCGTCAAGCCGCCCTTTTTGGCGGGATTGTGTATCCACGTGAAGGCACTGGACGCGGCGGTTGGAAACGTTGCCAGCGTGCGCCACTCGTACCCGCGTCCGGGCCGGGCGCCGGTTCAGTCCAGTTCGCGATGGAACGTGGCCACTTCCGGCCAGCCCTGGTCGCGGGCGTGCTGGGCCATGCGCTCGGCCAGGTACACCGAGCGGTGCTTGCCGCCGGTGCAGCCGAAGGCGATGGTCACGTAGCTGCGGGTGTCGTTGCGCAGCCGCGGCAGCCAGGTGTCGAGCAGGTCGATGATCTGCGCCGTGTAGCGCACCACATCCGGTTGCTGTTCCAGGTACTCGCGCACGCCGGCATCGCGGCCGGTGAGCGGCCGCAGTTCCGGGTCCCAGTGCGGGTTGGGCAGCACGCGGGCGTCGAACACGAAGTCCGCCTCGGCCGGCACGCCGCGCTTGTAGGCGAACGATTCGAACAGCAGCGAGAGCTTGTCGCTGTGGCCGAGCCCGAAATCGGTGACCACCCGCCGGCGCAGCTGGTGCACGTTCAGGCCGCTGGTGTCGATCACCGCGTCGGCCTGCTCGCGCAGCGGGGCGGTGAGTTCGCGCTCGCGGGCGATGGCTTGCGGCAGCGACAGCCCCAGGTGGCTGAGCGGATGCCGGCGGCGGGTGTCGGCATAGCGCTTGAGCAGCGCCTCGTCGGTGGCCTCGAAGAACAGCAGGGTCACCTCGATGCCGTATTCCTGCGCGGCCGCGCGCCAGCGCGCGAGCTGGGCCAGGTCGGTGCGCCCGCGCACGTCGATGCCCACGGCCAGGCGCTGGTCGCCCAGGGCCTGGTCGCGCACGCGGCTGCGCACGAAATCCGGCAGCAGCTCCACGGGCAGGTTGTCCGAACAGTAGTAGTCCAGGTCCTCGAAGGTCTTCAGCGCCACCGACTTGCCCGAGCCGGACAGGCCGCTGACGATCACCAGCACCGCGCCGCTGGCGCTCACGGCCGCCGCTCCAGCAGGTTGCTGTGGCGGGCGATGAACATCGCCGCCGGGTCGATGCCCTTGGTGCGCAGGATGTGCAGCCGGGTGGCCGCCTCGGTGAGCACGGCCAGGTTGCGGCCGGGCATCACCGGCAGGGTGATCAGCGGCACGTCCAGGTCCAGCACATGGCGGGTGCCCGAATCGCCGGTCAGGCGCTCGTAGCCGTGCGGGGTGGGCTCGGTCATCGGCTTGGTGAGGTGCACGATCAGGCGCAGGTACTTGTTCTTCTTCACCGAGGTGTCGCCGAACATGTCGCGCACGTTCAGCACGCCCAGGCCGCGCACTTCCAGCAGGTCCTGCAGCAGCTCCGGGCAGGTGCCGTCGAGCACGTCCGGGGCGATCTGGGTGAACTCCGGCGCGTCATCGGCCACCAGGCGGTGGCCGCGGCTGAGCAATTCCAGCGCCAGCTCGCTCTTGCCCGAGCCGGCCTCGCCGGTGATCAGCACGCCGATCGAGTAAATCTCCATGAACACCCCGTGCAGGGTGACCCGCGGGGCCAGCGTGCGCGCCAGGTGGTAGGACAGGTGGTTGAGCAACTCGTGGCCGCGCTTGGGCGACACCCACAGCGGCGTGCTGGATTCGTCCGCGGCCGAACGCAGGTCTTCCGGCAGCGGCTGGTTCTTGCTGATGACCAGCGCCAGCGGCTGGAACTGGATGATCTTCTCGATGGTTTCCCAGCGCTGGCGCGCGTCGAGCGAATCGAGCCAGGTCAGTTCCTCGGTGCCCAGGATCTGCACCTTGTTCGGGTAGATGGCGTTGAGGTAGCCGGCCAGCGAGGGCCGGCGGGAGACCGTATCGCCGGCCACCAGTTCGCGGCGTTCGCCCTTCTGCCCGGCGACCCAGCGCAGGCTGAGCTTCTCGCGTTGCTGGTCGAACAGCTCGCGCGCGGAGATGCTGGTATTCATGCGGCGTGGGCCTGCGGTTGGGGGCGGATGAGCAGCGCGAGCAGGGCGTCGGCGTCCGGCGCCTGGCGCAGGGCCTGGCGGAAGGCCTCGTCGCTGAAGCGCTCGGCCAGTTCGGCCAGCAGCGCCAGGTGCTCGTGGGTGTAGTGGCTGGGCACGGCCATGGCGAAGGCCAGGTCCACCGCTTCGCCGTTGAAATCGGCCGGCGTGTGCAGGCGGATCAGGATGCCCCGCGGCTGCTCCAGCCCCGGGGCGCGGCCGTGCGGAATGGCGATGCCGTGGCCGAGCGCGGTGCTGCACAGCGCCTCGCGTTCGCGCAGGCTGGCCAGCAATTCGGCCTGGCCGCATTGGCGGCAGGCGAGGCGTTCGGCGGCGATTTCCAGCAGGGTGTCGCGATCGGCGGCCCCCCGCACCTCGGTGCGGACGGCCGCCAGCAGGTCAGTCAGGGACATGACGTGGTCTGGGCGATGAGCTCACGCCAGATTGTCGCGCACCTCGCGGGCGTGGTGGTCATGTTTCTTTTCCTTGTGCTTGATCACAAGGCGGTCGAGCTTGTCGGCGAGCAGGTCGATGGCGGCGTACATGGTGGGCGCGCTGGCATCGGCGTGCAGGGTACGGCCGGGGAGGTTGACGGTGGCTTCGACGTGGTGGTCGGGTTTGCGCAGGGCCAGCTGGGCGCGGACTTCGCAGTGCTGGTCGAAGTGTCGCTGCAGGCGTTGCAGCTTGGATTCCACGTATTCGCGCAGGGCAGGGGTGACTTCGATCTGCTGGCCGTACGTCTCGATGCGCATCGGGTACCTCCTTTGGATTCGGTGGGTCAATGAACTTCCCGCCGCCGGAGCGGTTCAACCAATGCGGACTCTTTCGTGGGAGGCGGAAATGTTCATGGCCTCACGATACTTCGCCACGGTGCGGCGCGCCACTGGCACGCCCGAACTTTTGAGCAGGTCGGCCAGCTTGGCGTCAGACAAGGGCTTGCGTGGGTTCTCGGCCTCGATCAGGCGCCGGATCATGGCCTGAATGGCCGTGCTGGAGGCTTCTCCGCCGCCCTCGGTATCGATGCCGGAGGCGAAGAATGCCCGCAGCGGGATCGTGCCGCGCGGCGTGCGCACGTACTTGCGGGCGATCGCGCGCGAGATGGTGGATTCGTGCAGGCCCAGTTCGCCGGCGATCTCGCGCAGCGTGAGCGGGCGCAGTGCCTGCTCGCCGAATTCCAGGAAGCCGGCTTGGTGGCGCAGCAGGCTGTTGGCCACCTTCAATAGTGTTTCCCCGCGCGCTTCCAGGCTCTTGAGCAGCCAGCGCGCTTCCTGCAATTGCCCGCGCAGGTAGCCGGCGTCGGCTTCGCCACAGCTGCGGATCAGCTGTTCGTAGCCGCGGTGGATGGTGATGCGCGGTTGTGAGCGGCCGGCCAGCGCCACCCGCCATACGCCACGCTGGCGCCAGATCACGCAGTCCGGCACGACGTAGGTATCGGAGGACAGCGCGCCGAGCTGCTTGCCGGGCCGCGGGTCCAGCGTGCGCACCAGCGCGATGGCCTCCTCGACCTCCGCCAGCGGCAGCTTGAACTCCTGCGCCAGGCCGGTGGCGCCAATGCGCGGTAACCGCTCCAGCGGGCCTGCGACGATGCGCCGCGCCAGCTCGCGGCCGGGCGTATCGGCGGGCAGGGCGTTGAGCTGCAGGCCCAGACATTCGCCCAGCGACGTGGCACCAATGCCCACCGGATCGAAGCGCTGCACCTGGTGCAGCACGGTCTGGATTTCGTCCTCGCGGGCGACGATGCCCGGGGCCAGCGTCTCGGCGATGGCCGACAGTGGTTCGCGCAGGTAGCCGTCCTCGTCGAGCGCGTCGATCAGCGCCGCGCCGATGCGGCGGTCGCGCTCGGACAGGTGGGAGAGGTGCAGCTGCCACAGCAGGTGGTCGGCCAGGGTTTCCGGTTCGGCCACGCGCTCGGCGGCGCTGCCGCTGTCGTCCTCGTCGCCGCCGCCGCTGCCCGTGGCCCAGGTGCCTTCGTCGGGCGTCCACTCCTCGCCGGGGCCATCCTCGCGGCCGTACTCGTCCTGGCGTTCGGCCGGCGCCTCGGCAGCGCCGGGCTCGGTGGACAGCGGCGCCTCCTCGGTCCATTCCAGCAGCGGATTGGTCTCCACCGCCTCGGCGATCTCGATTTCCAGCTCGGTCGTGGACATCTGCAACAGGCGGATGGCCTGACGCAGCTGCGGCGTCATGACCAACTGTTGCCCCATCGATGTCTGCAGCCGTGCCTTCATGTGCTCACTGAACGTAGGGCGCCGGGGGCGGCGGCCGGCGGGGCGCCCGCACGGCATGGCCCTGAAGGATATACGGCATGGGGGCTGGTGCCAAAAGGGCCGGCCTGGGGTCGTTTGGCGAAAAGCCGCATTCGCCCGCCAGCGGTTGTCGCTTCCAGCGCGAGGAAAAATCCAATGACTTGGTGGATTTCGTCAGCGCATGCCCATTTCACCTTCTGGGTTCCGAGAGACCCTGCCAGTTTGGAGGCCCGACCTTGGGAGATCACCTCATGCCATGCGCATCTGGTCGTGTTGCATCCGGTGAGGGATTGCTGCGGTGGTCGAGTCAGGGTTGTGTTCGTTCGATCGAGGTAATCCATGAAGATCGTCATCGCCGTAGTGGGCGTCGCTTTGCTGTCGCTGTTTCTCATCTTGCTGATAAATTGCGGTGGTGGCGCGATGCCTGCACCCGAAGTCCCCTTGCAGAGGCAGGTAGCGGTGTCGGGGGACGACGCACGAAGCATGTTCCCTGATGCGCCAGGCCCGGAAGCTGCCGCAAGCATGGGCGACGGACGCGAGCGTGCTGCCGCTCGCCCACATCGTGGCGCGCCTGATGGCGAGACGGTGCGATACCTCGAGAGCCAAGTGCTGGTGGATGACGCGCTGGTAATGGAAGCAGCCAGGAGCGTGCTGGAGTCCAGCGAATTCGAGCGCATCGCTCGCGCGATATCTCGGCGTTACGCAGCCGATCCGGATGTAGTGCGCTCGAAAGCGCTGTACGCCCGCAAGGCGCAGCGTCATCTGGCGGAGGCTGGCGCTACGCTTGCTACCTTCGAATGTGGGCTGGGCTACTGCCTGGGTGAAGTCGAAGGAAAACTAGGGCCGGAGGGCGAGGGCGCGCTGGCCGACGCGGTTGATGCCGGCACCTTCGCGCTGCTGCCCTGGGAAGGCGAACCCGCGCCCCGCTATCGCTTCATCTTCTCGACCGACCCGTCGGTACGCGAGATGCAGGGTGAGCTGGCCGGCGGCTGAGCGCCGGCCAGCAGGCGATCAAAGCCGGAACGTCTCACCCAGGTACACGCGGCGCACGTCGGCATTCTGCAGCAGTTCGTCCGGCGCGCCCTGCGCCAGCACGCCGCCTTCGGCCAGGATGTAGGCGCGGTCGCAAATGCCCAGCGTCTCGCGCACGTTGTGGTCGGTGATCAGCACGCCGATGCCGCGCTCCTTCAGGTGCGTGACGATGCGCTGGATCTCGCCCACGGAGATCGGGTCCACGCCGGCGAACGGTTCGTCGAGCAGCATCAGGCGCGGGCGCGCGGCCAGCGCGCGGGCGATCTCGCACCGGCGGCGTTCGCCACCGGAGAGGCTGGCGCCGAGCTGCTCGGATACATGGCCGATCTGCAGTTCGTCCAGCAGCGAGTTCAGTTCCTTCTCCCGCCCGGCAGCGTCCAGGTCCTCACGCAGCTCCAGCACCAGGCGGATGTTGTCGGCCACGGTGAGCTTGCGGAACACCGACGGTTCCTGCGGTAGGTAGCCCACGCCGAGCTTGGCGCGGGTGTACATCGGGTCGGCGGTGATGTCGCGGCCATCCAGTTCGATGCGCCCGGCATCGGCCTCGACCAAGCCGACGATCATGTAGAAGCACGTCGTCTTGCCCGCGCCGTTGGGGCCGAGCAGGCCGACGACTTCGCCGGCCTCCAGCGTCAGGCCGAAGTCGCGCACGACCTCGCGCTGCTTGTAGCGCTTGCGCAGTCCGGTGGCCGACAGCATTACTTCTTCTCCGTCTTGCCGGCGGCCGGCTGGGCGGGCGCCGGCGCGGCCGTCTTGGGCTGCAGCACCGTGCGCACGCGGCTGCCGTCGCCGCCGCTCTGCATGTTGCCGGTCTTGGTGTTATAGACCATGCGCTGGCCGGCGTTGCTGCCCTTGGGCGAATCGACGGTGTAGTTGCCGGTGAGGATGATGGTGTCCTCGGCGACGCGGTACTCGATGTTGTCCGCCTTGGCGTTCATCGGGGCGCCGTCGTCCATGATCTGTTTCAACGTCGCCTGCTTGCCGGTCAGCACGACGCGGTCGATCTGGCCCGCCTTGCGGAAGACGTCGGCGGTGTCGGCATGCACTTCGAGCGTGCCCTGGGTGATGACGACGTTGCCGGTGAAGCGGCACTTGCCGTCGTCGTCCATCAGGTTGCAGTCCTGGCTGGCCGCTTCCAGGTTCATCGGCTGGTTGCGATCGGTGGTCTTGGCCAGGGCGGCCAGCGGCAGCATCAGCAGGGCCAGCGCGGCCAGCTTAGTTGGCAGCATTCGGTTCATAGCGGGTCTTGACCTGTGAAAGGAGCTTGTACTGGCGGGTCTGCAGGTTGGCCTCGAAACCGACACCGGTCTGGTTCAGGCCCGGGCGGGTCATGGTCACGCGGTCCGCGGTGCGGGCCAGGTGCTGCTGCGGGAACACATCCAGCGCGGTGGTGCGGAACGTGGTGGGCACCACGCCCGGCGCGGTCGGGCTGTCGCCGGCGACATCGCCGCGCAGGCGCAGCTCGTCGCCCTTCGGGCTCACCCAGCCGGTCTGCGCGCGCAGCGTCCACGGCAGGCCCTGCTGGTCGGGCAGCAGGAATACCGGCGTGGTGATGTCCAGGGTCTGGTCGGCGCGGTTGCGGTGCGCCTCGGGCGCGCGCAAGGTCACCGACTCCTTGCCGGTGTCCTTGTCCAGGCTGATCAGCTCGAAGTCGTACAGCATGTAATCGGCGGTGGATTCGTGCGCCACCCCCTCGGCCGGATGGGCGCGGTGGCGCCACGCCGACCAGCCGCTGAGGATCGCCGCCACCAGCAACGTCGCGCCGAGCACCGTGCGCCAGTTCATGCGCCGTACCCCGCGATGACGCGCTCGGTGCTGCCCTGCGCGGCCAGCAGCACATCGCACAGTTCCCGCGCGGCACCGGCGCCGCCGCGCGCGGTGGTGATCCAGTGCACGCGCTCGGCGATCCACGGGTGCGCGTTGGCCGGCGCCACCGCCAGGCCGGCGATCAGCAGCGCGGGCAGGTCGGGCAGGTCGTCGCCCATGAACGCCACCTGCGAAGGTTCCAGGCCATGGCGCGTGCACAGCTCGCGCACCGCCACGGCCTTGTCGCCGACGCCGATCTGCACCTCGATGCCCAGGTCGCGGCCGCGCTGTTCGGCCGAGAGGCTGGCACGGGCGGTGATCATCGCCACCTCGATGCCGGCGCGCTGCAGCAGCTTCAGGCCCAGCCCGTCCTGCACGAAGAACGCCTTGCTCTCGTTGCCCGCGTGGTCGTAGTGCAGGCGGCCGTCGGTCAACGTGCCGTCGACGTCGAAGCACGCCAGGCGCACCGCGGCGGCGCGGGCGACGAGGTCGGCGGGCAAGCGTTGCAGCGGGGCGTAGGGCATCAGGTCTTCGCGGGAAAGGAAAGGGAGCATCGTGCCGTGGATTGGGCGGTTAAACCACCTTGGCGCGCAACAGGTCGTGAATGTTGAGCGCGCCGACCGCGCGCTGGGCCTCGTCCACCACGATCAGGCCGTTGATCTTGTAGGCCTCCATCAGCCGCGCCGCCTCGGCGGCGAGCTGGTCGGCGCCGATGGTGCGCGGGTGGCGGGTCATCACGTCGCGGATGTTCGCCGCACGCACGTCGATATCGCTGTCCAGCGCGCGGCGCAGGTCGCCGTCGGTGAACAGCCCGAGCAGGCGGTCGTCGGCATCGACCACCGCGGTCATGCCCAGGCGCTTGCGGCTCATTTCCATCAGCGCCTCGCTGAGGGTGGCGTCCTCGCGCACCTTGGGCAGCTCCGCGCCGCTGTGCATCACATCGGTGATGTGCAGCAGCAGGCGGCGGCCCAGGCTGCCGGCCGGGTGCGAGCGGGCGAAGTCGTCGGCGGTGAATCCGCGCGCGTCCAGCAGCGCCACGGCCAGCGCATCGCCCATCGCCAGCGAGGCGGTGGTGCTGGAGGTCGGGGCCAGGTCCAGCGGGCAGGCTTCGGTGGGCACGCTGACGTCCAGGTGGATGTCGGCGGCCTGGGCCAGGGTGGACTGCGGGCGGCCGGTCATGGCGATGATGGCGTTGCCCTGGCGCTTGAGCACTGGCAGCAGCATGCGCACCTCGTCCGACTCGCCCGAGTAGGACAGCGCCAGCACCACGTCGGCCTCGGTGATCATGCCCAGGTCGCCATGGCCGGCCTCGCCGGGATGCACGAAGAAGGCAGGGGTGCCGGTGGAGGCCAGGGTCGCGGCGATCTTGCGCGCGATGTGCCCGGACTTGCCCATGCCGGTGGCCACCACCCGCCCGCGCGAGGCGAGGACCAGCCGGCAGGCGGCGGCGAACGGGGCGCCGATGCGGGCGCCCACGGCGGCCAGCGCACCTTGCTCGATCTCCACCACCCGGCGCCCGCTGGCGACGAGGCTGTCGTCACTGACGGCGTCTGGCGGAAGGGGCGATGCGGCCATACGGGGACCCGCTCGGAGAGTAGAATGGCCGGACATTTTATTAGGAAAGCCCGTTGGACGCCGAAACCATCCGTAAACTCATCGAATCCGGCCTGCCGGACGCGCGCGCGGACGTGCGCGGCGACGATGGCGTGCATTTCGAGGCCACGGTGGTGTGCGCGGCGTTCGCCGGCAAGCTGCCGCTGGCCCGCCACCGCATGGTGTACGCGACGCTGGGCGACCTGATGGGTGGTGCGATCCACGCACTGCAGCTCAAGACCGTCACCCCCGACGAATCTCCCTGACCCGCCGGCGGCCCACGCCCCCTTGGCGTGCCGCCCGCGCACTCCCCACGACATCCCGACATCCATGGCCAAAATCGTAGTCACCGGCGGCAACGCGCTGCACGGCGAAGTGAACATCTCCGGCGCCAAGAACGCCGTCCTGCCGATCCTGTGCGCCACGTTGCTGGCCGACGAACCGGTCGAGATCACCAACGTGCCGCACCTGCACGACGTGATCACCACGGTGAAGCTGCTGGGCGAGCTTGGCGCCGGCGTCAGCATCGACGAAGGCACGCTCGCCCGCGGCAGTTCGATCACCGTGGACCCGCGCACCGTCAACAGCCATGTGGCGCCTTACGAGCTGGTCAAGACCATGCGCGCCTCGATCCTGGTGCTCGGGCCGCTGCTAGCGCGCTACGGCGCGGCGGAAGTGTCGCTTCCGGGCGGCTGCGCGATCGGCTCGCGCCCGGTGGACCAGCACATCAAGGGCCTGCAGGCGCTCGGTGCAGACATCAGCGTGGAGAACGGCTACATCAAGGCCAGCGCCACGCGTTTGAAGGGCGGCCGCTACGTGTTCGACATGGTCAGCGTCACCGGCACCGAGAACGTGCTGATGGCCGCCGTGCTCGCCGAAGGCACCACCGTGCTGGAGAACGCGGCGATGGAGCCGGAGGTCGTGGACCTGGCCGAGTGCCTGATCGCCCTGGGCGCGAAGATCGAGGGCGCCGGCACGCCGCGCATCGTCATCGAGGGCGTCGAGCGCCTGGGCGGCGGCCGCCATGCGGTGCTGCCGGACCGCATCGAGACCGGCACCTTCCTCGTCGCGGCGGCAATGACCGGCGGCCGCGTCACCGTGCGCCGCGCGCGCCCGAACACGCTGGATGCCGTGCTGGACAAGCTCAAGGAGGCCGGCGCGGAGCTGGACTGCACCGAGGACTCGATCACCCTGGACATGAAGGGCAAGCGCCCGCGCGCGGTGAGCCTCACCACGGCACCGTACCCGGCGTTCCCGACCGACATGCAGGCGCAGTTCATGGCGCTCAATTGCGTGGCGGACGGCGTGGGCGTGATCAACGAGACGATCTTCGAAAACCGCTTCATGCACGTCAACGAGCTGCTGCGCCTGGGCGCGGACATCCAGGTCGAAGGCCACACCGCGATCATCCGCGGCGCCGAGCGCCTGAGTGGCGCGCCGGTGATGGCGACCGACCTGCGCGCGTCGGCCTCGCTGATCCTGGCCGGTCTGATGGCGGACGGCGAGACCACGATCGACCGCATCTACCACCTGGACCGTGGCTACGAGAACATCGAGGAGAAGCTGGGATCGCTGGGCGCGATCATCCGGCGCATCGCATGATCCTCAAGGGGCGCTTCACCACGCGGCGCAAGGTGCTGCTGGGCGTGATCCTGCTGATCCTGGCGTGGCTGGCCTGGGCCGGCTGGGCCGGCCTGGCGATCACCCAGGGCGTGGAGTTCAAGGACATGGACTGGAACGGCGATGGCACGGCCACGCGCGCGGAAATCGCCCAGTCGTTCTACGCCGTGGCGGTGAAGACCACCACGGATGGCAATCGCAAGTGCAGCACGTTCTACTGGCGTGGCAGCGGCGAGCAGATCCGCGTGGATTGCCGAACCGAGTTCAAGGCGGAGAAAAGCGCGCCAGCGAATACCCCGTAGGCGCGGCTTCAGCCGCGACGGAGGGACCGCAGGGTCGCGGCTGAAGCCGCTTCCGCAGTGCGTCGGCCATGAAGCATGAAAAAGGCCCGCCGTTTCCGGCGGGCCTTTTCGTTTGGGCGATGCGGTGGCTTACTTCAGCGAGCGGATCGTCAGGTCCAGCGCGTCCTGACCGTTCTCCCGCTGCAGCAGGCGCGCAGGCACCGGCAGGTCGGGCACGATCCAGGCGATCAATTCCTTGTTGCCGTCCGTGCGCGAGACCTTCGTGGCCTGCTGCGCCTTGCCGTTGACGGTCAGCGTCTCCTTGCCGACGACCTGGTAGGTCATCTGCTTGATCCGGCCTTCGTCCACCATGCGGTAGGTCAGCGGCTTGCCGGCGCCCAGGTCGCGGGCGATCGCCAGGTTGATCAGCAGCGCGTCCATGTCGCCGGCCTGCAGCTTCACCGGGCCACGGCGATCGGCCTTGACGTCGCCGCTCCAGGTGGCCTGGTTGCTGTTCCAGTCGTACTTGGCCTGCACGCTGCGCTTTTTCACCAGCAGCGCGGAACTGTCGTTGCTGCTGAGCGGGCGCAGCTGGCCGCCCTTCTCCTCGAACACGGTGCTCTGGCTCAGCGTGGCCATCGGGTTCTGGATCTGCAGCGAATAGCGCCACTGGTTGTCGCCGGCCGAGGCCAGGGTCATGGTGCCGTTGGCCTGCACGCCCATGTAGCTGGCCTGGTAATTGGCGGTGAACGGCTGCAGGGCGAACGCCGGCAGGCTGGCAACGGCCAGCGCCGCGGCGGCGAGCAGGGCGGACGGACGGGCGAGGCGGTTCATCATCACACTCCTTGGTATTCGACCAGGCGCAGGTCGATCTCGTCCTCGCCCTTGTCGCGCTGAAGGATGCGCACCGGGGTAGGCACCCCGTTGGCGATCCAGAGAATGGTTTCGTTGTCGCCGCCGTTGGTGCGGAACACCCGCAGCGCGTCGTAGCTGAGATCGCCCACCTGCACGTTCTCGGTGGCGTCGGCGGCGCGGTATTCGTAGCGGCGCACGCGGCCCACATCCACGTAGCGATAGCCGAGCGTGCTGCCCGGGCGGGCGTCGCGCATCAGCGCGAGGTTGAGCAGCAGCGCGCTCTGGTCGCCCGGTTCGAGCGCGATCGGCTGGCGGCGCTCCTTCTTCAGGTCGCCGTCCCACTGCGCGGTGCGGGCGTTCCAGTCGTAGACGCCGGTGACCTTCTTGCCGAAGAACAGCGCCTTCTTCACCGTGCTCTGGGTCAGCGGCACGTAGGTGCCGCCGCGCACGTCGAACACCGTGCTCTGTTCCAGGTTCAGGCCAAGCACGCTGGCAAACCCCTTGCGGCCGCGCACGGCCATGTCCACCCGCCACTGGTCGCCACCGATGTGGGTGACCTGCATCGTTGCATCGCCCGCTTCCTTGCCCTTATAGAAGGCCTGGTAGGTGGCGACGAACGGTTCCAGCGGCGGGGCGGTCCATTCGCCCGGCGGCAGCGCGGCGCTGGCCGCGGCAGGTGCCGGAGAGGCCGGCGCGGCAACGGGCGCATCCTGCGCCAGGCCCGGGAAGACGGGCCAGCTCAGCAGGGCCAACAGGGCGAGGCGGGGGCGGGTCATGCGCATGCGGGCAGGAAGGAAGCCTTCAGGATGACGGAGGGCAGGTCACGGCGATGTGTCGGCCGCTTCCCGTAGATGTCCGGCGGAATCTAGTCGCAATGGCGTAAACAGGCACTGACCGTCCAGCATCAGTTGTCCGCCGGCCTCGCGCACCCGGCCGCTGGCGAGCAGGCACAGGCTGGCGATCAGCAGCGGGTGTTCACGTGCGAGCACCCGCGCGGCCAGGGTGGCGGCATCGTCCCCGGGCAGCACCGGCACGCGCGCCTGCGCCAGTACGGCGCCGGCGTCCAGCTCGGGAATGACGAAATGCACGCTGGCGCCGTGTTCGGCGTCGCCGGCCTCGATCGCGCGGGCATGCGTGTGCAGGCCGCGGTGCCGCGGCAGCAGGGACGGGTGGATGTTCACCATGCGCCCGTCGAAGCGGCGCACCAGCGCCTCGCCCAGGATGCGCATGTAGCCGGCGCAGACGATCCAGTCCGCGCCGCTGGCCGCCAAGGCGTCGCCCAGGGCGGCATCGAACGCTTGGCGGTCGGCGTAATCGCGCGGGCTGGCGGCCCAGCGACGCTCCGCCGGCACCTTCTGCAACGCAGCGGCAGTGGGCTTGTCGGAGAACACGCCCACCACCTCGGCATCTAGCGTGCCGGCCGCAATCGCATCGAGGATGGCTTGCAGGTTGCTGCCGCGGCCGGAGGCCAGCACGGCGAGTCGTGCGGTCATGGGGCGGAGGGGCTTTCGAAGAGGGCCTTCACGCCGGGCCGAAGCAACACGATGAGGGTGAACACGCCCAGCACCGTACCGAACGGCATCATCATGCAGGACAGGGCCGCGACGACCATGCAGTAGGTATGCCCGCGATGGCGTTGCAGGTTGCGTCCGGCCAGGGCGATCGCGCCGGCCAGGGCCAGCCCGCACAGGATGAGGGCGCTGGCGAAGACGATGAAGAACCAGCCGCCGAGCCTGGCGCCGGGATCGTCGTGTGGCAGCGCGCCGCTCACCAGCATGATTCCCAGCGTCAGGTGAATCACCGGGAAAAGCGCAAACAGGGCGGTCAGGCCGGCCACCACGTAGTGGAAGATGGCCAGCAGCCGCAGCTGCGAGAGGTCGTCCGCCGTGGGGGCGGCGACCGGCGGCGGGAGGGGCGGCATCGCGGCCATCAGCCCGGCTCAGCCGATGTGCACGCGCTCGCCGCCGTCGGCGGCTTCCACCACTTCGCCAATGCGCCAATGCGCCAGGCCGAGGGCGTCGATCGCCTGTTCCAGCGCCGCGGTCTGCGCCGGATCGGCGACCAGCACGAAGCCCACGCCGCAGTTGAACGTGCGCCACATCTCGCTGTCGGCCACCGCGCCCTCGCGCTGCAGCCATTGGAACACCGGCGGCAGCGGCCAGCTGCCGGCGCGGATGTCCAGGCCCAGGCCTTCGGGGATCACGCGGATGATGTTCTCGGTCAGGCCGCCGCCGGTGACGTGCGCCATGCCGTGGATCGCCTCGCCGTGCGAAGCCAGCAGCGACAGCACCGGCTTGACGTACAGCGCGGTGGGCGCCATCAGCGCGTCGATCAGGCGGGTGCCGTCTTCCAGCACGTGGTCGGCCGGCGAACCGGCGCGCTCGTAGATGCGGCGCACCAGCGAATAGCCGTTGGAATGCGGGCCGCTGGAGGCGATGCCGATCAGCGTGTCGCCGGCGCGCACGCCGGCGCCGTCCAGCAGCTTGGATTTCTCCACCGCCGCCACGCAGAAGCCGGCCAGGTCGTATTCGCCCGGCGGGTACATGTCCGGCATCTCGGCGGTTTCGCCGCCGATCAGCGCGCAACCGGAGAGCTCGCAGCCGCGGGCGATGCCGCCGACCACGGAAGCGGCGGTATCGACGTCCAGCTTGCCGGTGGCGAAGTAATCGAGGAAGAACAGCGGCTCGGCGCCCTGCACCAGCACGTCGTTCACGCACATGGCGACCAGGTCGATGCCGATGGTGTCGTGCCGGCCCAGCTGCTGGGCGAGCTTGAGCTTGGTGCCCACGCCGTCGGTGCCGGAGACCAGCACCGGCTCCTTGTACTTGCCGGACAGGTCGAACAGCGCGCCGAAACCGCCCAGGCCGCCCATCACCTCCGGGCGGAAGCTGCGCTTGACCAGCGGCTTGATGCGCTCGACGAGGGCATTGCCGGCATCGATGTCGACACCCGCCTCACGGTAGGTCAGTGGCGCGGGAGTAGAGGAGTTCTGGCTGGTCACGGTGGGGTGGGGGCTTCGGCGGCAAGGCCGTGGATTTTAGCAGCCGACGTTGCGGCGTTGGCGCGCGGGGGGCATTCGGGCAACAATTCCCCCGGATGAGCCCAGCAATGGAACCCGCGATGCGCCGCAGTCTTGCCCTCTTTCTGCTCCTGGCCGGCTGCCTGGCCCCCTTCATGGCCGCCGCCCAGGCCGACCTGCGTACCGAGGGCGACGTCGCCAAGGCGCAAGGGGCCTACGAGGCCGAGGTGCCCGTGAACAGCCAGAGCGAGGGCGACCGCGCCGGCGCGCTGGCGCGCGCGCTGGGCAGCGTGCTGGCCAAGCTCTCCGGCGACCGCAGCGTGATGGGCCGCCCCGGCGTGGGCCAGGCGCTGCGCAATGCCGGCAACTACGTCGATCACTACGACTACCGCCAGGACCAGGGCACCTCGCCCAGCGGTGCGCCCACGTTCCGCACGGTGCTGGTGGCGCGCTTCCGCCAGGACGACGTGGACGGCCTGGTCGCCGCGCTGGGCCTGCCGGTGTGGCCGCAGCCGCGCCCCAAGCCGGTGCTGTGGCTGGCCATCGACGACGGCAGCGGCCCGCGCCTGGTGGGCGTGCAGCAGTCCAACGCCGCGCGCAGCGTACTCGACCGGGCGATCGAGCGCGGCTACCGCCTCGGCCTGCCGGGGGGCGATGCCGCCGAGCAGGCGCTGGTCGGCGCGATCTGGCGCCAGGACACCGCCGCCGTGGCGCGCGCCTCTTCCCGCTACAGCCCGCCGATGCAGCTGATCGGCAAGCTCTACCGCGCGACAGGAGGCGGCTGGAGCGCCGATTGGGCGTTCGTGGACGACGGCAAGGTGCTTTCCACGTGGACCACCACCGACGCCGACGCGCGCCGCGCGATGGCCGGCGGTGCCGACGGCGCGGCCGACGCGCTGGTCAAGCGCTACGCCAAGAAGGTCGACAGCGGCGTGCCCGGCACCTACCGCGCGGTGATCACCGGCCTGCGCAGCGCCGATGACTACCTGCGCGTCTCCGCCGCGCTGCAGAACGTCTCGGTGGTGCGGGCGATCCGCCCGGTGACGGCCTCCGGCGACCGCCTGGAGCTGGACCTGGACCTGCTGACCGGCCCGGCCGGCTTGAACCGCATGCTGGGCCCGGACAGCCCGATCGAGGCTGTCGCCATGCCGACCGACGGCCCCGTGCGGCTGGAAGGCGAGCGCATGGAGTATCGCCTCAAATGATCCCCCTGACCCCGGAAGCGGAGATCGCCCAGTTCCTGCGCAGGCTCAAGTGGGCCGCGGTGGCGTTGGGCGTGTTGTGGGTGATCTGGCTGCTGGCGCCGGTGCTGACGCCCTTCGTGCTGGCACTGCTGCTGGCCTGGCTGGGCGACCCGCTGGTGGACCGCATCGAGCGCGCCGGGCGTTCGCGCAACGTCGCCGTGACGCTGGTGTTCGTACTGATGGTGCTGCTGGTGGTGCTGGCGATGATGATCCTGGTGCCGATGATCGAGCGCCAGATCGTCACCCTGATCAACGCGCTGCCGCAGATGCGCGACTGGTTCATCGGCACCGCGGTGCCGTGGATCGAGCAGAAGACCGGGCTGGAGTTGATGAACTGGCTGGACCCGGAGCGGCTGATCGAGTGGATCCGCAGCCACTGGGACCAGGCCGGCGGCGTGGCCAAGACCTTCTTCGGCTACCTCTCGCGCTCGGGCTTTGCGATGGTGACCTGGGTGGTCAACCTAGCGCTGCTGCCGATCCTGACGTTCTACTTCCTGCGCGACTGGGACAAGCTGGTCGAGCGCGTGGCGGCGGTGATCCCGCGCAAGTACATCGGCACGGCCACCGGCCTGGCGCTGGAATCCAACGACGTGCTGGGCGCCTTCATCCGCGGCCAGTTCCTGGTGATGATCGCGCTGGGCGTGATCTATGCCGCCGGCCTGTCGCTGATCGGCCTGAAGCTGGGCCTGCTGATCGGCCTGATCGCCGGCCTCATCAGCTTCATCCCGTACCTGGGCGCGACCACCGGCGTGGTGCTGGCGGTGATCGCCGCGCTGGTGCAGGCGCAGGGCTTCGACCTCAAGCTGCTGATCGGCCTGGGCGTGGTGTTCACCGTCGGCCAGCTGATGGAGAGCTACGTGCTGACGCCGCGCATCGTCGGCGACAAGATCGGCCTGCACCCGGTGGCGGTGATCTTCGCGGTGATGGCCGGCGGCCAGCTGTTCGGCTTCCTGGGCATGCTGCTGGCGCTGCCGGTGGCGGCGGTGGCCAACGTGCTGCTGCGCTACGCGCATGCGCGCTACACCGAAAGCGAGCTGTACGCCGGCACGCGGGCGCCGGAGATCGTGCTGGCCTCGCGCGCGAGCGAGGCGGTGGTGATCGAAGTGCCGAAGGATCCGAACCAGCCGTGAGCGTGCCGCAGTTGCCGCTGGCCCTGCGCTACCCGCCGGACCAGCGACTGGAAACTTACGTGGGTGCGCCGGAGGGCGTGATCGCGCAGCTGCGCGCGATCGCCGTGGGCGCGCGTTCGGACTGGATGTTCCTGGCCGGCCCCGCCGGCAGCGGCAAGACGCACCTGGCGCTGTCGCTGTGCGCGGCGGCCGAGCAGGCGGGCCGACGCGCGGCCTACCTGCCGCTGGCGGCGGCCGCCGGACGGCTGCGCGAGGCGCTGGAGGCATTGGAAGGGCACGAGGTCATCGCGCTGGACGGGCTGGACGCGATAGCCGGGCAGCGCGAGGACGAGGTGGCGCTGTTCGACTTCCACAACCGCGCGCGCGCGGCGGGCGTGGTGCTGCTGTATACCGCGCGGGCGATGCCCGATGGCCTGCCGCTGGCGCTGCCGGACCTGCGTTCGCGCTTGTCGCAGTGCGTGCGCATCGGCCTGCCGGCGCTGGACGATGCCGGCCGCGCGGCGGTGCTGCGCGAGCGCGCGCAGCGGCGCGGGCTGGTGATCGACGATGCGGCGATCGAATGGCTGCTGACGCACAGCGGCCGTGACCTGGCCGGGCTGGTGGCGCTGCTCGACCGGCTGGACCGCGAGTCGCTGGCGGCCAAACGACGGATCACGGTGCCGTTCCTGCGCAGCGTGCTGTAGCCGGACGCCTCCACGTCGCATCGCCGGTATGTGACGACACCGACTTGCGACGGTCGCGGCTGAGCCGCTCCTACAGGGACGGGGGAAGCAGCTGCGCGTCCAGCTCCGCCAGCCGCTGCGGCGTGCCGACATCCGTCCACTGGCCGGCATGGTATTCGCCGCTCACGTGACCGGCGTCCATGTGCGCGCGCAGGATCGGCGCCAGCCGGAAGCGCGGCTTGCCATTCGGCGCCAGCCCCGCGTCCGCGTCGGCGTGCGCGCGCCAGTCGGCCAGCAATTGCGGGCGATAGACGCCGATGCCCGAGTACGTCAGCCGCCGACTGCCGTCGCGGCGCAGCGCGCCGTTCTCGTCCAGCGCGAAATCGCCACCTGGCGCCTGCACGGGGGGATCGACCATCACTAAATGCGCCAGCCCGCGCGGTTCGCGCGGCAGACGCGCGAAGTCGTAGTCGCTCCACACGTCGCCGTTGACCAGCAGGAACGGTGCATCGCCCAGCACCGGCAGCGCATTGAGCATGCCGCCGCCAGTTTCCAGCGGGGTGTCGCCTTCGTGGACGTAGTCGATCCGCACGCCGAAGCGCGCGCCATCGCCGAGCACTTCCGGGAAACGCGCCGCCAGCCACGAGGTGTTCACCACCACCTCGCGCACGCCGATCGCCGCCAGCTTTTCCAGGTGCCATGCGATCAGCGGCTTGCCGCCCGCCTCCAACAGGGGCTTGGGCGTGTGCGTGGTCAGTGGCCGCATGCGCTCGCCGAGCCCGGCGGCGAAGATCAGCGCCTTCACGAGGCGACCGCCCGTGCCGCCTGTTCGGCCAGCGCCGGCTTGATCTTGGTTTCCAGCAGTTCCTGCAGCGGCTGCAGCTGCGCGTGGCGCGGCAGCACTTCGTCCAGGTAGGCGATGAAGCGCGGGATGTTTGCCAGGTACCAGCTCTTGCCGTCGCGGTAATGCAGGCGGCAGAAGATGCCCAGGTTCTTGAGGTGGCGCTGCACGCCCATCCAGTCGGCGTCGCGCAGGAAGCGCTCCAGCGGGGGCACCGGCAGGCCGGCGTCCTGCGCGCGGGCGTGGTAGCGCTGCAGCCAGCCGTCCACGCGGGCCAGCGGCCAGCTCACCGAGGTGTCCTTGAACAGGCTCACCGGGTCGTAGGCGATGGGGCCGCGCACGCAGTCCTGGAAATCCAGCACCGCGGGGCCGTCGTCCACCGGCATCAGGTTGCGCGGCATGAAGTCGCGATGCACCAGCACCTTGCGCTGGCCCAGCGCGTTGTCCATCAGCTGGCGCTGCGCCAGCTCCAGCAGGTCGGACTCGTCGCATGCCAGGGTGATGCCGAGATGGCGGACGAGGAACCATTCCTCGAACAGCCCCGCATCGCGCTGCAGCAGCGCCTCGCCGAACTCGCCCATGCCTTCCGGCGGCGCGATCCGCTGCAGGCGCAACAGCTGCGCGATGGCGCCATCGAACAGCGCGTCGGCATTGTCGTCTTCCAGCACCTGGGCCAGCGTGGGCCCGCCCAGGTCTTCCAGCAGCAGGAAGCCGGCGTCGAGGTCGCTGGCGAGCACCTGCGGCACGCGCACGCCGCCGCCGAGCAGCAATTCGCGCATGCGCAGCCACGGACGCGGATCGTCCAGGCCGGGGGGCGAATCCATCACGATGCGGCTGGGTTGGCCGGCGGCTTCGCTGCGCCAGTAGCTGCGCATGCCGGCATCGACGGAAGCGCGCGCCAGCGTGGCGGACGCATCGCCCAGCACCTGGCGGGTCCATTGCAGCCGCGGCGTGGCGCGCGGGTCGTGTTCGGGAACGTGGGACATCGTCGGCTCGGGCACGGGCAGGCGCGGCGCGGGCGCCGGCGGGTAGAAGGGGACAGGGTCAGCGGCGGCCGCTGAAGAGCCGCAGCAACGCCAGGATGGCGACGGCGCCGAGCAGCGCGCCGAGGAACCCGGCCGGCTCGCCGGCGCGGTACCAGCCCATGTGCTGGCCAAACCAGCCCGCGAGCACCGCGCCGGCGATGCCCAGCACGATGGTCAGCAGGCAGCCCAGCCGCTGCGGGCCGGGCGAGACGAAGCGCGCGAGCAAGCCGACCACGAAGCCGACCAGGATGATGTAGAGCCAGCTGTCGCTGCCGAACAGGCCACCCATGTGCGCGATCCGTCGAAGGGAAGGACGCAGCCTAGCAAGGCCGGGCTGCGTCCGTCATCGTCCTCAGCAGCAGCCGTGGCCGCCGTGGCGCGTGCCGCTGTCGGCGGCGACCGGCGAGCCGCTGGTCTCACCGCGCAGGCAGGCGGCGTGGTGTTCGGAGATCACCTTGGCCACGCACGCGGTCACGCGCTTGCCCATCGGGATGTGCAGGAACTCGTTGGGGCCATGCGCGTTGGAATGCGGGCCCAGCACGCCGGTGATCATGAACTGCGCGCCGGGGAACTTCTCGCCCAGCATGCCCATGAACGGGATCGAGCCGCCTTCGCCCATGTACATCGCCGGCTTGCCGAAGAACGCCTGGCTGGCGTCGTCGATGGCCTGGGTCAGCCACGGCGCCATCGCCGGGGCGTTCCAGCCGGTGGAAGCCTTCTCCAGGTCGAGCGTGACGTGCGCGCCGTTCGGCGGGTCGCGCAGCAGCGCTTCCTTCAGCAGCTCGCCGCACTTCTTGCCATCGGCGGTGGGCGGCAGGCGCAGCGAGAGCTTCACCGCGGTCTGCGGGCGCAGCACGTTGCCGGCCGACTCCAGCGGCGGCATGCCGCCCACGCCGGTGACCGACAGCGCCGGGCGCCAGGTGCGGTTGAGCACCAGCTCGGTGAGGTCCTCGCTCATCGGCTGCAGGCCCTTGACCAGCGGGAACTTGTCGAAGATCGCCGTGTCCAGGACCTGCGCGGCGTTGCGCGCCTGGCCCAAGCGCTCTTCGGGCACTTCCACATGCAGGCCTTCGAGCAGGATGCGGCCGGTCTTCTCGTCCTCGATGCGCGAGAGCAGCTGGCGCAGCAGGCGGAAGCTGGAGGGCACCACGCCGGAGGCGTCGCCCGAATGCACGCCTTCCTCCAGCACCTTCACGGTGAGGTTGCCGCCGGTCAGGCCGCGCAGCGAGGTGGTGCACCACAGCTGGTCGTAGTTGCCGCAGCCCGAGTCCAGGCACACCACCAGCGACGGCTTGCCGATGCGGTCGGCCAGGTGGTCGACGTAGGCCGGCAGGTCGTAGCTGCCCGATTCCTCGCACGCTTCGATCAGGATCACGCAGCGCGCGTGCGGCAGGTTCTGCTCGCGCAGCGCCTGCACGGCGGCCAGCGAGCCGAAGATCGCGTAGCCATCGTCCGCGCCACCGCGGCCGTAGAGCTTGTCCCCGCGCAGCACCGGCGTCCACGGGCCCAGGTCCGGGTCCCAGCCGGTCATTTCCGGCTGCTTGTCCAGGTGGCCGTAGAGCAGCACGGTGTCCTCGCCCGTCTCCGCGCCGGTGGCCGGGATTTCCAGGAAGATCAGCGGCGTGCGGCCTTCCAGGCGCACCACTTCGACCTTCAACCCCTCGATATGCTGCGCGCGCGCCCAGGTCTCCATCAGCGTCACGGCCTGGTCCATGTACCCGTGCTGGACCCAGTCGGCGTCGAACATCGGCGACTTGTTCGGGATACGGATGTACTCGACCAGCTGGGGCACGATGTCCTGGTCCCATTTGTCGCTGAGGTATTGGCCGATCTTGGCGCTGTCCATGGGGAAAACTCCGGTGAATGCGAAAGCGCCCATTCTACGCCCGCGACCGGGGGTAGGGATTTTCCTACACGGAGTCACGCTCTTTACCTGCTGTGCACACTCGCGCCGAGCGATAGGCTGGGTTCATGTGGCGCGGGACACTGGCTGGGCCGGAAGGAACGACGGCTTATCCAACCAAGTCACAAGGAGTGTCGCAATGAAGTCTTTTGCCGTAGCCGTAAGGGCCCTGGCGTTCGGGCTGCTGCTGTCGATCCCCGCCATGGCAGGCGCAAAGGTCGACATCAACAGTGCCAGCGCCGAGGAGCTGGATCAGGTGCTGGTGAATGTCGGGCCTTCCAAGGCCAAGGCCATCGTCGAGCACCGTGAAGCCCACGGGCCCTTCAAGAGCGCCGAGGACCTGGCGCAGGTCAAAGGGATCGGACTGAGTACCGTCGAACGGAATCGGGACCTCATCGAGGTCGGCGCGGGAAGCGCGCCCGGGAAAGCGCCAGTGAAGGCGCAGGAGACGGCGACAAGCGCACCGGCGGAGCCGGTCACGAGACAGTAGGAACAGGGATCGCAGGGATACGGCTCGACGCAGGATGCGTGGCCGAGCGCCATCTAGGCAGGAAGTCTAGGGGAAGGCTGGATGCCGACAAGGACGTGACCGCCCGGTGTCGCACAGGACGTGCCGCCGGGCGATTCTTTTTGGGGCGTCCCGCAGTGGCGGGCCATGCGGCAGAATGCCCGCATGGATTTCCTGAACACGCCCAGCTGCGTCATTCCCGCCCACGAGTATCGCCGCGAGCGCTGGCGCAACCAGCAGGGCTGGACGCGCGAGATCCTGCGGCACGGGCCGCCGGGCGAGGATTGGGCGCTGCGCCTGTCCATCGCCGAGATCGAACAGGATTCGGACTTTTCCGCGTTCCCCGGCGTCGAACGCGAACTCGTGCTGCTGCACGGTAACGGCGTGCGCCTGTGCTTCGACAGCGGCGAGGCGGTCACGCTGCTGCCGCCGCATCAGCGGCTGCGGTTCCCGGGCGAGGCCGCGCTGCGCGGCGAGCTGGTCGATGGCCCCACCCACGATTTCAACCTGATGTGGCGTCGCGACCTGCTGCGCACGACGCTGCTGCATCGGCCACTGGTCGGGCCGATGCTGTTCTTCAGCGAGCCGGGCGTGGCCTGGGCGATCCACCTGCTAGGCGGGCAGGCGCGCTTCGAATCGGCGATTGCGCTGCCACCGCTGGCCAGCGGGGACACCGCGTGGCTGGGGGCGGGCCCGCGCACGCGTTACGCGTTGCATGGCGCGGGTGAGCTGCTCGCGATCCGCATCGAACCGGCTGCGGCGGACGCTGCCGCCTAGTACACGTCGCGGCGATAGCGGCCCGCCAGCAAAAGCGCTTCGCGAACGTCGGCGCCGAGCACCTGCTCCAGCACCGCATCCACCGCCGGGGCCATGCCGCGCAGGCTACCGCAGACGTACAGCGACGCGCCGGCGCCGATCCATGCACGCAGGGCTTCCGCCGCATCGGCGAGCGCGTCCTGCACGTAGCGATGGCGGCCGCCGTCGCGCGAATACACCGTGTCCAGCCGCTCGATTCCGCCCGTCTCCTGCCAACGCTGGAGGTCGTGGGCGAAGTGATTGTCGTGCGCCGCGTGGCGCTCGCCGAACAACAGCCAGTTGCGCGTGGCCCCGGCCTCGATACGCGCAGCCAGGTGGGCGCGCAGGCCCGCGATGCCCGTACCGTTGCCGATGAGGATCAGCGGGCGCGCGTCGGCCGGCGGATGAAAGCCGGGGTTGGTACGCAGGCGCAAGGCGATGGTGCCGCCGACCGCGGCATGCTCGCAGAGCCAGCCGCTGCCCAGGCCCGGCCGGCCATCCGGGCCGAGCTGCCGGCGCACCAGCAGGTCCAGGCGATGTTCGGCGGGGATGCTGGCAATGGAATATTCGCGATGCGGTAGCGGCTGCAATGCGTCGACCCAGCGCTCGAGCGGGCCGTCGGTGATGTCCTGCCACTGCGAGCGGGCGATCCAGTCGCGCAGGGGTTCGCCGTGCACGAGGCGGTCGCCGTCAAGGTGGTGGGCTGCCAGGAAGCGGCTGACCGCCACGCTGGCGTGCCGCGGACCGATCTCGGCGATGTCGCCGGCCTGCCACGTGGGCCGCTCGCCCTGCGCCGGCTGTAGCGACAGGCGGAAGACCGCGCCCGCGTCGCAGCCGGGGTTGGTGCGCTCGCGCGCGTCGAGTCGCCAGGGCTGGTACTGCGGGCGTTCCCAGTCGGCCTGGGCGGTGCCGTCGCCGAGTTGCCCGAGCAGGTACTGCCAATGACGCAAGGTGCCGGGGTCGGCGTTGTCAACCTCGACGCGGTCGAACAACGTGTGCGCGCCGTGGCGGGACAGCCACTCGTCGAGCTGGCGGCCGAAGGCACAGAAGTCGTCGTAGCTGCGGTCGCCAAGGGCGAGCATGCCGTAGCGCAGTTTCGGCAGGGCCTGGATACGCGGCGCGGTCCGGCGCAGGAAGGCCAGGGCATGGTCGGGCGGATCGCCCTCGCCGGTCGTGCTCACCACGAACAGCACGCGCTCGGCGGTGCGCAGTGTTTCCGCATCCAGCGCCTGCAATGGCATCGCCTGCGCCGGTACGCTGCTGGCGCGCAGGGCCTGGGCGCTGCGTTCGGCCAGTTCGGCAGCAAAGCCGGTCTGGCTGGCCCACGCCACGATCAGCGGCGCGCCGCCGCCGGGCGCCGGCCGAGATGGTCGCGCGCGCCAGGCGACCGCGCCGCACAGCGCGGCGTAGGCCAGCACGCTGCCGGCCGCCGCCTGCCACTGCCAGCGCAGCGCCGTTCCCGGCCACCAGGCAGCGCCCGCATGCAGGCGCTGCAGGCAGTACCCGGCCACGGCGAGCAGTGCCAGCACCGCCGCGTTGCCCAGCCAGGCGCGCCACGCCCACGGCGGGTTCACGGGGTCGCCTCCAGCAGCGCCTCGAAGGCGGGACTCAGCCGTTCGCGCAAGCCCGTGCCGTCGCGGGAGAGAAAGCGCACGGCCAGATGGAGGCGTTCCGCGAGCGCCAGGCCTTCTTCCGGGCCCAGCACCGTCATCGCGGTCGCCCACGCATCGGCGTGCGTCGCATCGGCCGCGACCACGCTCACCGCCGCCGGCGCGCGCGGCACGGGGCGGCGCAGGCGGGGATCGAAGGTGTGCGAGTAGCGTTCGTCGCCGGCGTCGAAGTGGTGCCAGCGATCACCGGACGTCGCGATGGCGCGTCCCCGCAACGCCACCACGCGCGGGGGGAGCGCGGACGCGGCGTCTTCTTCAGGCGCCGATTCGACCAGCACGCGCCAGGGCTGGGCATCGGGCTTGTCGCCATAGCCGAAGAGCTCGCCGCCGACTTCCACCAGCGCCGCGTCCACGCCGGCATGCTGCAGGTAGGCGGCCACCGCATCCACGCCGTAGCCCTTGGCGATCGCTGACAGGTCCAGCGCCAACCCGCCCGGTTGCAGCAGCTCGGCGCTGTTCGCATCCCAAACCAGCCGCGACCAGCCGATACGCTGTGCGGTCGCCTCGCGCTCGGCGTCCGACGGAACGCGCAGCGGGCCGCGCGAAGCGCCGAAGCCCCATAGCGCCACCAGCGGACCGAGCGTGGGGTCGAACGCCCCGCCGCTGGCTTGCGCCACTTCCAGCGCCACCGACATCACGTGCGCGAAGCCGGCGGGCAGGCGGTGCCGGGTTCCCCGGGCGGCGCCGTTGTAGCGGCTGATCGCCGAGCCGGCTTCCCACTGGCTCATCTGCGCGACGACGTCGTCGAGCACGCCCTGGATGCCCGCATGCAGGCCGTGCAGGTCGCGGCCGCGACGCACGGCCAGGCGCACGTGCCAGCGCGTGCCCATGGTGGCGCCGCCGAGGGCGGCGACTTCGCGATCGAGAAGAGTGGCGGACGACATGGAGACAGGCGCGGCAAGCGCGGCGGCGCGGGGCCGCCGCGCAATCGCCTTACTGCGGCAGCACCTCGAGCGTAGCCACGTAGCTCAGGCGGCGCTGCTTGGCCTGCTTCACGGTGGTCTTGTTGTCCTGCGTATCGGCCTCCAGCCAGTACATGCCCGCCTCCGGCCAGGTGACGCTGAAGCGGCCCTGCGCATCGGTGGTGACCTTGATCTCGCCTTGCGTATTGCGATAGCGCGTGGCGCCGCGGACGATTTCCACCGCCAGCCCGGCCGCCGGCTTGCCGTCGATCTGCAGCTGGAACGTCGCCGCCTCGCCGGCGAACAGGTCGTTCGGGTGGGTCACCGGCACCAGCTCCAGGCCCTGGCCGTTCGGCTTGAGCGCGGTCTGGCTGGGCGCGCCGTTGGTGACGAAGGTTTCCACCCGGCCGTACTGCTGGGACACCTGCAGGTCCTGCGCATCCTGCGGCACTTCCGCGGCGAAGGCGGCCTCGTCGCCGCGCCAGCGCTTGGGCTTGCCATCGGCCTGCTTCCAGCTCGCCATCAGCCCGCGGTTGATCACGCTCAGGCGATACGTACCCGGCTGCGCCAGCTCCACGTCGAACACGCTGCGGAACTTGCCGGTGGCCGCGTTCTGCGGCTGCACCTGGCTGCCGTCCGGGGCGGTGATCACCAGGCCGTCCAGGCGCAGCGGCACGTGGTTGAGATAGAACAGGTCGTTGGACACCGCCGCGTCGACGCTGATCCACGGGCTTTCGCCGGCGATGACGGTCTGCGAGGGCAGCAGCCAGGCCTTGTGGGCGAAGGCGGCGGGCGCCAGCGCGAGCAGCGTGGCCGCGGCGAAGGCGGCGGTCAGGACGGAACGCTTCATCGGAACTCCTTTGCGAATGACGGAAGACGGATTACGGACGAACCGCGACACTGACCGCGCCCAGCTCGGTGCTGCCCTGGGCCTTGCCTTGCTGCGCGCCGCCGCCCCACTGGAAGGGCACCTTCAGCAGCTCGCGGCCACCGACCTCGCGCGCGGCTTCCACCACCACGGTGTACTGCCCGGCCGGCAGGCCCTGCAGCTGCGCCTCGCCGAAGGACAGCGCGTGGGTGCCGGCCGGACGCGTCGGGCCGCTCACGCCGTCGATCGGCAACTGCACGCTGCGCCCGCTCTTGCGCCACCACTGGCGCAGGTCCGGCAGCCACTTGGTGCCGTGGCCCTCGGCGGTGCCGCGCAGCTGGTACCAGACCGCCAGATTGCGTGCGACCTGCGCGTCGGCGCCCTCGATCCACACCGCCACGTACGGCCGGTGGTACTCGGCGACATCCAGCTTGGGAATCTCGACGTTGACCTCGAGCGTGGCGGCGTAAGCCGGGGTGGCGACCAGGCCGAAGCTGGTGATCGCGAGGGTGAGCGGGGTGCGCATGGACGTGGCTCCGTGGGGGGCTAGTGGATGAGGATCAGGGCGATGAGCAGCGGCAGCAGCAGGCCCAGGCCGACCAGCGGCCAGGTCATGCGCCGCTGCCGCGCGTGCATGTGCAGCAGGAACAGGCCGGTGATGGCGAATACCAGGCAGGCCAGGGCGAACAGGTCGATGAACCAGCCCCACGCCGGGCCCGCGTTGCGACCCTTGTGCAGGTCGTTGAAGTAGGAGATCCAGCCGCGCTCGGTGCGCTCGTATTCCACCGCGCCGGTGTCGCGCGCGATGCTCAACCAGGCGTCCTCGCCCGGCGCCGGCATCGACACGTACACCTCTTCGGCGGACCACTCCGCCTGCCGCCCGGCCAGCCGCAGCGACAGTTCGCCCGACAGCCAGCCCGCCACCGGCGCCGGCAGCGGCGCCTGGCCTTCTTCCGGCCCACGCAGGCGCTGCAGGATCGGCGCCGGCAAGGTGAGTTGGTAGTTGCTCACGCGGGGCTTGGCCTCGATCAGCGCCGCGTGGTTGAGCGTCAGTCCGGTGGCCGCGAACAGCAGCATGCCGACCAGGCACATCGCCGAGCTGATCCAGTGCCACTGGTGCAACGTACGCAACCAGAAACCGCGGCGCTGCTGCTGCGTGGCGAGATCGGAGGAGGAATCGGACAAGCCAGCGTCACCGGGGAGGGAGGGCGTCATTCTATTCAATTGAGAATGGATCGCAATTGGAGGGCTCTGGCTCAGGTCTCCGACCAGCCGCGCAGCAGGTTGTGATAGACGTTGGTGAGCCGCAGCAGGGCGTCGCGATCGGCGCCCGATTGCGTGAGCGACTGGATCGCGCCATCCAGCTCGAACAGCATCTGCCGCTGCTGGCCATCGCGCACCAGGCTCTGCACCCAGAAGAACGATGCCAGGCGCGCGCCCTGCGTCACCGGCGCCACGCGGTGCAGGCTGCTGGAGGGGTAGAGGATCAGATCGCCGGCAGGCAGCTTCACTTCGTGCTCGCCGTACGTATCGTGGACGATCAACTCGCCGCCCTCGTATTCCTCTGGCTCGCTCAGGAACAGCGTGCACGACAAGTCACTGCGCACGCTGAGCGGCGGCTGGCCGTCCCCGCCGCCGATGGTCATCACCGAACCATCGACATGGAAGCCGTAGTGACCCCCGCCTTCATAGCGATTGAAGCGCGGCGGCACCGTACGCAGGGGCAGTGCGGCGGCGAAATACACCGGGCTGCGCGCCAGCGCGTTGAGCACCGCCTGCCCGAGCTGCTGCTTCACTGGCGAAGCGTCGGGTAGTTGCAGGTTGCGCTTGACCTGCGCGCCTTGCACGCCGACCGTCTCGCGGCCGTCGGTCCACTCCGCCGCCTCCAGCGCGCGACGGAAGCGCGCCACTTCCTCGGCGCTCAGGATTCCCGGTATGTGCAGCAGCATCGTGTTCTCCCCGCCTGCGGACGCCCTCGCGACGAGGGCGTCCTGGATCACTTCACCCTGACGCGCCCGATCAGAAGCGCAGGTTGGCCGTCAGCGTGAAGGTGCGCGGCGCCCCCGGGCTGTAGCGGTAACCGCTCTTGTTGATGCCGGCCACGTATTCCTTGTCGAACAGATTGTAGGCATTCAAGCGCAGGTCGAAGTGATCGTTGAACGGATAGGTCACCACCGCGTCCCACACCGTGTACGACTTCACGAACGCCGGCGTGCCGATCGCGCCGTCGGTGCCGCGCTTCATCTCGCCGCTGTAGCGCACGCCGCCGCCGATGGTGAGGTTGAAGGGCAGGGTGTAGGTCGTCCATGCGGTGAAGGCGCTGTCCGGGGTGTAACTCAGGTCGGTGGTGCCGTCCTGCGACACCTTCGCGCCTTCCTCGACTTGCGCATCCATCTTGGTATAGCCAGCCGACACCGACCAGTGCTCGCTGATCCGGCCCACCGCCGACAGCTCCACGCCCTCCACCCGCTTCTCGCCGGTCTGGTAGTAGATGTTCGGGTTGGTCGGGTCCGGCGCGATCTCGTTGGTCACGTCGGTGCGGAACAACGCCATCGACAGCAGCAGGCCTTCGTCGAAGAAGCTCCACTTGGTGCCGATCTCGGCGGTCTTGGCCTTCTGCGGGTCCAGGTTGGGGTTGTTGAGGTTGTTGGCCGCGGTGCTCAGCTCCAGCGCGCTGCCGCCCGGCGGCTGCTGCGAGACGGCGTAGTTGGCATACAGGCTCACGTCTTCGCTGGCCTTGTACACCGCGCCGAGCTTCCAGTTGAACAGCGTGTCCTTGGCGCTGGCAGTCACGCCCGGCACGATGGTGCCGGTCGGCTGCGTACCGCAGGCCGGGCCGCCGCGACCGCCGCAGGCCACCAGGCTGTCGAAGTCGGTGTCGTAGCGGTCCAGGCGCACGCCGCCGGTCACCAGGAAGCTTTCGCCGAACTTGAGCGTGTCGAACGCATACGCCGAGTAGGTGGTGGTGCGGCCCTTGGAATGTGCACCGTTGCGGCCCCACACCAGGCCGTCGACGTTCCAGTCCGGCGCGTAGAGGTGCGCCGCCGGCCACGCGCCGCTGCGCGTTGCCACGCCCCAGCTCTCCAACTCCTCGCGCGTGGCTTCCACGCCGGTGCTCAGGTTGTGCACGACCGCGCCGGTGGTGAAGTCCCAGCGCAGGTTCAACTGGTCGGTGAGGATCGTGTACTGCTGGTCCTTGAAGGTCGGCGTGCTGCGCGCGAGGGTCCAGGTGGACGGATCATTCCGGTTCGGCGTCAGCAGGTTGGCTGCGGTCACCATGAACGCGGTGAGCATGTAATCCTGCTCATTGCGGCCCCAACGCGCGGTATTGGTGAGCTTCAACGCATCGGAGAAGTCGTGCTCGAAGCGGAACGTCGCCATCTTCGATTCCACGTCGTCATGGTCGTGGCGGGTGCCGTAGAAATTCTCCGGGTCGACCTTGGGCGCGGTCGCCAGCCACGGGCGCAGCGGATCGGGCGACGAATACCCCGGCAGGCCGATGGTGGGCACGCTGCCGTCGGGGATGTTGTCCTGCTTCACGTACACCAGGTCGATGTAGTAGCGCGTGTCGCCATCCAGGCCGAACGCGAGCGAGGGTGCCACGCCCCAGCGCTTGTTCTCGACGTGGTCGCGGCCGACCGCATCGCTGTCCTGGCCCATCACGTTGAGGCGGAATGCCGCGCCCGGGTTGCCGAGCGTGTGGTTCCAGTCGGCGGTGAGGCGACGCTGCCCGTCCACGCCACCCGTGAGCGAGGCGGTGGTGGCATTGGCGCCGAACGGCTGCTTGGTCACCAGGTTGATCGCGCCGGTCGGCGCGCTGCGGCCGTTGTCGGTGCCGGCCGGCCCCTTGGTGACTTCGATCTGCTCGATGTTGAACACGTCGCGCGAGATCGAGCCGAGATCGCGGATGCCGTCCACGAAGATGCTCGAGGAGCTGTCAAAGCCGCGCATGTAGACGGTATCGCCCGTGCTGCTGTTGCCGTTCTCGCCGACGTAGAAGGTGCCCACGCCGGGGCTGTTGCGCAGTGCCTCGGTCAGCGTGGTGGCGCCCTGCTCGTTGAACAGGTCCTTGCTGATGATGTTGACCGTCTGCGGGGTGTCCTGCAGCGGCTGGGTGAACTTCGGCGAGGAAGGCGCTTCCACGAGGTAGCGCTTCGCGCGGTCTGCCTGCACGTCGATCTTGTCCAGCGTCTTGGCATTGTCCGCGGCATCGGCGTGGGCCAGCGGCGCGGCCAGCAGCAGCGCGGCCGCGGTGAGGGTCGTGGCGCCCGCGGAACGGGGAAGAACGTGCTTGCGGCTCTTGATGCTCATGGGTCTGCGAATCCTGTCGACGAGGCGACACAACGGCCGCGCGGGGCGGGCAGGGTGTCGGGCAATGAAAAGGCGTGCCGTGGCTGGCAAGGCTGGCGACGCGGCGCGCCATTCTTGGGCAAATGCGAATCGTTTGCAATGGCATTCGCACTGATCGGGCGAAATTGGCCTGGGCAGCCGACGGGCGTGCCCCCTTGGAAGCCATTAACCCTGCAAACGAAAAGGGGGCCGGCGGGCCCCTGTCGTTACTCCCGGTCGTCTCGGGTCCAGACCCCGCCGTCCTCGACCTTCACCGGGAACTTGGCCACCGGCGAGTACGCGGGCGGGCACAGCGGCCGGCCATCGCGGATATCGAAGCGCGCGCCGTGCAGCAGGCACTCGATGCTGCCCTCGGCCGGGTCGAAGGTGCCCGGAGAGAGTTCGTAGTCCTCATGGCTGCAACGATCCTCCAAGGCGTAGTACGCCCCGTCGAGGTTGAACACCACGATCGGCGTGTCGGTCACCTCGTCCCAGACGTTCTTCGACTCGCCGGGCAGCAGTTCGGCGGTGGCGCAGACGAAGGTCCAGTTCGCGCTCATGGTGCGGCGTCCAGCGTCTTTTCCAGCACCTCGAAGCGCAGGTCGTCGCGCAGGGGAATGCCGAAGCGCGCGTCGCCGTACGGGAAGGGCTTGATCACGCCGGTGCGGCGATAGCCGCGACGCTCGTAGAAGGCGATCAGCTCGGCGCGCACGTCGATCACCGTCATGCGCATCAGCGCATGGCCCCATTGCTCCCGCACGATGCGCTCGGCCTCCCGCATCAGCTGCTTGCCGACACCGCTGCCTTGCAGCGTGGGGCTGACCGAGAACATGCCGAAATAGCCGGCGTCGCCCTCGTCGGAGATGTGCGCGCAGGCGATCAGCTCGCCATCGCGTTCGGCCAGCAGTACCAGGCTGCGATCACGCAGGATGTCCTGGCGCAGGATGTCCGGGTCGATGCGGGTGCCGTCCAGCAGGTCGGCCTCGGTGGTCCAGCCGACGCGGCTGGCGTCGCCGCGATAGGCGGAGGTCACCAGCGCCACGAGGGCGTCGATATCGGCGACGGTGGCGGTACGGAAAGTCAGGGTGTGCATGGCGCGATTGTAGCCGCGCGCTGCCGGCGCGGGCAGGCCGCGCCGGCAGCCGCCCATCCCGGCCGTCGCTCAGCCCAGCAGCTGCCGCACCTTGCGCAAGGCGACGATGAAACGCTCGATCTCCTCGTGCGTGTTGTAGAACGCCAGCGAAGCCCGGCAGGTTGCCGCCACGCCGTAGAACTGCAGCAGCGGGTGGGCGCAGTGCTGGCCCGAACGCACGGCCACGCCCTCCAGGTCGAGCAAGGTGGCGAGGTCGTGGGCATGCGCGCCCTCGAGCAGGAACGACACCACGGCCGCTTTGTCCGGCGCGGTGCCGATGATGCGCAGGCCGTCGATGCGTTGCAGTTCTTCGGTGAAGTGCGCCAGCAGCTCGGCTTCGCGCGCCTCGATGTGCTCCAGCCCCACCGATTCGAGGTAATCCACCGCCGCCCCCAGGCCGACGAAGCCGGCGATGTTCGGCGTGCCGGCCTCGAACTTGTGCGGCGGTTCGTTGAACACCGTACCTTCGAAGCTGACCTCCTTGATCATCTCGCCGCCGCCGAGGAACGGCGGCATGGCCTGGAGGTGCTCGCGACGCGCCCACAGTGCGCCGGTGCCGGTGGGGCCGCACATCTTGTGGCCGGTGAGCGCGTAGAAGTCGCAGCCGATGGCCGCCACGTCCACGCGGCGATGCGGCACCGCCTGCGAACCGTCAATGACGGTGACGATGCCACGCTTGCGCGCCTCGCGGCAGATCTCGCGCACGGGGTTCACCGTGCCGAGCACGTTGGACACGTGCGCCAGCGCCAGCAGCTTGACCTCGGGCGTCATCGCCGCGCGCAGCGCTTCCAGGTCCAGCGTGCCGTCCTGATGGATCTCGGCCACGCGGATCCTGGCGCCGGTGCGCTCGGCCACCAGCTGCCACGGCACGATGTTGGCGTGGTGCTCCATGCGCGAGACCAGGATCACGTCGCCGGCCTTCAGGCGCGGCAGCGCCCACGAATAGGCGACCAAATTGATCGCGAACGTGGTGCCGCTGCACAGCACCAGTTCGTCGCCGCGCACGTTGAGCAAGCGCGCCAGCTTTTCGCGCGCGCCTTCGTAGGCCTCCGTCGCCTCGGTGCCGAGCGCGTGGACGGCGCGGCTGACGTTGGCGTTCTGGCGGCGGTAGAACTCGTCGGTCGCGGCGATCACCGGCAACGGCTTTTGCCCGGTGTTCGCGTTGTCGAAATAGATCAGCGGCTTGCCATGGACCTGGCGCATCAGCAGCGGGAAATCGCTGCGCACGCGCGCCCAGTCGGGCGTGGCGGTCACCGGCGCGACGAGTGGCGCGTTCATGCCACCCCCGCCGACGACAGTGCGGCATCCAGCCGCGCGGCGAGCAAACCCGCCAGGCCTTCCGGCAGCCCGGATAGCGGCTCGTGGCAGAACGCGGCGCTCAGCAACGCCTGTGCCTGTGCCTGCGGCAGCCCGCGGGAGCGCAGGTAGAACAGGGCGTTGGCGTCGAGCTGGCCCACGGTGGCGCCGTGCGCGGCCTGGACCTCGTCGGCATCGATCACCAGCACCGGCTGGGTATCGATCTCGGCGTTCGCCGACAACAGCAAGTTCTTGTTCGACAGCCGCGCATCGGTGCCATCGGCACCCGGGCGGATACGGATGCCGCCGTGGAAGACCACGCGGCTGCGGTCGGTGCCCACGCCGCGCCACAGCAGCCCGCAAGAGGTATCGCGTGCAATGTGCTCGATGCCCAGGCGGGTATCGATATGGCGACGACCATTGCCCAGCAGCACGCCGTTGGCGTCGAGACGGGCGTTGTCGCCTTCCAGGCGCACGTTGAGTTCATGGCGGCTCAGGCCGGCGCCGAGTTCCAGGTCGATACGGCGGTACACGGCGTCACGCGCCAGCACCGCATCGGTGCGCAGCAGCGAGGTGAACGCCGCGCTCTCCTCCTGCACGCGGGCATGCGAGAGCCGCGCGCCCTGGGCGAGATGGACATGGGCGACCACATTGCCCAGGTGCGCGTTCTCGCCGGCCTGCAGGTGGTGCTCGAGCAGCGAGAGGGCGGCATCGCGGCGCAGCTCGACGAGGTGCCGCGGATGCCAGGCCAGGTCGCCCGCACCGGCGGCGCTGACGAAGACCAGGTGGACCGGCGCTTCGACCTGCACGCCTTCCTCCACGCGCAGCAGCACGCCTTCCTCGGCGAGCGCGGCGTTGAGTCGCGCGAAGACCTCGTCGGCCTGCGTGTAGCGGCGGCCGAGAAAACGCGCGGCTTCCTCGCCACCGGCCAGCGCGGCGGACAGCGGCTGCAGGGTCACGCCCGCCGGCAGGCCCTCCAGCTGCGACAGCGCCGGTGCATGGCGGCCATTGACGAACACCAGCCGCGGCGCCGGGATGTCGGCCAGGCGCTGCGGATCGACCGCGGCGACCTCGGCCGGCGAGGCGGTGAAGCTGCGGCGCTCCAGCGCGCGCAGCGGGGTGTACTTCCACGCTTCGCTGCGCGCGCCGGGCAGGCCGTCGCGCAGCGCTTCGTCCAGCACGGCCTGGCGCGTTGCATCACCATGGAAGCCGGCGGCGAGGGAGTCGAGCAGGGCGCTCATCAGACGGTCTCCGGCGCCACGCGGTCCTTGAGCCAGGCGTAGCCGTGCTTCTCCAGCTCCAGCGCCAGTTCCGGGCCGCCGGTCTGCACGATGCGGCCATCGGCCAGCACGTGCACCACGTCCGGCTTGATGTAGTCGAGCAGGCGCTGGTAGTGGGTGATGACCAGGAACGAGCGGTCGGCCGAGCGCAGCGCGTTGACGCCATCGGCCACGGTTTTCAGCGCGTCGATGTCCAGGCCCGAGTCCGTCTCGTCGAGGATCGCCAGCTTCGGCTCCAGGACGGCGAGCTGGAAGATCTCGTTGCGCTTCTTCTCGCCGCCCGAGAAACCTTCGTTGACGCCGCGATGCAGCAGTTCGTCCTTCAGGTGCAGCACGGCCAGCTTCTGGCGGACCAGCTTCAGGAACTGCATCGAGTCCAGCTCTTTCTGCCCCCGCGCCTTGCGCTGCGCGTTGAGCGCGGCGCGCAGGAAGTAGGTGTTGTTCACGCCGGCGATCTCCACCGGGTACTGGAACGCCAGGAACAGGCCGGCGGCGGCGCGTTCTTCCGGCTCCAGGTCCAGCAGGGCCTTGCCGTCGAACTCGACGGTGCCCGCGGTGACCTCATAGCCATCGCGACCGGAGAGCACGTTGCCCAGCGTGGACTTGCCGGCGCCGTTCGGGCCCATGATCGCGTGCACCTGGCCCGGCTGCACGTCGAGCGACAAGCCCTTGAGGATTTCCTTGCCGGCGACGCTGGCGTGGAGGTCTTCAATCTTCAACATGATGTTTGCTTCGCAATGCGGAAAGAGAAGGCGGGGCGTGCGTCAGCGGCCTTCGCCCGCGGGGGCGAGGAACTGCTTGCGCAGGTAGGCGGTGCGCTGGCGGGTCAATTCGGCCTGGGCGCCGGCGCGGTCCATCGAATAGATCGAGCCGTAGGTCACCCGCGGGTCCTGTTTGTCGGCGACGGGGAACTGCGCGGCCAGGTCGGCATCGCGCAACTGCACCCACAGGCGCTGCGCGGTCTTGAGCCGGGCCAGCGCCACGGTCTGGCCTTTCAGCTTGGCCAGCACCTGGGCATAGGTGGCATTGAGCTCGGCGTCGGCCTTGCGCAGGTCGTCGAACGCGCACTGGTTCATTTCGGCCTGGTTGCCGGCCGGATTGCAGGCGATGGACTGCGCCGCGGCGGGCGCAGCGGCCGACAGCGCCAGGGCGAGGAAAGCGGCGGCGCGCATCATCCGACCGACCCTTCCAGGCTCACTTCCAGCAGCTTCTTCGCTTCCACCGCGAATTCCATCGGCAGCTCGCGGAACACCTGCTTGCAGAAGCCGTCCACGATCATCGACACCGCGTCTTCCTCGCTGATGCCGCGCGCACGGCAGTAGAACAGCTGGTCTTCGCTGATCTTGGAGGTGGTGGCCTCGTGTTCGACGGTGGCGCCCGGGTTCTTCACCTCGATGTAGGGGAAGGTGTGCGCGCCGCACTTCTTGCCGATCAGCAGCGAATCGCACTGGGTGTAGTTGCGCGCGCCGTCGGCGTTGCGGTCCACCTTCACCAGGCCGCGATACGTGTTCTGCCCGCGGCCGGCGCTGATGCCCTTGCTGACGATCTTCGACTTGGTGCGCTTGCCGACGTGGATCATCTTGGTGCCGGTGTCGGCCTGCTGGCGGTGGTGGGTGAGTGCCACCGAGTGGAACTCGCCCATCGAGTCGTCGCCCAGCAACACGCAGGAGGGATACTTCCAGGTGATCGCCGAGCCGGTCTCGACCTGCGTCCAGGTCACCTTGGCGCGCGCGCCGCGGCACTCGGCGCGCTTGGTCACGAAGTTGTAGATGCCGCCACGGCCTTCCTCGTCCCCGGGGTACCAGTTCTGCACGGTCGAGTACTTGATCTCGGCATCTTCCAGCGCGACCAGTTCCACCACCGCGGCATGCAGCTGGTTCTCGTCGCGCATCGGCGCGGTGCAGCCTTCCAGGTAGGAGACGTAGGCCTTGTCTTCGCACACGATCAGCGTGCGCTCAAACTGGCCGGTGTGGCCGGCGTTGATGCGGAAATAGGTGCTCAGCTCCATCGGGCAGCGCACGCCCTTGGGGATGAACACGAAGCTGCCATCGGAGAACACGGCCGAGTTCAGCGCGGCGAAATAGTTGTCGCCCACTGGCACGACGCTGCCCAGGTACTGCCGCACCAGCTCAGGATGCTCCTGGATAGCTTCGGACATCGAGCAGAAGATGATGCCCTTCTCGGCCAGCTCCTTGCGGAACGTGGTGCCCACGGAGACCGAGTCGAACACCGCGTCCACCGCCACGCCCGCCAGCTTGGCGCGCTCGTGCAGCGGCACGCCGAGCTTGTCGTAGGTGTCGAGCAGTTCCTTGGGCACGTCGTCCAGCGACTTGTACTTCGGGCCCTTCGGCGCGGAGTAGTAGCTCAAGGCCTGGAAGTCGATCGGTGCGATCTCCAGCTTGGCCCAGTGCGGCTCGCGCATGGTCAGCCAGTGCCGGTAGGCCGACAGGCGCCATTCGGTCATCCACTCCGGCTCGTGCTTCTTGGCCGACAGCGCGCGGATGATGTCCTCGTCCAGGCCGGGCGGGAGCGAATCGGACTCGATGTCGGTGACGAATCCCGCCTCGTAGCGGCGGCCGAGCCGTTCGAGGATCTCGGCGTTCTGCGGCGGGATGGTGACTTCTTCGGTGGCCATGGGGGCTGCCTACGTTTCAGGAAGCGGCGACGTGGGCGGCGATCAGGCGTCGCCGGCCGTCGCCGGTGGTGGAAAGGGGATGCAGCATCTGCGCCAGGGTCACGCCGCGCAGGGCGTCGGCGACCACGTCGTTGATCAGCCGCCAGTTCGAGCGCACGCCGCATTGCTGGGCGATGCCGCACTGGCCGTGGTCCTGGCTGCACTCGGTGATCGCCAGCGGGCCTTCCATCGCCTCGACGATCTCGATCAGGGTGATCCGGTCGGCCGGCCGCGCCAGCCGGTAGCCGCCGTGCACGCCGCGCAGGCCCTCCACCAGCCCGGCCTGGGCCAGCGGCTTGAGCAACTTGCTGACGGTCGTGGTCTCCAGGCCGGCCTGTTCGGCCAACTCGCTGGCACTGAGCACGGCGCCGGCGCGCGCGGCGAGCACCGTCAGCACGACGGTGGCGTAGTCGGTGAGCTTGGTGACGCGGAGCATGGCGGGCGACGGGTGGGGGAAAGCGGACTGAAATTGTACGCTTTCATGCCGGGCAGGCCAACCCTCGTATTCAGGGGTGGGCCAACCGCCTGGCTCGGCGTAGGACAAGTACGCACCGGGATTGGCGTGGCGGCGCTGCCGGGCCACAATGCCCGACCCCTCCGATGGAAGCTTTCATGACGCGCAAGATCGCCGCCCGCAAATCCCGCATCCACGGCAATGGCGTGTTCGCCGTGCAGGCGCTCAAGAAGGGCGAGCGCGTCATCGAGTACAAGGGCCGCCGGCGCACCCACCAGGAAGTCGACGCGGACGAGGCGGGCGATGTCGAGACCGGCCACACCTTCCTGTTCACCCTCAGCGACGATTACGTGATCGACGCCAACTACGAGGGCAACGACGCGCGCTGGATCAACCACAGCTGCTCGCCCAACTGCGAGGCGGTGATCGAGGAAGCCGAGGGCGACGACCGCCGCCAGGACAAGGTGTTCATCGAGGCGATCCGCAACATCAAGCCGGGTGAGGAACTGACCTACAACTACGGTATCACCCTGGCCGAGCGCCACACGCCGCGGCTGAAGAAGATCTGGGAATGCCGCTGCGGTTCGAAGAACTGCACTGGCACGATGCTGCAGCCCAAGCGCTGACGGCGACGCCGCGCACACGCGCGGCTCACGCGTGAACAACGCCCGCTGCGCGAGCCTCGGTCCTCCCTTTCCACTGGAGGACCGACATGGCCCACCAATTGCGCGGCAAGAAGGTCGCCATCCTGGCGACCGATGGTTTCGAACAGTCCGAGCTGCAGGAGCCCAAGCGGCTGCTGGAATCCTGGGGCGCGCAGGTCGATGTGATCGCGCCCGACGACAAGCAGAAGATCCGCGGCTGGAAGAGCGCCGACTGGGGCGATGACACGCCCGTCGACGTCGCCCTGGGCAGCGCGCGCCAGGATGCCTACGACGCGCTGGTGCTGCCGGGCGGGGTGATGAATCCCGATACGTTGCGTCGCGAGCCGGCGGCGGTGGGTTTCGTGCGCGCGTTCGCCGAGGCGGGCAAGCCGGTGGCGGCGATCTGCCACGGCCCCTGGCTGCTGGCCGAGAGTGGCCTGGTGAAGGACCGTGAGGTCACTTCCTGGCCTTCCCTGAAGACGGACCTTTCCAATGCCGGTGCGCGCTGGAAGGACGCGGAAGTCGTGGTGGACGGCCAGCTCATTACCAGCCGCAAACCCGACGATATTCCGGCCTTCGCCGATGCCGTCGCCAAGGCCCTGGCGGGCTGATAGCGGCTTTACTTCGCCTGCAGCAACGAGGCAGGCACCAGCGCTTCCACGTTCTGGTTGAAGTGCACCACGAGCCGGCCGTTCTCCACGGCCGCCGACTCGACCTGCAGGGTCCCCATCAGGCTCGCCAGTGACGGATCGAGCGTGTAGATCGGCTCGCGGCGCGCATAGTCGGTGAGCCAGACGTTGAGCAGTTCGCGCGTGCGCGCGTCCAGCTTGCCACCTGCCTGCGCGGGCCGGAAATCATCCACCGTCGGTTGGTCCAGGAAGAACCCCTGGCGCGCGGTGTCGTAGCGCAGCGCGCTGCTCAGCGCCACGTTGCCGACCGGGGTCGGCGCGCCGCCGGCGGTGGCCATGGCCAGGTCGAAACTGAGGTTGAGGCGGTTGCCCGGCGGCAGCTTCAGTTGCGGATGGCTGACCGTCAGTTCAAGCAAACCGCCGAGCGCATCGTGGGTCTGCGGAAAGCTGCCACCCAGGTACTGCTGCACGTCGCTGGCTTCCACGCTCACCTGCGAGCCCTTGACGCTGGGCGCCGCGAAGGCGGAGGGCGGCAGCGCCAGGGCGCAGGCCAGGACGAGGGCGAAGGGCAGTCGGGTGTTCATCGGTGCATCCGGTGCGGGCGGTGAGGCCACCACCTTAGCGCCGCGCCGTGAATCACCTATGAGCGGCGCGTTCAGTCCAGCGTGGGTTGCAGCGAGGCGGAGGTGATCTCCCAGCCACTGCCGTCCACGCGCGGCCGCAGCCGGTACCAGCCGGTGTAGTGGCGGTTGCCGCCCGCCAGGCGGGCGGTCAGCCGGACCGGCACTTCCACCGCTTCCGGCGGCGAGGCCTTGTCCAGCGCGGTCGGCTCATCGGTCTCCACGCGCAGGCTGTTCAAGCCCTCCACCGAACGCAGGTTGGCATCGTCCGGTACCGGGGAAGGGCGTCCGCCGGTCCACATCGCGTCGGCTTCGCCGGTGCGCGCGGGAAGTGCGGCCAGGTACTGGTGCACCACCGACACCGCGGCGGAGAACGCCGCATTGCGCGCGCGCCGCGCGGCGGCGTCCTGGGCCTGCTGCGGATCGTCGGCGATCTCGCCCTGTTCGGGGGTGGCAGCATCGGCCACCTCGGCGGCGGCCGGCTTTTCCGCATCCGGCGTGCGATGGCAGCTGCAGCCGCCCAGGCACAGCAACGCACACAGCATCACGCCCTGCTTGATCGTCATCGCACGCTCCCCGGTCGAGGAGCGCAGTGTAACGGCGCGCCGGCCTGCGTGCCTCAGCCCTCCTTGGGCAGGCGCGCGGCGGCGGCCAGCAGGCTGTCCAGGTGCGGGCGCAGGTGGGCGATGGCGCGGTCCTCGGCATGCGGTTCGGCGGAGACCGACTTCAGCAGTTCGATGCCCACGGCCAAGGCGGCGCAGCGATCGCCGCACAAGCCGCGCTGGCGCTCGAACTTCTCCAGCGTGCGCATCCAGTTGTCGCTGGAGCGTTGCTCGAATTCCAGCGCATTGCCGCTGGCGGGGCGCCCGTCGAGTTCCAGGGGCGTGACGGTGATGCGGTAGCGTTGCTTGGACATGGCGGCGGCGATGGGAGCGGGGGAGGCAGCGCCAAGATAGGCCCGAGCGGGCATGCGCACGAGGCGGACCCCCATGACGGAGTGTTCCAGCCTCTGTGTCCGGTTCAGTGCGTTGCGCGCAGCAGCGGTAGCGGGTCGCGGGCGCCGTCGGCGGCGTACACCCCGTAATGCAGGTGCGGCGGCGTGGTGCGCGCGTTGCCGGTGTTGCCGACGCTGCCCAGCGGCGTGCCCGGCGCGACGATGTCGCCTTCCTTCAAGCCTGGCGCCCAGTCGCGCAGGTGCGCGTAGTAGTGGCGTTCCCGCGCCGGGCCCAGCACCCATACCTGGCGGCCGCCCAGGCCGCGGTCGCTGATCGCCACGACGATGCCCGGCGTGGTGGCCCGTACCGGCGTGCCGGCCTTGGCGAAGATGTCCACGCCGGCGTGGCGGCGGTCCTGCCCGCGCGGCGCGCCGAAGGTATCGGCTACCTGGCGAGCACGCACGCCCTCCACCGGCATCGGCAGCGCGGTCGGCGCGGGCATGCGCGAGAGCGTCCACAGCATGCGCGCCTGCGCGGCGACGGGTTGCCGCCACGCCCACAGCGCAAGCAGCACCAGCACGGCCAGCGTGCACAGCGTGACCAGCGACTTGCGCCAGCCGGAGGCAGGGGGGGAAGACGTCATGGTGTCCCGTGGTGAGATGGCCGGGCCAGCATGACAGGTGGCGCTTCCACGCGGGATGAGCATTCCCCAAAAACAACGAGACGGCGCAAGGCCGTCTCGTCGGGTACTGCGGAAACTGGGGGACGGCGATTAGACCGCGGCGTCCTTGAGCTTCTTCATCGGGCGCACCTTCACCTTGACGGTGGCCGGCTTGGCGGCGAACCACTGCTCTTCCTTGGTGAACGGGTTGATGCCCTTGCGCTTCGGCTTGGCCGGCACGTTGACGGCGGTGATCTTCAGCAGGCCCGGCAGGGTGAAGCTGCCCGCGCCCTTCTTGCTGATCGAAGCGTGCACGGCGCCTTCCAGCGAAGCCAGCACGGCGCGGACGTCCTTCGCGGCCAGCGAGGTGGTTTCGGCGATGTGGGCGACCAGGCCCGACTTGCTCAGGGCTTCCTTGATCGGCTTGGGAGCGGCCGGCTTGGCGGCGGCCTTGGTGGCGACTTTCTTTGCTGCCTTCTTCGGGGCAGCCTTCTTAGCGGTCTTTGCCATGGTTTCCTGTTCCGTGAACGGTGGGTTGTGGAGTCGCGCCGACCCCGTCGGCAACGCGAAATGTAGGGCAAGTGCCGCGCGCCGCCAATAGGGCATCGACAAAAAAAGCCATAAAAAATGCGATGCACCCGCCGTGGCCATCGGCATGAGCGCTTTTCCCGCGGCTCAATCCTCCTCCGCGCCGGGCTGGTGCGCGGCGACCAGGCGCTGCTGCACGTTGGGCGGAACCGGCTCGTAATGGCTGAAATCCAGGGTGTAGCGACCCTGCCCGGCGGTGGCGGACTTCAATTCCGCCGCATAGCCTTCCAGTTCCGACAGCGGCACCTGGGCGCGGATGACGATCTCGCCGTGGCGGCTGTCGGTGCCGTGGATGCGCGCGCGCTTGGACGCCAGGCCGCCGGTGATATCGCCCGCCTGGGCCTCCGGTGCGCTGACTTCCAGTTCCACGATCGGCTCCAGCACCTGCGGCGTGGCGCGCGACACCGCATCCAGGAATGCCTTGCGCCCGGCGGCCGCGAAGGCCACTTCCTTGCTGTCGACCGGATGGTGGCGGCCGTCGTACACCACCACGCGCACGTCCTGGATCGGGAAGCCGGCGATGGCGCCGGCGCTCACCGCCTGGCGCACGCCTTTTTCCACCGCCGGCATGAACTGCCCCGGGATGGTGCCGCCCTTGACCTCGTCCACGAATTCCAGGCCGCTGCCGCGCGGCAGCGGCGCCACGCGCAGGAACACTTCGCCGAACTGGCCCGCGCCGCCGGTCTGTTTCTTGTGCCGGTGGTGGCCCTCGGCCGCGCTGCCGATCGTTTCGCGGTACGCGATGCGCGGCACCCGCGTGGTCACTTCCACGCCGTGGCGCTGGGTGAGGCGGTCCAGCATGATCCGCAGGTGCAGGTCCGACAGCCCGCGCACCAGCGTCTCGTGGGTTTCGGCATCGTGCTCGACCAGGAGCGCCGGGTCTTCCTGCGACAACTTGTCCAGCGCCGCCGACAACTTCTGCTCCTGCCCGCGGCTGGCCGGCGAAATCGCCAGGCCGAACATGGACCGCGGGAACTGGGTCGGTGCCAGGTGCAGGTGGTCCTGCTCGTGGCGGTCGTGCAGCACCGCGTCGAAATGTATTTCCTCGACCTTGGCGATCGCGGCGATGTCGCCGGCCACCACCTGCTCCACTGCCACGTGCTCCTTGCCCTGGATGCGGTAGAGGTGCGCCGCGCGCACCGGCTTGCGCGCATCGTCCACCAGCAGCGGCATGTCCTTGCGCACGGTGCCCTGGTAGAGGCGGAACACGCCGATCTTGCCGACGAAGGGATCGTTGACGATCTTGAAGACATCGGCCACCACGGGCGCGGTCGGGTCTGCGTTCACCGTCACCTGTTCGCCGTCGGCGGTGAATGCCGGCGGGTTGCCTTCGGACGGGCTGGGGAGCAGGTCGCGGCAGATGCGCAGCCATTCGGCGATGCCCACGCCGCTGCGTGCGGACACGAAGCACACCGGCACCAGGTGGCCCTCGCGCAGGCACTGTTCGAACGCCTCGTGCAGTTCCTGGCCGGACAGGCCCGCCTCGCCGTCGTCCAGGTAATGCTCCATGACGGTTTCGTTGATCTCCACCACCTGGTCGACGATGGCGCGGTGCCACTGCGCGACCGGTCCGGCGTCGCTGTCGCCTTGCTCATGCGCGAAGCAGTCCACCACGCGGCGGCCGCCCTCGGCGGGCAGGTTGAGCGGCAGCACCTGCGGGCCGAACGCGTCGCGCAGGTCGGCCAACAGGGCGGCGGCATCCACGCCTTCCTGGTCGATCTTGTTGACCACCAGCATCCGGCACAGCCTTCGTCCTTCCGCGCGCTGCATGAAACGGCGCGTGCCGTGCTGCACGCCGCGCCCGGCATCGACCACCACCGCCGCGGTTTCCACCACCGCCAGCGGCGGCAGCGCGGCGCCGCGGAAATCCGGGTAGCCGGGGGTGTCGATGAGGTTGAGGTGCAGGCCGGGCTGGTCGATGGACGCCAGCGTACTGTCGATGGAATGCCCGCGCTCGCGTTCGGCCGGATCGTGGTCGGACATGGTGTTGCCGCGCTCGATGCTGCCTGCCGCCTGCAGGGCGCCGCCGGCCAGCAGCAGGGCTTCGAAGAGCGTGGTTTTGCCGGCGCCGGGGTGGCCTGCGAGGGCCACGTTGCGGATATCGCGTGTGCTGTGGGACATGAGCCTTTCCTCCAGGATGAGAAGGCGTCATGGCGTCCGGAAGCCTGGCCACGGAGCGGGCCGGGGCGGGGTCATGGCCCACGCAATGTAGCGCTTCCGGCGCGTGTTCCCCGTTGCGACGCACAAACCCGTCACGAAAGGCGGGCTATGCTGCTGTTCCTTTCATCCTCGCAGGAGATTCGGCAATGGGTATTTCGCGCCACGCCACCGCCCACTGGGAAGGCGACCTGAAGTCCGGCAAGGGCCAGCTGAGCACGCCGCAGAGTGGGCTGCTAGACAATACGCGCTACGGGTTCAACAGCCGTTTCGGCGACGAGAAGGGCACCAATCCGGAGGAGCTGATCGCCGCCGCGCACGCGGGCTGCTTCACGATGGCGCTGTCGGCGCAGCTCACGGAGGCGGGTTTTCCGCCGGCATCGCTGGATACGCGTGCGGAGGTCGATCTGTCGATGGAAGGCGGGCCGCAGCTGTCGCAGATCCGGTTGAAGCTCAAGGCGGTGGTGCCGGGGATCGACGAGGCAAAGTTTCGCGAGTTGGCGCATAAGGCGGAGAAGAATTGTCCTGTGTCCAAGGCGCTGAGTGCTGTGCCGATTTCTTTGGAAAGTGAGTTTTCTAACGGGTGACTTTGTTTTCTGCCTGCGCTTTGGGCGGGGATTTTTTTGGCGGCGCTCGATTTTTTGGGCGCCGCTTCTTTTTTTGTGGGTGGTTTTTTTTAGGGCGCGCTCGTGTTTGGGCGGTTTGTTGCGTTGTCTTACGGTGCGGGCACCGGTCTGGCGGGTATGGTCGTCACGGCTCAGCAGACATCCATGTCCGATTCGCCGCCGCGGGCCATCCATGGCCCGCTGACGCCCATACCCGCCAGACCGGCGCTAGGCGCTTTGTCTTTCACGCTTCGTTTGGGACGCGCCGGAGGGTGGGTAGGGGGAAGAGCAAAAGCAAAAGCAAAGGCCAAAGCCAAAGCAGAGGCCAAAGCCAAATCAAAGGCCAAAGCCAAATCAAAGGCCAAAGCCAAATCAAAGGCCAAAGCCAAATCAAAGGCCAAAGCCAAAGCAAAGGCCACAGCCAAAGCAAAGGCCACAGCCACAGCCACAGCCACAGCCCTAGCCACAGCCCTAGCCCTCGCCTGATCTTCTCTTACTCTCCAAATCTCCCCTCGCTTTCATTCCTTCGATCGCGGCTGAAGTTGCTCCTGCAGGGCGGGTGCGAGTGCGGGCGTGCGCTTTTGCTGTTGTTGTCCGATTGCGGGAATCTGTCGGGTCTGCGGGTGGGGGCCCCTTTCGGGACCGTAGGCGACATGGATGTCGCCTACGAGCCCCCATGGATGGGTTCACGGCGTGTCCCGAAATGGGCCCCCACCCGCAGGCCGTGCACAAAACCCCAAACAGCCGCCCCACATCGAAGGCCAACCAAACCCACCCCCGACCCGGACCCCCAAAAAGCCGGCCGCAGGCCAAAAAAAAAACCAAACCCCATTCAGTGCCGTTTCACCCCCCCAACCCCAGCATCCGCAGCAACTCCCCCCGCACCGGTAAGCCGCGATGAAAACCACCCCTTGGGTCATGGGCAGCATGCTGGTGCTGGGGCTGGTCACCGCAGGCGGCGCCCAGGCGCAGCGCTACCGCGACGATGCCGGCTATCGCGACGACAGCCGCTACTACGACGACAGGAACAGCGGCGACGTGGGCTACGACTACGCCCGCGTGGTTCGCGTCGATCCGGTCATCGTGCGCGACCCGGCGCGCGAGGCCCCGCGCTGCTACGACCGCCCCGCGCAGGGCAGCTACGGCGGCGGTGGTGATTATTACGGCGGCGGCTACGGGGGCGCCTCGACGGCCAATCCCGCCGGCCGCAACCTCGCCACGGTGATCGGCGGCGTCGCCGGCGCCGTCGTCGGCAGCCGCTTCGGTGGCGGTAGCGGGCAGATCCTCGGCACCGCGGTAGGCACCGTCGCCGGTGGCCTGGCCGGCCAGTCCGTCTACGACGCCAACCATCCGCAGGATCGCAGCGGCTACGTGCGCGTCTGCGACCCCGCGCCGGAGCCGCGCGAAAGCGTCGACGGCTACGACGTCACCTACGAATACGGTGGCCGCACGTACCGCACCCACAGCGACTACAACCCCGGCGACCGCATCCGCGTGCGCGTGGAAGCCGCGCCGGAATAAGCCGGCTCAGGCCGACGGCCAGTCCAGCGTGCCGCGGATCACCGTCTGCACCTGTCCGCCGGACCACACCTCGCCGTCCGCATCGACGAACAACGACAACCGCGCGTCCGCGCCGATCTCGCGTCCCTGGCTCACCCGGTAGCGGCCGTCGCGGCCGGGCAGGGCGCCGCGGTGGTGCAGCCACGCCGCGAGCACGGCGTTCGCCGCGCCGGATGCGGCATCCTCGAAACGACGGCCCAGGCCCACGAACGCCCGCACCGCCAGGTCCCACGGTGCGCCCGCCTCGGCGCTCGCGTAGGCGAACACGCCCATCGCCTGCGTGCGGTCGGCGAGCGCGGCGATGGCGTCCCAGTCCGGCGCAAGCGCACGCAGCGTCGCTTCGTCGGCCAGCTCGACCACCCACCAGCGCCGGCCGCCTTCCATCAACGCCGGCGGCAAGGCGCCCAGGCGCCAGCCGCGTAGCGCATTGACCAGCCGCGCATCGTCGGCTGCCGCCACTTCGCCCACCGCCGCGCGCGGCGTGCGGATGGCGATGCTGCGCCCGTCCGCATCCTCGTGCAGCCGCAGCGGCAGTGGCCCGGCAATACCGTCCTGTACCAACACGCCGTCGCGCGCGTGCGCCAGCCCCAGTTCGAGCACCGCGTGCGCGGTGCCCACGCTGGGGTGGCCGGCAAACGGCACTTCCTTTTGCGGCGAGAACATGCGGAGGCGATAGCTGGCCGCCGCATCCTGGGCGGGGAACACAAACGTCGTCTCCGGCAGCCGCGTCCAGCGGGCGATCGCCTGCATCGCCGTCTCGTCCAGCCCCTCGGCATCCAGCACCACCGCCAGCGGATTGCCGCCGCCGGCGCTCGCGGAAAACACGTCCAGCTGCAGGAAACGGCGCGAAGTCATTGGCGAGGGCTCAAAAAAGCGGGGCCGCGCAGCTTACCAGTCGATCCGCCCGTCGATGACCGACTGCACCTGCCCGCCGATCCACACCTCGCCCTCGGCATCGATCTCCACCCGCACGCGACCATCGCGCCCCATCTCGCGGCCCTGGCTGGCGAGGTAGCGGCCCTCGCCGGGCGCGCGACCCTGCGCGGCCAGGTAGGCGCCGATCAGCGCGTTGGCGCTGCCGGTCACCGGATCTTCCGGCACGCCCACGCCCGGTGCGAACCCGCGCACCGCCACCTGGTACCCGTCGCTGCCGTCGCACAGCGCGAACGCGGCGAGCTTGCCGTTGCCGGGCAGCTGGGCGATCGCGGCGAAATCCGGCCGCAGCGCCCGCAGCGAGGCTTCGTCGCGCACTTCCAGCAGCCACCAGTCCGGCCCGTTGTTCCACAGTTCCGCCGGCCGCTTGCCGGCAATCGCCGCCAGCGCGGCCGGCAACGCCGGCGGCGCCACGTCGCGCCGATGGGCGCGCGGGCTGCGCACGCGGGCACGCAGATCGTGGCGCGGGCCGTTCAGTTGCGCCGGCAGCAAGCCCGCGGCGCACTGCTGCACCAGCGCGCCGCCGCGCGGCGTGGCCAGGCCCAGGTGCACCGCCGCCCAGGCCGCGCCTACGCTGGGATGGCCGGCGAACGGCAACTCCATCACCGGGGTGAAGATACGGATGCGGTAATCGGCACCCTCGTCGGGTGGCAGGAAGAACACCGTCTCGGACAGGTTCAGCCACGCCGCCAGGCCCTGCATCTGCGCTTCCGACATCCCGTCGGCGTCCACCACCACCCCCAGCGGATTGCCCGCCCCGGGGCGGGCGGCGAAGACATCGAGCTGGAGGTATCGGCGAACGGTCATGATCGGGGCCTGTGGCAGTAGAATCGGGGGTTCCGCGTCCATTCGCGGCGCGGCATCCCCCTATCGTAGACAACCTTTAACCATGTCAGCTTCCCCTTCCGTGGATCGTTGGATCGTCCTCAAGTTCGGCGGCACTTCGGTGTCGCGTCGCCATCGCTGGGACACGATCGGGAAACTGGCGAAAAAACGCGCGGACGAAACCGGCGCGCGCGTGCTGGTGGTGGTGTCGGCGCTGTCGGGCGTGACCAACGAGCTCACGGCCCTGGCCGACGGCGCCGCTGACAGCCGCGCGCGCGTGGCGGCGCTGGAACAGCGCCACCGCGATTTCCTCGCCGAGCTCGAACTCGATGCCGAGGCCGTGCTGGGCGAACGCCTGGCCGCGCTGCGCGGCCTGCTCGACGACCCGCGCGCGGCCACCCGCACGCTGGACTGGCAGGCCGAAGTGCTCGGCCAGGGCGAACTGCTGTCCTCCACCCTCGGCGCGGCCTACTTGCACGCCAGCGGCTTGGACATCGGCTGGGCCGACGCGCGCGACTGGCTCGACGCGCTGCCGCCGCAGCCCAACCAGAGCGAGTGGTCGCGGCGCCTGTCGGTGTCGTGCCAGTGGCAGTCCGATGCGGCCTGGAAGGCGCGCTTCGATGCCCAGCCCACGCGCATGCTCATCACCCAGGGCTTCATTTCGCGCCATGGCGATGGCGGCACCGCCATCCTCGGCCGCGGTGGTTCGGATACCTCGGCCGCCTACTTCGGCGCGCTGCTGGGCGCCAACCGCGTGGAGATCTGGACCGACGTGCCCGGCATGTTCAGCGCCAACCCGCGCGAAGTGCCCGATGCGCGCCTGCTCACGCGCCTGGACTATTACGAGGCGCAGGAAATCGCCACCACCGGCGCCAAGGTGCTGCACCCGCGCTCGATCAAGCCCTGCCGCGACGCCGGCGTGGCGATGGCGATCCTCGACACCGAGCGCCCGGACCTGCCGGGCACGCGCATCGACGGCACCGCCGAGCCGGTGCCGGGCGTGAAGGCGATCAGCCGCCGCAACGGCATCGTGCTGGTGTCGATGGAAGGCATCGGCATGTGGCAGCAGGTCGGCTTCCTGGCCGACGTGTTCAACCTGTTCAAGAAGCACGGCCTGTCGGTGGACCTGATCGGTTCGGCCGAGACCAACGTCACCGTCTCGCTGGACCCGTCCGAGAACCTGGTCAACACCGACGTGCTCTCGGCGCTGTCGGCGGACCTGTCGGAAATCTGCCGGGTCAAGATCATCGTGCCGTGCGCCGCCATCACGCTGGTCGGCCGCGGCATGCGCTCGCTGCTGCACAAGCTCTCCGACGTGTGGGCCACGTTCGGCAAGGAGCGCGTGCACATGATCTCGCAGTCGTCCAACGACCTGAACCTGACGTTCGTGATCGATGAGAGCGATGCCGACGGCCTGCTGCCGATCCTGCACGCCGAGCTGATCGACAGCGGCGCGATGCCGGTGGGCGAGGGCGAAGTGTTCGGCCCGCGCTGGCGCGAGATCACCGGTTCGGTGCGGCCGCGGCCGGTGCCGTGGTGGCATGGCGAGCGCGCGCACCTGCTGCGCCTGGCCGAGGCCGGCACGCCGCGCTACGTGTATCACCTGCCCACGGTGCGCGAACGTGCGCGCGCGTTGATGGCCATCCCCGCCATCGACCAGCGCTACTACGCGATCAAGGCCAATTCGCACCCGGCCATCCTGCAGGCGCTGGTGCAGGAAGGCTTCGGCCTGGAATGCGTCTCGCACGGCGAGCTGCGCCGCGTGTTCGACACCTTGCCCGAGCTTTCGCCGCGCCGCGTGCTGTTCACCCCGAGCTTCGCGCCGAAGGCCGAGTACGAGGCGGGTTTCGCGCTGGGCGTGACCGTCACGCTCGACAACGTCGAGGCGTTGCGCCATTGGCCAGAGGTGTTCCGCCACAAGCAGATCTGGCTGCGCATCGACCTGGGCCACGGCGACGGCCACCACGAGAAGGTGAACACCGGCGGCAAGCAGTCCAAGTTCGGCCTGTCGGCCTCGCGCGTGGACGAGTTCGTCGATGCCGCGCGCGCACTGGACATCACCATCACCGGCCTGCATGCGCATCTGGGCAGCGGCGTGGAGACCAGCCAGCACTGGCGGCTGATGTTCGACGAGCTCGCCGGCTTCGCGCGCCGCATCGGCACGGTGGAGGTCATCGACATCGGCGGCGGCCTGCCGATTCCCTACAGCGCCGAGGACGAGCCGTTCGACCTGGAGCGCTGGGGCGCCGGCCTGGCCGAGGTGCGCGCGGTGCATCCGGCGTTCCGCCTGGCGATCGAGCCGGGCCGTTTCCTGGTCGCCGAATCCGGCGTGCTGCTGGCCGGCGCGACGCAGGTGATCGAGAAGGACGGTATCCACCGGGTCGGCCTGGATGCCGGCATGAACACGCTGATCCGCCCGGCGCTGTACGACGCCTGGCACGACATCGAGAACCTCTCGCGGCTGGACGATGCCGCGCGTGGGCCGTTCGATGTGGTCGGCCCGATCTGCGAATCCTCCGATGTGTTCGGCAAGCGCCGCCAGCTGCCGGTGGCGACCGCGCCGGGCGACGTGATGCTGGTGGCCGATGCCGGCGCCTATGGTTATTCGATGGCCAGCACCTACAACCAGCGCGAACTCCCGCGCGAGGATGTGATCGATGCGCCGGCCGCTTGAGCCTTCCTTCCATACCCCCCACATGATCCGCCCGGCCGCGCACCCCCGCGCGCGAAAACCGGGCTGTCCGTCCCCGGAAATTCCATGACTGCTTTCGACAAGACCCAGGTCTCCCGCTTCCGCTTCGTCCGCTGCGGCCTCGATGCCGCCAGCGGCGTCGCCTCGCTGGTCTACGCCTTCGACCAGGGCCCGGAAATGGTGGAAACGATCACCGTGCCGGGCGCGCCGTTCCAGCTGGATGGCGCCCGCGCCGAAGCGGTGCAGCGCGCCCTGCGGTTGCTGCACCTGTTCGCCGGCGTGAGCTACTACAAGGCGGCGGTCCCGTCGCAGGTGGCCATCGACGACTACGAGATCGACGCGGCCACCGCCGCGTTGGTCGAAGACCTGTACCTGCATGGCCTGGGCGAGTTCGCCTATCGCAATGGCTTGAACCTGCGCGGCCGCTTCAAGTTGCCGGTCGGCGCGGCGCCCGCGCCGGTCGCCCGCAAGGTCGGCTTGCCGGCGCATGCGCTGGTCGCCATCGGCGGCGGCAAGGATTCGCTGGTCAGCATCGAGGCACTGCGCGCGGCCGGGGTCGCGCAGACGGTGACGTGGATCGGCGGCTCGCAGCTGATCCGCGCCTGCGCCGAGCGCACCGGCCTGCCGACGCTCAACCTCGGCCGCACCCTGGCGCCGGAGCTGTTCGAGCTCAACCGCCAGGGCGCCTATAACGGGCATATCCCGGTCACGGCGGTGAATTCGGTGATCATGCTGCTCGCCGCCCTGCTCACCGGTGCCGACCAGGTGGTGTTCTCCAACGAGCGCTCGGCCAGCTACGGCAGCCAGATCCCGGGCACCGGCGAGGTCAACCACCAGTGGTCCAAGGGCTGGGCGCTGGAGCAGGCGCTGGGCGAATACGTCGAGCGCCACGTCGCCGCCGACCTGCACTATTACTCGCTGCTGCGTCCGCTCTCGGAACTGGCGGTGGCGCGGCAGTTCGCCAAGACCGACCACTACGACGCGCATTTCTCCAGCTGCAACCGCAACTTCCACATCATGGGCGAGCGCCCGGTGAACCGCTGGTGCGGCGTGTGCCCGAAGTGCCACTTCGTGTTCCTGGCGCTGGCGCCGTTCATGCCCAAGACGCGGCTGGTCAAGATCTTCGGCCGCAACCTGCTCGACGACGCCAGCCAGGCCGGCGGCTTCGACGCGCTGCTGGAGTTCCAGGACCACAAGCCGTTCGAATGCGTGGGCGAGGGGCGCGAATCGCGCGCGGCGATGGCCACGCTGGCGGCGCGGCCGGAATGGAAGGAAGACGTGCTGGTGAAGCGTTTCGCGCGCGAGATCCAGCCCCAGCTGCCGGCGGACGAATTGGCGCTGGCGCCGCAGCTGGAACTGGGCGGCGAACATCGCATTCCCGCGGCGCTGTGGGAGCGCGTGCGTGCGAATTTCGCAGCTTGAGGGTCAGGCGGTCGCGCTGTGGGGCTGGGGTCGCGAAGGCCGCTCGGCCTACCGCGCGATCCGCGCCGCGCTGCCGGCCCAGCCGCTGACGCTGTTCTGCGGCGCCCACGAGGTCGCCGAGGCGCAGGCACTGGATGATGCGAATCTGTCGGTCGAGACCGAAGCCACCGCCGCGGCATTGTCGCGTTTCGCGGTGGTGGTGAAATCGCCGGGCATCAGCCCGAACCGGCCCGAGGCGCAGGCCGCGGCGCAAGCCGGCACGCATTTCGTGGGCGGCACCGCGTTGTGGTTCGGCGCGCATGCCCAGCCGGGCGGCGTGGTGCCGGGGGCGGTATGCATCACCGGGACCAAGGGCAAGAGCACCACCACGGCGCTGCTCGCGCACCTGCTGCGGGCTGGCGGGCATCGCACCGCGCTGGCCGGCAACATCGGCCTGCCGCTGCTGGACCTGTTCGATCCGGTGCCGCCGCCGCAGTACTGGGCGATCGAGCTGTCCAGCTACCAGACCCGCGAGGTCGCGCGCAGCGGCGTGCGCCCGCAGCTGGCGCTGGTGCTCAACCTGTTCCCCGAACACCTGGACTGGCACGGTGGCGAGGCGCAGTACATCGCCGACAAGCTGTCGCTGGTCACCGAGGCGGCGCCGCGCATCGCGCTGCTCAACGCGGAAGATCCGCGCCTGGTGGCACTGGCCCCCAGCCTGACCGCCAGCGAGGTGCGGTGGTTCAACCACGCCGAAGGCTGGCACCTGCGCGGTGATGTGGTGCATCGCGGCGAGGTGGCGGTGTTCGATACGGCGCGCGTGCCGCTGCCGGGCCGGCATAACCGCGGCAACCTGTGCGCCGTGCTCGCGGCGATCGAGGCGCTGGGGCTGGATGCGGCGGCCTTGGCACCGGCGGCGCTGACGTTCCAGCCGCTACCCAACCGCCTGCAGACGATGGGCGTGCGCGACGGCATCCGCTACGTCAACGATTCCATCAGCACCACGCCGCACGCCACGCTGGCCGCGCTGGCCTGCTTCCCGGGGCAGCGGGTGGCGGTGCTGGTCGGCGGCCACGACCGCGGGCTGGACTGGCACGACTTCGCCGCGCACATGGCCGGCGATGCGCAGGTGCCGGTGGAAATCGTCACGATGGGCGCGAACGGCCCGCGTATCCATGCGTTGCTGCAAGGGCCGGCGCAGGCCGGGCACTTCGGGCTGCATGCGGCCGCGGACCTGCCCGAGGCGGTGGCGCTGGCACAAGCGGCGCTGGGGGAGGCCGGCGGCGTGGTGCTGCTTTCGCCGGGCGCGCCGAGCTTCGGTGCATACACCGACTACGTGGCGCGTGGGCGCCACTTCGCTTCGCTTGCCGGGTTTGATCCGGAGGCAATCAGTGCGATCCCGGGGTTGGGCGTCGCCTGAGGTCGGCGGTTTGGTTTCCTCGCGCGGACGCCCGAGGGTTTCCAGCGGCGGATCGGCGATCGAAGCGCGATCAAAAGTGGGTGGTCATTTCTTCGCCAATGTATCGTTGCGCCTTGCGGCACAAGCGGCGTGGACGGTTATCCACAAACTTCTCCGGGGATCATCCACATGGGCTGTGGAGAAGCGTTTTCGCTGCGGTGAAATTTTCGCCATCGTGGTGGCGAGGCTTGCGCCGCAAGGCGCTCGCACGGTTGTCCACAGGCTTCTCCCGCGGCCATCCACATGCAGTGTGCACAACCGCACCGGCGGCGCGGGGCGGGCTACACTCGCCTCCACTATCCAGCCGGAGGCAGGTCCGATGAGCAGGCGCAATCCTTGGCAGTGGGCGGTGGGCATGCTGGTCCTGGCGGCGATGCCGCTATCGGCCTCGGCGGCGATGCAGGCCAAGCCGGTGGAGTGGAAGATCGGGCAGGACACCTTCAGCGGCGTGCTGGTCTATGACGATGCGGGGGACGCCAAGCGCCCCGGCCTGGTGATGGTGCCGAACTGGCGGGGCGTCAACGACTCGGCCGTGGAGAAGGCGAAGAAGCTTGCCGGCGACGATTACGTGGTGCTGGTCGCCGACGTGTACGGCAAGAACGTGCGCCCGAAGGACGACCAGGAAGCGGGGCAGGTGGCCGGCAAGCTGCGCGGCGACCGCCCGACCCTGCGCCTGCGCGCGCAGAAGGCCGTGGAGGTGCTCAAGGCGCAGGCCGGCAAGGCGCCGGTGGATCTGGCGCGCATCGGCGCGGTGGGCTTCTGCTTCGGCGGCACCACCGTGCTGGAGCTGGCGCGCAGCGGGGCCCAGCTGGGTGGCGTGGTGAGCCTGCACGGCGGCATCTCCACCGACCTGCCGGCCAAGGCCGGCGCGGTGAAGACACCAGTGCTGGTGCTCAACGGCGCGGCCGACAAGAGCGTCACCGCCCAGGACATCGCCGCATTCCAGGAAGAGATGGACACGGCCGGGGCGGATTGGCAGTTCGTGAACTTCAGCGGGGCGGTGCATTGCTTCGCCGAGGCCGACGCGAACAGCCCGCCGGGGTGCCTGTACAACCCGCGCGCGGCCAAGCGCGCTTACCGCATGCTGGAAGATTTCTTCGAGGAGCGGTTCGGGGATTGAGATCGGGCCGAAGGCTTCCGGGTGCAGGCGGCGTGCCTGGCCCGGAAGATTCCGCGCTCCTGCGGCGCGGGCCATGGCGGCGTCGTGGCCTGGACGCGTCTCTTCGCAGGAGAAGCTTCAGCCCGAACGGGCCTCAGTGCGTGCGTGCCACCGCATAGCGGGCCAAGCCGCGCAATGCGGCCACGGCGTCGTTCTCTTCCAGGCCGTCGAGCGCACGCTCGGCGGCCTGCGCGTATTCGGCGGCGCGGCGGCGGCTGTACTCCAGCCCGCCGGTGGCGTGGATCGCCGCCAGCACTTCGGGCATCGCCTGCGCATCGCCCTGCTCGACGATCTCCCGCAGGCGCGCCTGCGTGCCGGCGTCGGAATGCGCGATGGCATGGATCAGCGGCAGTGTCGCCTTGCCCTCGGCCAGGTCGTCGCCCAGGTTCTTGCCCAGGTCGGCGGCGTCGGCGGCGTAGTCGAGCACGTCGTCGGCGATCTGGAACGCGTAGCCCAGCTGCATGCCGTAGTCGTACAGGCGCGCCTGCAGCGCCTCGTTCGCGCCGCTGGCCAGCGCGCCCAGGCGCGTGCCGGCGGCGAACAGCACCGCGGTCTTGCGCTCGATGACGCGCAGGTAGGCCGCTTCGTCGGTGTCCGGGTTGTGCACGTGCAGCAGCTGCAGCACTTCGCCCTCGGCGATGCGGTTGGTGGTATCGGCCAGGATGCGCATGACCGGCATGCGGTCCAGTTCGACCATCAGCTGGAAGCTGCGCGAATAGAGGAAGTCGCCCACCAGCACGCTCGGCGCGTTGCCCCACAGGGCATTGGCGGTGCTGCGGCCGCGCCGCAGGTCCGATTCGTCCACCACGTCGTCGTGCAGCAGCGTGGAGGTGTGGATGAACTCGATGATCGCCGCCAGTTGGTGGTGCTCCGGGCCGCCGCCGCCGACCGCGCGGCCGGCCAGCATCACCAGCATCGGCCGCAGGCGCTTGCCGCCGGCGGAGATGATGTGATCGGCGATCTGGTTGATCAGCACGACATCCGACGCGAGGCGGCTGCGGATCAGGGCATCGACCGCGGCCATGTCGGGAGCGGCGAGCTGCTGGATCTGGGGCAGGCCCAGGGCGGGGCGGAGGTCTTCGGCGAGGCTCATGCGGATCGGGCTGGAAGCGTGGCCGAATTATAGGCGACTGCCCGTCCTTCCGTCGGCGCCGGTCCCCGGAGGGTGCGTTCCGCGCCCGTGCACCGTGCTGCGCTGCAGGATGCGCCCCTGCCCGGATCGGATAGGCTTCGCCCGACCGCCTGCCTGCCGGGATGAGGGGATCGGCGCGGCGGTCGCGCTTCTCGGGAAACACGCGTTCCACCGTTGCACACCGGTCCCCACGGCCGGCGAATGGTTTTGCTGCGCTGTTCTTTCAACCCGGAGGGAAAGCATGAAGCATGTCATCGCCGTACTGGCGCTCGCCTGTCTGCTGATCGGCCTGGCGGTCTCCGCCTCGGGCGCGGACCAGGTCACCACGGTGCCTGTCCACTTCGCCAAGGGCGCGAGCAGCGCCAAGCTCAAGGGGCACTTCACCGGCTACGACAGCGTGCATTACACGCTGGACGCCAACGCGGGCCAGACGGCCACGGTCAAGCTGGACGGCAGCAGCAACGCCAGCTTCAACGTCTTCAAGCCGGGCGACGAACCGGGCGCGGCCGAGGCGATCGGCAGCGGCAGCGTGGGCACGCCGTGGGAAGGCCAGCTGCCGGCCAGCGGCGAGTACATCGTGCAGGTGTACCAGATGCGCGCTTCGGCGCGGCGTGGCGAGAAGGTGGATTTCGCCATCGAGCTCGCCGCGCGCTGATCCGGCGCGCGCCGCGGCCCGCCGCGCCGTGCCTGGCGGCGGCATCTGCCAGGCCGTCTGCCTGACCCCGCGCCGCGCCCGGCGGGGGCGGTCATCCGGGGAGGTGCTGGTAAGATGGGGACCATCGGGCTGCCCCAGGGCAGCCTCCCTGGCCGGCCCGGCGTCACGCCCGCGGCCCGCCACGCCCCAATCGCCTCATTCAGACGGAAACGCTATGGCCCGCGGCATCAACAAAGTCATCCTCGTCGGCAATCTCGGCAACGACCCCGAGGTCAAGTACACCCAGAGCGGCATGGCCGTGACCCGCTGCAGCCTGGCCACCACCAGCGTGCGCAAGGACCGCGACGGCAACCAGCAGGAGCGCACCGAATGGCACCGCGTCGTGTTCTTCGGCAAGCTCGGCGAAATCGCCGGCGAATACCTGCGCAAGGGCAGCCAGGTCTACGTCGAAGGCTCGATCCGCTACGACAAGTACACCGGCCAGGATGGCGTGGAGAAGTACTCCACCGACATCGTCGCCGACGAAATGCAGATGCTGGGCGGCCGCGGTGAAGGCGGTGGCGGTGGTGGCATGGGCGGCGATCGCCCGCAGCGCCAGTCCGCGCCGCGCCAGGAATACGCGCCGCGCCGCCAGGCGCCGGCACCGCAGCAGTCCGCGCCGCCGATGGACGATTTCGCCGACGACGATATTCCGTTCTGAGCCGGCCGCGAGAAGCCCCGGGAAACCGGGGCTTTTTATTTCAGGCGCTGGTGGCTCCGTGCGGCCAGTGCGCCGGCAGGTCCGCTTCGTTTGGTCCGATGCTCGCGCGCAGCGTCAACGGCGCCGGGATGAGCTCCCCGTTCTCCAAGCGCCGTCCGCCATGCCGACGCCCGCCCGCTAGCGGCAGGCACGAGGTCGCTGGCGGATCGACACCGCCGCCGCTGCACGCCGCGCCTGGCCGCCGGTCACCGTCATCCGCCAGCCAATCGGTGGGCGCCAGCGACTGCATCCGCGCGACCACGCCTGCCATGATCGCCATCGACCTGCTCATGACCACGCGGGCGGCCGCCGGGCCGGTGGCGCCGCGCGATGTCGCCGTGGCCCACGCGCTCTTGGCACGCCAGTCCACACGCGCGCCCGCCTGACCCGTTTGCACCCCGTCCAAGGATCTTCATGACCCCTCGCCACAGCGCCCGCGCCGAACAGCACGCCACCCGCGCCGCCTTCTTCATGCCCGGCTTCGCCGTCTCGGTCTGGGCGCCCATCGTGCCCTTCGCCAAGGCGCGCGCCGGCCTGGACGAGGCCATGCTCGGCCTGGTGCTGCTGTGCCTGGGCGCCGGTTCGCTGCTGGCGATGCCGCTGGCCGGTGCGCTCACCGCGCGCCAGGGCTGCCGCAAGGTGATGCTGGGCTCGTTGCTGCTGATGTGCCTGACGCTGCCGCTGCTCGCGCTGGCCGGCTCGCCTTGGTGGCTGGGCGCGGTGCTGTTCGTGTTCGGGGCGGGCGTGGGGGCGATGGATTGCGCGATGAACCTGCAGGCGGTCGCGGTGGAGCGCCACGCCGGGCGCGCGATGATGTCCGGCTTCCATGCGTTCTACAGCATCGGCGGCTTCTGCGGCGCGGCGGCGATGACCGCGCTGCTGGCCGCGGCGGTGCCGCCCGTGTGGGCCGCGGCCGGCGCGGTGGTCGCGCTCATCGCGCTGGCGGCGTGCTCGGTGCCGTACTGGCATCGCGAGCGCATCGACCACGACGGCCCGCTGCTGGCGTGGCCGCACGGCTTCGTGTTGTTCCTCGGCGTGCTCGCCTTCGTCGTGTTCCTGGCCGAAGGCTCGATGCTGGACTGGAGCGCGGTGTTCCTGAGCGAGGTGCGCGGGGTCGAGCCCAGCCGCGCGGGCACGGGCTACGTGGTATTCGCCTTGAGCATGACGCTGGCGCGCCTGCTCGGCGACGGCGTGGTGGAGCGCCTGGGCCGCCAGCGCACCGTGCTGGTGGGCGGCCTGCTCGCGGCCGCCGGCTTCCTGCTCGTCACGGTGGTGCCCGCCTGGCTGCCCGGCTTGCTCGGCTACGCGCTGGTGGGCATCGGCTGCGCCAACATCGTGCCGGTGTTGTTTTCGCTGGCGGGCAACCAGCGCGCCATGCCCGAGGCGATGGCGATTCCGGGGATGAGCACGCTGGGCTATGCCGGCGTGCTCGCCGGCCCGGCGTTGATCGGCTTTGTCGCGCATGCCTCCAGCCTGGTGTTCGCCTTCCTGTGCGTGGCGGTTGCATTGTTCGGCGTGGCGCTGTCGGCGCGCTGGCTGCGCGGCCAGGCGGAATAGTCGGCGCGTTGGGGAGGCCGGCCTGGCGCCATGCTTCAGCCAACCCGCGCTAGAGTATCCGTCCAGCCAGGAGACCTTCCGCCCGTGTGAGCCTCGATTCCCCGTAGACCCGGTCGCCGCGATGCCCGAGGGCGGGCGCGTGCCGCACCGGTTCCCGCCGCGCCGGCCTCGCCGTGCGCGCCGCACCTCACGGAGAATCCCCATGGCTTCCGCGCATATCCGCGTATCGCACCTGAGTTTCGCCTGGCCGGACGGTACGCCCGTCCTGCACGACCTGTCCTTCACCCTCGGCGCCACGCGCACCGGCCTGGTGGCGCCCAACGGCGCCGGCAAAAGCACCCTGCTGCGGTTGCTGGCCGGCGAGCTGGCGCCGGCTGCCGGGCGCATCGCGCTGCACGGCCGGGTGGCCTGGCTGCCGCAGCAACTTGCCCTCGATCCCCGCCTGCAGGTGGCCGACGTACTGGGCGTGGCCACGCAATTGCGCGCATTGGAGGCGGTGCATGCGGGCGCCGGCACGCTCGAGGATTTCGAGTGCGTGGGCTCCGACTGGGATCTTCGCGAGCGCATCGCGGCCACGCTGGCGCGGCTCGGGCTGGACGGCCTGTCGTTGCAGCGGCCGATGCGCACGCTCAGTGGTGGCGAAGCGATGTCGCTGGCGCTGGCGGCGCGCCTGCTGCAACGTCCCGACGTGCTGCTGCTCGACGAACCCAGCAACCATCTGGACGCCACCGCGCGCCGCCGCCTGTGCGACGTGCTGGCCGACTGGCCCGGCTGCGTGTTGATCGCCAGCCACGATCGCAGGTTGCTTGATGGCATGGACCAGATCGCCGAGCTGCATCCGGACCACCTCGCGTTGCATGGCGGCGGCTGGCGCGAGTACCGCGAGGCGGCCGAAGCCGGCCAGCAGGCCGCCGAGCAGCGCGTGCGCCAGTTGCGCGGCGAAGTGCGCCGGCAGCAGCAGGCCCGCCAGCAGGCCCGCGAGCGGGCCGAACGGCGCAGCGCCCGCGCCGCGCACGGCGTGGCGGATGCGGGCCTGCCGCGCCTGGTCGCGGGCCTGCGGGCACGCGCCGCGCAGGTCTCCGCCGGCAAGACCGACGAGGTGCATGCCGATCGCCTCGCGCAGGCCCGCGCGCACCTGCGCGAAGCGGCGCAGGCGTTGGAGGGCGCCACGCCGCTCGCCCTGCCGTTGCCGGCCACGCGGGTACCCGCCGATCGCGTGCTGTTCCATGGGCAGGGCGTGCAGGTGTACCGCGATGGCCGCGCCGTGTTTGCCGGCGACGGCCTTGCGTTGACGATCCGCGGGCCCGAGCGGATTGCCCTGCAGGGCGACAACGGGGCGGGCAAGACGACGCTGCTGCAGCTGCTCGCCGGCGACCTGCCGCCCGCCGCGGGTAGCGTGCGGCGCGGCGCAGGGCGCATCGCCACGCTGTCGCAACGCCTCGAACTCCCCGACCCGCGGGCGAGCGTGGCCGAACATTTCGCCGCCGCCGCGCCCGGCATGGCGCCGGGCGAACGCGCGCGCCTGCTCGCGGGCCTGGGCTTTCGCGGCGAACGCACCGGCTTGCCGCTGGCCGCCCTCTCCGGCGGGGAGCGTCTGCGCGTGGTGCTGCTGTGCGTATTGCATGCCGAGCCGGCGCCGCAGCTGCTGCTGCTGGACGAGCCCACCAACAACCTGGACCTGGAGACCGTCGCGCAACTGGAGCAGGGCCTGCGGGCGCACGAGGGCGCGCTGGTGGTGGCCAGCCATGACGACGCCTTCCTCGATGCGATCGGGGTCACGCGGCGGTGGTGGCTGGCGGAGGGCAAGTTGCGGGAGCGCGCCTGAGCCCGCGCCCGGCGACGTGCATCACGATCACGCGGGTGCGCGTCCGTTCGGCGCTTGGCGGCCGCACGGGGACTTGCTAGCGTTCACCGGCCACGCCAGGAGGCGGGGGGGCACCGGCGGATGCCGGTGGGAGACGGAAGAGAATCCGGGGGATCGAATGAAGAAGTGGAATCTCGGCGCAGCGGTCCTGCTCGCCGTGTCGGGTGCTGCCAGCGCCCAGGTCGACGTGGACGCGTACATCAAGAAGGACCAGTTCACCGACATCAAGCTCTCGCCGACCGGTGAGTACATCGCCGCCACCGTGCCGCTGGAGGACCGCACGATGCTGGCGATCCTGCGCCGCTCGGACAATGCGATGACCGCCAAGTTCGGCCTCGGCCAGAATACGCACGTGCAGGACTTCAGCTGGTCGAGCGACAAGCGCGTGGTGATCGAGATCGGCCAGAAGTACGGCCTGCTCGAACGGCCGCAGGGGACCGGCGAGCTGTATGCCATCGACGCGGACGACAACAAGCCGCAGATCCTGATCGGCTACCGCGCCGAAGGCAGCGGGCTGGGCACCCGGATCCAGACGCGCAAGGCCGAGCTGGTCGGTGCCAGCATCGTCGACCTGTTGCCTAACGACGAGCGCAACATCATCGTCAACGTGTGGGGCGCGGGCGAAGCGCGCTTCACCAGTGCCGAGCGGCTGGATACCACGACCGGTGGCCGTTTCCCGCTGGTCAAGTCGCCGGTGCGCAGCAGCGAATTTGCGACCGACAACGCCGGGGTGGTGCGCTTCGCCTGGGGCAGCGCCTCGGACAACGTGAACAAGCTGTACTACCGCGATGGCGAGGGCGGCGAGTGGCGCATGGTGCACGACGAGGGGCAGGCAGGCACAATCGAATGGCCGGTCGGGTTCTCCGAGGACAACCGGATTGCCTACCTCCAAGTGCAGAACCCAAAGGGGCCCGATGCCATCGTCGCCTGGGACATCGCAGCCGACACCCGCAAGGTGGTGTTGCAGGATGCCGTGGCCGACCCTGCCGAGATCCTCTATCGGCCCAACAGCCAGGTGCCGGTGGGCGCGCTGGTGCGTGGCGAGAAACCCAAGTCGGTCTTCTTCGAGCCGGAAGGCGCGGACGCGCGGCTGTACCACAGCCTTGAGGCGGCCTTCGGCAGCGCGGTGCTGATCACTTCCACCGACAAGACCGGCAACCTGTTGCTGGTGAAGAGCTGGACGGACGGCAACCCCGGCGATTTCTACCTGTTCGACAAGGCGGCCAAGAAGGCCAGCCACGTGGCCAGCCGGAAGGCCTGGTTCGATCCGGACAAGACCGCGCAGGCGGAACCGATCACGCTGAAAGCGCGCGATGGCCTCACGTTGCATGGCTATATCACCCGCCCGCGCGGCAGTGCCGGCAAGGCACTGCCCATGGTGGTGATGCCGCATGGCGGTCCGTTCGGCGAGGAAGATGTCTGGGCCTTCGACACGGACGCGCAAATGCTGGCCGCCGCCGGTTACGCGGTGCTGCAGGTGAACTTCCGCGGCTCGGGCAACTACGGGCGTGCGTTCCGGCAGGCCGGCGCGCAGCAGTGGGGCGGCACGATGCAGGACGACGTGACCGACGCAACGAAGTGGGCCATCCAGCAGGGCTATGCCGACGCATCGCGCGTGTGCATCTACGGCGCCAGCTACGGCGCCTATGCCGCATTGATGGGCGTGGCGAAGGAGCCGGGCCTGTACAAGTGCGCGGCGGGCTACGTCGGCATCTACGACCTGCCGATGATGTTCTCCGGGGGCGACATCCAGGACACCTTGGGCGGGCAGACCTACCTGCGCGAGTGGGTCGGCGATCCGGCGCAGCTGTCGAAGGTCTCCCCGGTCAATCTCGCCGCGCAGATCAAGGTGCCGGTTTTCCTGGCAGCGGGTGGCGAGGACAAGCGCGCGCCCATCGAGCACAGCCGCAAGATGGAAGCGGCCCTGCGCAAGGCCGGCGTGCCGGTGCAGACGCTGTACTACCCGACCGAAGGCCACGGCTTCTACACCCCGGACCACCAGCGCGAGTACTACACGCAGCTGTTGGCGTTCCTGTCCAGGTCGCTGGGCGGGCAGCCGGCCAAGGCCGCGGGCGCGCAGCCCTGAGCCGCGCACCCGGCGATTGAGCAGTCCCAGGCGGCGGCATCGGGAGATGCCGCCGAGCTTTCTTCGCACTCCACGGGGATTCCCATGAAGCATTCGATTCCAGCGCTCGCGCTGCTGTGCTCGCTGGCTTTTGCGGCCGGTGCGGCGCACGCGCAGGTAGACATCGACGCCTACATCAAGCGCGACAAGTTCACCAACATCAAGCTCTCGCCCACGGGCGAATACCTTGCCGCGACGCTGCCGCTGGAGGACCGCACCGTGCTGGTGATCCTCCGTCGCGCCGACAATTCGGTATCGAGCAAGTTCACGCCGGAGAAGAACGGGCACGTCGGCGCGTTCGACTGGTCAGGCGACCGCCGCGTGGTGTTCGACGTGAACAAGAAGTCCGGCCTGCTCGATACGCCGCAGAAGACCTACGAGCTCTACAAGCTGGACGTGGACGGCAGCCCGGACATCCTGATCGGCGTGGGCAAGGCCAACAAGGCCACGGACGCGCACAAGGCTGCGCGTACCACCGCCTATGTCGGCGCCCAGGTCGTGGACCTGCTGCCGGACGACGAGCGTTATGCCGTCATCAACGTGCTGGAGCCGGGCGAGGCACGCTATACCAGCGCCGAGCGACTCGACCTGCAAAGCGGGCGGCGCTCGCCGATCACCCGCTCGCCGGTGCGCAACAGCCAGTTCGCCACCGACAATGCCGGCGTGGTGCGCTTCGCCTGGGGCAGCGATGTCAGCAACAACCAGCTGCTGTACTACCGCGACGGCGACGGCGCGCAGTGGCGCATGATCCACAGCGAGATCGAGGCGGGCGGCCAGGCCATGCCGCTCGGTTTCTCCGAGGACAACCGCATTGCCTACCTGGAAGTGGAGAACCGCAAGGGCCCCGACGCCATCGTGGCGTGGGACATCGCCGCCGACACGCGCAAGGTCGTGCTGCAGGATGCCGTCGCCGACCCGGGTACGATCCTTTATCGACCCAACAGCCAGGTGCCCGTGGGTGCGCTGGTGACTGGCGACAAGACCAAGTCGGTGTTCTTCGAGCCGGAAGGCGCCGACGCGCGCCTGTACCACAGCCTCGAAGCCGCCTTCGGCAGCGCCGTGCATGTCACCTCCACCGACAAGGCCGGCAACCTGCTGCTGGTGCAGAGTTGGACGGACCGTAATCCGGGCGACTTCTACCTGTTCGACAAGGCGGCGAAGAAAGCCGAGCACGTGGTCGGGCGCCGCGACTGGTTCGACCCGGCAAAGATGGCGCAGGCCGAGCCGATCGCGCTGAAGGCGCGCGATGGCCTGGTGTTGCATGGTTACCTCACCCGGCCCGCCGGCAGCCAGGGCAAGGCGCTGCCGATGGTGATGATGCCGCATGGCGGCCCGTTCGGCGTCTTCGATGGCTGGGCGTTCGATGGCGAGGCGCAGATGCTCGCCAGCGCCGGCTACGCGGTGCTGCAGGTCAACTTCCGTGGCTCGGGCAACTACGGGCGCGCGTTCGAGAACGCGGGCGCCCAGCAGTGGGGCGGCACGATGCAGGACGACGTGACCGACGCAACGAAGTGGGCCATCCAGCAGGGCTATGCGGACGCGAACCGGATCTGCATCTACGGCGCCAGCTACGGTGCCTACGCCGCATTGATGGGCGTGGCGAAGGAGCCGGGCCTGTACAAGTGCGCAGCGGGCTACGTCGGCATCTACGACCTGTCGATGATGTTCTCCGGCGGCGACGTGCGCGAAACCCTGCGCGGTGAAACCTACCTGCGCGAGTGGATCGGCGACCCGGCGCAGCTGTCGAAGGTCTCCCCGGTCAATCTCGCCACGCAGATCAAGGTGCCGGTTTTTCTGGCGGCCGGTGGCGAGGACAAGCGCGCGCCCATCGAGCACAGCCGCAAGATGGAAGCGGCCCTGCGCAAGGCCGGCGTGCCGGTGCAGACGCTGTACTACCCGACCGAAGGCCACGGCTTCTACACCCCGGACCACCAGCGCGAGTACTACACGCAGCTGCTGGCGTTCCTGTCCAGGTCGCTGGGCGGGCAGCCGGCCAAGGCCGCGGGCGCGCAGCCCTGAGCACACCGGAGTAGGGCGCCTTCGGGCGCCCCTGCGCACTCCCGGGCGGAAACGCTCAGCCGCGACCGCGCACGTGCCGGTCGCGGCGAGGCGCTCGGCTACCGAACCCCATGCATCGCGCGCCGCAGCCACGGCGCGCACAGCAGCGCGATCACGCCGCACGCCAGGCCGATCCACATCATCAGCCAGAACAGGTGCGCGTAGCTGGCCGACGCCTGCACCAGGTCCATCTGCCCATCCTCGGGCACGTCGATGGCGGCGAGCTTGCCGAACAGCGCGGCCAGCGCCTCGGAAAACGCGGTGGCGAGGAACCAGGTGCCCATCATCAGGCTGACCACGCGCGGCACCGCCAGCTGCGTCACCGCCGACAGGCCCACCGGCGCCAGGCACATCTCGCCGACTTCCAGCACCAGGTAGGCCAACACCAGCCACCACACGCTGGCGATCGCGCCGGTCGCGCCGACCTGCTGCGCGGCCAGCGCCAACGGCACGAACGACAACCCGGCGAAGATCAGCCCCAGCGCCGACTTCACCGGCTTGGAGGGATCGGCGCGGCGCCGGTCCAGCCAGGCCCACAGCGCGGCGAACAGCGGCGCCAGCAGCACCAGGAACAACGCGCCCAGGTAGGTGAGCGAGCCGGCGGTCTGCGGCAGCACGATGCAGTCGCGCACCAGAAACACCAGCATCAGCGCGGTGACGCCGACGAACAGCATGCGCGGTGCGCGCGAAGCGGCGTGGCGGTCGGACATCGTGGCGGCCACCGCGAAGCCCAGCGGGGCCAGCAGCAGCGAGGCGATCGACCACGGCAGCGGCGTGCCGTCGCGGATCACCAGGCTCGGCGCGACGTCCTTGGTCAGCAAGCGGTCGGTGAAGGTGACCCAGGAGCCATACGTCTGCTCGTAGAGGGTGAAGAACACCAGCGCCATGAAGATCAGCGCCAGCAGCGCCCACATCTGCCCGCGCTGCACTGGCGTGCAGCGGGCGCCGGTGAACCACGCGAACCACAGCAGCACGCCGCCCAGCACGACCAGCATGAGCACCAGCGCCAGGCTGATTTCACCGCCGATGGAAGCCACCCCGTTGGCGGCAGCCCACATCAGCGCGGCAATCGGGAACACCGAGAGCACCGCGCCGCCATAGATCAGCCATTCGCGCGGCAGGCCGAACACGCGCTCGCGCAGCGTCGCCGGCGCCGGCGGTTCGGCATGGCCGTGCAGGTACTTCTGGCCCCACAGGAACATCGCCAGGCCCAGCAGCATGCCGATGCCGGCCGCGCCGAAACCGTACTTCCAGCCGTAGGCCTCGCCGAGGAAGCCGCACACCAGCGAGGCGAACAGCGCGCCGAGGTTGATGCCGGCGTAGAACAGCGAGAAGCCCGAATCCCGGCGCGGGTCGTTCTCGGCATACAGCCGCCCGACGATGGTGGAGATGTTCGGCTTCATGAAGCCGACGCCGGCGATGATCAGCGCCAGCGAGAGGTAGGTGACCCACAGCGCACCCTCGTCGCGCACCACCGCGCCGGCCACACGCGTGGCCGCATGCCCTTCCACCGCCATGCCGACGTGGCCCAGCACCAGCAGCAGGCTGCCAAAGGTCACCGCCTTGCGCATGCCCAGCCAGCGGTCGGCCAGCAGGCCGCCGATCACCGGCATGCAGTACACCAGCCCGCCGTAGGCGCCGAGCAGGTCCAGGCCGGCGGCATCGCCGAACAGGTGGTGCTTGGTGAGGTAGAGCAGCAGCAACGCCTTCATGCCGTAGAAGGAGAAGCGCTCCCACATCTCGGTGAAGAAGCAGACGTACACGCCCTTGGGGTGGCCGAGGAAATCGTCGGAGCGGGGCAGGGCGGCGGTGGCGGTCATGCGGGCGGCGGCGGGCGAAAGGGCGGGAGTATAGAAGGGCCGGATGTGCCGGGTTTGCCGGCGCGGCGCGGGAGGCACTTTCACCTGCAACTGGACAGGAAATCGGCCAGCGGCTAGCGTGGCCCGGATTTTTTGTCATTCCTTACCCAGGGGGTTTCCATGAGCCAAGCCGCACAGCCGCGCCAGCTCACCTTCCGTGCCGTGGTGCTGGCGATTGTCCTGGCCATGGTGCTTTCGGCAGCCAACGCCTACCTCGGCCTGTTCGCCGGCCTGACCATCGCCACCGCCATTCCGGCGGCGGTCGTCTCGATGGGCGTGCTGCGCCTGCTCGGCGGCGGCACGATCCTGGAGAACAACATCGTCCAGACCGGCGCCTCGGCCGGCTCGTCGATCGCCGCCGGCGTGATCTTCACCATCCCCGCGCTGGTGATCATGGGCTACTGGCCGGACTTCAAGTACTGGTGGGTGCTGGGCATCGCCGGCCTGGGCGGCCTGCTGGGCGTGCTGTTCTCGGTGCCGCTGCGCCGCTCGATGATCGTCGAGGATCCGCTGCCGTTCCCGGAAGGCAAGGCTGCGGCCGAAGTGCTCAAGGCCGGTGAGAACCCCGGGCCGGGCCTGAAGATCCTGGCCGTTTCCGGTGCCATCGGCGCGCTGGTGAAGCTCTCGGCCGCCAGCGGCCTGCGCGTGATCCCGGATACCTGGGTGCAGTCGGCCTACGTCGGCAGCTCCAAGGTGACCGCGTTCATCGGCACCAACCTGTCGCCCGCGCTGCTCGGCGTGGGCTACATCGTCGGCCTGAACGTCGGCATCGTGGTGGTGTCCGGCTCGATCCTGTCCTGGCACATCGCCATCCCGCTGTACCAGGCGTTCTTCGCCAACAGCGACCCGGCCCTGGCCACGGCCATCGCCGATGCGTCCTCGGCCGATGCGGCCTACGCCATCTGGAGCGCGAAGATTCGCTACCTGGGCGTGGGCGCGATGCTCATCGGCGGCATCTGGACGCTGTTCTCGCTGCGCAAGTCGCTGCTGTCGGGCATCAAGAGCGGCTTTGCCGCCGCGCGCAAGAGCGCCGGCAATACCGTCGTCGCCGAGACCGAGCGCGACCTGCCGATGAAGTGGATGCTCGTCGCGCTGGTGGCCTTCACCCTGCCGCTGCTGGGCCTGTACCAGGCCATCGTGCAGCAGTGGCACGTGTCGATCCCGATGACGATCATCATGATCGCCGCCGGTTTCCTGTTCGTGTCGGTGTCCGGCTACCTGGCCGGCCTGATCGGCTCGTCGAACAACCCGGTCTCGGGCATCACCATCTCCACCATCCTGTTCGCCTCGGCCGTGCTGGTGCTGCTGCTGGGCAAGAGCGGCCTGAACCCGGTGGGCGCGGCCGGTGCACCGCTGGGCGCCGTGGCCGCGATCATGATCGGCGCGGTGGTGTGCTGCGCGGCGGCGGTGGGTGGCGACAACCTGCAGGACCTCAAGGCCGGCTACCTGGTCGGCGCCACGCCGTGGAAGCAGCAGCTGATGCTGGGCATCGGCGCGTTCTCGTGCGCGCTGATCATGGCCCCGGTGCTGAACCTGCTGGCCAATGCCTACGGCATCGGCGCGCCGACCCCGGCGCACCCGAATTCGCTGGCGGCGCCGCAGGCCAACCTGATGGCGTCGGTTGCGCGCGGCCTGTTCGGCGGGCAGCTGCCGTGGTCGTTCATCGCGCTGGGCGCGGTGGTCGGCGCGGCGGTGATCGCGCTGGACGAATGGCTGAAGTCGCGCGGCGCGCGCTTCCGCGTGCCGGTGCTGGCCGCGGCCATCGGCATCTACCTGCCGCTGGAGCTGATGGTGCCGATCTTCCTCGGCGGCCTGCTGGCGCACCTGGTGGAACGCTTCCACAAGGTCAACCCGGACGACGAAGAGGCGCGCGACCGCGTGCACCGCCCGGGCGTGCTGTTCTCGGCCGGCCTGATCACCGGCGAAGCGCTGCTGGGCATCGCCATCGCGGTGCCGATCGTGGTGACGCAACGCGCCGACGTGCTGGCCCTGCCGGAAGCCTTCCACCTGAACCAGTGGATCGGCCTGGTGGTGCTGGCCCTGGTGGGCTGGTTGCTGTACCGCACCGGCAAGCGCGGCGAGAAGGCGTAACGCCGAAGCGTGCTGCATCGCAACGAAGGCCGCCTGCGGGCAGCCTTCTTTTTTGCGGCGGCGTGAGGTGCTGTGGGGCGCCCTCTGCGGTGCCGTGCCCGCCTTGTAGGAGCGGCTTCAGCCGCGACCGCAGGCATGGCCCCGTCGCGGCTGAAGCCGCTCCTACAGGGGGGAGCGCCCGAGGGTGCGGGCACCGCCGCAGCCATGACTTCCCTCCTTTGCACGGCGCGGCCGTGGCCGCCTACCATCGGGGGTTTGCCGTCCTGCCCGGAGACTCCATGAAGCTTCGCCACGCCCTGCTGCCCCTGTGCCTGCTGGCCGCCCTGCCCACGCTGGCCACCGCGCGCGGTTTCGATGTCCGCGACATGGTCGCCCTGGACCGCGTGTCCGCCCCGACCCTGAGCCCGGATGGCGGCGTGCTGGTGTTCTCCAAGCGCGTGATGGACGAGAACAAGACCAAGGCCAGCAGCAGCCTGTGGCGCCGCGACCTGCGCACCCGCGACATGGCCCCGCCCAAGCAGATCACCCCGGAAGGCTGGAACGTCAACTCGCCGGCCTTCTCGCACGACGGCCAGACCGTCTACTTCCTCAGTGCCAAGAACGGCAGCCAGCAGCTGTACGCGATGCCGGCCGAAGGCGGCACGCCGCGCCAGCTGACCGATTTCCCGGTGGACGTGGACAGCTTCAAGCTCTCCCCGCAGGGCGAGCGCATCGTGTTCAGCGCCGGCGTGTTCCAGGATTGCGCCTCCGACCTGGCCTGCACGAAGAAGAAGCTCGACGCCGCCGAAAACGCCAAGGCCACCGGCAAGGTGTTCGACTCGCTGTTCGTGCGCCACTGGGACACCTGGAACGACGGCCGCCGCAACACCCTGTTCGTGGCGCCGCTGCCGAAGGGCGAAGCCAAGGCCACCACCGCCACCGCGATCAGCGCGAAGATCGCCGGCGACGCACCGTCCAAGCCGTTCGGCGGCAACGACGACTACGAGTGGGCGCCGGACGGCAAGAGCGTGGTCGCCAGCATCCGCGTGGCCGGCCGCGAGGAGCCGTGGTCGACCAACTTCGACCTGTACAAGCTCGACGCCGCCGGCAGCAAGGCCGCGGTGAACCTCACCAAGGCCAACCCGGCCTGGGATGCCGGCCCGGTGTTCAGCGCCGACGGCAAGACCCTGTACTACCGCGCGATGAAGCGTCCGGGCTTCGAGGCCGACCGCTTCGCGCTGATGGCGATGGACCTGGCCAGCGGCAAGACGCGCGAGATCGCCCCGCAGTGGGACCGCTCGGCCGGCGAGATCGTGCTCAGCGCCGACGGCAAGTCCATCCTCACCGGCGCCGACGACCTGGGCCAGCACCCGCTGTTCCAGATCGACATCGCCACCGGCAAGGCGACCCAACTGGTGGGCGAGGGCAGCGTCGGCTCGCCGGTGCTGGCTGGCCCCACGCTCGCCTTCACCCGCAATTCGCTCAAGAGCGGCGACCAAATCTTCGTGGCCGATACCGCCGCGCAGAACCTGCGCGCGATCACCCCGAGCACCGGCGAAACGCTGCCGGACGTGCAGTTCGGCGATTTCGAGCAGTTCCAGTTCACGGGCTGGAACAACGAGGCCGTGCACGGCTACGTGGTCAAGCCGTACAACTACCAGCCGGGCAAGAAGTACCCGGTGGCGTTCCTGATCCACGGTGGCCCGCAGGGCAGCTTCGGCAACGGCTGGAGCTACCGCTGGAACCCGCAGACCTATGCGGGCCAGGGCTACGCGGTGGTGATGATCGACTTCCACGGTTCCACCGGCTACGGCCAGGCGTTCACCGACGCCATCAGCCAGCACTGGGGCGACCGCCCGCTGGAAGACCTGCAGAAGGGCTGGGCGGCGGCGCAGCAGCAGTACGGCTTCCTCAACGGCGACAAGGCCTGCGCGCTTGGCGCCAGCTACGGCGGCTTCATGACGTACTGGATCGCCGGCAACTGGAATGAGCCGTGGAAGTGCCTGGTCGACCATGACGGCGTGTTCGACAACCGCATGATGGGCTACAGCACCGAGGAGCTGTGGTTCAGCGAGTGGGAGAACGGCGGCACGCCCTGGAACAACGCCGAGAAGTACGAGAAGTTCAACCCGGTCAACCATGTCGCCAACTGGAGCAAGCCGATCCTGGTGATCCACGGCCAGCAGGACTTCCGCATTCCGGTGGAGCAGGGCCTGGCCGCGTTCACCGCCGCGCAGCGCAAGGGCGTGGAGTCGAAGTTCCTGTACTTCCCGGACGAGAACCACTGGGTGCTCAAGCCGCAGAACTCGATCCTGTGGCACGACACGGTCAACGCCTGGCTCAAGCAGCACATCGGCGAGTAAGACCTTCGCGCGGGGCCGGCATTGCCGGCCCCGCGTCGTTTCCCGCCCCGCGCCCGGATACCGCATGAACGAAGCCCGCACCGCCCTGATCCAGAACGACATCGTCGTCTTCGGCCTGATCGCCGCCACCCTCGGCGCAGTGTTCTGGACCGCCTCGCGGGAGAAGGGGCTGTGGAAGCGCTTCTATACGTTCGTGCCGGCGCTGCTGCTGTGCTACCTGATTCCCGGCATCTACAACACCGTCGGGCTGATCGACGGCCAGCACACCTCGCTGTACAACCCGGTGGCGCGCGACATCCTGCTGCCGGCCGCGCTGGTGCTGCTGACGCTGGCGGTGGACATCAAGGCCATCCTGCGCCTGGGGCCCAAGCTGGTGCTGATGTACGTGGGCACCTCGGCCAGCATCATGCTCGGCGCGTTTGTCGCCTTCGCGGTGATGCGCTGGATCCACCCGTCCACCGTGGCCGGCGATACCTGGGCCGGCATGGCCGCGCTGGCCGGCAGCTGGATCGGCGGCGGCGCCAACATGCTGGCGATGCGCGAGGTGTTCAACGTCGATGCCACCACGTTCGGCCAGTTCGCGGTGGTGGATGTCGGCGTGGGCTACGTGTGGATGGCCGCGCTCATTTTCCTGGCCGGTCGCGCGCAGAAGATCGATGCCCGCAGCGGTGCGGACACTCGCGCCCTGGACGAATTGAAGGAACGCATTGCCGCCTTCCAGGCCCAGCACGAGCGAATTCCGACGCTGACCGACCTGATGATCATCGTCGGCGTCGCGTTCGGCGCCGTGGGCCTGGCGCATGCCATCGCCACGCCGCTGTCGGCGTGGTTCGGCGCGAATGTGTCGTGGGCGTCGCGCTTCAGCCTGGACTCGCCGTTCGTGTGGGTGGTGGTGCTGGCCACCAGTTGCGGGCTGGGCCTGAGCTTCACCCGCGCGCGCACGCTGGAAGGCGCCGGCGCCTCGCGCATCGGCTCGCTGTTGCTGTATTTCCTCATCGCGTGCATCGGGATGCAGATGGACCTGCTGGCGCTGCTCGACCGGCCGTGGCTGTTCCTGCTGGGCATCATCTGGATCGGCGTGCACATCGTGCTGCTGTGGGGCCTGGGCCGGCTGCTCAACGTGCCGTTCTTCTATTTCGCCATCGGCTCGCAATCGCACATCGGCGGGCCGGCGTCGGCGCCGGTGGTGGCCGCGGCGTTCCATCCGGCGTTGGCGCCGGTGGGTGTGCTGCTCGGCACGCTGGGTTATGCGACGGGCACGTACCTGGCGTATGTCGTGGGCATCACGCTGCGCGCGATGGCCGGCGCGGGATGAGGCGGCCGTCCGCCGGCACCGCCGTGCCGACGGACCTGCGTCTCACGGCGTATCGGCCAACGCGTCCATGACGCGCGCCGAATACACCAGCGCGGCGCCGGCATTCAGCGCCACCGCCACGCCCAGCGCTTCGGCCACCTCATCGACGGTGGCGCCTTCCTTCTTCGCCGCCGCGGTGTGCACGGCGATGCAGCCATCGCAGCGCGTGGTCACGGCCACGGCCAGCGCGATGAGCTCACGGGTCTTGGCATCCAGATGGCCGGTCTTGGCGCCGGCGCCGGACAGCGTCTGGTAGCCGCGCAGCGTATCGGGGCTGAGCTTGCCGATCTCGCCGATGCGCCCGCCCAGTTCCTTGCGGTATTCGTTCCAGTCCAACATGACAGGTCACTCCCGGATGACGACTCGCCGCCTGAGCGCGGCAGCGGATTCTGTGCCGGGGCATCATTCATGCCGCGTCATGCGAGGGGAAGGAATGTGTGAGGCGGTGAAAGTGGCTGTTGAGTGGCCGGTGCGACCGATTTCCCGCGTTGCGCCGTGGGCGCGGATCTTCAGCTGCCGGACGTCATCTTCTCCGGATGCGCGTCCAGCCAAGCAAGGACGCGGGGCCAGTGGTGCTCCCACGCGTAATCCCGGAATTCCTTGCGGTCCTTCCAGTCGCTGAGAGGGGCGCCTGCCTCAAGCAAGGCCACGGCGACGTCATCGTCCTGCGTGGCGCCCAACGGCGTTCCGTATTGCCCGCTGGCGGCGGGATTCAATCCCTGTGCCAGCAGGAAGCGGACGAAAGCGACGTCGTCGGCCTCGGCGGCCACCGAGAGCAGGGTGCGTCCATCCGCGCCCCTGGCCTTGAGGTCGTTTCCTTTCTGGGCCAGCCATTGGGCGATCTGCATGCCCTGCCAGGGGTGTGGCCCGAAATGATGGTTCCCGGAAAGCTTCAGCACGATCGGCACGCGCTTGCGGTGGCGTCGTAGTTCCTCGTCCTCGTACTCATCCCACACCATCAACGAGGGACGTGCACTTCCGCCCGAGAGTGTCCACAGCGCTTCCACAGTGGCGAGATTCCCGGAGATGATGGCCACTTCGAAGGCTTCGTTGATCTTTTCCGGGTCGCGGTGGCCGTGTGTATCGAATACGCCCTTGGCGAACAGCAGGGGCAGTACGCTTGCGCGTCCCTTCAGCGCGGCGCTGCGAAGCAGCGGCGGCGCTGCGAAGAAGGAGGGTCTCTCCTTGGGTGCGCCTTCCACGGGTGCGCCTGCTCGCAGTAGCGCTACCACGACTTCGTCCTGCACGTCGTCATTGGCGCTGGCACGTTGAAGAATCGCGGCACCTTGGGGTGAGGCGAAATCGAACCCGCCATCGTGTAGTCGCTGCACGCCTTCCATGTCGAGCGAAACCAGGCCGCGGGCGCCGGAGACCCTGTCCAGTTCGTCTTCGAAGTCGCTCACCGAGCGTGGCATGCCGACCCATTCGCCCGCGTAGTCGACGATGCAGTGCGCTTCGTTGCCGAATTGCAGGCGCAACTGATAGCTGGGGTTGTCGGTGATGGGCGCTCGATAGGTTTCGCGCAAGGACCACAAGTCGGCCTTGCGCACCTGCTCGACCAGTCGTGCCACGCGCTCCACGGGAATGCGATAGGCCACCTTCTGCGCGACATCGGTAAAGCGGCCGCCCTCATATTCAACGCGCCCATCGCCCCGCACGGTGACGCGATAGCTCGGGCAGGTGCCGTAGCACCCGCTGCGGGAAAGTGTCATGACAACCTGGTCCAGCGGCACTTCCGGCAGGGGGCGATGGCGCTGCGGGGATTCTTCGCGTCGCAGGTCAATCCGCACCCATGCGTTGGCCGGCGTGCCCTCGTGTTCGAAGGGGGCAAACCGCGCTTGCGCCAATGCCTGGCGCTCGTCTGCATCCAGCTGGAGCGCATGGCCGTACTGATCCTCGTCCACGTAGCAGCTGACGTTCCCGCGCGTATCGACATGCACCGACAGTTGGCTATGCCAGGTGTGTTCACGCTCGGTCCCGAACGGGAGTCGGATGGCCGGGACCTCCGACTGCAGATGGGCAGCGGTAGCCTCGGGCGAAGGGGCAATCTGGGTGGCGTCCGCTGGCATACAGACGCGCACGGATGCGGGCTGGGCAACTAGGGTGGCAGGAGGTCGCGTGCAAGCGGTGAGCGCGAGCAGCAGGCTTGCCATCGCAAGGGGAAAGCGCGTCATCCTGGTGCTTCGCGTGGCAGTCGGTAAGAGCGCCAGCTTCAGCGAGTGCCGCGCGTGTTGCAAGGCGCGCCTCAAACCCGCGAATAACTCGCGTTGCCCAGCCCCGTGCCGATAGTGAAGATGCCCCAGCGCTTGTGCTTGCGCATCGCATGGCGCTGGCTCAGGCCTTGCACCACGGCGTCGTTGTGCAACAGCACCTGCGGTGCGCGGCGGCCAATGCGGTCCAGGTGCGCGCCGAGCGCGGCCGGCAGGTCGAACGGCATCTCCCAGTCGCCCGGCAGGTTCTGCGCGCCCTGGGAAATTTTCCCGTCGGGCTCGATCTTTCCCGGCACCGCGATGCCGATGAACGGCGCGAGGTCCACGCCCAGCGTGCGCGCCTGCGCGTTGAGGCCGTTGAGCATGCCGGCCAGCCGCGCGATCGCCTCGCCGCGCGCGGGCGCGTCGTCGGCATGCCGCCATTGCATGTGTTCGAGCACGCGCGCCTTCTGGCCTTCGCCCGCCTTTTCCAGGCGATGCTCGACCAGCCCGCAGCGGATGTTGGTGCCCCCGATGTCCACGGCCAGGAATGCGTCATGCCGGCGTACCGGCTCGGGCAGCAGGCTGCTCCAGCCGAGCAGCGCGGCCTTGTCCGGGTCGCGGTCCAGGATGCGCAGGCGCACCTTCACCCGCGCGTTGCGCAGCAGGCGGTCGGCACGGCGGATCGCCAGCGCGCCGAAATGGCTTTCGGGAAAGCCGCCACCCAGCACGATGGCCTCCACGTCCTGCCATTCGGGTTGCGCGAGGAAGCAGCGGGTCACCTCGACCAGCCGCTGTGCATGCGCCTCCACGGCCATATGCACCAGGTGCGCGGCATCGGCATCGCCACCGACGAGCACCATGTCGATCGCCCGCTTGCCCACGTCCGCCGTCGGGGTCTTGCCGAAGGGGTCCTTGGCGGTGCGCTGGTGGCTGCGCGCCTCGTCCAGGAGCGCGCGGAAGGCGGTCTGGCTGGCGAGGTCGCCCACGAAGCCGTCGCCGTCGGCGCGCACCAGCGCGAGGTTGTAGCTGTCCACGCGCAGGCCCTGTGCCTGCAGCGCGCCATGCGGCGGATGCGTGGGCGTCGTCATGCGGTGGCGACTGCGGCGCGGTGCGAGGGACAAGGAGGGCGCATGGCGGCATTCCATGAGGACCGCCGCGAGCGTGCCGCGCGCGCGGTGCAGGGGACGCGAAGGCGGGCCGCCGAAGGCGCGGGTGCTGACTTTCTTCAGGGCAGCTGCAGGACGGCCCGCAGGCTGTCGTGCGCGACCGGCGCGGAGGTGTGCTCGTGGAAAACCCGCCAGCCGGCTTCGCTGCGGCGCATCGCCACGCTGAGGCGGTTGTCGAGCTGGCGCAGCACCCGGCCGTCCGGGGCCTGGGCGGCGAAGGTCAGCACGGCGTGGCCGGTCGCCAGGTCGCCATGCACCTGCGCGCGGGCCTGTCGCCAGGTCACTACCAGGGTCTCCGCGCCGAGGCCCCCCAACCAGCCGGCCACCATCGCGCGCCAGGACGCCAGCCCCTCCAGCGGCGCCGCCTGCCACATGTCGAAGACGTGCAATGCCGGATCGTAGAGCGCCATGAACGCCTCGATGTCACGCGCGCGCACGGCGTCGGCGTAGCCGGCGAGGAAGTCGTCGAAGGGCGTGCGGGCAGGCATGGCCATTCCAGCGGAGGATTCGGTCGCGAGCCTAGGCCGGTGGCCGGGCGCCTACAAGTGCGGGTGACTTGCGGCATGGGCACGAGGGGAGGCGAGCGGTTAGCGTGGTGCCACGGGGGATCACCCCCGACCTGCGGAGGATGCGACATGAAGTCCGTCATCGGCTGTCTGCTGTGCGCCAGCGTATCCCTTGCCCTCGCGCCCGCGCAGGCGCGCGCGCTGCCCGAGCCCGCGCAGATCGACGCGAAGGTCGCGGCGCTGATGCAGCGCACCGGCGCGCAGGGCATGGCGGTCGCGGTGATCGACGATGGCCAGCCGGTCTACGTGCAGGCCTACGGCAAGCGCAACGCGCAGGGCGAGCCGCTCACCGTGGACACGGTGATGTACGGCGCCTCGCTCACCAAGACCGTGTTCGCCTACACCGTGATGCGCTGGGTGGGGCAGGGCCGCATCGCGCTGGACACCTCCATCGCGCAGTACCTGCCGCAGCCGCTGCCGCAGTACACCGGCACGGACATCGTGGATCGCTATACCGACTGGAGCGCGCTGGACGAACGCTGGCGCCAGCTCACCCCGCGCATGCTGCTGCAGCATGCCAGCGGCTTTGCCAACTTCAATTTCCTGGAACCGGATGAGAAGCTGCATTTCCATTTCGATCCCGGCACGCGCTACGCCTATTCCGGCGATGGACTGGCGACGCTGCAGTTCGTGCTTGAGCAAGGCCGTGGGCTGGACGTGAAGCAGGGCACCGATGCGGTGTTCGCCGAATTGGGCATGACGCGCACCGCGCTCCAGTGGCGCGCGGATTTCGCCGGCAACCTGGCCGATGGCTGGGATGCGCAGGGCAAGCCGGAGCCGCACGACGAGCGTTCGCGGGTGCGCGCGGCCGGCTCGATGGACACCACCATCCACGACCTGGCGAACTTCGCCGCTGCGCTGGTGGCCGGGCGCGGCCTCGGCGCGCACGAGCACGCCGCGATGCTGCGCCCGCAATTGCCCATCACCACGCGCAGCCAGTTCCCGACCCTGCAGCCGGAGCTGCCGCCGGCACAGCGGCGCAAGGACCTGTCCGCCGGGCTGGGCGTGGTGACGTTCGAAGGGCCGCAGGGCGCCGGCTTCTTCAAGGGCGGCCACAACGACACCACCGGCAACACGCTGGTGTGCCTGCGCCGGCAGCGCCGCTGCCTGCTCGTGCTGGGCAACGACGTGCGCGCGGAGAAGGGTTTCGCCGAATTGGTGGAGTTCGTGCTCGGCCCGACCGGCGTGCCGTACGACTGGGAATACGGCACATCCTGATCGCCCCCCGGCCGCGCTGTGGATCAGCCGTGCGGCAGCGGCGCCAGGTGCGGTGCGAGCAGGCCGGCCAGCCAGTCCATGAAGACCCGCACGCGCCGCGGCAGGTGCCGGCGTTGCGCATAGAGCAAGGTCAGCGGCATGGGCTCGGACCTGAGTTGGGGCACCACCTCGACCAGCTCGCCGCGTGCCAGCGCGTCGCGCACGCTCAGCAGCGGCACCTGGATGATGCCCAGGCCGGCCAGCGCGGCCACGTGGTAGGCCTCCACGTTGTTCACCGTGACCGCGCCGCCCATCGGCAGCAGCCGGTAGGCCTCGCCATCGAAATACTCGAAGCCCGACGGCCGCTGGCCCAGTACGCTCGTGTAGTGCACCAGATCGTGCGTGGCCAGGTCCTCCAGTCCCTGCGGCGTGCCTTGGCGGGCCAGGTATGCCGGGCTGGCGCAGTTGACGATGTGCATCACCCCCAGCGGGCGGGCGACGAGCGAGCTGTCCTGCGGGTTGCCGCCGCGCAGTACGCAATCGAATCCCTCGCGCACGACGTCGACCAGCCGGTCGGTGGCGCTGAGTTCGATCTCCAGTTGCGGATGCTCGGCCAGGAACGCCGGCAGCTGCGGCAGCACGAACAGCCGCGCCATGCCGCTGCCCATGTCCACGCGCAGGCGCCCGCGCAGCTGGCGGCCCTCGGTGAGGAACATGCCCTGCAGCTCTTCCAGGTCGGCCAGCACGTCGCGGCTGCGCTGGTAGAAGGCGCGGCCATCGGCGGTGGGCTGCACCCGGCGGGTGGTGCGGTGGAGCAGCTGGGTGCCTACCCGTGCTTCGAGTTGCTGCACGGCGGTGGACACGCTGGCCTTGGGCAGCCCCAGCGATTCGGCGGCGCGGGTGAACCCGCCCAGCTCGACCACCCGTTGCAATGCCCGCAGCGATTGGGCGAAGTCCATCATTGTTCCCGATTCTTGAACAGTCAGCTCAGGTTTGCCGGGTTTATCTGCCGAGTCAAGACCAATAACGTGTCACCCAAGGCGCAATATCGCGCCTGACAGGAGACCCTCATGAGCACTTCCCCCCGCATCACCCTGATCACCGGTGGCAACCGCGGCCTGGGCCGCAACGGCGCGTTGGCGGTGGCCAAGGCCGGCAGCGACGTGATCGTGACCTACCGCGGCCATGCCGACGAGGCGCAGGCCGTGGTGTCCGAAATCCAGGCGCTGGGCCGCCGCGCCGCCGCTCTGCAGTTCGACGTGGCGGACGCGTCCGCGCTGCCCGGTTTCGTCGAGGCGCTGCGCGCCCAGCTCGCGCAGTGGCAGGCCAGCCACCTGCATGCGCTGGTGAACAACGCCGGTACCGCGCTGTATTCGCCCATCGCCGACACCACGCCGGCGCAGTTCGACGAGATGGTCGCCGTGCACCTGCGCGGCCCGTACTTCCTCACCCAGGCGCTGCTGCCGTTGATCGCCGATGGCGGGCGCATCCTCAACATCTCCAGCGGCTTGGCCCGCTTCGCCATGCCGGGCAGCTCGGCCTACGCGATGATGAAGGGCGGCATCGAGGTGTTCACCCGCTACCTGGCCAAGGAGCTGGGCGCGCGCGGCATCAGCGTCAACACACTGGCCCCGGGCGCGATCGCCACCGACTTCGGCAACGGCCGCGTGCGCGACGATGCGCAGGTCAACGCGATGGTGTCCTCGGTTACCGCGCTGGGGCGGCCCGGCAAGCCGGACGACATCGGCCCGGTGATCGCCGCGCTGCTGGACCCGGCCACGCAGTGGATCAACGCGCAGCGCGTGGAGGCCTCCGGCGGCATGCTGATCTGATCGCGCGCCGAGTGATCTTTTGATGCACGAATCGAGAGGGCGGCCACCTGGCCGCCCTCTTCGCGTTCGACCGCCCCTAGGTCTTACTTGCCTGAGCTGGGACGGGTGCCGGCTGTGGCGCTGCGAAGGTGGCGCACTTTGCATATCTCTTGGCGCACACTGCGGTGGCGTGTCACGCCTGCAGTCGTAAATTGACTTGCCCCGTCGTCTCGCAGGCACGGGGAGTCTGGCACCAGGAGGATCAGCAGATGGCGAGAAACGGAACGTTTAGCTTGAACATTGGATGGCAGGCGCTGCTGTCGGACCTGAGCGTTCATGGCGGTCATGTCCTGCGAAAAGCCGGGCTGCCGGATGACACGCTCTCTCGCGACAACCACGCGCTGACGACCGCCGAGTATTTCCGGTTCTGGGGCGCCTTGGAGGATGAAGTTCGCGATCCGTTGTTCGCGTTGCGAATCGTAGAGACGGTGTCCGCAGAGTCATTTGATCCGCCTCTGTTTGCGGCTCTCTGCAGCGCCAACCTCCTGCAGGCTGTCCAGCGGTTGGCGAAATACAAACAGTTGGTCGCCCCCATGAGCCTGGACGTTGAGGTTGACAAGGCCGGCGCTATGACGATCTCGCCGCGCTGGTTGTCCGCCCATTCCGAAGTGCCCTACTCACTGCAGGTCGCCGAACTTGCATTCTTCTTGAAGCTGGCGAGACTGGCCACACGTGAGCCCGTCCGTGCGCTGCGCGTCTGTCTTCCCATCACGCCACCTCGTGCCTATGCGCAGCAGTACGAGAAGTACTTTGGTACGGCCGTGCGAGGCAGCACGGGCCCCAGCATCGCGTTCAGTGCAACCGACCTGCGGCGCCCCTTCCTCACGCTCAACGAGGGGATGTGGCGCGTTTTCGAGCCCGACCTTCGCCGGCGACTCAATGAGCTCGATGCTGCTGCTACGACCTCCGAGCGGGTGCGTGCAGTCTTGCTGGAATTGCTGCCCGCCAGCTCGGCGACGATTGAACGCACGGCGGAGAGGCTGGGCATGAGCAAGCGAACGTTGCAGCGTCGCCTGGAAGATGAAGGTCACAGCTTTCGCTCACTGGTCAATGGCACACGGGAGAGCCTTGCCAGGCACTATCTCAAGAATACGAGCATGTCCGGCGGAGAGATTGCGTTTCTGCTCGGGTTCGAAGATCCCAACTCCTTCTATCGTGCGTTTCACGAATGGACAGGCCAGACGCCTGACAGCGCTCGAATCCAGGCGAGCGTGAACTGAGAAGCGAGAAGATGCGAACCGTCGAGCGCGGCGCCGGCTGCAGGTGGCGCGCTTTGCGTGGAGCGTGGCGCATCACGCTAGCGACATGGCACCTCCGGCCCGCCAAAGTGAAGGCACAAGGCGGCTATCGGGCCGCGTCCACTTTCAAAGCGAGGATCACATCGTGGCCAACAAAGTCGCACTCGTCACCGGCGCCTCCTCGGGCATCGGAGAATCTGCCGCTCGCAAGCTCAAGGGGCTCGGCTACACGGTCTACGGAGCTGCGCGCCGTGTTGACCGCATGCATCACCTGACCAAATCCGGCATCAAGATTCTTGCTATGGACGTGACCGACGATGCTTCCATGCGGGCCGGGATCGACACCATCATCGAGGAGTCGGGCCGTATCGACGTGCTCGTCAACAATGCGGGCTACGGCTCCTATGGCGCTGTCGAGGACGTCCAGATGGAAGAGGCGCGCGCCCAGTTCGAGGTCAACGTCTTCGGCGCTGTGCGGCTGACCCAGCTGGTTCTGCCGCAAATGCGGGCGCAGCACTCGGGCACCATCGTCAATATCACCTCGATGGGCGGCAAGATCCACACCCCGCTAGGTGCCTGGTATCACGGCACGAAGTTCGCCCTGGAAGCGATCAGCGACTGCATGCGCATGGAGGTCCGCCCCTTCGGTATCGACGTGGTCGTGATCGAGCCGGGCGGCATCAAGACCGAATGGGCCGGTATCGCCGCGGACAAGCTGCGCGAGACCTCAGGTCATGGCCCTTATGCGGCGCAGGCCCATGCGATGGCGGAGTCCATGATCGGCGAGGCAAGCGTCAAGCGCCAGTCGTCGCCGCAGCTCATTGCCGACACCATTGCCAAAGCCGTGACAGCGAAGAAGCCCAAGACCCGCTATGCGATCGGTTTCGGGGCCAAGCCGACGATCTTCATGCGCGGCCTTCTCTCTGATCGCGCCTTCGACAGCATGATGTGGGCTGCGACCGGCATCTCGAAGGCGGTGAAGAAAAGCGGGGATTGAACGAGGCGGTGATGAAGCGTAAGACCTCAAGCCTGACTGCCTCGGCGGATCAGCCGCCGAGAAAGAACGAGCGCGGTGCGGTGGCCAAGCTGATCGCTAAACCGGATGTGCGCGGCGGATCGCCGAGTCCAGTCTTGCCCGCTTCACGCGACAACAAAGCGCTCAGCTACCAGGCCTTCGATCACTGCACGACAAGCCCGTTGGACGAGGGTGGGGTCATGGGCTTCCATGACCCCACCGTAGCAGCGGCAAACCGCTTTATTGGGGGCTAGTGCCCCCTCGTGGCGCGTTCAACAGCAGCGGAATCCGCTCTTGCCCCCGTAGCGCGCTTCCTGCCGTTCGCGGAAGAACGTGGGGTAGTCCATCACCGGGCGGTCCGGGTGTTTTTCCAGCATGTGCCGCACGTAGTTGTCGTAGTCGGGAATGCCGCAGCACAGCCGCGCGGTCTGCACCAGGCGCCGCCATACGCGGCGGTGCGCCTGGTATTGCCCGACGGGAACGAGGCCGGTACCCATCACAGGTCCGCCATCTGCGCGGGCGTCAAGGCCACGTAAGGCGTTTCCTTGTCGGTGCGCACCGGCGTGCGGCGGGCGATGACGATTGTCTTCACCGAGTACACCAGCACCGCGCCCACCACGAACAGGAACAGCGCGGTCAGGCCGGTGTTGACGTAGGCATTGGTGACGATCTGCTGCATCTGGTGCACGTCCTTGGCCGGCGCGGTGATGGTGTTGCTGGCGATGGCGGCCTGGAACTTGTGCGCCTGCGCCAGGAAGCCCTGCGCCGGGTTGCTGTCGAAGATCTTGATCAGGCCCGCGGTGGTGGTGCAGATCAGCAGCCACACCGCCGGCACGATGGTCACCCACGCATAGCGGTCGCGCTTCATCTTGAACAGCACCACGGTGCCGAGCATCAGCGCGATGCCCGCCAGCATCTGGTTGGAGATGCCGAACAGCGGCCACAGCGTCTGGATGCCGCCGAACGGATCGACCACGCCGGTGTAGAGCAGGTAGCCCCACAGCGCCACGCAGCCGCCGGTGCCGATCAGGTTGGCGCCCCACGATTCGGTCTTGCGCAGCGCCGGCACGAAGTTGCCCAGCAGGTCCTGCAGCATGAAGCGGCCCGCGCGCGTGCCGGCATCCACCGCGGTGAGGATGAACAAGGCTTCGAACAGGATGGCGAAGTGGTACCAGAACGCCATCGTGTCTTCGCCCGGCAGCACGTGGTGCAGGATCTGCGCGATGCCCACCGCCAGCGTCGGCGCGCCGCCGGCTCGGGCCAGGATGGTGTGCTCGCCGATGTCGCGCGCGGTGGCCTCGAGCATGTCCGGGGTGATGCTGAAGCCCCATTCGGTGAGCTTGGCCGCCACCGACACCGCATCGCTGCCGACCACCGCGGCCGGGCTGTTCATGGCGAAGTAGATGCCCGGCTCGATGATCGAGGCCGCCACCAGCGCCATGATCGCCACGAACGATTCCATCAGCATGCCGCCGTAGCCGATGTAGCGCATGTGGCCTTCGTTGGCGAGCAGCTTGGGCGTGGTGCCCGAGGAGATCAGCGCGTGGAAGCCGGACACCGCGCCGCAGGCGATGGTGATGAACAGGAACGGGAAGATGCCGCCCTTCCACACCGGGCCGTCGCCGCTGCTGGCGAACTGGGTCAGCGCCGGCATCTTCAGCTCCGGCATCACGATCAGGATGCCGATCGCCAGCGCCACGATGGTGCCGATCTTGAGGAAGGTGGAAAGGTAGTCGCGCGGGGCGAGCAGCAGCCACACCGGCAGCACCGAGGCGACGAAGCCGTAGCCGATCAGCATCCAGGTGATCTGCTTGGCAGTGAAGGTGAAGGCCGGCCCCCAGGTGGGGTCGGCGGCGACCTTGCCGCCCAGCCAGATCGCGCCGAGCAGCAGGATCAGCCCCACCACCGAGATCTCGCCGATCTTGCCGGGGCGGATGTAGCGCATGTACACGCCCATCAGGATCGCGATGGGCATCGTGGCGATGACGGTGAACATGCCCCACGGGCTTTCGGCCAGCGCCTTCACCACCACCATGGCGAGCACCGCCAGGATGATGATCATGATGAGGAAGGCACCGAACAGCGCGATGGTGCCGGGCACCTGGCCCATCTCCTCGCGCACCAGGTCACCCAGCGAGCGGCCGTTGCGGCGCGTGGAGAGGAACAGGACCATGAAGTCCTGCACCGCGCCGGCGAACACCACGCCCACCACCAGCCACAGCAGGCCGGGCAGGTAGCCCATCTGCGCGGCGAGCACCGGGCCCACCAGCGGGCCGGCGCCGGCGATGGCGGCGAAGTGGTGGCCGAACAGCACGTGCTTGTTGGTGGGCACGTAGTCCAGGCCATCGTTGTTGAGCTGCGCCGGGGTGGCGCGGGTCGGGTCGAGCTGCATCACCTTGTTGGCGATGAACAGGCTGTAGTAGCGATAGGCGACCAGATAGATCGACACCGCCGCCACCACGATCCACAAGGCGTTGATCTGCTCGCCTCGGCGCAGGGCAATCGTGCCGAGGCAGAAGGCACCGAGCAGCGCAAGCGCGGCCCAGGCCAGTTTCGAAAAGCCTTTCATGCAAGCTCCTCCCGGAAGACTCCCGCAAGGTTCCTCCCGCGTCGGGCCGGGGTCAATGGTGGCCGCTAGGACTTTGGTCGAATGGCATTGGCGTGCCGAAAACGCTTGCGCGAGGGCCATTCGCGGAACAATAGGTTGCGTCCGGCCGGATTGGACCGGAACGTATGCGCACCCATCCTGTGCGGCAACTTCACCGGAGCATCGCCATGAGCGCCACCCCGACCGCTACCCCGGCCCGCCTGCAGCGCGTGCTGCGTGGCCGCGCCGCTTCCGACGGCGCCGGCGTCAAGCTGACCCGCGTCATCGGCTCGCCCGAACTGCCCGACCTGGACCCGTTCCTGCTGCTGGACGAGTTCGGCACCGACCAGGCCGAGGACTACATCGCCGGCTTCCCGAGCCACCCGCACCGCGGCTTCGAGACCGTCACCTACATGCTCGACGGCCGCATGCGGCACAAGGACAACCACGGCAACGAGGGCCTGCTGACCCCGGGCAGCGTGCAATGGATGACCGCCGGCCGCGGCCTGGTGCACTCGGAGATGCCCGAGCAGGAATCCGGCCGCATGCGCGGCTTCCAGCTGTGGGTGAACCTGCCCGCGCGCGAGAAGATGACCGAGCCGAAGTACCAGGAATATCCGCCGGAGCAGATTCCCGCCACCACGCCGGCCGCCGGTGTGACGGTGAAGGTGATCGCCGGGCGCGTGGGCGAGGTGGTCGGCCCGATCGTGCAGCCCGCCACCGAGCCGCTGTACCTGGACATCGAACTGGCGCCGAACACTGCCTGGCACTACGCCGTGCCCGAGGGCCACAACACCTTCGCCTACGCTTTCGAAGGCGCGCTCACGGTGGGCGAGGGCGATGAGGCGCGGCCGCTGGAGGCGCAGCAGCTGGGCATCCTCGGCGGAGGCGACGCTTTGCAGCTGCGCGCCGGCAGCCGCGGCGCCCGCCTGATCCTGGTCGGCGGCCGCCCGCTGCGCGAGCCGGTGGTGCGCCACGGCCCGTTCGTGATGAACACCAAGCAGGAGATCATGCAGGCGTTCGTCGATTTCCAGGAAGGACGCTTCTGATGGCCGACAGGCAGGTAATCGCGCGCAGCGCGGGTGTGCCGTATCTCACCGAATTGACGGATGGGGTGCACTTCTGGCGTTCGGACACGGCGCCGGCCAACGGCGGCGCCGATGCCGCCGAGGATCCCGAATCGCTGGTGCTCGGCGCGCTTGGCGCCTGCACCGCGATCACCGTGCGCATGTACGCCGCGCGCAAGCAATGGCCGCTGGAAGCAGTGGACGTGCGCCTGCACTACACGCGGCGCGACGGCACCGGCACCACCATCGCCCGCGAAGTGGTGCTGACTGGCGCGCTGGACGAGGCGCAACGCGCGCGCCTGCTGGAAATCGCCGACAAATGCCCGATCCACCGGCTGTTGACCGGCGAAGTGTTGATCGAAGCGGCCGGCGCCAGCGAATGACCGCTGTGTGCGTGGCCGCGCCTGCCAGCGGCGCGGCCACGCCTCGCCCAGGCGTGCGATGGCCTCAGCGCCCGGTGCCCACGATGCTGGGATCCGGGCGCCCCAGCACCTGGTAGATCGCCCCGCCGATGGCGCCGCCGATCAGCGGCGCCACCCAGAACAGCCACAGCTGCCCGAGCGCGCCGGCCCCGGCGAACACCGCCACGGCCGTGGAGCGTGCCGGATTCACCGAGGTATTGGTGACCGGGATGCTGATGAGGTGGATCAAGGTGAGCGCCAGGCCGATGGCGATGGGCGCGAAGCCCACCGGCGCGCTGGCGTGGGTCGAGCCCATGATCACCAGCAGGAACACCGCGGTGAGCACCACCTCGCACAGGAACGCGGCGGCCAGCGAATAGCCGCCCGGCGACAGCGCGCCGTAGCCGTTGCTGGCGAACGCGCCGGCCGCGGTGTGGTCGATGGAGAAACCCGGTTGCCCGTGCGCGATGTGGAAAAGCACCGCCGCCGCCAGCAGGCCGCCGAGCACCTGCGCGACCCAGTACGGCAGCAGGTCGCGCGCGGGGAAACGGCTACCGGCGACCAGGCCCAGGCTGACCGCTGGATTGAAATGCCCGCCGGAGATATGCCCGAACGCGTAGGCGCCGGTCAGCACGGTCAGGCCGAAGGCCAGGGAGACGCCGAGGAAACCGATCCCCAGCGGATTGCCATCGCCGCCGAAATGGGCCGCCATCACCGCGCTGCCGCAGCCGCCCAGCACCAGCCAGAACGTACCGAGGAACTCCGCCGTCAATCGCTTCGCCAGTGACATGACGCACCTCCTGCGCATGCCCGCCCGGGAAGGGCGGGATGGCGGCATTCAATGCCCGCCGTGGCGGCTTGGCAACGGTAGTTTTGCTTAGGGCCGGGCGTGCCGGCCCCGGCCGTCAGCGGCCCAGGGCCAGGCTGGCCGGCTGCAGGTCCAGGCGCTGGGTGAGGCCTTGCAGGCTGCCCAGCTCCTGGGTGTCGCCGGCGTCGATCCACACCTGCGCATAGCGCTTCTTGCCCAGCTCGATCACCGCCACGCGGCGGTTCACCAGCTCGCGCCCGCCCAGGTCGGGCCGGTACCAGTAGAAGGCTTCCTCGGCGAGCTGGCCTTTTTCCTCGCGGCGGTCACGCGGCAGGCTCAGGCCGGGGTCGCGGGTGGTGAACATCACCCCCAGCACCTCGCGGCCGTCGGCGGTGAGCGCCTTGCAAGAAAGATAATCGGCGCCCGCCAGCTGCTTCCATTCCAGGCCGGCGGCCGGAGGCAGGGTGGGGCAGGTGGGCGCCTGCTGCGCGGCGGCGGTTCCGCCGGCGGACAACAGCAACAGGCCAAACAGGCAGCGTGCGGACTTCATCGGTTTTCCCCTGGCAGTGGAATGCAATGCGGTGGACGCGCATCGCCTGGGTTGGTCCGCCAACGGGCGCCTCCCGACCGCCCGCCAGGCGCATCCCCATGCGCGACCCCGGCGTGCCACCCGTCACAAGATGCGGGTAGACGCCCCCACCATAACCAAGGGTGGGCGCCGGATCAAATCCACCGTGCGCCGGCGGATGGTTCCATCGGAAACCTTTGTGCCAGATGGCTTTCAGGGGTAGTTGGGCGTCGGCGGGGCCGGCGTTTCCGGCAGCGGGATGAACTCCTTGTCGTCGCCGGGAATCGTGCCGAAGCGGCCCTCGCGCCAATCGTCCTTGGCCTGCTCGATGCGCTCCTTGGAGCTGGAGACGAAGTTCCACCACAGGTGGCGCGGGCCATCGAGCGGTTCGCCCCCCATCAGCATCGCCTTCAGCGGCGTCTTGGCGCGCAGGCGGCCGCGCGCGCCGGGCTCGGGGATGATGAGGTGGCGCTCGGGCACGTCCACGCCATCCAGCTGCGCCTGGCCTTCCAGGATGTAGAGCGAGCGCTCCACGTGGCCGGTGTCCAGGTCGATCTCGGCATCCGCGTCCAGGTCGATCGCCACGTTGAGCGTATCGGCGAACACCTTCACCGGCGACTCCTCGCCATATGCGCGCCCGGCGATCACCCGCAGCCACGCGCCCGGGCGGCGTTGCTGCGGCAGCGTTGCCGCGCCGTGGTGGTAGAAGGCCGGGTCGGTTTCCTCGAAATTACGCGGCAGCGCGACCCAGGTCTGCATGCCGTGCAACGCATGCTCGCGCCCGCGCTCGGGCGGCGGCGTGCGCTCGGAATGGGCGATGCCGCGTCCGGCGGTCATCCAGTTCACGTCGCCGGCGCGGATCACCTGCTCCGAGCCGAGCGTGTCGCGATGGCCGATCTCGCCGGACCACAGGAACGTCACCGTCGCCAGGCCGATGTGCGGATGCGGGCGCACGTCGATGCCCTGGCCGGGTTCGAAGATCGCCGGGCCCATGTGGTCGACGAACACGAACGGGCCGACGCTGCGTGCCTGCAGGGTGGGCACGGCGCGGCGCACCTGCAGGCCGCCGATGTCGTGGACGCGTGGGGCGATGATCGTGGTCATGGCGGCAGGTTCCTGGCGAAAGCGGGGATGCGCGGGAGCATCGCATGGCGAGGATGGCAGCGGCAGCGCCATCGGCGACATGCATCGTTGTGCTCATCCGCAGGCCAGTGGCACCTCGCCGCGCCGCGAGGCGAGGCGGTCGGCCAGCCGCGTGGGCTCGGGCAGGCGGTAGTGGCGCAGGCACGCCAGCGTGCGTGCCAGCGCCGTGTCCACCGAAACGCGATGCCCCGGCGAGACGTACAGCGGCAGGCAACCCGGCTTGCTGCGCAGCACCCAGCCGACGTGTTCGCCGCGCAGCCGCAGTGGTACGTGATCGCCCCGCGCCGGCCCCGGCGTGCCGGCCTCGCCCGCCAGCCGCTTCTTCGCCACCCCGATGCTGGGCAGGCCGGTCACCACGCCGAAATGCGCGGCAATGCCCAGCCTGCGCGGGTGCGCGATGCCGTGCCCGTCGACGAACACCAGGTCCGGTTCGCGCTCCAGCTGCGCCAGCGCGGCCAGCAGCACTGGCAATTCGCGGAAGCTCAGCAGCCCGGGCACGTAGGGCATCACGGTGGGAATGCGCGCGACCACCGCCTGGTGCGGCGCCAGCGTGGCGGCGTCGAGCAGCACCGCGGCCGCGCGCGTGAGCGTGCCCGATTGCTCGAAGCCGACGTCGAAGCCGGCGATCCAGCGCAGCGGCCGCGGGAAGTCGTCTTCCAGCCGCACGTGGCGGGACAAGCGCGCCTGCAGGGCGCGCGCGGCGGCTAGGTTCCCGTCCCAGGGCGGCAGTACGGCATCGTGTGGTGCATCCATGCGCCAAGCATGGCGCAGCCGCCGCATACCGGGCGTGCAGGGCGTCACCCGTGCGGGGTTGGCCTACAATCGGCGGGTCTTCCCCTTGTTGCCGGAGAACCCGTAGTGACCCGCAAACTCGTACTGCTGCGCCATGGCCAGAGCCAATGGAACCTGGACAACCGTTTCACCGGCTGGGTGGACGTGGATCTCACCGACCAGGGGCGCGCCGAAGCCGCCGCCGCCGGCAAGCTGATGAAGGACGAGGGGCTGCAGTTCGACGTCGCCCACACCTCGGTGCTCAAGCGGGCGATCCACACGCTGCAGGGCGCGCTGAAGGAGATGGACCAGGACTGGCTCCCGGTCTACAAGAGCTGGCGCCTCAACGAACGCCACTACGGCGGCCTGCAGGGTCTGGACAAGGCCGAGACCGCCGCCAAGCACGGCGAGGAGCAGGTCAAGGTCTGGCGCCGCTCGTACGACATCCCGCCGCCCCCGATGGACCTGGAAGACCCGGGCCATCCCGCGCACGACCGCCGCTACGCGGGCCTGGACCGCAACGCGCTGCCGGCGACCGAATCGCTGGCGACCACGCTGGTGCGCGTGCTGCCGTACTGGTTCGATGCCATCGCCCCGCAGTTGAAGGACGGCAAGACCGTGCTGGTCACCGCGCACGGCAATTCGCTGCGCGCGCTGTACAAGTACCTCAATGGCGTGTCGAACGAGGAAATCCTCGAACTCAACATCCCGACCGGCATCCCGCTGCTGTTCGAGCTGGACGACCAGCTGGCGGTGAAGACCTATCGCTACCTGGGCGACCCGGAAGCGGCCAAGCGCGCCGCCGAGGCGGTAGCCAACCAGGGCAAGGCGAAGTAACGCGGTGTCCTCCGAAAGCCCGGTCGATGACCGGGCTTTTGCTTTATGGGTTGCGTGCCGCCTGACAACAAATGCGCCTTCGGAGCATGCGTGCCGTCAGCGCCGTCGATCCGCTAATCGCCCGCGCATGACCTGCCCGGCCACCAGCATCGCGATACCGAGCGCCAGGCTGCGCCACGACATTTCGTGGTGGAACCACGCGGAATAAAGGACGTCGACACAATAGAAGGCCGCAAACCCGTGTAGCGCGATGATCGAACGGCGGTAGCGGCTGTGGGGTTGCGGCGCTTGCATGCGGTCGCGCATCAGGGTGTGGCCGTCAGTTCGCGCGGCCGGAGTAGCCATCCGACACCCCCTTGGCGAAGTCGTAAAACAGGTCCGCGATACAGACGTAGTAGATGATGCGGCCGATGGCGAGGCCGCCGCCCACCGTCTCGAGTTCTTCAGATGTAAGTTCGCGTGCAACATCTTGCATATCAGGCGTTCCTTTGCCGATTTGGGTATGCATTGCGGGTTCGCACTCGCGGATCAAGGCTAAGCAATGTGGCGCGCTGAAGGCATTGGAAGATTCAAAGTGTTTGGCAGTAGCTGCGGATCGGTCGCCATGAGGCAAGATGAGGGGCCAATAAGGCGCGGAGGGGCGCATGAAGACCGTTTCATCGTTCGGTTTGCCAGTTGCCCGGCTGGGGGGCTTTCTCGCCTGCATATTGGCCGGGCCGGCGTGGGGGCATTCCGGCGCGCCGCCTGCACCGTTGACCGACCCGACCTACCTGGCCGCGCCCGAATCGCTCACGCCCGAGCAGGTGGCGCAAATGCAGGCGCGCCTGTTGGACTGGCCGCAACTGCAGCGCTATGCCGCCGAGAACGCAGCATTGGCGCCGGCGCCCAAGGGCACGCAGCGCGTGGTGTTCTTCGGTGATTCGATCACCGAAGGCTGGGGGCCGACCGGCAGCGATCGCTTTTTCCCCGGCAAGCCATACGTCAATCGCGGCATAGCCGGGCAGACCACCGCGCAGATGCTGCTGCGCTTCCACCAGGACGTGATCGACCTCAAGCCGGCCGTGGTGGTGATCCTCGCCGGCACCAATGACATCGCCGGCAACACCGGCCCGGCCACGCAGCAGATGATCGAGGATAACCTGCATTCGATCGCCGAGCTGGCCAAGGTGCATGGCATCCGCGTGGTGCTCGCCTCGGTGCTGCCGGTGAGTACGTATCCCTGGCGCCCGGGTTCGCAGCCGGCCGGCCAGGTCCGCGCACTCAATGCGGCGCTGCGGCACTATGCGCGGCAGCAACGGCTGGTGTACCTGGATTACTACGCCGCGATGACCAATGCCGAAGGTGGGCTCGATCCGGCGCTGACCGCCGACGGCGTGCACCCGACCCCGGCCGGTTACGCCATCATGGCACCGCTGGCCGAGCAGGCCATCGCGCAGGCATTGAAGGCGCACTGACGCCACTGGCCGCGCCAGGGCGCATGATGGAGGCGCAAGAGGAGGGTGTCCGATGGTCCTGCGTTACCTGTTGTCCTATGGCGTGCCGATCGCGCTGGGCATCGCCCTGGTCGCGCTGGTGGTGATGTGGGGGCTGCGCGGAAGGATCGGGCGGCCGCCGGGAGATAGGCCTTGAAGGCGGGCGGCGAGCGTGCTGATGCTGCGGCGTTGCCGGGCAGGTGGGCGCGCGGGTGTGCATCGATTCAGTCGCTACGACGGTGCGTCGAACCAGGTGGATAACCGGGCCCTTTCGGTCCCTGAGATCCTCGGCCCTGCGGCGCTGTCATGGCAATGATTGTCGTGGCTTTTTCAAACATGTCGGATGACACCATGCGAAAGATATTGCTGCGTGTGTTGATCGTGGTGTTCGCCCTCGTGCTGCCCTACCTGGCACGCCTGCCGGGCGGCCGCGAATGGCTGGGGCAGCTCACTTACAGCGGCTGGGGCGGGTTCGGCTTCCTGGCCGCGTGCAGCGCGGTGGTGTGGGGTGGCCTGCTGCTGTGCAGCTGGCTGTATCGGCGCATGTCCTCGCTGTGGATTCCCGCGCTGCTGGGTTACGGCTTCCTGGCCTGGGTGTACGGCAGCATCAACTTGCGCGCCGATGCACAGGCCGCGCTGGGGCTGCTCATCGCGCCGATGTATTCGCTGGCGCCGATGCTGCTGGGCGGTTTGCTCGGGTGGTGGTTCGATCGTCGCCCGCGTATCGGAGCAGGGGCGGGCGCATGATCGCCTTCCGACCGCACGCCATCTTCGGTCGCCGCCCCGGATCGTGGGCGAACGCGATACCCGCGACGATCCTGTGCGCCTTGGTCTTGTCATACGCACTACTCGGCTGGGTGGCACTGTATCGGCCTGACTGGCTGGCGTTCGGTGGCATGGAAATCGCGCTGCTGCTGGGGCCCGCCGCCCTGTTGTCGTTGGGCAAGGCGATGTTGGCGCTCTACCTGGCGTGTTCCGTCACCATCGTTCTCCTCGCGCTGTTGGGCGCCTGGAAATCCAGCCTGCGCGTGCTCGCGGCGCTGGGCATCTTCGGTGTATGGGTCGGTGCCGCGCTGTTCGCCATCGCAATGTCCATCTAAACCCCTCGACGGCTCGCCGGCAGCCCTTGACGACCCACCCCGCGCTGGCCTGCTACAGTCCGCCCATCGTCCCCGCCACGGGGGCGCTACCGGAGACACACCATGGATCGTCGTCTCGGCTCCACTGTGCTGCTCGGCGCGCTCGTCACCAGCGCCCTGTCTTTTACTGCCCCGCTCAGTGCCTCGCCATCGGCGCATGCCGATACGTCGCGCAGCTATGCGGCCTGCGTGGTCACCGATGCCTCCGCCAAGCGGGTCTACGCCAGCGCGCCGGGACGCATCGACGCGCTCGGCGCGCCGACGCTTGATGCACAGGCCTACGCCAGCTGGGTGGCGCGCCTGTACAACGTGCCCGAGGCGCGCCTGTCCAGCGCCAGCTGCGTGACCGATGCCCGCAGCCTGCAGGCGGCCGAAATGCGCCTGAAGCCCTTGCTCCAGGTCGGCGACCGGCAGGGCTTGGCGGTGGAACGCACGCGCTGGTGGCTGTCGCAATAGTGCAAGCGCGGGATCGCGCCGCGGGATGCCGGCGCGATTCCCGTTCCACCGCAACACCGGCGCGGACCCACCTCGCCGTGACCAATGACCCATAGGTCGAACCGGACAATGTTCTAGGCTGGGGAGTCTTCCTCGTCCGCTGTCCGGAGTCGTCCCGCATGTCCCTTCGCACCTTCGTCCCGGTCGCCCTGACCGCCGCGATCACCCTGGCCCTGTCCGTGCATGGCCCGCAGGCCGAGGCCGCTTCCACTGCCAAGGCGCCTGCCGCCACCGCGCGGGCGCTGGATGTCGCCAAGCTCGACGCCCCCAAGGTGGCCCTCAACCCCGCCGACCTCGATCCGTCCATCGCCGCCTGCGACGACCTCAACGGCTTCGTCAACGCCAAGTGGCTCAAGGCCAATCCCGTGCCGGCCGACCGCACCAGCTGGGGCAGCTTCGAAGTGCTGGCCGAGCGCTCGCTGGTGATCCAGCACGCGCTGGTCGAACAGGCCGCCGCGGCCAACGCGCCGGCCGGCAGCGTCGAAGGCAAGATCGCCGACATCTGGCGCACCGGCATGGACGAGGCCGCCATCAACCAGGCCGGCCTGAAGCCGCTGCAGCCGCAGCTCAAGGCCATCGACGGCCTGCGCGACGGCAAGGCCATCGCCGCGTGGCTGCGCGAGCGTTACGCGCAGGGCCAGGGCTTCCTGTTCTCCTTCGGGGCCAATGCCGACTACAAGGATTCCGGCCAGGTCATCGCCTATGCGGGGCAGGGCGGCCTGGGCCTGCCGGAGAAGGGCTACTACTTCGACGAAGCGCAGGCCAAGATCCGCGACGCCTACGTGCAGTACATCGCTCGCGTGCTGGAACTGGGCGGCGCCCAGCCGGCGCAGGCCGCCGCGCAGGCCAAGGCCGTGATGGCGTTCGAAACCCGGCTGGCCAACGCCTCGCTGTCGCGCATCGAATTGCGCGACCCGTCCAAGCGCTACAACCCAGTGAGCGCCGCGCAGGCCAACGCCATCACCCCGCACTTCGACTGGAACGCGTTCTTCGATACCTTGCAGGTGCCGGCCAAGGACAAGTTCTCGCTCGCCCAGCCCGGCTATTTCGCCGAACTGGACAAGATGCTCGCCGACACGCCGGCCAGCACCTGGCAGGCCTACCTGCGCTTCCACACCATCGACGAGGCCGCGCCGTACCTGGCGCAATCCTTCGAGCAGGCGCACTTCGATTTCTACAACAAGACCCTGCGCGGCCAGCAGGAAATGCTGCCGCGCTGGAAGCGCAGCCTGGAAGCGGTCAACGAGGCCATCGGCGAGGGCCTGGGCCAGCTCTATGTGCAGGCCGCCTTCCCGCCGGAATCGAAGGTGGAGATGCAGCAGCTGGTGAACAACCTGTCGGTCGCGCTGAAGGCGCGCCTGGAAAAGCTGGACTGGATGAGCGCCGACACCAAGCAGCGCGCGCTGGAGAAGTGGGCCAGCTTCACGCCGAAGATCGGCTATCCGGACAAGTGGCGCGACTGGAGCGGCCTGCAGACCACCGACGCTGGTTTCCTCGCCAACATGGAAGCGGCGCAGGCGTTCAACTACCGCTACCGCCTGGACAAGATCGGCAAGCCGGTGGACCGCACCGAGTGGGGCATGACCCCGCAGACGGTCAACGCCTACTACAACGCCACCAAGAACGAGATCGTATTCCCGGCGGCGATCCTGCAACCGCCGTTCTTCGACCCCAAGGCGGACCCGGCGCTCAACTACGGCGGCATCGGCGCGGTGATCGGCCACGAGATGATGCACGGCTACGATGACTCCGGCAGCCAGTTCGACGCCAAGGGCAATTTCGACAGCTGGTGGACGGAGGGCGACCGCAAGCTGTTCACCGAGCGCACCGACCAGCTCGTCGCGCAGTTCGACGGCTACGAAGCGGTGCCGGGCGTGCACGTGAAGGGCAAGCTGACCCTGGGCGAGAACATCGGCGACCTCGGCGGCCTCACCGTGGCCTACGACGCGCTGCAGATGGCGCTCAAGCAGGACCCGGCCGCCAAGCGCAAGATCGACGGCTACACCCAGGACCAGCGCTTCTTCATGAACTGGGCCACGGTGTGGCGCCGCAACTTCACCGACGGCGAGCTGCGCGTGCGCCTGAACACCGACCCGCACGCGCCGGCCAACTTCCGCGCCATCGCCGCGCCGTCGAACATGCCGGCCTACGCGCAGGCGTTCCAGTGCAAGGCGGGCGACCGCATGGTGCGCACCGGCAAGGACCGCGTGGCGATCTGGTAAGCCGTCTTCCCGCACGGCACGCGAAGGGCCCGGTCGGCGACCGGGCCCTTCGCGCATTCGGGCTTTCAGTAGTTTTACTCAGCGCCGACCGGTAGTTCATCCGTCGCGCCCGCGAGGGCGGAGTGGTCTGCTTGCCGCACGCCGCTGGAGGAAGCCCCATGTCATCGCGTCCACTCTGCCTGGCCTTTGGCCTGGCCCTCGTATGGCCCGCCATGGCCGCGCCCGCGAAGGCGCCGCCCGTCGCTGCGCCACCGCCACCGCCCCCGGCGGCCGCGCCCGCTGTGCCCGCCGCCGCGGCTGTCGATCCGCGTGCGGCGGCCGCGCTGGAAAAGATGGGCCGCTACCTGCGCAGCCTGAAGAACTTCACCGTGCACGGCGATACCACCCTGGACGTGGTGACCGACGACGGCCAGAAGCTGCAATTCCCCGGCGAGGTGGACTACAAGGTCCGCGTGCCGGATGGGCTGCGCCTGGACTGGAAAACCGATCGCAAGGAGCGCGCGCTGTACTACGACGGCAAGACGCTCACCCTCTACGGGCCGAAGAACAAGTTCTACGCCCGCGTCGAGGCGCCGCCCACGCTGCACGAGCTGGTGGCGGTGGCGCGCGACCGCTACGGCATCGAGCTGCCGCTGCCGGACCTGTTCCTGTGGGGTACGCCGGCCGCACCCATTTCGGCGCTGCAGCAGGCAACGTTCGTCGGGCCGGCGCGCATCGACGGCAGCGTCACCGAGCAGTACGCCTTCCGCCAGGACGGCGTGGACTGGCAGCTGTGGCTGGAGACCGGCGACAAGCCGCTGCCCCGCCGCCTGGTGATCACCACCACCACCGATCCGGCGCAGCCGCAGTACGCCACCACGCTGACCTGGAACACCAGCGCGGCGCTGAAGGATTCCACGTTCGCCTTCGTGCCGCCGAAGGATGCCGCGCGGATCGAGCTGGTCGAAGTCGATGTCGCCGCGGTCGAGGAGGACCAGCCATGAACAGTCGCAACGCCCGTTTCCTGCTCGCGGTGGCGATGGCCGCCGGCTTCGGTGGCCTGGCCCTGGCCAGCGGCGGCGCGCACGCCGGACCGCGCGCGCGCTCGGTGGCGCATACCGGCATCAACCACCCGCCGGCGGCGAACCGCGCCGGCGGGATGAACCGCGGCGCGCAGCCGGCCCACGTCAATCGCGGCGGCGCGCCGAACGTCAACCGGGGCGGCAACGTGAACCGCAACGCGAACATCGACCGCAACGTCAACCGCAACGTCAACCGCGACATCGACGTGCACCGCGACATCGACGTGGACGTGGACAACCACTGGCACGACGGCTGGTACGACCACCCCGTGGCGACCGCCGCGGCGGTGACCGCCACCACGATGGTGACCGCCGCGGTGGTCGGCTCGATCGTCAACTCGGTGCCGCCGAGCTGCGTGACCACCGTGGTGAACGGCATCGCCTACCAGCAGTGCGGCAGCACCTGGTACCAACCGCAGTACGCCGGCACGACCGTGCAGTACGTGGTGGTCAACCCGCCGGGCTGAGCCGGCCTCGCACTCCTCCGGCGCGGACGCGGTACCGGTCCTCGCTTTTTTTTGGGGCATCGGCGGCATGACACGGGGCATTGACACGGGTTGTCTAGAATCGCGCCATGACCCGACGCACCGTGAAGTGGATCGCCATCGTCCTGGTGGGCTTCGTGCTGGCCTCCCTGGCCGCGCTGTGGAGCTATGGCCGCTTCACCGAGCGCGTGCGCGGCCCGGCGGGCCATGCCCTGCCGGTCGCCGCCGCGGCCACCGCGGTGGATCGCAGCGTGGCGCCCCTGCTGGCGGCCCGGCCGGAGGAGACCGGCATGGTGCTGCTGGCCGACAACGTCGATGCCTTCGCCGCGCGTGCGCTGCTGGCGCGCGGTGCCGGGCGCAGCCTGGACCTGCAGTACTACATGTGGCATCCGGACTTCACCGGCAACCTGCTCTACGACGAAGTGCTGCGCGCCGCCGACCGCGGCGTGCGCGTGCGCCTGCTGCTGGACGATCTCAACGTGAGCGGCAGCCGCGACGTGCTCGCCGCGCTCGATAGCCACCCGCGGATCGAGGTACGCCTGTTCAATCCCACCCGCGCCCGCGAGGGCAGCCTGGCGCGCGGCCTGGAAATGGTGCTGCGCTGGCTCAGCGTGAACCGGCGCATGCACAACAAGGCCTGGATCGCCGATGGCCGGGTCGCCATCGTGGGCGGCCGCAACGTGGGCGACGAATACTTCGACGCCGCGCGCGACACCAACTTCATGGACACCGACGTGGCGGTGATCGGCCAGGCGGTGGGCGAGGGCGAGCGCCAGTTCGACGCCTACTGGAACAGCCCCAACGCGGTGCCGCTGTCCGCGCTGGTCAAGCATCCCCATACCACGCTGGCGGCGGTGCGGCAGACGCTGGATACCGGGCTGCGCTCGCCGATGGCCCAGCCCTACCTGCGCAAGCTCGCGCAATCGCCGGGGGTCCGCAGCCTGGTGGCCGGTACCCGCGAGGTGCACTGGTCGCGCTCGGCGCACCTGATCTCCGACCCGCCGGAAAAGGCAGCCGGTGCGCCGCCCGCGCCGGACTGGATGACGCCGGTGCTGGTCCACGACATGTCCGGCGCGCGGCACCAGCTGCTGCTGATCTCGCCGTACTTCGTGCCCGGCGATGCGGGCCTGCGCTGGATGCGCGACCTGCGCCAGCGGGGCGTGGAGGTGGGCGTATTGACCAACTCGCTGGCCGCCAACGACGTCGTCGCCGTGCATGGCGGCTATGCGGGCTACCGCGCCCCGCTGCTGCGCGCGGGCGTGGCGCTGTACGAGCTCAAGGCACAGGGCAAGCCGGACGGCAGCCTGTTCGGTTCCAGCGGCGCGAGCCTGCACACCAAGGCGTTCGTGGTGGACGGGCGCACCGGGTTCGTGGGATCGTTCAACCTCGATCCGCGCTCGATGAACCTCAACACCGAAATGGGGCTGCTGTTCGAACAGCCTGACATGGCGCGCGAGCTGCAGCGGCTGTATGCACGCAAGACCGCGCCGGCGGTGAGCTACCGGCTGGCGCTGGAAGGCGACGCGCTGCGCTGGCACGACGATGCCGCGCGCCCGCCGCACACCTGGACGCGCGAGCCCGATGCCAGCGTGTGGCGCCGGGCGGCCGCGCGGGTGATCGGCTGGCTGCCGGTGGAATCGCAGCTCTAGCTCAGTCGGCGTCGGCCGAGTCCTGTTCCGGGTCGAAATCGGTCACCCAGTTCTGCGCCATCACGCGCTCGTCGGGCGCAAACACCTTTACCTCCGTGCGCGGCAGGAACCGGCCGGCCAGCGAGGTCATGCCGGCGACGAAGCCGGGCGCGGCGACCACCGCCACGCGCGCGAAGCGATGGTAGTGGCCGAAATTGCGCAGGCCATATTCCAGGTCGCGGCCCAGCGCGGGCAGCGTGAGGCCGGTGAAGCCGTCCAGTTCGCAGTAGATGCCGATGCGGCCATGGCGCTGCAGGCGCGCCTCCACGTCGGCGATGCAGCGGTCGTAATCCTCGCGATCCAGGGTGCCGCTGAAACGGTACGCGCCGACATGGTCGGCGGAGGGAAGGGCGTCGTACATGGGCAGCGTGCTCCGGGCGGGCGTGCGCGCAGTGTCGGGCCCGGGGGCGGAATGTGGCGTGAGAGAGGCACGGCGCGCGCCGCGCGCCGCGCGCGCCGGTCCCCTCAACCCTTCCGCAGTGTCGTCAGCAGCGCGCGTGCCGCGTTGAAGCGATCCTCCGCCTCCGGCAGCGGGTGCTTGATGCGCAGCTTGTCCGGGCCGTCCATCGTGTAGAGCTTGGGCTGCTTCTGGATCATCTGGATCACCGCCATCGGGTCGATGTTCGGCTTGGACTCGAACACCAGCCGGCCGCCGGCCTCGCCCAGCTCGATCTTGCGAATCCCCAGTTCATTGGCCTGCAGCTTCAGCTCGGCGATCGCGAAGAGGTGCTTGGCCGCCTCCGGCAACAGGCCGAAGCGGTCGATCATCTCCACCTGCAGCTCGCGCAGCGATTCGCTGTCGCGCGCGCTGGAAATGCGCTTGTACAGCGTCAGGCGGGTATGCACGTCGGGCAGGTAATCCTCGGGGATCAACGCCGGCACGTGCAGCTCCACTTCGGCGCCGCGCACTTCCTCGCCGGCATCCAGGTCGGGCAGCTTGCCCTGGCGGATGCTGCGCACGGCGCGTTCGAGCAACTCGGTGTACAGGCTGAAGCCCACCTCGGCCATCTGCCCGCTCTGGTCCTCGCCCAGCAGCTCGCCGGCGCCGCGGATTTCCAGGTCGTGCGTGGCCAGGGTGAAGCCAGCGCCCAGCTCGTCCATGGACGCGATGGCCTCCAGGCGCTTCTCCGCGTCCGGCGTCATCGAGCGCCGGTCCGGCACCACCAGGTAGGCATACGCGCGATGGTGCGAGCGGCCCACGCGGCCGCGCAGCTGGTGCAACTGCGCCAGGCCGAAACGGTCGGCGCGGTTGATGATGATGGTGTTCGCGTTGGGGATGTCGATGCCCGATTCGATGATCGTCGTCGACAGCAGCACGTTGAACCGCTGCTTCTGGAAATCCAGCATCACCCGCTCCAGCTCGCGCTCGGGCATCTGCCCGTGGGCGATGCCGATGCGCGCTTCGGGCACCAGTTCGGAGAGGTCGCGCTGCATGCGCCCGATGCTCTCCACGTCGTTGTGCAGGAAGTACAGCTGGCCGCCGCGCGCCAGCTCGCGCTGGAACGCTTCGCGCAGCAGTGCGTTGTCCCACTGGGTGATGAAGGTCTGCACCGCCAGCCGGTTCGGCGGCGGGGTGGCGATGATGGACAGGTCACGCAGGCCGGCCATGGCCATGTTGAGCGTGCGCGGGATCGGCGTGGCGGTGAGCGTGAGCAGGTGCACGTTGGCGCGCATCGCCTTGAGCGCCTCCTTCTGGCGCACGCCGAAGCGCTGTTCCTCGTCCACGATGACCAGGCCCAGGTCCTTGAACTTCACGTCCGATTGCAGCAGCCGGTGCGTGCCGACGATCACGTCGATGGTGCCGGCGGTGACCTTCTCCAGCTCGGCCTTGATCTCCTTGGTGGTCTTGAAGCGCGAGAGCACTTCGACCTTGAGCGGGTAATCGGCGAAGCGGTCGCGGAAGTTGCGGTAATGCTGCTCGGCCAGCAGCGTGGTGGGCACCAGCACGGCGACCTGCTTGCCGCCGCTGGCCGCGGCGAAGGCCGCGCGTACCGCCACCTCGGTCTTGCCGAAGCCCACGTCGCCGCAGACCACGCGGTCCATCGGCTGGCTGGATTGCAGGTCGCGCAGCGTGGCCTCGATGGCGGCGAGCTGGTCGGGCGTTTCCTCGAACGGGAAGCCGGCGGCGAACGGCTCGTACATCGCGCGGTCCACGTGCAGCGCCAGCCCGGCGCGGGCCTGGCGGCGCGCCTGGATCTCCAGCAGCTCGGCGGCCACGTCGCGCACCTTCTCGGCGGCCTTGCGCTTGGCCTTGGTCCACTGCTCGCCGCCGAGCGAATGCAGCGGCGCGGTTTCCGGCGAAGCGCCGGAGTAGCGGCTGATCAGGTGCAGCTGCGCCACCGGCACGTACAGCCGATCGCCCTTGGCATATTCGATTTCGAGGAATTCGCCGGGCATGCCGCCCACGTCCATGGCGATCAGCCCGCGATAGCGGCCCACGCCGTGGTCCTCGTGGACGATGGGCGCCCCTTCGGTCAGCTCGCCCAGGTCGCGGATGATCGCTTCCGGTTCGCGGCCGGCCCGGCGCGCGCGCCGCGGCTGGGTGGCACGCTCGGGGAACAGCTGCCGCTCGGTGAGCACGGCGATGCGCGGCGCATCCAGCGCGAAGCCGTCCTCCAGCGGGGCGACGGCGATGGCGAACCTGGCCGCCTCGTCCGCGAGGAATGCCGGCAGGTCCGGCACCACCTGCGGTTGCAGCGCGGCCGCGGCCAACACTTCCAGCAGCGCCTCGCGCCGGCCGGGCGAATCGGCGGCCACCAGCACGCGGCCGGGGTAGTGGGACAGGAAGGATTTGAGCGCCTCGCCGGCCGGCGCGTCCTTGGCCGCCACCGGCAACGGCGGCAGCGGCTGGTCGCCCAGCGCGGCCGCGTCCTGGAAACGCGCGTGGTCGTTCGGCCATACCTCGATGCGCGGCAGGTCGTTGAGCTTTTCGCGCAACGTATCCGGCGGCTGGTACAGCGCATCGGGCGCGAGCAGCGGGCGCTCGACGTCGTGGCGGCGCTGCTCGTAGCGCTGCTGGGTCTGGGTCCAGAACGCGTCGGCCGCGTTGGAAACGCCCGGCGCGACCAAGGTCAGCGTGCGAGGGCCGAGGTAGTCGAACAGCGTGGCGGTCTGGTCGAAGAACAGCGGCAGGTAGTACTCGATGCCCGAGGGCGCCAGGCCCGCCTTGAGGTCCTGGTAGAGCGCGCTGCGCCGGGTATCCACGTCGAAGCGCTCGCGCAGCCGCGCCAGCACGCGCTCCACGCTGGCATCGTCGAGCGGCACCTCGCGGCCGGGCAGCATCTTCACCGCCGGAACCTTGTCCAGCGAGCGCTGCGATTCGGGGTCGAATTCGCGGATGGAATCGATGTCCTCGTCCAGCAACTCGATGCGCAGCGGCGCCTCGGCACCCATCGGGTAGACGTCCAGCAGGCCGCCGCGCACGGCGAAGTCGCCCGGGTCCATCACCTGCGGCACGTTGCGGTAGCCGGCGCTTTCCAGCCGGCGCTTTTCCGCGTCCAGGTCCAGGCGCTGGCCGACCTTCAGGTCGAAGCTGCCGCCGACGATGTACTTCAGCGGCGCCAGGCGCTGCATCAGCGTCTGCACCGGCACCACCACGACGCCCTGGCTCAGGGTGGGCAGGCGGTGCAGCGCGGACAGGCGCTGGCTGATGATGTCCGGGTGCGGACTGAACTGGTCGTAGGGCAGGGTTTCCCAATCCGGGAACGGCAGCACCGGCAGCGTCGAGCGCTCACCCAGCAGTACCAGCAGGTCCGCTTCGAGCTGGTGCGCGCCGTGGTTGTCGCGGGTGACGACCAGCAGCGGGCCCTCGTGCGCCTCGGCGGCGCGGGCCACGTACCAGGCCAGGGCGGTGGCCGAGGCGGGATTGCGCCAGTAGGCGCGGAGCTGCCCGGCACGGGGCAGCGGCGGAGCGGGGAGGCGGGAAGAAGACGGCATGTGCCGGGGATTTTACCCCGGCCGGTTCATGGGAGCGTGTGGAAGGGGGGCGCGCGCTCCGCGGGTGCCTAACCCTCCAGCTCCAGCACCATCCGCAGCAGTTCCGGCGAGGTGGGGTGCGGCTGCGGCTGGAAACCCAGCGAGCCGGCCAGCTCCAGCATCGGCTCGTTGGCCTTGAGCACATCGCCGTATAGGCGGTCCAGGTACTTGCGGCGGGCCCACTTCACCAGCTTGCGCATCAACTGGCGGCCCAGTCCCTGGCCGGCGACGAAGTGGCTGACCAGGATCGTGTACTCGGCCTCGCGCGTGCCCGGCACGATGCCCGCGCGGGCCACCGCGCCCACCACCGCTTCGCCGGGGGGCAGTTGCTCGGCGGCGACCAGCACGATCTCGCTCTTCGGGTTCGGGTGGGTCAGCCGCTGCAGCATTTCCGGGGTGATGTCCTCCCCCGGCCCGAGCAGGCGGGCGCGGATCTCGTCTGGCCCGAGCAGGCTGAAGGCGCCTTGCAGCGGCGGGCCGTCCTCCGGCCTGACCGGCCGCAGCAACAGGGTGCGGCCGTTGGGTAGGTTGAAGTTTTCATGCCAGGGCGGCATGCGATTGCGGATAGCCATGACCTAGGTTCCTTCGGGTCGACAGGGGATGGCTCGACTGCGAAAAGCGCCGGCGGGGGAACCGGGGGAGCAAAGGCGTCACTCTACCTTCACGGGGCGTGAGTCCCCCGTGACGTGTTCAGTCGCCTGACTTGAGCCATTCCAGGCGCGTGGTCGCCCCGGCTTCGCCCAGGTGGGTACGCAACGCCGGCAGCGCCGGCGCCAGGACATGGTCGAACTGCCACGGCGCGTTGACCAGCAGCATGCCGCTGCCGTTGAGGCGCAACGGCGAGTCGTCCGGGCGGACCAGCAGCTCGGCCACCAGCACCGACTTGCCCGGCAGCGAGGCCGCCTTGCGGAAGAACGGCTGCAGGCTGCGGCGCTGCTTGATCGGGTACCACACCGCGCACATCGCCTGCGGCCAGCGGGTGAGGGTCTCGCGCAGGGCGGCGATGATCTGCGGGTACTCGGCGTCCTGCGCCTCGTAGGGCGGGTCGACCAGCACCAGGCCGCGGCCGATGCGGGTGGCGCCGTCCTTGGGCGGCAGGAACGCGCGCACCGCGGCGTAGCCATCGCCGGCGTGGACGCGCACGCGGCTGTCGTGGGCGAACAAGGCCTTGAGCGCGGCGACCTCTTCCGGCTGCACCTCGCAGCAGGCCATGCGGTCGTGCGCGCGCAGCGCCTGCGCGGCCAGCAGCGGCGAGCCGGGGTAGGTGATCAGCGCCCCCACCGGGTTGTCGGCCTGCACCGCGCGCAGGTAGCGCTCCACCACTTCCGGCAGCTTGGGCGAGCCCATCAGCCGCATCACCCCATCCTCCGCCTCCAGCGTGCGCTGGCTGTCGCCGCTGCCGAGCAGGTAGCGCCCGCGCCCGGCGTGGGTATCGAGCACGAAGCAGGGCGTGTCCTTGCGGTGCAGGGCATCGATCAGCGCGAGCAGGACAATGTGCTTGAGCACGTCGGCATGGTTGCCGGCGTGGAAGGCGTGGCGGTAGTTCATGGGCGGGCAGTGTAGTGGGTCCGTGCGCGCAGCGGGGCCGGCGCTTGCAGCGCGGTGCGGCTATGCTGCGCGCCATGTCCGCCGCCGCCCGCATCCTGTTCGTCGAGGACGAACCCGCCATTGCCGACACCGTGCTGTATGCGCTGCGCAGCGAGGGCTACGCGGTGGAGCACTGCACCCTCGGCCGGCAGGCGCTGGCGCGCCAGCGCGAGGCGCCGGCGGACCTGGTGTTGCTGGATGTGGGCCTGCCGGACGTGGACGGCTTCGAGGTCTGCCGAACGCTGCGCACCTTCAGCGCGGTGCCGGTGGTGTTCCTGACCGCCCGCCATGAGGAGATCGACCGCGTGCTCGGCCTGGAGCTGGGCGCGGACGACTACGTCGCCAAGCCGTTCTCGCCGCGCGAGCTGGTGGCGCGCGTGCGCGCCCGGCTGCGCCGCCACCTGCCGGCGCAGGCCGACCCGGAAGCCGGCTGGCGCCGCTACCAGTCGTTCGCCATCGACCGCGAAGGCTGCCGCATCCGCTACCGCGACCGCCTGCTGCCGCTCACCCGCTACGAGTACCACCTGCTGGCCGCGCTGCTGCAGCGGCCCGGCGCCATCCTCAGCCGCGCGCAGCTGATGGACCGCGCCTGGGACACCGATGCCGACAGTGCAGACCGCACCGTGGACACCCACGTCAAGACGTTGCGCGCCAAGCTGCGCGCGGCCGGCGCCGTGCAGGACCCGATCCGCACCCATCGCGGGCTCGGCTACGCGCTGGAGCCTTGAGCCGTGCGCCTGGGGCTCAAGCTTTTCCTCGGCTTCTTCCTGATCGCCGGCGTGGCCGCGTTCTTCGTCATGCGCGTGTTCGTCAACGAGGTGAAGCCAGGCGTGCGCCAGTCGATCGAAGCCACGCTGGTGGACAGCGCCAACCTGCTCGCCGAGATGGCCGCCCCCGACCTGGCCGCCGGGCACATCGCCGATGGCGCCTTCGCCCGCCAGTTCGCCCAAGCCATGCAGCGCGACCCGGACGCCATGGTCTGGCGTTTTCCCAAGCACCACATCGACTACCGCGTCGTGGTCACCGATGCGCGCGGCGTGGTGGTGTTCGATTCCAGCGGCCGCGACCTGGGGCGTGACAACTCGCGCTGGAACGATGTCTACCGCACGCTGCGCGGGGAGTACGGCGCGCGCTCGAGCCCGGAGAACCCGGAAGATCCGGATAGCCCTTCGGTGATGCATGTCGCCGCGCCGATCCACGATCCCGCCGACCCCGGCCGGCTGATCGGCGTGCTCACGCTGGCCCAGCCCAACCGCAGCATCGAGCCGTTCATCCTCGCCAGCCAGCGCAGCATCCTGCGGCAGGGGGCGTGGCTGGTGGCGATTTCCGCGGCGATCGGCTTGCTGGCGACGTGGTGGCTGGCGCGCGGCATCGGCCGGCTGCAACGCTATGCCAAGGCGGTGAGCGCGGGCGAGCCGGTCGCGCCGCCGCCGCCGCGCCGCGACGAGATCGGCGACCTGGGCCAGGCGCTGGAACAGATGCGGCGCAAGCTGGAGGGCAAGGCTTACGTCGAGCAGTACGTGCAATCGCTGACGCACGAGATGAAGAGTCCGCTGGCGGCGATTCGCGGCGCGGCCGAACTGCTGCAGGAGCCGCTGCCGGAGGACGAGCGGCAGCGGTTCATCGGGCATATCCAGGCGCAGGAGCGCCGCCTGACCGAGACCATCGACAAGTTGCTGGCGCTGGCCGAAGTCGAGCAGCACGGCTGGCTGCAGAAGCGCGCGCCGGTGGGGGTGGCCGCCTGGCTGCGGCAAGCGCTGGAGGCTGTGGCTACGACCGCCCATTCGCGCGACGTGACGCTGCGCCTCGACGCTGCGCCCGACCTGCCGCCGGTGACGGGCGATGCCTTCCTGCTGCATCGCGCGCTGGTCAACCTGCTCGACAACGCGCTGGCGTTCTCGCCAGCCGGCGGCACCGTGGTGCTCGGCGCCCTGCTGCGCGAGGGTCGCCTGCACGTGCAGGTGGACGATGCCGGCCCGGGCGTGCCCGACTACGCCCGCGAGCGGGTGTTCGAACGCTTCTATTCGTTGCCCCGCCCGGATGCGCCGCGCAGCTCGGGGCTCGGCCTGCCGTTCGTGGCCGAGGTCGCCCGGCTGCACGGCGGGCAAGCATGGCTGGACAACCGGCCCGAAGGCGGCGCGCGCGCCGAACTGGTGCTGCCCGCCGCCGCGCGCTGAGCGCATCACTTCACGCCCACTTCAAATTCGCTCCGCACAGCGCCCATGCGCGGGCACGACGCTGCGCCCCTCTTTCCCATGGGGCGTGCGATGAAATCGTTGAAACTGTTGTTGCGGTTCGCCGTGCTGGGCGGGCTGGTCCTGCTGTTGCTGATTCCGCTGTTGTTGATTCGCGGGGTGATCGCGGATCGGCAGCACTATCGCGACGAGGCCATCGAGAGAGTGGCGCGCAACACGGCCGGCCCGCAGCGCTTCCTCGGCCCCGTGCGCTACCTGCCGTACAAGGGCCGTTGGCCCAGCGAATCAGGCGTGATCGTGCAGGCCCCCAGGTCACTGTCGATACTGGGCGCACTGGTTCCCACCGAGCGGCGCGTGGGGCTGTTCCGCGTGCCCGTGTATACCTGGAGCATGCGCGTACGTGCGCAATTCGACCCGCTGCCTTACGAGGCGGTGCCGGGCCGCGTCTACGAGCAGCCGTACCTTGCCGTCGGCGTGTCGGATATCCGGGGCCTGGCCGGCACGCCTCGGCTCTCGGTGGCAGGCCGGCCTTTGCAGCTCGCCAGCGGCAGCCGGGCCCTGGCGCCGTTGATGCCGGGCTTGAGCGCCGATCTGGACGCGCCGCCTGCGGAAACCGCGGGCACGCTGGGCGCGTTGCAGGACGTGGCGATGGACATCACGGTCACGGGCACCCGCAGTCTGTCGGTGGTGCCGATGGGAGACAGCACCCAGGTCGCGCTGCGCTCGAGCTGGCCGCATCCGTCGTTCGCGGGGGCCTACCCACCCAACGAGCGCACGATCGACGCCGGCGGCTTCACTGCAAGCTGGTCCCTGTCCGCGCTCGTCACCCAGGCGCAGACCCAACTGGCGGCGGGCAAAATGCCCGACGCGTTTAGCGTGGAACTGGTCGATCCGATCGATGCGTACACCCAGGCCGACCGTGCCAGCAAATATGGCCTGCTGTTCGTGCTGCTCACCTTCACCGGCTTCGTGCTGCTGGAGCTGATCCGCAAGCTGAAGATCCACCCCGTGCAGTACCTGCTGGTCGGTCTGGCGCTGGCGATCTTCTTCCTGTTGCTGTTCAGCCTCTCCGAGCACATCGCATTCTGGCAGGCCTACGTGGCCTCGGCGCTGGCCTGTATCGGGTTGCAATCCTTCTACCTGGCGGGCGTGATGCGCAGCCGCGCGCTGGCCGCTGGCTTCGCGCTGATGCTCACGGCGCTGTATGGCGTGCTCTACACATTGCTGGTTTCCGAAGACAACGCGCTGCTGATGGGTTCGCTGCTGCTGTTCGGCATCCTCGCCGGGATCATGTGGCTGACGCGCCGGCTGGACTGGTATGCGCTGAACGAGGAACTGCGATGAGCGCCGCGGCGTTGATCGCCCTGCATCGCCGTGTACGCCGGCTGTTGCCGGCGGAGCTGGAGACGATGGCCGTGTTGCCGCCATCGGATTCGGCATGCTGGGCGACCTCGCCGCTGTCCCGCCTGCCGTTGGGCGGCGGCAGGCGAGGTAGGGTGGGGCTGCGGCTGACCGCCGCGTGCGCCGCGCGCCTGCCGGAAGCGGTGAAGCGCCCCGGTCGCGATGCGGAGGCGCCACGCTATCTCGGTTGGCAGGTGTTGCCCGGACGCGGCGGGCTGTGGTGCCGCAGCGCGGAGGGCGCTTTCGCGGTGCTGGCCGATCCGGCGCAGGCGAAGGCGTGGTTGTTCTGGCAGGAGCAGGGCACATGGCGCAAGTGGCCGGCACGGCAGGACCACACGGAGGCCGCGATAGAATGACGGCATGCCCGACATGCCCGTCATCTCCGTCCTACGCGGCGCCGACGTCACGCCGTTCCTCGACGATGTGGCACGCCTGCGCATCGCGGTATTCCGCGATTGGCCCTACCTCTACGAAGGCGACAGCGCCTACGAGCGCGAATACCTGGCCGCCTATGCACAATCGCCGGGGAGCGTCTTCGTCCTCGCGCGCGACGGCGGGGCGGTGGTGGGTGCTTCGACCGGCCTGCCGCTGGTCGACGACGCGCCGGACTTCCGCCAGCCCTTCCTCGACGCGAAGCGCGATCCCGCCGAGGTGTTCTACTTCGGCGAATCGGTGTTGCTGCCGGCCTACCGCGGGCGCGGGCTGGGACATGCTTTTTTCGACGCGCGCGAGGCACATGCCCGCGCGCTTGGCCGCCACACGCTGACCGCATTCTGCGCGGTGGATCGCGAAGCCGGCGACGGGCGCCAGCCGCGCGCGCACCGTGGCAACGAGCCGTTCTGGCAAAAGCGCGGCTACACGCGGCAGCCCGAGTTGAAACTGCGCCTGCATTGGAACGAGATCGGCCGTGGCGACATCGCGCACGCGCTGACCTTCTGGACCCGCCCGCTGGAGAAGCACGCATGAAAGTCGCCGTTGCCAAGTACCCGGTAGGCCAGCCGGCGGACTTCACCGCGTTCGCAGAGAAGCAGGCCGCGTTGCTGGGCGAAGCGGCGTCAGCGGGCGCACGGCTGGCGGTGCTGCCGGAATACCTGTCGCTGGAACTGGCGGCGACGTTCGGTTTGCCGGTGCTGGCGGACTTGCACGCCTCGTTGGCGGCGATCCAGCAGTGCCATGCGGATTATCTGGCGCTGTTCTCCCGGCTGGCGCGCGCGCACGGCATGCACGTGGTGGCGGGGAGCTTCCTGCTGGCGACGGGGGAGGGGCGTTATCGCAACCGTGGCTACTGGTTTACGCCGGACGGTGCGATGGGTTGGCAGGACAAGTTGCAGCTGACCGGCTTCGAGAAGAAGACCGGGGTGATCGAGGGCGGTGATGCGCTGAAGGTATTCGAGGCCGACGGAGTGCGGGCGGGCATCGCGATCTGCTACGACAGCGAGTTTCCGTTGCCGGTGCGGGCGCAGCAGCAGGCCGGTGCGCGGTTGCTGGTGGTGCCCAGCTGCACGGATACACCGGCCGGGGCGATGCGGGTGCAGGTGGGCTGCATGGCGCGCGCGCTGGAGAACCGGCTGTTCGTGGCGCAATCGGTGACGGCCGGGCTGGCCGCGTGGAGCCCGGCGCTGGACGTGAATACCGGCGAGGCGGCGATCTACGCGCCGATGGATGTGGGTTTGCCGGCGGACGGCATGCTGGCGCGCACCGCGGGCGACGAGGTGTGGGCGATGGCGGAACTCGATTTCGACGCACTGGAGGCCAGCCGTGCGCGGGCGCAGGTGGCGGTGGATGTGGATTGGCGGGGGCAGCTGTCGCCTGGGATTGTTCGGGCGGTGGTTTCGGAGTGGTAGGAGGGGGGAGTGGGTGGCGGCCTGCGGCCGCTTTTGTTTTTGGTTTTCTGCGGTTCTGTTGGTTTTTTGGCCTTCGATGTGGGTCGGCTTGCAGCTATTTGTGCACGGCCTGCGGGGGCTGGGCCCTTTCGGGACACGCCGTGAACCCATCCATGGGGGCTCGTAGGCGACATCCAT
>NZ_JARQXB010000008.1 GCF_029543105.1 Stenotrophomonas sp. HITSZ_GD
CGAGTGGTCCATCTGCGAGTGGTCCATCTGCGAGTGGTCCATCTGCGAGTGGTCCATCTGCGAGTGGTCCATCTGCGGCGTGTCGTCGGCCTTGGCCGACGACGCCTGCCGCGCGGCGGCAGGATCCTGCGCCGCCGCCAGCGGCGCGGCCAGGGCAAGCCAGCAGGCCAGGGAAAGGCGCGCGCTCATGCGTCCACCCGCACTTCCCGCATCATGCCGGCTTCCATGTGGTACATCAGGTGGCAGTGGTAGGCCCAGCGGCCCAGCGCGTCGGCGCGCACGCGGTAACTTCGGCGCGTGCCGGGCGGCATGTCGATGGTGTGCTTGCGTACCTGGAACTGCCCGCCGGCGTCCTCCAGGTCGCTCCACAGGCCGTGCAGGTGGATGGGGTGCTGCATCATCGTGTCGTTGACCAGCACGATGCGCAGGCGCTCACCGTAGTTCAGCCGCAGCGGTTGGGAAGAGGCAAACGGCACGCCGTCGAACGACCAGGCGAAGCGCTCCATGTGGCCGGTGAGGTGCAACTGGATCTCGCGCCCCGGCTCGCGCCCGTCCGGGTCCTCGAAGGCGCTGTGCAGGTCGGCGTAGCGCAGCACGCGGCGGCCGTTGTCGCGCAGGCCGATGCCCGGGTCGTCCAGGCGCGGGGACGTGGCATCGCTGCGCATGTCCACCAGTGGATTGCCGTGCTCGCTGGCCGGATGCGCATTCGCCGATGGCATCGCGTGGTCATGCGACATCCCCGGCATGTCCATGCCCATCGCCGCGCCGCAGCCGCCCTCCATGCCCTTGTGCGCGCCACCGCCCATGTCGTGGCCCATGTCGGCCATGCTGAGCAGGGGCCGCCGGTCCAGCGCGGGCACGGGTGCTTCCAGGCCGTGCCGCACGGCCAGCGTGGCGCGCGCATGGCCGGTGCGGCCCATGTCCTGGGCGAATACGGTGAAGGCGTCCTGCCCGGTCGGCTCGACGATCACGTCGAAGGTCTCCGCCGGCGCGATGCGGAACTCGTCCACGGTCACCGGGTGCACGTACTGCCCATCGGCGGCCACGACCGTGAGCTTGAGACCCGGGATGCGCACGTCGAAGTAGGTCATCGCCGCGCCGTTGATGAAGCGCAGCAGCACCTTCTCGCCGGTACGGAACAACCCGGTCCAGTTGCCCGCCGGGGCGGTGCCGTTGACCAGGTAGGTGTAGGTATGGGCGTTGATGTCCGACAGGTCGCTCGGCGTCATCCGCATGCGGCCCCACATGCCGCGGTCGGCCAGCGTGGCGGCCAGGCCGTCTTGGCGCGCGTCGCGGAAGAAGTCGCCCACCGTGCGCTGGTAGGTGTTGTCGTGCATCGGCATCTGCTTCATGCGCCGGTACAGCGCCGCCGGATCGAGGTCCGTCCAGTCCGAAAGCAGGATCACGTGCTCGCGGTCGTGCCGGTAAGGCGGCGGTTCCAGCGGGTCGATGACGAGCGCGCCATAGAGCCCGGACTGCTCCTGGAACATCGAATGGCTGTGGTACCAGTAGGTGCCCGACTGGCGCAGCGTGAAGCGGTACTGGTAGGCCTCGCCGGGCGCGATGCCGTCGAAGCTCATGCCGGGCACGCCGTCCATGTTGGCCGGCAGCAGCAAGCCATGCCAGTGGATCGAGGTGGGCGCATCGGCCAGCGTGTTGGCGACGCGGATGTTCACCGTGTCGCCCTCGCGCCAGCGCAGCGTGGGCGCCGGCAGGCTGCCGTTGACGGTGATGGCCGAGCGCGCGCGGCCGGTGAAATCGACCGGGGCGCGGCCGATCGCCAGCTGCAGGTGGTCGCCGCGCAGCTCGGGCATGGCGGGCAGCTGCGCCGCGCGGGCGGGCAGGCGCCACAGGCCGGCACCGACGGCGACGCCGCCCAGTGCCAGGCCTTGGACGAAGCGGCGCCGGCTGAGCGCGCCGCGGAAGGAATCGTGGGTCATGAAGGCTCCAGGCGCGGCCAGGAGAGGCCGCGCGATCTGCGGAATTCGTCGGACGGCCGCGAGCGGCCACGGACAACGGGCGGCCTGGGCCGCCGGAGCGCTTCAGGCGATGGGAGGTCGGACGGGCTGGTAAGGCCGCGGCAGGCCACGGTCCTGCGCGGGCGGGTCGAGCAGGCGGGCCGCGGTGGGCGGCGAGAGCGCCAGCGGGGCGAACAGGCTGATCGACGTGCCGCAGTGCTGCAGGCAGTCGCAGCCGGCCTGCGCGCAGCAGCCGGCATCGTGCCCGCCGTGGCCTTTGGCTTTCGCCATGTCCATGTGACCGGCGTCATGCGGCATGGCCGCCCCGGCATCCATCGCCATGCCGTCATGGCAGCCGGCCGCGGTGGCCTGGGGCACTGCCGCCGGCAGGCCGCCGAGCCTGGGCGCGGCCCACGCACCGCCGGCCGTATTGGCCAGCAGGGTCAGGCACAGCAGCAGGCGGAGCAGCAGCGGCATGGCGTTGCGAAAGCGAAGATGAAGGCCAAGGATAGCACTCCGCCGGCGGCGGCCTTGGCGCGGGAGGCCCGGCGTAGAATTGGATTTTTCCAACGTCTTCGCCAGCCATGTCGCAACGTGCGTGGGTCAATGCGGCCATCCACAAGATCGAGGCGGATTTCAACCGCTCCGCCGATACCCATCTGATCCCGTTGGCGTTGCCCGGCTTCCCGGGCATCGACGTGTACTTCAAGGACGAGTCCAGCCATCCCACCGGCAGCCTGAAGCACCGCCTGGCGCGCTCGCTGTTCCTCTACGCGCTGGCCAACGGCTGGTTGCGCGAGGGGCGGCCGGTGATCGAGGCCTCCAGCGGCTCGACGGCGGTCTCGGAGGCCTATTTCGCGCGCCTGCTGGGCCTGCCGTTCATCGCGGTGATCCCGGCGGCGACCTCGCCGGAGAAGATCGCCGCGATCGAATTCCATGGCGGCCGCTGCCACCTGGTCGAGCGTGCGTGCGATCTCAACGGGGCTTCCGAACAGCTGGCCCGGGGGACCGGCGGCCACTTCATGGACCAGTTCACTTACGCCGAGCGCGCCACCGACTGGCGTGCGAACAACAACATCGCCGAGTCGATCTTCAAGCAGATGGCCGAGGAGCCGCACCCGGTGCCGGCATGGATCGTGTGCAGTCCGGGCACCGGCGGCACCGCCGCCACCCTCGGCCGCTACGTGCGCTACCGGCGGCACGACACCCGCATCCTGTGCGTGGACCCGGAGGTTTCGGTGTTCTTCGACGGCTATTGCGGCGCCCTGGCCGGCGACGCGCAGGCGCGCCACCTGCAGATCACCGGCGGCTCGCGCATCGAGGGGATCGGCCGCCCGCGCGTGGAGGCCAGTTTCATCGCCAGCTGCGTGGACGGCATGGTGAAGGTGCCCGACGACCTCAGCCTGGCGGCGATGCGCTACGTGAGCGCGCGGCTGGGCCGGCGCGTGGGCGGTTCGACCGGCACCAACTTCGTGGGCGTGTTGCGGATCGCCGAGCAGATGCGGCGCGAAGGGCGGGGTGGCTCCATCGTCACCATCCTGTGCGATGCGGGCGAGCGCTACGCGCACAGCTACTACAACCCGGCCTGGTACCCGGAGCGCGGCATCGATGTCGACGCCAGCGATGCGCTGATCGCCGCGGCGGTCGCCGGGCACGGGCTGCCGGATCTGCCTTGCGCCTGGCTCGAATGACCGCCATATCGTCGTAACCCGTGTACGTCTTCCGCCTGGAGTCACCATGAACAATCCGCTGCTCGATTTCTCCGGCCTGCCGCGCTTCGACGCCATCGCGCCCGAGCATGTCGCGCCCGCCATCGACCAGTTGCTAGCCGAGGCCGAAGCGGCGGTGAAGCACGCCGAGCAGGTATCGCCAGTCACGTGGGAAAGCTTTGTCGTGCCACTGGACGACGCCACCGAGCGCCTGTGGCGCGCGTGGGGCCAGGTGGGCCACCTGCAGGCGGTGGTGAATACCCCCGCGCTGCGCGAGGCCTACAACGCGAACCTGCCGAAGGTCTCGCGCTTCGGCAGCGCGCTGGGGCAGAACCTGGCGCTGTATGCGCAGTACAAGCAATTGGCGGTCGCGCCCGAAGCGGCGAGCTACGACGAGGCGCGCCGCAAGGTCATCGACAACGCGCTGCGCGATTTCCGCCTGGGCGGCGCCGAGCTGGACGACGCCGGCAAGCAGCGCTTCTCGGCCATCCAGGAAGCGCTGTCGGCGTTGTCGGCCAAGTTCTCCCAGAACGTGCTGGATGCCACCGACGCGTGGTCGCTCTATGTCGAGGAAGAATCGCGCTTGGCCGGCCTGCCTGCCGAAGTGCGTGCCGCCGCGCGCGCGGCAGCCGAGAAGGACGGGCGCGCCGGTTGGAAGCTGACCCTGCAGATGCCGTGCTACCTGCCGGTGCAGGCTTACGCCGACGATCGTGAGCTGCGCGCCACGCTATACCGCGCCAACGCCGAGCGCGCGTCCGAATTCGGCGATGGCGCGCTGGACAACAGCGCGCACATCGACCGCATCCTCGCCCTACGTGGCGAACTGGCCGCGCTGCTGGGCTTTACCAACTACGCCGAATACTCCATCGCCACCAAGATGGCGCAGGATCCGGCCGAGGTACTCGGTTTCCTGCGTGACCTGGCGGGTCGCGCGCTGCCGCACGCGCGGCGCGATCGCCAGGAACTGGAGGAATTCGCGCGCGACGAACTTGGCCTGGACGCACTGGAGGCGTGGGACCTGGGCTATGCCAGCGAGAAGCTCAAGCAGGCGCGTTACAGCTTCTCCGAGCAGGAAGTGAAGGCCTACTTCACCGAACCCAAGGTGTTGGCCGGCCTGTTCGACCTCATCCAGGCGCTGTACGGCCTGCGCGTGGAACCCGACAGCGCGCCGGTGTGGCACCCGGATGTGCGCTTCTTCCGGCTGGTGGATGCGCAAGGCAGCCTCGTAGGCCAGTTCTATCTGGACTTGTACGCGCGCGAAGGCAAGCGCGGCGGCGCATGGATGGACGACTGCCGCAACCGCCGCGACCGCGCCACGGGTACGCAGACGCCCTTGGTCTACCTGGTGTGCAACTTCGGCCGCGGTACGGACGGCCAGCCGGCCACGTTCCGCCACAACGAGGTCACCACGCTGTTCCACGAAATGGGGCACGGCCTGCACCAGCTGCTGACGCGGGTCGGCGAGCTTGGCGTGGCCGGCATCAATGGCGTGGAATGGGACGCGGTGGAGCTGCCCAGCCAGTTCATGGAGAACTTCTGCTGGGAATGGCCGCGGGTGGAAGCGATGACCGCGCACGTGGAAACCGGCGCGCCCCTGCCGCGCAACCTGTTCGAACGCATGCTGGCCGCGCGCAATTTCCAGAGCGGCATGTTCACCGTGCGTCAGCTGGAGTTCGCGCTGTTCGACATGCAGCTGCACAGCGCCTACGACCCGGCGCAGGACAGCGTGCTGCAATTGCTGGAGCGCGTGCGCGACGAGGTGGCGGTGAACCGCCCGCCGGCCTGGAACCGCTTCCCGCACCAGTTCAGCCATATCTTCGCGGGCGGCTACGCGGCGGGCTATTACAGCTACAAGTGGGCCGAGGTGCTCAGCGCCGATGCCTATGCCGCGTTCGAGGAAGCGCCGGAACAAGTCGCGCTGACCGGCGCGCGTTTCCGCGACGAGGTGCTTTCGCGCGGGGGCAGCCGCAGCGCGGCGGAAAACTTCCGCGCGTTCCGCGGCCGCGCGCCGCAGATCGACGCGCTGCTGCGCCATAGCGGCATGGGCGGCTGATGTGAGGCACGCGGGGCGGCATCACGCTGCCCCGCGTGGGTTCAGGACGGACGCCCGAACACCAGTGCGGCGTTGGTGCCGCCGAAGCCGAAGCTGTTGGACATCACGGTATCCAGCGTGGCCTGGCGCGTCTGGCGCAGGATCGGGAAGCCCTCCACGCGCGGGTCCAGCGCGTCGATGTGCGCCGAACCGGCCATGAAACCGTCGCGCAGCATCAGCAGCGAATAGATCGCCTCGTGCACGCTGGCCGCGCCGAGCGAATGGCCCGACAACGCCTTGGTCGAGGACAGCGGCGGCACCTCCTCTCCGAATACCTCGCGCACGGCGTTCAACTCGGTGACATCGCCCAACGGCGTGGAGGTGCCGTGGGTGTTCAGGTAATCGATGCGGCGATCCAGGCCTTCCATCGCCATGCGCATGCAGCGCACCGCGCCTTCGCCGGACGGGGCGACCATGTCGGCGCCGTCGGAGGTGACGCCATAGCCGAGCAGTTCGGCGTGGATGCGCGCGCCGCGCTTGACCGCGTGGTCGTAGTCTTCCAGCACCAGCATGCCGCCGCCGGAGCCGATGACGAAGCCGTCGCGCTCGGCGTCGTAGGGCCGCGAGGCGACCTGCGGGCGGTCGTTGTAGCCGGTGGACAGCGCGCCCATCGCGTCGAACATCACGCTCATGGTCCAGTGCAGTTCCTCGCCGCCGCCGGCGAAAACGATGTCCTGCGCGCCGTGGCGAATCAGGTCGGCGCCGGCGCCGATGCAATGCGCGGAGGTCGCGCACGCGGCGGAGATCGAATAGCTCAGGCCGCGGATCTTGAACGCGGTGGCCAGCGAGGCCGAGACCGCCGAGCACATCGTGCGCGGCACCATGTACGGGCCGACCTTGCGCACGCCGCGCGCGCGCAGGATGTCGGCCGTCTCCACCTGCCACTGGCTGGAGCCTCCGCCGGACCCGGCGATCAGGCCGGTGCGCAGGTCGCTCACCTGGGCCTCGTCCAGGCCGGCATCGGCGATCGCGTCGCGCATGGCCAGGTAGGCGTAGGCGGAGGCGTCGCCCATGAAGCGCTTGAGCTTGCGGTCGATCAGCGCATCGAGGTCCAGCTCGACCTTGCCGCCCACCTGGCTGCGCAGGCCGGCCTCGGCGTGGTCGGGCAGGTACTGCAGGCCCGAACGGCCTTCGCGCAGCGCGCTCGACACGGTGTCCAGGTCGTTGCCCAGGCAACTGGTGATGCCCATGCCGGTGATGACGACGCGACGCATGCTCAGAAGCCCTCGGTGGAAGTGAACAGGCCCACGCGCAGGTCCTTGGCGGTGTAGATCTCGCGACCGTCAACCAGCATGCGCGCATCGCTTTGCGCCATCACCAGCTTGCGGTTGATCACGCGGGCGATATCGATCTCGTAACGCACGAGCTTGGCGTTGGGCAGTACCTGGCCGGTGAACTTCACCTCGCCCACGCCGAGCGCGCGGCCACGGCCGGGCGCGCCCAGCCAGGTGAGGAAGAAACCGGTGAGCTGCCACATCGCGTCCAGGCCGAGGCAGCCGGGCATCACCGGGTCGCCGATGAAATGGCAGCCGAAGAACCACAGGTCCGGGCGGATATCCAGTTCGGCCACGACCTGGCCCTTGCCGTACGCACCGCCTTCCTCGGCGATGTGGACGATGCGGTCGAACATCAGCATCGGGTCGTTGGGCAGGCGGCCGGCGTTGGCGCCGAACAGTTCGCCACGCGCGCTGGCCAGCAGCTGGTCGCGCGTATAGGCAGATTCGCGGGTCATGCGGAAGCTCTCGAGAAAAACGCGCCCGGCGGCGCGAAAGTGCGCCAGCCTGCACGAGCGCATTGCAGCAAAGCAAACGCTTTTTTCCGTACGCAAGCGTAGTGTTTTGCGGCCATCGCGGGCAAAGCTTTGCGCCGCTTGGCGTGCGACGGATCAGCGCACGGCGGCTGGATTATCATGGCAGGGCAACGTTCGCCGCCGTAGGGTTCCCTGGATGCGCAAGATCATTCACGTCGACATGGATGCGTTCTACGCGTCCGTGGAACAGCGTGACGATCCGTCGCTGCGTGGCCGGCCGGTGGTGGTGGCGTGGAAGGGCGCGCGGTCGGTGGTGTGCGCGGCCTCCTACGAGGCGCGCAAGTTCGGCGTGCGCTCGGCGATGCCGGCGCTGCGGGCCGAGCGGCTCTGCCCGGACGCGGTGTTCGTGCCGCCGGATTTCACCCGCTACAAGGCGGTATCGCGGCAGGTGCGCGAGATTTTCCATCGCCAGACCGACCTGGTCGAGCCGCTTTCGCTGGACGAGGCCTACCTGGACGTCACCGAGGCCAAGAGCGGGATGCGCATCGCCACCGAGATCGCGCGGCAGGTGCGTGCGCAGATCCGCGAGGAGACGCAGCTCACCGCATCGGCCGGCATCGCGCCGAACAAGTTCCTGGCCAAGATCGCCTCGGATTGGCGCAAGCCCGATGGCCAGTTCGTGGTGCCGCCGTCCAAGGTCGAAGCGTTTCTCACGCCGTTGCCGGTGAACCGCATTCCCGGTGTGGGCAAGGTGATGGAGAGCAAGCTCACCGCGCTCGGCATCCACACCGTGGGCGATTTGCGCGTGCGGCCGCTGGAGGAGCTGCAGGCGCATTTCGGCAGCTTCGGGCAGGGCCTGTACAACCGCGCACGGGGGATCGACGAACGCCCGGTGGAGCCCCACCAGGAAGTGCAGCAGGTCTCTTCGGAGGACACCTTCGCCGAGGACCTGCCGCTGGAAGCGCTGGCGCCGGAGATCGCGCGCCTCGCCGAGCGCACCTGGGCGGCGATCGAGCGCACCGGCCGCCTCGGCCGAACGGTGGTGCTGAAGCTCAAGACCTCGCAGTTCCGCATTCTCACCCGCAGCCTCACCCCCGAACGCCCGCCGGCCTCGGCGCAGGAACTGGTGGAGATCGCGCAGGCGCTGGTGCAGCGCGTGCAACTGCCGGACAGCACGCGCTATCGGCTGGTCGGCGTGGGCGTATCCGGTTTCGCCGGGCAGGAGGAGGACGTGGTGCAAGGCGACCTGTTCGCCGGCGAGACGCTGGGCGAGCGCTGAGCCTCGCTTACACTGTGGCGCCCGACATCGCGCGCGCCATGAGCTATCCGTTTCCGCTGGTGATCTTCGATCTCGATGGCACGCTCGTGGACAGCCTGTCCGACATCGCCGAAGCCCTCAACCTCACGCTGGCCGATCTATCGCTGCCGCAGGTCGACGAGGCCACCGTACGCGGCTGGATCGGCGAGGGCGTGCGCAGCCTGGTGGCCAGCGCGCTGCAGGCTGCGCATGCACCGCGGCCGCTGGACGAGGTGATGCCGGGCTTCATGCGCCACTACGGCGAATGCCTGCTGCACCATCCGCGCCTGTTTCCGGGCGTGGCGCCCACGCTGGAAGGCTTGCGCGCGCGCGGCGCGACGCTGGCGATCTGCACCAACAAGCCGTCGCGTTTCGTGGTGCCGCTGCTGGAGCATCTCGGCATTGCCGGGCACTTCGCGGCGGTGCTGGGCGGGGATTCGTTGCCCGAGCGCAAGCCCGATCCCACGCCGCTGCTGCATCTTTGCGCGCAGTTCGGGCAAGCGCCCGCGCAGGCGCTGATGGTGGGCGATTCAGCGGTGGATGCGGCCGCGGCGAATGCCGCGCAGGTGCCGCTGGCCCTGGTGCGCTACGGCTACCTGCGTGGGCTGGACCCGGCGCACTCGGGCGCGCGCTGGGTGATGGACGACATGCGCGAGCTGCTGGACATCGACACGGCCGCCTGAGGCCGATCAGTCTTCTTCCGCCGGCGCGTCGTCGTCGGTCTCGTCGTCCGCGGGCGCTGAAGCCTCGTCATCGCCATAGCGCGTGGTCGAGACCGGCCCGCCCACCGGTGTGCCGCGCTGGGGCGGCAGCTGGGCGCTGGCGTGTTCGAGCTCGCTCAGCAGTTGGTGGCGCCGCGCCTCCGGGATGTCCTGCCAGTGGCTGCCGACCAGCGCACCTTCCAGCGAATAGAGCAGGTTGAGGCTGGGCTTGAATCCGGCCCGGCGAACCTTGAGGAACGCGCCGACCGCGCCGACCGCCTGCAGATCCTCGACGCTGCGCAGCCCGACCTGGCGCAGCCACGCCGCGCTCTTCGGGCCGATGTTGCGCAGCCGTTCGGTGCTCACGCCAGGCTGTCCACGAACACCTGGGCGATGGCTTCCAGGCCGCGCTGGTCTTCCTCGTCGAAGCGCGCCAGTTCGGGGCTGTCGAGGTCCAGCACGCCGATCAGCGTGTCGCCCTTGACCAGCGGCACCACCAGCTCCGAGCGCGAGGCCGAATCGCAGGCGATATGGCCCGGGAAGGCGTCCACGTCCTCGATGCGCTGGGTCTGGCGGGTGCGCGCGGCGGCACCGCACACGCCCTTGTCCAGCGGGATGCGCACGCAGGCCGGCAGGCCCTGGAACGGGCCGACCACCAGTTCCTGGCCGTCATAGAGGTAGAAGCCGGCCCAGTTGAGGCTCGGCAAGGAATTGAAGATCAGCGCCGCCAGGTTGGCGGCGTTGGCGATGCGGTCGCGCTCGCCGTGTACCAGGGCCTGCGCCTGGGCCTTGAGCTGCGCGTACTGTTCCGGCCTGCTGCCGGTGAGCGTGGAGGAGGTGAACATGGCGGCCAGTCTAGCAGCGCCCACCGGGGCCACTGACGCCAGCGCCGGGACGGCTTATCCTGCCGGCCCCCGAGCCGGACCCCGCGCATGTTTCCTTTCCCCGCCTTCTTCGTCACCGGCACCGACACCGGCATCGGCAAGACCGTGGCCAGCAGCAGCCTGTTGCATGCGCTGCGCGGGCAGGGGCTGCGCGCGGTGGGCATGAAACCGCTGGCCAGTGGCTGCGAGGCCACCCCGGACGGCTGGCGCAACGAGGACGCGCTGACGCTGCAGACCGCCAGCGCGCCGCGGCCGGACTACGCACTGGTCAATCCGTACGCCTTGCCGGAACCGCTGGCGCCGGAGATCGCCGCGGCCGAAGCCGGCGTCACCATCGAACTGCCGCCGCTGCAGGCCGCCTACGACCAGCTGCGCGCGATGGCCGACGTGGTGGTGGTCGAAGGTGTGGGCGGCTGGGCCGCGCCGCTCAGCGCCACGCTCGATCAGGCGGACCTCGCGCGCGTATTCGATCTGCCGGTGGTGCTGGTGGTAGGCATGCGCCTGGGTTGCCTCAACCATGCACGGCTGAGCGCGGCAGCCATCGCGGCGGACGGGCTGCGCTGCGTGGGCTGGATCGCCAACGAGGTGGACCCCCAGATGGCGCGCCGAGACGAGAACTTCGCCCTGTTGCAAGCGCGTTTGCCGATGCCGTGCTGGGGCCGCATCCCGTATCGGCCGGATGCCGACCCGGCGGTGCTGGCTTCGCACCTGCGCGTGCCGGGCTGAGCGGGCGCCGGAAAAGAAAAAGGCCCGACAGAGGGAGGGATCTGTCGGGCCTGTTTGCGTGGGGGGAGGGACCCACGCAAATACAGAAAACTTTTACTTGCGGCGTGCGTTGCGCGGGGGCGCGACGTTCGCCTGGAACTGTTCGTTGGCCGACTCGAACTGGCTGCGTGCCAGCTGGCCGATGGCCTCGGAAGCCTTCAGGCTCAGGCCGACCGCTTCCTGATTCGCCGTGGCCAGGCGCTCCAGGTTGTCGCGGGCGATCTGCAGGCCCTTCGGCCACAGCGACTGCACGCTGCCCAGGTCACTCACGTCGGCGAACTGGCCAAGGAAGTCGGCCGTCGCGTTGACGTTCTTCTCCAGCGTCTTCAACTGCAACCCGAACACGCTTTCGGCGTTTTCGAGCGCCAACCGGTTGGCGCGCGATGCGGCGGCGGCGAACTGGTGGGTGTACTGACTGAAGCTGCTGTCGAACTGAGCGGACATCGCGGATTCCAGTGGAGCTGCGGTACCGTGTTGCGATGCAGCATAGCGCGTTTCTGCTGCGATGCAACAACTTTTTTCGAGGCGAGCGAATTTCCCGGGGTGAGCCCGCAAAATCAACGACTTGGGGGTTGGCCGGGCCGGCAAGGCGGCCGGCGGTTCAGGCCTTCGGGCCGCGGTATCGGCAACCGGACGTGCAGGTCTCGTGGATCACGACCTCGCGCAGGGCGGGCAGGGTCGGTTTGAGCTGTTCCCATATCCAGATCGCCAGCCGCTCGCTGGTCGGGTTCTCCAGCCCTTCGATGTCGTTGAGGTAATGGTGATCCAGGCGGTCGTAGATCGGCTGGAAGGCGGCTTTGACGTCGCCGAAGTCCATGATCCAGCCGGTGTCCGCGCCCGGCTCGCCGCCGACATGCAGTTCGATGCGGAACGAATGGCCATGCAGCCGCGCACACTTGTGGCCCGGCGGGACGTTGGGCAGCCGGTGCGCCGCCTCGACCATGAAGACTTTGAAGATTTCCATCCGTGCATTGTGGACGCGCGGCGGCGGCGCGTCATCGGCCAGCCTCTTGATGAGAACCGCTCGCATTCATACAATGCGCCGGTCAGCCAGCAGGAAGCACATCCGGCCAGCGATCCATCCACGTTCCAGGGGATCGCGCCATGAAATGCCCGCTTCTCGCCGCCGTGCTGGCCGTCGTGGCCTGGCCGGCCGCCGCCCATATGCCGTATCTCGCGCCCGCCACTTTCCAGGTGCAGGCGGGCGGCACTGTCACTCTCGATGCCGCTTTCGCCGAAGCCTTCTTCGTGCCGGAGGCAGCCTTCGACGATAGCCATTTCAGCATCCTCGGCCCGGACGGCCGCGAGACGGCGCCTGAGCGCGTCGTGCCGCTGCATACCCGCGTGGTGGTCGAGCATGCCCTGCCGCAGGATGCGAAGGGCACCTATCGTTTCAGTACCGGCGAACGCCTGGGCGCGGTGTTCCGCACCTGGGAGATCGATGGGCGCAAGGTCTCCTCGCGCGACGCGAACGCGCCGGTGCCTGCCGGCGCGAAGGTGACCTCGCACTTCCAGTCGCGCATCCGCGCCGAAACCTACCTGACGGTGGGCGCGCCGGATCGCGGCGCGCTGCGACCCTACGGGCACGGCCTGGAACTGGTGGCGGTGACCCATCCCAGCGATCTCTACGCGAACGAGCCAATCGAATTCGAGCTGCAGTTCGACGGCAAACCGCTGGCCGACACCGCGGTGCAGCTCAGCGAAGCGGTGTGGTCTTCCGACCGCCAGGCACGCGAGGTCGAACTGCGCAGCGATGCACAGGGCCGCGTGCGCTGGGCACATCCCGCCAGCGGTATCTGGCTGGCGCTGGCGCGTCATCGCAGCGCCGCGCCTGCCGGTGCCGCCGCGCCCGAATACAGCAACAGCTACAGCCTCGTCTTCCACGTGCTCAACCCTTGAGCCCGTCCAACCGCTGGAGAATTCCATGAAGAAGCATTCCCTCGTCGTCCTCGGCCTGCTGCTGGCGCCGGCCATGTCGCTGGCCGCCAACACCGAGACCGTGGACCAGAAGGTCCAGGACAAGGTCGGTGGCCACGGCGAAGACCCCGCCGCGTTCGTGGCCGAGCACGACCTCGACGGTGACGGCAAGGTCGATGCTGCCGAGTTCGAGAAGTTTCGCCGCGCGCGCTTCGCAGAGACCGATACCAACGGCGATGGCGTGTTGAGCCGCGACGAATACGTCGGCGAATTCGAGCGCCGCTTGAAGCATGCGCAGGGCCAGACGAACGCGCGTCAGATGAAGCAGGCCGACGTGCGGTTCAACGTCCTGGACAAGGACAAGGACGGCAAGATGACCTGGGACGAGTACGCCGCTTCCGGCGAGCGCCTGTTCAAGCGTGCCGATCGCAATGGCGATGGCGTGGTCGACGCGCGCGACAACCAGGCGCCGGATCCGGAAGGGGCCGCTTCCGGCAAGTAAGGTCTGCCTCGCGGGCGCGGGGAGCGTCCGCCAGGTGCGCCGCGCCGAGCGCGCGGCCTGCGTGCCGGGTTCGTGCCGGTGCGTCCTCCATTCGAGCAACGCGTCCCCAGCGGGACTTCGCAGCCAACCACGCCGCACCCCACGCGGCGCCGTACCTCCTTTACTCACTGCGGAGTTCCGTCATGAACCACCCCCGATGCCAGCTCGCGCTGGCGATTGCCCTATGCCTGCCGATCGGCACGGCCCTGGCTGCCGAGGCCGCCGCGCCAAGCACCACGCTCGATCCGGTCGAAGTGCGCGAAACCCGCGCCAAGTCCGATACGCAGAACGTCACCACCTTGTCGTCCAAGGAACTGCGTGCCCAAGGCGCCCAGGGCATGGAGGACGTGATCCGCTACGTGCCCGGCGTCGAAATGGTCGACCTGGGTCGCGCGGGCTTCAACGGCTTCAACATCCGGGGCCTGGAAGCGGACCGCGTGGCGATGACCCTGGATGGGCTGAGCTTTCCGCAGAGCATGGACCCGGGCAGCTACCAACCCTATGAGTTCTTCCGTTCCGGCCGGGGCAGCGTGGATCTGGAATCGGTGAAGGCGGTGGAGATCATCAAGGGGGCGGACGCCATCACCGCCGGCAGCGGAGCGCTCAGCGGCGCGGTGATGTTTACCACCAAGGATCCAGCCGACCTCCTCAAGGCCCACGGCAACGACAGCTACGGTTCGATCAAGTACGGCTATACCGGCGCCAACGACGAGAACATGGGTTCGTTGACCTTCGCCAACCGGACCGGCAAGTTCGAGTCGCTGCTGGTCTACACCCGCCGCGACGGGCACGAGACCGAATCCTGGTACGACACCACCCTCGTGCAGGACGGGCCGGATCGCCGCACGCCCGATCCGGTGGATCGCGAGAGCGACAACCTGCTGGCGAAGATCAACTTCCTCGCCACCGCGCACCAGACCCTGGGCGTGGTGTACGAACGCGCGCGCGGCACCAACGACGTCGACAACTGGTCGCGCAGCGACGGCGTCGGGGCGTACTACCGGCGCACGGCGCAGGACCGCAACGACCGTGACCGCTATGGCCTGAATTACACCTGGCAGGCGAACGTCGCGATGTTCGACAGCCTGGAGGCCACCGTGGACCACCAGAAGAGCTACATCCAGGGCCAGACGAACATCGACGTCGCCAGCGGCACGACCGGCGGCACCCGTTGCTCGGCGGTCACCCTGTGCGCTCGTCAGGAGCATCGCTGGGATACCCAGAAGCTGGACCGGGCCGCGCTGGATCTCGCCAAGCAGTTCGACATCGGGCGCGTGCACCACGACATGGTCTACGGCGCCGCCTGGCAGGAAGGCGAGATCCACTGGAACTCGGTCGATTCGCGTTGGGACAACAGTGGCCGCCTGGTCAGCCGCGATACCGATCCCTCCCTCTGGCCGGACACCCGGCAGACCGACTGGACCGCGTATGTGCGGGACAAGGTGCGCCTGCTCGATGACCGGCTGACCTTCACCGGCGGCGTGCGCTATGACCGCTACAAGTACGTGCCGCGCACCCGCGCGACCGCCAACGGCGATTCCGGCTACGAGGACGCGGGCGGCAGTGTCGGCATCTCCCGGTTCTCCTCGCCAACCTGGAACCTGGGCAGCGAGTTCAAGTTCACCGACGCGCAATCGGTCTGGGCGCAGGCCGGGCGCGGCTTCCGCGCGCCGAGCGTCAACGACATGTACGGCACGTCCTCGACCACGGAAGTCACCCGCGTCTCCGATGGCGCCACGGTGACCGTGCCCGACGGCAAGAGCAACCCTGACCTGGAGGCCGAGCGCAGCCTCAACCTGGAAATCGGCTGGCGCTACCAGGGCGAGCGCTTGCGGCTGGGCGTGTCGGCATTCCGCGACAAGTACAGCGACTTCATCGATACCGCGACCTTCACCGCGGACGAAGGCGTGCTGTACAGCACCACGGTGCGCGGCGTCACCACGATCACCAACGGCTACAGCTACCTCATGCCGATCAACCGCGGCGAGGTCACGGTGAAAGGCGTGGAGGCCGAGGGCCTGTGGCTGCTGGCCGACGACTGGCTGGCCCGCCTGGCGTACTCGTACAACGAGGGCAAGGACAACGACGGCGAGCCGCTGGGCAGCATCAGCCCTGCCAAGACCGTGGCCGGCGTGAGCTACAACGCGCCGTCGCGACGCTGGAGCGTGACCGCCAACGTCACCCACCAGGCCCGCAAGGACCCGGACGACTACGGCACCAGCGTGACCAATTCCAGCTATGGCGCCGAGGTGGTCCCGGCGTACGCCTACAAGGCGCGCGCGTACACGCTGCTGGACGTGTTCGGCAGTTACGACCTGAGCACGCGCCTGCATCTCACCGCTGGCGTCTACAACGTATTCGACAAGGAGTACTACCTGTGGAACCGCGTGCGGACGGCTGGCGCCGGCACCGCGGTGTTCGCGGGCAACACCAGCCCGGAAGGCATCGGCCGCTGGTCGCAGCCTGGGCGCAACGTGCGCTTCACCCTGAGCTTCGACTTCCTCTGACGCGGCGCTGGGCTTGCGGGTCCTAAAACGAAGACGGCGCGCGGAGGGATCCGCGCGCCGTCTTCTTGTCGCTTTACCGCGTGGGGCTACTCAGCGCGGGGCATTGCCCGGGCCGCGACCACCGCCACCGCCGCCGCCACCGCGACGCCGACGGCCCTGCGGCTTGGCCGCACCCGGCTGCTTGGCGCCGGCATGCGCGTGGCCTTGCGGACGACCGCCATCGCCATGCGGGCGACGCGCGCCCTGGTGCTTGCGCGGCGGGCGCTGGCCGGCCGGTTGCTCGGCCTTGCCCGGGGCGCTGTTGCCCCAGCGGATCGGCACCTGCGGCTCGAAGCCCGGCACGTCGCGGATGTCCATGTCGCGGTTGAGCAGGCGCACGATCTGGCGCAGGTACTTCGCATCTTCCTGCGCGACCAGCGAGATCGCCTCGCCGCTGGCGCCGTTGCGGCCGGTGCGGCCGATGCGGTGCACGTAGTCCTCGGCGACCATCGGCAGGTCGAAGTTGATCACCCGCGGCAGCTGGTCGATGTCGATACCGCGCGCGGCGATGTCGGTGGCCACCAGCACGGTGACGCGGCCGGCCTTGAAGTCGCCCAGCGCGCGCAGGCGCTGGCCCTGGCTCTTGTTGCCGTGGATCGCCGCGGTCTTGATGCCCGACTTCTCCAGGAACGTGGCCAGCTTGTCGCTGCCGTGCTTGGTCTTGGCGAACACCAGCGTCTGCACGCGGCTGTCCTGCGCCAGCAGGCTCAGCAGCAGCTCGCGCTTGCGCGCGGTGTCGACCGGGTGCACGCGGTGGGCGATGGTCTCGGCCACGGTGTTGCGCGGGGTCACCATCACCTCGCGCGGGTGGCGCATGAACTCCATCGCCAGCTGCTTGATCGGCTCGGCGAAGGTGGCCGAGAACAGCAGCGTCTGGCGGTTCTGCCGCGGCAGCTTGGCCAGGATGCGCTTGATCGAGGGCAGGAAGCCCATGTCGAGCATGCGGTCGGCCTCGTCCAGCACCAGCACCTCGATGCCGGAGAGGTCCACGCTGCGGCGCTCCAGGTGGTCGATCAGGCGGCCCGGGCAGGCCACCAGCAGGTCCACGCCGCGGCGCAGCGCGTCGAGCTGGTTGCCCATGCCCACGCCGCCGTAGATCACGGCGCTGGGGATGCGCTGGTACTTGCCGTAGCCGCGCAGGCTGTCGTGCACCTGGGTGGCCAGCTCGCGGGTGGGGGTGAGAATCAGCGCGCGCGGCTTGCGCGGGCCGTTCACCGCCTGCGGGGTGGTGGCCAGGTACTGCAGGACGGGCAGGCCGAACGCGGCGGTCTTGCCGGTACCGGTCTGCGCGCCGGCTAGCAGGTCATGACCTTCGAGCACCAGCGGGATGGCTTCGCGCTGGATGGGGGTGGGGGTCTCGTAGCCTTCTTCGGCGAGCGCGCGCAGCAGGAAGGGCGCAAGGCCCAGGGTTTCAAACGACATGGGATTCTCCGGAAAATACTCGCCCACGTGGCCGGACGGCCAGCAAGGGCTGAGGGGCGACTCGGAGCGTTCCCGTGTAACCGCGCTGCGAGAAGAGGGGACGACCAAGCGCGGGTTGCGCATGACCGGTATGCAAGGCGAACGGCGTCGGATGGGGCGGGCGGACCGGGCGAACCCGATGGCGCCGGCGATCCCTGAGGGAAACGGACGGCCGCTGGCAGACCCGTTCAGTTTACGCGAAATCCGCCCGCCGTCCCAGCCGCAGCCGGATCGCCTGTTCAGGAACCGAACGCGCTAGTCCGTTGCAGATGTAACCAAAGCCTGCCCGGCCTACAATCGGCGTCCCAGCCGTGAGCGGATGCACCATGAAGCTAGGTTCCCTGAAGGAAGGCGGCCGCGACGGCACGCTGATCGTCGTCTCCCGCGACCTGACCCGCGGCGTGCGCGCCACCGGCATCGCGCCAACGCTGCAGCGCGCGCTGGAAGACTGGAGCCACGTCGCGCCGCGCCTGAACGCCCTGTACGAATCGCTGGAAGACGGCAGCGCCGACGGCCAGTTCGACCTGGACACGGCCGCGCTGGCCGCGCCGTTGCCGCGCGCCTACGAATTCGTGGACGGCAGTGCCTACCTGCCGCACGTGGAGCGCGTGCGCCGCGCGCGCAATGCGGAGGTGCCGGAGAGCTTCTACACCGATCCGCTGATGTACCAGGCCACCAGTGCCGGCTTCTACGGCCCGCGCGATGCGGTGAAGGTGGCCAGCGAGGACTACGGCATCGACCTGGAAGCCGAACTGGTGGTGGTCACCGACGACGTGCCGATGGCGGTGGATGCCGCGCAGGCGGCCGACCACATCCAGTTGATCGGCCTGGTCAACGACGTCTCGCTGCGCCATCTCATTCCCAACGAACTCGCCAAGGGTTTCGGCTTCCTGCAATCCAAGCCGCGCTCGGCGCTCTCGCCCGTGTTCGTCACGCCGGACGAACTGGGCCCGGCATGGCGGGACAACAAGGTGCACCTGCCGCTGGTGACCCACATCAACGGCGAATGGTTCGGCGCGCCGGAAGCCGGCGAGGACATGCAGTTCGATTTCGCCCAGCTGGTCGCGCATGCGGCCAAGACCCGCCCCCTGGGCGCGGGGACGATTGTCGGCTCCGGCACCATCGCCAACCAGGACACCTCGCGCGGCGCGTCGTGCTTCGCCGAGCAGCGCGTGGTGGAGACGCTGCGCGACGGCAAGCCCAGCACGCCGTTCATGCAGTTCGGCGACACGGTGCGGATCGAGATGTTCGACCGCCAGGGCAACAGCATCTTCGGCGCGATCGAGCAGCGCATTGAAGCGCAGGCCAAGCCCTGAGCAAGGGAGGACCGGGATGAGTCAGGCCCTGCAGCTGTATACCTACTGGCGTTCCAGCGCGGCTTACCGCGTGCGCATCGGCCTGAATCTCAAAGGCTTGGCGCACGACCTGCTGCCGGTGCACCTGGTGCGCGACGGCGGGCAGCAGCACGCGGCCGAGTACGTCGCGCTCAACCCGCAGCACCTGGTGCCGACGCTGCGCCACGGCGACCAGGTGCTCACGCAGTCCATGGCGATCCTGGAATATCTGGACGAGGTGTTTCCCGATACGCCGTTGCTGCCCGCCCCGGCACTGGCGCGCGCCCGGGTGCGCGCGCTGGCGCAGGTGGTGGGCTGCGACATCCATCCGCTCAACAACCTGCGGGTGATGCAGTATCTGGAGCGGACCGTCGAAGCGGAGGCGGCGCGCCGCGAAGAATGGACGCGCCACTGGATGCGCGAAGGCTTCGCCGCGCTGGAGACCCTGCTGGCCGGCCACCCGGATACCGGCGATTTCTGCCACGGCGACACGCCCGGCCTGGCCGATTGCTGCCTGGTGCCGCAGCTCTACAACGCGCACCGTTTCGGCGTGGACCTTGCCCCGTACCCGACCTTGCGACGAATCGAGCAGGCCTGCCTGGCGCTGCCGGCCTTCGACCGCGCGCGTCCCGAGCGGCAGCCGGACGCCCAATGAATCACGGCGCCGTTGCCGGCGCCGTGCTGGGTTCCTGTCAGGTGAAGCCGTGGCTGATCCTGGGGGAGGACGCCGCCTCGTAATCCGCGTAGGGATCGTGTTCGCCCGAGGCGCCCTCGGACAGGCGGAACTTCAGCGCCAGGCCGTCGCGCGAATCGGCGGCGCGCAGCGCCTCCTCCTGCTCGATCGTGCCGTTCTTGGCCATGCGGAACAGGCACTGGTCGAAGGTCTCCATGCCTTCCTCCAGCGACTCTTCCATCGCCTGCTTGATCTCGTGGACCTGGCCGCGGCGCAGCAGGTCGCGGATCATCGGCGTGTTGAGCAGCACCTCGGTCGCCGGCAGGCGGCGGCCGTCGGCGCCCTTCACCAGGCGCTGGGAGATCACCGCGCGCAGGTTCAGCGCCAGGTTCATCAGCACGTTCTTGTGCGCGCTTTCCGGGAAGAAGTTCAGGATGCGCTCGATGGTCTGGTCGGCGTTGTTGGAGTGCAGCGTCGCCAGGCAAAGGTGGCCGGTCTCGGCGAAGGCGATCGCCGCTTCCATCGTTTCGGCGTCCAGGATCTCGCCGATCAGGATCACGTCCGGCGCCTCGCGCATCGCGTTCTTCAGCGCGTTGTGGAAGGCGTGGGTATCCAGGCCGACCTCGCGCTGGTTCACGATCGACATCTTGTGCTTGTGCAGGTACTCGATCGGGTCCTCGATGGTGAGGATGTGCCCGGTCGTGGTGCTGTTGCGGTGGTCGATCATCGAGGCCAGCGAGGTCGACTTGCCCGAGCCGGTCGAGCCCACCACCAGCACCAGGCCGCGCGGCGTCATGATGACGTCCTTGAGCACCTGCGGCAGGTTGAGCTCCTCGATGCTCGGGATCTTGCTGCGGATGGCGCGGATCACCATGCCCACCTCGCCGCGCTGCTTGAACACGTTGACGCGGAAGCGCCCGGCGTCGGGCAGGGCGATGGCCATGTTCAACTCCAGGTCGCGCTCGAACTGCGGGACCTGCCCCTCATCCATCAGGGAATAGGCGATCTTCTTGACCATGCCGGGCGGCAGGCCGGTGTTGCCGAGTGGATAGAGCTTCCCCTCGATCTTGATGTAGACCGGCGCCCCGGTGGTCAAAAACATGTCCGAGGCGTTTTTTTCGGTCATCAGCTTAAGGAAATAGCCGATATCCATGCGCAATGCTTCCCCAACGATCGGCGGCGTCCCGTTGCAAGCGCGCCGCAGGCTTCCGACAATGGCCGCGCTACGATCCCAACGCAACGGCACCCCAATGACGGCTAGCTTCGCACAAATACGTCGATCGCTGTATGTGATCGCCTTTGCATTCGCGCCTCTTTCCCCGGCCCTGGCCCAGGTGGCACCGGAACTGTCCGAGGCCGAGCAGGCGGTGCAGCGGGCGACCCAGGCCGACGCGGACCAGTACGCCCCGGACCTGATCAGCCTGGCGCGCCAGGAGCTGATGCAAGCCCAGCAGGCCGCCCTGGACCGCGGCCAGCGCAAGCAGTTGCCGGCCCTGGCCAAGCGCGCGGCGGTCGACGCCGACCTGGCCCGCGCCCGCAGCGAGGAGGCCGTGGCCACCGCGCAGCTGGCACAGCGCAAGGCCGAGGTGTCGCAGTTGCAGAACACCCTGGGCACCGGGGAGGGGCGTTGATGAAACTGCGCAACCGAACCTTCGTGCTGGCGCTGTTGCTCGCCGTCACCGGCACCGCCTTGGCCAAGGAAGACCTGCCGCAGGTGGTGGCGCTGCGCCAGCGCCTGGCCGCGCTGCAGGCCGACCCGCAGTCGGCGGACATCGCCCGCTACGAGCGCCTGCAGGCCGAACAGGCCATCAGTGCGGTGGCCGAGGCCAAGCGCAAGGAGCAGGACCAGGCCCTCTACATCGCCGACCGCCGGGTGGAGATTGCCGAGATCAGCGTGCGCACCACCCAGGCCCGGCGCGAGCTGGAGCGGCTGGACGGCACCCGCAACGAGCTGCTGATCGAGGCCAGCCGGCGCGACGCGGCCCGGGCCCGCCAGGAAGCTGAGCAGCTGCGCGTGCAGGCGCAGATTCAGGCCGAGGAGAGCGACCGCCTGCGCCAGGCCGCAGAGCAGGAGACCCTGGCGCGCCAGGACGCCGAGGCCGCCCTGACCAGCGTGGCCGGCAAGCAGACCGCGCGGCTCAACGCTGCCCAGCAGAAGGCCGCCCAACTGGCCCGCGAGGAGGCCGAGCTGATGGCCGGCAGCAAGCTGCCGGCCTCCCGTTTCGAGGCCCGCGGCGAGGTCTTCACGCTGGCCGGCGATGCCTACGGCGGCAAGGCGGACCTGTCCGCCGGCGCGCAGGGCCAGGCCAAGGCCCTGGCGGAGTACCTCAACATCGGCAAGAAGGGGCGGGTGTCGATCATCGCCTACGGGGCCGATGCCGCCTCGGCCAAGCAGCGCGGTGAGGCCCTGCGCCAGGCGCTGGTGGCGGCTGGCGTGAGCGCCAACCGCTTCCAGGTGAGCGCCGGCAAGGGGGCGCCGACCAAGGCCCGCGCGGCCGAGGTGGTGGTCGCGCCCTGAGGCGTATCTGATTGTTTATGAACGAAATTCAGGGCCGCCGCGAGCGGCCCTGATTTTTTCCGTAATGAATGCGCCGGCCCCTTCCGAAACTGTGCGCGCGGCTATTGCCGGGGGCGGGGGACAGGCGTAGGGTCGAATACCCAGGTGGCATGTCGTCGCCTGGATCCGTGGAGGACGATCCGGTGGAACAGCGGCCCGAACCGAGCGTTGGCGTCCCGAAGCCCCAGGGCTCGGTCGTTACCGCCGATCGCGCCGGCTCGCCGTCCGATTCAGCGCCCCGTGCCGGGTCCGGCCGGGGCGTTCTTGTTTTTACGGAAACCGTAGGAGGCCAAGCCATGTTCGAAGGGCAACCGCAGAGCCAAATCGATGCACTGATGAAGGCGGATCCCGAATTCAAGCAGCTCTATCAGCGACACAAGCTGCTGGACAAGAAATGCATGGATGCCGAACTCGGCGTTTTGCCGATCGACGATATGACCCTCGGCCAAATGAAGCGCGAAAAGCTGCTCGCCAAGGAAAAACTCACCCGGATCTATGACCGGATGACGCACTGACCCTCTCCCCGTAACCGGAACCGCTCACCGTCGCGGGCGGTGGCAGCCCTCCTCGTCGGGCTCGCCACCGTCCGCGTCGCCTTTTCTGGCCCCGGGCGACGCAATCTGAACGCCCCACTAAGCATTTCGACGGCCTTCCGTCGATAATGCACGGTCAGCCCACGGGCATAACCAGAAGAAGCGATGGCCATCCACTCCTCGGTCCTGGAACTGATCGGCGAGACCCCGATCGTCAAGGCGCAGCGCCTGGACACCGGCGTCTGCGAGCTCTACCTCAAGCTGGAGAGCGCCAACCCCGGCGGTTCGATCAAGGACCGCATCGGCCTGTCGATGATCGAGGCGGCCGAGAAGCGCGGCGAGCTCAAGCCCGGCGCCACCCTGGTGGAAGGCACCGCCGGCAACACCGGCCTGGGCCTGGCCCTGGTCGCCCAGCAGAAGGGCTACCGCTTGATCCTGGTGGTGCCGGACAAGATGAGCCGGGAAAAGATCTTCAACCTCAAGGCAATGGGCGCCGAAGTGCGGCTGACGCGCTCGGACGTCGCCAAGGGCCACCCCGAGTATTACCAGGACCTGGCGGCGAAGATCGCCGCCGACACCCCGGGCGCGTATTTCATCAACCAGTTCGGCAACCCGGATAACCCGGCCGCGCACGAGTTCGGCACCGGACCGGAGATCCTGCGGCAGATGGACGGCCAGCTGGACGCAGTGGTCTTCGGCTGCGGCAGCTCGGGCACGATGACGGGCCTGTCGCGCGCCTTCGCCCAGCATTCGCCGCAGACCGAGTTGGTGCTGGCCGACCCGGTCGGCTCGATCCTGGCCGAATACATCAACGAGGGCCGGCTCAACGACAAGTCGGGAAGCTGGCTGGTGGAGGGCATCGGCGAGGACTTCCTGCCGTCGATCTCCGATTTCAGCCGGGTCAAGAAGGCGTACGCCATCACCGACGCGGAGAGCTTCCACACCGCCCGCGAACTGCTGGCCAAGGAGGGCGTGCTGGGCGGTTCCTCCACCGGCACGCTGCTGGCGGCGGCGCTGAAGTACTGCAAGGAGCAGACCACGCCGAAGAAGGTGCTGGTGCTGGTGTGCGACACGGGCAACAAGTACCTGTCCAAGATGTACAACGACTACTGGATGCTGGACAACGGCTTCCTGGAGCGTCCGCAGCACGGCGACCTGCGCGACCTGATCCTGCGCCCCTATAGCCAGCGCGACACCGTGGTAGTGGGCCCGCGCGACCTGCTGACCACCGCCTACCAGCGGATGAAGCTGTACGACGTCTCGCAGCTGCCGGTGATCGACGAGGGCGAACTGGTCGGCATCGTCGACGAGAGCGACGTGCTGCTGCATGTCTATGGCGACGAGGCGCGGTTCCGCGACCCGGTGGCCACGGCGATGGTCAGCAAGCTCGACCGGCTGGACGTGAAGTCCCCGATCGAGGCCCTGCTGCCGGTGTTCGACCGCGGGCAGGTGGCCATCGTGATGGACGGCAAACAGTTCCTGGGGCTGATCACGCGGATCGATTTGTTGAATTATTTGCGGCGGCGAGTGCAGTAATGTGATTGGAATCACTAATTCGGCGTATGCGCCGGATTTGTAAAGCTTTTGCTAAACTCCCGCACCCTTTTGGAGTAGTCATGTCGGATCGCACCTCCCGCCAGCCCGATGCCCACGGCACGCTGGCTCTTGCAACCCTCGCCATCCATGGCGGCCAGGCGCCGGATCCGAGCACTGGCGCGGTGATGCCGCCGATCTACGCGACTTCGACCTATGCGCAGTCCAGCCCGGGCGAGCACCAGGGGTTTGAATACTCCCGTACGCACAATCCCACGCGCTTTGCTTATGAGCGCTGCGTGGCTGCACTGGAAGGCGGCACGCGCGGTTTCGCGTTCGCCTCGGGCATGGCGGCGACCTCCACGGTGATCGAGCTGCTGGACAGTGGCGACCACGTGGTGGCGATGGACGACCTGTACGGCGGCAGCTACCGCCTGTTCGAGCGCGTGCGCAAGCGCAGCGCGGGATTGGACTTCAGCTTCGTGGACCTGACCGACGTGACCGCGCTGGAAGCGGCGATCACGCCCAAGACGAAGATGGTGTGGATCGAGACGCCGACCAACCCGATGCTGAAGATCGTCGACATTGCCGCCGTGGCGGCAGTGGCGCGCAAGCACGGGCTGATCGTGGTGGTGGACAACACCTTTGCCTCGCCGATGTTGCAGCGGCCGTTGGCGCTGGGCGCGGACATCGTGGTGCATTCGGCCACTAAGTATCTCAATGGCCATTCGGACATGGTGGGTGGCATGGCGGTCGTCGGCGACAACGATGACCTGGCCGAGCGCATGGCGTTCCTGCAGAACTCCATCGGTGGAGTGCAGGGTCCGTTCGACAGCTTCCTGGCGCTGCGCGGGCTCAAGACACTGCCGCTGCGCATGCGCGCGCATTGTGATAACGCGATGGCCCTGGCGCAGTGGCTGGAACAGCATCCGGCGGTGGAAAAGGTGATTTACCCGGGCTTGCCTTCGCATCCGCAGCACGCATTGGCGAAGCGGCAGATGTCCGGATTCGGCGGCATCGTCTCGATCGTCCTGAAGGGCGGGTTCGAGGCCGCCAAGCGGCTGTGCGAGCGCACCGAGCTGTTCACGCTGGCCGAATCGCTGGGCGGCGTGGAAAGCCTGGTGAACCATCCGGCGGTGATGACGCATGCGTCGATCCCGGTGGAGCGCCGCGCGCAGCTGGGTATCAGCGATTCGCTGGTGCGGTTAAGTGTGGGCGTGGAGGCGGTGGAGGACCTTCAAGCGGATCTGGATCGGGCGCTGCGCAGAGCAGGGCTTTGAAGGCGCCTCACGACAGGCCATGAATCAGCCCCAACACCATGGGCGAACGACTTCCGGCTGGAGCGTTCTGTCCCTCCTTCCTGGCGCATTGCGCCGGTGGCTTTCCCGTTGGCGCTCGCAGCGCTTCAGCCGGAGATTCCGCTTTCAGCAGACGGACGCCTGGAACATGGCGGTACCGGGGCGGTCCTGGCAGGCCAGTGCCGAGCCTTCCGGGCCGGGCCTGAACCTATTTGGCTACCTGCGCGGAGAATTCGGTCTCGCGGAAGCCGCCCGCGCTTATGCGCGGGCAGCACTACAAGGTGGAATTCCTGTCTCGCTGAAAGACGTGGACATCGCCACACCGCATTCCAACCGCGACGAGCGTGCCCTGACGCATCTTGCCTCAGCGCCCTTGCCGCACCTGGTGGATGCGGTATTCGTCAATCCCGACAACTTTTCCCAAGCCATTGCGGAGCCGGTTGAGCGCCTGCATGAGCACGCCTATCGGGTTGGCTTCTGGTTCTGGGAATTGCCGCAGATGCCGCCGGCGTGGAGCCAGACGCTCGCGCAGGTCGATGAGGTATGGGTCGCCAGCCAATATGTGGCCGATGCGTTCCGAGGGCGGACGAACCGGCCGGTGATCCGAATCCCCTATCCGCTCTATTCTCCGCAGGCCAGTGCGCTGGCGCGTGCGGATTTCGGGTTGCCGCAGACGGCCTTCGTGTTCCTGGTGAGCTTCGATTTCAATTCATCGATCGAACGAAAGAACCCCGGTGGTGCCATCCTGGCATTTCGCGAGGCCTTCCCGCCAGAAAGGGACGACGTGCGGATGTTGGTGAAGTCGAGCCACGGCCACCGCAATGCTGCGGGGCTGGCATCGCTCCTCGCGCTGGCGGGAGGGGATGCTCGTATTCTCATCCGCGACGACGTGCTGCCCGCGCCTCATTTGCATGCGCTGCAGGCTTGCTGTGATGCCTACGTCTCCTTGCATCGTGCCGAGGGGCTCGGGCTCGGCATGGCCGAGTGCATGAGCATGGGCAAGCCGGTGGTCGCCACCGGGTGGTCCGGAAACCTCGAATTTATGTCGCGCGAGACCAGCATGCTGGTGGACTACCGCCTCGTCCCCGTGCCTGATGCCGAGTATCCGTTTGCGGAAGGCCAGCATTGGGCCGAACCGGACTTGGCACATGCTGCCCGTCTGATGCGCCGCCTGGCCGATGACCATGCCACTGCATCGGCATTGGGGGCTGCGGCAGCGCGGCATGTGGCCGACGTACTGTCGCCCGGGCTTGCGGCGGCCGCCATGGCCGAACGCTTGCAATACATCATGAGCGAAAACCGGGACGGCAAGTCGTCCCCGCAGGAGCAATAGCGTGAGAATGCTGCAGTCGATCTGGGCATATCGGTATTTCATCTTCACCTCGATCAAGAACGAGCTGAAAGCGCGGTTCTTGCGCAGCAAGCTCGGCGCCGTCTGGATGATCATCCACCCGCTCATGCAGGTACTGATCTATGCGGTGATATTGTCCGAGGTCCTCTCGGCGAAGCTCCAGGGCGTCACCAGCAAGTATGGCTACGCGCTGTACCTGCTGGCGGGGATGCTGTTTTGGACGTTGTTCTCGGAGACGGTCGGCAAATGTGTCACGTTGTTCGTCGACAACGGAAACCTGATGCGCAAGATTGCCTTCCCGCGGATATGCCTGCCGATCATCGCCGCGGGCACGGCGCTGGTGAACAATCTGTTGCTAGCGGCGGCGATTTTCGGCGTGTTCGCAGTGCTTGGCCATTTTCCCGGCGCTCAAGTCGTGTGGCTTCCCATGTTGATGCTCCTGACCCTGCTACTCGCGATGAGTGTGGGCATCTTCCTGGGTGTTCTGAACGTCTTCATGCGTGACATCGGGCAGATCGTGCCAGTGGTGTTGAATGCGTTGTTCTGGCTGACGCCTATCGTCTACAGCCTCAACGCGTTGCCCGAACGGTTTCAGCGCTGGTTCGGGCTCAATCCGCTGTATTCGCTGGTGACCAGTTATCAGTCGGTACTGGTGTACGGCAATCCACCGCTCTGGGCCGACCTGGGTCGGTTGCTGCTGGCGGCCTTGGTGATGTCGGTGATGGCGATGATCGTGTTCCGCCGCTCCAGCGCCGAAATGGTGGACGCACTATGACCACGCGACTGGTAGTCAGGGGAGTAGGAAAGCGCTTCGTCCGCTGGCGCAGCGAACTGCTGCGTGTGCTGGCATGGTTCGGCATTCCCTTTAAGCCCACAGAAGAGCACTGGGTGTTGCGGGATATCAATTTCTCCGTGCGGTCGGGCGAGAGCGTGGGTATCGTCGGCCAGAACGGAGCGGGCAAGAGCACACTCCTGAAGCTCATTACCGGTACCTCGCGTCCGACGGTCGGCAGCATCTCGCAGGTGGGCAGCGTCTCGGCCATTCTCGAGCTTGGGATGGGCTTTAATCCTGACCTAACCGGTCGCCAGAACGTGTTCCATGCCGCAGGCTTGATGGGTCATTCCCAGCAGGCTATCGCCGAGGTCATGGACGACATCGAAGCGTTCGCCGAGATTGGCGACTACTTCGATGCGCCCGTGCGTACGTACTCCAGCGGCATGCAGATGCGCGTGGCTTTCAGTGTCGCTACCGCGTTCCAACCGGATCTGCTGATCGTCGACGAAGCACTCTCGGTAGGCGATGCATACTTCGTGCATAAGTGTTTCGACCGTATCCGTGCGTATCGTGAGGCTGGTACCAGTCTGCTGTTCGTGTCGCACGACCCGGGCGCGGTGCAGGCGCTGTGTGATCGCGCCATCCTGATCGATGGCGGCAGGGTGGTCCTGGATTCGGATCCCAAGCAGGTCATCGATTACTACAACGCGTTGATTGCCAGGAAAGAGAAGGGCGAAATCGCGGTGGAAGAGGGAGCCGACCGCCAATCGAAGGTGGAGTCCGGCACCCAGGAAGCGGTCATCGACGAGATCCACCTGCTCGATGCCGATGGACGGCCCACCGAGTACATCGAAGCGGGCAGGCCGGTTACGCTTCGGGCTAGGGCGAGCATTCGTGCGCCCCTCGAGCGGCTGGTTTTCGGCTATATGTTGCGCGACCGCCTCGGACAGGTGATCTTCGGCACCAACACCTACCATACCGAGCAGGTACTGGAGGGCCTTGACGCAGGGCAGGTCGTGGTCTTCGACGCCAAATTCCTGGCTAATCTGGGACCCGGCACCTACTCGGTGTCGGTTGCCCTGACCGATGCACAGGACCACCTGGGCAGGAACTACCAGTGGAAGGACACCGCGCTGGTGTTCTCCGTGGCCAATGTGGATCATCCGTATTTCATTGGGTGCAATTGGATGGCCCCGACGATCACCGCGTCGGCTACCTCGCACTGATCGCGTCTCGGCGCTGATCCCGTTATCCGTCTTGTCAGGAGTTTTTCCAAATGTCCGATGAAGGTCTACTCTCAGCTTCCGAGGTCATGCGCCGCGTCCGGTTCCGGCTTGGCGTCGATTCCGGCGCGCGCCCGGCGGGCGAGCCGGGCCGTCAACTGCAGCAGGTCGAGCCGAACTCGCTCATCCTGGCTGAGCGACCTTCGCTGAATTTCGAGCAGAAGCGGGAATATGTCCTAGGCGACCTGGTGCGCTTCGACGACGTCGAGTTCATCGACCATGCGTATCGCGCCTTGCTACTGCGCGAGCCCGACGAGCATGCGCGTTCCTACCTGCGCGACCTTCGCCAGGGCAAGATGAGCAAGGTGGAGATCCTGGGCGAAATCCGTTTCTCGGCCGAAGGCATGGCGCGTTCCGTGCACGTGGACGGCCTGCTCATCCCGTACAAGTTGCGCCGCCTGCGCAAGGTGCCGGTCGTGGGCAATGGCCTGGCCTGGCTACTGGGGTCGCTTCGCCAGGCGACGCTGATGGATCGCATGGATTCACACGTGGGCGCATTGGGCGGCTCCGTCTTTTTCCTGCGCAGAGACCTTTCCAAGCTAGCGCGCGAACAGGGTGCGCAGATCGCATCCTTGGAGCGTGCGATGGACGCCCACGCCAGCGTCTCGGACGTGGAGGTGATGCGCGAGTCCATTCGCGAACTTGCTGGCGAAATCGCCGCGCAGCGTGCCTCCATCGAGCGCAAGGAGCGGTCCAAGCCGCGTGCTTCGGCAGTGGCGGCGAGCCTGGATCAGCTTTATTCGGATTTCGAGGCGCAGTTCCGCGGATCGAAAGAGGAGATCGCCGCTCGTCTGCGCCCTTATCTCAAGTTTGTGTCCGACGTGGGCGCAGGCGGATCAAACGCGCCGGTCCTCGATATCGGTTGCGGCCGCGGCGAATGGCTTCAGCTGCTGCGCGAGGAAGGATACAAGGCATCGGGCGTGGACATGAACGCCATCTTCGTCACTGACTGCCGCCAGGCCGGCCTGACGGTGCAGCTCATGGATGGGCTGGAGAAACTCCGTTCGCTTCCCGACGCGAGCCTGGGCATGGTGAGCATGTTCCACGTGGTCGAGCACCTGCCGTTCGACCTGATGATCGAGTTCTTCGACGAAGTGCTGCGCGTCCTGGTGCCGGGCGGTGGTTTCCTGGTGGAAACGCCCAATCCGGAAAATGCACTGGTCGCGCAGTGGTCCTTCTACATGGATCCTACGCACCGCAATCCGCTGCCGCCCGAGATGCTGCGCTGGATGGTGCAGTCGCGTGGTTTCTCGCAGTCCGATATCCATCGTCTTTTCGATGCGCGACCGACGCTGCCGATCGAGGAGGTAGCAGAGGAGATTCCCGGCTCCGGCACGATCAACGCTCTGGTGGCGCCGTGGCGTGCTGCCTTCGATTACGCTGTCATGGCGCGCAAGCCGGTCGTCGCACATTGAAGAGTTCGCTGCTAGTCACCGGACTCGGCGGCTTTGTCGGCAGTCATGTCGCCGACGCCGTCGCTGCCGGCGTTTTTGGTGACACCGAGTTGCTGCGAATGCCCGAAGGGCTGGATCTGCGCGACCCGATCGCGACTGTCCAGGCACTGGGTGGCCGGGTGCCTGACAAGGTCTTGCACCTGGCAGGCCAGAGCTTTGTGCCGCGCGCGATCGAGGCGCCCGCAGAGACCTATGCCGTTAATGTGCTGGGTACCATCAACCTGGTGCAGGCGTTGACGAAGCAGGGGTTCAAGGGGCGCTTGTTGTACGTGAGCTCCGGTGATGTCTACGGTCGCGTAGACGAGCACACCCTGCCGGTACGGCCGGATACCCCTGTCAGCCCCATGAACCCGTATGCCGCGAGCAAGATTGCCGCCGAGGACTACTGCCAGCAGGAATGGCGGCGTGCCGGTCTGCAGGCAATGATCGCCAGGCCGTTCAACCACATCGGGCCACGCCAGGATTCGCGCTTCGTGGTGGCATCCTTCGCACAACAACTCGTACAGATCTCCCGCGGCGAACGCGAGCCTGTGCTGCACGTAGGGGACATCGACACCACGCGAGACTTCACCGACGTGCGGGACGTGGTACGTGCCTACGCCGCACTGCTGGAAGCCGGGCAGCCAGGGCAACGCTATGTGGTGGCATCGGGCGTGGAGCGATCGCCCCGGCAGCTGCTGCAACAGATGATGGCGATCATGAGGCTCGAGGTCCGGATTGAGCAGGACCCGACCCGCATGCGCGCGACGGAACAACGGCGAATGGTGGCCGACGCTAGTGACACGACGCGCGCGTGTGGCTGGCGGCCGCAGATCTCCATCGACACCACCCTTGAAGACATTTTGAGAACGGTAAGTACCCATGACTAGTGCTAAGAGTGCGTTGATCACCGGTGTGACGGGCCAGGACGGCGCCTATCTCGCCAAGCTTCTGCTGGAGAAAGGGTATGCCGTCAGCGGGCTGCTCGCACGTCGGAGTACTGACACGTTGTGGCGCCTTCGCGAGTTGGGAATCGCCGATGACGTTCAATTGGTGGATGGTGACGTAGCCGACCTGGCTTCGTTGATCCGCGCGATCCGTCACTCGAAAGCAGATGAGATTTACAACTTGGCTGCGCAGAGCTTCGTGGGAACGTCTTGGCAGCAGCCGGTGCTCACCGCACAGGTGGATGGCGTGGGCGTGATCAACATCCTGGAAGCGGTGCGGCTGGCAAGCCCGGAGTCGCGCTTCTACCAGGCGTCCACGAGCGAGATGTTTGGCTTGATCCAGGCTGAGAAGCAGGACGAGAAGACCCCTTTCTACCCCCGCAGCCCGTATGGCGTAGCCAAGCTGATGGGGCACTGGGCGACGGTGAACTACCGGGAAAGCTTCGGCATGCATGCTTCCAGCGGGATCCTGTTCAACCACGAGTCGCCGCTGCGAGGCATCGAATTTGTCACCCGCAAGGTCACCGACGGCGTTGCTCGCATCAAGCTGGGCAAGGTCAAGAAGCTTGCGCTTGGGAATATCGATGCAAAGCGCGACTGGGGTTTCGCCGGCGACTACGTCAAGGCAATGTGGCTGATGCTGCAGCAGCCGGAGGGCGATGACTACGTGATCGCCACGGGTGTCACGACCACTGTGCGAGACATGTGCGAGTTGGCCTTCGGCCATGTGGGCCTGGACTACCGCGACCATGTCGAAGTCGATCCGCGCTACATGCGCCCTGCCGAGGTGGATGTGCTGCTCGGCAATGCGGCCAAGGCTAATAACAAGCTTGGCTGGTACCCGGAGACATCGTTGAAGGAATTGATCTCCATGATGGTGGAGGCTGACCTGCGACGCGTTTCAAAGGAATAAGCATGGACGTGCCGGGGGGGGCGAAGCATTGAAGAACGACACGTTGCCAATGAGCCGCAATGAGCCAAAGGCGGGTGCGCAAGCACTCCTCCTGGCCGCGCTGTGGACGATCTTGGCGCTGCTCGCCTATCTAGGCCTGCGGCACCTGAACATGGATCCGCGGCGTGGCGATATCGTGCGCCTGGATAACGTGCAGATGCAGGGCTTCGAGGAGGAAGGCGGCCAGTTGCGCAGCGTAGGTGCCATGCCTGCAGCTTTCCATCTCATCGAGGGCGACGCGGCTTTCACCAGCGAGGACTATTACGTCTTCTCGTTGGAGGCGGATACCGTGCCGGGCGCGCCCGCGCAGCTGGTCGTGGATCTGTATGGGAGCGATTACGACAGTCCTGCGCAGGAACGGCAATTCCTGCTCACCCCGGGGCAGCACGATCTGCGCGTGGCCGGCCGATTCAATACCGGCCGCGCGCCCGCGCGCGCGGCTTTCCGGGTGTTCTATTCCGGTCCGCCGGGACTGGCATTAAGCGACGTGCGCATCGCACACCTGCCGGCGTGGCGCGTCTACCTGGAACGCCTCCTCGGGTTGACGCTGGCGGGCGCTGCGGTCCTGTTGTCGTGGCGCCTCTCGGTATGGCTCCTGGGCAAGGGCGGGGAGGCGGGTGGCGTTCAAGGCAGCAGCCTGTTGCTCGCGGCGGCTGTCGTCGGATGCCTGCGCTTCGTGTTCCAGGCCGGGTTGCCCTACTGGTCTGGCGACGAATATCTGTACAAGTCGATCGCCTCCGGCATCTGGCATGCGGGTCGGTCGGGCATCCCAAGTTCGAGCCAGGTGTTGCACGACACCAATCTACCCAACCTGCTGTACGGGTACTGGATAGCGCCGGCATTCGCCTTTGGAGAGGACTTCTACCTCGCAATCCGTGCAATCAACGCCGCGACGATGGCGCTTGGCGTGATTCCGCTCTATTTCATCGCGCAGCGGTTGATGCCGGCGCGCCGCGCATTGGCGGCGGCGGTGCTAGGGCTCGCGCTGCCTTCGCTGTTCCTCGGCTCTTTCGCCGTTACCGAGGCACTGTACTTCCCGCTGTTCCTGTTCGCCTGCCATGCGCTGTTGCGCATGATGGAGCCGCCCGTCTCGTGGCGCGTACTGGGGCTGTTCGGCCTGTGTGTCGGCGTGCTGCTCAACGTGCGGCTGAATGCCATCATCCTTATTCCTGCCGTTGTCGCCTGCACGCTCATCTCGCAGCGCCGGACATGGCGCGATTGGCTGTTCAGGCCCGCATGGGCGACCTCGCTAGTGGTGGCCGGGGTCAGCTACCTGTTGCTCAAGCACCTTTTGACCAACCCGGACGCGGACGGCTTGGGCTTCTACGAGAATCGCTCCGGCGGTTGGGCTAGCACTGCCATTCGAATGGCCCTGCAAGGACCGCTGGGCACGGTGAAGCTCCTGCTGGGCCATTTCACCTTGCTGGCGCTGCCATTTGCGCCAGCCATCGCGTTCGTGCTGGCGCTTCCGTGGATGCGCATGGAGGATGAGGATGCCGGGCGGCGACGCAACGTGGCCATCGCCCTGCTGCTGGTCGTTGCGTTGTCCGTGGCCATGGCGGTGGCCTTCACGCTGGGCGTTGCACCACAGGACATAGGGGGGCTGGGCCGCTGGCATAGTCGTTACTACTTCGCTGCGCTGCCGCTGCTGGTTGTACTGACTTTCACCGGCGTAGAGGGATGGTCGTGGACGCGTGGTGCCCGCATCGCGTACGTGGGCAATTTCTTTGCCCTGATGCTGTCCGCCGTGCTGTTCGTCGTGGTGTTCAAGCTGGCGGCCGACCCGTGGTTCGGTTCCACCGTCGATAGCATGGAGGCGCATTGGTACAAGGTGGCCGCATGGCTGTTCCCTTGGTTCCTGCTGGCCATGTTTGTAGCGGGCGGGCTGGTACTGGCCGGGCGCCGGGCTCCCGCAATTGCGCTCCTGCTGGGGTGGTTGGCGGTAGCCAACTTGGCCACTTTTCGCGTGCTATCAACCGGGCCAGGGTCGGATGATCCGCAATGCGGCAAGCTTGCTTACCAATTGGTTGCGCGCGCACCGGGGTCGGTCGCGGCGGTGGTCAGCGGCCGGGAAAGCCTGGTTGATAACCTGTTCTGGCTCCCCTACCTGCCGCGCGAAGCGCGATTCGTGGAGGCGGGCAGCCAAATAGATGTGTCCGCCCTGCCGGGCGACGACTACATCCTGTCGGACCCCCAGGTCACTATCACCGGTGCCGAGCTGATCGAGCACACGGGCAACTGCCGAATCTATAGAGCGAACTGAAATGACTGACCTCAAGGAAATGCCGCCGCACTCCTCGCGGGATCGCCAGGTCTCGGTGATCGTGCTGACATGGAACGGTTTGGAATACACCAAGCCTTGCCTGGACAGCGTCTTGGCCCACACCGACACCCAGCTGACCGAGATCGTCGTGGTGGACAACGGCAGCACAGACGGCACCGTTGAATATCTCAAGCAGCTGCCGGGTATCGCGACTGTTTTCAATAATGCCAACCTGGGCTTCGTTAAGGGCAACAACGCGGCGCTAAAGCTCATTGCGCCGGATCGGGACGTGATCCTGCTCAACAACGACACCGAGATAGACGACCCCCTGTGGATCGAGAAGCTGCAGCGAACCGCTTATTCGGGAGATGACGTCGGCGTGGTCGGTTGCCGCATCAAGCGGCTGGACGGCGAAGATTTCCAGCACGCCGGCACGTACATTCCGGACCGCACTTATTGGGGCCAGCAGTTCGGCAGCGGCGAGAAGGACATCAACCAGTATCCCTACGATCGGGACGTGGAAGGCGTGGTGTTCGCCTGCGTATATATCCGCCGCGAGCTCATGGACAAGATCGGCTTCCTGGACGAGGATTTCTTTTCCTACTACGAGGATTCGGATTACTGCCTGAAGGCGCGGCAGGCCGGATACCGCGTGGTCAATTGCGGCTCGCTGACCGTCAGGCACCGCGAGCATGGCTCGACTTCCGCCAACAAGGTGAGTCACAGCGAGATGTTCCTTAAGTCGCAGGAAACATTCCTGCGCAAATGGAAACAGACGCTCGACGCCCGCTATCCGTACAAGCTGCACCTGCATTCCACATTTTTCAACCCGGTCGGCTACGCGATGACCGCGCGGCAAATTGCGCTGGGGTTGGACGCCCACGGTGTGTCGGTCTCCTACGAGTACTTGTACGGCGAAGGCACGGTATATCCTGTTGATGAGCCTCGTGATCGCAGTACCGGGGTCTATGCCTTGGAAGTGATCAAACAGCGTCGCGAACCCGACGCATCGGTGCCGCGTCTCATCTACGGGCAGGCCGATGCCTTCTCCACCGTGAAAACCGATTCCTATCGGATCGGCTACACGATGCTGGAGACCACCGGCGTGCCGAAGGAATGGGTTGATGGATGTAACAAGCTCGACGAGCTTTGGGTGCCTACACCGTTCAACGAATGGACGTTCCGCCGCTCCGGCGTCAAGGTGCCGATCACCATCATGCCGCTGGGGCTGGTGGACACGAATTACTTCAACCCCGAGATAAAGGGCGCGCCCATCCCGGAGGTATTCACGTTCCTGTCGATCTTCGAATGGGGCGAGCGCAAGTCGCCGGAGACGCTGTTGCGCGCTTTCAACCGTGCGTTCCGTGCCACCGACCCGGTCGTGCTGATCTGCAAGTACTCCAATCGTGACCCCGGTGTGAATCCTTCCGCGATCGTGGCCGGTCTGGGGCTGGATCCGGAGGGCGGGCGGATCATCTACTCGGAGAACGAGAGCACGCCCTATTACCAGGTGGCGCAGCTATACCGTTCCGCCGACTGCTTCGTGCTTCCCACGCGGGGCGAAGGGTGGGGCATGCCGATCCTGGAGGCGATGGCCTGCGGGACGCCAGCGATTGCCAGCTACTGGAGTGCGCAGCAGGCTTTCTTGGACGAGGACAACAGTTACCCGCTGCAGGTGTCCCTGACGCCGGCGGAAGCCAAATGCCCGTACTACCTGGGTTTCGAGTGGGCGCTACCAGACGAGCAGCACCTGGTGAACCTATTGCGCCATGTTTACGCGAACCAGGAAGAGGCCGCCGCGAAGGGCAAGCAGGCCGCGCAAGACGTCGCGCAGTATTGGTCACTCGACAAGAGCACAGACCGCATGGCCGCCCGCGTGGCCGAGCTACAGGGCGATACTTCGCGCGTCAAGCGTCGTTCGCGTCCCCGCAAGCGAATCGGCATTGACTGTAGCCGGGCCATCGGCAGTGAAGTCTCTGGCGTGGGCGGCTATGCCGCGACCCTGGTCAAAGGCTTGTCGCAGTGGCAGGCAGAGCACGGCCGAGATTTCGATTTCCTGTTGTTCCCGGGCTTTGGTAGCTTCACCCACCCGGCCTATCGTCCTGAAGGGGGCTCGCCGTTCCAGGTCGCTCGCGGCACCGGCATGACCACGTACCGCGGACCGTTGCCTGCGTTCGGCCATGCCGATACCTACGTGCCCGGGCTGGACTTGGTGTACTGCACCGCCAATGCGTTCCCGCGCACCATCGACGGGCCCAGTCTGATGGTCGTGCATGACACGACGTTCCTCTCGCATCCGCAGTTCCACACCCGCGAAAACATCGATCTGTGCGAAAGCAATTTCAAGCACGCTATCGATGCGGACAGTCATTTCGTCGCGGTATCGGAGAATTCGCGGAACGATCTGATCCGCCACTATGGCGTACAGCCAGATCGCGTGGTCACTATCCACAACGGCATCGACGGTTCAGTGTTCAGGCCCGCCTCGGAAGTTTTCCAGCACAGCGTGCGCCAGCGCTACGAACTGCCGGAAAAGTACTTCCTGTTTGTCGGCTCGCTGGAGCCGCGTAAGAATCTCAAGACGTTGTTGCGTGCCGTGCAGGAGTGGCACGGGGAAGAAGCGTTGGTGGTGGTGGGTGCCTCGGGCTGGCTTAACGACGAGCTGCGGAAGTCGATGGCCTCGGCGGGTAGCCGGGTCAAGGTGCTGGGCTATGTCCCGCGCGCGGACCTGCCATCGCTCTACGCCATGGCCACTGCGTTCGTGTATCCGTCGCTGTACGAGGGCTTCGGCCTGCCCGTAGTCGAGGCGATGGCCTGCGCTACGCCGGTCATCACATCCAACAACAGCTCGCTGGGAGAAATTGCCTCCGACGCCGCCCTCCTGCTGCAAGATCCACTTGACGCCACGGAAATGGGCAACGCGTTGCGCCGCCTTTCGGAGGACGCCGCGCTGCGGAGTTCGCTGCGTGCAGCGGGCCTGGCGCGGGCATCCAGATTCAGCCTCCAGGAACAGGTACGCAAGCATGTCGAGTTGTTTGCCCGACTGGTCGGAGGTGCCCAGTGAAGCGGATTTGCCTGAGTGCCATGCTGGGAGCACTTCTGCTCGGCGGCTGCAGTGATCCGCAGCAGCCACCAAGCATGGGAGGAGCGCCTGCCCCCTCTGAAGCGCGTCGGCTCGCCGAATCGTCTGACGCAGCCATTACCCAGCCGCCGGCGTGGGTGGCAGCGGCGCATCCTTCTGAGCTGCTGGAATGCTACGTCGATGTCGTGGAAGGTGCCGAGCGAACTCCGGGGGGCTGGCAGGTGGCAGCGCATACCGCGCTGCTTTCGGGATGGTCTGTGAAGCTCGACCAGAAGCAGCAGCCGCCAGCCCTCCTTTTGCTGCAAGGACCGAACACATACGTCTTCAAGGCGGTGCGTTCGCAACGTGACGATGTCACGCAGGCCGAACAGTTCCGCGTGATAGCCCCGGCGGATCCGGGCGTGGCCGTCCCATTGTGGCTGGAAGGCGTCGTACCGGGTACGTATCGTATGTCGCTGGTCGTGGGCGAGGCTGCCGAAGCGCTGCGCTGCGACCTGGGCGAGGCCAACCAGTTGCTGGTGCGTTGAGGGCGGGGAAATCGTGCCGGATCATGATGAGGGGAAGGAAATGGGCAATTTAGGCACTGGAGGCGAAAGCCAGGTGATCGCCGTCGTGATCCCGAGCTATCGTGTGGTGCGGCATATCCAGGAGGTATTGGCGGCGGTGGGGCCCGAGGTCGCGCTAATCTACTGTGTGGACGATGCCTGCCCGGAGCACAGCGGCGACTTCATCGAAGCCCACGTCACCGACCCACGCGTGCGCGTGCTGCGCCATGAAAAGAACCAGGGCGTCGGCGGTGCGGTGATGACCGGGTACCGTCAAGCGATCCGTGATGGCGCGGCGGTGGTGGTGAAGATCGACGGCGACGGCCAGATGGATCCCTCGCTGCTCCCTCATTTCGTGGGGCCGATCCTGCGCGGCGAGGCCGATTACACCAAGGGCAACCGTTTCTGGGATCTGCGCAACATCGGTCAGATGCCGCCTCTGCGCAGACTGGGCAATCTCGGCCTGAGCTTCATGGCCAAGGCCTCGACCGGCTATTGGGATATCTTCGACCCTACTAACGGTTATACCGCGATCAGCGCCCCCGTGGCCAGCCACCTGCCGATGTCACAGATCAGCCACCGTTATTTCTTCGAGACGGACATGCTGTTCCGCTTGAATGCGATGCGGGCCGTGGTCGTGGACGTGCCGATGGACGCAAAGTATGGCGACGAAGAGAGCGGACTGAAGATTTCCAGGATCTTCTCGGAATTCTTTACAAAGCATGCCAAGAATCTCGGCAAGCGAATCATCTACAACTACTTCCTTCGCGACCTGTCCATCGCCTCCATCGAGCTGGTGGCGGCGATCGGCCTGCTCGGCATCGGTTTCGTGTTCGGTGCCTGGCACTGGTGGGCTTCACTGCAGCGCAACGTGCTCACCCCCTTGGGCACCATCATGATCGCCACCATCCTGCTTGTGTCCGGCCTGCAGTTCCTGCTGGCTTTCCTGGGGTATGACATTGCGAGCGTACCCAAGCGCGTATTGCATCGCTCGTTGCCAGCGCGGCGCAATCCCAGCTGATAGGCAGGCGCAAAGAAAAAGGGGCGTCATGATGACGCCCCTTGCTGGACGGCGTTAACCCACCGCCTTCTCAAGCTCCGGCAGGAGCGTAAAGAGATCCCCCACCAACCCGATATCGGCGATCTCGAAGATCGGCGCATCCGCATCCTTGTTGATCGCCACGATCGTCCCGGCGTCCTTGATGCCGGTCAGGTGCTGGATCGCGCCGCTGATGCCTACCGCCACATACAGCTCGGGGGCGATGATCTTGCCGGTCTGGCCCACCTGCAGCTCGTTGGGCACGTAGCCGGCGTCCACTGCCGCGCGGGACGCGCCGACGGCTGCGCCCAGCTTGTCGGCCAGCTGGTAGATGACCCGGAAGTTCTCCTCCGAGCCGACGCCGCGGCCGCCGGAGACGACGCGCTTGGCGCTCTGCAGGTCGGGGCGGTCGGATTTGCCGGCGGCCAGGCCCACGAAGCGGGTGTGGGCGGGCAGGGTGGCATCGGCCTGCACGGCCTCGATGGACGCGCTGCCGCCCTTGGCCGCTTCCGGCCAGGACGCCGTGCGCACCGTGGCGACCACGGTCTGGTCGGCCGGCGCTTCCACGGTGATGATCGCGTTGCCGGCGTAGATCGGGCGCTGGAACGTATGCGTGCCTTCGACCGCCATCAGGTCGGAGACCTGGTTGACGCCCAGCAGGGCGGCCACGACGGGCATCAGGTCCTTGCCGAAGGTGGTCGAGGGGCCGAAAACGTGGCTGTAACCGGAGGCCAGCTTCGCGATTTGCGGGGCAAGCACCTGCGCCAGTGCATGCTCGTTGGCCGGATTGGCCACGGTCAGCACCCGTGCCACGCCGGCAATCTGCGCGGCCTGGGCAGCGATGCCGGCCGGGTCGGCGGCCAGCACCACGACGTCGATGGATTCGGCCTGCAGGGCCTGCGCGGCGCTGACGGTCTTGGCGGTGGCGGCATTGAGCTGCCCACCCAGGTGTTCGGCGACGATGAGTACCTGGGCCATTACAGCAACCCCTTCTGCTTGAGTGCGGCCACCAGTTCGGCGGCATCCTTCACCATGACGCCGCGGCTGCGCTTGGCCGGCGGGGCGTAACGGGTGGTCTTCAGGCTGTCGTTGGCTTCCACGCCGAGGTCGCCGAAGGCGATCGTCTCCAGCGGCTTGCTCTTGGCCTTCATGATGTCCGGCAGCTTGATGAAGCGCGGCTCGTTTAGGCGCAGGTCGGTGGTGACGACGGCCGGCAGGTCCACTTCCAGCGTCTCCAGGCCGGCGTCGACTTCGCGGGTCACCGTGGCCTTGCCGTCGGCAACGACCAGCTTGGAAGCAAAGGTCGCCTGCGGGCGGCCCCACAGCGTGGCCAGCATCTGGCCCGTCTGGTTGGCGTCATCGTCGATCGCCTGCTTGCCGAGGATCACCAACTGCGGCTGCTCCTTCTCGACCAGCTTGAGCAGGGCGCGCGCGGCGGTGAGCGGCTGCACGGCGGCATCGGTGACGACGTGGATGGCGCGGTTGGCGCCCATGGCCAGGCCATTGCGCAGGTGCGCGGCGGCGTCGGCCGGGGCGAGCGTTGCGACGACGACTTCGGTCGCAATGCCGGCATCGCGCAGGCGCAGCGCTTCTTCCATGGCGATTTCATCGAACGGGTTGGGCGAAAGCTTGACGCCGTCCGTGACCACGCCGGAGCCGTCCGGCTTGACCTGGATGCGGACGTTGTAGTCCACCACGCGCTTGTAGGCGACGAGGATTTTCATCTTGTACGAGATCCTTCAGCTGGTGCGGGAAGGCCCGGCCGCGGCGGCTGGCGCGGGGCAGTGGGGTCGATTCTAGCCCGCAATGGCTTTCCATGCGATGGCGTATGGAGTGGGTGACGACGTCACCACCAAAATGGGTACTATCGGCTACAGCGCTTGGAATTCGATCAACGGACGAGAGATACCCCCATGGCAGATGTATGCCCGGTGTGTGGCAGTACGCTCCAACCCGCCCTGACTTCTTGGCACTTCGAGTGCGCGGGCTGCAGTTATGAAGGTAGCAATCTGGAGCCCAAGATTCTGGAGCAAGCCGTGGGGGGGGACTTGGACGAGGCCGAGCGCGAAAGTGGGCTATCGGCGTTGCGCAAATCCAATTTCCAGCTGCTGGCCGAGCGTCTGGAGAAGCTGATGGCGGGGCGTCCCGCCGGGCGTCTGCTGGATGTCGGCTCCGCGCACGGCTGGTTCCTCGACGCCACGTCAGGCCGACTGGAAGGCTTGGGACTGGAGCCTGACGTGGCGGTGGCTGACGCGGCGCGTCGGCGTGGCGTGCCTGTCCGCAGCGGGTTTTTCCCGGATGCATTGGCCGCTGACGAGCGTTTCGACGTCATCTCCTTCAACGACGTGCTCGAGCACATCCCGGACATCAACAAGACCCTGGATGCCTGCCGGGAACGGTTACAGCCGGGTGGTTTGCTGGTGATCAACGCGCCAAGCCGGCGTGGCGTGCTCTACCGTATATCGCGGGTCATGCAACGCTTCGGCGTGGCCGGCCCCTTCGAGCGCCTGTGGCAGCGCGGTTTTCCATCGCCCCACGTCCATTACCTGGATACGCGCGTGATCGAAGCGCTTGCCGGGCGCCACGGCTTCCGCCTGGAAGACAGGATGTCCCTGCCTTCCATGAAGGTGCAGGGGCTTTACTCGCGCATCCGTTACGCCAAGGACGTGCCAGTCGCGAAGGCAATGGCCATGACGGCGGCTTTGGGCGTGGCCTATCCGGTGCTCGCCGTACTTCCGCCGGATATCGAGGTTTGGTTCCTGCGCAAGTCCGGGTGAACAAGGCCGCGCCCTGCCCGGGCTAGACGTACCGTGTACGGGGAAATGACGATATTCTGCGCAGTTGATCTGGGCGGCACGGCGCCGCGAGGAGAACTAAAGCGTGGGAACCTGGCTTATAACCGGTGGCGCGGGCTTCATCGGCGGTAACTTCGTCCGCGAAGCGGTGGCCCGTGGCGTGAAGGTGGTCAATCTCGACCTGCTTACCTACGCCGGCAACCTGAACACACTCGCGTCGCTGGAGGGGGATCCGAACCACGTGTTCGTGCGGGGTGATATCGGCGACCGCGACCTGGTGTCGCGCCTGCTGGCCGAGCACCAGCCCGACGCGGTGGTGAACTTCGCCGCCGAGAGCCACGTGGACCGCTCCATCGATGGCCCGGGCGCCTTCGTGCAGACCAACGTGGTGGGGACCCTGGCCCTGCTGGAGGCCAGCCGCGACTACTGGAAAGCCCTGCCGAAAGGCCGGCGCGAGGCGTTCCGCTTCTTGCACGTGTCCACCGACGAGGTGTACGGCACGCTGGGGGAGACCGGCAAGTTCTCCGAGACCACGCCTTATGCGCCGAATTCGCCGTACTCCGCCTCGAAGGCCGCCTCGGACCACCTGGTTCGCGCTTTCCACCACACCTTTGGCCTCCCGGTACTGACCACCAACTGCTCCAACAACTACGGTCCGTACCACTTCCCCGAGAAGCTCATCCCGCTGGTCATCGCCAAGGCATTGGCCGGCGAGCCGCTGCCGGTCTACGGAGACGGCAAGCAGGTGCGCGACTGGCTGTTTGTCAGCGACCACTGCGAGGCCATCCGCACCGTGCTGGCGAAGGGACGTGTGGGCGAGACGTATAACGTCGGCGGCAATGCCGAACGGCAGAACATCGAGGTGGTGCAGGCGATCTGTGCGCTGCTCGACGAGCGCCGTCCGCGTGCCGATGGCCAGCCGCGCGAAAGCCAGATCACCTACGTCGCCGACCGTCCCGGCCACGACCGCCGGTACGCGATCGACGCGTCGAAGCTGAAGAACGAACTGGGCTGGGAGCCGAAGCACACCTTCGAGCAGGGCATCGCATTTACCGTCGACTGGTACCTGGACAACCAGGACTGGGTGCGCGGGGTGCTCGACGGCAGCTACCGCCTCGAACGCATCGGCACGGCCGCCTGATTACGGAGCGATCCACATGAGCAAACGCAAGGGCATTATCCTGGCAGGTGGTTCCGGCACGCGGCTGTATCCGATCACCAAGGGCGTCAGCAAGCAGCTGCTGCCGGTGTACGACAAGCCGATGATCTACTACCCGCTCAGCGTGCTGATGCTGGCGGGCATCCGCGACGTGCTGATCATCAACACGCCGCACGAGCAGGCGCTGTTCCAGAACCTGCTGGGCGATGGTTCGCAGTGGGGCATGAACATTCAGTACGCGGTGCAGCCGAGTCCGGACGGGCTGGCGCAGGCCTATCTGATTGGCCGTGATTTCGTCGACGGCCAGCCGAGCTGCCTGGTGCTGGGGGACAACATTTTTCATGGGCACGGGTTGACTGAGACGCTCAAGCGCGCCGATGCGCGCGAGCACGGTGCCACCGTGTTCGGCTATTACGTCAACGACCCGGAGCGCTATGGCGTGGCCGAGTTCGACAGCTCGGGCAAGGTTATTGGCATCGAGGAGAAACCGGCCGAGCCGCGCTCGCATTACGCGGTGACCGGGCTGTATTTCTACGATGGTCGGGCCGCGGATTACGCGAGGGACCTGAAGCCCTCGCCGCGTAGCGAGCTGGAGATCACGGACCTCAACCGCTGTTATCTCGATGACGGATCATTGCATCTCGAACCCCTGGGTCGCGGCTACGCGTGGCTGGATACGGGCACGCACCAGTCGTTGCATGAAGCCGCCAATTTCATCGAAACCATCCAGGCACGGCAGGGGCTGCAGGTCTGTTGTCCCGAAGAAATCGCCTTTGGCAACGGCTGGATCGATGTCGCGCAATTGGAGCAGCTGGCCGCACCACTATCAAAGAACGCCTACGGCAAATACCTGCATGACCTGGCGCGACGAGGGAAAATATTTTGAAGCTGATTGAGACGAGCTTGCCCGGTTGCGTAGTCGTCGAACCGAAAGTTCATGGTGACGACCGCGGATTCTTCTTCGAGGCCTGGAACGCCGAACGCTATGACCAGGCGGGCCTGGGCATGCGCTTCGTGCAAAGCAACGTCTCCTCGTCGAGCCGGGGCGTGCTGCGTGGCCTGCACTATCAGTGGCCGCGCCCCCAGGGCAAGCTTGTCAGCGTGCTCGAGGGCGAGGTATACGACGTGGCGGTCGACATCCGGCGTGGATCACCCCACTTCGGAAAATGGACCGCCGTCGTGCTTAGCAGCGAGAACCGTCGGCAGTTCTGGATTCCCGAAGGCTTCGCCCACGGTTTCGCTGTCCTGTCGGAGCGTGCGGTGTTCAACTACCTGTGCACCGATGTCTACGTGCACGAGTTTGATGCATCGGTACGGTGGGATGACGCAACCATTGGCGTGGATTGGCCGATCACGGAGCCACTGCTCTCGGCCAAGGACTCGCAGGCGCCTTTCCTGGAACAGATCGACCCGCTGCGGCTGCCGGTCTACACGCCATGACCACCTTGGTGCTGGGCGCCAAGGGGCAGGTTGGCAGGCTGCTTCCCGGCGCCTTGTCCGCGTTGGGTCCCGTGGTCGCCGCCACGCGCGATGGACAGCTTGCCGACGGCAGTGCGTGCGAGGTGGCGGACTTCTCCGATCCGTCGTCGCTGACACGACTGCTGTCACGCCTGCGTCCGCAGCGTGTCGTCAACGCTGCCGCGTACACCGCGGTCGATCGGGCTGAACAGGAGCCGCAGGCGGCTTTCCTGGTCAATGCGAGTGGCCCCGAGGCCATCGCGGCGTGGTGCGCGAAAGCCGAGGTTCCCTTCGTTCACTACTCGACGGACTATGTCTTCGATGGAAACGGGCAGGTGCCATATCGCCCGGAAGACCCCACCGGGCCGCTGGGTGTTTACGGCGAGAGCAAACTTGCCGGTGAACAAGCCATTCGTGCCGCGGGCGGCCCGCACGTCATCCTGCGAACCGCTTGGGTCTTTGCCGCGCAGGGCCACAACTTCCTGCGCACGATGCTTCGACTGGCCGCCGATCGTGACGAACTGCGCGTGGTGGGCGACCAGATCGGTACGCCGACCTCCGCCGACCTGATTGCCGATGTCACCGCGAGGATCCTGGCGCACGAAACCCCGCGCGCGGGCGTTTGGCATCTGACGGCAAGCGGGCAAACCAGCTGGCATGGTTTCGCCGAGATGCTGTTGCACCGTGCCGGCGACATGGGGCTGATTGCGCGGGTGCCTCGGGTGGTGCCGATCACCACTGCGGACTATCCGACGCCTGCGCGGCGTCCCGCCTACTCGTGCCTGGACTGCAGCAGCCTGCGTGCCGACTTTGGCGTCGAGTTGCCACCGTGGCAGCAGGGCGTCGAGCAAGTATTGGCGCAACTCGTGGCCGCCACGGATCAGCCATAACGGCCGGTAGGCTTGTGTAGCCTACGATGCAATCGGCCGAGGTTGCCCCCAGTCGTTACGCTGCATCCAGCAAGCTGCCTGTCCTCCGGCCATTCGCGGTCAGCACACGACCGGGAGATGATCCCGGTCGTGTGCGCAGTGCGGATCAAGCCCGCCCGTACGTATCCTCGAACCGCACAATGTCATCCTCGCCGAGGTAGCTGCCGGACTGCACCTCGATCAGCTCCAGCGGCAGCTTGCCGGGGTTGCGCAGCCGGTGCGTCACGCCCAGCGGGATGTAGGTGCTCTGGTTCTCGGTGAGCAGCAGCACATCCTCGCCGCGGGTCACCTCGGCGGTGCCGCTGACCACGATCCAGTGCTCGGCACGGTGGTGGTGCATCTGCAGGCTCAGCGTGGCACCCGGCTTGACCGTGATGCGCTTGACCTGGAAACGCTGGCCATTGTCGATCGAGTCGTACGCACCCCACGGGCGGTAGACCTTGCGGTGCCAGGTGGCCTCGGAGCGCTTGTCCTGCTTGATGCGCGCCACGACCTCCTTGACCTCCTGCATGCGCTCGCCCCTGCCGACCAGCACGGCGTCGGCGGTTTCCACGACCACGACATCATCCAGCCCCACCAGCGCGATCAGGCGATCACCATAGGCGTAGGTGTTGCGGCAATCGATGGCAATCACATCGCCGTGGTGCGCGTTGCCGTCCGGGTCCTGCTCGGACACGTCGCGCAACGCGGTCCACGAGCCCACGTCGCTCCAACCCGCATCCAGCGGCAGCACGGCCGCGTCCTGGGTCTTTTCCATCACCGCGTAGTCGATCGAATCCGACGGCACGAGCTTGAAGGTCTCCTTGTCGAGACGGACGAAGTCCGAATCGCGCTTGGCACCCTCCCAGGCCTTGCGGGTGGCTTCGAGGATGGCCGGGTTGAGCTTGCCCAGTTCCTCCAGGTAACGCGAAGCCTTGAACAGGAACATGCCACTGTTCCAGAAATACTCGCCGGACGCGACGTAGCCTTGTGCGGTGACCAGGTCGGGCTTCTCGACGAAGCGCTCGACCGGACGGGTGCCGCTCTCCGAAGCGGCCTTGATGTAGCCGTAGCCGGTTTCCGGTGCCGACGGCACGATACCGAAGGTCACCAGCTTGCCTTCGCGCGCCGCCTTGGCAGCTTCCAGCACGGCGTCCTGGAAGGCTTTCTCGTCATTGATGACATGGTCCGAGGGCAACACCAGCAGCAGCGCGTCACCGCCTTCGCGGGTTGCTTCCAGCGCCGCCACGGCAATGGCCGGGGCGGTGTTGCGGCCGATCGGCTCGAGCATGATTGCCTGCGGCGTCGCGCCGACCTGCTGCAGCTGTTCGGCAGCGACGAAACGATGCTCTTCGTTGGCAATGATCAGCGGCGCGCGGCCGGCGATGGGCGCCACGCGATGCCAGGTCGCCTGGAGCATGGTGTACTCGCCGGTGAGCGGCAGGAACTGCTTGGGATAGCTCTCGCGCGAGAGCGGCCACAGCCGCGTGCCGGAGCCGCCGGAAAGGATGACGGGAAGGATATCGTTCATGGCAGGTCCTAGGCGGTAAGTCAGGATTCGAGGAGGCGGGAGATTTCATCGGTGCGGGCCTGCATCAACGCCGCGTCACCCCTGGCTTCCACATTCAGCCGCAGCAGTGGCTCGGTATTTGAGCTGCGCAGGTTGAAGCGCCAGTCGCCGAAATCCGCGCTCACGCCGTCGGTATGCTCCAGCGTCGGCGACAGCGGCGCGAAGTGCGCCAGCACGCGGGCCACCGAGGCCTTGGCATCGGCCACCTTGAAGTTGATCTCGCCGCTGCACGGGAAGGCCGCCATGCGGTCCTCCACCAGCTCGGCCAGCGACTGGCCCGACTGCGAGACCAGGTCGGCGATCAGCAGCCACGGAATCATCCCCGAGTCCGCATAGGCGAACTCGCGGAAGTAATGATGCGCGCTCATCTCGCCGCCGTAGACGGCATTCTCCGAGCGCATCTTCTCCTTGATGAAGGCATGGCCGCTCTTGCACAGCACTGGCACACCACCGGCGGCCTCCACCATTTCCACGGTGTTCCAGGTCAGCCGCGGATCGTGGACGATCTTGCCGCCCGGCTGCTTGCGCAGGATGGCCTGGGCCAGCAGCCCCACCAGGTAGTAGCCCTCGATGAAGCGGCCGTTCTCGTCGAAGAAGAAGCAGCGGTCGAAATCGCCGTCCCACGCAATGCCGAAGTCCGCCCCATGCGTGCGTACCGCTTCGGCGGTGGCGGCGCGGTTCTCCGGCAGCAGCGGGTTGGGAATGCCGTTGGGGAAATTGCCGTCCGGCTCATGGAACACGCGCACGAACTCGAACGGCAGGTGCGGCGCGAGCAGGTCGACGATCGCGCCGGCGCCGCCGTTGCCGGCATTGACCACCAGCTTGAGCGGCTTGAGCGCGTCGCGGTCGATGTAGCTCAGCAGGTGCTGGATGTAGGCGGACTTGTCCGGCTCGCTGCGAACGCCAGCCGTGGCCGGCGACGGGGTGGACGTATCGGCCTCCACCGCGTCGGAGATCGCGAACAGGCCGGTATCGGAACTGATCGGCTTGGCGTTCTCGCGCACCAGCTTCATGCCGTTGTAGTCCATCGGGTTATGGCTGGCGGTGACCATCACGCCACCCGCTGCGCCGCGGTGGTCGGTCTGGAAGTAGACCTCCTCGGTGCCGCACTGGCCAATGTCGATGACCTCGCGGCCGGCGCTACGCAGGCCGGCGGCGACCGCCGCGCTCAGGCCCGGGCTGGTCAGGCGGATGTCGTGGCCCACCACGACCGGGCCGGCACCCGCCAGCTGCTCCGCCAATGCCACGCCGATCCGGCGGGCCATGTCCTCGTTGAGTTCGTCCGGTACACGGCCACGGATGTCGTAGGCCTTGAAGGCGGGTAGCGTCATGGGGGAGGGAACCTCGCTGCGGGGGACTCCAGAGTTTAGCGGGAGGCCTGCGGGTTTGGCTCGTCCTTTGCAAGCCGCACTGCGGCGGGACAGGCCGGAGTCAGTCGCTAGAATGGGCACCCACATCAACACGTGAGGCGCGGTGGATGAGCAGGTCCGGCACGATGGGCACGCAGGGCAAGCGGTACGCGGACGCGGCGGAGGCCCTGCGCGGCGTAGTGGCCGACGGCCAGACCCTGGCGGTGGGCGGGTTCGGCCTGTGCGGCATTCCCGAAGCGCTGATCGCCGCGCTGCGTGACAGTGGCGTGAAGAACCTCACCGTCATTTCCAACAACGCCGGCGTGGATGGTTTCGGCCTGGGCTTGCTGCTGGAGACCCGGCAGATCCGCAAGATGATTTCGTCCTACGTGGGCGAGAACAAGGAGTTCGAGCGGCAGTACCTGTCCGGCGAACTGGAGCTGGAGTTCAACCCGCAGGGCACGCTGGCCGAGCGCCTGCGGGCCGGCGGTGCGGGTATCCCGGCCTTCTATACCGCCACCGGGTACGGCACGGTCGTGGCCGAGGGCAAGGAAACGCGCGCGTTCGACGGCAAGCAATATGTGATGGAGACCGCGCTTCGCGCCGACGTCGCGTTGGTGAAGGCGTGGAAGGCCGATGCCGCGGGCAACCTGGTGTTTCGCAAGACCGCGCGCAACTTCAATCCAGCCTGCGCGATGGCGGGGCAGCTGTGCATCGCCGAGGTCGAGGAACTGGTGGAGGTCGGCCAGATCGACCCGGACCAGGTACACCTGCCGGGCATCTATGTCGACCGCATCGTGGTGAACGCGCATCCGGAGAAGCGCATCGAGCAGCGCACCGTGCGCAAGGAGACCCCCTGATGGCCTGGACCCGCGACGAAATGGCCGCGCGCGCCGCGCGCGAGCTGAGCGATGGCGCCTACGTCAACCTCGGCATCGGCCTGCCCACGCTGGTGGCCAACCACATTCCCGAAGGCGTGGACGTGTGGCTGCAATCGGAGAACGGCCTGCTCGGCATCGGCCCGTTCCCGACCGAGGAAGAGATCGACGCCGACCTGATCAACGCCGGCAAGCAGACCGTGACGGCGCGCCCGGGGGCGAGCTACTTCGGCAGCCACGATTCCTTCGCGATGATCCGCGGCGGGCATATCGACCTGGCCATCCTCGGCGCGATGCAGGTCACCGACAAGGGCGACATCGCCAACTGGATGGTGCCCGGCAAGATGGTCAAGGGCATGGGCGGGGCGATGGACCTGGTGGCCGGGGTCAAGCGCGTGGTCGTGCTGATGGAGCACGTCGCGAAGGACGGCAGCCACAAGATCCTGCCGCAGTGCGACCTGCCGCTGACCGGCGTGGGCGTGGTGGACCGCATCATCACCGACCTGGCGGTGTTCGATGTCACGCCGCAGGGGCTGAAGCTGGTCGAGGCGGCCGAGGGCGTCGGCGACGACGAACTGAAGCAGAAGACCGGCGTGGCGTTTTCGCGTTGAGGCGCCCGCGCGGTTCGGCTTGCTCAGCCGCGCCGCGCATAACGGTAGGTGCCGGCAGCTGGCTCCGGCTGGCCCACGGCGCCTGCCGCGCTCACGACGCGGTAGCCACTGGCGCTCGCACCCAACGAGAACAAACGCTCGATCGCGTGGGCCAGCGTTCCATCGACCTGTCCTGCCTCGGCTTCGAACTCGCTTGCGTACGGATGCAGATCCAGCAAGGGCCGTAGTGCCTCCAGGCGTGCCCAGAACATGCTGCCGCTGGCAAATGTCGCCTGCGCGACATCGGGGACGTCGATGCCGATTCTGGCCGCCAGTGCGCGTACGCGGCGCTCGTTGGCGCCCCAGTAGAACCCGAGGGGTTGGATATGGCCCTCGGGTGCGACCAGGCCCAGCCTCGAGTCATTTGCAAAACCCGACATGATCGCGCTCGCTCGCTCGGGCGCCAGCAAGGCTCCCACCATCTCGCGTCGCCAGTCGTCTCCGTCCTGGCGATGAAGCGATCGCTTGGTGTGCAGTTTTAGGACGAGCGAAACGCCTTCGTTGAGCAGGCGGTCCGCAACGCGCAGGAAAGGCAGTACATCGCGTCCGCGGTTTTCGAACACGCAAACTTCGCCCTGCATCCCGCGCGCCTGCAGGCAGTCGTGCACTGCTTTGGCTTTGTCTTCCGTCGTGGTAATGACCAAGCGGTGCGAGAACGCCGCGGAATGTAGCTGCATCAGCAACTCGTTCAAGACGTCCGGATAAAAGGCATGAATCACTACGCAGGGTGCGGAGCTGCCGCTGACCCGTGCATGCAGTGCATTGCGCGTCGCCTCCAGCCACGCGTATCCCAGGCGCATGTCCGGCTCCAGCACGGCGCCTTCGGCCCACTCGTTCCAGGCGTTGATGAAGACCAGTCGCTGCGCCGGCGGAACCGGCGCCAGACGCTCATGGATCGTGCGTTGCAGCCACTCGCCATAGCCCCGCGGCGAGGCATGCAGCAACACACGTCCCTTGCCGGAACGACGGGGCTCGTTGTCCCAGCCCGGGTTCACTCCAGGGTAAAGCCGGTAGGCCGGCAGCGGCCGCTGCGACGCCTCGCGTGCCAGTTCGCGCCAGTCGAGCACATCGCCGGCGAAATCCGGGTTGATCAACGTCTGCGCCGCGGTTACCGAAGGCGGACTGCTCATGTTCGGCGGGAACTCGACCGCTGCATCGAAGCCAATATCGCGTGGATCCGGCCGTTCGAAGCCCTGCACATAGGCAAGATGGATTTCGCCGATCCCGTTCGCGCTGCACCATTCGCGCCAGCGTTTCGCAGTGGCGGCAGGGTCGGGCATCAGGCTGGGGCGATACACCAGCAGCATCGGCCTTCCGTCCACGCGCAGCGCGCGACGGTCGCGCAGATACGGCGCCACGTGCGCAATGAACGCCAGGTCATCTTCGGCGCTGTGTTGTTGCGCCATCAGCACATCGTGGTCGCGGCCATCCCAGCGTCGGGCCCAGTTCTCGTTGGCCCAGCACAGGCAGAAGGGCAGGTCGATTCCATCGTCGGCCAGCCACTGCTGTAGCGGTTGTTCCAGCAGCGTCTGCCCTGCGAACCAGTAGTAGTAAAAGCAGAACGCGCCGATCCCGTATTCGCGTGCAAGACGTGCCTGTTCGCGCATCACGCCGATATCGCGAAGATCGTAGAAGCCCAGGTCCGCCGGCAGCCGCGGCTGCGCATGGCCCTCGAACTGCGGCAGCGCGCGGGTGACATTACGCCACTCGGTGAAGCCCTTGCCCCACCAGCGGTCGTTCTCGGGAATCGGATGGAACTGCGGCAGGTAGAAGGCGACCAGCGTGGCCGGCAGCGTGGCCGGCAACGCTTCCTGCCGATAGGGCACATGGCCGATGGCAGCCTCGTCGGCGCGCATCAGCGGCCGATGCGCGCCATCGCCTGCCGCAGGCGCCTTGCCCTTCGGCGGAGGCGGCGCCCACGCCGCACCGCGCGAGAGGAAGCGCGCGCGCCAGCGATCGCGCGTGGCGTCATCCAGCGGCAGCGCGCGGAACGCGGTGCGCAGTGCCCGGTACAGCACGTGGCGGAGAGCCTCGCCGGGCGGACGCGCCGGGCTCATCACAGGTTCTGGTAATTCGGGCCCGAACCGCCTTCCGGCGTCACCCAGTTGATGATCTCGTACGGGTCCTTGATGTCGCAGGTCTTGCAGTGCACGCAGTTGGCCGCGTTGATCTGCAGCCGCTTGCCGGTGGCCGTGGTGGCGTCGGCGACGATCTCGTACACGCCGGCCGGGCAGAAGCGCGTGCACGGGTTGTCGTACTCCTGCGCGCAGCGGGTGACGCAGATATTCGGGTCCAGCACGTGCAGGTGCACCGGCTGGTCCTCGTCGTGCTCGGTGGCGGCGAAGTACACGGCTTGCAGGCGGTCGCGCGGCGCCAGCTCGCGTTGCACGTAATCCCGCTTGGGCTCCTCGTGTTCGCCCACCTTGTCCAGCGAACACCAGTCCGGCTTGTTCTTCAGCGTCCACGGCGAATGCCCGCCGGTGAGGGTTTCCCAGGCAGCGTTGGCCAGGCCGAACCACAATCCCTTCTTGAAGCCGGGCTTGATGTTGCGCACCTGCTTGAGCTCGGCCATCGCATCGGAGGCGCGCAGCTTGGCGTCGAAGCCTTCCGGTGCCAGTTGCGAGGCGGCCAGGTGCTCGGCGGCGAGCATGCCGCTGCGGATCGCCTGGTGCGTGCCCTTGATCTTCGGCACGTTGAGCAGGCCGGCGGTGTCGCCGATCAGCAACGCGCCGGGCATTTCCACCTTCGGCAGCGACTGCCAGCCGCCGGTCACGATCGCGCGCGCGCCCGCCGACAGGATGTTGCCGCCTTCCAGCAGCGGCTTCACCGTGGGGTGGTTCTTCCACTGCTGGAACGCCTCCCACGGCTTGTATTCGGGGTCGCGGTAATCCAGCCCGCTCACGTAGCCCAGCGCGATCTGGTTGTTTTCCAGGTGGTACAGGAAGCTGCCGCCATAAGTGTCCGGGTCCGCCGGCCAGCCGAGCGTGTGCACGATCTTGCCCGGCGTCACGCGCCCTTCCGGCACCTGCCACAGCTCCTTGATGCCGATGGAGTAGCTCTGCGGCTCGCTGTCCGCATCCAGGCCGAAGCGCTTGATCAGTCGCTTGGTCAGGTGGCCGCGCGCGCCCTCGGCCAGCACGGTCACCTTGGCGTGGATGTCGATGCCCGGGGTGAAGCCGGGCTTGTGCGAACCGTCCTTGGCCACGCCCATGTCGCCGATGCGCACGCCGACGACCCGGCCGGTCTCGTCGTGCAGCGTCTCGGCGGCGGCGAAGCCGGGATAGATCTCCACGCCCAGCGCTTCGGCCTGCGGCGCCAGCCAGGCGCACATCGCGCCCAGGCTGACGATGAAGTTGCCGTGGTTGCGCATGCCCGGCGGCACGACGGGGAACTTGCGCCCGCCGTCCTTGGTGAGGAACCAGAACTCGTCCTCGCCGGCCGGCACGCAGATCGGGGGCGGGTTGTCGCGCCAGCCCGGCAGCAGGCGGTCGAGCGGTTCGGGCTCGATCACCGCGCCGGAGAGGATCTGCGCGCCGATGGTGCTCGCCTTCTCGATGACGCAGACCGACAGTTCCGGGTTGAGCTGCTTCAGGCGGATGGCAAAGGCCAGCCCCGACGGGCCAGCGCCGACGGCGACGACGTCGTACTCCATCACGTCACGTTCGATTGCTTCGGACGCGACTGCGCCGACTCCGGATTCCGACATCTGCTCCACTCCCGTTTGGCTCGATGGCTGTCCCTATTTTCAGGGTTTGCGCGAAGGCGGGCAAATTCCGGACGGGCGCGTATGGCGGGTGCCTGGCCGTGCTAGCGTGGCCGGATGCGGATCGACCTGCCCGACGCCGATGTCCAGTGGTTCCCCGGTTGGCTGCCCGGGCCCGAGGCCGACGCGCTGCGGCTGGCCCTGCTGGCCGAGGTCACCTGGGACGTGCACCGCATCAAGCTGTTCGGGCGGGAAGTGGATTCGCCCCGCCTGAGCAGCTGGATCGGCGATCCGGCCGCACGTTACCGCTATTCGGGTACGGAGTTCCGGCCCCATCCCTGGCCGGCATCGCTGCTGCCGTTGCGTGACCGGCTGGAGGCCACGTGCGCGGAGGCGTTCAACAGCGTCCTCGTCAACCGATATCGCGACGGCCGCGATGCGATGGGCTGGCACAGCGACGACGAGCCCGAGCTGGGCCCAAGGCCGGTGATTGCTTCACTGAGCCTGGGGGCGCCCAGGCGGTTCGTATGGCGGCACCGGCAGGACACATCGCGCAAGCGCGAGATCGTGCTGGGCCACGGCGACCTGCTGGTGATGGCGGGCGATACCCAGCGCCACTATCACCACGCGCTGCCGCGTACGGCCAAGCCAGTGGGCGAGCGGATCAACCTGACCTTTCGGCGGATCGCGCCGCGGTAGCTGGCACGCGCGGCGCGGTGCGCCGTGGCAGGAGGCTTCATGCCGCTGGCGCCGCATTCGTGCAGTCGTGGCTGAAGCCACTCCTACAGGGGATATCCCGCGCGTGTCGCGGCGCCTGCGTTCAGCGCGGCAGCTGCGCCGCGTCGCGCTGCCCGGTCTGCAGCGTCCAGCCCACCAGCTCGCCGGTCGTCTGCTGCAGCGCCTGCTCGAAGGCCCGCGCCACCGACGCCACGTCGGTGGCATTGGCCGGCCGTGCCACCAGGAAGGTGCGTGAACCCACCACGCGCTGGTCGGTGCTGTGCAGCAGCTTGGCGTTGAGCTCCACCGTCGCCGAAGGCAGCGCCTGCCCGGCGTAATCGGACTCGAAGCGGCGCAGGTCGAGCACCAGCCGGTAGTCGGCGCGGATGCCGTCGCTGGTGCGGCCGACACCCGGCACCTTGCCGCTGTCCTCGAATGCCCGCAGCACCGTGCCCTCGACGATGTCCGTCGCCGGCTGCGCCCAGGTGGCGCCCTGGTAGACCTGCAGCTCGCCGGGCGTGGGGCGCACGTTGATGCGCGGGCTGTCCACCAGGCGCGAGGCCGTCGGCTTGACGATGGCCAACTGCCAGGCCACTTGCGGCCAGCTTGCATCGGACGCCACGCGCACGTCGGGCGAGAAGATCGTCACCGGCTCGCGCGAGCCGGTCGACAGAACGGAGCAGCCGCCCAGCGCGAGCAGCGACAGGCACAGCCAGGCACGGACGGGACGCATCGGCTTCATTTGGGTTCGAACTCCTTCGGGGCGTCGCGACCGAGCAGGTAGCGCGCGGGATTGTTCTCGAGGCGGTCGCTGACGCGGCGCAGGTCGCGGATCAGGCCCCGCAGTTCGTTGAGCGTGGGGCCGAGCTGGCCCAGGCCATCGTTGGCGAAGCTGTTGATCGCCGCGCGGTTGTCGCCCAGGATCCCGTTGGCGTTGTTGGCCGCCGCATCGAGCTTGGTCAGCGTCGAGTCCAGCTTGTCCAGGATCGGCGGCAGCTGCTGCACCAGGTTCTTGTCCAGGTGGTCGATCGCGCCGTTGGTGGTGTTCAAGGTGCGGTCCAGGTTGCGCGCGGCATCGCGCGCACTGACCAGCAGCGCGCCCACGCCTTCGTCGCGGCTGTTGAGCGAGTTGCTGATCTTCTCCAGGTTCTGCAGCGTGGCCGAGATGCTGGCCACGTTGCGGTCGCTCAGCACCTGGTCCAGCCGCTCGACGATGCGGTTGGCGGTATCGGTGATGTTCTGCAGGGCCGAGGGCGTGGTCTGGATGATCGGCGCATCGCTCTTGTCCACCGAGGTGAGCGCGGGCGATTCGGGCGTGCCGCCGCTGAGCTGGATGATCGACGGGCCGGTGAGGCTGGTGATGGCCAGCTTGGCGCGTGTATCCACCTTGATCGGCGTGGTGGAATTGAGGCGGATGCGGGCCACCACCTGGCGCGGGTCGTTCGGCGCCAGTGTCAGTTCGGTGATCGAGCCCACCGCGATGCCGTTGTATTGCACCGGGCTGCCCACGGACAGGCCGGTCACGGCCTCGCGGAACACCACCCGGTAGTACTGCCAGGTGCGGTCGGAGGAATACTTGGCCGCCCACAGGCCGAACAGCAGCAGGGCCAGGCCCGCCACGATGGTGAAGGCGCCGATCAGCACGTAGTTGGCTTTGGTTTCCATCTCAGGCGGTCTCGCTCGATTCGGTCTTGGCGTCCCGCGCGGCGCGCGCGCGGGGGCCGTGGAAATATTCCTGCACCCAGGGGTGGTCGATCTGCTCGATCTCCGCCAGCGGCGCGTTGGCGATCACCTGGCGGTCTGCCAGCACGGCCACGCGGTCGCAGATGGCGTACAGGGTGTCCAGGTCGTGGGTGATCAGGAACACCGTCAGCCCCAGGGCTTCCTGCAGCGTCTTGATGAGCCGGTCGAAGGCGGCCGCGCCGATCGGGTCCAGGCCGGCGGTGGGCTCGTCCAGGAACAGCAGCGGCGGGTCCAGCGCCAGCGCGCGCGCCAGGCCGGCGCGCTTGCGCATGCCGCCGGACAGCTGCGAGGGCAGCTTGTCCAGCGCATCGGCGGGCAGGCCGGCGAGCTTGATCTTCAAAAGCGCCAGCTCGTAGAACCAGCGCTCGGGGAAATCGCGGTGGCGTTCCTTCAGCGGCACCTGCACGTTCTCGCCCACGGTCAGCGAGGAAAACAGGGCGCCGTCCTGGAACAGCACGCCGGTGTTGCGGGTGATGTGGTCGCGGTCCTGGGCCGATTCCGAGTTCGGGTCTGCGCCGAGCACTTCGATCTGCCCGGCGTCGGGCCGGCGCAGGCCCAGGATGCTGCGCATCAGCACCGACTTGCCGGTGCCGGAACCGCCGACCACGCCGAGGATCTCGCCGCGCCGCACGTCCAGGTCGAGGTTCTCGTGCACCACCTGCTGGCCGAAGCGGTTCACCAGCCCGCGCACCGAGATGGCGATCTCGGGCGTGTCGTCGGCGTTTTCGCGGCGCTTCTCGATCGCCATCACCAGCCCACCTTCATGAACCACAGCGCGAACAGCGCATCGAGGATGATCACCAGCGAAATGGTCTGCACCACGCTGGAGGTGGTGCGCTCGCCGACCGACTGCGCGGTGCCGGTGACCTTCAGGCCCTCCAGGCAGCCGATCAGCGCGATCACCAGCGCGAATACCGGCGCCTTGGACATGCCGACGAGGAAGTGGCGCACCTGCATCGTCTCGTGCATGCGCGCTAGGTACATCTGCGGCGGAATGCCCAGGTCGAACGCGCCCACGGTGACACCGCCGGCCAGGCCGGCGATCATCGCGATGAAGGTCAGCAGCGGCAGCATCAGCAGCAGCGCCAGCAGGCGCGGGATCACCAGCAGGTCGATCGGGTCCAGGCCCAGGGTCTGGATCGCGTCGATCTCCTCGCGCGATTTCATCGCGCCGATCTGCGCGGTGAACGCGCTGGCGGTGCGCCCGGCCAGCACGATGGCGGTGAGCAGCACGGCGAATTCGCGCAGGAAGGCGATGCTCACCAGCTCGACCACGTAGATCTCCGCGCCGAAGTCGCGCAGGATCGTCGAGCCGAGGAAGGCGATCACCGCGCCGACGAGGTAGGAGAGCAGCACCACCAGCGGCACCGCATCCAGGCCCACCTGCTCCATGTGGCTGACGGTGGCGGTGAGGCGGAAACGGCGCGGTTCGCGCACCAGGCGCCCGAGCTTGACCAGGTTCTCGCCCAGGAAACTGGCGAGCTGCACGATGTCCCGCCCGGTGTTGTGCACCGCCCGGCCCAGTCGCTCCAGCGCGGCGGCGAAGCCATAGTCGCGGCGCGGTTTCGGGCGGTCGTCCTCCAGCTCCTCGATGGTGCACACCAGCGCGCGGTGGTCGTCGCGGAAGGTGATCGCGTCGTCTTCCAGCCCGGCACGCCGGGCGAAGCGCAGCAATTGCAGCACGCCGGCTGAGTCCAGCTGGGCGATGCCGCTGGCGTCGATCTGGCACGGCTCGGCCGGCAGGTCGCGCAGCAGTTCGGCCGCGTCGATGGCCGTGTCCAGCACCCAGCTGCCGGCCAGGCGGATCCGTCCCGGGTCCGTCTGGTCCCGGTCGAGGGTGGGGGGCTGGGGGGGAATGTGGTCGCGCATCCGTGCGGGAGCATACATGGGCGAGTGTATTTGGCGTATGCGCCCGGCGCATGCGTGCACCGCGTCGCGCCGATGCACTGCCGGCGAGCGGCTGGACATACACTGGCGGGGCCCGCCCGGATCGTCCGGTGGGCGTCCCGCCCGCTCCGACACCGCCGAATGTCCGTCGCCACGCCTGCTCCCGCCACCACCCGTGCCAGTTACGCGCAACGCGTGGCGTTCGTCTCCGAGATCGCCAGCCGCCTGCACAGCTATGGCACCACCGCGCAACGGCTGGAAGCGGCGGTGATCGCGTTGTCCCAGCAGCTCGACCTGGACTGCGAGCCGTGGTCCAACCCGACCGGCGTGATCCTCAGTTTCAGCGACCCCAGCAAGGCGATCGGCTCCAGCGACATCACCCGCGTGATCCGCCTGGCGCCGGGCGAGAACGACCTGTACAAGCTCAGCGTGGCCGACTACATCGCCGACAGCGTCGCCCAGGGCCGCATGAGCATCGCGCAGGGGCACACCGCGCTGCGCCGGCTCGACCGCGAGGTGGACGGCCGCGGCAAGTCGATGCAGGTGTTCGCCTTCGGGCTGGCCGCCGCCGGCGTGGCCGGGCTGTGGAAGCTGCCCTGGCTGGACATCGCCACCGCCGGCGTCATCGGCCTGCTGATCGGCCTGCTCACCCAGTACACCGACCGCCGGCCGGCCACCAAGGAGGCCGGCGACGCGCTGGCCGCGCTGCTGGCCGGCTTCGTCGCCACGGTCGTGGCCTCGCTGGTGGGCTCGCTCAACCTCAACACGGTGATCATCGCCTCGCTGGTGGTGCTGCTGCCCGGCATGGCGCTGACCAACGCGGTCAACGAGCTCGCCAGCCAGCACTGGGTGTCGGGCACGGCGCGGCTGGCCGGCGCGGTGACCACCGTGCTCAAGCTCACCGTGGGCGCGGTGATCGCGGTGACCCTCACGCAGTACCTCGGCCTGGAGCCGCAGGTACGGGCCGCGCGCCCGCAAGCCCATTGGGTGGAATGGGCCTCGTTGCTGGCAGCGGCATACGCGTTCGCGGTGCTGTTCAAGGCGCACCGGCGCGACTACGGCTGGGTGATGGCCGCGGCGATCGCCGGCTACGTGATCGCGCGCTACGCCGGGCAGGAATGGGGCAGCCCCGCCGGCGTGTTCGCCTCGGCGATGCTGCTCACCGCGGGCGGCAACCTGTTCGGCCGCGTCATCCAGAAGCCCGGCGCGCTGATCCGCCTGCCCGGCATCATCATGCTGGTGCCCGGCAGCACGAGCCTGCGGGGGTTCCTCAACCTGGTGCAGCAGCAGAACGTGGACGTGGGCCAGGTCGCGTTCCTGGCGGTGACGAATATCGTCATGGCGCTGGTGGCCGGGCTGCTGTTCGGCAACCTGCTGGTGCCGGCGCGCAAGAACCTGTGATCCCTGAAACGACGAACGCCGGCAATGCCGGCGTTCGTGCGAGGACCTCCTGACTTACTTCTTCTTGATCAGGAAATCTTCGACCTTCTTGCCCTTGGCGATCAGCTCCGCCATCCAGCGCGGATGCTTGCCGCGCCCGGTCCAGGTTTCCTTGGTGTTGGCCGGATTGCGGTACTTCGGCGCCACCTTGCCCAGCTTGCGGCCCGCGCGCGAGGACGGTGCCTTGGCGGCCTTGGCCGCCTTGCCGCGGCCCGCCGGCGCCGGCGCACCGCCGAACAGTTCCTCGATGCTGTAACCCTCGGCCTTGGCCACGCGGGTCAATTGCGCGCGCACCTTGGTGATGGGGGTGCGCTTGGCGACGATGCTCTGCCGCTTCTTGGCGTTCTTGATCAGGGCGTCCAGCTGTTTGGCCGACAGGCCGGTAAGATCGATCGACATCGCGACTCCGAATGCGGTGGGAAGGGGCAGCCTGTCCCTGGCCACGCGGCGATCATAATGTCAGGTTATTGACGTTTACAAACCCGGCACTCGAAAGTGCCGGGGTTTTCCCACTATTTTCTGGGTGTTATTCCCAGCAAAAGCGTTTTCTCGAGGCATGCCGCCCCGCGCCCTTCAGCCGGCCAGGCGCGCCAGCAGCGCCGCCTTGTCGAGGTTTTCCGCCGCGTCGGCGTGGCGCGCGCGATATTCGAAGGTACCGGCAGCCAGGCCGCGTTCGGACACGACGATACGGTGGGGAATGCCGATCAGCTCCATGTCGGCGAACATCGCGCCCGGGCGCAGGCCACGGTCGTCCAGCGCCGCGTCGATGCCGGCGGCGAGCAGTTCGTCCAGCAGCGCTTCAGAGGCGGCCGCCACGCCGGCGTCGTTCTTGGGGTTGATCACGCACACCACCGCCTGCCACGGCGCCATCGGCGCGGGCCAGAGGATGCCGGCCGCGTCGTGGTTCTGCTCGATCGCCGCGGCGACGATGCGCGACACGCCGATGCCGTAGCAGCCCATGCTCGGGATGGCGGCCTTGCCGTTCTCGTCCAGCACCGTGGCCTTGAGCGACTCGGCGTACTTGCGCCCGAGCTGGAACACGTGGCCGACCTCGATGCCACGCGCGATGCGGATTTCCCCGCCATCGGCGGCGCGGTCGCCCGGCACCACGTTGCGGATGTCGGCCACGGTCTGCGGCTCTTCCAGGTCGCGGCCCCAGTTCACGCCGGCCAGGTGGAAGCCCGCCTCGTTGGCGCCCACGACGAAGTCGGCCATCGCGGCGACCTCGCGGTCGGCGACGACGCGGATCGGCTTGCGCGGATTGAGCGGGCCCAGGAAACCCGGCTCGCTGCCGAGGTTCTCGGCGATCTCGGCCTCGTTGGCCAGGCGGTAGCCGGACAGCCCGTCCACCTTGCCCAGCTTGATCTCGTTGACCGCGTGGTCGCCGCGCACCAGGGCCAGCACGAAGCCGCCCTGCTCGTCGACCACGGCCACCGACTTCACCGTGCGCTGCAGGGCGATGCCCATCAGCGCGGCCACGTCCTCGCAGGTCTTCTGCGTGGGCGTTTCCACCTTGCGCAACGTTTCGCTGGCGGCCGGGCGCGGCGCCGGTTCGGCGGCCACGGCCGCCTCGACATTGGCCGCGTAGTCCGAGCCGGTGGAGAAGGCCAGGCTGTCCTCGCCCGAATCGGCGATGACGTGGAATTCCTGCGAAGCATCGCCGCCGATCGCGCCCGAGTCCGCCTGCACCGCGCGGAACTCCAGCCCCAGGCGGGTGAAGATGCGGGTGTAGGCCGCCTTCATGTTCTCGTACTCGCGCACCAGGTCGGCGTCGGTAAGGTGGAACGAATAGGCATCCTTCATGAGGAACTCGCGCGCGCGCATCACGCCGAAGCGCGGGCGGATCTCGTCGCGGAACTTGGTCTGGATCTGGTAGAAGTTCACCGGCAGCTGCTTGTAGCTGCTCAGCTCCTGGCGCGCGTAGTCGGTGATGGCCTCTTCGGCGGTCGGCGAGTAGCAGTAGTCGGCCTGCTTGCGGTCCTTGATCTTCAGCAGCTGCGCGCCGAACTTCTCCCAGCGGCCGCTTTCCTCCCACAGTTCGCGCGGCTGGATGGTCGGCAGCAGCAATTCCACCGCGCCGGCGCGGTTCATTTCCTCGCGCACCACGGCCTCGACCTTGCGCAGCACGCGCAGGCCCAGCGGCGACCAGGTGTACAGGCCGGCGGCCAGCTTGCGGATCATGCCCGCGCGCAGCATCAGCTGGTGGCTGACCAGCTCGGCGTCGGCCGGGGTTTCCTTGGTGGTGTGGAGGTGGAACTTGGACAGGCGCATCGGCGGCTTCGCAGGGGCGGAAAGGCCCTATTTTGCCTTTCCTCGGCGCCGAAAGGGACGGCGGCCGGCGCGCGGGGCGCCGCCGGCCGCATGCTGCGCTCAGCCGCCGGCGGGCGGGCAATAGGCCTTGACCCCGGCATCGGCCAGGTTGCGCTGGGCCTCGCGCTGGCTTTCGTCCAGCTTGGTATCGGGCTTGCCGTCGCCGTCGGTGTCCTGCATGACGGGGCGGCTGTCGCTCAGTGCCTTCAGGTTCTGCCGGGCCTGCGTGCACTGGGGCGATTCATTGGCCGCGGGCGTCTGCTCCTGCGCCACGCCGACCCCGCCGCGTGCATCGATCCGCCGGGCCTCGAACTTCTGGCCGCTGGGCGGGCTTTCGGAATAGTGGGTGACGCCGTTGGCGTCCTTCCACTTGTACAGGTCGGCGGCGCCGGCGGTGCCGGCGAGCAGACACAGGCCGAGCAGGCCGGTCTTCAAGCGCATGTTGGTCTTTCCCCAGGGTGAATCCCCGGCCGATTGCAGCACCGCTGGGCGGGGCTGGCAAGCCGCGCGGCGCAAAACGGCTGCCGGGGCAGGGCGCGGGCGCGCCGCCGCGCACCCCGGTTCGCCCTGGCTGCCGACTGCCTCTAAACTGGCGGGATGGAAGAAACCCGTCCCCCGCCGCGTTCGCGCACCATCTACCTGCTGCCGAACCTGTTCACCACCGCCGGCCTGTTTTCCGGCTTCTACGCCATCGTGGCCGCCGCCAACGGCGATTTCGTGCCGGCCAGCATCGCGGTGTTCGTGGCCGCGATCATGGATGGCCTGGATGGCCGCGTGGCGCGCCTGACCGGCACCAGCAGCGAATTCGGCGTGCAGTACGACTCGCTCGCTGACCTGGTCAGCTTCGGCATGGCCCCGGCGCTGGTGATGTACCACTGGTCGCTGTCGGCGCTGAAGTTCGACGGCGACGTGCTGGGCCGGGTGGGCTGGGCGGCCGCGTTCCTGTATGCCGCCTGCGCCGCGCTGCGGCTGGCCCGCTTCAATACCCAGGTGGGCGTGGTGGACAAACGGTGGTTCATCGGCCTGGCCAGCCCCGCCGCGGCCGGCTTGATGATGTCCTTCGTGTGGGCCTTCGCCGACGGCAAGCTGGGCTGGAGCGGCGACGAGCTGCGCTACGTCGCGCTGGCGGTGACGCTGGTGGCCGCGCTGCTGATGGTCAGCCGCATCCGCTTCTGGAGCTTCAAGGGCGGCGAGAAGGGGCCGCGCGCGGACCGCGTGCGCTTCCTGCAACTGGCGGTGGTGGCGATCGTGCTGGCGGTGGTGTTCATCGACCCGCCGCGCACGCTGCTCACCATCGGCGTGGTCTATGCGCTGTCCGGCCCGGGCCTGTGGCTGTGGCGCCGCATGCGCAAGGCGCCCGAGTCGACCGCATGAGCGAGGCGGCCGGCCTGCCGTGGTCGAGCGAGCAGCTGTCGTGGCTGCAGGCGCTGGGCCATGTGGTGTACCTGGACCGCGACGCCGTGGTCGAAGCGCCCGCGCGCGCCATCGAAGCCGCCGTGCCTCCGGCCGCCGCCGCGCCGGCCGAGCGCGCCGCCCCGCCGCGCCGGCAGGCCCCCGTGGCGCCGGACACCCAGGCGCCGGTCATCGCGCCCGAGCTGGCCAGCAGCGGGCCGCGCCGTGGCCGCAGCGGCCTGCCCGATCGCCTGCAGATCGCGCTGCTGCGCGCCTGCGGCCTGAATCCGAACGACCCGTCTACGCAGACGCTGATGGCCACCTGGCCGCTGGCCGAGCTGCGCGCCAACCCGCGTGCCAAGCGCGCGCTGTGGCCGCAGCTGCGCGCGCTGCGGCGCCAGGGCAGGGCCCGCTCATGAGCGCGGTGAGCGCCCCGGCGCCGGTCGTGTTGCGGCCGATGCGCGAGGAGGACCTCGACGCGGTGATGGAGGTCGAACGCCGCGCCTATCCGTTCCCCTGGACGCGCGGCATCTTCCGCGATTGCCTGCAGGCCGGCTACCCGGGGCGGGTGATGGAGCAGGCCGGGGTGCTGGTGGGCTACGGCATGCTCAGCATCGCCGCCGACGAGGCCCACATCCTCAATGTCTGCGTCGATCCGGCGCAGCAATCGCGCGGCCATGGCCGGGTGCTGCTGCGCGCGCTGGTGCGCGTGGCGCGCGAGCGCGGCGCGCGCCGCGTATTCCTGGAGGTGCGGCCGTCCAACACGCCCGCCATCGCGCTCTACCATTCCGAAGGCTTCAACGAGATCGGCCGCCGGCCGCGCTACTATCCGGCGCACAACGGCCGCGAGGATGCGCTGGTGATGGCGATGGAGCTGGCGTTCGAAGGCATGGGCTGAGTCCGCGCCGCCCGCGCCCGCGCAAACGAAAACGCCGCTGTTCCCAGCGGCGTTTCGCGGTTCAGAGCTTGGCGCGTTGCTCGCGCAAACCGTCGAGCTGGCTGGTCCAGTCCTGCAGGCGCACGCGCTCCTGCTCCACCACCGCCGCCGGCACCTTGTCGGTGAACTTGGCGAGTTTGGCTTCGCTCTTCTCCTTCTCGCTGGCGACGCGGGCGATTTCCTTGTCCAGGCGCGCGCGCTCGGCGTCCAGGTCGACCAGGCCTTCCAGCGGCACCAGCAGCTTCAGCTCGCCGACGATGGCCGCGGCAGCGGCCGGGGCTTCCTGCGTGGCGTCCAGCGCGTCGATCGACGCCAGGCGCAGCAGGAACTTCAGCGGCGCGGCAAAGCGTTCGACACGCGCGTGCTCCTCGGCCTGGCCGCCCTGCAGCAGCAGGCGCACCTGCTTGGAGGGCGGCACGTTCAGTTCGCTGCGCACGCGGCGCAGCGCCGAGACCATCGCCTTGAACCACTCGATGTCGGCCTCGGCGGCGGCGAAATCCTGGCCGGCGAAATCGGCCGGCTGTGGGTAGGCCTGCAGCGAGAGGGTGGCGGCCGCGATCCCCAGGCGCGGGGCGACCTGCTGCCACAGCTCCTCGGTGACGAACGGGATCAGCGGGTGCAGCAAGCGCAGCAGTTGGTCGAGCACGTACAGCAAGGTGTGGCGGGTGCTGGCGGCGGCCGCGGCGTCATCGCCATTGAGCGCCGGCTTGGCCAGCTCCACGAACCAGTCGCAGAACTCGTTCCAGGCGAATTCGTACAGCGCCTGCGAGAGCAGGTCGAAGCGATAGTCGGCGAACTGCGCCTGCGCCTCGGCGGTGACCTTGGCCAGGCGCGAGAGGATCCACTTCTCCGCATCCGTCACCGGCTGCGGCGCGCCATGGTACTGCGCGCCCTCGGTGTTCATCAGCACGAAGCGGCTGGCGTTCCACAGCTTGTTGCAGAAGTTCTTGTAGCCCTCGGCGCGCGACATGTCGAACTTGATGTCGCGGCCATGGGTAGCCAGCGCGGCGATGGTGAAGCGCAGCGCGTCGGCGCCGTGGGCGACGATACCGTCTGGGAATTCCTTGCGCGTGGCCTTCTCGATCTTCTCGGCCATGCGCGGCTGCATCAGGCCCGTGGTGCGCTTGGCGACCAGGTCCTCGATGGAGATGCCGTCGATGATGTCCAGGGGGTCGAGCACGTTGCCCTTGGACTTGGACATCTTCTGGCCCTGCGCATCGCGGATCAGGCCGGTCATGTAGACATCGCGGAACGGGATCTTCCCGGTGAAGCTGTCGGTGGCCATGATCATGCGCGCCACCCAGAAGAAGATGATGTCGAAGCCGGTGACCAGCACCGAGGACGGCAGGTAGCGCTCGAAACCGCGCTCGGCCATCGCCGCCTCGTCCGGCCAGCCCAGCGTGGAGAACGGCCACAGTTGCGAGGAGAACCAGGTCTCCAGCACGTCGCTGTCCTGCGTGAGCACGACATCGTCGCCCAGGCCGGCGTTGGCGCGCGCCTGCGCCTCGTCGCGGCCGACGTAGCACTTGCCTTCGGCATCGAACCACGCCGGGATGCGGTGGCCCCACCACAGCTGGCGGCTGATGCACCAATCCTGGATGTTCTCCATCCAGTGGCGGTAGGTATTGATCCAGTTCGGCGGGACGAACTTCACCGAGCCGTTCTCGACCAGTTCCAGGCCGCGCTTGGCCAGCCCGTCCATCTTCACGAACCACTGGTCGGTGAGGTAGGGCTCGATGACCTGGCCGGTGCGGTCGCCGCGCGGCACCTGCAGCTTGTGCGGCTTGGCTTCCACCAGCAGGCCCTGGTCCTCCAGTTCGGCCAGCACCTGCTTGCGCGCCTCGTAGCGGTCCAGCCCCTGGAAGCGTTCCGGCGCGTTCTCGTTGAGCGCGGCCACCGGGGTGAACAGGTTGATCAGCGGCAGGCTGTGGCGCAGGCCGACCTGGTAGTCGTTGAAGTCATGCGCGGGCGTGACCTTGACCACGCCGGTGCCGAACGCGCGGTCGACGTAGTCGTCGGCGATCACCGGCACGCGGCGGCCGGTCAACGGCAAGGTGACGGTCTTGCCGACCAGGTGTACATAGCGCTCGTCTTCCGGGTGCACCATCACGGCGGTGTCGCCGAGCAGGGTTTCCGGGCGCGTGGTGGCCACGACGAGGTAGCCGCGCGTCTCGCGCAGCGTCTCCTGGCCGTCCTCGTCGCGCTCGACGTGCTCGTAGGTGGCGCCGTCATCGAGCGCATAGCGGATCGACCACAGGAAGCCGTCTTCCTCGACGTTCTCCACTTCCAGGTCGGAGATGGCGGTCTTCAGCACCGGGTCCCAGTTGACCAGGCGCTGGCCGCGGTAGATCAGCCCCTGCTCGTACCAGCGCACGAACGCCTCGGTCACGGCGGCCGAGGGCTGCGGGTCCATGGTGAAGGTGCTGCGCGACCAGTCGGCCGAGGTGCCCAGCCGGCGCATCTGGCGCTCGATCACGTCGCCCGAATGCTGCTTCCACTCCCACACCTTGGCGATGAAGCCCTCGCGGCCGAGCGTGTCGCGGGTTTCGCCCTTGCCTTCCAGCTGCAGGTTGCGGCTGACCACCATCTCGGTCGCGATGCCGGCGTGGTCGGTACCGACCTGCCACAGCGTGTCGTAGCCGCGCATGCGGTGGTAGCGCACCAGCGCATCCATCAGCGTCTGCTGGAAGGCGTGGCCCATGTGCAGCGTGCCGGTGACGTTCGGCGGCGGCAGCAGGATGGTGTACGGCTCGCCCTGGCCGGACGGCTTGAAATGGCCGGCCTTCTCCCACTCGGCGTACAGGCGGGATTCGAAGGACTTGGGATCGTAGCTGGAGGCGAGGGACATAAGACCGGGATCTGGGGGTTCTTGAGCGTGTTCGGGAGGGGCCGCGGCGGGGCGGCGCCTTACATGTCGTACTTGTTCAGTTCCAGGCCGAGGGCCTTGTACTGCTTCCAGCGCTCGCGCAGCGGCTCGCGCGCGGCCGGGTCGGCCGGCACCACTTCCAGGATGCGGTCGCAGGCGCCCAGGTAGGGATCATCGCGCAGGTTCAACACCAGGGCGCGCGCGGCCACGTCGGTGTCCGGCGTGGCGATCAGCACCGGGGCCTCGTCCTCGTCCTCGTCCATGCCGGCGATCTGGTGCGGGATGTAGGCGTCGGGGTCGAAGGACCACAGCAGGTCGTCCAGTTCCTCGGCCTGGGCCCCGTCGCGGGCCAGGATCAGCATCGACAGGTTGGCGTCGTTTGCCTTGCGCGCGAGTTCGCAGACCAGCTTCAGCGGTTCGGTGAGAAAGCGGGGCTTGGCGATCAGGTAGAAGTCGGCGCGGGGCATCGGCGGGATTCGCAGGGGTTCGGGAAGGCGGAAGAAGGCGCCGGCGCGGGCCGCACGCCTTCTTCCGGAGGCATCACGCCGCGGCGGCGACGCGGTCCAGCAGCCACTGCGTCAGCAGGCCCACCGGACGGCCGGTGGCCATGCCGCGCTTGCCTTCGTCGCTGGCCACGCCGGCGATGTCCAGGTGCGCCCAGCGCTGGTTTTCGGTGAAGCGCGACAGGAAGCAGCCGGCGGTGATCGCGCCTGCCCAACGGCCGCCGATGTTGTAGACGTCGGCGAAGGTGGAATCGAGCATGCCCTGGTATTCGTCCCACAGCGGCAGGCGCCAGGCGCGGTCGAACACGTACTCGCCGGCGGCCAGCAGCTCGTTGGCGAGGTCGTCGTGCTTGCTCATCAGGCCGGCGGTCTGGTGGCCCAGGGCGACCATGCACGCGCCGGTGAGCGTGGCCACGTCGATGAGCGCTTCCGGATTGAAGCGCTCGGCATAGGTCAGCGCATCGCACAGGATCAGGCGGCCTTCGGCGTCGGTGTTGCCCACCTCGATGGTCTTGCCGGACATGCTGGTGATGACATCCGACGGGCGGTAGGCGTTGCCGTCGATGGCGTTCTCCACCGCCGGCACCACCACCACCAGGTTGACCGGCAGCTGCGCCTTCACCGTGGCCACGAAGGTGCCGATGACGTTGGCGCCGCCGCACATGTCGTACTTCATTTCCTCGATGCCGCCCTGCGTCTTGAGGTTGACGCCGCCGGTGTCGAAGGTGATGCCCTTGCCGACCAGCACGTAGGGCCGTGCGTCGCCGCCCCCGTTCCACTTCAGCACCACCAGCTTCGGGCGGTTGGCCGAGCCGCGCGCCACGGCCAGCAGCGAGCCCATGCCGAGGGCTTCCATCTGCACTTCGTCCAGCACCTCGGCCTCGGCGCCGTCATGGGCGGCGGCGAAGGCCAGCGAGGTCTCGGCCAGGTAGGCCGGGTTGCACAGGTTCGGCGGCAGGTTGCCCAGCTCGCGGGCGTATTCCACGCCGGCCGCGATGGCCTGGCCCTGGGCCAGGGCCGCGGTGTCCTCGCCACGCACGGCCAGGTGCGCCAGGCCCTTGTCCTCTGCCTTCTTCTTGCCGAGGGTGGCGGTGTAGCGGTAGGCAGCGTGGTCGCCGGCGATGATCGCCTGGCGGATCGCCCAGGCCGCGTCGCGGCCCTTCACCGGCAGCTCGGAAAGGGTGAACAGCGCCTGCGCGACGGGGCCGCTGCGCAGGGCGCGCACGCTGTCGCCGACCGCCTTGAGGTACTGCGGCGCGCCGAACTTGCCCGCATCGCCCAGCCCGACCACCAGCACGCGCGGCGCGGCGACGCCGGGCAGGTCGTGCAGCAGCGCGGTGGCGCCGGTCTTGCCGCTGACATCGCCGCGGGCGAGCAGGGCGGTGATGCGCCCGCCGCTGGCCGCGTCCAGCGCCTGGGCGGACGGGGACAGGGACTGGTCGGCGAAGGCGCCGACGACGAGGCAGTCCACCGCGGCGGAGGCCGGGGCGTCGAGGTTCAGGGTGAATTGCAGGGCCATTGAGCAGATTCCGTTGGCAAGTCCGTACAATCGCGGACTGTTTACGCCGGCCCGGTTAGGCTGGCGGCTCCGCGAACGAATCCAAGAGTTTAGCAAGCCCCCACCTTATGCCGAAGCTCGACCGATATCTGTTGCGCGATTTCACCCAGAGCTTCTTGGCGACGCTGATCGTGCTGCTGGTGGTCAGCGTCGGCGCGGTGCTGGTGGACATCCTGGGCAACATCGCCGATGGCAAGGTCCCGGCCCGGCTGCTGCTGTCCCAGCTGGGGCTGCAGTTCGTGGCCTACCTGCCCCTGATCCTCCCGCTGGCGCTGATGCTGGGCCTGCTGCTGGCCCTGTCCCGGCTGTACCGCGATTCGGAAATGGCGGTGATCACCGCCATCGGCGTGGGGCCGCGCCGCCTGCTGCGCCCGATCATGCTGCTGACCGTGCCGGTGGTGGCGCTGATCGGCGCCTGCTCGCTGTGGCTGGGCCCGCTGGCCACGCGCACCGCCGACAAGATGCTCGAGGACGCCAACCGCTCGGTGGTGATCGCCGGCCTGGAAGCCGGCCGCTTCACGCCGCTGTCCGGCGGTGGGGTGGTCTACCTGTCCAGCGTGTCGCCCAATGGCACCCAGTTCGGCAAGATTTTCATGCAGCGCCAGACCGACGACCGCGTGGACGTGGCTACCGCCAACACCGGCTCGGTGTTCTTCGAAGGCAAGAAGGACCGCTTCCTGCGCATGGAGAACGGTTACCGCGTGGAAGGGCCGGCCCAGGGCGATGGCCTGGATTACCGCCTGCTGCGCTTTGCCCGCAACGAGGTCGCGCTGCCGGACCGGGCGCAGGTGCATGACGAGAACGACCCGGAAGTGATGTCCACCCGTCGACTGATCGGCGACGAGCGGCTGTCGGCGCGCGCGCAGTTGAACTGGCGCATCGCCCCGCCGCTGCTCGCGCTGGCCTTCGCCCTGCTGGCCCTGCCGCTCTCGCGCAGCTCGCCGCGCCAGCAGCGCTACGGCCGCATCATGCTGGCATTCCTGGGCTACCTGGTGGGCACCAACCTGATGATCGTGGGCACGCAGTGGATCTCCGCCGGCAAGACGCCGGCTGCGCTGGGCCTGTGGTGGCTGCTGCTGCCGCTGCTGGTGGTGGCGGTGTGGGCCTACCTGCGCGATGGACGCCTGTCGCGGCCGCGGAGGGCGGCGGCATGAGGATCACCCCGCGCATCCATGACCTGTACATCGGCCGGGCGGTCATCGGCACGGTGCTGTTGACCTGGGCGGTGCTGCTGGGCCTGGATATCGTCAACGCGTTTTCCAGCGAAGCCAAGGACATCGGGCAGGGCAGCTACAGCTTCGGCCACGCCATCGCCTACGTCGCCTATACCGTGCCGCGGCGTGCCTACACCTTGTTCCCGACCGCCGCGGTGATCGGCGCGCTGATGGGCCTGGGCCAACTGGCCGCCACCTCCGAGCTGACCGCCCTGCGCGCGCTGGGCCTGTCGCGGCGCCGGCTCAGCCTCTCGGTGGCCGCCGCCATGGCGCTGCTGACCGCGCTGATGGTCATCAGCGGCGAGACCCTGGGCCCCTGGGCGCAGGGGCAGGCCGACGTGCTCAAGTCGAGCGCGCGCTACGAAAGCAATATGTCCATGGCGCGCTACGCCGGGCTGTGGGCGCGCGAGGGCAACACCTTCCTCAACGCCCAGAGCGGCGAGGAGAAGCTGCTCGAAGGCGGCGGTACCGCGCTGGAGCTGCACGACGTGCGGCTGTATCAGCTCGGCGAAGACGGCCGCCTGCAGACGCTGACCCATGCCGCGGTGGCCGAACACCGCGATTCGGGCTGGACGCTGCGCCAGGTGCAGGAAGACCACTTCGCCGAGCGCTCGGTGACGCGCGAGAAGAAGGCCGAGATGCCGTGGCAGTCCGCGCTGGACCCGGCCGCGCTGGCCGCCGGGCTGGCCAAGCCGCGCAACCTCTCCGCGCACGACCTGCATACGAGCATCGAGTACCGCCGCCGCAACGGGCTGGACGCGCGCGACTACGAGGACCAGTACTGGAGCCGCTGGTTCTATCCGCTCAACGTGCTGGCGCTGTGCCTGGCCGCCATCCCGTTCGCCTTCGGCTCGCTGCGCAGCGGCGGCATGGGCAAGCGGTTGTTCCTGGGCATCCTGTTCGCGCTGGGCTTCTGGCTGCTGCAGCTGTTCTTCGGGCGCATGGCCGGCGCGCTCAAGTTCGATTACCGCATCGCCTACGCGCTGCCGCCCATCGTGATGATGCTGGTCTCCGGCTGGTTGTTCCGGCGGCGCAGCAGCTAGCGAACCGCGCCGCGGGAACGCGGCCCTAGCGCGGGCGCTTTTCCCTGCGCTCCAGGCGCGTGCCGCTGAGGCGGTCGTGCCAGGTGAGCCGCTCGCGGTCGACGAACGCCCACCAGAAGCCCAGGCCGCCCGCCAGCAACGACACCGTGCCGACGGCATAGCGTCGCCACAATGCGGGCCAGGTCGGCACCTCGCCACGGGCGCCCGTCAGGTGCAGGCGCCACGGCCGCATGCCCAGGGTCTGCCCGCCGCGCCGCCAGCTCACGGTGGCGTAGATGCCCGCGACGATCCAGCAGCACAGCCACAGCAGCCATTGCAGCGCGCTGAAAGGCGCGATGTTCTCGCGGCTGCGGTGCCCGGCCAAAAAGAAGCCGACGGTGAACGCGGTGGACACCAGCATCCACAGCGCCACCACCGGCCAGAAGTCGTAGAACAGCGCGAGCAGGCGCCATGGCACCAGGCTGCGCGGGCGGGCGGGGGAGGCGGCGAGGTCGTGCGAGGCGGCAGTGGGCTCCATGCCCGGAGCATAGCCGCCCGCCGCCGGGCGAGGCAGCCGGCACGGGCCGAGTGCGGCTAAGCTGGGCGCATGTCCTCGCATTCCCCGGCAGAACGACGCCAGCGTGTCGGCGAACTCCCGCCACTGCGCGCCGCAGACGAACAGGCGATCCAGCGCTTCCTCGACCGCCTGTGGGCCGAACAGGGCCTGGCGCGGCAAACCCTGGACAGCTACCGCCGCGATCTTTCCGGCCTGGCACGCTGGCGCGACGGGCGGGGGGGCGGATTGGCCGGCATCGACCGCGCCGGCGTCTTCGACTACCTCGCCTGGCGCACGGGCCAGCGCTATTCGCCGCGCAGCAACGCGCGGCTGCTCTCGACCCTGCGCGCCTTCTTCGGCCAGGCGCTGGCGCGCGGCGAGCGCGCCGACGATCCCACCGCGCTGATCGACCCGCCGCGCCTGCCGCGTGCCCTGCCCAAGGCGCTGGCCGAAAGCCAGATCGACGCACTGCTCGCTGCCCCCGCGCTGGACGACCCGGCCGGCCTGCGCGACCGCGCCATGCTCGAATTGATGTACGCCGCCGGGCTGCGCGTGAGCGAGCTGGTCGGCCTGCCGGCCAACGCGGTGAACCTGCGTCAGGGCGTGCTGCGGGTGACCGGCAAGGGCAGCAAGGAGCGGCTGGTGCCGTTGGGCGAGGAATCGCAGCACTGGCTGCAGCGTTATCTCGAAGGCGGGCGGGCGGCCCTGGCGGCGGGCAAGAGCGTACCGGCCGGCGCCGACGGGCAGGTGCCGATGTTCATCGATGCCGCGCGCAAGCCGCTGACGCGCCAGCACTTCTGGCAACTGGTCAAGCGTTACGCCGCGGTGGCCGGTATCGACCCGGCGCAGGTCAGCCCGCATGGCCTGCGCCACAGCTTCGCCACGCACCTGCTCAACCGTGGCGCGGACCTGCGCGCGCTGCAGATGCTGCTGGGCCACAGCTCGCTCTCCACCACGCAGATCTACACCCTGGTGGCGCGCGAGCACCTGCAGCAGTTGCACCAGCGCCACCATCCGCGCGGTTGAGGAGCGCGTCGCGACGGCCTTCAGACCGGCTGTGCGAGAATCCGGCCAAATCCGCTTTCTGGAAGTGCCGATGTTCCGTTACGTCCTCTCCACGCTGCTGTGCGCGGCCAGCCTCTCGGCCTGTGCCCAGCCGGCCTCTCCCGCCAAGACCGCGGCGACCGGCAAGCCGGCCGCCGCCGCGCCGGCCGCCGGCACCGACCAGCGCGTGCGTGCCGCGTTGGCCGCGCTGGACCCGGACTTCAAGCCGGACTACATCGGCCCGGCCCCGTTCGCCGGCTTCCGCGAAGCCATCGTCGGCGGGCAGGTGCTGTACGTCAGCGACGACGGCCGCTACCTGATGCAGGCGCAGCCGTTCGACATCCAGGCGCGCCAGTTCGCCGCCAGCGAGGGCCTGCTGGCCTACCGCCGCGACCAGCTGGCCAAGGTGCCGCGCAGCGAGCGCATCGTCTTCGCGCCGCCGAACCCGAAGTACACCATCAGCGTGTTCACCGACATCGAGTGCGGTTACTGCCGCAAGCTGCACAGCGAGATCGACGAACTCAACCGGCAGGGCATCGCGGTCGAGTACCTGGCCTTCCCGCGCATGGGCCTGGGCAGCCAGGACTACAAGGACATGGTCTCGGTGTGGTGCGCCAGCGACCGCAAGCAGGCGCTGACGGCGGCCAAGTCCGGCAAGGCGGTGGCGGCCAAGACCTGCGCCAGCAGCCCGGTCAACATGGAGTACGACCTGGGCCAGCGCCTGGGCGTGAACGGCACGCCGGCCATCTTCGGCCCGGACGGCATGCAGCTGGGCGGCTACCTGCCGCCGGCGCAGCTGCGTGCCGCGCTGGACAAGCGCGCCGCATCGGCGGCCGCCGGCGGCAGCCGCTGAGGTCGTTCCGGCCGCGACGCGGCCGAACCCCCGGGGTCTTGCGGGGCAGGACCTCGGGACCGGGCTCGCCGGCCGCCCGCCCCGCGCGGCCGGCGGGATAAGGCGCTTCAACCGGCGGCGCCTCGGGGCGCGCGTGCGCCGGGCTGCGTGGGCGCCGGCCCCCGGCATGGGTGCCACGCGGCCGTCAGGGTTACAATAGTGGGCCCCGTTTCCCGTTTACGGTCCCCCGGATGATCGTCCTTGAGGGCGCGCCCGCCCTGTCGCCGTTCCGCCTGGCTCGGCTGCAATCCCGCCTGCAAACCGTCGCTCCCGCGCTGCGCCTCACCGGCGCCTGGCACGTCTACTTCGTCCAGGCCGAGGCCGGGCAATCGCCCGACCTGGCCACCCTGCGCCGCATCCTGCAGGCCGAGGCCACGCCGGCGCCTGCCGAGGCCGGCAGCCTGAGCCGCTTCGTGGTGCCGCGGCTGGGCACGCTCTCGCCGTGGTCGAGCAAGGCCACCGAACTGGTGCGCGGTGCCGGGCAGGCGATCCAGCGCGTGGAGCGCGGCACGCGCATCGACCTGGCCGGCTGGCCGCAGGACGCCGCCACCCAGGCCGCGCTCGCCAAGCTGCTGCACGACCCGATGACCCAGTCGCTGCTCGATTCGGCCGAGGCGGCGCAGGCACTGTTCACCGCGCCGGCGCGCGGCAGTGTCGAACGCATCGCGCTGGCCGACCTGGAAGCGGCCAACGGACGCCTCGGCCTGGCCCTGGCACCGGACGAGATCGACTACCTGCGCGAGCGCTATACCGAGCTGGGCCGCGACCCGGCCGACGTCGAGCTGATGATGTTCGCGCAGGCCAATTCCGAGCACTGCCGGCACAAGATCTTCAATGCCAGCTGGACCATCGACGGCAAGGACCAGGACCGTTCCCTGTTCCGGATGATCAAGCACACCCACCAGCAGACCCCGCAGTACACGCTCAGCGCGTACAGCGACAATGCCGCGGTGGTGGAAGGCCATGTGGCCGCGCGCTACCGCCCCGATCCGGCGACCGGCCGCTACCGCACCGAGACCGCGGTGCCCAGCGCGTTCCAGATCAAGGTCGAGACGCACAACCACCCGACCGCGATCGCCCCGTTCCCCGGTGCGTCCACCGGCGCCGGCGGCGAGATCCGCGACGAAGGCGCCACCGGCCGCGGCGGCAAGCCCAAGGCCGGCCTGACCGGCTTCTCGGTTTCGCACCTGCGCATCCCGACCCTGCCGCAGCCGTGGGAGGCGCCGCGCGCGCTGAACCCGCGCATGGCGCCGGCGCTGGACATCATGCTCGACGGCCCGCTGGGCGGCGCCGCGTTCAACAACGAGTTCGGCCGCCCGAACCTGCTGGGCTATTTCCGCAGCTTCGAGCTGGCCGAAGGCCAGGCGCTGAGCCGCGCCTACGACAAGCCGATCATGCTGGCCGGCGGCCTGGGCGCCATCGACCGCGTGCAGGTGGAAAAGATCCGCCTGCAGCCGGGCGATGCGGTGATCGTGCTCGGTGGCCCGGCGATGCTGATCGGCCTGGGCGGCGGCGCCGCCAGTTCGGTCGCCTCCGGCGACAGCGCCGAGGAACTCGACTTCGCCAGCGTGCAGCGCGACAACCCGGAAATGGAGCGCCGCTGCCAGGAAGTGATCGACCGCTGCGTCGCGCTGGGCCTGGATAACCCGATCCGCTGGTTCCATGACGTCGGCGCGGGCGGCCTGTCCAACGCCATTCCCGAGCTGCTACACGACTCCGGCGTGGGCGGCGTGATCGACCTGGACAAGGTGCCCAGCGACGACCCCTCGCTGTCGCCGATGCAGTTGTGGTGCAACGAATCGCAGGAGCGCTACGTGCTCGGTGTGCCGCAGGCACGCCTGGCCGAGTTCGCCGACATCTGCGCGCGCGAGCGCTGCCCGTTCGCCGCGGTGGGCGTGGCGACCGCCGAGGAAAGGCTGGTCGTCGCCTACGGCGCCACGCCGGGGCACATCCCGGCCGATGCCGCCATCGACCTGCCGATGGACGTGCTGTTCGGCAAGCCGCCGAAGATGCACCGCGATACCGCCCATCCGGCCGCGCCGCAGTGGCCGGCGCTGTCCACCGCCGCGATCGACCTGCGCGAAGCCGGCCTGCGCGTGCTCGCGCACCCGACCGTGGCGGCCAAGAACTTCCTGGTCACCATCGGCGATCGCAGCGTCGGCGGCCTCACCGCGCGCGAACAGATGATCGGCCCCTGGCAGCTGCCGCTGGCCGATTGCGCGATCACCCTGGCCGACTTCGACGGGTTCGCCGGCGAAGCCATGTCCGTGGGCGAGCGCACGCCGCTGGCGCTGCTCGATTCGGCCGCCGCCGCGCGCATGGCCGTGGGCGAGGCGATCACCAACCTGTGCGCCGCGCCGGTCGATGCGCTGGACACCATCAAGCTCTCGGCGAACTGGATGGCCGCGGCCAACCATCCCGGCGAGGACGCCTTGCTGTACGACGCAGTGCGCGCGGTGGGCATGGAGCTGTGCCCGCAGCTGGACATCAGCATCCCGGTCGGCAAGGACTCGCTCTCGATGCAGGCGCAGTGGCACGCCGACGGCGTGGCGCAGAAGTCGGTCTCGCCGGTGTCGCTGGTCATCACCGCCTTCGCCCCGGTGGCCGACGTGCGCCCGCAGCTCACCCCGCTGCTCGCCCGCGAGGAGGACAGCGACCTGTGGCTGATCGGCCTGGGCGGCGGCAAGCAGCGCCTGGGCGGTTCGGTGCTGGCGCAGGTGTATGCCGGCGAGGAAGCGATGCCGGCGTTCGGCGGCGACGTGCCGGACCTGGACGACCCGCAGCGCCTGCGCGCTTTCTTCGAGCTGATCCGCGATGCACGCGAAGCCGGCCTGCTGCTGGCTTATCACGACCGCAGCGACGGCGGTGCCTTCGCCGCGATGTGCGAGATGGCCTTCGCCTCGCGCCAGGGCCTGGACATCCACCTCGACGCCTGGGGCGACGACGCGTTCCACAGCCTGTTCAACGAGGAACTCGGCGCCATCGTGCAGGTGGCCGGCGAGGACCGCGCCGCGTTCGCCGACCTGGTCGAGCGCCACGCGCTCACTGAGTGCGCGCAGCGCATCGCTCGCCCGATCGCCTCGCCCAAGGTGCGCGTCTCGCTGGAAGGCAAGAGCGTGGCGCAGTGGCAGTGGGAAGAGTTGTTCGACGCCTGGTGGTCGGTCACCCACGCCCTGCAGAAGCTGCGCGACAACCCGGACAGCGCCGACGAGGAGCGCGCCGTCGCGCGCGACTTCAACGCCCCGGGCCTGAAGCCGAAGCTGGCGTTCGATCCGGCCGAGGATGTCGCCGCACCGTTCATCGCCACCGGCGCGCGGCCGAAGGTCGCGATCCTGCGCGAGCAGGGCGTCAACGGCCAGATCGAGATGGCCAACATCTTCGAGCGCGCCGGCTTCGATGCGTTCGACGTGCACATGAGCGACCTGATCGCCGGCCGCGTGCAGCTGGGCGATTTCAACGGCCTGGCCGCCTGCGGTGGCTTCAGCTACGGCGACGTGCTCGGCGCGGGCCGGGGCTGGGCGACGTCGATCCTGGAGCGCAGCGCACTGCGCGATGCCTTTGCCGCGTTCTTCGCGCGCGAGGACACCTTCTCGCTCGGCGTGTGCAACGGCTGCCAGATGCTCAGCCAGCTCAAGGACATCATCCCGGGCGCCGAGCACTGGCCGCGTTTCCTGCGCAACCGCAGCGAACAGTTCGAAGGCCGCACCGCGCTGCTGGAAGTGGTGGAATCGCCGTCGGTGCTGCTGCGGGGCATGGCCGGTTCGCGTATTCCGGTGGCGGTGGCGCACGGCGAAGGCCGCGCGGAATTCGCCAGCGCCGTCGATCAGGCGGCCGCGCGCGTAGCGCTGCGTTATGTCGATGGCGACGGCAACCTCGCCACGCAGTACCCGCTCAATCCGAATGGTTCGCCTGACGGCATCACCGGCCTCACCAGCGAGGACGGCCGCGCCACGATCCTGATGCCGCACCCGGAGCGCACCCCGCGCGCGATCAACCTGAGCTGGCATCCAGCCGAGTGGCAAGGCGATTCGCCGTGGTTGCGCATGTTCCGCAACGCGCGCGTATGGTGCGGCTGACGCATAAATTTTCCCGCGTTGATCGTTGCACCCATGAAACCGCCGGCCACCCTGCCGGCGGTTTTCTTTTGCGCGGCGTGTGAAAGCCCTTGCCGGCGTCGACACGATGACGCGGCTATCACCCTGTTTTTCTGGGCAATTCATTTCTTCTTAACAAAATTCGCGTCATTCCGTGACGGATGAAGCAAAACACGATCAGGAATGTCAAAAACTTGACGCTCGATTTCGTCGCTGTTAACACTTGACGCATTCCTCAGTTCGTCGCGATGACTCGCGACCAGGCGACTGGCGTGAGCCGTCTCGCTGCCCGCTTCCGCGGGGCCTGGGAAAGACAACACCTCAGGGGGATCGCGTGGCTGGATGGCCGGGCGATGGGGCTGTTTCGCTGTTTGTTTTTCGCAAAAGCAGAAACCCAGTCCATTCGAGGAGCGAAGTCGATGAATCGGATTTATCGCAAGGTCTGGAACAAGTCGTTGGGTATGTGGACGGTGGCCTCGGAATTGGCCCGCAGCGACAGCCCCGGAATCACACTCGATCGGCGCACCGGCGTCGCATCGCATGCCGTGCTGGCGACCGGCATGCTGCTGCTGTTCGGCGTGGCATCGCCGGCGGCATCGCAATCGGTCGAGGTCGGCGGCAACCAGAACTGCATCGTGCTCGGCGGGAGCATCCTCGACAGCTGCGTGGTGGATGGCAGCGCCACGGCCAGCGGTACCGACGCGGTCGCCATCGGCACGCGCACCGTCGCCAGCGGCAACAACTCGCTCGCCTTGGGCGCAGGCGCGAGGGCCACGGCGACCGGTGCATCGGTCGTCGGCGTGGACGGCAGCGCCAGCGGCGTGAACAGCACCGGTGTCGGCCGCCAGACCAACGTTATCGGCGTAAACGGCGTGGCCGTCGGCTACAACACGTTCGTGCGGCAGAGTGCCGTGAATGGTGTGGCCATCGGCGCCAATGCCGGTGCGACCGGCGCCAATTCGGTGGCGCTCGGCGCCGGCTCGCGCACGTATGAAGCCGACACGGTGTCGGTGGGCAGCGGCAACGGCATCGGTGGCCCCGCCACGCGGCGCATCGTCAATGTCTCCGATGGCGTGGCCGCAAACGATGCGGTCAACAAGGGCCAGCTGGATGAAGTGGCCGCGGTCGCGGAGAACACCGACAAATACTTCAAGGCCAGCGGCAGCGACGACAGTGACGCCGGCGCCTATGTGGAAGGCGACAACGCCGTAGCCGCGGGCGAAGCGAGCAACGCCATCGGCAACGGAACCAGCGCGTATGGCAGTGGTGCCAATGCGCTGGCGGAGAACGCGACGGCGGTGGGGTTCAACGCGCTCGCCGCAGGCGCCAATGCGGCAGCGCTGGGCAACAACGCGCAGGCGCTAGGCGAGAGCAGCATCGCGCTGGGGGATGGTTCGGTGGCCGCGGACACGGCAGCCACTGCGACCGGCGCAGGCGCGCAGGCGACTTCGACCTACAGCACGGCGACCGGCAGCGAAGCGGTGGCCTCCGAGAACCAGGCCACGGCGACGGGCTTCCGCAGCAGTGCGAGCAACATCGGCGCCACTGCGCTCGGTGGTTACAGCGAGGCGAGCGGGTACCTGGGCAGCGCGTTGGGCTACGGCGCCACGGCGTCCGGTGATTACACGACCGCAGTCGGCGTGGCCGCCACCGCTTCCGGCGCCAGCGCGGTGTCGGTCGGCGAGTTCAGCATCGCCAGCGGTGATGAGAGCGTCGCCGTCGGCGGCACCACGTTCTTCGGCTTCATCCCCGCGCAGGCCACCGGCACGGGGGCTTCCGCCTTCGGCGCAGGCGCATGGGCGACTGGCGACTACACCACCGCCATCGGCTGGAATTCGTATGCCGATGGCCTCAACGCCAGCGCGCTGGGCCAGAGCGCTTTTGCGCTGGCCGATAACAGCATTGCGGTCGGTAGCGGCGCGCGTGCCGAGGCGGTCGGCTCCACCTTGGTCGGCGTGGATGGCAGCACCACCGGCGTGAACAGCACCGGCGTGGGCCGCCAGACCAATGTGATCGGCGAAAACGGCGTGGCCGTGGGTTACAACACCTTCGTGCGCGAGAGCGCGGTGAATGGTGTGGCCATCGGCGCCAATGCCGGGGCCACGGGTGCCGACTCCGTCGCGCTGGGCTCCGGCTCGCGCACCTACGAGGACAACACCGTCTCGGTGGGCAGCGGCAATGGCATCGGTGGTCCGGCCACGCGGCGCATCGTCAACGTCTCCGACGGCATCGACGCGAACGATGCGGTCAACAAGGGCCAGCTGGATGAAGTGGCCGCGGTCGCGGAGAACACCGACAAATACTTCAAGGCCAGCGGCAGCGACGACAGCGATGCCGGCGCCTACGTCGAAGGCGACAACGCGGTCGCCGCAGGCGAGGCGAGCAATGCCATCGGCAACGGCGCCAGCGCGTATGGCAGCGGCGCGAACGCGCTGGCCGAAAACGCCACGGCGGTCGGTTTCAACGCGCTCTCGACGGGTACCAACGCGGCCGCCTTCGGCAACAACGCGCAGGCCTTGGGTGAGAGCAGCGTCGCACTGGGCGACGGATCGGTGGCGAGCGACACCGCGGCCACGGCCACCGGTTCCGGCGCGCAAGCGACCTCGACGTACAGCACCGCCACCGGCAGCGAAGCCGTCGCCTCCGAGAACCAGGCCACGGCCACCGGCTTCCGCAGCAATGCGTCGAACATCGGCGCTACGGCCTTGGGTGGCTACAGCGAAGCGAGCGGCTACCTCGGTTCGGCGCTGGGCTACGGCGCAACGGCGTCCGGCGATTACACGACCGCCGTCGGCGTGGCCGCCACCGCTTCCGGCGCCAGCGCGGTGTCGGTCGGTGAGTTCAGCATCGCCAGCGGCGATGAGAGCGTCGCGGTCGGCGGCACCACGTTCTTCGGCTTCATCCCCGCGCAGGCCACCGGCACCGGCGCCTCTGCATTCGGCGCAGGCGCATGGGCGACTGGCGACTACACCACCGCCATCGGCTGGAATTCGTATGCCGATGGCCTCAACGCCAGCGCACTGGGCCAGAGCGCTTTTGCGCTGGCCGATAACAGCATTGCGGTCGGTAGCGGCGCGCGTGCGGAGGCGGTGGGTTCCACCTTGGTCGGTGTGGATGGCAGCACTACCGGCGTGAACAGCACCGGCGTGGGCCGCCAGACCAATGTGATCGGCGAAAACGGTGTGGCCGTGGGTTACAACACCTTCGTGCGCGAGAGCGCGGTGAATGGTGTGGCCATCGGCGCCAATGCCGGGGCCACGGGTGCCGACTCCGTCGCGCTGGGCTCCGGCTCGCGCACCTACGAGGACAACACCGTCTCGGTGGGTAGCGGCAACGGCATCGGTGGCCCGGCCACGCGGCGTATCGTCAACGTCTCCGATGGCATCGACGCGAACGATGCGGTGAACAAGGGCCAGCTCGATGAAGTGGCCGCGGTCGCGGAGAACACCGACAAATACTTCAAGGCCAGCGGCAGCGACGACAGCGATGCCGGCGCCTACGTCGAAGGCGACAACGCGGTCGCCGCAGGCGAGGCGAGCAATGCCATCGGCAACGGCGCCAGCGCGCTGGGCAGCGGTGCCAATGCGCTGGCGCAGAACGCCACGGCCATCGGCACCAACGCCTTGGCCACCGGCCAGAACAGCGCGGCGATCGGCTACAACGCACAGGCCACCGGCCCGGCGGCGGTGGCCGTCGGCGGAGTGGCGGTGGATGAAAACGGCGATGCGCTGATCACCAGCGGCGGCGTGCCGGTCGATACCGGTGCCACCAGCGCCGGCGTCGGCGGCACCGCGCTCGGGGCCAGCGCCAACGCCGGCGGCTTCGCCGCCTCGGCGGTCGGCGTGGGGGCCTATGCCACGGGCGCGCAGTCCTCGGCGTTTGGCGCGGTCGCCAATGCGGTCGGCGATTACAGCACCGCCATCGGCACGCAAAGCGTGGCGGCAGGCACCAGCAGCGTGGCGCTCGGCGGCCCGGTGGACCTGATCCCCGGCCTGGGCTTCTTCGTCGATACGCAGGCCACCGGCGAGGCGTCCACCGCGCTGGGCGCCGGCGCCATCGCCTCCGGCGACTACGCCCTGGCCAGCGGCACGCTGGCCGAAGCCAGCGGCCTGGAGGCCACCGCGCTGGGCTACTTCGCCTACGCGCCCGGCGGCTATGCCACCGCGGTGGGTCCGGAGTCGTGGGCCAGCGGCGAGCTGAGCACGGCCATCGGCTACTACAGCACCGCGTTGGGCGACAACAGCGTGGCGCTGGGTGCCAACTCCGTCGCCAGCCGCGACAACACGGTGTCCGTGGGCGATGTCGGCAAGGAGCGCCAGATCACCCACGTCGCCGCCGGCACCGAGGACACCGACGCGGTGAACAAGGCGCAGCTGGATGAAGTGGCCGATGCCGCCGCCACCACCAGCAAGTACTTCCAGGCCTCGGGCAGCGACGACAGCGATGCCGGCGCCTACATCGAAGGCGATAACGCGCTGGCGGCCGGCGAGGCCAGCAACGCCATCGGCAACGGCGCCAGCGCGCTGGGCAGCGGCGCGAATGCGTTGGCCGAGAACGCCACCGCCGTGGGCTTCAACGCGCTCTCCAGCGGTGCCAACGCGTCCGCGTTCGGCAACAACGCGCAGGCGCTGGGTGAGAGCAGCATCGCGCTGGGCGACGGCTCGGTGGCGGGCGATACCGCCGCCACGGCCACCGGTGCCGGCGCGCAGGCCACGTCCACCTACACCACGGCGACGGGCAGCGAAGCGGTGGCCTCGGAAAACCAGGCCACGGCTACCGGCTTCCGCAGCAGTGCGTCCAACATCGGTGCCACCGCGCTGGGTGGCTACAGCGAGGCCAGCGGCTATCTCGGCAGCGCGCTGGGCTACGGCGCCACGGCGTCTGGCGATTACACGACGGCCGTCGGCGTGGCCGCTACGGCTTCGGGTGCGAGCGCGGTCTCGGTCGGCGAGTTCAGCGTCGCCAGCGGCGATGAAAGCGTCGCCGTCGGCGGCACCACGTTCTTCGGCTTCATCCCGGCGCAGGCCACCGGCACCGGCGCCTCCGCGTTCGGCGCCGGCGCCTGGGCCACCGGCGACTACACCACCGCCATCGGCTGGAATTCGTACGCGGACGGCCTCAACGCCAGCGCCCTCGGCCAGAGCGCCTACGCGCTGGCCGACAACAGCATCGCCATCGGCGGCAATGCACGGGCCGAGGCGATCGGCGCCACCCAGGTCGGCGTAGATGGCAGCACCACTGCCGTCAACGGCACCGGCGTGGGCCGCCAGGCCGAGGTGGCCGGCGAGAACGGCGCGGCGCTGGGCTACAACAGCTTCGTGCGCGAGAGCGCGGCGAACGGCGTGGCGCTGGGTGCCAATGCCGGCGTCACCGGCGCCAACTCGGTGGCGCTGGGCGGCGGTGCGCGCGCCGACGCCGACAACGTGGTGTCGGTGGGCAATGGCACCGGCGAAGGCGGGCCGGCCACGCGCCGGATCGTCAACGTCGGCGATGCCGTGGACGATACCGACGCGGTCAACAAGCGCCAGCTCGATGCCGTGGCCGCCGGCGCGGACGCGGCGAGCGCGGCGATCCAGGCCGACGGCCAGGGCGTGGCCACCGCCAGCGGCGCCGACAGCACCGCCGCCGGCGCGGGCGCCACCGCCAGCGGGGCGCGCAGCACGGCGCTGGGTGCCGGCAGCACCGCCTCGGGCACCGGCGGCAGCGCGGTGGGCGTCAACAGCCTGGCCATCGGCACCAACAGCACCGCGGTGGGCCGGCAGACGAACGTCATCGGCGAGAACGGCGTGGCGCTGGGCTACAACAGCTTCGTGCGGCAGAGCGGCAAGAACGGCGTCGCCCTCGGCGCCAATGCCGGGGCCAGCGGCGCCGACTCGGTGGCGATCGGCTCGGGCTCGCGCAGCTACGCCGCCAACGAGGTGTCCTTCGGCAGCGGCAACGGCGTGGGCGGCCCGGCCACGCGCAAGCTGACCAATGTCAGCGCGGGCAGCCTGGCGGTGGGCAGCACGGAGGCGATCAACGGCGGGCAGTTGTTCCAGGCGCTGAGCAACAGCATCGGCTTCCTGGGCGGCGGCGCGGCGCTCGGCGCGCAGGGCGTGTTCGTCGCGCCCACCTACGTCATCCAGGGAGCGAGTTACCGCACCGTCGGCGATGCGCTCAGCGCGCTGGACAGCAAGGTCAGCGAACTGGATAGCCGCACCGCTGGTGGCAGCGCCACCGTGGCAAGCACCCGTTCGCTGCGCAGCGCCTCGACGCTGGCCGCCACGCAATCCACCGCCGTGGAAGCCGAAACCGCAGCAGTAGCAGATACCGCCACCGTCGCCAGCACGGCCGACGCCACGCCGGCAGCGGCCGAGCCCACCGGCACCGCCGCCGCATCGCCCACCGCGGTGGGCACCGCCGCGCGCGCCAACGACATCACCGGCACGGCCATTGGCGGCAACGCCTACGCGCATGGCCCCAACGACACCGCCATCGGCAGCAACACGCGCGTGGATGCGGATGGGAGCACGGCGATCGGCGCCAACGCGCACGTGGCGGCGGTGGCGACCAACGCGGTGGCGATCGGCGAAGGCGCCACCGTCAGCGCCGCTTCTTCCACGGCGATCGGGCAGGGTGCCAGCGCCACGGCACAGGGCGCGGTGGCGTTGGGCCAGGGCGCGGTGGCCGACCGCGCCAACACCGTCTCGGTGGGCAGCGCGGGGGCGGAGCGGCAGATCGCCAACGTCGCCGCCGGCACGCAGGACACCGACGCGGTCAACAAGGCGCAGCTCGACAACGGCCTCACCCGCGCCAACGCGTACACCGACCAGCGCTACTCGGCGATGGCCGATACGTTCGAGGCCTACCAGGGCGAAGTGGACGACCGCTTCCGCCGGCAGGACAAGCGCATCGACCGGCAGGGCGCGATGAACGCGGCGATGTTGAACATGGCCACCAGCGCGGCGGGCATCCGCACCGACAACCGCGTGGGCGTGGGCGTGGGCTTCCAGAGCGGCGAATCGGCGCTGTCGGTGGGTTACCAGCGGGCGATCAGCGAGCGCGCCACGATCACCGTGGGTGGCGCCTTCAGCAGTGACGACAGCTCGGTAGGCATCGGCGCCGGCTTTGGCTGGTAAGCCGACACGGGAACACGGTGGCGGCGGGTAACCGCCGCCACCGGCAGTACGGACCCGAGGGGGCGGGACGGCGTCGCGGCCAGGCCAGCGGCGACGCGGTTGCACAGGATGGCCGCACACCTTTTGCCGGAACACGAACGAAGAGGATTTCACCGTGATGGACAAGCACGCTTTCCGCCGCAATCCCCTGGCCGCGGTACTGGCCGCCACCCTGGGCCTGGCCGGCGCGCAGGCCGCGCAGGCGGCCGACCCGCTGCCCGTGCGCGGGCCGCTGCACGCCGCCCCGGCCGATGCGCAGGGCGCCGCCGCCCGCATCATCGTCCGCTACAAGGACGGCACCGCCGCCGCCGGCGACCGCAACGCCAAGCTGGCCGCGGCCACCGCCGCGCTCGGGCGCGCAGGGCTGGCCAGTGCCACCGCGCGCGGCGCCGCCGCGCCGCAGGTCGGCTACGTGCGCCGCCTCGGCACCGGGGCGGACCTGCTGCGCGTCAGCGGCAAGCTCACGCCGGCGCAGCTCGAGCGCGTCCGCGCGGAGATCGCCGCCGACCCGGCGGTGAAGTCGGCCAGCATCGACCGGCTCAAGCAGCCGCTGCTGGTGCCCAACGATCCGTATTACGCCGCCTACCAGTGGCACTACAGCAACGCCGCCGGCGGGGTGAACGCGCAGCCGGCCTGGGACAAGGCGCAAGGCGAGGGCGTGGTGGTGGCGATCCTCGACACCGGCATCCTGCCCGGCCACCCGGACATCGCGGTGAACAAGCTGGAAGGCTACGACTTCATCACCGATACGTTCGTCTCGCGCCGGCCCACCGACGCCCGCGTGCCCGGCGCGCTCGACTACGGCGACTGGAACCCGGTGGCCGGCGAGTGTTACGCCGGCTCGCCCGCGCGCGACAGCAGCTGGCACGGCTCGCACGTGTCGGGCACCGTCGCGGAGAACACCAACAACGCGGTCGGCATGGCCGGCCTGGCCTACAAGGCCACGGTGCTCCCGGTGCGCGTGCTCGGCCGCTGCGGCGGCTACACCTCCGACATCGCCGACGCGATCATCTGGGCCTCCGGCGGCCACGTCGACGGCGTACCCGACAACGCCAACCCGGCCGAGGTCATCAACATGAGCCTGGGCGGCGGCGGCAGCTGCGACGATGAAACCCAGGCCGCCATCGACGGCGCGGTGTCGCGCGGCACCACCGTGGTGGTGGCGGCCGGCAACGATGCCGACGATGCCGCCAACTACAGCCCCGCCTCGTGCAACAACGTCATCAGCGTGGGCGCCACGCGCATCAACGGCGGCATCGCTTCGTACTCGAACTACGGCGCGAAGGTGGACCTCTCCGCGCCGGGCGGCGGCGGCAGCGTGGACGGCAACCCGGGCGGTTACGTGTGGCAGCTCGGCTACACCGGCGCGACCACGCCCACCTCGGGCAGCTACAGCTACTACGGCATGGCCGGCACCTCGATGGCCTCGCCGCACGTCGCCGCCACCGTGGCGCTGGTGCAGGGCGCGCTGGCGGCCGCCGGCAGCGCGCCGCTGACCCCGGCCGCGGTGGAAGCCCTGCTCAAGCAGACCGCGCGGCCCTTCCCGGTGGCCCCGCCGGCGAACAAGCCCATCGGCAGTGGCATCGTCGATGCCAACGCCGCCGTGGAGAAGGCGCTGACCCCGCCGTGCGATCCGGGTTCGGGCGATTGCGCGCCGGATGCCACGCCGTTGACCAACAAGGTCGTGATCGGCGGGCAATCCGGCGGCGACCAGCTCTTCAGCTTCCAGGCCAGTGCCGGCCAGGTGCTGTCCGTGCTGACCTACGGCGGCAGCGGCGACGTGTCGCTGTACGTGAGCCTGGGCAAGGAACCGACGACCACCTCGTTCGATGCCAAGTCCACGCGCACCGGCAACAGCGAGACGGTGCGCATCACCGCGCCGAAGGCGGGCATCTACTACATCCGCCTGCTGGGCAACCCGAGCTATACGAATGTGAGCGTGGTCGCACGCCAGTAACGCGACGGTGTAGAGAGAGACCCCGGCATTCGCGGGGTCTCTTTTTTGCGGTCTGCGCTGACGGTGGCGCATCGCCTCGGATTTTTCGCATTCCACGCACGATCGTGCCGCTTCGGCGTTGTGGATGGGCAATGGCTTGAGGACGCTGCATCCAGGTTCGGGTCACCGGACAGGAGGAGCGATCGCCATGCAGCCCCATGCCTTTCCTCGCGCGCAAGACCAGCTGTGCGCCCTCGCGGCACTCGCCGCATGCCTGGTGGCGGGGCGCGCGCACGCGCAGGCCGCGCCAGTGCCCGAGCCGGTGCCGTATTTCGTCGCCAACGCATCGGCCGACAACGCCGCCGGCGCCTACGCGGAAGGCGATGAAGCCCTGGCCGCCGGCGAGGGCGCCAGCGCGGTCGGCGTGGCGGCCTTGGCCCTCGGGGCGGGCGCGGGCGCACTGGCCGAACGCGCCGTGGCGATCGGGCGCAACGCGCTCACGCGCGGCAACCAGAGCCTCTCGCTGGGGTCGGACGCGCGCGCCGGCGGCGACTATGCGCTCGCGATCGGCAGCGGTACCCAGGTGACCGGCTTGCAGGCCATGGCGCTGGGCCTGCGCAGCGAGGGCGCAGGGGTGGCGGCGATCGGCATCGGCGGCTACGCGCGGGCCAGCGGCAGGCTTTCCACGGCGCTGGGCTACGGCGGCCAAAGCGATGCGGAGCAGGCCCTGGCGCTGGGCGCCTTCAGCCGGGCGAGCGCGCGGCGCAGCGTCGCGCTCGGCGCGGGCGCGGTGGCCGAGCGTGCGAACACGGTGTCGGTGGGCAGCGCGGGTGCCGAGCGCCAGGTGGCGAACGTGGCCGCCGGCGAGCAGGCCACCGATGCGGCGAACGTGGCGCAACTGCGCCAGGCCACCGAAGCGTTCCAAGCGCAGGGCGAGGGCGTGGCGCAGGCCGCGGGCGTGGAGGCTACGGCGGCCGGGCGCCGCAGCATGGCCAGCGGCGAACGCAGCATCGCCCTGGGCGTGGACGCGAGGGCGGAAGCGCGCGATGCGGTGGCCATCGGCGCCGGCGCGCGCGCGGCGGACGCCGAGGTCGTGTCCTTCGGCAGCGGCGATGGGATCGGCGGGCCCGCCTTGCGGCGGTTGGTCAACGTGGCGCCGGGCGCGGTGTCAGCCGGCAGCGTGGAGGCGATCAACGGCGGGCAACTATTCGAAGCCGTGACGCAGGCACTCGGCGCGGTCGAGCGACGCCTGTCCGCGGACAGCATGCCGCTGGCGGCGCGCGCGATCGGCGCCGGCGCGTCGGCGGCCTCGCCGGATGCGCTCGCCATCGGTCGCGATGCGCAGGCGCTGGCCGCCGGTGCCACCGCGCTGGGGGCGGGCGCGCGCGTGGAAACGCAGGCCACCGGCGCGGTGGCGCTCGGGCAGGGCGCGGTCGCCGACCGCGCGTACAGCGTATCGGTCGGGCAGCCGGGCGCCGAACGGCAGGTCACGCACGTGGCCGCGGGCACGCAGGCCAGCGATGCGGTGAACAAAGCCCAGCTCGACGACGGCGTGGCGCGCGCCGCCGCCTACACCGAACGGCGCTACGACTCGCTCGTCGAGGCGTTCTCCGGCTATCGCGGCGATATCGACGACCGCTTCCGCCAGCAGGACCGCCGCATCGACCAGCAGGGCGCGATGGGCGCGGCGATGTTGAACATGGCGACCAGCGCGGCCGGCGTGCGCGCCGACCACCGGCTCGGCGTGGGCGTGGGTTTCCAGCGCGGCGCCTCGGCTGTGTCCATTGGCTACCAGCATGCGATCAGCGAGCGGGCGACCTTCACGCTCGGCGGCGCATTCGGCGGTGGCCAGAGCGCGCTGGGTTTGGGCGCCGGCCTGGGGTGGTGAACCGGCGCGGATGCGCCACTGATGCCTAAACGCAGGAGCGTGTGCAGATGAAATCGCGATCCCTCGATGTCGCCTCCTTTTCCAGGCTGGCGTGCGCACTGGCTGCGCTGCTGGCCTTGCCCGCCGCCGCCGCCGCCGCCGCGCCGCCGCAGCGGTTGATCGTGCGCTTCCACGACACGCTGTCGGAAGCGCGCGCGGATGCGCAGGTCCGCCGCACGCTCGCGCCGGCGCTGGCGCGCGCCCAGGGCGCGTCCGCCGCCACCGGCGTGGCGGTGCGCCGGCTGCGGCGGCTGGGCAACGGCGCCGAACTGCTCGGCTTGCCCACGCCGCTGCCACCGCTGGAACTAGAGCGGTTGATCGAGGAGATCGCGGCCGACCCCGCCGTGCGCTACGTCGAGCCAGACCGCCTGCAGCGCATCGCCGCCGCGCCGGTCGCCGTGCCGGACGATCCGGATTACGCGGCCCGCCAGTGGCATCTGCACGAGGCCCTGGGCGGCGCCAACGTACCGGCGGCCTGGCCCGCCTCCCAGGGCGAGGGCGTGGTGGTGGCCGTGCTGGATACCGGCATCCTGCCCGATCATCCGGACTTCGCGCGTGCGCGCCTGTTGGAAGGGTACGACTTCGTCCGCGAGCCTTTCATGTCCCGCCGCGAGCAGGCGGGTACCGCGCCGGGCGCGCTGGATCGTGGCGACTGGAGCGCACTGGCCGGCGAGTGCGGCGCCAGCTCCCGGCCGGAGGAAAGCAGCTGGCACGGCACCCACGTGGCCGGCACCATTGCGCAAACCACGGGCAACGGCCTCGGCGGCGCCAGCGTGGCGCCGCGTGCCACGCTGCTGCCGGTGCGCGTGCTGGGCCGCTGCGGTGGATGGATCTCGGACATCGTCGATGGCCTCACGTGGGCCTCCGGCGGCGAGGTGCGCGACGCCGCGCCCAATCCGCATCCGGCGCAGGTGATCAATCTCAGCCTGGGAGGTCGCGGCGCCTGCGGGCGCGCCTACCAGGAAGCCATCGACGCGGCGGTCTCGCGCGGCAGCGTCGTGGTCGTGGCCGCCGGCAACACGGGGGCCGATGCGCGCGCGTTCTCGCCGGCCAGCTGCCGCAACGTCATCGCGGTGGCCGCCACCGGCGCGGGCGGCGGCATGGCGGGGTATTCGAACTACGGTGCGCCGGTGGCGCTGTCGGCACCCGGCGGCGACTTCCTGGGCGGGATGCGCGGCTTCGTCTGGCAGGCGGGATATACCGGCACGACGACGCCCACCTCGGGCGAATACACCTCCACGCCCATGGGCGGCACGTCGATGGCCGCGCCGCATGTCGCCGGGGTGGCGGCGCTGGTGCAGGGCGCGCGCGTGGCGCGGGGCAAGTTGCCGCTGGCGCCTTCGCGCATGGCCGCGTTGCTGGCCGCCAGCGCGCGGCCCTTCCCCGTCGAGGTGCCCGCCGGCAAACCCATCGGCAGCGGCATCCTCGATGCCGGTACCGCGATGGCCATGGCCCTGGACCGCGATTGCGACATCGCCGTGCGCGATTGCGCGCCCGCGCGCGTGCTCGTCGCGCGGGTGCCGGCCAGCGGCCAATCGGGCGATGCCGTCGGGCGCCGCTACACGTTCACCGCGCGCGCCGGCCAGCCCCTGCGGGTGACCACGTACGGCGGCAGCGGCGAGGTCACGCTGTACGTGCGCCATGGTGCGCCGCCGCAGGCCGACGCCTACGACGCGCGCTCCGCACGCGAGGGCACGCACGAGACGGTACTCATCGCCCGGCCGCAGGCAGCGCAGTACCAAGTCTGGCTGGCCGGCGCGCCTTCTTTCGATGGCGTCACAATCGCGATACGTCAGTAGCGTGGAAAGCCGTTGCGCGTGACCGAACTGCTACAGTTCGGGCTGGCAACGGAGACGGGCGTGAACGCGATCGCTGGCCCATCGGTCGACAACCCGGACGTGGCGCAGGACATGTCCTCGCGCATCGTGCAGGCCCTGCTGGCGAACCGCCGGCTCAAGGAGGCCGACCTGGCGCGCGCGCGGCAACTGGAGGCCGAATCCGGCCTGGGCCTGTTGGCGCTGCTCGGCCGCCTCGGCCTGGTCTCCGAGCGCGACCACGCCGAGGCCTGCGCCGAAGTGATGGGCCTGCCGCTGCTGGAAGGCCGCGCGCTGGCCGATACCGCGCCCGAGTCGCTACCGGAAGTGCGCGCGCTCTCGCCGCGCTTCCTCAAGCAGTTCCACGTCTGCCCGATCGGTGAACAGGGCGGCACGGTGGAGCTGTGGATGGCCGATCCTTTCGACGACTACGCCGCCTCGGCGGTGGCGCTGGCCACCGGCATGCCGGTGCGCGCGCGCGTGGGGCTGCGGTCGGAAATCGACGACGTCATCGAGCGCTGGTTCGGCGAGGGCCGCAGCGCGATGGGCGCCATCGTGGAAACCGCCGACGGGGAGGCCAGCGGCGGGGAGGATATCGAGCACCTGCGCGACCTCGCCTCCGAGGCGCCGGTGATCCGCCTGGTCAACCTGGTGATCCAGCGCGCGGTGGAGCTGCGCGCGTCGGATATCCACATCGAGCCGTTCGAGAACCGGCTCAAGGTGCGCTATCGCGTGGACGGCGTGCTGATCGACGGCGAAAGCCCGCCGGCCAAGCTCACCGCCGCGGTGATCAGCCGCATCAAGATCATGGCGCGGCTGAACATCGCCGAGCGGCGGCTGCCGCAGGACGGGCGCATCCAGCTGCGCGTGCAGGGCAAGGAGCTGGACCTGCGCGTGAGCACGGTGCCCACCGCGCACGGCGAGAGCGTGGTGATGCGCCTGCTGGATCGCGAGACCATCGTGTTCGATTTCCAGCGGCTGGGGTTCACCGACGAATTCCTGCCGCAGTTCCGCCGCGTGCTGGAGCTGCCGCACGGCATCCTGCTGGTCACCGGGCCCACCGGCTCGGGCAAGACCACCACGCTGTACACCGCGTTGAGCCAGCTCAACACGGCGGACGTGAAGATCATCACGGTCGAGGACCCGATCGAATACCAGATCGAGGGCATCAACCAGATCCAGGCCAAGCCGCAGATCGGCCTGGATTTCGCCAACGCGCTGCGCAGCATCGTGCGCCAGGACCCGGACATCATCATGATCGGCGAGATGCGCGACCTGGAAACCGCGCGCATCGCCATCCAGTCCGCGCTTACCGGCCACCTGGTGCTGTCCACGCTGCACACCAACAACGCGGCCGGCGGTATCACCCGCCTGCTGGACATGGGCGTGGAGGACTACCTGCTCACCTCCACCGTCAACGGCATCCTCGCCCAGCGCCTGGTACGCCGGCTGGAGCCCACCCACGCCGAGCGCTATGCCGCCTCGCCGGAGGAGATCGAGCGCTTCGAGCTGCGCCGCTGGCGGCCGCACGGCGAGATTTTCCTGTATCGCCCGCGCCCATCGGCGATCGCGCCGACCGGTTACCTGGGCCGCACCACCATCATGGAGTTCCTGGTCATGGACGACGAACTGCGCCGGGCGGTGATGCGCCGCGCCGGCATGGGCGAAATCGAACAACTGGCGCGCCGCGCCGGCATGCGCACGATGTACGAGGACGGCGTCGCCAAGGCCCTGCGCGGGCAGACCACGCTGGAAGAAGTGCTGCGGGTGACGGAGGAAGGCTGATGGCCGCCTTCGGCATGCCCGGCAGCACGCGCGCGCGCCCAGGGGCCGCGTGATGGCGCTGTTCCGCTACAAGGCGCTCAACGGCGAGGGCGAGCTGCTCGACGGGCAGATGGAAGCGGCCAGCGAGGCCGAAGTCGTCGCGCGCCTGCAGGAGCAGGGTCACCTGCCGGTGGAGACGCGCGTGGCCGGCGCCGACGAGCGCGGCCCGGGCCTGCGCGTACCATGGCGCGCGCGCGTGCTGGCCGGCGCGGCGCTGGTGCAGTTCACCCACCAGCTGGCGAGCCTGCTCGGCGCCGGGCAACCGCTGGACCGCGCGCTGTCGATCCTGATCGAGCTACCGGAAGACGCGCGCGAGCGCCGCACCTTGGCCGCCATCCGCGACGCGGTGCGCGGCGGCGCGCCGCTGTCCACCGCGCTGGAGCGCCAGCATGGCGTGTTCTCGCGCCTGTACGTGAACATGGTGCGCGCCGGCGAAGCCGGCGGCAGCCTGCACGAAACGCTGCAGCGCCTGGCCGACTACCTCGAGCGCAGCCAGGCATTGCGTGGGCGGGTGATCAACGCGCTGGTGTATCCGGCGATCCTGCTGGTGGTGGTCGGCCTGGCGCTGCTGTTCCTGCTCGGCTACGTGGTGCCCCAGTTCGCGCAGATGTACGAGAGCCTGGACGTGGCGTTGCCCTGGTTCACCCGCGGCGTGCTGGCGGTGGGCCTGTTCGTGCGCGATGCGTGGATCGTGTTCGTGGTGCTGCCGGCGGTGGCGCTGCTGTGGCTGGAGCGGCGGCGGCGCGATCCCGCGTTCCGGCTCGCGCTGGATGGCTGGCTGTTGCGCCGTCGCCTGTCCGGCGACCTGCTCGCCCGGCTGGAAACCGCGCGCCTGGCACGCACGCTGGGGACCTTGCTGCGCAATGGCGTGCCGCTGCTGCAGGCGTTGGGCATCGGCCGCGGCGTGCTGGGCAACCGCGTGCTCGCCGCCGAGGTCGAACGCGCCACCGAGGAAGTGCGCAACGGCCACGGCCTGGCGAGCGCGCTGGGGCGCGGCAAGCAGTTCCCGCGGCTGGCGCTGCAGATGATCCAGGTGGGCGAGGAATCCGGCGCGCTGGACACGATGCTGCTGCGCGTGGCCGACACCTTCGAACAGGAAACCGCGCAGGCCATCGACCGCCTGCTGGCGGCGCTGGTGCCGCTGCTCACCCTGTTGCTCGCCGCGGTGGTCGGCGGGGTGATCATCGCCGTGCTGGTGCCCTTGTACGACCTCACCAATGCGATCGGCTGAACGGGCGATGCGCCGTTTTCGCCATCGCCTTTGCCGCGGCTGCCCGCTAACCTCGCAGGCCGCATCCCCTTCTTCATCCACCAGGAAGCCCGCATGATCCACCGACGCCGTTTCGCTCCCGCCGCTGCGCCGCGCGGCCAGTCCGGCATGAGCCTGCTGGAGATCATCATCGTCATCGTGCTGATCGGCGCGGTGCTCACGCTGGTCGGCAGCCGCGTGCTGGGCGGCGCGGACCGCGGCAAGGCCAACCTGGCCCGCTCGCAGATCCAGACGTTGGCCGGCAAGGTCGAGAACTACCAGCTCGATACCGGCAAGCTGCCCACCAAGCTCGACGACCTGGTCAACGCGCCGGCCGGCGCGGCCGGCTGGCTCGGCCCGTATGCCAAGCCGGCCGAGCTCAACGATCCGTGGGGCCACCCCATCGACTACCGCGTGCCGGGCACGGGCCGCCCGTTCGACCTGATCAGCCTGGGCAAGGATGGCCAGCCCGGGGGCAGCAGCTACGACGCGGATATCGTCTACGAGTAAGCCGCCATGGCCCCCGGCCCGCGGATGACGCGCCGCCGCGCGCGCGGCGTCACCCTGCTGGAGATGCTGCTGGTGATCGCGTTGATCGCGGTGGCTGGCGTGCTTGCCGCCGGCGTGCTCGGCGGCGGCATCGAGGGCCTGCGCCTGCGCTCCAACGGCAAGCAGCTGGCCGCCGAGCTGCGGCTGGTGCGTACCCGCGCGATGGCCAGCGGCGTGCCGCAGCAATTCGAGATCGACCCGCGCAACGGCCGTTGGTCCAGTTCGCTGGGCCATCGCGGGCAGGTGCCGGCGCAGTTGCGCGTGGGCTTTACCGGCGCGCGCGAAGTGCAGCCGCGGCAAGGCACCGGCGCGATCCGCTTCTTCGCCGATGGCGCATCCAGCGGCGGGCGCATCGAATTGGCCGCGCGGCAGGCGCGCTGGCGCATCGACGTGGCGTGGATCACCGGCGAAGTGCGCAGCGGCCGGGTCGAGGTGCCGCGATGAAGCACCAGCGCGGCTACACGCTGATCGAGGTGATCGTGGCCTTCGCGCTGCTCGCGCTGGCGCTGGGCCTGCTGATCGGCACGCTCTCCGGCGGCGCGCGGCAGGTGCGCGCCGCCGAGCAGGCCACCCGCGCCACGCTGCACGCGCAATCGCTGCTGGCCGGGCTGGAGATGGACGGCCCGCTGCGCGCGCAGCATCGCGATGGGCGTTGGGAAGAGGGCCGCTACACCTGGCGGCTGGACGTGCAGCCGTGGACGGACCCGCAGCCGCCGGCCACGCCGCAGCCCGTATCGCCCATGGACCCGCAGCTGTTGCAGCTGGACCTCACCGTGCGCTGGGGCGAGGCACCGGAGCAGCAACTGCACTGGCGCAGCCTGCGCCTCGTGCCGCCCGCGCTGGAAGGACGTGCGCCATGAGCCCGCGCCGCGCCGCCGGCTTCACCCTGGTCGAGGTGCTGCTGGCCACGGTGCTGCTGGCGGCCGGCTTGACCCTGGCCTTCGCCACGCTGCGCTCGGCCGGCGCGGTGGGCGGGCGGGGCGAGGCGATCGCCGCGCGCAGCGAGCGCATGCGCACGGTGGAGGGCTTCCTGCGCCAGCGCCTGGCGGCCGCACTGCCGGTGATGATGGCGCGCGATCCCGGCACCCGGCAGCCGCTGCGTTTCATCGGCGAGGCGCAGCGCATGCGCTTCGTCGCCGACGTGCCCGACTACCTCGGGTTCGGCGGCCCCTATTTGCACGATGTCCTCGTCGAAGGTCAGGGCCCGGCGCGGCGCCTGCAGATCCAGCTCACGCAGGTGCAGGCCGGCGAAACCCTCACGCCCGCGCGGCCGGTGCCGCCCGAACCGCTGGCCGACGGGCTGGTGGAGGTGCGCTTCGCCTATCGCGGCTTCGACCCGCGTGAGCGCCGCATCGGCGAATGGCAGGCCCAGTGGCCCGACAGCGACCGCTTGCCGCGCTGGGTGCGCATCGAGTTGCGCGACGCCCAGGGCGATTGGCCGCCGCTGCTGGTGGCGTTGCCACAGGCCCCGCTGGAGCGCACGTCGCTATGAGCCGGCACATGCGCGGCGTGGCGTTGGTGCTGGTGCTGTGGCTGATCGTGCTGCTCACGGCGATGGTGGGCGCCTTCGCGCTCACCGCGCGGGTGGAACACGGGCAGCAGGGCGTGCAGCGCGGCGCCGCGCGCGGGCAGATGGTCGCGCGTGCCGGGCTGGAGTACGCGCTCTGGCGCCTGCGTGGCGCGCCGGCCACGCGCTGGCGGCCGGATGGCCGCGCCTACGCGTGGGCCTTCGACGGCGTCCCGGTGCAGGTGCGCATCGTCGACGAAGGCGGCAAGGTCGACCTCAACAGCGCCCCGCCAGCGCTGCTGGCCGGCCTGGTGCGTGCGCTGGGCGCCGAGCCCGCGCGCGCGCAGGCGGTGGCCGCGGCGATTGTCGATTGGCGCGACGCCGACAGCCTGCAGGCGCCCGGCGGCGCGGAGGATGCCGATTACGCCGCCGCCGGGCTGCCCTACGGGGCCAAGGACGCGCCGTTCGAAAGCCTGGGCGAGCTGCGGCTGGTGCGGGGGGTGGACGCCGAGTTGTACCGGCAGCTGCTGCCGAACGTGACGATCCACGGCCAGCGCGCGCAGCCCCTGGCGGCCTTCGCGCCGGCGCCGGTGCTCTCGGCGCTGGGCATGGACCCGGCGGCCTGGCTGGCGGCGCGGCAGGCGCCGCCCGGTGCCCCGGTCACGCAGGTCGACCCGGCGGCCACGGCGACCGGGACCGGCACTTATAGTATTGAGAGCCGGGCACGCCTGGGCGAAGGACGCGAGGTGGTGCTGCGGGCGGTGGTACGTGCCGGCAGCGCGGGCGCCCGCGATTCGGCATACACCGTGTTGCAGTGGGAAGAGGGAGCGGCAGTGCAATGACCGCGTGGCGGCAAAGTCTCGAGCGCATCGGCCTGCGGATTCCGCCGGGGGCCGGCGGCTTCTGGCGCTGGTGGCAGTCGGCCCTGCTGGCCTGGCTGCCGGCGCGCTGGCAATGGCGGCTGGGCTTTTCGCCGGCGCGCCTGTTGCTGTGGCGCGAGGGCGCCGAGGTGGCGCTGGCCTGGCAACGCGCGCAGGGCGTGGAGCCGCTGGCGCGCCTGCCCGAGGCCGTGCCGCCGGCGGACTGGGATGCCTTGCTGCCGCCGCGCTTGCGCCCGCTGCCGCGGTTTTGGCTGCTGCCGGCCCATGCCGCGCTGCGCCGCCCGTTGCGCCTGCCGGCCGCCGCCGCGGCCCGCCTGCAGGACGTGGCGCGTTTCGAGATCGACCGGCAGACCCCGTTCACTGCCGACCAGGTGTGGTTCGACGTGCGCGCGCTCGGCCACCACGGCGATGCGCAGCTCGACGCCGAACTGGTGGTGGTGCCGCGCCGCGCCATCGAAGGCGAGGCGGGCATCGCGCCGGCGTGGCGCGCCTTGCTGGCCGGGGTGGACGTGCGCGATGGCGAAGGCCAGCCGCTGCGGGTGAACCTGCTGCCCCTCGCCGAGCGCCACGCGCATCGCGACCCGATGGCGCGCTGGAACCTGGCCGTGCTGGCAGTGGGGCTGTTCGCGCTGGCGGTCGGTTCGCAGTGGTTGCTGGACAACCGCGCCGGTGCGGCCGACGCGCTCGAAGCGCAGGTGCGCGAGGAGGCCCAGCGCGCGCGGCAGGTCGCGGTGCAGCGCGAGGAGCTCACCGCGCTGATCGAAGGCGCCGCGTTCTTCGAACAACAGCGCGCCGCCCGCCCGGCGGCGATCGAGGTGTGGAACGAACTCAGCCAGCGCCTGCCCGACGGCACGTACCTGGAGAAATTCTCGCTGGAGGGCGACCAGCTGCAACTGATTGGCCTCAGCGACGAAGCCGCCGCGCTGGTCGAACGCCTCGATGGCGCGCCGACCTGGCGCAAGCCCGCGCTCACCGGCGTGTTGCAGAGCGATGCCGGCAAGGGCCGCGACCGCTTCACCATCACGGCCACACTCGCCGCGCCCGGCGCCGCGCCGCCGCCCGCGGCCGGAGGTGGCCGATGACCGCCGCCCCCGACCTGCGCGAGCGCGCCTGGGCGCTGGGCCTGCTGCTGCTGGTGCTGGCACTGGTCTACGGCGTGCTGGTCCATCCTTTCTTCGTGCAGCCGCTGCTGGCCACCGAGGCGCGCGTGCGCGCGGCCAGCGAGCGCGCGCAGCGCGTGCGCGCCGAGCTGCAGGAAGCCCCGCGCATCGCCGAACAGCTGCAGCGCGCCCGCGCGCAACTGTCCACGCGCCCCGGCTTCCTGCCCGAAGCCTCGGCCGAGCTGGCGGTGGCCGGCCTGGTGCAGCGATTGGAGGCGGTGGTGTCCGAAGCCAGCCCGGGGCACCGCAGCTGTGCGATCAGCAACCGCTCGGCGCTGCCGGTGGACCCGCAGGGCCGTTTTCCCCGCGTCGCGGTGCAGGTACGCCTGCGCTGCGGCACGCCGGAGCTGGCCAACGTGCTGCATGCGCTGGAATCCGGCACGCCGGGCTTGTTCGTGGACAACCTCAACGTGCTGGCGCAGCGCGCGGCGCTCTCGCCCGGCGACACGCCCAATGGCCTGGACGTGAGCTTCGATCTGGCCGGCTACGTGCGCCCCGGCGCGGTCGCCCCGGAGGCCACCCATGCGCCCTGACGCGATCGGCTTGCGCCTGGGATGGCGGGCGGTGTTCGCCGGGTGGGCCGTGCTGGTGGCGGTGCTGGCCGGGTTGGGCATGGGTTCGCGCCTGCCAGCCGAAGATGCGGCGCTGCCCGCGCGCCCGTTGCCGGCGATTCCGACCGCCCCGCCGCGCCGGCTGGGCGAGCTGTCCGCCTACGCGGCGATCGCGCAGCGCCCGGTGTTCGCCGAGGACCGCCGCCCGCATCCGTTCTTCCTGGGCGGCAGCGATGCGCCGCAGGCCACCGGCCTGCGCCTGACCGGCGTGTTGCTGACGCCGCGCTTCCAGATGGCCACGATCACCACCGACCAGGGCCGTTCGCTGCGCCTGCGCTTGCAGGGCGACGCGGTCGATGGCTGGCGCCTGCTCACGCTCGCCCCGCGCAGCGCCACGGTGGAAGGGCCGGGCGGCGTGCGCACGCTGGACATGCAGGTCTTCGACGGGCGCGGCGGCGAGGCGCCCACCGCGCTGCGCGGCGCCGCCCCGGCCAACACGCCGGCCATGCCCGCGCCGCCGCCGAATGTGACGCCCGTGGCTGCCCCGGTGGTCGTCGCCCCGGCGCCGGCCGCCGCGCCCACCTCGCAGGGTGGTGTGCCCGCGGCAGCAGCCGCTGCACCACCCGCGCCGCCGGCACCCAGCGAGGACCAGCTCAAGGCGATCCGCGAACGCATCGAAGCGCGCCGGCGCGCGCTGCAGCAGCAACAACAGAACCCGCAGCGCAACGGCGATGCCGCCGTGCCGCAGAACCCGTAGAGTGCAGACATGACGTCACGCGTTGTCCTGATTTCCCTCCTCTTGGGCCTGCTGGCCGGCTGCGCAAGCACGCCGACCCCGGACGTGCGCCGCGCGCCGACCCAGCCACCGCCGCGCACCGCCCCGGTGGCCACCGACGATGCCGGCACCGACGCCGGCCCACAGCCGGTGATCCGCCGCGGCAGCGGCGAGGTGATCAACCGCGGCGCGGCCGCGCGCCCGGCGCCGGCGCTGTCGGCGGCGAGCACCGGCGAGGCGACGTTCAACTTCGAGGGCGAGTCGCTGCAGGCGGTGGTCAAGGCCATCCTGGGGGACATGCTCGGGCAGAACTACGTCATCGCCCCCGGCGTGCAGGGCACGGTGACGCTGGCCACGCCCAAGCCGGTCTCGCCGGCGCAGGCGCTGAACCTGCTGGAGATGGTGCTGGGCTGGAACAACGCGCGCATGGTCTACAGCGGCGGCCGGTACAACATCGTGCCGGCCGACCAGGCACTGGCGGGCACCGTGGCGCCGAGCACCGCGCCGGCCGCCAGCGCGCGCGGCTTCGAAGTGCGCGTGGTGCCGCTGCGCTACATCTCCGCCAGCGAGATGAAGAAGATCCTGGAGCCTTACGCGCGGCCCAACGCGATCGTGGGCACCGACGGCTCGCGCAACGTCATCACCCTGGGCGGTACGCGCGCTGAGCTGGAGAACTACCTGCGCACGGTGGAGATCTTCGATGTCGACTGGCTGTCGGGCATGTCGGTGGGCGTGTTCCCGATCCAGTCCGGCAAGGCACAGGACGTGGCCGCGGACCTGGAGAAAGTCTTCGGCGAAAAGAGCGGCACGCCCAGCGCGGGCATGTTCCGCTTCATGCCGCTGGAGAACGCCAACGCGGTGCTGGTGATCACCCCGCAGTCGCGCTACCTGGACCAGATCCAGCAATGGCTGGAGCGCATCGACAGCGCCGGCGGCGCGCCGCGCCTGTTCTCCTACGAGCTGAAGTACATCAAGGCGCGCGAGCTGGCCGACCGGCTGGCCGAGGTGTTCGGTGCAAGCAGCCGCGGCAGCGGCGACAACGCCTCGCTGGCGCCGGGCGCCACCTCGATGCAGCTGGGCGACACGCTGGATTCGGCCAGCCTGGGGCGCGACGGCGGCGGCACGCTGGGCTCGAATGCGAGCGGTGGTTTCGGCAGCGCCGGCGGCACGAACGGCAGCGGCACCGGCACCGGCGGCGAGTTCAACCTCTCGCCGCGCCAGAGTGGCAACGGCAGCGTCACGCTGGAAGTGCAGGGCGACCGCGTCGGCGTCTCGGCGGTGGAGGAAACCAATACGCTGCTGGTGCGCGCCTCGCCGCAGGCGTGGCGCTCGATCCGCGAAGTGATCGAGAAGCTGGACACCATGCCGATGCAGGTGCACATCGAGGCGCAGGTGGCCGAGGTGAAGCTGAGCGGCGAACTGAGCTACGGCGTCAACTGGTATTTCGAGAACGCCGTGGATGCACCCGTGGCCGACGGTGGCGCCGGCCTGCCGAGCGCGTTGGGGCGCGGCATCTGGGGCGATATCTCCGGCACCATCGGCAGTGGCGGCCTGGGCTGGACGTTCCTGGGCAAGAATGCCGCGGCGGTGATCTCCGCGCTGGACCAGGTCACCGACGTGCGCCTGCTGCAGACCCCGTCGGTGTTCGTGCGCAACAACGCCGAGGCCACGCTCAACGTGGGCACCAAGGTGCCGATCAACTCGGTCTCGGTGAACACGGCGCTCGGTTCGGACAGCACCTACAGCCAGGTGCAGTACCTGGACACCGGCGTGATCCTCAAGGTGCGCCCGCGCGTGACCCGCGAGGGCACCGTGTTCCTGGATATCGTGCAGGAAGTCAGTTCGGCCGGCGCCACGCCCGCCGGCTGCGATCCCACCAAATCGACCTGCAACCCGCCCATCGACACGCGGCGCATCCACACCGAGGCGGCGGTGCGCAGCGGCGACACCATCATGCTGGCGGGCCTGATCAGCGACCAGGACGAGAACGGGTCGTCCGGCGTGCCCTTCCTCAGCCGCCTGCCGGTGGTGGGTGGCCTGTTCGGCCGGAAGACGCAGAAGGACACCCGCCAGGAAGTCATCGTGCTGATCACGCCGACCATTGTGAAGGACGCCAACGAGGCGGTGCGCTTCAACGACGAGTACGGCCGCAAGTTCAAGACGCTGGAACCGCTGTACACGCCCGCCAAGCAATGAGTGCCGCCGCCCCCATCGTCCTGCTGCCGGTCGGCACCGACGACCGCGCGCTGGACGCCTGCCTCGCCGCGCTCGAGGCGGGCACGCCGCCGGGTACGCCGGTGTGGCTGGCCGACGACGCGCAGGCAGGGCCGCGCGGCGTGGCGGTGGTCGAGGGCTGGCTGGCGCGCACGCGCCTGCAGGCGCACTACACGCGGCGTGAGCGCCCGATCGGCGAGGTCGCGCATCTGGATGAAATGCTGCGCGCCTGCGGCGGCGCCGACGTGGTGGTGCTGTCTTCGCAGGCGCGTCCGCTGCCCGGTTGGTTGCGCCAACTGGAGGCCTGCTTCGCCCGCGATGCCGCCATTGCCAGCGCCACGCCGTGGAGCAATGCCGGCGAGGCGGCGGCGTGGCCGCGGTTGGGCGAGATCAATCCGCTGCCGGATGATGCCGAGCGCCTGGCCGCCGCCTGCGCGGCGATGCCGCCGCTGCACCCGGAGCTGCCCGCCGCCATCTGCCATGCCGTGGCGCTGCGCGGCAGCGCGCGCCAGCGCGCCGGCGGCCTGGATGCCAGCAGCTACGGCGCCTGGTATGCGGCGCTGATCGACCTGAGCCTGCGCATGGCCGGGCTGGGTTGGCGCAACGTGCTGTGCGAGACGACCTTCGTCGCGCGCGCCGAAGAAGGCGTGCCGGCCGATGGCGACATGGATGCGCTGGCCACGCGCTGGCCGGCATGGCATTCGCGCCTGGCCGGGTTCCTGATGGAAGATCCGCTCTCGGCCTTGCGCACGCAACTGCAACAGCTTTACGACGCCACGCCGGTCGCGATGCCGCAGCGCGACCTGTTCGGCGGTACCCAGGGGGAAGAGGAATGAGTGCAGCCATCGCCGCGGTGGTGGTGACCTACCGCAGCGCGGCCACCATCGACGAATGCCTGTCGCGCCTGCGCGCGGCGGCCGAGGTGGCCGAGATCCGCGTGGTCGACAACGATTCGGACGACGACACGCTCGGCGTGGTGCAGCGGCATGCGATCGAGGACGCGCGCGTGCACTTCATCGCCAACCCGGACAACCCCGGCTTCGCCACCGCCTGCAACCAGGGCGCGGCCGATTCGCAGGCGCCGTGGCTGGTGTTCATCAACCCGGACCTGATGGTGGCGCCCGATACGCTGGCGCGGCTGCGCGAGCGTGCCCAGTCGCTGCGCGTGCCCGCGCTGCTCGGCGTGGAGCAGGTGGACGAACACGGCCAGCCCGATGGCGCGGTGCGCCGCCGCGACCCGGACTTCGCCGCGATGCTGCGCGCCCCGCGCCGTGGCGCGCAGCTGGCGGTGCCGGCCGATCCCACGCAGCCGCTGCAGGTTGTGGAAGCCATCTCCGGGGCGCTGATGCTGATGCCGCGCAGCTTGTTCGAGGCGATCGGCGGCTGGGACGCCGGCTACCGCCTGCATGCCGAGGACCTGGACCTGTGCCGGCGCGCGCGCCTGGCCGGCGCGACGGTGGCGGTGGCCAACGACCTGCGCGTGGTGCACCTGCGCGGCGTATCCAGCCGCTCGCGGCCGTTCTTCGTGGAATGGCACAAGCACCGCGGGCTGTGGCGCTATTTCCGCAAGTTCGAGGCGCCGCGCCGCAGCTGGCCGGTGCGTGCCGGCGTCTGGCTGGCGATCTGGGCGCACGCGGCCGCGCAGGTGCCCCGCCTGCTGCGCCCGGCCGGCTAGCGCCGCCGCACGCGCCGCCACCACGCCATCCGCCGGGCCATAATCAACGCCATGATCATCACCTCGCTGCTCGACACCGACCTGTACAAATTCACCATGATGCAGGCGGTGCTGCACCAGCACCCCGGCGCGCAGGTCGAATACCGCTTCAAGTGCCGCACGCCGGGCATCGACCTGGTGCAGTACCTGGACGAAATCTCCACCGAGATCGACCTGCTGTGCGAGCTGCGCTTCCAGCCCGACGAGCTGGCCTACCTGCGCGCGATGCGCTTCGTGAAGCCGGATTTCGTCGATTTCCTCGGCCTGTTCCACCTGGATCGCAAGTACATCACGCTGCGCGCGTCCTCGCAGGTCGCCGGCGAGATCGAGCTGATCATCCGCGGGCCGTGGCTGCACACGATCCTGTTCGAGGTGCCGCTGCTGGCGATCATCAACGAGGTGTGGTTCCGCAACACCAGCCACCCGGATTTCGAGGAGGGCCGGCGGCGCCTGCAAGCCAAGATCGCGCGCCTGGCTTCGCCCGGCTACGAGGATTGCCGCGTGGCCGATTACGGCACGCGCCGGCGCTACTCGCGCCAGTGGCATGGCGAAATGCTGCCGCTGCTGCGCGAAGGCTGGGGCGAGCGCTTCGTCGGCACCAGCAACGTCTACTTCGCGCGGCGCTACGGCATGACCCCGCTGGGCACGATGGCGCACGAATACCTGCAGGCGTTCCAGGCGCTGGGCCCGCGCCTGCGCGATTCGCAGGTGGCGGCGCTGGAGTCGTGGGCGCGCGAGTACCGTGGCGACCTGGGCATCGCGCTGTCGGACGTGGTGGGGCTGGATGCCTTCCTGCGCGATTTCGACCTGTACTTCTGCAAGCTCTTCGACGGCATGCGCCACGACTCGGGCGACCCGTTCGTGTGGGGCGAGCGCATCCTGGACCACCTGCAGCAGCACCGCGTGGACCCGCGCAGCAAGGTGCTGGTCTTCAGCGATGGCCTGAACATCGAGAAGGTGATGCAGCTGTACGACCACTTCAAGGGGCGCTGCCGGCTCTCCTTCGGGGTGGGCACGCACCTGACCAACGACCTGGGCCCCACGCCGTTGCAGATCGTCATCAAGATGGTCCGCTGCAACGGCCAGCCGGTGGCCAAGCTGAGCGATTCCCCCGGCAAGAGCATGTGCGACGACCCCGGCTACCTGCGCTACCTGCGCCAGGTCTTCGAGGTCGAGGACAGCCCCGAGGACAGGTGACGCTCGGCGGCGATTTCTGCCGCGCGAGGGCGGGGCGAGGTGATTTTTCGCACCTGGTTCGGGTAAAGTGCGATCCAATTCTCAATTGTGCGCTGCACAGCGTCGTGTTTGGCACCGCGCTTGCATCTGTTCCACCTGTGCCGGGGCATGATGCCGGTGCAAACCCCACGCAGCACGGTTCAGGCATGACTTCGTTCGATCCTTCAACGCTGTTTCGCGCCCGCGGCTGTTCCCGGCAGTGGCTTGGCTTCGTCCGCGCCCTGGCCGAAGAGTTCGCCGCCGAACTCCCCGATCACGAACTGGCCACCTTGATGGCCCGTATCGGGCGCCGCTTTGCCCACCGCCATCCGATCGGCGAGTGCGTGGCGCTGGGCGAGGTGGAGGCGGCGGCCAACCGGATCTGGGGCGAGGTCGAGTGGGGGCAGTGCCGCATGGAGGAGCAGGCCGGGAGCGTGGAGATCACCCATGCCGCCGCGCCGCTCGCCGTGGCCCTGCCCGGCATGGACTGGAGCGATGGCTTCCTGGCCGGCGTGTACGAGGGGTGGTTCCAACAGCTGGGGATGCTGGCGGGGTTGACGGTCAACGCCGAACGCTCGCCGGCACCGGACCTGCGCCGGCTGCGGCTGGCGCGGGCGGTGTAGGCGCGGCGTTTACATCTTGGGGGCAACAATGAACGACAAGCACAAGCAGACACAGGACGAAGCCTTCGACGACGTCGACCGCCTGTTCGCGCGCCTGGGAAGCAAGGGCGCCGACGAGTACCGCGATTTCGTGCCCGGCCGGCTGCCCGCCCGCGAGGCCGCTGCGCCGGCAACGCCGGCGCCGGCGGTGGAGACGGCCGAAGCGGTGGACGTGCCGGCCGCGGCCGCGGTCGAGCCGCCCGCCTTGCCGGTGCCGCCACCGTCGCCGCCGATCCTGGCGTCGATCCGGCCGCTGCGGGCCGAGGCGGCGGCGTCGCAGGTGCAGGTGCAACCACGTCCGGCGGGGGCGCCGGCGACCGAACTGGACGCGCTGTTCCAGCGTTTGCTGCAGGCCGATGCCGCGCCCGCGGCTGCCGGCCCGCTGCGGCGCATGTTCGGCCGCTGAAGCGGCGGGCCGGGCGAGGGCCCGGTGGAACTGAGAGAGCGGCGCGACCGCGCGCCACGGATGCTGTCATAAGGAACGATTGATGAGTATCGCCACCGCGCCGCGTCCCGGCACGCTGTTGCCCAGGCTCGCGACCTGGACGCTCTGGCTGCTGGGCGCGCTGCTGCTGGTCTTCGTGGTGGCGGTGCCGATGGACGTGGCCCAGCAGATGATCTTCTCGGCCGTGCTGTTCGTGGTGGCGCTGTTCCTGCGCCGCCGCGGCGGGCGCGTGGTCGTGCTGATGATGATGGGCATGTCGCTGGCGGTGTCCTCGCGCTACATGTGGTGGCGCCTGACCGAGACCATGGGCGTGGGCGGGGTGGTTGACCTGGTGCTGGGCCTGGGGCTGGTGGGCGCGGAGCTGTACGCGTTCCTGATCCTGGTGCTGGGCTTCTTCCAGGTGCTGTGGCCGCTGAACCGCAAGCCGGTGCCGCTGCCGGCCGACCAGCGCGACTGGCCCACGGTGGACGTGTTCATCCCGACCTACAACGAGCCGCTGTCGGTGGTGCGTACCACCGTGCTGGCCGCCACGGTGATGGACTGGCCCTCGGACAAGATCAACGTGCACGTACTCGACGACGGCCGCCGGCCGGAGTTCCGCGAGTTCTGCGAGCAGGTCGGCGTGCACTACGTCACCCGCACCAATAACTTCCACGCCAAGGCCGGCAACATCAATGCCGCGCTGAAGAAGGCCAAGGGCGAATACGTCGCCATCTTCGACTGTGACCACATTCCCACGCGCTCCTTCCTGCAGGTGGCGATGGGCTGGTTCCTGCGCGATCCCAAGCTGGCGGTCGTGCAGACCCCGCACTATTTCTTCTCCGCCGACCCGTTCGAGCGCAACCTGGGCACGCATGGCAAGGTGCCCAACGAGGGCGAGCTGTTCTACGGCCTGCTGCAGGACGGCAACGACCAGTGGGACGCCACGTTCTTCTGCGGCTCGTGCACGGTGATCAAGCGCGGCCCGCTGGACGAGATCGGCGGGGTGGCGGTGGAAACGGTGACCGAGGACGCGCACACCGCGTTGAAGCTGCATCGCCGCGGTTACCGCAGCGCGTACCTGGCCATTCCGCAGGCCGCCGGCCTGGCCACCGAAAGCCTTTCGGGCCACGTGGCGCAGCGCATCCGCTGGGCGCGCGGCATGGCGCAGATCGCGCGCCTGGACAACCCGCTGCTCGGCAAGGGCCTGCGCCTCTCGCAACGGCTGTGCTACGCCAACGCGATGCTGCACTTCTTCTACGGGTTGCCGCGCATCATCTACCTGACCGCGCCGCTGGCCTTCCTGTTCTTCGGCGCGCACGTCATCCACGCCTCGGCGCTGATGATCCTGGCCTACGCGCTGCCGCACATCCTGCAGGCCAACCTGACCAACATCCGCGTGCAGGGCAAGTACCGCCACCTGCTGTGGAACGAGGTCTACGAGACCACGCTGGCGTGGTACATCCTGCGCCCGACGCTGGTGTCCTTCATCAATCCCAAGCTGGGCAAGTTCAACGTGACGCCCAAGGGCGGCCTGGTGAAGCGCGGCTACTTCGATTCGCAGATCGCCAAGCCCTACCTGTTCCTGCTGGTGCTGAACCTGGCCGGCATCGCGGCGGGCATCATGCGCTGGAGCTTCGCCAGCGACACCGGCGAGCTGCACACCATCTGGTTCAACCTGGGCTGGACGGTCTATAACATGCTGCTGCTCGGCGCGACCATCGCCACCGCCAGCGAGACCCGCCAGGTGCGCCGCTCGCACCGCGTGCCGCTGGATGCGCCGGTAAGCGTGCGCCTGCCCGACGACACGCTGCTGGAGGGCCGCACGGTCAACTTCTCCACCGGCGGCATGGCGATCCGCCTGAACCAGCCGCAGCCGATCGAGCCCGGCCTGCAGGTGCAGATCGGCCTGCGCCATCGCGGCGTGGAGCAGCCGCTGCCAGCCGTCGTGCGGCACGACCGCGATGGCCAGATCAGCATCGAGTTCACGCAGATGGACCTGGAGCAGGAGCGCTGGCTGGTCGCGTGCACCTTCGCGCGCGCCGACCTGTGGCTGGGCCAGTGGGGCCAGCACGATCGCGATTCGTTCCTGCGCTCGGTCGGCCAGGTGCTCGGGGCGAGCATGCGCGGCTTCCGCAAGCTCGGCGAGCACAGTGTGAACAGCCTGCGCCGCGGCTTCCGCCCGGTTGGCCACGAAGAGGGCGCGTGAGCATGCCCGCCTCCGTCGTTCCTCCTCCTTTGAACAAGATGATCCCGATGCGACTCGTATCCGCCACCGCCGCCTGCCTGTTGACCGTGGCGGCGGGCCTGGCCTGCGCGCAGCCCGCGCCCACGCCCGCGCCCGCCCAGGACCCCGCCGCGCAGAACGCGCAGGCCGCCCCCGCGGTGGCGGGCCTGCCCGATGCGCTGGCCACGCCGCCGGCTTCGGCGAGCACGCGCACGCAAACCCTGCGCGAGCTGGGCATCGATTACGAGATCACCTTGCGCGGCATCCACGGCAACGCCGGCGTGCCCTTCGGCGTGCGCGCCGACGAGCTGGTCAGCGCTGCGCAGCTGCACCTGCGCTACAGCTACTCGCCTTCGCTGCTGCCGGACCTCTCGCACCTGAAGGTGACGGTCAACGGCGTCACCGTGGCCACGCTGCCCACGCCGCCGGCCGATGCCGGCAAGGCGTTGAGCGCCGATATCCCCATCGACCCGCGCGTGGTCTCGGACTACAACCAGATCAACCTGGAGCTGATCGGCCACTACACCCGCGATTGCGAGGACCCGGATCACACCAGCCTGTGGGCGAACGTGGATGCGGCCAACAGCTCGCTGAGCCTGACCACCACGCCGGTGGCGCTGGCCGACAACCTCGCCATGCTGCCGGTGCCGTTCTTCGACGAGCACGACGTGCGCGCGCTGAGCCTGCCGTTCCATTTCGCCCAGCGGCCGGACCTGGCGACGCTGCAGGCCGCCGGCATCGTGTCCTCGTGGTTCGGCGCGTTGGCCGGCTACCGCGGTGCCAGCTTCCCGGTGTCCACCGGCGCGCTGCCGGCCTCGGGCAACGCGGTGGTGTTCGCCACGCCCGATTCGCTGCCCACCCTGCTGGCCGGCGTGCCCGGTTCGCTGCCGGACATCCACGGGCCGACGGTGGCGGTGATCGCCCACCCCGCCGATCCGAACGCCAAGCTGCTGCTGGTGCTGGGCCGCAACGCCAGCGAGCTGGCCAAGGCCGCCACCGCGCTGGCGCTGCGCGCGCCGCTCACCGGGGCGATCGCGCCGATCGGCGATCTGGCCCAGCCCGAGCCGCGCAAGCCCTATGACGCGCCCAAATGGGTGAGCAGCGAGCGTGCGGTGTACTTCCGCGAACTGGTGGACCGCCCCGAGCGCCTGAACGTCACCGGCTACCACCCGGACCTGATCCGCGTCGGCCTGCAGCTGCCGCCCGATCTGTTCGTGTGGCGCAGCGACGGCATCCCCGTCTCGCTGAAGTACCGCTACACCGTGCCGCAGGCCAACGACCAGTCGGCGCTGAACATCAGCATCAATGACAACTTCGTCACCACGCTGCCGTTGAACGGCCATCCGTATGCCGAATCGTTGCCGCTGCGCTGGTGGCGCGGGCTGGGCGAGCGCGGCGCGATGCCGATCCGCCAGGACCTGGAACTGCCGACCGGCACGTTCTCGGCCAACAGCCAGCTGCGCTTCCACTTCTTCTTCGACCGCCCGCAGGCCGAGGCGTGCAAGAACACGTTCCCGGACGTGTCGGCCGCGATCGATGCCGATTCGAGCATCGACCTGAGCGATTTCCCGCACTACATGGCGATGCCCAACCTGGCCGCGTTCGGTAATGCGGGCTTCCCGTTCACCCGCCTGGCCGACCTGTCCGAATCGGCGATCGTGCTGCCGGACAACCCGGGCGAGGCCGATTACGCCAACGTGCTCAACCTGCTGGGCAAGCTGGGCGCGGCCACCGGCTACCCGACCCTGCGCGTGGCGCTGGCCACGCCGGCCGAGGCCAAGCAGCGCGACGCCGACCGCGACCTGATCGTGCTCGGCTCGCCGGCGACCCAGCCGCTGCTGCGCGAATGGGCGCAGCAGTTGCCGGTGAGCCAGGGCAACAACAGCCGCCGCCTTCGCCTGACCGACTGGTTGCTCGACAAGCTGCCGGGCTTCCTGTCCTTCGACGCGCGCCGCACCGACCTGCCGACGACCGCCGAGGTCAGCATCACCCCGCAGCCGGACGACGTGCTGCTGATGGGCCTGCAATCCCCGCTGGACGGCGACCGCAGCGTGGTCGTGCTGCAGGCCGATGACCCCAGCAACCTCGCGCGCTTGTTCCAGGCCTGGGATGACCCGGTACGCCTGGCCAAGTTCCAGGGCAGCGTGGTGCTGCTGCAGCAGGACAAGGTCACCAGCCTGGCGGGCAACCAGACCTACTACATCGGCCACCTGCCGCTGCCGACCTGGCTGCGCTGGTACTTCTCCAACCATCCGATCTGGCTGGCGGTATCGGTGATCGCGCTGTGCCTGTTGCTGGCGCTGGCCGCGCGCGTGCTGCTGCGCCTGCATTCGGCGATCCGCCTGCGCGAGGGGCGCGGCAAGTGATCCAAGGCGCACCGCCGCATGACCCCGCGCGCCGCCGCTGGCTCGCAGGTACGCTCGCCCTGGCCGCCGGCGCTGTCGCTTCGCGCGTCGGGGCGGTGAGCCTGCCGCCGTGCCCGCCGGCCGCGCCGTGGCCGTACTGGCAGGCCTTCGCCGCCAAGCACGTGCAGCCCGATGGCCGCGTGGTGGATTTCGCCACGCCCGACCAGCGCAGCACCTCCGAAGGGCAGTCCTACGGGCTGTTCTTCGCGCTGGTGAACAACGACCAGCCGCTGTTCGAGCGCATCCTCGGCTGGACGCGCCAGAACCTGATGGACGGGCGCCCTTACGAGCGCTTGCCCGCCTGGCTGTGGGGCCGCGCGCCCGACGGGCAGTGGCGCGTGCTCGATGAGAACAACGCCACCGATTCGGACCTGTGGATCTCCTACTGTCTGCTGGAAGCCGGCCGGTTGTGGGGCCGCGCCGGCTACGTGAGCGCCGGGCTGCGCAAGTTGCAACTGGTGCGCGAGCAGGTGCTGGCGCAGGTGCCGGGCCTGGGCCAGATGCTGCTGCCCGGGCGCGCCGGTTTCCATACCGGTTCGCGCTGGACGTTCAATCCCTCCTACGTGCCGCTGCAACTGTTGCGGCGCTTTGCCTCGGCCGACCCCAAGGGGCCGTGGAAGGCACTGGTCGGCGGCAGCGCGCGGATGATCTCCGGCAGCGCGCCGGTGGGCTTTGCGGCCGACTGGATCGGCTGGGACGGCCGCGCATTCGGCGTGGACCCGGCCAAGGGACCGATCGGCGGCTACGACGCCATCCGCGTCTACCTGTGGGCGGGCATGCTCGACGCCGCCGACCCGCTGCGCGCCAACCTGCTGCGCGACCTCTCCGGCCCGGCGCAGATGCTGAAGGCGCAGGGCACGTTCGCCGAGAAGATCGACGTGGCGCGTGGCGTGGGCACCGGCAGCGCGCCGGTCGGCTTCGCCGCCGCGCTGCTGCCGTACCTCAGTGCGCTCGGCGAGGACGCCCTGCTCAAGACCCAGCAAGCGCGCATCCCCGCCGCCGGACAGGCCGCGGCCAACGCGCTGCCCTACTACGAGCGCAACCTGGTGCTGTTCGGCCAGGGCTGGCTCGAAAACCGTTACCGTTTTGCCGCAGACGGGCGCCTGCTGCCTGCCTGGAGACTGAAACCATGCTCCGCCACAACCTGAAGCCGCTCTACCTCGCCGGCATGATCGAACTGTGCCTGCTGGCCACGCCGGCGCACGCGCAGAACGCGACCCAGCAGCTGGTCAACCAAGGCAACTACTGGCACGACCAGGGTCGCGACGACCTCGCCGCCGATACCTGGCGCAAGCTGTTGAACATCGACCCCAACCAGCCCGATGCGTTGCTGGGCCTGGGCCAGATCGAGTTCGCCCAGGGCAAGGGCGCCGATGCACGCAAGCGTCTGCAGCAACTGCAGGCCGCGCATCCGAACGCGCCGCAGACCCAGCGCCTGCGCCTGGTGCTGGGCGGCAACGCGGCCGCGGCGGGCGCCGACCCGCACCTGGCCAATGCGCGCCGCGCGGCCGCGGCGGGGCGGTACGTGGAGGCGGTGCGCGAGTACGAGTCCAGCTTCGGCGGCAAGGCGCCGCCTTCCAACGTCGCGCTGGAGTACTACCAGTCGCTGGCCGGCACGCCACAGGGTTGGGAGAAGGCGCGCGATGGCCTCACCCGCCTGAAGGCCAGCGAGCCGGACAACACGGGGGTGGCGCTGGCGCTGGCCCAGGTGCTGACCTATCGCGAGCCGACCCGGCGCGAGGGCATTGCCCAGTTGCGCGCGCTGAGCACGCGCTCGGACATCGGCGGCCCGGCCCGCAATGGCTGGCGGCAGGCGCTGCTGTGGCTCAACGCCGGCCAGGGCGATGCCGATCTCTACCAGGCCTGGTTGAGCGCGAACCCGAACGACGCCGAGGTGGCCGCCAAGCTGACCCAGCTGCGCGAGCGCCGGACCGCGGCCACCGCGCAAGACGTCGAGGGCGTGGCGCTGGGCGAGGGTTTCAAGGCGCTCAACGCCGGCAATCTCGCCACGGCCGAGCAGCGTTTTACCCAGGTGCTGCGCGCGCGTCCGCGCGACAGCGAAGCGCTGGGCGGCTTGGGCTCGGTGCGGCTGCGCCAGCAGCGTTTCTCCGAGGCGCAGGAACTGCTGCGCCCGGCCGCGGCAGCGAACGCGAAGTGGAACAGCGCCTACAACAGCGCACGCTATTGGCTGCAACTGCAGCAGGCCGATGCGGCCAGCAAGCGGGGCGATATCGCCCAGGCCACCAGCCTGGTGCAGGCGGCGGTGAAGTTGCAGCCGAACGAGCCGGCCGGCTACGCCGTGCTGGGCAACCTGCAGGCCGGCAGCGACACGCAGGCGGCCGAGGCCAGCTTCCGCAAGGCGCTGTCGTTCGCGCCGGACAACGCCGCCGCGCTGCAAGGCCTGGTCGCGCTGTATAGCCGCCAGGGCCGCATGCAGGAAGCCACCGACCTGTTCAACCGCCTGCCGGCCGCGCAACGGCAACAGGCCGGCGGCGAAGCCATGCTGCGCTCCAACGTGCAGCGCGCCAAGGCGCAGCAGGCGCTGGAAGCCGGCGACGCGGTGACCGCGCAGACCGAGCTGGAAGCGGCGATGGTCGAGCGGCCGGGTGATCCGTGGATTCGCCTGGACCTGGCGCGCCTGTACCTGCAGGCCGGCCGCCCGGACCAGGCGCGCAGCGTGATGGACGGCCTGCTGGCCGTGCACGGCGATACCGCCGAAGCGCAGTACGCCAATGCGCTGTACGCGCAGGAAACCAGCGACTGGGCCACCGCTTACGCGAGCCTGGAGCGTATCCCCGCCGCTGCGCGCACGCCGGAGATGACGCGGCTGCGCAATATCGCCTGGGTGGAGCAGCAGGCGCGCGCCGCGCGCGGGCTGCAGCAGCAGGGCCGTGCCGGCGAGGCGCAGGCGCTGCTCTCGCGCACCGAGGCGGCACTGGGCGACCAGTTCGACGACCCGCAACTGCTGGCCGCGCTGGCGGGCGCGTGGGCCGACAGCGGCAATTCCTCGCGCGCGCTCACCCTGGCGCAGCGCCTGGTCACCACCGGTAACCCGGGCACCGAACAACGCCTGCAATACGCCGGCGTGCTGCTGCGCGCGCACCAGGACGCCGAGCTGTCGGCGGTGCTGCGGCAACTGCACGACACCACGATGACGCCGGAGCAACTGCGCCGCTACCAGTCCTTGCGCAGCGGCTACGTGCTGCGTCAGGTGGATGCGCTGCGCGAGCTGGGCAACCTGGAGGGCGCCTACGACGCGCTGGCGCCGATCCTGGCCCAGCAGCCGCAGGATCCCGACGCCTTGTCCGCGCTGGCCCGCCTGTATGCCAGCGCTGGCGACCAGCGCCAGGCGCTGGTGATCTACCAGCAGATCCTGCAGCGCCGTCCGAACGACCTGGATACGCTCGTGGCGGCCGCCAACAGCGCCGCCGCGCAGCAGGACCTGGACAGCGCCGAGGCCTACCTGCAGCGCGCACTGACGCAAGCGCCGCAATCGCCGGACGTGCTCGCCGCCGCCGGCCGCGTGTATCGCGCGGCCGGCAAGAACCGCAAGGCCGAGCAGTACTTCCGCGCCGCGCTCACCGCGCAGCAGCGCGATGCCGGCCAGCTGGACAACGGCCTGCCCGGCGCGCGCGGCCCGGCTGCCTATGCCTCGGCCGCGCGCCCGCTCAATCCCTTCGCGGGCATGACCGGCCCGATGCGCGGCTCGGCGGCGGTGTTGTCCGACACCACGCCTTACCCGGCTACGTTGCCACCGCCGGCCGCTTACCCGGCCGCCCCGGCCGCGACCTACGCCGCGGCGCCGGCCTATGCGGCCGCCGTGCCTGCACCGGCCTATGTGCCGCCCGCACCCGCCGGCTACGCCGGCGGCGGCGACCTGCCACCGCCCGTCAGTGCATCGAGCGCCTCGCTCGCCACGTTGCCGGTGCCGGGGCAGAGCGCACGCGTGCCGGCACCGGCCTATGCCGCCGGCGTCCTGCCGGCCGGCCGCGGAAGCGAGGCGCGTGCGCAAGCCTTGCCGCCGCGCCGCAGCGGCAACACCGTGCTGGACGAACTGCGCGAAGTGCAGGCCGACAACAGCAGCCAGATCGCCGGCGGCGCGGTGTATCGCGCGCGCGATGGCGAATCCGGCCTGGGCCAGCTGGACGACATCGAAATGCCGGTGCAGGCGGATTTCGCCGTGGGCGACGGGAAGCTGGGCGTCAACCTGACGCCGACGCTGATCGATGCCGGCGCGGTGCCGACCGACTACACCATCGCCAGCCGCTTCGGCGGCGGGCCGGCGGCGGCGATCTCCGACGCGCTGGCCACCGATCCCACGCAGATCGACAACCTCGTCGGCACCACGCTGTACCAGGGCCTGCTGACCACCGGCGACAACGCGGCCACGCGCAACTACCTCTACGAAGCAGCCGTCGCCAACGGCGATTTCCAGACGCTGTACAACGAGGCCGAGGGCGACACCGCCGCCGAGCGTCGCCAAGCCGCGCTCGCGGCGCTGTACGCGCAGCCGCTGTCGCAGTACGTGCTGTCCAACAACCTGTCCACGCTGCCCATCGGCACCATCGCCACGCAGCTGCTCAACGATCCTTCGCTGCGCGCCGATTTGGATGCGGCCAGCCAGGCGCAGCTGCTGGCGCTTTCGCAGAGTGCCGCGGCGACGCAGACGCCGGTGCAGTTCCGCGATGCCCTGTACTCGCTGGCCGCCACCGGCACCGCCTCCCGCCGCCTGAGCCAGGACGACAGCGGCGTGGGCGTGTCGGTGAGCTATCGCAACGGCGGTTTCTCAGCCGATATCGGCAGCACGCCCATCGGCTTCCAGCAGCAGAACATCGTGGGTGGCGTGGGCTGGCGTGGCGAGGCGGGCGACAACCTGACCTACTCGGCACAGGCCTCGCGCCGCGCGGTGAACGACAGCGTGCTGTCCTTCGCCGGCACCGAGGACGTGCGCACCGGTCGCGAATGGGGCGGCGTCACCAGCAACGGCCTGGCGCTCTCGGCCACGCTCGACAACGGCCTGCTCGGCGGTTACGCCAACCTGGCCGCGCACCGGCTCACCGGTCGCAATGTCGCCGACAACGACCATCGCCAGGTGGACCTGGGCTTCTACGTGCATGCGCTGGAGACCGACAACCAGTCGCTCACCGCGGGCATCAACCTGACGGCGATGCAGTACGACAAGAACCTCAGTGGCTTCACCTACGGCCAGGGCGGCTACTTCAGCCCGCAGGATTATTTCGACCTCGGCTTCCCGGTGCACTGGACGGGCCGTTCGGCCAGCCAGAAGGTCAATTGGCGCCTGGATGCCAGCGTGGGCGTGCAGCACTTCCGTACCGACGATTCGCCCTATTTCCCGACCGACCCAAGCTTGCAGCAATCGGCCTACGACGCCGCGTCGCTGGCGGCGATGCTGGGGCTGACCGATCGCTATGTCGCGCCGGTCTACCTGGGCGAGAGCAAGACCGGCGTGTCGTACAACGTCTCCGGTGCCGCCGAATGGCAAGTGGCGCCGCAGTTGTTCCTCGGCGGGCGACTGACGTTCAACAACGCGCGCGACTACAACCAGTTCAACACCAACCTGTACCTGCGCTTCGTGCTGGACCGCCTCGGCGCGGCCCTGGGCAAGACGCCGCAGGTGGTGAGCTCACCTTACGCCAGCGACTACTGAGGATGGGCGAGCCGGCCGGCCCGAGGGGCCGGCTCACCGCCTGACGAAGCTCGCCAGCGGCGCGTAGTGGCCGCGATCGGCCGCGCGGATGGCCTGCAGGTAGCACGCGCGCACCTCGTCGAGCGGCAGCGTACTGCCCCAGGAAAAGTGGCGCAGGCCGAGCTGCGCGAGGTAGTGGTCGGCCATCAGCCGCGAGCAGCGACCGTTGCCGTTGGGAAACGGATGTATCCAGGTGAGGCGGTGATGCAGCCGCCACGCCTGCTCGTCAGCAGGATAGGTGCCATGCAGGCGCCAGGCGGCGCTGTCGTCGAACAGCAGGGCGACCTGCATGCAGATCTGGTGGGGCGCCACGCCGATGTTGCGTTCCGTGCTGCGGTATTGCCCCGCCCATCGCCATACCTGGCCGAACATCGCCCGATGCAGGCCGCGCAGGAACGCCTCGCTGGCCACCGGCGTGCCATGACGGATCGCGGTGGCGGCCCAGCGATACGAGCGATCGATGTTCGCGCTTTCCACCGCATCCAGATCGCCGCGCGTTGCGACCCAGCGCGGAATTAGCCCCTGCGCCTCGTCGGGATCCAGCGGCGTCTGGCCGTCCTCGAGTCCTTCATGTACCGCCATGCTCCGTGTCGTCCGCCTTCCATAGCGCCCGGTCGGGCACGCAACGCTCCGCTTCGCGCAACAGGTCGCGCGTGGTGTACGCCACGGGTGCTTCCTGCGCTTCCAGGCGCATATGTTGGCGAGTGCGGTTCTGTATCGACATCAGGATTTCCACCCTGCGCGTGTCGACCATTTGCTGAAGGCCACGTCGCGGTACCAACGCATAGACGAGGTCGCAATCCAGCGCCGCAGCGGCGCGCTGCAGGGTGTCCAGCTGCACGGTGCCGCGCCGCTCGCTGGCTTCCAGCTTGGCGGCGGAGGCCCGGGTGATGCCCAACCGATGCGCGAAGTCCTGCACGGACATGCCAAGCGCCTCACGGATGGCGGCCACCCAGCCGCCTGCCGGGACGGCGCGGGCGCGGGCGGGCAGGTCGCGCAGAAGTTCGCCGGTTTCGTCCAGGCGCAGGCGGGCGAGGGCGGACAGCGGGGGATCGGATGAAGGGCGGGCCACGGCGGTACTCCTCGAAGCGTGCCGTAGTGTATGCCTATGGGGATGCAATTACATGGAAAATCGTTGCCTATAGGTAGCTATCAGGCGCGGATCAAGATGCCTGCAGGCATCTGTACTCAGTCCAGGGCGTACCGCAGCACGAACAGCGCAGCCACCAGCCACACCGCCGCATGCACCTCGCGCCAGCGCCCGGTGCCGGCCTTGAGCACGGCGTAGGCGATGAACCCGAAGGCCAGGCCGTTGGCGATCGAATAGGTGAAGGGCATCGCCAATGCGCACAGCGCCGCGGGCACCGATTCGGTGAGATCGGCCCAGTGCACATCGACCAGCTCGCGCAGCATCAGCCCGGCCACGAACAGCAGCGCCGGCGCGGTGGCGTAGCCGGGCACCATGGCCGCCAGCGGGGAGAACAACAGCGCGGCCAGGAACAACAGCGCCACCACCAGCGCGGTCAGGCCGGTGCGGCCACCGGCCTGCACGCCCGAAGCGCTCTCCGCGTACGCGGTGGTGCTGCTCGTGCCCAGGAGGGCGCCGGCCACGATCGCCGTGCTGTCGGCCAGCAGCGCGCGGCCGAACCGACGTTGCCCGTCGGGGAGTTGCAGCAGCCCGGCGCGGCCCGTCACGCCATACAGCGTGCCGGTGGCATCGAACACCTCCACCAGCACGAACACCAGCACCACCTGCATCAACACCGCCAGCGGCGCACCGCCGTCATGGTGCAGCAAGCCGGCGAGATTCAGTTGCAGGAAGGTGGGCGCCAGGCTGGGCGGCCACGACACCAGGCCGTGGTACTGGACATCGCCGGCCAGCCAACCGCCGGCGGTAACCGCCAGGATGCCGATCAGGATCGCGCCCCGCACGCCGCGCGCCTCCAGCACGGCGATCAGCAGGAAGCCGGCCAGTGCGAGCAGTGGCGGCGCGCTGTGCAGCGGCCCCAATGCCACCAGCGTGTCGGCGTTGCCGACGATCACGCCGGACTTCTGCAGCGCGATGATGGCCAGGAACAAGCCGATGCCCGCCACGATCGCCGCACGCAACGAGGGCGGGATGCCCGCCACCAGCCACGCACGCACGCCGGTGAGCGAAAGCAGCATGAACACCAGGCCGGAGATGAACACCGCCGCGAGCGCCTGCTGCCACGGCAGGCCGGCCGCGCCCACCACGGTGAAGGCGAAGAAGGCGTTCAGGCCCATGCCCGGCGCCATGCCGACCGGGAAGTTGGCCGCCAGCGCCATGATCGTCGAACCCAGCGCCGCGGCCAGGCAGGTCGCCACGAACACCGCGCCCGGGTCCATGCCCGTGGTGCCGAGGATGTCCGGGTTGACGAAGACGATGTAGGACATCGTCAGGAACGTCGTCAGGCCGGCCAGCAGTTCGGTGCGCACCGAGGTGGCGTGCTGGCGGAGGCGGAAAAGGCGCTCGAGGAGATCGGACATGGAAGGTTCCCGTGGCGGCGCGCGCAGTGTAGGGCAGGCTCGCGTGCGGGGCTGCGAATTTCCCGACGCGGAAAAAACGAAGGGCGCCGCGAGGCGCCCTTCGTCCACACGCTGGAGGCGCTTACTTCAGCGCCTTGAAGCGCAGGCGGTGCGGGCCGGCGTCATCGCCCAGGCGGCGCTTCTTGTCCTCTTCGTACTCGCGGTAGTTGCCCTGGAAGAACTCCACGTGCGAATCGCCCTCGAAGGCGAGGATGTGCGTGGCGATGCGGTCCAGGAACCAGCGGTCGTGCGAGATGACGAAGGTGTTGCCCGGGAACTCCAGCAGCGCATCTTCCAGCGCGCGCAGGGTTTCGATGTCCAGGTCGTTGGACGGTTCGTCGAGCAGCAGCACGTTGCCGCCCTGCAGCAGGGTCTTGGCCATGTGCAGGCGGCCGCGCTCACCACCGGAAAGCGAGCCGACCATCTTCTGCTGGTCCTGGCCCTTGAAGTTGAAGCGGCCGATGTACGCGCGCGACTGGATCTCCACGCCGTTGATGTTGAGGATGTCCAGGCCGCCGGAAATCTCCTGGAACACGTTGTGGTTGCCTTCCAGCTTGTCGCGGCTCTGGTCGACGTAGGAGAGCTTGACGGTGGGGCCGATGACGATCTCGCCCGAGTCCGGCTTCTCCTGCCCGGTGATCATCTTGAACAGCGTCGACTTGCCGGCGCCGTTCGGGCCGATGATGCCCACGATGGCGCCCGGCGGGATGATCATCGAGAGGTTGTCGATCAGCAGGCGGTCGCCGAACTTCTTCGACACGTTCTTGAACTCCATCACCGAGTTGCCCAGGCGCTCGCCCGGCGGGATGAAGATTTCATTGGTCTCGTTGCGCTTCTGGTAATCCACCGACTGCAGTTCTTCCAGCCGCGCCAGGCGCGCCTTGCCCTTGGAGCGGCCGCCCTTGGCGTTCTGCCGCGACCATTCCAGTTCCTTCTGGATCGCCTTCTGGCGCGCCTTTTCCTGGTTCTCTTCCTGCTTCAGGCGCTCGTCCTTCTGCACCAGCCACTGGGTGTAGTTGCCCTTCCACGGAATGCCGCGGCCGCGGTCCAGCTCCAGGATCCACTCGGCGGCGTTGTCCAGGAAGTAGCGATCGTGCGTCACCGCCACCACGGTGCCGGTGTAGCGGGCGAGGAACTGTTCCAGCCACTCCACCGACTCGGCGTCGAGGTGGTTGGTCGGTTCGTCGAGCAGCAGCATGTCCGGCTTCTGCAGCAGCAGGCGGCACAGCGCCACGCGGCGCTTCTCGCCGCCGGACAGGTTGGCGATCTTGGCCTCCCACGGCGGCAGGCGCAGCGCGTCGGCGGCCACATCGAGCTGGTTCTCCAGCGTGTGCGCGTCACCGGCGGCGAGGATCGCCTCCAGTCGCTCCTGCTCCTTGGCCAGCGCGTCGAAGTCGGCGCCTTCCTCGGCGTAGGCGGCATACACCGCCTCCAGCGCGGCCTGGGCCTGCAGCACCTCGCCCACGCCTTCCTCGACCGCTTCGCGCACGGTCTTTTCCGGGTCCAGCTGGGGCTCCTGCGCCAGGTAGCCGACCTTGATGCCCGGCTGCGGGCGCGCCTCGCCTTCGAAATCGGTGTCCACGCCGGCCATGATCTTCAGCACGGTGGACTTGCCGGCGCCGTTGAGGCCGAGCAGGCCGATCTTCGCGCCGGGGAAGAACGACAAGGAGATGTCCTTGATGATCTGGCGCTTCGGCGGCACGACCTTGCTGACGCCGTTCATGGTGTAGATGTATTGCGAGGACATGCGGTCTCCGTGGTGTTCCTGGCGCGCGCCCGGCCGGTCCGGCTGTGCGGACAGGCGGGGCAGGGAATGGGATGGCTTCAAGTATAGCGGCAACGCCCGCGCGCCCTTCCGAGGGGCCCCACGCGTGCTGGCCTACCGACAATTAAATGGGGACGGACGTAACCGATTCCAGCCAATGCCTGTTCATCTTGGCGGGCCAAATATGTCAGCAACACCTAGCACAGCCACGGAGCTGCCATGAATACGATTCGTCTTACTGCCTTGGCGTTGACATCCCTGCTGGCACTGGGCGCCGTGGCGCCGTCGGCGATGGCCGACGACCATGGCCGTGACCGCGACCACCGCGGCTGGGACGACCGGGGCCATGGTCGTGGCCACGACGACCGCGGGCGTGATCGCCGCTACGACGACCGCCGCGATTACCGCGAGCGCCGCGAGGCCTACCACGACGGTTACCGCGATGGTCGCCGCGACTACCGCGGCCCGGCCGTGGTCTACCGCCCGGCGCCGCGCCCGGCGTACTACCGCCCGGCCCCGCCGCCGCGCTACTACGGCTGGGCGCCGGGCCACCGCTACCGCGATTACTACGGCGGCCCGATCTACGTGGTGAACGACTACAACCGCTATCACCTGCGTCGCCCGCCGTATGGCTACCACTGGGTGCGCGATGACGTGGGCAACATGCTGATGGTGGCCGTGGCCACCGGCATCATCGCCGACCTGGTGTTGCACAACTGAGCTGCCCGCCCCGCAACACCCCCGACCGGCCGCCTCGTGCGGCCGGTTTCTTTTGTGCCGGTGCGCCCGCTCGTCGCAGGCCACGCGCGCTCACGCAGGCGTTCGCTCGCCCGGCACCGCCTGGCGGGCAGGCCCCTGCCGGCGCGAATTGGTGGGCCGGACCGGCGCCGCCTATAATTTCGGCCCCCGACCGCCCTTGGCCGCCCCGGCAGCCCCTGGAGACCCGATGTTCCCGCGCGATGCCCGTATCGAAAACTACGATCCCGAACTGGCCCAGGCCATGGCCGCCGAAGCGGCGCGCCAGGAGGATCACGTCGAGCTGATCGCCAGCGAGAACTACGCCAGCCCGCGCGTCATGGAAGCCCAGGGCAGCGTGCTGACCAACAAGTACGCCGAAGGCTACCCGGGCAAGCGCTACTACGGCGGCTGCGAATTCGTGGACATCGCCGAGCAGCTGGCGATCGACCGCCTCAAGCAGCTGTTCGGCGCCGATTACGCCAACGTGCAGCCGCACAGCGGCTCGCAGGCCAACCAGGCCGTCTACTTCGCGCTGCTCAACCCGGGCGACACCATCCTGGGCATGTCGCTGGCCCATGGCGGCCACCTGACCCACGGCGCCAAGGTCAACGCCTCCGGCAAGCTGTTCAACGCGGTGCAGTATGGGGTCAACGACCAGGGCCTGATCGACTACGACGAGGTCGAGCGCCTGGCCGTGGAGCACAAGCCGAAGATGGTCGTGGCCGGCTTCTCGGCCTACTCGCAGAAGATCGACTGGGCCCGCTTCCGCGCCATCGCCGACAAGGTCGGCGCGCTGTTCTTCGTGGACATGGCGCATGTCGCCGGGCTGGTGGCCGCCGGCGTGTACCCGAACCCGCTGCCGCACGCCCACGTCGTTACCTCCACCACGCACAAGACCCTGCGCGGCCCGCGCGGCGGCATCATCCTGGCCCAGGGCGCCGACGAGGACCTGGTCAAGAAGCTGCAGTCGATCGTGTTCCCGGGCATCCAGGGCGGCCCGCTGATGCACGTCATCGCCGCCAAGGCCGTCGCCTTCAAGGAAGCGCTGGAGCCGGAGTTCAAGGCCTACCAGGAGCAGGTCGTCAAGAACGCCCAGGCGATGGCGAAGACGCTGATCGCGCGCGGCTACAAGATCGTCTCCGGCGGCACCGAGAACCACCTGATGCTGGTCGACATGATCGGCAAGGACGTCTCGGGCAAGGACGCAGAAGCGGCGCTGGGCAAGGCGCACATCACGGTCAACAAGAACTCGGTGCCCAACGACCCGCGCTCGCCGTTCGTGACCTCCGGCCTGCGCCTGGGCACCCCGGCGATCACCACCCGCGGCTACCAGGAGGCCGACGCGGCCGAGCTGGCCGGCTGGATCGCCGACGTGCTCGACGCGCCGGCCGACGAGGCGGTCATCGCCCGGGTGCGCGAGGCCGTCACCGCGCAGTGCAAGCGCTTCCCGGTCTACGGATGATGTGATGGCCAAGGCATTCCGCATGTTCTACGCGCTGCTGGCGCTGGGCATCGGAATGCCGACGCTGCTGCTGGCGGCCGCCGCGCTGCCGGTGGGCATCACGCTCGGCCCGGTGATGCTGGCCGTGGCGCTGGGCAAGCTGTTCACCGGCCAGCTGGACGGCGAGGCGTGGTTCGTCGGGGGCTACGTCTGCGGGGCCTACGCCGGCATGGTCGCGTGGGTGGCGCTCTCGGTGCCCTACCTGCGCGGCCGGCGTGCCGCCTTCCACGCCACCCGCCCGTGGCTCTGGTGGCTGCTGGCCGCCGGCGCCGTCGCCGCGGCGATGCTGTGGTGGGCCGCCCCATACAAGACCTGGTCGCTGCTGTTCGCCGGCCCCGGCATGCTGCTGCCGATGCTCCAGCTCGCGCTGGCGCGCCTGCTGGACCGGCCCGTCGCGCCCCCGCCGTTGGCGTGCCCAGCCGGCTATTCGATCTAGAATCCCCCGATGCACTGTCCCTTCTGCCAGCACCATGACACCCGCGTGATCGATTCGCGCGTGTCCGAAGACGGCGCCACCATCCGCCGGCGCCGCGAATGCGAGGCCTGCGGCGAGCGTTTCAGCACGCTGGAGACCATCGAGCTGAAGATGCCGGTGGTGATCAAGAGCACCGGCAACCGCGAAGCCTTCGACGCGCGCAAGCTGCGCACCAGCTTCGACCGCGCGCTGCAGAAGCGCCCGGTGTCCGAAGAGGAGATCGAGGCGGCCGTGCGCGCGGTGGTGCACCAGCTGCGCATGTGTGGCGAGCGCGAAGTGCCTTCGATCCGCATCGGCGAATTCGTGATGGCCGAACTGCGCAAGCTCGACCACGTGGGCTACGTGCGCTTTGCCTCGGTCTACCGCAGCTTCGAGGACGTGGCCGATTTCCGCGAGGAAATCGAGAAACTCGAACGCGAGCTGCCGGTGGGCAGCGAACAGCTGCCGCTGCTGGAGATGGAGCGCGTGGCCGGCCGCGTGCCGGAGAAGCCGGGCAAGCGTTGAGCCTGGCCGCACCCTCCCGATGAGCGAATTCACCGCCCTGGACCACCTGCACATGGCGCAGGCCCTGCGCCTGGCCGAACGCGGTGCGTGGACCACGCGCCCGAACCCGATGGTGGGCTGCGTGATCGCCCACGGGCAGGAAATCGTCGGCGAGGGCTGGCACCAGCGTGCCGGCGGGCCGCATGCCGAGGTCTTTGCGTTGCGCCAGGCCGGTGCGCGCGCACGCGGCGCCACCGCCTACGTCACCCTGGAGCCGTGCGCCCACCACGGCCGCACGCCGCCCTGCGCGCTGGCGCTGATCGAAGCGGGGGTGGCGCGCGTGGTGGCGGCGATGGCCGATCCCTTCCCGCAGGTCAATGGCGGCGGGTTCGTACTGTTGCGCGAGGCCGGCATCGACGTGCGGCATGGCCTGATGGCCGCGCAGGCCCGCGAGCTCAACCACGGTTTCCTCTCGCGCATCGAACGCGGCCGGCCGTGGCTGCGGCTGAAGTACGGCATGAGCCTGGACGGCCGCACCGCGATGGCCGACGGGGAATCGAAATGGATCACGGGCCCGGCCGCCCGGGCCGACGTGCAGCGCTGGCGCGCCCGCGCCGGGGCAATCCTCACCGGCGCGGGCACGGTGGCCGCCGACGACCCTTCGCTCACCGTGCGGCTGGAAGGCGAGGCCGGCGAGTTCCTGCCGCCGCTGCGCGTCGTCCTGGATGCCCACCTGCGCACGCTGGGCCACGCCAAGGTGCGCGAAGGCCAGGCGCCCACCCTCTACCTGCACGCCGAAGGCGTCGCGCCGCCGACGCTGGCCGATGCCGAGTTCGCCGCCGTGCCCGCGCACGGTGGGCGGCTGGATCTGGAGGCGGTGCTCTCGCTGCTGGCCGCGCGCGGCATCAACGAAGTCCAGGTGGAAGCCGGCGCCGGCCTGGGCGGCGCGCTCTGGCGTGCCGGCCGGGTGGACGAACTGCTGCTGTACCAGGCGCCACAGCTGCTGGGCGATACCGCCCGCCCGCTGCTGGCCGGCCTGGGCATCGCGCGCATGGCCGATGCCGTGCACCTGGACCTGTGCGACGTGCGCCAGGTGGGCGCGGACCTGCGCCTGCTGCTGCGCCCGCGCGGCTGAGGCCCGAATGCCGGCCCTCAAGCCGGTTGTGGCCAAATGCAGCATTCCGCGCATGCAACCCGGGTCGCGCCGGGGCGTTTGCTAGAATGCCCGCGCCGGTTCGCCGGCAACCAATGAACGTCTTCAGGGCGGGGTGCGATTCCCCACCGGCGGTAGGTGCCCACCCGGCACGAGCCCGCGAGCGCTTCCGGCCACTGCTGGAAGGTCAGCAGATCCGGTCCGATGCCGGAGCCGACGGTGACAGTCCGGATGAAAGAAGACGGCCAGCGCGCGATCCGCCGGATCGTGCGTGCGCCTGTTTGCCTTGCGGCGTTTTTCGCTCACTTCATGCGGGAAACGACATGCACCACGTACAACTTCCTTCCTCGCAGGCCATCGGGCCGGAGGCGCGCTGATGTTCACCGGCATCATCGAAGGCGTCGGCCGCCTGGCCGAACGCGAGCCGCGCGGCGGCGACGTGCGCTTCAAGTTCGAGATCGGCGACCTGCCGTTCGACCACGTCCAGATGGGCGAGAGCATCGCCGTCAACGGCGTCTGCCTGACCGTGATCGCGCACGACGCGCGCAGTTTCCACGCCGATGCGTCCACCGAAACCCTCTCGCTCACCACGCTGGGCGAACTGCCGGTGGGCGCGGCGCTGAACCTGGAACGCGCCCTGCGCCCGACCGACCGGCTCGGCGGCCACTTGGTCAGCGGGCATGTCGATGGCCTGGGCCGTGTGCTGTCCGTGCACGAGGACGCGCGCGCCCAGCGCTGGCGCTTCGCCGCGCCGCCGGCGCTGCTGAAGTACATCGCCAAGAAAGGTTCGATTTGCGTGGACGGCGTCAGCCTGACCGTCAACGAGGTGGACGGCGAGGGCTTCGAGGTCGCGCTGATCCCGCACACGGTGGCGCACACGCGCTTTGCGCACACGCAGGTGGGCGATGCGGTGAACCTGGAGATCGACCTGGTCGCGCGCTACGTCGAACGCCTGCTTGGCGAACGGGGCGCGGCATGAACTTCGCCACCGTTCCCGAACTGCTGGAAGAAATCCGCGCCGGCCGCATGGTGGTCATCGTCGACGACGAGGATCGCGAGAACGAGGGCGACCTCATCATGGCGGCCGAGCTGGTCAAGCCGGCCGACATCAACTTCATGGTCACTCATGGCCGCGGCCTGGTGTGCCTGCCGCTCACCCGCGAGCGCGCCGGCCAGCTCGGCCTGGCGCCGATGGTGCGCGCCAATACCGCGCAGTTCCAGACCAACTTCACCGTCTCCATCGAGGCGGCCGAGGGCGTGACCACCGGCATCTCGGCCTACGACCGCGCCCACACCATCCGCACCGCGGTCAAGCCGGATGCGCGCCCGGAAGACCTGCACCAGCCCGGCCACATCTTCCCGCTGATCGCCCAGCCCGGCGGCGTGCTCACTCGCGCCGGCCACACCGAGGCGGGCGTGGACCTGGCCATGCTGGCCGGCTTGGAGCCGGCCGGCGTGCTGGTGGAGATTCTCAACCCCGACGGCAGCATGGCGCGCCGGCCGGAGCTGGAGGTTTTCGCGCGCGAGCACGGCCTGAAGATCGGCTCGATCGCCGACCTGATCGCCTACCGCCTGGCCACCGAGCACACCGTCGAGCGCGTGGACGAGCGCGAGATCGACACCGAGTTCGGCCCCTTCCGGCTGGTCACCTACCGCGACCGCATCGCCCACGACCTGCATTTCGCACTGGTACGCGGCACGCCTCACAAGGACACGCCCACGCTGGTGCGCGTGCAGGTGGAGAATCCGCTGGCCGACCTGCTGCATTGGCGGCGCGAGGATTTCGGCGTGGCCAGCACCGACGCGCTGCGCGCCATCGCCGCCGAGGGGCAGGGTGTGATGGTGGTGCTCTCGGCCCCGCGCGACGAGGCGTCGCTGCTCGCGCGCCTGCGCCAGGAGCCGGTGGTACGCCCGCCCGGCAAGGACAAGGACGTGGGCCAGTGGCGCCGCAACGGCGCCGGCGCGCAGATCCTGGCCGATCTCGGCCTGGGCCGCCTGCGCGTGCTCGGCAAGCCGCGCCGGCAGGTCGGCCTGGCCGGCTATGGCCTGGAAATCGTCGAGACGCTGGAGCCCTGAGCCCGCTTTCACGCAGGCGGCGCGGTCCCCGGGGCCGCGCCGCGTTAAACTGACCCACCTTTCGAGCCCCCGCAGCACATGAGCCACTACGAAGGCGACTTCCGCGCCCCCGAAAACGCGCGCTTCGCGATCATCGCCAGCCGCTGGAACGCCCGCATCACCGATGCGCTGGTCGCCGGCGCACGGCAGAGCCTGGCCGGCAACGGCATCGCCGAGGACGCCATCGACGTGGTGCGCGTGCCGGGCGCGTGGGAACTGCCGCTGGTCGCCGCGCGCCTGGCCGCCAGTGGCCGGCATGCGGCGATCATCGCGCTGGGCTGCGTGATCCGCGGCGATACCCGCCACTACGAACACGTCGCCGACCGGTGCGCCGAGGGCCTGATGCGCGTGCAGCTCGACCACCGCCTGCCGGTGCTCAACGGCGTGCTCGCCGTCGAGCGCGTGGAGGATGCCGAGGCGCGTGCCGGCGGCAGCCACGGCAACAAGGGTGAGGAGGCCGCGCTGGCGGCCCTGGAAATGATCAACCTGGTGGAGCAGCTGCCATGAACAAGTCCACCGGTTCCAAGCAGGGCGGCCACCGCCCGCCGCGCCGCGATGGTGTCGATCCGGTGCTGCGCTCGCGCGCGCGCCGCCGTGCCCTGCAGGCCATCTACGCTTGGCAGATTTCCGGCGGGCAGGCCAAGCAGGTCATCGCGCAGTTCGCCCACGAGCAGGCCCACGAGATCGCCGACCTGGCGTATTTCGAAGCGCTGGTGGAAGGCGTGCTGGCGCATCGTGCCGAGCTGGACGAAGCGCTGGTCGATTACCTGGACCGCAGCGTGGAAGAAGTGGACGCCATCGAGCGCGCCGTGCTGCGCCTGGCCGCCTACGAACTGCTCTACCGCCAGGACGTGCCGTACCGCGTGGTGATCAACGAGGCCATCGAGACCGCCAAGCGCTTCGGCTCCGAGCACGGGCACACCTACGTCAACGGCGTGCTCGACCGCGCCGCGCTGGCGTGGCGCAAGGTCGAATCGGGCGGCTGATCCCGCCCGCCGGCCGATGCCCGAATTCGCCCTGATCGACCGCCTGCGCCGCCACGTGCGCGGTCGCGAGGACGTGCCACTGGGCATCGGCGACGACGCGGCGCTACTGCAACCGCCGGCTGGCGAACAACTGGCCATCACCGCCGACACGCTCAACGTGGGCGTGCATTTCCCCGCCGAAACCGCGCCGGCCGATATCGGCTGGAAGACGCTGGCGGTGAACCTCTCCGACCTCGCCGCGATGGGCGCCCAGCCGCGCTGGTGCACCTTGTCGCTCTCGCTGCCGGAAGACGATGCGGCGTGGCTGGACGCCTTCGCCGAGGGCTTCTTCGCGCTGGCTGATGCGCACGCCGTCGTGCTGGTCGGCGGCGATACCACGCGCGGGCCGCTGTCGTTGTCGGTCACCGCCATCGGCAGCGTGCCGCCGGGCGCGGCGCTGCGCCGCGATGGCGCGCGCGAGGGCGACGACATCTGGGTCACCGGCACCCCGGGCGAAGCCGCCGCCGCGCTCGCGCTGTGGCAAGCGGGCCAGCTCGACGTGGCCGCGCCCGCCGCCGAGCCGTGGCGCGAGCACTTGCGCCAGCGCCTGTTGCGGCCCACGCCGCGGCTCGACGCAGGCCTGCGCCTGCGCGGGCTGGTACACGCCTGCGTGGACGTATCCGACGGCCTGCTCGCCGACCTCTGCCACGTGTGCGCGCGCAGCGGCGTGGGCGCGCGCCTGGCGCTTTCCTGCCTGCCGCCATCGCCCGCGTTGCACGCCAGCGGCGATGGCCGCGTGCGCGAATGGCAGCTGGCCGGTGGCGACGATTACGAACTGTGCTTCACCGCCGCGCCGGCCCACCGCGAGGCGGTGCAGCGCGCGCTGGAATTCGCCGGGCTGGAAGGCCACCGCATCGGCCACATCGTCAGCGGCCGCGACGTGCAGGTCTTGGATGCGGACGGCAGCCCCTGGCACCCGCCGCGCGCCGGCTACCAGCACTTCGGCTGAGCGGCCCCGGTTACGCCGAATTTACGCGCGCCCCCTCGGGCCGCCATAGCGACTTTACGCGGGCCACGCCCAGACTTTCGTGACTCGGCGGAATGGTTCCGCCCCCGCTCACCGAAAGGTCACCTTCCCATGTACTCCCCGCACCAAACGGCCCGCCGCCGGCACCTGCCGCGTGCCGCGCTGCTGCTGTGCCTGGGCGCCGCCGCGCCGCTGGCCAACGCCAACACCTTGTCCGGCAACCTCACCCTCACCAGCGATTACGTCTGGCGCGGCACCACCCAGACCCAGGGCGATTTCGCCGCGCAAGCCGGCCTCAAGTGGGCCGCCGACAACGGCCTGTACGCCTCGGCGTGGGGCTCTAACGTGGAGTTCGCGCCGCAGACGCACGCCAGCAGCGAACTGGACCTGGTGCTCGGCTGGGGCGGCAACGTGTCCGAAGACTGGGCGCTGGACGCCAACCTCACGCACTACCGCTATCCCGCCACCACGGTCGATCTGGACTGGACCGAGCTCAACGGCACGCTGACCTTCAAGCAGAATTACTGGCTGCAGCTGGGCTGGTCCAACGACGTGATGGCCAGCGACCAGACCGGCACCTACGCGCAGCTCGGCGCGCGCCTGCCGCTGGGCGAACGGGTCCGCCTGGAAGCGGCGCTGGGCCATTACTGGCTCGACGACGCCTACGGCGACAGCTACACCCACGGCCAGCTCGGCGTGGTGTGGGCCATCCGCGCGCCGCTGGAACTGCGCATCACCGCGCACGATACCGACCACGCCGCCGAACGCCTGTTCCCCGGCCTGGCCGGCTCGCGCGTGGAAGCGGCACTGCAAGCGTCCTTCTGAGGAGATGACCCATGCCTGCCTGGCTCGCTTTCGCATGTGGACTCGCGGTGATCGTCACCGCGGCCTACCTGCTGTACGTCGTGCTGCGTCCTGAAGACTTCTGAGGACGCCGCCATGACCGAGACTTTCTTGTTGTTCGCCGTCGCCATCGCGTTGGCCTGGCCGCTGGGCGTGTACCTGGCGCGGGTGATGCGCGGCGCGCCGATGCGCGGCGACGCGCTGTTCGGCCTGCTCGAAACACCGATCTACGCGCTGCTGGGCACGCGCCCGGAACGCGGCATGCGCTGGCGCGGCTACGCGCTGGCGTTCCTGGCCAGCAACATCGTCGTGGGGCTGCTGGTGTGGGGGGTGTTCATGACCCAGGCCGTGCTGCCGCTCAACCCCGACCAGGTGCCGAACCTGCGCTGGGACACCGCGCTGCACACCATGGTGTCGTTCCTCACCAACACCAACCAACAGCATTACGCCGGCCAGGCGCAGCTCTCCTACCTGGCGCAGATGACCGGCATCGTCGGGCTGCAGATGGTCACGCCGATGATGGGCCTGGCCTTGGCGGTGGCCACGCTGCGCGCGCTGATGGGCGGGCGCGGTGCGATGGCGCGCACCGGCACGCCGGAAGCGGTGCCGGCCACCGCGCCTGCCGCGCAGGGCGTGGATGTGGGCAACTACTGGGCCGATGTCGTGCGCCCGACAGTGCGCTTCCTGCTGCCGCTGTGCCTGGTGTGGACGCTGCTGCTGGCGTGGCAGGGCGTGCCCTCAACGCTGGCCGACGGCCCCACCGCCACGCCGATCGACGCGAGCGCCGGCCTGGATGCGCAGAAGATTCCCGTCGGCCCGGTCGCGGCGATGGTGGCGATCAAGCAACTCGGCTCCAACGGCGGCGGCTGGTATGGCCCCAACAGCGCCATGCCGCTGGAAAACCCGACTCCGCTGTCCAACTTCATCGAGATGCTCGGCATCGTGCTCATCCCGATGAGCGTGGTGATCATGGTGGGCGCGTTCACCGGCCGCCGGCGCTTCACCGCGTTGATCTTCGGCAGCATGCTGCTGATGTCGGCGCTGTCCACCGGCGCGTCGCTCTGGTCCGAAAGCCATTCGGCCAGCGCCGCCAGCGCCGCGCTGATGGAGGGCAAGGAAGTGCGCTTCGGCGCGGACGATTCGGCGCTGTGGTCTGCGATCACCACGCAGGTGAACAACGGCTCGGTCAATGCCATGCACGATTCGCTGGCGCCGCTCACCGGTGGCGTGGCGATGGTCAACATGCTGGTCAACGCGATCTGGGGCGGCGTGGGATGCGGCCTGCAGCAGTTCATCGTCTACCTGCTGCTGAGCGTGTTCCTGGCGGGGCTGATGACCGGCCGCACGCCCGAACTGTTCGGGCGCAAGATCGAAGCCGGCGAAGTGCGGCTGCTGGCGCTGCTGATCCTGCTGCAGCCGCTGGTGTTGCTCGGCTTCACCGCGGTGACGCTGGCGCTGCCGCAGTTCACCGGCAACTCCAATCCCGGCTTCCATGGCATCAGCCAGGTGTTCTACGAGTTCACCTCGGCGTTCGCCAACAACGGTTCCGGCTTCGAAGGCCTGGGCGATGCCACCTATTGGTGGAACCTGACCTGCGCGCTGGTGCTGGCGCTGGGGCGCTACCCGGCCCTGATCGTGCCGCTCGTCGTCGCCGCGCGCATGGCGGGCAAGCGCCAGGCGCCCGAATCCGGCGGCAGCCTGCGCATCGAAACGCCCACCTTCGCCCTGACCCTGGTCGCCGTCGTGCTCGTCCTCACCGTGCTGCAGTTCATGCCGGCGCTGGTGCTGGGGCCGATCGCCGAACACCTGTCGATGGCCGGCCTGACCCCGGCCGCGTCCTGAAGAGAATCCCCATGCGTACCGTTCCCTCGATCGAAAAGCGCCAGCGCACCGAGGTCGCGCTGTTCGACGCCGCCACCCTGCGTGCGGCCCTGCGCGATGCATTCGTCAAGCTCTCCCCACGCCACCTGTGGCACAGCCCGGTGATGGCGGTGGTGATGGTCGGCACGCTGCTGTCGGCGCTGATCACCGCCACCGGCCACGCGCCGTCCGGCTTCGGCTGGACGGTGACGGCCATCCTGTTCGTCACCGTGCTGTTCGGCAATTTCGCCGAAGCCGTGGCCGAAGCCCGTGGCCGCGGCCAGGCCGCCTCGCTGCGCCGCGCGCGCAAGGACCTGGTCGCGCGCCGCGTCGCCGACGAAAACGGCGGCCGCGAAACCCGCGTGCCCGCCGCCGAGCTGCGGCCGGGCGACCACGTGATCGTCTCCGAAGGCGAGTTCATTCCCGCCGACGGCGAGATCGTGCGCGGCCTGGCCACCATCAACGAAGCGGCCGTCACCGGCGAATCGGCGCCGGTGCTGCGCGAGGCCGGCACCGACCGCAGCGGCGTCATCGGCGGCACGCGCGTGCTCTCCGACGAGATCGTCTTCAAGGTCACCGCCGAGCCCGGCCACAGCTTCCTGGACCGCATGATCGCGCTGGTCGAAGGGGCGAACCGGCAGAAGACCCCGAACGAGATCGCACTGACGCTGTTGCTGGCGGCGATGACGCTCACGTTCCTGATCGTGGTCGCCACGCTGCCGGCCATGGCCGCCTTCGTCGGGGTGAAGCTCGATCCGCTGCTGCTCATCGCGCTGCTGGTCTGCCTGATCCCCACCACCATCGGCGGGCTGCTGCCGGCCATCGGCATCGCCGGCATGAACCGCGCGCTGGCGGCCAACGTGCTGGCCAAGTCGGGCAAGGCGGTGGAAGTGGCCGGCGACGTGGACGTGCTGCTGCTCGACAAGACCGGCACCATCACCCACGGCGACCGGCAGGCCACCGCGTTCCATCCGCTGGCCGGCATCGACCGCGCGCAGCTGCGCGATGCGGCCATGCTCGCCTCGCTCGCCGACCCGACGCCGGAAGGCAAGTCCATCGTGCGCCTGGCGCGCGAGCAGGGGGCGGCCGCGGTCGAACCGGCGAACGCGCACTTCATTGCGTTCACCGCGCAGACCCGCATGTCCGGCGTGGACGTGGACGGCCGGCACATCCGCAAGGGGGCCGGCGATTCCATCGGTGCGTGGGTGCAGGGCAACGGCGGCCTCGTCAGCCCCGAACTGGCCGGGCGCATCGAGGAAGTCGCGCGCGGCGGCGCCACGCCGCTGGTGGTGGCCGAAGGCCGGCATGCGCTGGGCGTGGTCGAGCTCTCCGACGTGGTCAAGCACGGCATCAAAGAAAAATTCGCCCGCCTGCGCGCGATGGGCATCAAGACGGTGATGATCACCGGCGACAACCCGCTCACCGCCGCGGCCATCGCCGCCGAGGCCGGCGTGGACGACTACATCGCCCAGGCCCGCCCGGAGGACAAGCTCGCGCGCATCCGCGCCGAGCAGGCCGGCGGCTGGCTGGTGGCGATGGTCGGCGACGGCACCAACGACGCCCCGGCGCTGGCGCAGGCCGACGTGGGCCTGGCGATGAATTCCGGCACGCAGGCGGCCAAGGAGGCCGGCAACATGGTCGACCTGGACAGCGACCCGGCCAAGCTGCTGGCGGTGGTGGAAGTGGGCAAGCAACAGCTGATCACCCGCGGCGCGCTGACCACCTTCTCGCTCGCCAACGACGTGTCCAAGTACTTCGCCATCCTGCCGGCGCTGTTCGCCGCGGCGATTCCCTCGATGGCCGCGCTCAACGTCATGCAGCTGTCGAGCCCGCGCAACGCGGTGCTGGCCGCGCTGGTGTTCAACGCCGTCATCATCCCGGCGCTGATCCCGCTGGCGTTGCGTGGCGTGCGCTTCCGGCCCGCCGGCGCGACGACCCTGTTGCGCCGGAACATGCTCGTCTACGGCGTGGGCGGCGTGCTGCTGCCCTTCGCCGGCATCAAGCTGATCGACATGGCCATCGCGGCCGCGGCCGGCATCTGAGGATTCCATCATGCAGAACGTCACTTCCCAACCGCACATCGCCGCGACCGGCGTGCACGACGGCGGCGCCTGGCGCGGCGCCTTGGCGCTGGCACTCGTCACCCTGGTCGGCTTCGGCTTCGCCTATTCGGTGGCCGCCACGCTGCTGGCCGGTGCGGCATTCCCGGCGCAGGCGGGCGGTTCGCTGATCCACGACGGCGAGCGCGTCGTGGGCTCGGCGCTGGTCGCCCAGCCTTTCAGCGATGCACGTTATTTCCAGCCGCGTCCCTCCGCCGCCAAGTACGACCCGATGTCGGCGGCCGGCAGCAACCAGGCGCGCTCCAACCCGGATCTGGTCAAGCGCCTCGACGAAACGCGCGCGGCGATCGCCCGGCGCGACGGCATCGACCCGGCGCAGGTGCCCTCGGACCTGCTGACGCAGTCCGGCAGCGGCCTGGACCCGGATATCAGCCCGGCGGCTGCGGCATTGCAGGTGCGTCGCGTCGCGGCCGCCCGCGGCCTGGCCGAAGCGCGCGTGGCCGCGCTACTGCGCCAGCACGTGCAGCCGCGCCAGTACGGCGTGTTCGGCCAGCCGCGGGTGAACGTCCTGCAGCTCAACCTGGCGCTGGACCGGTTGCGATGAATGCACCGCTCGCCGGCAGCATCGGGGCTGGTCCACAATCGCCGCCATGAGCGACGCGCGCACCCAACAGGCCGACGCCCTGATCGGCGAGCTGCAACGGGAACACGGGGGGCGGCTCACCGTGTTCCTCGGCGCCGCGCCGGGTGTGGGCAAGACCTACGCGATGCTGTCGCGGGCGCGCGAGCGCCTGCGACAGGGCGTGGACGTGGTGGCCGGCATCGTCGAGACGCATGGCCGCAGCGAGACCGCCGCGCTGCTCGACGGCCTGCCGGTGCTGCCGCGCCAGCGCATCGAGTACCGCGGCCGCACGCTGGAGGAGCTGGACCTGGACGCGCTGCTCGCGCGCCGCCCGCAACTGGCGCTCGTCGACGAGCTGGCGCACCGCAACGCGCCCAGCAGCCGCCACGAGCGGCGCTGGCAGGACGTGATCGAACTGCTCGACGCCGGCATCGACGTCTACACCACGATCAACATCCAGCACCTGGAAAGCCTCAACGACGTGGTGCTGCGCATCACCGGCGTGCGCGTGTCCGAAACCGTGCCCGACGCGGTGTTCGACCGCCTGCGCGACATCGTGCTGGTGGACCTGCCGCCGCGCGAACTCATCGAGCGCCTGCAGCAGGGCAAGGTCTACCTGCCCGAGCAGGCCACGCAGGCCTTGCAGGCATTCTTCTCGCCGTCCAACCTGGCGGCGCTGCGCGAGCTGGCGATGCAGACCGCCGCCGACCGCGTGGACAGCGACCTGCGCGACGCGCAGACCGCGCGCGGGTTGCCGGGCACCGCCGCGCTGCGCCGCCGCGTGGTGGTGGCCATCGACGGCCGCGGCAGTTCGGATTATCTGGTGCGCGTGGCGCGCCGGCTGTCCGAGCGGCGCGATGCGCCCTGGACGGTGGTGACGGTGCAGCCGCGCACGGTGATGGACGCCGCCTGGCAGCTGGAGGTGGACCGCGCGTTCGCGCTCGCCCGCCGGCTGGGCGGCGATACCGCGTTGCTGCACGGGAGCAACATCGCCGACGCGCTGCTGGATTTCGCCGCGCAGAGCGGCACCTCGACCCTCGTGCTGGGCCGCACCCGCGAGCGCCCGCTGGCGCGCATGTTCAATCGCACGCTCACCCAGCGCCTGTTGCAACGCGGCGCCCACTACGAACTGGTGATCGTCAGCTCGGCCGATGCGCGCGCGCGTTCGCGCCGGCAATCGCGCCAGCCGATGCGCTGGCTGCGCCGCTACGACCTGGCCTATGCGCTGGTCACCGCCGCCGCCGCCGTCGGCGTGGCCTGGCTGCTGCAGCGCTGGACCGATATCGACGACCTGTCGATGGTGTTCATCGTCGCGGTGGTGCTGGTGGCCTCGCGCACCCGCATGGTCGCCGCCGTGCTGGCCGCGCTGCTGAGCTTCCTGGCGTACAACTTCTTCTTCATCGAGCCGCGCTTCACCTTCAACATCAGTGCCCGGCAGGGCGTGGTGACGGTGATCCTGTTCCTGATCGCCGCGCTGGTCGCCGGCCGCCTCGCCTCGCGCCTGCGCGCGCAGGTGCTGGCGTTGCGCGCGGCCAACACGCATGCCAACGCGCTGCAGGCGCTGGGCCGCCAGCTGAGCACGGCCGCCGACCTGGGCGAAGTGGTGGAGGCCGGCCGCCGCGCGCTGGCCACCGCGCTGGGCGTGGATGCGTGGCTACGCCTGGAGCAGCGCGAGAGCGAAGGCGCGGTCGTCTTGTCCGCGCTGGACCGCAGCGCCGCCGACTGGACGCAACGCCACGGCCAGCCGGCCGGTCGCTTCACCGACACGCTGGCCGGCGCGGACTGGTGGTGTCTGCCGGTGCAGCACGAGCGCGGCACGCTGGGCGTGGTCGCGCTGCGGTTCGACCCCTCGGTGCAGCGACCGGCGCTGGAGCAGCGGCGGTTGGCCGAGGCGATGGTCGACGACATCGGCCAGGCCGCCTTGCGCACGCGGCTGGTGGCGGACCTGCAGAGCGCGCGCGTGAGCGGGGAAACCGAACGCCTGCGCTCGGCGCTGCTCTCGTCGGTGTCGCACGACCTGCGCTCGCCGCTGGCCTCGATGATCGGCTCGGCTTCCAGCCTGGCCAGTTACGGCGAGGCGATGGACGCGCAGGACCGCCGCAGCCTGCTGGACACCATCCAGCTCGAGGGCGAGCGGCTGGATCGCTACATCCAGAACCTGCTCGACATGACGCGCCTGGGGCACGCGGGCCTGAGCCTCAACCGCGACTGGATCGGCGTGGACGAGTTGATCGGCTCGGCCGCCCGGCGCCTGCAGCGCTACCAGCCCGAGGTGAGGCTGGACCTGCATATCGCCGCGGACCTGGCGCCGATCTGGGTGCATCCGGCGCTGGTGGAGCAGGCGATCTTCAACGTGCTGGAGAACGCGGCGAAGTTCTCCCCGCCCGGCGAGCCCGTGCGGGTGACGGCGGCCTTGCACGATGGCGCGCTGCGCATCGACATCGGCGACCGCGGCCCCGGCATCCCGGAAGAAGAGCGCGCGCGCATCTTCGACATGTTCTACAGCGTGGAGCGCGGCGACCGCGGGCACCATGGCACGGGCCTGGGGTTGACCATCTGCCAGGGCATGATCGGCGCGCACGGCGGCAGCGTGGAGGCGTTGGCCGGCGCCGATGGCCGCGGCACCACCATCCGCATTACCCTGCCGCTGCTGGAACCGCCGCCCCGGCCGGCCCGGCCCCCCGCAGACTGAGAGTGCGCCCAACGCCCGTGTCCCACGACGCCGCCATCGCCCCGCCGCCGCGGGTGCTCATCATCGACGACGAGCCGCAGATCCGCCGCTTCCTCGATATCAGCCTGCGCGCGCAGGGGTACCGCGTGCTGCAGGCCGCGACGGCGGCCGAAGGCCTGGCCGAACTGGCCACGCATGGCGCCGACCTGGTGGTGCTGGACATCGGCCTGCCGGATCGCGACGGGCACGAGGTGCTGCGTGAACTGCGGCAATGGTCGGCGGTGCCGGTGATCATGCTGACCGTGCGCGCGGGCGAGGCGGAAAAGGTGGCCGCGCTCGATGCCGGGGCGAACGACTACGTGACCAAGCCGTTCGGCGTGCAGGAACTGATGGCGCGCGTGCGCGTGCTGCTGCGCCAGTCCGGCGGGGCGACACCGGAGGAGATCGTGTTCGACGATGGCCGGCTGCACGTGAACCTCGCGCTGCGCGAGGTGACGATGGACGGCGAGCCGGCCGGCTTGAGCCGCAAGGAGTACGCGCTGCTGGCGCTGCTGATGCGGCACGCGGGGCGCGTAGTCACGCAGCCGCAACTGCTGCGCGAGCTGTGGGGGCCCACGCACGAGGAAGACACGCACTACCTGCGCATCCTGGTCGGCAAGCTGCGGCAGAAGCTGCACGACGATGCGGCGGCGCCACGGTACATCGTCACCGAGCCGGGCGTGGGGCTGCGATTCATCGGGCAGGGGCGCGGGTAGGCGCTCGCTTCTTTGGCGACATCGCCGCGCTTTGTCGCGGCTGAAGCCGCTCCTACGGAGAGGGCTGCCGGCAAGCGCGTGGAGGGCGCAACGCCGTCGTACGCATCCATCTGTAGGAGGGGCTTCAGCCCCGACAGCCCTCAGCCCTTCAGCGGCGGCAACACCTTCCCCGGGTTGAGGATGCCTGCCGGGTCCAGTGCCGCCTTCACCGCGCGCATCGTCGCCAGCGTCGCCGCATCGAAGGCCTGCGCCATGAAGTCGCGCTTGGCCACGCCGATGCCATGTTCGCCGGAGAGCGTGCCGCCCAAGGCCAGCACCGTTTCGAAAATCTTCGGCATGGCCGCGCGTGCGCGAGCGGTCTCTTCCGCGTCGGCGTCGTTGTACATGATGTTGACGTGCAGGTTGCCGTTGCCCGCATGGCCGAAGCACACGATGGGCAGGTTCGCCTGCACCGACAGCGTCTCCATCGCCGACACCAGGTCCGGGATGCGCGATACCGGCACCACCACGTCCTCGTTGATCTTGCCGGGCTTGATCGTGCGCAGCGCCGGCGACAAGGCCTTGCGCGCGGCCCACAGGCGATCGCGCGCCACGCCGTCGGCGGCGACATCGAGCGACAGCATGCCGTCGCCCTCGGCTGCATCGGCCAGCGATTGCAGTGCGTACGGCAGGGTGTCCTCGTCGCCGTCGGCCTCGATCAGCAGCATCGCGCCGGCCTCGGGCACGTCGCTGCCGTTGTGGCGCAGCAGCGCGATGGCATGCGCGTCCATGAATTCCAGCATCGCCGGCACCACCGGTTGCGCCATCACCCGCGAGACCGCCGCCGCCGCGCTGGTCGCGTCGCGGTAGAACGCGCGCAGGCCGGCCTGCGCGCGCGGGCGCGGTGTCAGCTTCAGCGTGGCCTCGACGATCAGCGCCAGCGTGCCTTCGCTGCCCACGATGAGGTGGGTGAGGTCGTAGCCGGTCGCATCCTTGGTGTACGCACCGCCGCAGCGGATGATCTCGCCGTTGCCCGTTACCGCGACCAGCCCCAGCACGTTGTCGCGGCTGGCGCCGTACTTCACCGCGCGCGGGCCGCCGGCATTGGTAGCCAGGTTGCCGCCGACGCTGCACATCGCCGCACTGGAAGGGTCCGGGGGCCAGAACAGGCCGTGCGGCGCCAATGCCTCCTGCAGGTCGCCGTTGAGCACGCCGGGCTGCACGATGGCGCAGCGGTCGGCGGCGCGGATTTCGACGATGCGGTTCATGCGCGCGAACGAGAGCACCACGCCGCCGTTGAACGGCACCGCCGCGCCGGTGGTGGCGGTGCCGGCCCCGCGCGCGACCAGTGCTACGCGATGTTCGGCGCAGGCACGCACGAGCGCGGCGACTTCCTCTGCGTCCTGCGGAAAAGCCACCGCGTCCGGCAGCGCGAAGCGGCGCGAATCGTCCTGGCCGTGCGCCTGGCGGATGGGCTCGTCGGTGCGCCAGCGCGCTGGACCGAGCAGGGCGGAGACGGCGTCGAGGAAAGCGGCGGGCAGCGTGGTCATCGACCTATTGTAGGTGCGTCGATCCGCGAGGCGTGGACTGTATCGCGCGCCAGCCAACCACCGCCAACGCCAGCGGCAGCCACACCCAGCGCAACTCGGAGAGCAGCGTGCCCAGCCCGCGTGCACTGAAAAAGCCCGCGCCGATGGGCGAGACGAGGATCGGCCGCCACGGCGCGAAGAAGCGCGTCTCGCGCCAAGGCCAAGCGAGTGCGACGCCGAGGCCGCCGGAGGTCATTGCATCGAGCAGGGGATGCGATGCCGCGCAGATGAACACCCAGGCACCCGTCTGCAAGGCGCCTGCGCGCAGTGGCCGATGCAGGCTTGCCGCCATCAACGCGCACAACGCGGCGAACAGCAGCGAATGGCTGGCGCCGCGATGGCCGAAAGCGTCGGCGTAGGGAATGCGCAGGACAAAGGCGAGCACGTCGGTATCCGGCAGCATCGCCGCGACAATGCCGGCCGCGAGCAACCGCGGCGAAATGCGCCCGCGTTCGCTGGCTGCCCAAAAGGCGAGCGGCACGGCGGCATGGGTAAGGATCGAGGGCATGGCGTCAGGTATCGTCCGCGCGGAACGCATCGCGCAGCCAGCGCAGGCGCGGCGGCTCGCCCTCGGCTTCGACCACGTCGAACCGGCACGGCTGCTGCGCCCATGGCGGATGCATCGCCAGGAACAGCTGCGCCGCCATCACCAGCTTGCGGCGCTTGCGCAGGTCGATGGAGGCCGCGCCGCCACCAAACGTCGCGTCGCGGCGGTAGCGCACTTCGACGAACACCAGGGTGTCGCCATCGCGCATCACCAGGTCCAGTTCGCCGCGCCGATAGCGCGCGTTGGTGGCCACATCCGCCAGCCCGGCGGCGAGCAGGTGCGCGCGCGCCGCCGCCTCGACCGCCGCTCCACGGGTGCGCCGGTCGATCTTCAAGGCTCAGCGCGTGCCGACGATCGCGTTCGGGCGGCCACCGCTGAAGGTGGACCACGCCGGCGTGCGCAGCACGTTGCCGAAGCCGTCCAGGTGCAGCGTGCCGGTGGCACCGCGCAGGCCGCCTTCGCTGCCGGCGGCCAGCGGTTCCAGGTAGGCGCTGATCAGCCACGCGTCGTAGCCGAAGGCGAACAGGCGCGCGGCCGGGCCGCGGGCGGTCGGCAGGGTAGCGGCGATGCTGGCCGCGCTCGGCAGGCCGATGACGCCGCTGCTGGTCCAGCGCTCGCCCGGGAAGGCGATGCCGTCCAGCGCCATGTCTTCCTCCGGCTTGCCGGTGCCCAGCACGAGCTGCGAGGTGCCCACGCGCGGCTTGCCGGCCAGGCCGGAGAGCGCGAGCTGGGGCGCCAGCGCGCGCGCGGTCGGGCCGCGCACGGCCAGGAACACCGAATCGGCGGCGGCGTAGTTGCGCAGCTGCGCCGACACATCCCCCGGTGCCTCGGCCACGCTGACGCTGCCGGCGACCTGCCCGCCGCGCATCGCCATGCGCTCGCGGAACGCGGCCGCGGCGCGGCGGCCGTTGTCGTCGCTGCTGGCCACCACCAGCGCGTTGCGCTGGCCGTGGGCGAGCAGGTATTCGGCGGCCATGATGCCGTCGTCCTCCGGGGCCAGCGAGAACCCGGCGATGCCGGCCGGGGCCTCGTGCGCGTCGGCCGGGCGGTTGAGCGCCAGCACCGGCACGCTGAGCGTGCGCGCGAACAGCGCGCTGACCTCGTCGCGGCCCAGCGGGCCGATCACGTAATCGGCACCGGCGGCGACCGCGCGGTCGTAAGCGGCGTTGGCACCGCCCGGCGTGCCGGCGGTATCGAGGAACTCGATGTCCGGGCGGCGGCGCGATTCGGCGTAGTAGCCGGCGAGCAGGCCATCGCGCACCGGCGCGGCGGCCGTGGCGAGGTTGCCGGTGAGCGGCAGCAGCACGGCCAGCTTGATCGGCGGGCGGTAGCCGTCGCGGTCGGCCGGCGGACGCTTGCTGGTGTCGAAGCTGGCCGATGCGCGGTCGAACGGGCGCGGCAGCGGCAGGCCGCGGTTGAGCAGCGCGCGGCCGGCGAAGTTGTACAGCGGGTCGCCGGCGGGCAGCGCGGTGGCGCGCGCGCGCAGGGTGTTGTCGTCCAACGCGGCGAGCAGGCGCATGATCTCGCGCTGGTTGTCGCTGCGCGCGGTGCCCGTGAGCGCGGCATCGGCGCGGCTGCGCGCTTCGGCGGCCTCCACTGGCTTGCCGGTGGCTTCCAGGGCCTGGGCGCGCGCGAGGAACCAGCGCGCCTGGTAGGCCGGCGACAGCCCCGGCGCGGATTCGCCCAGCGCCTGCAGTGCCTGCGCGGGCTGCTTGTCGGCCAGCGCGAATTCGCCGCTCAGCAGCTGGTAGCGGGCCTTCTCCTCGCCCCCCAGCTGGCGCGCATTGACCTGCGCGAGCAGGCCGCGCGCGCGCGCGGCGTCGCCGGCCTCGTTCCAGGCGAAGGCCGCGTCGGCCAACAAGCGGCTGCGCTGCGCGCCGGTGGCGGCGAAGGCCTGCGCTTCCAACTGCTGCGCCGCTTCGCGCGGCTTGCCCTGCTCGAGCAGGGCGATGGCCGCGGCCTGCGCGGGCGAGGCCTGCGGGGCGAGACTGCCGGTGGCGCAGCCGGCGCACAGCGCCAGCAGCAGGGACAGGGCGGAAATCCGGGCGAAGCGGTTGTTCATTTCGGTTCCAGTCGACGGGGCGGACGGAGGCGTGCCGGCGAAAAACGCTACGATTCTAACCTTGAGCCTGGAAAAACCACTGATGACTTCCGCAGGAACCCTCCATGTCGTGGCCACGCCGATCGGCAACCTCGGCGATCTGACCCCGCGCGCACAGGAAACCCTGCGCAACGTGGCGGCGATCTGCGCCGAGGACACCCGCCGCACCGGCCAGCTGCTGGCCCACTTCGGCATCGACAAGCCGCTGGTGGCGCTGCACGACCACAACGAGGAGGCGCTTGCGCAGCGCATCGTGGCCCGCCTGCAGGGTGGCGACTCGCTGGCGTTGGTCAGCGATGCCGGCACCCCGCTGGTGAGCGACCCCGGTTTCCGGGTGGTGCGCGCGGCCCGCGCGGCGGGGCTGAAGGTGAGCCCGGTGCCGGGCGCGTGCGCGGCGATCGCCGCGCTGAGCGTGGCGGGCTTGCCGAGCGACCGCTTCGTGTTCGAAGGCTTCCTGCCGGCCAAGGCCGGCGCGCGCCGCGAGCGCCTGGCCCGGCTGGCCGGCGAGGCGCGCACGCTGGTGTTCTACGAGTCCTCGCACCGCATCGACGAATCGCTGGCCGACATGGCCGCCGCGTTCGGCGCCGAGCGCCCGGCGGTGATCGCGCGCGAGCTCACCAAGCTGTTCGAGACCGTGCTCGACGGCACCCTCGCCGGATTGCTCGCGCAGGTGGAAGCCGACGACAACCAGCGCAAGGGCGAGTTCGTGGTGATGGTGCAAGGGGCCGGCGAGGATGCCGAGGCCGAGGCGAAGCTGGCCGAGGGCCGGCGGCTGTACGCCAGGCTGGGCGAACACCTGCCGCCCTCCACCGCCGCCAAGCTGGCGGCCGAACTGAGCGGCGCGCCGCGCAAGGCGCTCTACGGCAGTTGAAGGAAGAAGGGGCGGAGCCGGCCTGTAAGCCGGGTTCTGTCGTGGACAGTCATTCTTCTAGGCGCCGCGTCGCCGCGGCGCTCAAGCAACCTACCCGGACCCGACGCGGGCCGCGCCATGAGGTCCCTATTTGGTCTTGCTCCAGGTGGGGTTTGCCGTGCCGGTCCGTTACCGGACTCGCGGTGCGCTCTTACCGCACCATTTCACCCTTACCAGCTTCACGTGGAAGCTTCGGCGGTATCTTTCTGTTGCACTTTCCGTCGGCTCGCGCCGCCCAGGCGTTACCTGGCACCTTGCCCTGTGGAGCCCGGACTTTCCTCGGCATCCTTTCGGATGACGCGACTGCCTGGCCGACTCCGCCGCGCGCATTGTAGCCGACGTGCCTGGCGGGCGGGCTTTCAGAGCGCCAGCCGCGTCTGTCCGAGGAACAGGCCATCTGGGCCGAAACGACGTTCGTGGATCCAGCCGCCGCCCTCGGGGTCGACCATCAGGATCGTGCTGGCGCGCGTGCCGTATTCGCGGCCGCGGATGAAGGCGGCGGACAGGCGGCGCTCCAGTTCCAGGCCCACGCCGGTCTGCGGCAGTTCGTCGTCGGCGGCGATGCGCTCGTCGGCCAGCGCGGCCCACAGCGGGTCCAGCGATTCGTCCGCGCCGGCGATCCATTCGCCGAGCACCGCCACCAGCCGGCGCGTCTTGGGCCACGGCGCGTCCAGGGCGCCGTTGGACATGCCATGCACGCCTGGTGCGAGCGCGCGTGCGGCGGCCGGATGGTTGCCCACGTAGCGGCAGGCCTGGCCATCGGCCAGCAGCAGGTTGAAGGGCGGGTATTCGGCCGCGCTCGCGGCCAGGTCGGCGGCGAACGCGGTGGCGTCCTGCGCACCGGCCAGGTAGTTGGCGATCAGGTGCCCGCGCGAGGGGCCGGAGGTGGTCGCCATCGGGTCGCGCACGTTGGTCACCACCGCGGCGCGCCCGCCGGTACCCAACCCGACCCAGCTGCCGCCCGAGCGCAGGTCGCGCCCGGCCATCACGCCTTGTTGCGGCGGCGGCCAGTGCGACAGCGCGGCGGTAGGCCGCTCGTGGAATTCGTCGCGGTTGCCCGCCAGCACCAGGCGCCAGCGGGGGTGGGTTTTCCAGGCAATGGCGACCAGGCACATGCGGCCGATTGTGGCCGTTTTGCGCAGTGCCCCGCCATCGGCGGGCACGTCCTCGACGTGGTCTTAACACCCTCTACACAGGGCTGAATTTCGGTTCAATCTCAAAATCTGAGACGAAACAGCAACTTGTGGATAAGCCTTGAACAAGTCTCTAAAGATTGCTGCAAGCCATTGATCCCCCAAGTGATTTGTCGTTCGGAAAGTTGTTGACAAGCCTTCGCGCGCTGCTAAGGTGGGCAACGGAGGGAAAACCGGGTTTTTTGTGGTTTTTCGTGGTTCAATGACTGCCCGAGTGGGTGCCGAGGGTTTTTCAGCGTGTTTCAAGGCGAGACGGCCATCACAGTCGACGACAAGGGGCGCTTGGCGGTTCCCACCGCCTATCGCGATCTCGTCGCGCGTGACAGCGGCAACCGCCTGGTGCTGACCTACAACCCGTTCGAGGCCGGCTGCCTGTGGCTGTATGCAGAGAAGGAGTGGCAGCGGGTGCGCGACGACGTGATGTCCAAGCCCAACACCCAGCGCACCGTGCGCGTGCTGCAGCAGAAGCTGGTCGGTTCCTCGGCCGTGCTCGAACTGGACGGCAATGGCCGCGTGAGCATCCCCGTCAGCCACCGCAACGCGGTGGGCATCGAGAAGAAGGCCGTCCTGCTGGGCATGGGCGACAAGTTTGAACTGTGGAGCGAGCAGGCACATCGCGCATTGATCCAGCAGACGTTGTCTGACGGGGATCTGGGCGATGGATTGCTCGACCTCAGGTTGTGAGCCGGGGTGCCCGGATGCGCCCTGACGCGCAGCCCGGTCACCTCCCGGTGTCGCAGCCGCCGGCGGCGCATCTGCCGGTGCTGTACACGCAGGTGCTGGAAGGCCTGCAGGTGATCGAGGACGGAACGTATCTGGATGGCACGTTCGGGCGTGGTGGCCACGCGCGCGGCGTGCTGCAACGACTCGGCCCGGGAGGCCGGCTGCTGGTGATGGACAAGGACCCCGAAGCGATCGCCGTGGCCGAACAGTCGTTCGGTGGCGATGCGCGCGTGTCCATTCGCCGCGCCAGCTTCGCCACGCTGGGCCAGTGGGACCAGGCGCAGGCGCTGGACGGCGTGCTGTTGGACCTGGGGGTGTCTTCCCCGCAGCTGGACGTGGCCGAGCGCGGCTTTTCCTTCGGCAAGGACGGCCCGCTGGACATGCGCATGGACCCGGACGCCGGCCAGAGCGCCGCGCAATGGCTGGCCAGCGCGGACGAGCGCGAGATCGCCGACGTGCTGTGGACCTACGGCGAAGAGCGCCAGAGCCGCCGCATCGCGCGCGCCATCGTGCAGCGCCGCGCCGAGCAGCCGCTGCTGCGCACCGCGCAGCTGGCCGAGCTGATCGCCTCGGTGATGCCGCGCGGCAAGAGCGGCACGGATAAGAGCCGGATCCACCCGGCCACGCGCAGCTTCCAGGCCATCCGCATCCACATCAACCGCGAGCTGGCCGACCTCGAAGCCGGCCTGGACGCGGCGCTGGAACGGCTCAAGCCCGGTGGCCGGCTGGCGGTGATCAGCTTCCACTCGCTGGAAGACCGCATCGTCAAGCAGTTCATCAACCGCCACGCCAAGGCGCCGCCGGCCAACCGCCGCCTGCCCGAAGCACAGGCGTTCACGCCGACGCTGCTGGCCATCGGCGGGGCGATCCGCGCCGAGGACGACGAACTGGCCGCCAACCCGCGCGCCCGCAGCGCGGTGCTGCGCGTGGCCGAAAAACTGCCGCAGGTGGCCGCATGAGCCGCCTGCTGCTCATCGTGCTGCTGGCCTGCACCGTGGCCTCGGGCATTGGCGTGGTCTACATGCGCCACATGCACCGCAAGCTGTTCGTGGAGCTCACCCGCCTGCAGAAGACGCGCGACGACCTGGACATCGAATTCGGCCGCCTGCAGCTGGAACAGGCCACCTGGGCCGAGAGCAACCGCGTGGACCAGATCGCGCGCGAGCGCCTGGGCATGAAGTTCCCGGAAACCGCCGACATCGTGGTGGTGCGGCCATGATGAAGCCGACCCGCTCGCGCATGCGCTCCAGCTTCAACCTGCGCGGCCGCCTGATGCTGGTGGGCACCACGCTGGCACTGTGCTCGGTCACGCTGATCGGCCGCGCCGCCTACGTGCAGCTGATCAACAGCGACTTCTACCAGCGCCAGGGCGAAGCGCGCTACCTGCGCGAGCTGCCGATCGCGGTGTCGCGCGGCATGATCACCGACCGCAACGGCGAGCCGCTGGCCGTGTCCACGCCGGTGGAGTCGATCTGGGTGAACCCGCAGGAACTGCTGCGCAACCCGGACCGCATCCCGGAGCTGGCCAAGGCCCTGCAGATGCCGCAGGACGAGCTGAGCTCGCGCCTGTCGCAGAAGGCGGACAAGGAGTTCATGTACCTCAAGCGCCGGATCAATCCCGACCGCGCGCACGAGATCGTCGCGCTGAAGATCCCCGGCGTGTTCTCCCAGCGCGAATTCCGCCGCTTCTACCCGCAGGGCGAAGCGATGGCCCACGTGCTGGGCTTCACCAACATCGACGACCGCGGCCAGGAAGGCCTGGAGCTGGCGTTCGACCAGTGGCTGCGCGGCAAGCCGGGCAGCAAGCGCGTGGTGCGCGATGCGCGCGGCGCCATCGTGGAGAGCGTGGACCTGGTCAAGCCGGCCGAGCCGGGGCAGGACCTGACGCTGAGCATCGACCGCCGCATCCAGTTCCTGGCCTACAAGGAACTGCGCAACGCGCTGGTGGAGAACAAGGCCGCCGGCGGTTCGATGGTGGTGATGGACGTGGCCACCGGCGAAGTGCTGGCGATGGTCAACCTGCCCACCTACAACCCCAACGCGGTGACCGGCATCAACCCGGCGGCGCGTCGCAACCGCGCGGTCACCGACCTGGTCGAGCCCGGCTCCACGATGAAGCCGCTCACCATCGCCACCGCGCTGCAGGCCGGCGTGGTCACGCCGAACACCACCATCGACACCAACCCCGGCTACATGGCCGTGGGCCGCTTCACCATCAAGGACGTGCCGCGCAACAACGGCGTGCTCAACGTCACCGGCGTGATCACCCGCAGCTCCAACATCGGTGCGGCCAAGATCGCCGCCAAGCTGCCGGACGAGACCTTCTACCAGACGGTGCACAACTTCGGTTATGGCAGCGCGCCGCACAGCGGCTTCCCGGGCGAAGCCGCCGGCTTGCTGCCCTCGCCGGCGCGCTGGAGCGGCTCTTCCAAGACCACGATGTCCTACGGCTACGGCCTGAACGTCACGCCGCTGCAGATCGCCCAGGCCTACGCCACGCTGGGTAACGGCGGGCGCTTGAACCCGCCGACCTTCGTGAAGGGGCAGCGCGGCGAATCGCGCCAGGTCATCAGCCCCGAAGTGGCGCGCACCGTGATCGGCATGATGGAAACCGTGGTGACGCAGGGCGGCGCGAAGGACGCGGCGATCCTGGGCTACCACGTGGCCGGCAAGACCGGCACCGCGCGCAAGAACGGCCCCAACGGCTACGAGCGCGGCCACTACAACGCACTGTTCGCCGGCCTGGTGCCGGCGACGCGGCCGCGCTTTGCCACGGTGATCGTCATCAACGATCCGCAGGCGGGCAAGTACTACGGTGGCCTGGTGTCCGCGCCAGTGTTCCACCGCGTGATGGAAGGCGCGCTGCGCCTGGCCGACGTGCCGCCGGACGACATCCAGTCCTGGCTGGCCGCGCAGGCCGCCGGCAAGGCGGGTGGCGCGCTGCCCAAGCCGGCGCCGGCCGCCGCGGCGCCCGCCATCGACACCGATGGCGTGATTCCGTCGGCCGCCGATGAAGTGGATGCCGGCATTCCCACTGCCAGCGCCGCCACCGCGCCGCTGCAGGAGGCGCGCCAGTGAGCCGCGCGATGCCGCTCTCGCAGCTGCTGCCCGACGTGCCGCTGGCGCGCGAAGTCGAGATCACCGGCCTGGTGCTGGATAGCCGCGCCGTGCGCCCGGGCAATGCGTTCGTGGCCATCGCCGGCTTCGGCGCGCATGGCCTGGGCTTCGTCGAGCAGGCGCGCGCCCACGGTGCGTCCGCGATCTTGTTCGACCCGCCGGCCCCCGCCGACCTGCCGGCCCCGGCCGACGCCATCGCCGTGCCCGGCCTGCGCGGTCGCATGGGCGCGATGGCCGACCGCTTCCACGGCCATCCCTCGCAGGCGATGACGATGGTCGGCGTCACCGGCACCAACGGCAAGACCTCCACCGTGCAGCTGATGGCCCAAGCCTGGAAGCTGCTCGGTATCGAAAGCGGCAGCGTGGGCACGCTGGGCGTGGGCCTGTACGGCCATGCCGTGCCGACCGGTTTCACCACGCCGCTGGTGCTGCAGATGCACGAAGTGCTCGCCGACCTGCGCGATGCCGGCGCGCGCGCGGTGGCGATGGAAGTCAGCTCGCATGCGCTCGACCAGGGTCGCGTGGATGCGGTGCATTACGACGTGGCGGTGTTCACCAACCTCACCCGCGACCACCTCGACTACCACGGCGACATGGCCAGCTACGGCGCGGCCAAGGCCAAGCTGTTCTCGCGCGCCGGGCTCAAGGCCGCGGTCGTCAACCTCGACGACGCTTTCGGCCGCGAACTGCATGCCGGGCTGGGCGAGGGCATCGCCCGTATCGGCGTCAGCTCGCGTGGCCAGGCCGGTGCGCGCCTGCGCGCCGAGGCGCTGCGCCTGGACGACCACGGCCTGAATTTCGACCTGGTGGTGGACGGCACCGCGCACCCGGTGCGCTCGCCGCTGCTGGGCCGCTTCAACGTCGACAACCTGCTGGCCGTGGCCGGCGCGCTGTTCGCGCTGGGCCAGCCGGCGGAAGTGATCGCCGACGTGCTGTCCCGCCTGCAGCCGATCCGCGGCCGAATGAACCGCCTTGGCGGGCAGGGCACGCAGCCGCTGGTGGTGATCGATTACGCCCATACGCCCGACGCGCTGGAGCAGGCGCTGGACAGCCTGCGCGGCCACGTCCACGGCCGCCTGCTGTGCGTGTTCGGTTGCGGCGGCGAGCGCGACGCCGGCAAGCGCCCGCAGATGGCGGCCATCGCCGAGCGCCTGAGCGATGTGGTCATCGTCACCGACGACAACCCGCGCCATGAGAACGGCGATGCCATCGTGGCCGACATCCTCGCCGGCTTCGAACACGCCGACGCCGTCACCGTGCAGCGCGACCGCGCCCAGGCGATCGCCTCGGCCATCGGCCAGGCGCGCCCGGGCGACATCGTGCTGGTGGCCGGCAAGGGCCATGAGCCTTACCAGGACGTGGGCGGCGTGAAGCACCCGTTCGACGACACCGAGGTGGCGGCGCGGCTGCTGGCGAACGCGGAGGGCCGCGCATGAAGCACACCCCGCTGTCGCTGATCGCGCACTGGGCCGGCGGCGAACTGCACGGCGACGACGTGATGATCGACGCCGTCAGCAACGACACCCGCACCCTGGCCACCGGCAGCCTGTACGTGGCCCTGCGCGGCGAGCGCTTCGATGGCCACGACTTCGCCACCGACGCGCTGATGCGCGGCGCCAGCGGCCTGCTGGTCGAACGCCTGCTGCCGGAGATCGAACTGCCGCAGGTGCTCGTCGCCGACGCCGAGCTGGCGCTGGCGCGCGTGGCCGCCGGCATGCAGCGCGGCCGTGCCACCCAGGTGTTCGCCATCACCGGTTCCAACGGCAAGACCAGCGTGAAGTCGCTGCTGCTGGCGATCCTGCAGCACGTGCAGGCGGTCGACGGCCGCCGCGTCTATGCCACGCCGGGCAACCGCAACAACGAGATCGGCCTGCCGCTGGCGGTGATCGCCGCGCCGGACGATGCCGACTTCGCCGTCTACGAGATGGGCGCCGGCAAGCCGGGCGACATCGCCTACCTCACCGACATCGCCCGCCCGCAGTACGCGCTGGTCAACAACATCGCCCCGGCGCACCTGGAGCGCATGGGCAGCCTGCTCGGCGTGGCCACCACCAAGGGTGCGATCTACAGCGCGCTCCCCGGCGACGGCGTGGCGGTGATCAACGCCGACGATGCCTTCGGCCTGTGGTTCGAGCAGGCGCTGGTGCAGCCGGCCAGCACCGGCCGCCGCGTGCTGCGCTTCGGCCTGCAGGCCAGCGCCGACGTGCGCGCCGAGCACATCCGCGCCGGCGCGCAGGTATCGGACTTCACCTTGGTCACGCCGCGCGGCGAGATCGCGGTGAGCCTGCACCTGCCGGGCCGCCACAACATCCGCAACGCGCTGGCCGCCGCGTCCCTGGCGCTGGGCGCGGGCATCGGCCTGGACCGCATCGCCGAAGGCCTGGCCCAGGCGCGCCCGGTCGCCGGCCGCCAGATCGCCCACGTGCTGCCCGGCGGCGCGGTGCTGATCGACGACAGCTACAACGCCAACCCCGGTTCGCTGGACGCCGCCATCGACGCGCTCGCCGGCCCGGGCGAGGGCTGGCTGGTGCTGGGGGACATGCGCGAACTCGGCCCGGAAGGCGCCGCGCTGCATGCCGCCGCCGGCCGCCGCGCGCGCGAGGCCAAACTGGCGCGCCTGTATGCGCTGGGCGAGCTGAGCGCGCACGCCGCGCAGGCATTCGGCGAGCACGGCCGCGTGTTCGCCAGCCACGCCGAACTGGCCGCCGCGCTGGAAGCGGATATCCGCAACGCAACGACGCCGCCGCGCGTGCTCGTCAAGGGCTCGCGCGGCAGCGCCATGGACAAGATCGTGACCGCGCTGCTCGCGCATGGGGAGGAAGCACCGAATGCTGCTTGAGCTGGCCCGTTGGCTACAGCAACTGGAGAGCCTGTTCGGGCTGTTCGGCTATCTCACCTTCCGCGGCATCCTGGCCGCGTTGACCGCGCTGTTCCTGTCGCTGTGGATGGGCCCGGCGGTGATCCGCAAGCTCGCCCAGTTCAAGGGCGGCCAGCCGATCCGCCAGGACGGCCCGCAGACCCACTTCTCCAAGGCCGGCACGCCGACCATGGGCGGTTCGCTGATCCTGCTTGCCGTCACCCTCTCGGTGCTGCTGTGGGGCGACCTGCGCAACCGCTACGTGTGGCTGGTGCTGGCGGTGATGGTGTGCTTCGGCGCGATCGGCTGGTACGACGACTGGATCAAGATCGTGCGGCGCGACCCGAACGGGCTGAAGTCGCGCTGGAAGTACCTGCTGCAGTCGATCTTCGGCCTGGCCGCCGGCCTGTTCCTGCTCTACACCGCCAAGGTGCCGGCCGAGCTGACGTTCTATATCCCGATGTTCAAGGCGGTGGCGCTGCCGCTGGCCGGCATCAGCTTCGTGGTGATCGCCTATTTCTGGATCGTGGGCTTCTCCAACGCGGTGAACCTCACCGACGGCCTGGACGGCCTGGCGATCATGCCGACCGTGCTGGTGGCCTGCGCGCTGGGCGTGTTCGCCTATGCCTCGGGCAACGTGGTGTTCTCCGAATACCTGAAGATTCCCTCCATCCCCGGCGCGGGCGAGCTGGTGATCATCTGCGCGGCCATCGCCGGCGCGGGCCTGGGCTTCCTCTGGTTCAACACCTACCCGGCGATGGTGTTCATGGGCGACATCGGCGCGCTGGCGCTGGGCGCGGTGCTGGGCACCATCGCGGTGATCGTGCGCCAGGAACTGGTGCTAGTGGTCATGGGCGGCGTGTTCGTCATCGAGACGCTCTCGGTGATGATCCAGGTCGCCAGCTTCAAGCTCACCGGCAAGCGCGTGTTCCGCATGGCGCCGATCCACCACCACTTCGAACTCAAGGGCTGGCCGGAGCCGCGCGTGATCGTGCGCTTCTGGATCATCTCCGTCGTGCTCGTGCTCATTGGCCTGGCCACGTTGAAGGTGCGCTGAGATGAACGACCTGTCCCGCCAAGCGACCCGCCTGGAAGCGATCGGAGGCCGCTACGATCCGTGGCTGCTCGGCGCCGCCGTGGCGCTGGCCTCGCTGGGCGTGGTCATGGTCGCCTCCAGTTCGATCGAGCTGGAAGCCAGCCCGTTCTACTACCTCACCCGCCACCTGCTGTTCCTGGGCGTGGGCGTGGGCCTGGCGTTCTGGGCGATGCGCACGGAGCTGAAGAACATCGAGCAGCACAACCAATGGCTGCTGCTGGCCTGCTTCGGCCTGCTGCTGGTGGTGTTCATCCCCGGCGTGGGCAGCACCGTGAACGGCGCGCGGCGCTGGATCAACCTGGGCGTATCGCGCTTCCAGACCGTGGAAGCGGTGAAGGTGCTCTACATCATCTGGCTGGCCAGCTACTTGGTGCGCTTCCGCGACGAGGTCAATGCCACCTGGCAGGCGATGCTCAAGCCGGTGTTCGTGGTCGGCCTGCTGGTCGGCCTGCTGCTGATGCAGCCGGACTTCGGCTCCTCGATGCTGCTGCTGAGCGTCACCGCCTGCATGCTGGTGCTGGGCGGCGCGCAGATCAAGCGCATCATCCTGCCGATCCTGCTGCTGCTGCCGGCCCTGGTGGCGCTGGTGATCCTCGAGCCGTACCGCATGCGCCGCGTGACCTCCTTCATGGACCCGTGGGCGGACCAGCTCGGCTCGGGCTACCAGCTCTCCAATGCGCTGATGGCCATCGGCCGCGGCGAGTGGTTCGGCGTGGGCCTGGGCGGTTCGGTGCAGAAGCTCAACTATCTGCCCGAATCGCACACCGACTTCATCTTCTCGGTGATCGCCGAGGAGCTGGGCTTCGTCGGCGTGTGCATGGTGGTGGCGCTGTACGCGCTGCTGGTCGGCCGCGCCTTCTGGCTGGGCATGCGCTGCATCGAGATGAAGCGGCATTTCTCCGGCTACATCGCTTTCGGCATCGGCCTGTGGATCGCGATGCAGAGCTTCGTGTCCATCGGCGTGAACCTGGGCATCCTGCCGACCAAGGGCCTGACGCTGCCGCTGATCTCCTCCGGCGGCTCGTCCGTGCTGATGACCTGCGTGGCGATGGGCGTGCTGTTGCGCGTCTCCTACGAGACCGACCGCGCGGAGCGCCTGCGCAGCAAGCTCGCGCCGGGTGCGCAGGGTGCCGCCGCGCCGGATACCGCCGAAGCCGCGCCCGCCGCCGCCCCGGCGCGCCCGGCACCGCCGACCGCCACCGAAGTGGCGGCCGCCGCGCAGGCGCTGCGCGGTACCAGCCGCATGCAGCCGCGCGTCGAACCGACCTTCGGGAGGATCGCGTGAGCGCAGCCGCACCGCGCCCCGTGATGATCCTGGCCGGTGGCACCGGCGGGCACATCTTTCCCGGCCTGGCCGTGGCGAAGGTGCTGCGCGCGCGCGGCGTGCCGGTGACCTGGCTCGGCGCCGACGGCGCGATGGAAACCCGCCTGGTGCCGCAGCACGATATCCCGATCGACACGCTGGCCATCAGCGGCTTGCGCGGCAAGGGCAAGCTGGCGCTGCTCGGCGCGCCGCTGCGCGTGATGCGCGCGGTGCGCGCCGCCGGCTTCGTGCTGCGCGACCGCCAGCCGCGCGCGGTGGTGAGCTTCGGGGGCTTCGCCGCCGGTCCGGGCGGCCTGGCCGCGCGCCTGATGAAGCTGCCGCTGCTGGTGCACGAACAGAACCGCGCGCCGGGCATGACCAACAAGGTGCTTTCGCGCTTCGCGCGCCGCGTGCTGACCGGCTTTCCGGGCAGCTTTGCCGGCGAGGAAGCAGTCGGCAATCCGGTGCGCGCCGAGATCGCCGCGCTGCCGGCGCCGTCGGCGCGCTTCGGTGGCCGCGACGGCGCCGTGCGCGTGCTGGTGCTGGGCGGCAGCCAGGGCGCGCGCGTGCTCAACAATGCGGTGCCGCAGGCGCTGGCCGCGCTCGGCCACCCGGACGTGGAAGTGCGCCACCAGTGCGGCGAGAAGCTGCGCGCCGAAGCCGAGGCCGCCTATGCGCAGGCCTGGGTGAAGGCGAGCGTGGAGCCGTTCATCGCCGACATGGCCGCCGCTTATGCCTGGGCCGACCTGGTGGTGTGCCGCGCCGGTGCCTCCACCCTGGCCGAGCTGTGCGCGGCCGGCGTGGGCAGCGTGCTGGTGCCTTTCGCCGCGGCGGTGGACGACCACCAGACCCGCAACGCCGAATACCTGGTCCAGGCCGGCGCCGCCGTGCTGCTCAAGCAGGACGACGCGCTGGCCACGCACCTGCAGCCCGTGCTGCGCGAACTGCTGGCCGACCCGCGCCGCCGCCTGGCCATGGCCGAGGCCGCGCGTGGGCTGGCCAAACCCGATGCGGCCGAACGCATCGCCGACATCATTCTCGAGGAAGCCGTATGAAGTGGGGAACCGCGAAGCGCCAGTGGGCGTTCGCATCGCAGCGCGCCGTTGCGCAGGCAGGGCGCGCATGATCCGCCGCCTGCAGGACAGCCAGGACCTGGTGCGCGCGTTCCCGCGCGTCCACTTCGTCGGCATCGGCGGCACCGGCATGAGCGGCATCGCCGAGGTGATGCTGACGCTGGGCTACGAGGTCTCCGGTTCGGACAACGCCGACAACGCGGCCACCCGCCGCCTGGCCAAGCTGGGCGCGCGCGTGATGCGCGGCCACTCGGCCGCCAACGTGCTGGGCACCGATTGCGTGGTGGTTTCCAGCGCGATCCGCGAGGACAACCCGGAGCTGATGGAAGCGCGCAGCCAGCGCATCCCGATCATGCCGCGCGCGGCGATGCTGGCCGAGCTGATGCGCTTCCGCCGCGGCATCGCGGTGGCCGGCACGCACGGCAAGACCACCACCACCAGCCTCACCGCCGCGGTGCTGAGCGAGGGCGGCCTGGACCCGACCTTCGTCATCGGCGGCCAGCTGCTCGCCGCCGGCGCCAACGCCAAGCTCGGCGGTGGCCAGTGGCTGGTGGCCGAGGCCGATGAAAGCGATGGCAGCTTCCTGCGCCTGAACCCGCTGGTGGCGGTGATCACCAACATCGACGCCGACCACCTGGAGAACTACGGCAACGACTTCGCCCGCGTGCAGGCGGCGTTCGCCGAGTTCCTGCAGCGCCTGCCGTTCTATGGCTTGGCGCTGCTGTGCATCGACGACCCCGAGGTGGCCGCGCTGGCCGCCAAGACGCCGCGCCACGTGATGACCTACGGCATGAGCGCGCACGCCGACGTGCGCGCCGAGGACGTGGTGCAGGATGGCCCGCGCATGCGCTTCACCCTGCGCCTGCCCGAGGGCACCACCACGCCGGTGACGCTCGCGCTGCCGGGCCGCCACAACGTACTCAACGCGCTGGCCGCCGCCGCCGTGGGCTGGCAGCTGGGCGTGGCGCCGGAGACGATCGCCAAGGCGCTGGAATCCTTCGCCGGCATCGGCCGCCGTTTCAACGACCTGGGCGAAGTCACCACCGCCACCGGCGCCAAGGTGCGCGTGGTCGACGACTACGGCCACCACCCGCGCGAGCTGGAAGCGGTGTTCGCCGCCGCGCGCGGCGGCTGGCCGGACAAGCGCCTGGTGGTGGCTTTCCAGCCTCACCGCTACAGCCGTACCCGCGACCAGTTCGACGCCTTCGCCGCGGTGCTGAGCACCGTCGATGCCCTGGTGCTGAGCGAGGTCTACCCGGCCGGTGAAGCGCCGATCCCGGGTGCCGACGCGCGTTCGCTGGCCCGCGCCATCCGCGCGCGTGGCCGCAGCGAGCCGGTGGTGGTAGGGCAGGTGGCCCAGCTGGGCGACGTGCTGCCGGACGTGCTGCAGGACGGAGACCTGTTGTTGATGATGGGCGCCGGCGACATCGGCTATGTGGCCCAGCAGATCGCCAACAGCGGCTTTAGCGCGGGAGAGAAGGCATGAGCGCCGTGCCCGCCCGCCGCCATGAAGACCCGGCCGTGTTCGGCCGTGTGGCCGTGCTGCTCGGCGGCACGTCGAGCGAGCGCGAGGTGTCGCTGGATTCCGGCCGCAACGTGCTGGAAGCCCTGCGCGGCCGCGGCGTGGATGCACAGCCGGTCGATGGCATCCCGGCGCTGGCCAAGGCGCTGGCCGCCGGCCAGTTCGACCGCGTGTTCAACGTGCTGCATGGCCATAACGGCGGCGGCGAAGACGGCATCGTGCAGGGCCTGATGGAGGCGTTCGGCGTGCCGTACACCGGCTCGGACGTGCTCGGTTCGGCGCTGTCGATGGACAAGATCCGCACCAAGCAGGTGTGGCTCTCGCTGGGCCTGCCCACGCCGCGCTACGTGCGCCTGGCACGCGGTGGCGACGTGCATGCGGCCGCGCGCGAACTGGGCCTGCCGGTGATCGTCAAGCCGGCCAACGAAGGTTCCAGCGTCGGCGTCAGCCGCGTGTTCGAGGATGCGCAGCTCGATGAGGCCGTGGCCCTTGCCGCGCGCTACGAGGGCGAGCTGCTGATGGAGCAGCTGATCGAAGGCGACGAGCTCACCGTGGCGATCCTCGGCGCGCAGGCGCTGCCGTCGATCCGCATCGTGCCCAAGGGCCAGTGGTACGACTACAACGCCAAGTACATCGCCGAGGACACGCAGTACCTGTGCCCGGGCCTGGAAGGCGCGGCCGAGGACGAGATCCGCCGCATCGCGCTGGCCGCGTTCCAGGCGGCCGGTTGCGGTGGCTGGGGCCGGGTGGACGTGATGCGCGACCGCGCCACCGGCGCGTTCTACCTGCTCGAAGTGAACACGGCGCCGGGCATGACCAGCCATTCGCTGGTGCCCAAGTCCGCGCGTCAGCTCGGCATCGCGTTCGACGAACTGTGCTGGCGGATTCTGGAGCAGACCGTCGTGGAGCAGGCGCGATGACCCACACGGGATACGGCATGCAGGTACGCAAGCGGGGCGCGCACGCGCCGGCCGCCGCGTGCGCCTGCGCCTGCCGTATCCCCGCGCCGGCGAAGGCGGTGCGCGCATGAACGCGGTGTTGCGCATCCTCGCCTGGCTGCTGGCGGTGGCGCTGGTCGCGCTGCCGGTGGTGGCCGTGCTCAACGGCTGGGTCGGCGCCGAGCGCTGGCCGCTGGCCAAGCTGCGCGTGACCGGCGACTTCAAGCGCGTGCCGGCCGAACAGCTGCGCGCGGTCGTGCTGCCGTATGCGCGCTCGGGCTTCTTCGCGGTCAAGCTGAAGGATGCGCAGGACGCCATCGAACGCCTGCCGTGGGTGGAAAGCGCGCAGGTGCGCAAGCAGTGGCCGGACGTGCTGGAAGTGCGCGTGGTCGAGCACCAGCCGTTCGCGCGCTGGGGTACGGACCGCATGCTCTCCGAGCAGGGCCGGCTGTTCGCGATTCCGCCGCGCCTGCGCAACTTGCAGCTGCCGCAGCTCGGCGGGCCGGACAGCAAGACCCGCGAAGTGGTCGCCCTCTACAACGAGTCGCGCGCGCTGTTCGCGCCGACCGGCCTGGACGTGCAGCGCCTGGAGATGGATGCGCGCGGCAGCTGGTCGCTTGGCCTGAGCAACGGCATCGCGGTGATCGTGGGCCGCGACGATGCGCGGGCCCGCCTGCAGCGCTTCGCCCGCGTGCTGCCGCAGCTGCTCGACCCGCAGCAACCCATCGCGCGCGCCGATCTTCGCTACACCAACGGTTTCACCCTGGAGAGGCAGCCGGCGCCGCCGGCCACGCCGCCGGCCCCCGTGCCGCGCCGCGTCGCCAGCAACGCCCGCCGCACGTCCCTCCCGCATTCCTTCTTCAGCATTCCGGCAGCCAGTACATGAACCGCAAGGGCGACAAATCTCTCATCGTGGGCCTCGACATCGGCACCTCCAAGGTGGTGGCGCTGGTCGGCGAATATTCGCCGGGCAATCCGATCGAGGTGATCGGCATCGGTTCGCACGAGTCGCGCGGCCTCAAGCGCGGCGTGGTGGTGGACATCGAATCGACGGTGCAGTCGATCCAGCGCGCGGTGGAGGAAGCCGAGCTGATGGCCGGCTGCGAGATCCGCTCGGTCTATGCCTCCATCTCCGGCAACCACGTGCAGTGCAAGAACTCGCCGGGCATCGTGCCGATCCGCGACGGCGAAGTGACCTGGGGTGATCTGGAGCGCGTGCTCGATGCCGCCAAGGCGGTGGCGATCCCGGCCGACCAGCGCATCCTGCATGCGATCCCGCGCGAGTACGTGCTGGACGATTCGCAGGAAGGCATCCGCAATCCCGTCGGCATGACCGGCGTGCGCCTGGAGGTGCACGCGCACCTGGTGGTGTGCGCGCAGTCGGCGGCGGCCAACATCAGCAAGTGCGTGCAGAAGTGCGGCCTGCAGGTCGATGACCTGGTGCTGTCCTCGCTGGCTTCCAGCGTGGCGGTGCTGACCGCCGACGAGCGCGAACTGGGCGTGGTGCTGGTGGATATCGGCGCCGGCACCACGGACATCGCCGTGTACGTGCAGGGCGCCATCTGCCACACCGCCTCGCTGCCGATCGCCGGCGACCACGTCACCAACGACATCGCGCACATGCTGCGCACCCCGACGCCGGAAGCCGAGCAGATCAAGGTGCGCTACGCCTGCGCGCTGGCCCAGCTGGCCACCGCCGAGGAAAGCATCCAGGTGCCGTCGGTGGGCGACCGCCCGCCGCGCCGCATGCCGCGTGCCTCGCTGGCGCAGGCGGTGCAGGGTCGTTACGAGGAAATCTTCGAGATGGTGCAGGCCGAGCTGCGCCGCTCCGGCTTCGAGGAACTGGTGCGCGCCGGCATGGTGCTCACCGGTGGCGCCTCGAAGATGGAAGGCGTGGTCGAGCTGGCCGAGGAAATGCTGCAGATGCCGGTGCGCGTGGGGATTCCGCAGCACGTCACCGGGCTGGGCGAAGTGGTGGGCAACCCGGTGCACGCCACCGGCGTGGGCCTGCTGCTGATGGGCAGCCAGATCGAACACCCGCGCCGCCCGTCGATTCCGACCGGCCGCGCGGGCAGCTTCTTCAACAAACTCAAGAACTGGTACCGCGGCGAATTCTGAGCGCGGTGCGCAGGGGCAACAGGCAGTGGGCAGTCGCAGTAACGCAGGGCACGCAGTACTCAAACCAGAAGAGAACGCCGGCCACGGGCAGCCCCCGGGTCACGGCTCCACACAAGAGGACAAGGACATGGCACATTTTGAACTGATCGAGAAGATGGCCCCGAATGCGGTCATCAAGGTGGTGGGCGTGGGTGGCGGCGGCGGCAACGCCGTGGCGCACATGGTCAGCAGCAGCGTGGACGGCGTGGAGTTCATCACCGCCAACACCGACTCGCAGGCGATCAAGAACTGCGGCGCGAAGCTGCAGCTGCAGCTGGGCACCAACGTGACCAAGGGCCTGGGCGCCGGCGCCAACCCGGAAGTCGGCCGCCAGGCCGCGCTGGAAGACCGCGAGCGCATCATGGACGCGCTGCAGGGCGCGGACATGGTGTTCATCACCGCCGGCATGGGCGGCGGCACCGGTACCGGTGCCGCGCCGGTGGTGGCGCAGCTGGCCAAGGAGATGGGCATCCTGACCGTGGCCGTGGTCACCAAGCCGTTCCCGTTCGAAGGCCGCCGCCGCATGCAGGTGGCGCTGAAGGGCATCGAGGAACTGTCGGCGCACTGCGACTCGCTGATCACCATTCCCAACGAAAAGCTGATCACCGTGCTCGGCCGCAACGCCACGATGATCCAGGCGTTCCGCGCCGCCAACGACGTGCTGCAGGGCGCGGTGCAGGGCATCGCCGACCTGATCGTGCGTCCGGGCCTGATCAACGTCGACTTCGCCGACGTGCGCACCGTGATGTCCGAGATGGGCCTGGCGATGATGGGCACCGGCTCGGCCCGCGGCGACGACCGCGCCCAGGCCGCGGCCGAGGCGGCGATCCAGAACCCGCTGCTGGACGACGTGAACCTGGCCGGCGCCAACGGCATCCTGGTGAACATCACCGCCGGCCCGGACTTCACCATGTCCGAGTTCGACGAGATCGGCCGCACCATCGAAGGCTTCGCCTCGGAAGACGCCACCGTCGTGGTCGGCACCGTGCTGGACCCGGACATGCAGGACGAGGTCCGCGTGACCGTGGTCGCCACCGGCCTGAACCGCGCGGTAGCCCGCACGGCGCAGCGTCCGGAGCAGCGCGCGCCGATCAAGCTGGTGCGCAACGCCACCACCGGCCAGCCGGAGTTCGGCGATTTCGACAACGGCGGCAGCGATGCCGTGTCCAAGGCCGTGGGCGGTTCGATGGGCCTGGGCCTGCGCCGTGCCAGCAGCGATGTCGGGGCCGCTTCGGCCGGTGCCGCCTCGCCGGCGGCCGCCGAACTGCCGAGCGACTACCTGGACATCCCGGCGTTCCTGCGCCGCCAGGCCGACTGACCTTCCGCGCGAGCGGAATGCTTCACCGGCGCCGCGCCGTTCCCGTCATCGCGGGAGCGGAACGCAGCGTCGGCGGCATCGGGCTTGTCCGCCCGCGTGCCGGCGCCATGTCCTTTCCGCCGGGTCGGTGTGCCCCCGACCCGGCGGGTTTTGGCGTCGCTTGGCCGGGCATGGCATCGGGCGTGAATCTGCCGATGCGACACTTTTGTTAACATTCGTCCCTTCTTGCCGGCTCGCCGGTTCAGCTCACGTCTGCGTTTGTCATTCAGACTTCACCGCCATGACCCAGCAACGCACCCTCAAGAACACGATCCGCGCCACCGGCGTTGGCCTGCACAGCGGCGACAAGGTCTACATGACCCTGCGCCCGGCGCCGGTCAACCACGGCATCGTGTTCCGGCGCGTGGACATGGTGCCGGTGGTCGAAGTGCCCGCGGACGCAAGCCTGGTCACCGAGACCACGCTGTGCACCGGGCTGACGTGCAATGGGGCCAAGATCCAGACCGTCGAGCACCTGATGTCGGCCCTGGCCGGCCTGGGTATCGACAATGCCATCGTCGAGTTGTCCTCGGCCGAGCTGCCGATCATGGACGGCTCCTCGGGCCCGTTCGTGTTCCTGCTGCAGTCCGCCGGCATCGTCGAGCAGGATGCGGCCAAGCGCTTCATCCGCATCAAGTCGCCGGTGGAAGTGCGCGAGGGCGACAAGGTGGCCCGCTTCACCCCGTATGACGGCTACAAGCTCGGCTTCACCATCGAGTTCGACCACCCGATGATCCCGGCCAAGCAGTCGCGCGCCGAGCTGGAGTTCTCCACCGCCGCGTACATCAAGGAAATCTCCCGCGCGCGCACGTTCGGCTTCATGCGCGACCTGGAGTACATGCGCGAGCGCAACCTGGGCCTGGGCGGCTCGATGGACAACGCCATCGTGCTGGACGAGTTCCGCGTGCTCAACGACGACGGCCTGCGTTACACCGACGAATTCGTGCGCCACAAGATCCTCGATGCGGTGGGCGACCTGTACCTCGCCGGCGGCCCGATCCTGGGCGCCTACGAGGGCTTCAAGTCCGGCCACGCGCTCAACAACAAGCTGGTCCGGGCCCTGCTGGCGCAGCAGGAAGCCTGGGAATGGGTCAGCTTCCCGGCCGGCAGCGTGCAGCCGCCGGTGGCCTACGGCGCCCCCGCCTACGCCTGATCGCCTCCCCGTCAGGGGATTCCCCACCCACCCGGCCTCCCTGTAGGGAGCCCGCCGGGGCGATGTCGTGGAACTGTGAACTCACACCGAGCCAGTTCCTGAATTTAACGACTATTTAATCTTTCCCTAACTAACGCGCCACCCGGGGCCGCTAGGATGCGTCCGGTCGCGTATGTTTCTTCTCATGCTCTTCACGCGCGACGGCCGGCCGGGAGTGCCGGCCGGGCATCAACGGCGCGTCTTGGGCGCACCGGTGGGAACGATGTCCTGCAGGGATGCCAGTGCCTCGCGCAGACCTTTGTGCGTGGCGGCTGAGACAGGTTTCGACTGCCCCGGGTTCTTCGGCATTGGGGAATGCAGCGAAGCGGTGGTGGTCTTGGGGGTCACCCGCGTGACCTTCAGCCCGACGGATCGGGCCGCAACGAGGAGCTGTTGTTCGGCCAGCCGCAGTTTGGCGTGCCACACCGGCGAATCGACGAGGAAAACGAGCTGTTCGTCCTTCACGTTGGCAAGCCGGCAGTGCCCGGCGAGTGAAGGCGGCAGATAGGGGCGCAACTGCCTGTCCAGCGCATCGAGCCACAGGGCTCGGCGCAAGGGGTTGCCGGTCTTCTCCGCCAGCGCGGCCTCGATGGCCTGCTGCGGGACGGAGGGGCCGCGTGCGCTGGACGTTGGCTTGGACATGAAGACTCACTAATGGCTTTCAACAAGATCGTAATCAAATCGCGTCAGACCCGGGGCCAGCGTGTGGCCCGACAGATCCGCGATTTCGCGGCGGATCGCCCGCTCACCGTGTTGGGCGTGGTGCTGGGCGCCGGCCTGTTGCTCGGCCTGGGCGCAGCCACCGGGGCCGGCATGGTGAACGATGCCCGCCTGCAGGCCAAGGTCGACGCACAGCAGGCCGAGCTGGCCAAGGTACAGCGCGAATCCCAGGCCCAGGTCAATGCGCTGGCCGCGCGGCTCGGCGAGCTGCAGGCCCAGGCCACCCGCCTGAACGCCCTGGGCGAGCGCCTGACCCAGATGGGCAAGCTGCAGGACGGCGAATTCGACTTCAACGAACCGGTGGGCGTGGGTGGCGGCGACGAGCCCGCCCAGGACATGCCGGTCGGCGAGTTCAAGGAGGATCTAGGGCAACTCGAGCAGCAGTTCGCCGCCTCCGGCCAGCAGCTCAACGTCCTCGCGTCGCTGATGTTCGACCACCAGCTGGAGCAGAACGCGGTGCCGTCGCGGATGCCGATCCGCAACACCTACATCACCTCCGGCTTCGGCGGCCGCGCCGATCCGTTCAACGGCGGCTCCGCCAACCACAAGGGCATCGATTTCCACGCCAGCGTCGGCGATCCGGTGCTGGCGGTGGCCGACGGCGTGGTGAGCTATGCCGGCGTGCGCGGCGGCTACGGCAACGTGGTGGAGGTCGACCACGGCAACGGCTACGTCACCCGCTACGCGCACAACTCGCGCCTGACGGTGAAGGCCGGCGACCTGGTCCGGGCCGGCGAGCAGGTCGCCAAGGCCGGCTCCACGGGCCGCTCCACCGGCGCCCACGTCCACTTCGAGGTCTGGAAGGACGGCCAGGTGATGAACCCGCGCAAGTTCCTGGGCGACAACAACAATACCCCGGTGGGCCGCCGCGCACGCGGCTGATCCGCCTGCGGCCGGGGCTTGCGTTCGCCAGCCCCCGCCCCAAGCTACAATGGGCATTGCCATCGACAGGGCGCTTTGCGCCCTGTCGCGTTTGCGGCGGTCGTCGGGGAGCCGGCGTCGGTCGAAGCGTTCCTTCTTTTCGGCGCATCTTTCGATGCACTTCAACCGGTTTCTTCAATGATCAACAGCCTGCTTACCCGCGTTTTCGGCAGTCGTAACGAACGCCTCCTGCGCCAGCTCAACCGCATCGTGGTCAAGATCAATGCGCTGGAGCCGGAGATGGAGAAGCTCTCCGACGCGCAGCTGCAGGCCAAGACCCCCGAATTCAAGGAGCGCATCGCCAAGGGCGAGGCGCTGGACAAGGTGCTGCCCGAAGCCTTCGCCGTGTGCCGCGAGGCCTCGCGCCGCGTGCTGGGCATGCGCCACTACGACGTGCAGCTGATCGGCGGCATGGTGCTGCACCTGGGCAAGATCGCCGAAATGCGCACCGGCGAGGGCAAGACCCTGGTCGCCACGCTGCCGGTGTACCTCAACGCTCTGGAAGGCCAGGGCGTCCACGTGGTGACCGTCAACGACTACCTGGCCCGCCGCGACGCCGCGCAGATGGGCAAGCTGTACAACTGGCTGGGCCTGAGCGTGGGCGTGGTCTACCCCGGCATGCCGCACAGCGACAAGCACGCCGCCTACGGCGCGGACATCACCTACGGCACCAACAACGAATTCGGCTTCGACTACCTGCGCGACAACATGGCGCTCTCGCGTGCGGACCGCTACCAGCGAGGCCTGCACTACGCCATCGTCGACGAAGTGGACTCGATCCTGATCGACGAAGCGCGCACGCCGCTGATCATCTCCGGCCCGGCCGATGAATCGCCGGAGCTGTACATCCGCGTCAACCGCATCGTCCCGCAGCTGACCAAGCAGGAGAACGAGGAAGCCGAAGGCGACTTCTGGGTCGACGAGAAGGGCAAGCAGGTGCACCTGTCCGAGGCCGGCATGGAGCATGCCGAGGACCTGCTGCGCCAGGCCGGCATCCTCACCGACGAGGAAGGCCTGTACGCCGCGCAGAATCTCAGCGTGGTCCACCACCTCAATGCCGCGCTGCGCGCGCACGCGCTGTTCCAGCGCGACGTGGACTACATCGTGCGCGACGGCGAAGTGGTGATCGTCGACGAATTCACCGGCCGTACCCTGGCCGGCCGCCGCTGGTCCGATGGCCTGCACCAGGCGGTGGAAGCGAAGGAGGGTGTGCCGGTCCAGCGCGAGAACCAGACCCTGGCCAGCATCACCTTCCAGAACCTGTTCCGCATGTACAAGAAGCTGTCCGGCATGACCGGTACGGCCGATACGGAAGCCTACGAGTTCCAGAGCATCTACGGCCTGGAAGTGGTGGTGATCCCCACCAACAAGCCGACCGTGCGCAAGGACCACCCCGACCAGGTGTTCCTCAACCGCAAGGGCAAGTTCAACGCGGTGCTGGCCGACATCCAGGACTGCAACAAGCGCGGCCAGCCGGTGCTGGTCGGCACCACCTCGATCGAAACCTCGGAGATGCTCTCCGATCACCTGCGCAAGGCCGGCGTGCCGCACGAGGTGCTCAACGCCAAGCAGCACGAGCGCGAGGCGACCATCGTCGCCAACGCCGGCCGCCCGGGCGCGGTGACCATCGCCACCAACATGGCCGGCCGCGGTACCGACATCGTGCTCGGCGGCTCGCTGGAAACCGAGCTGCAGGGCCTGGGCGAGGAAGCGACCGAGGACCAGCGCTTCCGCGCCAAGACCGAATGGCAGCGCCGCCACGATGCGGTCAAGGCCGCCGGCGGCCTGCACATCGTCGGCACCGAGCGGCATGAGTCGCGGCGTATCGACAACCAGTTGCGTGGCCGCTCCGGCCGCCAGGGCGACCCGGGCTCCTCGCGCTTCTACCTGTCGCTCGAAGACAATCTGATGCGCATCTTTGCCTCCGACTGGGTCCAGAAGGCCATGCGCCTGATGGGCATGAAGGAGGACGACGTCATCGAGGACCGCCTGGTCAGCCGCCAGATCGAGAAGGCGCAGCGCAAGGTCGAGGCCCACAACTTCGATATCCGCAAGAACCTGCTGGACTTCGACGACGTCAACAACGACCAGCGCAAGGTGATCTACGCCCAGCGCGACGAGCTGCTGGACGCCGAATCGGTGAAGGACAACGTGGACGGCATCCGCGGCGACGTGGTGTACGACCTGGTCGCGCGCTTCGTGCCGCCGAACTCGGTGGACGACCAGTGGGACCTGCCGGGCCTGGAGGCCACGCTGCAATCCGAGCTGGGCGTGAACATCGACCTGGCCAGCTTTGCCAAGGGCCAGGAAGAGCTCGACGCCGAGCAGATCGCTGAGAAGGTGCAGGGCGCGGTGGACGCGCACTTCGCCGGCAAGGAAGCGGCCGTCGGCGCCGAGACCATGCGCGCGCTGGAGAAGCACGTCATGCTCACCGTGCTCGACCAGGGCTGGAAGGAACACCTGGCGAAGATGGACTACCTGCGCCAGGGCATCTACCTGCGCGGCTATGCGCAGAAGCAGCCGAAGCAGGAATACAAGAAGGAAGCCTTCGAGCTGTTCTCCGAGATGCTGGAAAGCGTGAAGCGCGACGTGATCAACCTGCTCGCGCGCGTGCACATCCGCAGCGAGGAAGAAGTCGCCGCGCTGGAGGCCCAGGAGCGTCAGCAGGCCGAGGCACGCCTGCGCCAGTCGCAGTTCCAGCACCAGGATGCCGGCGGCTACGGCACCGAGGACGAAGTGGACGAGATGCAGGGCCGCCAGGGCGCCGCCGTGGCGCAGGCCGTGCGCGAGGCCCCGAAGGTCGGCCGCAACGACCCGTGCCCGTGCGGCAGCGGCAAGAAGTTCAAGCACTGCCACGGTCAGCTCAGCTGAGCTGAGCTGACCGCGTCACCCGCGGGGCGGGTGGCGACTGCGGATTTCGCGTAGCGAAACCCGCAGTACGGGGCTTGCTGGCTGGCGGGCGCTTTCGGCGCGCCCCTCGACGATGGGGGGCTTTCCCCAAGACCGGCGCCGGCGCGGGCAGGTCCCTGGACCGAGCAGGCCGCCGTGAACACCGCAGGCGGCCAACCCCCTCTCCTTCACATACTTCACGCCCGCCGCTTGCCGCTGCTCCCGGCGCACGGCAAAGTCGTTGCATGCCTGATTCCCTGCGATCGATCCATGTCGTGGCCGGCGTCATCCGTGACGCCCGTGGCCGCATCCTGCTCACGCGCCGCACCGAAACCCGCGACATGCCGGGCCTGTGGGAATTCCCCGGCGGCAAGCGCGAGCCCGGCGAGACGTCCGAACAGGCGCTCGCGCGCGAGTTGCACGAGGAGCTGGGCATCGACGCCGAGGTCGGCGACTGGCTGATGGAAGTCCCGCAGCGTTATCCGGACAAGCGGCTGCGCCTGGAAGTACGCGCGATCACCGCCTGGAAGGGCCAGCCGCGCGGCCGCGAAGGGCAGGCATTGACGTGGGTGCCGCCGGAACGGCTCTCGCGCTATTCGATGCCGCCCGCCGACGTGCCGGTGGTGGCGGCGCTGCGCCAGCCCGACCGCTACCTCGTTACGCCCGAACCGGAAGATGCCGAAGCCTGGCTGCGCCAGTTGGGCATCGCGCTGGACGAGGGCGTGCGGCGGGTACACCTGCGTGCGCGCGCCTGCGAGCCGCTGCGTTGGCGCGGTCTGCTGGAGGCGGTGCGCGAACACTTCGGCCGCCGCGACGTGCAATGGCTGCTCAACCGCGACATCGCGCTGGCGCGCGAGCTGGGCTTTGGCGTGCACCTGGGCGCCGAACAGCTGGCCACGCTGGAGGCGCGCCCCTTGCCGGCGGAAGTGCCGCTGGCCGCTTCCTGCCACCAGGCGGAGGACCTGCGTCGCGCGCAGCAGCTGGGCTGCGACTTCGCCGTGCTCGGCCCGGTGCTGCCCACCGCTTCGCATCCGGGCGAGCCCGCGCTCGGCTGGGAGGGTTTCGAGCAGCTGCGTGAGTCGGTGGCGCTGCCGTTGTACGCGATCGGCGGGTTGGCACCGGAACACATCGGGGTGGCGCGCCAGCACGGCGCGCAGGGCATCGCGGCGATCCGCGCGCTGTGGCCCGCGGACCTGGCCGCCGTCGGCTAGAAGCTCACCCAGAAGCAGTTGTACTGCCGCCGCAGCCGCAGCACGGTGCGCGACGGCGTGCTGCCGTTGGCCATCACCTGTTCCAGCCGCAAGCCCCAGGGACGCGGGCGCGTGGCGGGCGCGTAAGGGGCTTCGGCCAGTGCGGTGGCGGCGCTGTTGTCCGGCGGCACATAGGCGGCGTCGGGCTCGGGCGTGGTGATCGGCGCATAGGCGTCCGTCGCCTCGGCCGGGTACATCGGCGCGATGTCCACCAGCGTGCGGTCGGCGATGGCTTCCAGTTGCGACAGCACGCGGTTGGCGGTGGCGTTGGAGACATCGCCCCACAGGTACAGGCTGGAGAGGCGGTTGACGTCGTGGGTCTCCACCGCGGTGCGCAGCAGCCCGACCAGTTCGCTGAGGCGGCGCGGGCAGCCGTAACGGTACAGGCCGGTCTCTCCGTCGCGCAGGGCGGGCGGCGGCATGCGCGAGATGCTGCCCAGGTCCTCGCAGCGGCGGTCGCTGAAGACCGTCTGCCCGTCCGGGCCGATGCAGCGGTTCACCGCGGCCTGCGCCCGCGCGCCGGTGGCCGGCAGAGCCAGGGCCAGGCCGGTCAGCAGGGTGGGCAGCATCAGGGACGTGCGCATCCGCCCAGCGTAGCGACGAACGGCATCGCGCGCCACGCGCGGCGTCAGCGGCCCAGGCGTTGCAGGATCTGCTGGGTCGGCTTGGCGAGGTTGAGCGTGTAGAAATGCAGCGACGGCGCGCCGCCCTCGATCAGCCGCTGGCACAGCGCGGCCACCACGTCGGCGCCGAACTCGCGGATCGATTCGGCGTCGTCGCCATAGGCCTGCATGCGCTTGGCGATCCAGCGCGGGATCTCCGCGCCGCACTGCTCGGAAAAGCGCCGCAGCTGCGAGAAGTTGGAGATCGGCATGATGCCCGGCACGATCGGGATCTCCACGCCCAGCTTGCGCACCGCGTCCACGAAGGAGAAATAGGCGTCCGCGTTGTAGAAGTACTGCGTGATCGCGCCGTCCGCGCCGGCGTCCACCTTGGCCTTGAAATGCCGCAGGTCGGTGATCGCGTCGGCGGCCTGCGGGTGCGTTTCCGGATAGGCGCCCACCTCGACATGGAACGCATCGCCATGCTCGTCGCGGATGAAGGCAATCAGCTCGGCGGCGTAGCGCAGGTCGCCCGGATGGCCCATGCCCGACGGCAGGTCGCCGCGCAGCGCGACGATGCGCTTGCAGCCCAGCGCGCGGTACAGCTTGAGCAGCTCGCGGATCTCCTCGCGGCTGCCACCCACGCAGGACAGGTGCGGCGCGGCGTCGAAGCGATGGTGCTGGCTGAGGTGGCGCACCGTCTCGGAGGTGTAGCTCAGCGTCGAGCCACCCGCGCCGAACGTGCAGGACACGTACTCCGGTGCGTGCGTGGAGAGGCGCGACGCGGTGCGGTCGAGCTGGCTGCGCTGCTCGTCGGTCTTCGGCGGGTAGAACTCGAAGCTGATCGGGGTCATGGGCCTGGGGCGTGCGAGGGTGCGGTGGAATTGTATCGCTTCATCGCGATGGATGCATGGAGGTTTTGCTGCGCCGCAGGGCGGCCATCGCCAGGGGCCGTGCCATCATCGCCGGAAACGTTTTTTCCGGGGAGCACCGCACACGATGAAGTCCAAGACCCGTCTGATCGCCCTTGTCCTGGCCCTGGCCGCCGTGCAGGCGCCCGCCACCGCCAAGGATTTCCTGCGTGCAGACGGCACGCGCATCGTCGATGGGCAGGGGGAGCCGGTCATCCTGCGCGGCATGGGGCTGGGCGGCTGGATGCTGCAAGAAGGCTACATGCTGGAGCTGCCGCAGTTCGGCACGCAACGGGTGATCCGCCAGAACATCGAGAAGCTGATCGGCCCGGAGAAGACCCAGGCCTTCTACACCGCGTGGCTGGACAACCACACCACCAAGGCCGACGTCGACGCGATGGCGCGCTGGGGCTTCAACTCCATCCGCCTGCCGATGCACTACGCGCTGTACACGCTGCCGGTCGAACAGGAACCGGTGAAGGGCGAGCAGACCTGGCTGGAAGACGGCTTCCGCCGCACCGACGAACTGCTGGCCTGGGCCAAGGCCAACGACATGTACCTGATCCTGGACCTGCATGCCGCGCCGGGCGGGCAGGGCAACGACATCAACATCTCCGACCGCGACCCGGCGCAATCCTCGCTGTGGGACGACCCGGCCAAGCAGGAGAAGATGATCGCGCTGTGGCGCAAGCTGGCCGAGCGCTACAAGGACGAACCGTACATCGGCGCCTACGACATCATCAACGAGCCCAACTGGGGCTTCTCCGACCGCGCCGACCGCAACGGCTGCAAGGAGACCGGCAACGCGCCGTTGCGCGACCTGCTGGTGCGCACCACCGCGGCGATCCGCGAAGTCGACAAGCGCCACATCGTCATCGTGGAGGGCAACTGCTGGGGCAACAACTACGCCGGCGTGTTCGATGAGGGCATGTGGGACGACAACCTGGTGGTCAGTTTCCACAAGTACTGGGATGCGACCACGCCCGACACGCTGGGCAAGGTCATCGCGCTGCGCGACAAGCACCATGTGCCGCTATGGCTGGGCGAGAGCGGCGAGAACTCCAACGACTGGTTCGCGCGCACGATCCAGCTGGTGGAGAACGAGGGCATCGGTTGGTCGTGGTGGCCGTTGAAGAAGATTCGTTACAACAATCCGCTGCAGGTGACGCCCAACGAGGGCTACCGCCGGCTGCTCGCCTATTGGGAAGGCAAGGGGCCGCAACCCTCGGCGGCCGAGGCCGAGCAGGCATTGATGCAGTTTGCCTCGCATGACGTGCGCTACGAAAACAACGTGCAGCACCCGGACGTGGTGGACGCGCTGTTCCGTTCGCCGCATTCGCTGCAGCCCGTGCCTTACAAGACGCACCGCATCGGCGCGGACGGCGGCACGGTGGCGGCGATCGACTTCGACATGGGGCGCGATGGCGTGGCGTACCACGACCTCACGGCGTCTAACGACAAGGGCACCGGGCCGGACCGCGTCACCTGGAACCCGGCCATGACCTACCGCAACGACGGCGTGGACCTGGGCGTGCGCCAGGACGGCACCTTGCAGGTGGCCGGGCTGGAGAAGGGCGAGTGGCTGAAGTACACCGTGGAGGTGGAGACCGGCGGCCGCTACACGCTGGCGCTGCAGGGCGATGGCAAGGGCCAGGCCTGGGTGCAGGTCAACGGCGACCGCCTCGCGCAGACCGTGGCCGGTGCGAATGGCAAGCTGCCGGTGACGCTGGCGCCGGGGCGCAACACGCTGGTGGTGGGGGCCGCTGCCGGCAAGTTCGACCTGCGGGCGCTGCGGATCGAAGTGGCGCGCTGAGCGGCGGGCGGATGCGGCAGCTTCGAGTGCCGCGATGACATCTTGCACAAAAAAACGGGGCCCGAGGGCCCCGTTTTCTTGTCCGATCCGGCAAGGGATCAGTAGCGGTAATGCTCCGGCTTGTACGGGCCTTCCACCGGCACGCCGAGGTAGGCGGCCTGCTCGTCGCTCAGCTTGGTCAGCACCACGCCGATCTTCTCCAGGTGCAGGCGCGCCACTTCCTCGTCCAGGTGCTTGGGCAGGCGGTAGACGGCCTTCTCGTACACATCCTTGTTCTGCCACAGGTCGATCTGCGCCAGGGTCTGGTTGGCGAACGAGTTGGACATCACGAAGCTCGGGTGGCCGGTGGCGCAGCCCAGGTTCACCAGGCGGCCTTCGGCCAGCAGGAAGATCGCGTTGCCGTTGGGGAACACGAACTTGTCCACCTGCGGCTTGATGTTGATCTTCTGCACGCCGGCCAGGTTGTACAGCGCATCGACCTGGATCTCGTTGTCGAAGTGGCCGATGTTGCACACGATGGCCTGGTCCTTCATCGCCTTCATGTGCTCGAGGGTGATGATGTCCTTGTTGCCGGTCGTGGTGACGTAGATGTCGGCCTGGCCCAGGGTCGATTCGACGGTGTTGACCTCAAAGCCTTCCATCGCCGCCTGCAGCGCGCAGATCGGGTCGATCTCGGTGACGACCACGCGCGCGCCATAGGCGCGCAGCGAGTGGGCCGAGCCCTTGCCGACGTCGCCGTAGCCGCACACCACGGCCACCTTGCCGGCCAGCATCACGTCCATCGCGCGCTTCAGGCCGTCGGCCAGCGATTCGCGGCAACCGTAGAGGTTGTCGAACTTGCTCTTGGTGACCGAGTCGTTGACGTTGATGGAGGGCACCAGCAGCGTGCCGGCCTCGGCCAGCTGGTACAGGCGGTGCACGCCGGTGGTGGTCTCTTCCGAGACGCCCTTCCAGCTCTGCACCACGCGGGTCCAGTAGCCCGGGCGCTCGACGGCCACGCGCTTGAGCAGGTTCTTGATGATCTGCTCCTCGTGCGAGGAGGCCGGCTCGTCCACCCACTTGGAGCCGTTCTCCAGCTCGTAGCCCTTGTGGATCAGCAGGGTGACGTCGCCGCCATCATCGACCACCAGTTCCGGGCCCAGCAGGGTGCCGTCGGCGGCGGTGAAGGTCAGCGCGGCCAGGGTGCAGTCCCAGTATTCCTCCAGCGTCTCGCCCTTCCAGGCGAACACCGGGGTGCCGGTGGCGGCGATGGCCGCGGCGGCCTGGTCCTGGGTGGAGAAGATGTTGCACGAGGCCCAGCGCACGTCGCCGCCGATGTCCTTCAGCGTTTCGATCAGCACGGCGGTCTGGATGGTCATGTGCAGCGAGCCGGTCACGCGCACGCCGTTGAGCGGCTTGGCGGCGGCGTGCTTGCGGCGGATGGACATCAGGCCCGGCATCTCGTGCTCGGCGATGTCGATCTCCTTGCGGCCCCAGTCGGCCAGGGAGATGTCGGCGACCTTGTAGTCGCCCTCGGTGGAAAAGGTCTTCAGTGCGGCATTCATGGGCATGCTCCGGTATCTGCGAAAGAATTCGCGTTGCCGGGCGCCGTTGCAGGGGACCAACCCACCGAGCCTGGCCCGTGGCGTCGTGAAACGGCCCCTGGTCGCAGCGCCCCTCGGCGGACCCGACGATTATATCGTCGCGACCCGTCCGGGAATGAACACGTCGGTGGCCGGGCCCCAACCATCGGCAGGTCAGCCGCGCGCGCGCGGCTGCTACCGTGGGTCATTCGCTCATGGGAGGCAGGCCGATGCAGGCAGGATGGAAGACGATGTGGACCGGTGTGCTGGCAGGCTGCCTGCTGGCGCCCGCGGCGTGGTCGGCGACGCCGGCCGCCCCGCCTGCCACGCAAGCCGCCGCGCCGGGCTATCGGCTGCCGCCCGCGCCGCTGCAGGCGGTGGCCGATGCGCCGAACCCGCCTCGCCTGGTGCTCTCGCGCCAGCGCGAATACGCCGCGCTGCTGCAGAGCCCGGCGTTGCCGGGCATCGCGCAGGTGGCGCAACCGGAGCTCAAGCTCGCCGGCCTGCGGCTGCACCCGCGCACGCGCTCGCGCAGTGAATTCTCCTTCGCGCAGCAACTGTGGCTGATGCATGTGGCCGATGGCCAACAGACGCAGATCGACGGCCTGCCCGCGCCGCTGTCGCTGGCCTCGGTCTCCTGGTCGCCGGACCAGCGCTACCTGGCGTTCAACCGCGTGGATTCGGCCAGCGGCGCCAACGAGCTGTGGCTGGTGGACGTGGGCGCGCACCGGGCGTGGCGCGTGGCCGAGCGGCTCAACACCCTCACCCAGCCGGGCTACCGCTGGATGCCCGACAGCCGCTCGCTGCTGGTGCTGCTGCAACCGGCCGGGCAGGGGGCCGCGCCGGCCGACGACGGCATTCCCGCCGGCCCGGCGATCCAGCAGACCGCGCAGGCCGCCGGCGCACGCTCGATTCGCACCTACCAGGATCTGTTGCGCAACGAGGGCGACGCCCGGCGCCTGGAGTACTACCTGGCGGCGCAGCCGGCGCGGGTGGCGCTCAACGGCCAGATCGAGCCGCTGGGCGCGCCGGGCCTGTATACGGACCTGGCGCCGTCGCCGGATGGCCAGCACCTGCTGTCGCAGCGCATCGAGCGGCCGTTCTCCTATCTGGTGCCGCTGACCCGCTTCCCGCGCCGTATCGAAGTGCTGGATGCCAGGGGCCGCTACGAGCACGAGGTCGCGCGCCTGCCGCTGGTGGAAGGCCTGCCGACCGGCAACGACGCGGTACCCACCGGCGTGCGCGCGGTGCAGTGGCGCGCGGACGCGCCGGCCACGCTGCTGTGGGCGGAGGCGCAGGATGGCGGCGATCCCTCGCGCGAGGCGCGCATCCGCGATGCGGTGATGGTGCAGGCGGCGCCTTTCGAACAGCCGCCGCAGACACTGATCGAGCTGGCCACGCGCTTCGCTGACGTGACCTGGGGGCGTGGCGACCTGGCGCTGGTCGACGAGTACTGGTGGAAGGATCGCAAGATCCGCCAGTGGCGGGTGGCCCCGGACGCGCCGGGGCAGGCCCCCGTGCTGTTGAACGAACGCTCGGAGGAGGATCGCTACGCCGACCCGGGCACGCCGGCGACGGTCGACGACGAGAACGGCCAGCCGCGGCTGTTCACCGATGCGCAGGGGCAGTTCCTCTACCTGGTCGGCGAGGGCGCATCGCCGGAAGGCGATCGTCCGTTCGTGGACCGGCTGGACCTGCGCGATGGGCAGCGCGAACGCTTGTTCCAGTCGCAGGCGCCGTTCTACGAGCGGCCGCGTGCGCCGCTGGATGCGCAGGGCCGGCAGTGGCTGACCACGCGCGAGTCGCCGGACGAGCCGGCCAACTGGTATGTCCGCACGCTGGGGGCGGCCGACGCGCCGCGTGCGCTGACGCGCTTCGCGCATCCGCTGCCGCAGCTGCGCGGCGTGCAGAAGGAGCAGATCCGCTACAAGCGGGCCGATGGCGTGGATCTCACCGCGACGCTGCTGCTGCCACCCGGCTACGAGGCCAAGCGTGATGGCCCGCTGCCGATGCTGATGTGGGCCTATCCGGGCGAGTTCAAATCGGCGGCGGCCGCCAGCCAGGTCACCGATTCGCCATACCGCTTCAACGCGGTGGGCTACTGGGGGCCGCAGGCATACCTGGCGATGGGCTATGCGGTACTCAACAACCCGTCGATGCCGATCATCGGCGAGGGCGATGCGGAGCCGAACGATACCTACGTGCAGCAGTTGGTGGCCGATGCGCAGGCGGCGGTGGACGAGGTGGTGCGGCGCGGGGTGGCGGACCGGGAGCGCATCGCGATCGGCGGGCACTCGTACGGTGCGTTCATGACGGCGAACCTGCTGGCGCATTCGACGTTGTTCAAGGCCGGCATCGCGCGCAGCGGCGCCTACAACCGCACGCTGACGCCGTTCGGGTTCCAGTCCGAGGAGCGTAATTACTGGCAGGCGCAGCCGGTGTACGCGGCGATGTCGCCGTTCAACTACGCGGACCGTATCAAGACGCCGCTGTTGCTGATCCACGGGCAGGACGACGACAACAGCGGCACGTTCCCGATCCAGAGCGAGCGGCTGTACGCGGCGGTGAAGGGGTTGGGCGGGACGGCGCGTCTGGTCATGCTGCCGAACGAGGCGCACCGGTATCGGGCGCGGGAGTCGATCATGCAGATGCTCGCCGAGACCAACGATTGGCTGCAGCAGTATCTGGGTTCGCCTTCGAAGGCGGGGGCTTCCGCCAAGGGGAAGGGGACGGCTGCTTCGCCTTGATCTCGCATTTCTTGTTTGATGGATCGGGCGGCCTTTGGTCGCCCTTTCCCTTTTGGGGCGCTGCTGGGCTTGGTCGGCTCGCGAGATGGATCGGCGGTTCGGTTGCCGCGCGCGGCCTTCGGGGGCAGGGCCCTTTCGGGACACGCCGTGAATCCATCCATGGAGGCTCGTAGGCGACATCCATGTCGCCTACGGTCCCGAAAG
>NZ_JARQXB010000009.1 GCF_029543105.1 Stenotrophomonas sp. HITSZ_GD
CTTTCGGGACCGTAGGCGACATGGATGTCGCCTACGAGCCCCCATGGATGGGTTCACGGCGTGTCCCGAAAGGGCCCCGCCCCCGCAGACCGTGCACGAAACCCAAGCAGCCGACCCACATCGAAGGCCATCCCACAACCAAACGCACAGCACCCCCAAAAAACCGCAGGCCAAGAAAAAAGCCACGACACCCCTCCCCGGGTGCCGCGGCCTTCCCCACACACGCTATCGCGTGGCCGGCCTGGATCAGAAGCGATGCACGTACGCCACGCCGTAGACCAGCGGATCGATGTTCACCGTACCCAGCTTCTGCCCATCCAGCTTCACCTTGCTGTCGATATCGATCCACCGCACGTCCACGCGGACCGAGCTCTTGTCGGCCACCTTGAAGTCCAGGCCCGCGTGCGCCGCCAGGCCCCACGAATCTTCCAGCTTGAGCTTGCTGCCCGCCAGCGCGCCGCTCGTGTCCTCGCTGAAGAAGGTCGTGTAGTTGATGCCCGCGCCCAGGAACGGCGACACCTTGCCCTGGCTGTTGAAGTGGTACTGGATCGACACCACCGGCGGCAGGTGCTTGGTGCTGCCCACCCGGCCCAGCCCGTCGATGTTGATGTCGTGCTTGAACGGCAGCGCCGCCAGCACCTCGATGCCCACGTTGTCGGCGATGAAATATTCGCCGGTGATCGTCGGCTTCACGTCGCTGTCCACGTCCACCGCCAGCGTGCCGCCGGCCAGCTTGCCGTTGTCGGACTTCGGGTTTACCTGGTGCACGCCCACGCCGAGGGTCCAGTCGCCCTTGGACTGTGCCAGGGCGGGGGTGGCGACGGCGGCGACAGCGGCGGCCAGGGCACAGCTCAGGATCGTCTTGTTGCGCATTGTCTTGTCTTTCCGAGGGTGTTGGGGTCCGGAACGCAGTCTCCGCGCCGTCGCCCGCCCCCGCCTTGATTGGAATCAAATCCGCCCGCGCCCCCGGCGGCCGCGCGATGCCCGCCCCGCCCGGCCCACGGGCCGGGCCCCGGCGGCCACCCCTGCTAGAATGAGCGTCCCTTTCCACCCGCCGCGCTGGCGCGGCCGCAGGAGCTTGTGAACATGGCAATCAAGGTCGGCATCAACGGTTTCGGTCGCATCGGGCGCAACGTCCTGCGTTCGGCGGTGCAGAACTTCGGCAACGACATCGAGATCGTGGCCATCAACGACCTGCTGGAGCCGGACTACCTGGCCTACATGCTCCAGTACGACTCCGTCCACGGCCGCTTCAAGGGCGACATCAAGGTCGACGGCAATACCCTGCTGGTCAACGGCAAGAAGATTCGCCTGACCCAGGAGCGCGACCCGGCCAACCTGAAGTGGGACGAGGTCGGCGCGGAGGTGGTCATCGAATCTACCGGCCTGTTCCTCACCAAGGAAACCGCCGAGAAGCACCTGGCCGCCGGCGCGAAGAAGGTCATCATGTCGGCCCCGTCCAAGGACGACACGCCGATGTTCGTCTACGGCGTGAACCACGCCGAGTACAACGGCGAGACCATCGTCTCCAACGCCTCGTGCACCACCAACTGCCTGGCCCCGCTGGCCAAGGTCATCCACGACAAGTGGGGCATCAAGCGTGGCCTGATGACCACCGTGCATGCCGCCACCGCCACGCAGAAGACCGTCGACGGCCCGTCCAACAAGGATTGGCGCGGCGGCCGCGGCATCCTGGAGAACATCATCCCGTCCTCCACCGGCGCGGCCAAGGCCGTGGGCAAGGTCATCCCCTCGCTCAACAAGAAGCTGACCGGCATGAGCTTCCGCGTGCCGACCAGCGACGTCTCGGTGGTCGACCTGACCTGCGAACTGGAAAAGCCGGCGACCTACGCCGAGATCTGCGCCGAGATCAAGGCACAGAGCGAAGGCGCGCTGAAGGGCATCCTCGGCTACACCGAGGACAAGGTGGTGGCCACCGATTTCCGCGGCGAGACCTGCACCTCGGTGTTCGACGCCGACGCCGGCATCCAGCTCGACGACACCTTCGTCAAGCTGGTGAGCTGGTACGACAACGAGTGGGGCTACTCCAACAAGTGCCTGGAGCTGGCCAAGGTCGTGGCGGCGAAGTAAGCCGCGTGTAGTGACCGAACGAAAAACCCCGGCCGATGCCGGGGTTTTTTGTGGGAGCGCGCAGGCCTCACACCGCCTGCAGGATCAGCGAATGCCAGCCGGTGCGATACGTCTCGTATCCCGGCGAGGCCGCATGCGCGATGCAGTGCGGCCGCCCGCCGTACTCCACCACCTGCGCCGCGCGCGGCTGCCGCAGCAGCTGCTCGCGCCCGGCGAAGTCGATCACGTCCTGCAGCACGCGCCCGGCCGAGTCGGCCAGCACGCGGCCCTCGTCGTCGACGATGCACACGCGGCTGCGCGCCCATTCCTGTTCCGAGAGCGGCGTGCGCTGCACCACCGTTTGCGCCAGCGCGTCCCAGCGAAACACGATGCCGAGCACGCCGAGCATGCGCCCATCCACGCGGCCGCCTTCGCGCACGCTGCAGGCATACACCAGCACGCGCTCGCCGCCGGCCAGCGGCGTGGCGTGCACGGTCTGGAAACTGAACTCCTCGCCGCTGGCGGTGCGCAGCGCGCCTTCGAACCAGTCGGTGTCGCGCACGTCCAGGCCGGCCGAGGCGTACAGGCCCGGCCGGCCATTGGCCAGTACGCGCCCATCCAGCCCCACCAGCACCAGGTCGAAGTACACCGTGTACGAATCGAGGATCTGCCCCATGCGACGGGAGGCGTGGGCCAGTTCGTCCGGCGTGCGGCTCTGCCGCGCGGCCGCCACCACCGCCGCGTCGGTCGCCCACCAGCGCACGTCGCAGCTGCGCTCGTAGAGGTTGCGGTCGATCAGGTCGATGTTGACCAGCGCCAGCTCGCCCAGGCGGGTGCGGCGCACGTCGTCCTCCAGCCGCGCCAGCGTGTCGTGCATCTCCCCGCGCGTGGCCTCGGCGCTGCGGTCGATGTCGCGCGTGGCATCGGCCACGCGGCGCGAGAGTACGTCCATCTCCTGGGCGATCACCGCAAAGCCGCGGCCGGCCGCGCCGATGCGCGCCGACTCGATGCGGGCGTTCATCGAGATCACCTGCGTGGTGCGGTTGATCTCCTCGATGCGCTGCAGCGACTGCCGCAGCTGGGACAGCAGGCGTGAGGACAGGCCGGCGACCGAACGGATGTGGTCGTCGACGCTGGCCTCGGCGGGCGCGGCGGGCAGGTTCATGCGGGACATCCTTGGAGGGGGAGGGGCGGCGCTTCTTGCACCCCGTCAAGCGCTCATCGGCCTGCGGCGGCGGGACTTTAGCGGCGGGGCCCGGAAGGCGGCCGCAACCTCCGGTAGCATGCGGGCACGGCAGGCCGCCGGTCCCGGCGGCGCCCCCGAGGGATCAAGGAGCAGGACGCTTTGGAATCGATCATCGTGCTGGTGGTGCTGGCGATCCTCGCCGTGCCGGTGTTGTTGCTGGTGCTGTGGCTGTCCTTGGCGGGCCTGCGCCGCCGCGTGGGCGAACTGGAACGCGAGGTCGCCGCACTGCGCACCCGCCCGTTGGCAGAGGCTCCCGCCGCCCCGGCACGGGCGACGCCGGCCGCCGCGGCATACCCCGAGGCCGCGTCGCCGCCCCCGGTCGCCGCGCCGGCAGCGCAACCGCCGGCCTTGCCGCCCGCGCCCTGGGGGGCGGAGCGGGCTGAACCGGCCGCACGGCCCGCGCGCCCCGCCGCGCCCCAGCCGTTCATGCGCGGGCCCGGCCCGCTCGACCACTTCCTGGCGAGGGCCAAGCGCTGGTTCACCGAAGGCAACGTGCCGGTCAAGGTCGGCATGCTGGTGCTGCTGGCCGGTGTCGGCGCATTGCTCAAGTACGCCAGCGACCAAGGCTGGCTGCGCCTGCCGGTCGAGCTGCGCCTGGCGGGCATCGCCGCGGCGGCGCTCGGCGGGCTGGTGTTCGGCTGGCGCCAGCGCGTGGCACGGCCCGGCTTCGGCAAGGCCTTGCAGGGCGGGGCGATCGGCGTGTTGTTGCTGGTGGTGTTCGCCGCGTTCAAGCAGCACGGGCTGATCCCCGCCGGCGCCGCGTTCGGGTTGAGCGTGCTGCTGGTGGCCGGCATGTGCGTGCTGGCGGTGCTGCAGGATTCGCGCACGCTGGCGGTGCTCGGCACGTTGGCCGGCTTCCTCGCGCCGCTGTGGTTGTCCACCGGCAGCGGCAACCACGTGGCGCTGTTCTCCTACTACGCGCTGGTCAACGCCGGCGTGTTCGCCATTGCCTGGTGGCGGCCGTGGCGCGTGTTGAACCTGCTGGGCTTCGCCTTCACCTTCGGCATCGGCACGATGTGGGGCGTGCTGAGCTACAAGCCGGCGCAGTTCACCACCACCGAGCCGTTCCTGTTGCTGTTCTTCGCCTTCTATCTGCTGATCCCGGTGTTGTACGCGCGCCGCGAGGGCAGTGCGCGCTGGGTGGATGGCAGCCTGGTGTTCGGCACGCCGCTGGTCGCCTTCGCGTTGCAGGCCGGCCTGCTGCAGGGCGCGCGCTGGCCGCTGGCCGGTTGCGCGCTGGCCGCGGCGGCCATCTACGTGCTGCTGGCGATGTTCTGCCTGCGCGAGGAACGCACGCGCCTGCTCGGCCAGGCACACGCGGTGCTGGCGGTCGGCTTCGCCACGCTGGCGGTACCGCTGGCGTTGTCGGCGCACGCCACCGCGGGCGTGTTCGCGCTGGAAGGCGCCGGGCTGCTCTGGCTGGGGCTGCGCCAGCAACGCACGCTGCCGCAGTTCGCCGGCGTGGCCTTGCAGCTGGCGGCCATGGTGGCCTTCTCGGTGGCGATGCCGGTCAACGACGAGGCGCTGCGTGCGGTCGCCAATCCGAACTTCATGAGCGGCCTGCTGATCGCCATCGCCGGTTTCGCCATCGCCTGGAGCTGGCGCGCGCATCGCCTGTCGGAGCCGGCCGCGGTGGCCTACGTGTGGGCGCTGGTGTGGTGGACGGGCGTGGTGAACCACGAGATCGAGCGCTTCGTCGCCCCCGGCGCGCGCGCCCACGTGGCGCTGGCGCTGGCCGGCGCGACCGGCTGGCTCGCCGCCGAGGTGCATCGCCGGCGCCCCGCCTTCGCATTGGCCGCGACCACGGCCGCCGCGTTCGCGCTGGGCATTCCGTTGGCGCTGGCACAGACCGGGCTCGATCGCCCGCCGTTGGCCGGGCAGGGCGCCTGGGCGTGGCCGGTGTTCGCGCTGCTCGGCGTGCGTGCGCTGTGGTGCCTGCGCGCGGCGCCGCGCAGCCGCGCCGCCGCTGCGGCGCAGTTCGCCTGGTGGCTGCTGTGGACGTGCGTGGCGACGCTGTGCCTGCGCTGCCTGGGCTTGCACTACGCGCTGGCCGGCGGCTGGCTGCTGGCGCTCGGCACGGCGCCGTGGCTGGTGCTGCTGGCCGGCGCGCTGTTGCGCGGGCACTGGTTGTCGGCGCCGCTGGGCGAGGCCTTCTCGCCGTGGCTGCCGGCCTTGCGCGGCGTCGCCGCCGCGGTGGTGGCGGTGATCTGGCTGGTGTCGCTGGGCGCGCCGCTGTCGGCGCAGCCGTTGCCATGGTTGCCCGTGCTCAATCCTGGCGAACTGACGCAGCTGGCGGCGCTCGCGTTGCTGGTGCATGCGTTGTGGCGGCACGCGCCGGCATCGCTGTCGGCGCGCCGCGTGCCGCTGGCGGCCATCGCCGCGCTGCTGTGGATCACCGCGGCCACGCTGCGCAGCGTGCACCACTGGGCAGGCCTGCCGTGGGACTTCTCGCTGCTGTCGGCCGGCGAAAGCCAGACCAGCCTGACGATCGTGTGGAGCGTGCTCGGCGTGGCCGGCTGGATCGCCGGCTCGCGGCGCCAGCAGCGCGCGCTGTGGCTGGCCGGTGCGGTGCTGATGGCGCTGGTGCTGGGCAAACTGGTGCTGGTCGACCGCCAGCACCTGGGCAACCTGCTCGGCATCGGTTCCTTCATCGCCTACGGGCTACTGTGCACGCTGGTGGGCTATTTCGCGCCGGCGCCCCCGCGTGCGCCAGCGCCGCCGCAGGAGGACATGGCATGAGGTCAGTGGTGCGTGGCATCGGGTGCTGGTGTTGGTTCGTGCCGGCCGTCGCGCTGGCGGCGGTGGCCAACCGCCCGGCGGAATACGTGCGGCAGTGGCCGTTGCAACTGGACGGTGCCGACGCTGGCGCGTATCGCGTGCACCTGGACGAGGCGGTGTACCGCACCGCGCATTCGCCCACGCTGGCCGACGTGCAGCCGTTCAACGCGCAAGGCCAGCCGCTGCCGGCCGCGCTGGCCGAAGTGGATGCCGCGGTGCCGGCGGCCGAACTGCAGCCCTTGCCGGTGTTCGTGCTGCCCGCCGAGGGCACGGCGCGAGCGGGCGACCTCGAACTGATCGCCGAGCGCGATGCCGATGGGCGCATCCGCCGCCTGCAGGCGCGCGAACCCGGCGGCGCGCCGGCGAGCGCCACGCCACGCGCCTGGCTGCTGGACGCCAGCGCGCTGCGCGCGCCGATGCAGGCGTTGCGGCTGGAGTGGGATGCGGCCGCCGCGCCGGTGCAGGCCGAACTGCGCGTGGAAGGCAGCGAGGACCTGCGCGACTGGTACCTGCTGGACCCGCATGCCGCGGTGATGGACCTGGGCAACGGCGCGCAGCGCCTGCAGCAGCGCCGCATCGTGCTCGACAGCCATGCGCGCTACTTGCGCGTGCAGCTGCTGTCCGGCAGCCTGCCGCCACTGCGCGTGGCGCGCGCCGAACTCCCTGGCCCGCTGCGCCCGGATGCCACGCGCTGGCTGGGCCTGGATGGCCAGCCGCAGGAGCGCGGCTACGTCTACACGCTGCCGGGTCGCTTCCCGGTGGGGCAGGTGGATGTCGAAGCCGCGGACAACCAGGCCACGCGCTGGATCGTGCAGAGCCGCGACAGCGAGGATGCACCCTGGGTGAAGCGCGCCGGCCCCTGGCTCGCGTTCCAGCTCGGTGCCGGCCCCGCCGCGCAGCGTTCGGCGCCGCAGGCGCTGGCGGTGCCGAGCCGCGACCGTTATTGGCGGCTGATTCCCGACAGCGGCGAAGCCGCCGCGATGCCCAGGCTGCGCCTGGGTTATCGCCCGGAGACGCTGGTGTTCATCGCCCAGGGCGCCGCGCCGTACACGCTGGCGGCGGGCAGCGCGCGCGTGCATCGCGCCGAAGCGCCGCTCTCGCAGCTGGTGGCCACGCTGCGCCGCGCACGCGGGCCGGACTGGCAACCCGCGCGCGCCACGTTGTCGGCCCAAGCGCAGGTGCTGGCGGGCGAAGCCGCGCTGGAACCCGCGCCCCGCCCGATCGACTGGAAGACCTGGCTGCTGTGGGCGCTGCTGGTCGGCGGCGCGCTGCTCGTGGCCGGCTTCGCGCTCACGTTGTTGCGCGGCCGCGGCGCCACGCCGGCGGCCTGAGCGCGCCGCGGTTTGCCCGATCCGGCGTGACGCCGGACAATGGGAATCCGTTTTCCCGCGCCGTGCCGCGATGCGGCGTGCGCGCTTCCCCATTCCAGACCCAGCGAGTTGCGAACATGTCCATCGTCCGAATGACCGACCTCGACCTCACCGGCAAGCGCGTGCTGATCCGCCAGGATCTCAACGTGCCGATCGAGGATGGCCGCATCACGTCCGAGCAGCGCATCCTCGCCTCGGTGCCCACGCTGAAGCGGGCGCTCGAGCAGGGCGCGGCGGTGATGGTGACCTCGCACCTGGGCCGGCCGAAGGAGGGCACCTGGACCGAGGCCGATTCGCTCGCCCCGGTGGCCCAGCGCCTGTCCGAACTGCTGAAGATCGACGTGCCGCTGGTGCGCGACTGGGTCGATGGCGTGCAGGTGCAGCCGGGCCAGCTCGTGCTGCTGGAGAACTGCCGCATGAACGTCGGCGAAGGCAAGGACGACGAAGCGCTGTCGAAGAAGTACGCCGCGCTGTGCGACGTGTTCGTGATGGACGCCTTCGGCACCGCGCATCGCGCGCAGGCCTCCACGCACGGCGTGATCCGCTTCGCCCCGGTCGCCGCGGGCGGCCCACTGCTGATGGCGGAACTCGACGCGCTGGCCAAGGCGCTGGCGCAGCCGGCACGCCCGCTGCTGGCGATCGTGGCGGGCAGTAAGGTCTCCACCAAGCTGGAGCTGCTGACAAGCCTCGTGGACAAGGTGGACCAGCTGATCGTCGGTGGCGGCATCGCCAACACCTTCATCGCCGCCGCCGGTTACAGCGTGGGCAAATCGCTGTGCGAGCCGGACCTGATCGACACCGCCAACAAGATCGTCGCCGCCGCCAAGGCGCGCGGTGCCGACATCCCGCTGCCGACCGACGTCGTGGTCGCCAAGCAGTTCATGCCCGACGCGGAGGCCACCGTGAAGGCGGTCGATGCCGTCGCCGAGGATGACCTGATCCTGGACATCGGCCCGCAGACCGCCGCGCGTTACGCCGGCCTGATCGCGCAGGCCGGCACCGTGGTGTGGAACGGCCCGGTGGGCGTGTTCGAGTTCGACGCCTTCAGCCACGGCACCGAGACCCTGGCCAAGGCGATCGCGGCCTCGCCGGCCTTTTCCATTGCCGGCGGTGGCGACACCTTGGCCGCCGTGGACAAATACGGCATCGCCGGGCAGGTGGGCTACATCTCCACCGGCGGCGGCGCGTTCCTGGAGTTCCTCGAAGGCAAGACCCTGCCGGCCGTCGCCGCGCTGGAAGCGCGCGGCCAGTGAGCGCGACGCCGGCCACGCTGTTCTTCGACATGGACGGCACGCTGATCGATTCCGAACCGGGGATCGTCGGCGGCATCGTGCACACGTTCGACCGCCTCGGGCAGATGCTGCCTTCGATGGACCAACTGCGCGGCTGGATCGGCCCACCGCTGCGCGACAGCTTCCATGAACGCTTCGACGGTGACGAGGCCATGGTCGAACAGGCGCTCGCGCTGTACCGCGAGCGCTACGACGCGGTCGGCTGGACCGAGCACAGCGTGTTTCCGGGCATCGCCGAGGTGATCCCGGCGTTGCGCGCCGCGGGCCACCGCCTGGCCGTGGTGACCTCGAAGAACGAGCGTTTCGCGCGCCGCATCGTCGAACACCTGCCGTTCGGCGGATGTTTCGAGGAAGTGGTAGGCGCCAGCGACGATGGTGCCCGCCGCTTCAAGCCGGACCTGGTGGCCGAAGCCTTGCGCCGCACGCACCTCGCACCCGCCGACTGCATCATGATCGGCGACCGCCGCATGGACATCGAAGGCGCGCGCGCCCATGGCCTGCGCAGCATCGGCGTGCTGTGGGGCTTCGGCGACGAAGCCGAACTGACCCGCGCCGGCGCCGATGTGCTGGCGAAACAACCCGGCGACTTGCTCACGCTCGTCTAGCCGCTCGCGCGGCACCCCCGCGTTTGATCTGCGTCCCGACGGCGATGAACCGTCGGGCCGGTGGGGCCATGCCCTTTCCGGGACCGTAGGCGACAGGGATGTCGCCTACGAGCCTCCAGGGATGGATTCACGGCGTGTCCCGGAAAGGGCATGGCCCCGCTGGCCGCGCGCAGCACCCTGCGAGCCGAAGCCAGAATCGCAAGCAATGAACAAAGGTTCGCTCCATGCGCCCCCGCATGTTGCAGCACCCATTCCACATTCGCCCGCACGCTATATCGCAAAGCCATCCAGTCGAGCCCGCGCATGTGCTAATTTCCCGGACTTTTCCGGGGGAGCCCAACGTCATGACTGAACGCCAGCGCCGCACCAAGATTCTCGCCACCCTCGGACCGGCCACCGATCCGCCCGGCGTGCTTGAGGATCTGTTCCGCGCCGGCGTGAATGTCGTGCGCCTGAACTTCAGCCACGGCGACCCGTCCGGCCAGGCCAAGCGCGCCGCCGACGTGCGCGCCGCCGCCGCCCGCGTGGGCGCCGAGGTCGGCATCCTCGCCGACCTGCCCGGCCCGAAGATCCGTATCGAGCGCTTCGCCGAAGGCAAGATCGTCCTGAAGACCGGCGACCGCTTCGACCTCGTCGCCGACCCCAACGCCCCCGCCGGCGACCACACCCAGGTCGGCGTCAGCTACCTCGGCCTGCCGCAGGATGTCGGCCCCGGTGACGTCCTGCTGCTGGACGATGGCCTGATGCAGCTGCGCGTGATCGAAGTGCAGGGCGAGCGCATCGTGTGCACCGTCCTCAACGACGGCGTGCTGTCCGACCGCAAGGGCCTCAACAAGCAGGGCGGCGGCCTCTCGCTGGGCGCGCTGACCGAGCGCGACAAGGAATTGATCGGCATCGTGGCCAAGATCGGCGTGGACTTCATCGCCGTCTCGTTCTGCCGCAACGCCGAGGACATGAACGAAGCCCGCCGCATCGCCCGCGAGCATGGCTGCGACGCCGCTCTGGTCTCCAAGGTGGAGCGCACCGAGGCGATCGAGAACCTCGCCGAGATCGTCGAGGCCTCCGACGTGGTGATGGTCGCCCGCGGCGACCTCGGCGTGGAGATCGGCGACGCCGAACTGCCCGGCCTGCAGAAGAAGATCATCCGCGAGTCGCTGGCGCAGAACAAAGTCGTCATCACCGCCACGCAGATGCTGCAGTCGATGGTCGAAAGCCCGATCCCGACCCGCGCCGAAGTGCTGGACGTCGCCAACGCCGTCATCGACGGCACCGACGCGGTGATGCTCTCGGCCGAAACCGCCGCCGGCGCCTACCCGGTGCGCGCGGTGGAGGCGATGGCGCGCATCTGCCTGGGCGCCGAGCGCCAGTTCGAGACCGACGCGGACTTCAGCAAGGCCGCGCGCAACCTGGAGCGCGCCGACCAGGCGATCGCCATGGCCACCATGTTCCTGTCCGAGCACGTCGGCGTGCGCGCCATCGTCGCGATGACCGAATCCGGCGGCACCGCGCGCTACCTCTCGCGCTTCCGCGCCAAGGCGCCGATCTACGCGGTGACCCGCCACGACGGCGCGCGCCGCCAGATGGCGATGATGCGCGACGTGTTCCCGATCAACTTCGACAGCCGTGGCCTGACCCCGCGCGAAGCCGCGCGCGGCAGCATCCGCGTGCTGGTCGAGGCCAACCAGCTCAACGCCGGCGACCGCGTCGTGTTCACCAGCGGCGAGCACATGGAAACCCACGGCGCCACCAACACGCTGCGCCTGCTGGAAGTCGGCCCGGACGGCCGCGCCTCGGGCCTGGGCGAGCTGTAAGCCCTGCGATGACACACGGCTGTCCCGTCGCGACGACGAGGCGGTCAGTGGAAGCCATAGCTGATAAATCTGTAAACGTTTGCAGCCATTCCGTGAAGGAATGGCTGTATGCGTTCATGGCTATAATTGCGGTCTCCCCCGCTGCTGCCACAGGAAACACATGAGCATCGAACAGCTTGCCGAAACCGCCCAGGCCATGGTCGCCCCGGGCAAGGGCATCATCGCCATCGACGAGTCCACCAGCACGATCGCCAAGCGCTTCGCCGGCGTGGGAATCGAGAACACCGAAGAGAACCGCCGCGCCTACCGCGAGTTGCTGCTCACCACGCCCAAGCTGAGCGACTACATCTCCGGCGCCATCCTGTTCGACGAGACCATCCGCCAGTCCACCAAGGACGGCGTGCCGTTCGCCAAGTACATGAGCGAGCACGGCATCATCCCGGGCATCAAGGTGGACAAGGGCGCCCAGCCGCTGGCCGGCATGCCGGGCGAGCTGGTGACCGAAGGCCTGGACGGCCTGCGCGCGCGCCTGGAGGAGTACTACAAGCTCGGCGCCCGCTTCGCCAAGTGGCGCGCGGTCATCAACATCGGCGAGGACATCCCCTCCGGCACCTGCATCGAGGCCAACGCCCATGCGCTGGCGCGCTATGCCGCGCTGTGCCAGGAGCAGGGCCTGGTGCCGATGGTGGAGCCGGAAGTGATCATGGACGGCGACCACGACATCGAGACCTGCTACGAAGTGACCGAGGCGACCCTGCGTTCGCTGTTCGGCGCCCTGTACGAGCAGAACGTGGTGCTGGAAGGCACCATCCTGAAGGCCTCGATGGTCATCTCCGGCAAGGACTGCGAAGAGCAGGCCGGCATCGACGAGGTGGCCGAGTCCACCGTGATGTGCCTGAAGAGCACCGTGCCGGCGATCCTGCCGGGCATCGTGTTCCTGTCCGGCGGGCAGACCGACGAGCAGTCCACCGCGCACCTCAACGCGATGAACAAGCTGGGCAACCTGCCGTGGCCGCTGAGCTTCTCCTACGGCCGCGCCATGCAGCAGGCCGCGCTGAAGCTGTGGTCCAAGGACATGAAGGGCAACTTCGCCAAGGCCCAGCAGGTGGTCTACGAGCGCGCCCGCGAGAACGGCCTGGCCGCGCTGGGGCAGTGGAAGGGCTGATCGCCGCCCCATTGCGCCAACAAAAACGCCGGCGAACGCCGGCGTTTTTTTATCGCCGAGGCGCGGATCACGCCACTTGCGGCAGTGCCTGCGCCAGTTGCTGCTGGTATGCCTTGTACATCGCCTCGTTGAACGCCACCAGCACGATGCGCCGCGGCACCTTGTGCGACTTCTCCCAGGCCAGCGTTTCGCTCACCGCCACGCGCGCGGCCAGCTGCAGCGGATAACCGTAGATGCCGCAGCTGATCGCCGGGAAGGCGATCGAATGCAGGTCCATCTGCTCGGCCAGGCGCAGCGACTGCCAATAGCAGTTGGCCAGCAACTCCGGCTCGTGGTGCGTGCCGTCGCGCCACACCGGGCCGACCGCGTGGAAGACGTGCTGCGCCGGCAGCCGGAAGCCCGGCGTGGCGCGCACTTCGCCGGTCGGGCAGCGCACGCCCGGCCGTACCTCGGGCAGGCGCGCGCAGGCTTCCAGCAGCTGCGGCCCGGCCGCACGGTGGATCGCACCGTCGACCCCGCCCCCGCCGAGCAACGTTTCGTTGGCGGCGTTGACGATGACGTCGACGGCCAGTGTGGTGATGTCCCCTTGCCAGACTTCAATGTTCATGCGGCGATCTTCAGATGGCCCCCATGAGGGCGATGTGAGGGCCGGCAGCGCGCGCCGGGCGGAAGGCGACGATAGGGGCGCCCTGTCTCCGATCCTGCGACGTGTCAAGCCGAAAACGGATGCGGTTATGCACGCAACCCGATGATCAAGAAGAAAAATCGCATTCCGGCGGACGCGCTTCACGTGAAATGTTTCCGGCTCGTTCACCGCGCGGGCGCCGGGTCGCCATCGCGCAAGCTCCGGAGACCGTGCGATGCAGACACCGTGCTACAGAAACGTCCTGGCCGCCGCGCTGCTGCACGCGCTCGCCGGCACCGCCGCCGCCCAGTCGCCCGTGCCGCCGGTGGCCGACGAGCGCCGCGCCGGGGAGGCCATCGCCGAGCGCGAAGCCTCGGTCACCCAGTTGGACCGCGTGCAGGTCACCGCCACCGGCACGCGCATTCCGCGCGCAGGGTTCGACACGCTGGAGCCGGCGCAGGTGATCTCGCGGCAGAACCTGGACGATGCCAACATCACCAACCTCGCCACCGCCTTCGACCGCACCCCGAGTTTCAGCCTCGATGCGTCCTCGGAAGGCAGCCAGTCCGCGTTCGGGGCCGGGGTGAATTTCGCCAGCCGGTTCGGCCTGGGCTCCAACCGGCTGCTGACCCTGGTCAACGGGCGCCGCTACGTCAGCGCCAACCCGCCGACCGTCTTCGGCCCGGGCGACCCGGGCAGCCAGGTCGACCTCAACGTGATTCCCACCAACCTGATCGAGCGCACCGAGAACGTCAGCATCGGCGGCGCGCCGACCTACGGCTCGGACGCCATCAGTGGCGTGAGCAACGTGATCCTGCGCGACCACTTCGATGGCGTGGAGGTGGAACTGGGCTACGGCATGACCGAGCGTGGCGACGGCCAGCGCACCAGCGCATCCAGCCTGTTCGGCACCGATTTCGCCGACGGGCGTGGTCACTTCGTGCTGTCGCTGGACTACGAAGGCACGCAGGGCGTGCCGCAGTCGGCCCGGCGCTTCTACCGCAAGGGCTATTCGCTGCAGCCCAACCCTTCCGCCGCGGCGGTGTCGCGCTACCAGCCCGGCCGCGTCGCCGCCGAGGACGGCCGCGTGCGCACGGATATCCCCTTCAACGACGGCAACGACGATGGCGTACCCGGGCAGGTCTACATTCGCGACCGCCGCCTGCAGGCGATGACCTGGGGCGGCCTGGCGCTACCGACCGGCGCCTACACCGCTGATGCGAGCGGGCGCCTGCGCGGGTTCGGCGCCAACGCCGACCAGTACCTGCAGTTCGATCGCAACGGCCAGCTGGTGCCCTACGACCCCGGCACCAACTTCGGCGTCTCCAGCGCCTCGGGCGGCGAGGGGCTGCGCCTGTGGGACACCGGCCAGTTGCTCTCGCGCCTGGACCGCAAGATCGCCTACATGACCGGGCACTTCGATTTCACCGACCAGCTGCGCGGCTTCTGGGAGGCCTCGGCCTATGGCGGCGAAGCGCGCGAGATTCGCGCGCAGAGCGTCTACAACGCGGCCGGCTTCGGCACCGCCCAGCTGGATGGCCGCGGCGGCAAGAGCGGCATGCTGCAGATTCCCGCCAATCATCCGCTGCTGACCGCGCAGGCACGCGACACCTTGCAGGGCATCGGCGCGGAGACCTTCCAGCTCTCGCGCGCCTCGCGCGACCTGGTGACCAACAACGCCGGTGCGAACAGCAACGTGTGGCGCGTGGTCGGCGGCCTGGAAGGCCACTTCAACCTGGGCGAGCGCGGCTTCGACTGGGAAGCCAGCGGCGTCTACGGACGCGGCGATTTCAGCTATGGCGGCCAGGGCCTGGTGCAGCAGAACTTCATCAACGCGCTGAACGTCACGCGCACCGCCGACGGCCGCGTGGTATGCGATGCCTCGGCGCCGGGCACCGTGGCCGATGCCGCCTGCGTGCCGCTGGATATCTTCGGCGAGGGCCGCGCCTCGCGCGAGGCGCTGGCCTACGTGACGGTGCCCACGCGCACCCGTGCGATGCTCGCGCAGACGGTGTTCAACGCCAACCTCACCGGCGACCTGCTGGCGCTGCCGGGCGGCATGATGAGCTTCAACGCCGGTTACGAATACCGGCGCGAGCAGGGCAGCTTCGATCCCGGCAGCTTCCAGCAGCAGGGGCTGGGGCGCTCGGTCGCCATCTCGCCTTCGCGCGGCACGGTGCAGAGCAACGAGTTCTTCGGCGAGGTATTTGCGCCGTTGGTGGACGGCGAGGCCGGCCTTCCCGGCCTGCATCGATTCGACGTGACCGCCAAGCTGCGGCGGGTGAACAACTCGGTCAACGGCTGGTTCACCGCCTACACCTACGGCTTCCAGTACGAACCGGTCGCCGGCGTGCAGCTGCGCGCCAACCAGACCCGTTCGTTCCGTTCGCCGTCGCTGGTGGAGCTGTATGCGGACCAGGCAGCGTTCTATTCCGTCAACGAGCCCTGCCAGGCGGCCAACATCACCAGCGGGCCGCGCCCGGACAACCGCGCGGCGAACTGCGCCGCGTTCTTCGCCGGCTATCCCGCGGTCGATCCCGCCACCTTCCAGGGCCCGGCCAGCTCCATTCCCGGCCACCTGGTCGGCAGCCAGCAGCTGCGCAACGAGCAGGCCGATGCATGGACCGCCGGCCTGGTGCTGCAGCCCGACTGGGCCGAAGGCCTGCGCATGGCGGTGGACTACTACCGCATCGACCTGAGCGACATCATCGATTCGGTCGGCCCCAGCGACATCCTGTCCGGCTGCTTCGATGGCGATGCGTTCGATGCATCCGACGTCGCCCACGCCAATGCGTACTGCAGCATGGTGCGGCGCGATCCGGTCACGGCGATGGCCGAAAGCCTCAACACCACCTTCCTCAACGGCCCCTACATCAACTTCCGCGGCTGGACCGCCGAAGCCAGCTACCGGCTGGCGCTGGAACGCCTGGGCTGGGGCAAGGGACAGCTGGACCTGGGCGTGTACGCCTACTTCCCGCAGGTGTGGGAACGCGCCGCCGCGCCGGGCGTGCCGGCGGTGGACTCGGCCAATACCGGTAGCGGCGAAAGCCGCCAGTACCAATGGACCGCGCGCTACAGCAGTGGGCCGTGGACCCTGGGCACCTCCGCCACCTACACCCCGAGCCGGCCCGTGGCGCCCAACATCACGGTGGAAAGCCGCGACTACCTGCGCATGGACGGCTACCTGTCGGTGAACGCGAACGTCGGCTACCGGTTCAATGAGCGCTGGAGGATGAACCTCTCGGTGGACAACCTCACCGACGATATCGGGCCGTTCCCCTACGTGGTCGACGCGCTGGGCCGCCGTTACATGCTCACGGCGACGATGAAGCTGTAACCCTGCAAAGGAAAAGGGCCGCGTGGGCGGCCCTTTCTTCATCGCGCGTGGAAGCGGCTTACGGCAGCCCGGCCAGCCAGTCGTCGTCCGAGCCTTCGTTGATGTCGGCGAACAGCGGCGTGCTGAAGTAGCGCTCGCCGGTGTCGGGCAGCACGGCCAGCAGCACCGAGCCCGGCGCGGCCTTGGCCGCCACGTCCAGCGCGGTGGCCACGGTGGCACCGGCGGAAATGCCGACGAAAATGCCTTCCTCGGCCGCGAGGCGGCGCGCGACCTCGATCGCGCGGTCATCGCCGACCGCGTACAGCTCGTCGTAGACCTCGCGGTTGAGTACTTCCGGCACGAAGTCCGGCGTCCAGCCCTGGATCTTGTGCGGCTTCCATTCGTCGCCCTTGAGCAGCGAAGCGCCCGCCGGCTCCGTGGCGACGATCCGGGTTTCCGGGCGCGCCACCTTCAGCACCTCGCCCACGCCGGTGAGCGTGCCGCCGGTGCCCCAGCCGCTGACGAAGTAGTCCAGGCGATGGCCGGCGAAATCGCGCAGGATTTCCGCCGCCGTGGTGTTGCGGTGGTAGGCCGGGTTCGCCGGATTGGCGAACTGGCTGGCGAGGAACCAGCCGTGCTGCTCGGCCAGTTCCTTGGCCTTGCGCACCATGCCGCTGCCGCGCTCGGCAGCGGGCGTGAGGATAACTTTCGCGCCATAGGCGCGCATCAGCTTGCGGCGCTCGATGGAGAAGGTTTCCACCATCGTGGCGACGAACTTGTAGCCGCGCGCGGCGGCGACCATCGCCAGCGCCACGCCGGTGTTGCCGGAGGTGGCTTCCACGATGGTGTCGCCGGGCTTGAGCACGCCGCGCTGCTCGGCATCCAGGATGATGGCCAGCGCGAGGCGATCCTTCACCGAGCCGCCCGGGTTGAAGGATTCCACCTTCGCGTAGAGGGTGACGTGCTCGGGCGCGATCCGGTGGAGCTTGACGATCGGCGTGCGGCCGACGGTGTCGAGGATGCTGTCGTACAGGGCCATGTGGGAATCTCCGTGGAGGCGGTCAGGCGGCGTGCGCCAGTGTGGCGCCGTCGGGCTTTGCGGAAAGTGAGGGCGGCACGCCGAGCGGCGCCTGCCCGAACCAGTGCAGTTCGTGCGCCAGCGCGGCGACCTCGCCGAGGATCAACAGCGCCGGCGAAGCCACCTCATGCTGGCGTGCCAACGCGGCGAGCGCATCGAGCCGGCCAGTGAGCACGCGCTGCTCGGGGCGCGAGCCGTTCTCCACCAGCGCGAAGGGCGTGGCGGCGTCGCGGCCGCCGGCGAGCAGGCGGGCCTGGATCGTCTCCAGCCCGGCCACGCCCATGTAGAAGGCCAGCGTTTGGCGTTCGCGCGCCAGCGCATGCCAGTCCAGCGTGTCGAGCGAATCGCGGCAGTGCGCGGTGACCAGGCGCACCGACTGCGCATGTTCGCGATGGGTAAGCGGCACGCCGGCATACGCGGCGCAGGCCAGCGCGGCGGTGATGCCGGGTACCACCTCGAAGGGGATGTCGTGCGCGCGCAGGAATTGCAGTTCCTCGCCGCCACGCCCGAACACGAACGAATCGCCGCCCTTGAGCCGCACCACCCGGCGGCCGGCGCGGGCGTGCTCCAGCATCAGCGCGTGGATGTGCTCCTGGGCGGTGCTGTGGCCGCGCGCGGACTTGCCGACCTCGATGCGCTCGGCATCGCGGCGTGCCAGCGCCAGCACCGGGCCGCTGACCAGGCGGTCGTAGAGGATCACGTCGGCTTCGTTGAGCGCGCGCAGCGCGGCGAGCGTGAGCAGGCCCGGGTCGCCCGCGCCCGCGCCGACCAGCACCACCGCGCCGCGCGCCGGCGGTGTGGCCTGCGCAAGCTGGCTATCGAGATAGCGCGCCGCGTCGTCCTCGCGGCGCTGCCGCAGCAGGCGCGGCAGCGGGCCGGCGAGCTGGGCTTCGAAGAACCGCCGGCGGGCGCCGGTGTCGGGGAAGCGGTCGCGGATGCGTGCGCGCTGGCGGGTGAACAGGGCCACCAGCCCGCCCCAGCTGTCGTCGAGCAGGCTTTCCAGCCAGCGGCGCAGGTGCCGCGCCACCATCGGCGCACCGCCACCGCTGGAGATGGCCACCTGCAGCGCACCGCGTTCCACCACCGCCGGCACCTGGAAGCTGGACAGCGCCGCATCGTCCACCACGTTGGCGAAGATGCCCCGCGCCTCGGCGGTCGCGGCCACGGCCTGGTTGACGGCCAGATCGTCGGTCGCGGCGATCACCAGCCAGGTGCGCGGCTGCAGCCAGCCCGGCTCGAACACGCCGGCCCACCATTCGATGGCGCCTTGTTCGGCCGCCTCGCGCAAGCCGTCCGTCAACGTGGGCGCGCCGACCCGGACCTTCGCGCCGGCGTGGCGCAGGGCCTGCACCTTGCGCTCGGCCACCGCGCCGCCGCCGACCACCAGCACCGGTCGGCCACGCATGTCGGCGAACAAGGGAAACAGGGCAGGGCTCACGAGGGCGCGCTGGCGGGGAGGAGGGCTGACCGTAAACCCCGCTTATAGCCGTCGGAAATGACTTCATGCATCCTTTAAATAGCCGTCGGTTATAAGCTCGGCCTCCGGATTCCCGTACATTCGTTCAGCCGCCTCCCACGCCTGCCGCGATTGCCCCGATGACGCTGACGCAACTCCGCTACCTGGTCGCCATTGCCGACGCCGAGCTCAACATCACGTTGGCGGCCGCGCGCGTGCACGCCACCCAGCCGGGCCTGTCCAAGCAGCTCAAGCAGCTGGAGGACGAGCTGGGCTTTCTGCTGTTCGTGCGCAAGGGCCGCAGCCTGGAGACCGTGACCCCGGCCGGCAGCGAGGTGATCCACCGCGCCCGCGCCGTGCTGGCCGAGGCGAACAACATCCGCACCTACGCCGCCAACCAGCGGCGCGAGGCGCAGGGCCAGCTCACCCTGACCACCACCCACACGCAGGCACGTTTCGTGCTGCCGCCGGCGGTGGCGCAGATCAAGCACGCCTACCCGCAGGTGAGCGTGCACCTGCAGCAGGCGGCCGAGAGCGCCGCGCTGGACCTGCTCAGCCAGGGCGATGCCGATATCGCCGTGGTCAGCACCGCAGGCGGGGAGCCGAGCGCGGGCATCGCCGTGCCGCTGTACCGCTGGCGCCGGCTGGTGATCGTGCCGCGCGGCCACGAACTGGACCGCGGCGGCCGCGCGCCGGACATGCAGGCGCTGGCCACGCAGCCGCTGATCAGCTACGAATCCTCCACGCGCGCCGGCTCCTCGCTGCAGCGCGCCTTCGCCGAGGTGGGGCTGGAGCCGCGCATCGCGCTCACCGCGCTGGATGCCGACCTCATCAAGACCTACGTGCGGACCGGCCTGGGCGTGGGCCTGGTGGCGGAGATGGCCATCGGGGGCGACGACACCGACCTGCGTGCCTGGGCCGCACCGGCGCCGATCGCCGAGTGCATCGCCTGGGCGGTGCTGCCGCGCGACCGCGTGCTGCGCGATTACGCGCTGGAACTAGTCCACGTGCTGGCCCCGCAGATCGACAAGCGCGACCTGCGCCGGGTGCTCGATGGCAACCAGGCGCCGAACTGGCCCGCGCCGCCGACCTGGGAATCGCTGACCCAGACCATCACCAGCTGATCGCCCTGCCCGGGGCGGATGCGACAATCCGCCGCGCCCCGGGTCTTCACGGAGAGCGCCGGGTAGCCGGCGGCTAGAATGGCCCGGTGATCCGCTCCCGGTCCCTGCATGCGCTGATGTCCCGACTCGCCTGGGTGGCGGTCGTGCTGATGCTGTGCGCGCCGCTGCTCAGCCGCGCGCTGCAGTCGCCCGGCATGCCGCGGCTGGTGGAGCTGTGCACCAGCGCCGGCATGCAGCGGGTGGACCTGGCCACGCTGGCGCCGCCGGTCTCCCCGCATGCCGGCCACGCCGCCCCGTTGCCGGGGCCGGATGCGCCCGATGGGCACGCCGCGCATGGCGGCGAGGCGGCGGCCTGCGACTACTGCCTGCTGGCCATCCGCCTGCTGCCGCTGTTCGCCTGCCTCGTGCTGATGCTGGCGTGGCGCGCGCCGACCCGGCCGCAAGCCTCGCGCCCGGCCGCCTTCGTCACCGCTTTCGCCTGGCCCGCGCACGCCGCGCGCGGGCCGCCGCTGTACGCCTGATCCACACGGAAGAACCGCCCGCACCGGCGCCGCCGGTCGCGTCCCGTCGTGTTTCATGGAGTTCCCCATGTCCCTGTTCCTTGCGCCTTCTCCGGGCGCGAGCCTCGGCCTGCGCCCGTGCGCGCCCGCCGTCGCGATGTGTTGCCTGTTGCCCTGCCTGGCGCTCGCCGCGCCGGCCGACGCCGCTGCTGAAGACGGCATCCAGCGCCTGGAGGCCGTCCAGGTGCGCGCCGACACCGAGGCCGCCGAAGCGCCCGACAGCCCCGCCCCGCGCGCACGCATCGACGCGCAGCAGATCGACCGCATCAACGTCGCCACCAGCGAGGATGCGCTGCGCTATGCCCCCAACCTGCAGGTGCGCAAGCGCTTCACCGGCGACAACAACGCGCTGGTGGCGGTGCGCGGCACCAGCAACCGGCAATCCGCGCGCACGCTGGTGTATGCCGACGGCCTGTTGCTGAGCAACCTGCTGGGTTCGGATTTTAGCTTCGCGCCGCGCTGGTCGCTGGTCGCGCCGGGCGACCTGGACAGCGTGGACGTGCTCTACGGCCCGTATTCGGCCCGCTTTCCCGGCAACGCGCTGGGCGCGACGATCCTGATGCACACGCGCATGCCCGAGCGTTTTACCGCCGGCGGCGGCGTGCAGTTCCTGCGCCAGGATTTCCGCGAATACGGCCAGCACGACACCTACGACGGGCGACATGACGACGCGCAGCTGGGCGATCGCCACGGCGTGTTCGCCTGGCGCCTGTCGCTGGACCGGCTGGACAACCAGAGCCATCCGCTCAGCTACTACAGCGCGCTGCGTTCGACCACGCCCGCGTCCGCCGCCGATACGCCGGTGCGCGGCGCGGTGGCCTACCGCGACCCGTTCGGCCGCGACGCGCTGCTGATGGGCGTCAACAGCGAAGGCGCGACCGACACGCGCAACGACCAGCTCGCGCTGCGCATGACCTACGACGTCGCCCACGACGTGCAGCTGGCGGTTTCCTTCGCGAATTGGCGCCAGCGTGCGGACAACGCGGTCGGCAGCTGGCTGCGCACGGACGACGGGCGCACGGTCGCGCAGGGCACGGTCGCCATCGACGGCCAGCGCTACGTATTGCCAGCCAACGCCTTCGCGCCCGGCCATGGCGACAGCGCACGTCGCCTGTACGGCGCCACGCTGCGTGCCGGCGGCGACAGTGGCTGGCGCTATTCGTTTGCCGCCTCGCGGCTGGAGACGCCGCGTGACCGCATCCGCACGGCCAGCGGCAGCGGCGAGGGCCCCGGCACGATCGGCGATGCCGACGGCAGCGGCTGGACCAGCGTGGACGCCGAAGCCGGTTTTGCCGCCAGCGCCGAAGCCGCGCACCGCCTGAGTGCAGGCGCGCATGCCGACCGCTACCGGCTGGACAGCACGCTGTGGCGCACCGACGACTGGCGCCACGGCGCACCGCAGGCCCTGCAGGGCGCGTTTGCCGGCAACACCCGCACCGGCGCGCTGTACGTGCAGGACGAGTGGCGCTGGGGCGCGGGGTGGCTGCTGGTGTCCGGCCTGCGTTGGGAGCAGTGGCGCGCCGACGGGGGCGTGCGCCGCGATGCGCAGGGCGCGGCCTACTATCCCGCGCGGCGCGATGACGGCTTCTCGCCGAAGCTGTCGTTGTCGCGGCAGCTCGATGCGGGCTGGAGCGCGCGCCTGTCGCTGGCGCGCGCGCTGCGCTGGCCGACGGTGAGCGAGCTGTTCCAGGGCAGCCTGAGCGGCACGAGCATCGTCAACAGCGATCCGAACCTGCAGCCGGAAGATGCGTTCTCCAAGGACCTGACCCTCGAGCGCGCGCTGGCGCAGGGCAGCCTGCGCCTGTCGCTGTACGAGGACGACGTGCGCGACACCCTGTTCTCGCAGACCGATACCACCGTGTTCCCCAATGTCACCCGCATCCAGAACGTGGACCGCGTGCGCACGCTCGGCGCGGAGGCGGCATGGGACGCGCGCGATGTCGGGCTGCCGGGCCTGGACCTCGTCGCCAGCGTGGCCTGGAACCACGCGGTGACGATGGAGAACCGGCGCAATCCAGCGACGGTGGGCAAGGCGTTCTACCGCATCCCGGAATTCCGCGCCGACCTGCTCGCCAGTTACCGCATCACGCCGTGGCTGCGCGCATCGCTCGGGGGGCGCTACTCCGGACGGCAGTACAACTCGCTCGACGAGCGCGATGTCCATCCGGATACCTTCGGCGGCACCAGCCGCTACCTCGTGTTCGATGCACGCACCGAGTTCGTGCTGCTGGCGGGCTTGAACCTGTCGCTGGGCGTGGACAACTTCACCAATGAGCGCTACTACGTCTACCACCCGTATCCCGGGCGGACGTGGAGCGCCGAACTGCGCTACCGGTACTGAGCATGGACCCGTCCCTCGACCGACGTCGCTGGCCGCGCTACCGCACGTTGTGGCGCTGGCACTTCTATGCCGGCCTGTTTTGCGTGCCGCTGGTGTTGTGGCTGGCACTGACTGGCTCGCTCTACCTGTTCAAGCCGCAGATCGAAGCCTGGCTGGATCGCGACTACGACCACCTCCCCGTGCGCGGCCCGCTCGCCGCGCCCTCGGCGCAGGTGGCCGCGGCGCTGGCGGCGGTGCCGGGCGGCACCCTCAACGCCTACGAGTTGCCGACCGCGCGTGGCCAGGCCGCGCGCGTCCTCGTGGCCCACGATGCACGGCTGTGGCGCGTCTATGTCGACCCGCGCACGCTGCGGGTGCTCGGCAAGGTGGACGAGAACCGCCGGCCGATGCGCGTGCTTTTCTACCTGCACGGCGAACTGCTGATGGGCCGTGCCGGCTCGATGCTGGTGGAGCTGGCCGCGTGCTGGGGCGTGGCGATGCTGCTCACCGGGCTGGCGCTGTGGTGGCCGCGCCATTGGCGCGGCGCCGGCGGCGTGCTGTATCCGCGCCTGGGCCGGCAGGGCCGCCTGTTCTGGCGCGACCTGCATGCGGTGAGCGGCGTGTGGGTCTCGTTGTTCGCGCTGTTCCTGATCGTCTCCGGCTTGCCGTGGAGCCAGAACTGGGGCGGCTTGCTGAAGCAGGCGCGGGAGCTGGCGGCCGGCCACGAGGTGCGCCAGGACTGGACCGTCGGCCGTCGCCAGGCATTGGCGGCGCAGCGGCGCGAGGCGGAGGGGCAGGCGCATGCGATGCACGCGGGCATGGCGATGCCCGGTGGCGCGATGGCGCCGCCGCCGGCCGACGCCTACGCGCAGATGGATCGCTTGCTGCCGCGCGCGAAATCGCTGGCGCTGGCGCCGCCGGCGCTGCTGTCGCCGCCGGACCATCCGGGTGGACGCTGGAAACTGCGCTCGGAGGCCGGCGACCGCACGCAGCGGGTGAACCTGGCCTTCGATGCCGACGGCGCGGTGGTCGATCGCGTGGACTTCGCCCAGCGGCCGTTGATCGACCGCATGGTGGGCGTCGGCGTGGCCGCGCACGAGGGGCAGCTGTTCGGCTGGCCGAACCAGTTGCTCGGCCTGTTCACCGCCACGGGCTTGAGCCTGGTGTGCGTCAGCGCGGTGCTGCTGTGGTGGCGCCGGCGCACGCCCGGGCACCTCGGCGCGCCGCCGCCGGGGGAACGCTCGCGGCTGGCACTGGGCGCGTTCGCGTTGATCGTGCTGCTCGGCGTGTTCCTGCCGCTGTTCGGGCTGAGCCTGCTGCTGGTGCGCGCGATCGAGTGGCTGTGGCTGCGGCGCTGGCCGCGCGCGGCGCGCTTCCTCGGCCTGGCCCGCGCCTGAGCGCCGGGCCGTGGCGAGGCTAGAGGTCCTCGTGGATGCCGCATTCGCGCTTGAGCCCGAAGAAGCGCGTGTCTTCCTCGCGCATCCCCGGTTCCCAGCGCCGCGTGGTGTGGAAATCGCCGATCGACACGTAGCCCTGCTCCCACAGCGGGTGGTAGGGCAGGTCGTGCGCCTTCAGGTAGCCCCACACATCGCGGTCGCTCCAGTCGGCGATCGGGCTGACCTTGTAGCGGTCGCCGCGCTGCTGGACGATCGGCGTCTGTGCCCGGCTGGCCGATTGCTGGCGGCGCAGCCCGGTGAACCACGTGCCCACGTTCAATTCGTCCAGCGCCCGCCGCATCGGCTCCACCTTGCGCAGGCTGTTGTACTGCTCGATGCCGACCACGCCCTGTTCCCACAACCGCCCGTGTCGTGCCTCCATCCACGCCCGGCTGACCAGCGGGCGGAAGACCTTGAGGTTGAGCTGCAGGCGCTCGGTCAGTTCGTCGGCGAAGCGGTAGGTTTCCGGGAACAGGTAGCCGGTGTCGATAAGGATCACCGGGATGTCCGGCTTCTGCCGGCTCAGCATGTGCAGCGCGACCGCCGATTGCGCGCCGAAGCTGGAGGACAGCGCCGCTTCCGCCGGCCCGTTCGCCAGTGCCCAGGCCACGCGCTCCTGCGCGCTGCATCGCGCCAGACGCGCATTGAGGGCGTCGAGGTCTTGCAGTGCGTCGAGCTTGGCCGAGGTGGCGGGCAGGGCGGTCATACGAGTTCCAGTTGGACTTGGCGATGGGTGGGATACGACGGCAGTGCGACCACGCCGGCGCGGTGCAGGAAATCCCCGAAGCCTTCGGCCTCGGTGCGCTCGGCCGCGTAACGGGCGAACAGCGGATCGAGCGCGGCGAGGATCTCCGCCTCGGTGATGTTCTCGCGGTAGAGCGTGTTGAGCCGCTGGCCGCGGTGGTCGCCGCCGAGCATCAGGTTGTAGCGGCCCGGGGCCTTGCCCACCAGCGCGATCTCGGCGAGGTAGGGGCGCGAGCAGCCATTCGGGCAGCCGGACAGGCGCAGCACGATGGGCGCCTCGGCCAGGCCGTGGGTTTCCAGCAGCGGTTGCAGCTTGGCATTGAAGTCGGGCAGGTAGCGTTCGGCCTCGGCCATCGCCAGCCCGCAGGTCGGCAGCGCCACGCACGCCATCGCCCCCCGCGCCAGCGCGCTCGGCGCGCGATTGCCGGCGTCCAGCCCGTGTTCTTCGACCAGCGCATCGATACGCGCGCGCTGCGTGGCCGGCACGCCGGCGATGACCAGGTTCTGGTTCGGCGTGAGCCGGAACTCGCCCTGGTGGAAGCGCGCGATCTCGCGCAGGCCGCTCAACGCGGTGCGGCCATCGGCATCGGCGATGCGGCCGGCCGGCAGCGAGAGCGTCAGGTGCCAGCGGCCGTCCTCGCCCTCCACCCAGCCATAGCGGTCGCCGTTGTGCTCGAAGGCGAAGCCGCGCGCCGGGGCGAGCGCCAGGCCGGCGCGGCGCTGGATCTCCGCGACGATGAAATCCAGCCCCTTGTCGTCGATGGTGTACTTGAAGCGCGCGCGCTTGCGCACCTCGCGGTTGCCGAAGTCGCGCTGCGTGGTCACCACGGCGGTGGCGATGTCCAGCAGCTGCTCGCGCGGGAACCAGCCGACCACGTTGCCCACGCGTGGCCACGTCTCCGCATCGCCATGCGTGGCGCCCATGCCGCCGCCGATGACCAGGTGGTAGCCGGTCAGCACGCCTTCGTCCACCGTGCCGACGAAGCCCAGGTCATTGGCGAATACGTCCACATCGTTGATGGGCGGCAGCGCGAAGCCGATCTTGAACTTGCGCGGCAGGTAGCGCTCGCCGTAGATCGGCTCGTCTTCCTCGCCACTGGACGACACGCGCTCCTCGTCCAGCCATATCTCGTAATAGGCCCGGGTGCTGGGCAGCAGGTGTTCGGAGGTGCGCGCGGCATCGGCGTACAGCTGCGCATGCACGGGCGAGCGCAGCGGGTTGGCCGCCACCAGCACGTTGCGGTTGACGTCGCCGCAGGCGGCGAGCGTGTCGATCAACGCGGCGTTGATCGCCTGCATCGTCGCCTTCAGCTCGCGCTTGATCACGCCATGGAACTGGAACGCCTGCCGCGTGGTGACGCGCAGCGAGTGGTTGCCGTAGCGCGTGGCGATGGCGTCCAGTTGCAGCCACTGCTGCGGCGTGACCACGCCGCCGGGCGTGCGCGTGCGGATCATGAACTGGTAGGCCGGCTCAAGCTTCTGCCGGCGGCGCTCGTCGCGCAGGTCGCGGTCGTCCTGCTGGTAGCTGCCGTGGTACTTGATGAGGGTCTGGTCATCCTCGCGCAGGGCGCCGGTGACCGGGTCGGCCAGGCTTTCCAGCAGCGAGCCGCGCAGCCGGCGGCTGGCGGATTTGATGTCTTCGACGGAATGCGTGCTCATGGCGATCTGGCTGGCAGCGGAAGGAGGCGGGCGACGAACGGCGCTCGGCCGTCAGTACACATCCCGGCTGTAGCGCCCCTCCTTCTGCAACGAGGTGACGAATTCGGCGGCCGCCTCGGGCGCGAGCCCGCCGTGCTCGGCGACGATGTCCACCAGCGCGGCGTGCACGTCCTTGCCCATCGAGATCGCGCCGCACACGTACACGTGCGCGCCTTCGCGCAGCCACCCGTAGACCTCGCGCCCGCGCTGGCGCAACCGGTGCTGCACGTAGATCTTCTGCGCCTGGTCGCGCGAGAACGCCAGGTCCAGCTCGTGCAGCTCACCACGCGCCAGCGCTTGCTGCCACTCGGCCTGGTAGAGGAAATCGCGGTTGAAGTGGCGTGCACCGAAGAACAGCCAGTTGCGCCCGCGCGCGCCGCGCTCGGCGCGCTCCTGCACGAAGCCGCGGAACGGCGCCACCCCGGTGCCGGGGCCGATCATCAGGATGTCGCGCGCGTCGTCGGCCGGCACGCGGAAGCGCTCGTTCGGCTCCACGTACACCTGCGCGGTATCGCCTTCGGCCAGCGCGGCGAGGAAGGCGCTGGCCGAGCCGACATGGGCATGGCCATGCGCGTGGTATTCCAACTCGTCCACCGTGAGGTGGACCTCTTCGCCCACGCGGCGGCGGCTGGAAGCGATGGAATACAGCCGCGGCGCCAGCGGCCGCAGCGCGGCCAGCAGGCCCGCGTGGTCCCAATCCGCCGGCCAGCGACGCAACACGTCGATCACCTGGTGGTCGGCGAGCAGCGTCGCCAGGCCGGCAGTCTGGGTAGGGGCGAGCAGTTCGCGCAGTTCCGCCGCGCCAGACCGTTCGGCATGCGCGGCCAGGAACGGCCGCGACAGCTTGGTCAGTTCGCGGTGGGCAGCGAGCCACTCCGACAGCGGCAGAGTCTGCTCGGCCACGGTGACGTCGGCATGACCGTCCAGTTGCAGGACATCGAGCAGCGGGGCGACCAGTGCGTCGGGGTTGCGATGGCGGAACCCGAGCGCATCGCCGGGTTCGTAGTGCAGGCCGCTGCCGGCCAGCGACAGTTCCAGGTGGCGCACGCGCTTGGACGCCACGCCATGCTGGCGATAGGCCGGGCCCTTGAAGTCGCGGCCGCTGATGACCTGGTTGGCCAGCACTTCGGCGGCGAACGGGTGGGCGTGGTCGGCCGCGTTCGGCGCCGGGCCGCGCAGCGGGGTGACCTTGGCCCCGGCCGCCGGCACGCTGGCCAGTTGCTCGCGCGCTTCGCGCAGCACGTCCTCGCGCCAGGGCTGGGCGACGCTGTCGATATCCAGGTCGGCCTCGGCCAGGGGGCGCACGCGCTGCGCGCCGAGTTCGGCCAGCCGCGCGTCGAGGCGGCGCGCGATGCCGCAGAAATCCGCGTAACTGGAATCGCCCAGCCCGAGCACGGCGTACTTCAGCTCCGGCAGCTTGGGCGCGCGGCGGCCCTGGATGAATTCGACCAGCCCGATGGCGTCGTCTGGCGGGTCGCCTTCGCCCTGGGTGCTGATCACCAGGTACAGCAGGCGCTCGCTGGCCAGCTCGCGGGTGGGATAGGTATCGGCGCGCTGCAGGCGCACGCGCAGGCCGGCGGCTTCGGCATCGGCCACCAGCCGCTCGGCGGCGCGGCGCGCGTTGCCGGTCTGGCTGCCGTAGAGCACGGTCAGGCGGCGCTCTTCGCCGCGTTCGCCGGCCGTGGCGCCGCCCGGCACCAGGGCCAGCGAGGGCGGCGCCGCGTGGCCCTGCGCCAGCCCGGCCGCATAACCGGACAGCCACCACAGCGAGGGCGCGTCGAGCCCCTCCACCAGCCGCGTCAGCAGCGCCCGCCGCTCCTCCGGGAGGGGACTGGGGGGCAAGGCAGGGCTGACGGCGGTCATTCCCGGTCCGGTGTCTGGGGTGGGGAATCCGATGCTAGGCAAGGCCTTGCGGCGACAGAAAGGAGCAGGGGTTATCGCCTTATGCCCGCCGCTTATTTCTGCGCGTGGGCCGCGCCACCCCAGACTGCGCCTCTCCCGGTCGGTGTAGGCTTGACCGGCCACTCCGATACCTGGCGGCAATGAGTCTTCCACCCCTGTCCCACCTCGACCGGCTCGAGGCCGAAAGCATCCATATCCTGCGCGAGGTCGCGGCGGGCTTCGCCAACCCGGTGCTGCTGTATTCGGTGGGCAAGGACAGCTCGGTGCTGCTGCACCTGCTGCTGAAGGCCTTCGCCCCGGCGCCGCCGCCGATCCCGCTGCTGCACGTGGACACGCGCTGGAAGTTCCGCGAGATGATCGCCTTCCGCGACCGCCGTGCCGCCGAGACCGGCGTGGAACTGCGCGTGCACATCAACCCCGACGGCGTCGCCCAGAACGTTGGCCCGATCAGCCACGGCGCCGCCGTGCATACCGACATCATGAAGACCCAGGGCCTGAAGCAGGCGCTGGAGCAGTGGAAGTTCGACGCGGCCATCGGCGGGGCGCGCCGCGACGAGGAGAAATCGCGCGCCAAGGAGCGCGTGTTCTCTTTCCGCAACGAGCGCCACCGCTGGGACCCGAAGAACCAGCGCCCGGAGCTGTGGAACCTGTACAACACCCGCGTGCACGCCGGCGAGAGCGTGCGCGTGTTCCCGCTGTCGAACTGGACCGAGCTGGATATCTGGCTCTACATCTACCGCGAGGCGATCCCGGTGGTGCCGCTGTACTTCGCCGCCCCGCGCCCGGTGGTGGAGCGCGACGGTGCGCTGATCCTGGTGGACGACGAGCGTCTGCCGCTGCGCGAAGGCGAAGTGCCGCAACTGCGTTCGGTGCGTTTCCGCACGCTGGGCTGCTACCCGCTGACCGGCGCGATCGAATCCACCGCCGACAGCCTGGAAGCGATCATCGCCGAGATGCTGGTGGCGACCAGTTCCGAACGGCAGGGCCGGGTGATCGACCAGGACCCGAGCGAGTCGATGGAAAAGAAGAAGCTGGAGGGGTACTTCTGATGGCACGCGACCCGGCCACTCTTGAAGCCAGCCCCGCCGCGCAGGCCGCCGCGCAACCGGCGGGCGAGCAGATCGCCGCCTACCTGCAGCGCCACGAGACCAAACCGCTGCTGCGCTTCATCACCTGCGGCAGCGTGGACGACGGCAAGAGCACCCTGATCGGCCGCCTGCTCTACGACAGCAAGCGCCTGTTCGACGACCAACTCGCCGCGCTGGAGCGCGACAGCCGCCGCCACGGCACGCAGGGGCAGAACATCGACTACGCGCTGCTGCTCGATGGCCTGGCCGCCGAGCGCGAGCAGGGCATCACCATCGACGTGGCCTACCGCTACTTCGATACGGACCGGCGCAAGTTCATCGTCGCCGACTGCCCCGGCCACGAGCAGTACACCCGCAACATGGCCACCGGTGCGTCCACTGCGGACCTGGCGGTGGTGCTGGTGGATGCGCGCAAGGGCCTGCTGCCGCAGACCCGCAGACACAGCTTCATCGCCTCGCTGCTGGGCATCGGCCGCATCGTGCTGGCGGTGAACAAGATGGACCTGGTGGGCTACGACCAGGCGGTATTCGACGCCATCCAGGCCGACTACCGCGCGCTGGCCGCGCAGCTGGGGCTGGCCTCGGTGCAGGCGATCCCGCTCTCGGCGCTGGAAGGGGACAACCTGTCCACGCGCTCCACGCACATGCCGTGGTACGCCGGCCCGAGCCTGCTCGAACACCTGGAAACCGTGCCGCTGCCGGACAGCGACGGCACGCTCGCCCTGCGCCTGCCGGTGCAGTGGGTGAACCGGCCGCACCAGGGCTTCCGCGGGTTCGCCGGCACGCTGAGCGCCGGCCATGCGCGGCCCGGCGATGCAGTGGTGGTGCTGCCCTCCGGACGACGCTCGCGCATCGCGCGCGTCATCGGCCCGGATGGCGACGTGCAGCACGCGCGCGCCGGCCAGGCGGCGACGCTGACGCTGGAAGACGAAATCGACGTCAGCCGGGGCGATGTCATCGCCGCCGCCGGCGATCCGCCCGAGGTGGCCGACCAGTTCGCCGCGCACCTGCTGTGGCTGGACGACGCGGCGCTGCTGCCCGGCCGCCCGTACTGGCTGAAGATCGGCGCGCGCACCGTGGCCGCCAGCGTAAGCGAGATCAAGCACCGCATCGACGTGAACACGCAGGAGCCGCTGGCCGCCAAGCGCCTGGCGCTCAACGAGGTCGGCTACTGCAACCTGGCGCTGGACGAGCCGGTCGCCTTCGCCCCGTATGCGCGCGAGCGCGAACTGGGCGCGTTCATCCTGATCGACCGCCAGACCAACGCCACCGTGGGCGCCGGCACGCTGGACTTCGCGCTGCGCCGCGCCGGCAACGTGCATTGGCAGCACCTGGACGTGGACAACGCCGCGCGTGCGCGGATCAAGGGCCAGGCGCCGAAGGTGCTGTGGTTCACCGGCCTGTCGGGCGCGGGCAAGTCCACCGTGGCCAACCTGGTGGACCGGCGCCTGCACGCGCTGGGCTACCACACCTTCATCCTGGACGGCGACAACGTGCGCCACGGCCTCAACCGCGACCTCGGTTTCACCGACGAGGACCGCGTGGAGAACATCCGCCGCGTGGCCGAAGTGGCGCGGCTGATGGCCGATGCCGGGCTCATCGTGCTGGTCAGCTTCATCTCCCCGTTCCGCGCCGAGCGGCGCATGGCGCGCGAGCGCTTCGCGCCGGGCGAGTTCGTGGAGGTGTTCGTCGACGTGCCGCTGGCGGTGGCCGAGGCACGCGACGTGAAGGGTTTATATGCCAAGGCGCGCGCCGGCCTGATCCCGAACTTCACCGGCATCGATTCGCCCTACGAGGCCCCCGAGGCGCCCGAACTGCACCTGCTGGCCGATGGCGACAACGCCGAGGCGCTGGCGCGGCAGGTGCTGGCGCACCTGGATATCGAGCGCTGACCGGGGCCGCCAGGGCTTTTGCCTGGCGGCAAGGGTCGTTGGTCATGGGGCCCTTCGGGCTGCGTTGTCAACGCCTGTCATCCGGTGTCGTTACACTCGGGATATCCCTTGGCAGGACCCCTGATTGATGCTTTCCCGATTCCGCGCGGGCGCGGTAGCCGCGAGCCTGGCCGTGCTGGCCACGACCCTGGCCGGCTGCGACCGGCCCGCTCCCTCGGCCGCCGCCGCCGCCCCGATCCCGGTGACCGTGCAGACGGTTTCCACCCAGCCCTGGAACACCACCGTGCAGTCCATCGCCACGGTGCGCGCGCGCGAGTCGGTGGCGCTGACCGCGGCGGTGAGCGACGTGGTGGAGAAGGTGTATTTCGAGAGCGGCGACGCGGTGAAGGCGGGCCAGTTGCTGGTGACCCTGCGCGGCAACTCGCAGCAGGCTGCGCTCAACGCCGCGCAGGCGACCTTCGAGGAGGCCGACCAGTTGTATCGCCGCCAGCAGGAGCTGATCGGCCAGCAGCTCGTCGCCAAGTCCACCCTGGATACCCAGCGCGCGCTGCGCGACGCGGCGATGGCCCGCGTGGCGCAGATGCGTTCGGACATCGGCGACCGCGAAGTGCGCGCGCCGTTCGCCGGCGTGCTCGGCATCCGCCAGATCAGCCCCGGCTCGCTGGTGACTTCGAGCACGGTGATCGCCACGCTCGACGACATCGAGCGCATGCACGTCGATTTCCAGGTGCCGGAAGCCCAATTGGGCCTGGTGCGCCTGGGCAACGAGGTCAGCGGCGTGGCGGCGGCCTTCCCGGGTGAGCGTTTCCGCGGCGAGGTCTCGGCGATCGATTCGCGCGTGGACGAGAACACCCGCGCGGTGACCGTGCGCGCGGACTTCGCCAACCCCGAGCGGCGCCTGCGCCCGGGCATGCTGCTGGATGTGCGCCTGTACCAGCCGGAGCGCCAGGCACTGGTGATCCCGGAGATCGCCGTGGTGCAGGTCGGGCGGGAATCGTTCGTGTACCGGGTGAAGGCCGACGACAGCGTGGAGCGCGTGGACGTGCGCACCGGCGAGCGCCGCGACGGCAAGGTCGAGATCCTCGACGGCATCCAGGCGGGCGAGCGCATCGTGGTGGACGGCACTGGCAAGCTGCGCCCGGGCCTGAAGGTGCGCGGTGAAGCCGCCGGCGCCGCCGCGCCGCGTCCGCAGGCCGCGCGATGAAACTTTCCGATATCTCCATCACCCGCCCGGTGCTGGCGGTGGTGATGAGCCTGCTGCTCGTCGTGCTCGGCGTGATGTCCTTCACCCGGCTGACGCTGCGCGAGTTGCCGGCCATCGACCCGCCCATCGTCTCGGTGGACGTGGAGTACACCGGCGCTTCGGCGGCGGTGGTGGAAAGCCGCATCACCCAGGTGCTGGAAGATGCCCTGGCCGGCATCGAGGGCATCGAGACCATCGAGGCGCGCAGCCGCAACGGCAGCTCGGACATCAGCATCGAGTTCGTGCCCACGCGCGACGTGGAGGCCGCGGCCAACGACGTGCGCGATGCGGTGAGCCGCGTCACCGACCGCATGCCCGACCAGGCGCGGCCGCCGGAGATTTCCAAGGTCGAGGCCGACGCCGACCCGATCCTGTGGCTGAACATGAGCTCCAGCGTGATGGACACGCTGCAGCTGTCCGACTACGCCGAGCGCTACATCGTCGACCGCTTCTCCAGCCTGGATGGCGTGGCGCAGGTGCGCATCGGCGGCCGCCAGCGCTATGCGATGCGCATCTGGCTGGACCGCGACCAGCTCGCCGCGCGCGGCATGACGGTGAGCGACGTGGAAGCGGCGCTGGAGAAGGAGAACGTCGAGCTGCCGGCGGGCAGCATCGAATCGGCGCAGCGCGATTTCACCCTGCGCGTGGAGCGCAGCTACCTCAAGCCGGAAGACTTCGCCCGCCTGCCGCTGGGCAAGGGCCGCGACGGCTACGTGGTGCGGCTGGGCGACGTGGGCAAGGTGGAGCTCACCTCGGCCGAGCGCCGCGCCTATTTCCAGAGCAACGGCGTGCCCAACGTCGGCCTGGGCATTGTGCGCAATTCCACCGCCAACGCGCTGGACGTGGCACGCGAGGCGCGCGCGGAGGCCGAGCGCATCCAGAAGTCGCTGCCGGCCGGCACCAACATTTTCGTCGCCTTCGATACCACCACCTTCATCGATGCCTCCGTGGAGCGCGTGTACCACACGCTGGTCGAGGCGGTGGTGCTGGTGCTGGTGGTGATATGGCTGTTCCTGGGCAGCGCCCGCGCGGCGCTGATCCCGGCGGTGACGGTGCCGGTGTGTTTGATCGCCGCATTCATCGCGCTGTACGCGTTCGATTTCTCGATCAACCTGCTGACCCTGCTCGCGCTGGTGCTGTGCATCGGCCTGGTGGTGGATGACGCCATCGTGGTGGTGGAGAACATCCAGCGCCGCATCGATTTGGGCGAACCGCCGCTGGTCGCCGCGCGCCGCGGCACCGCGCAGGTGGCTTTCGCGGTGATCGCCACTACCGCGGTGCTGGTGGCGGTGTTCCTGCCGGTGGGTTTCCTGGAAGGCAATACCGGGCGGCTGTTCCGCGAGCTGGCGGTGGCGTTGGCCGCGGCGGTGGCGATCTCGGCCTTCGTCGCGCTGACGCTGACGCCGATGATGTCCTCCAAGCTGCTCAAGCCACACGACAAGGAGAAGCCCAACCGTTTCCACCACTGGTTCAACACCCGCATGGAGCGGCTGAGCCAGGGCTACAAGCGCTCGCTGGAGCGCAGCGTGGACCGCAGCTGGGTGTTCGGCGCGGTGATGCTGGCCGCCTTCCTGCTCAGTGGCTGGCTGGCCACGCGCATTCCTTCCGAACTGGCGCCGGCCGAGGACCGCGGCAATTTCCAGGTGATGATCGACGGCCCCGAGGGCGCCGGTTTCGACTACACCGTGGGGCAGATGCACCAGGTGGAGGCGATCCTGGCGCCGTACATCGGCCCGGACAAGCCCATCGTGCGCGCCAACCCGCGCGTGCCGGGCGGTTTCGGCAGCAGCGAGGAAATGCATACCGGCCGCGTCAGCGTGTTCCTGCAGGACTGGCACCAGCGCGAGCAGCCGACCGTGGCGCTGGCCGACGAGATCCAGAAGAAGCTCGCCGTGCTCACCGGCGTGCGTGCGCGCACGCAGGTCAGCGGCGGCCTGGTGCGCAGCCGCGGCCAGCCGTTCCAGATGGTGCTGGGCGGCCCGGACTACGCCGAGCTGGCGCAGTGGCGCGACCGCATGATGCAGCGCATGGAAGAGAACCCCGGCCTGGTGGGCGTGGATTCGGACTACAAGGAAACCCGACCGCAGATGCGGGTGAACATCGACCGCCTGCGCGCGGCCGACCTGGGCGTGTCGGTCACCGAGATCGGCGGCGCACTGGAAACGCTGATGGGCTCGCGCCGCGTCACCACCTTCGTCGACAACGGCGAGGAATACGACGTGATGCTGCAATCCGGCCGCGAGGGCCGCATGTCGCCGGAGGACCTGGCGGCGATCCGCGTCCGTTCCAGCAGCGGCGAGCTGATTCCGCTCTCCAACCTGGTGAGCTTGAGCGAGGTGGCCGAGGCCGGCACCTTGAACCGCTTCAACCGCCTGCGTTCGGTGACGCTGAGCGCGAGCCTGGCGCCGGGCTACAGCCTGGGCGATGCGATCGCCTGGACCGAGCGCATCGCCCAGGAAGAACTGCCCGAGTATGCGCAGGTCGACTGGAAGGGCGAATCGCGCGAATACCAGAAGTCCGGCAGTGCGGTGCTGCTGACTTTCGCCATGGCGCTGCTGGTGGTGTACCTGGTGCTGGCCGCGCAGTTCGAGAGCTTCGCCCACCCGCTGGTCATCATGCTCACCGTGCCGCTGGCGGTGCTGGGCGCGCTGGTGGGCCTGTGGGCGACGAACGGCACGCTCAACCTCTTCAGCCAGATCGGCATCGTGATGCTGGTGGGCCTGGCGGCGAAGAACGGCATCCTGATCGTGGAGTTCGCCAACCAGCTGCGCGACGAAGGGCGCAGCGTGCACGAGGCGATCGTCGAATCGGCCTCGGTGCGCCTGCGGCCGATCCTGATGACCTCCATCGCCACGGTGGTGGGCGCGATCCCGCTGGTGCTGGCCGGTGGACCGGGCTCGGCGAGCCGCGCCACGATCGGCGTGGTGGTGATCTTCGGCGTCTCGCTGTCCACGCTGCTGTCGCTGTACGTGGTGCCGGCGTTCTATTCGCTGATCGCGCCGTTCACCCGTTCGCCGGAAGCGCTGGCGCGCGAGCTGGAGGTGCTGGAGCAGCAGACGCCTTCGGTGGGCGGGCACGCGTGAGGTGCGCCCCCGCTTGCCCTCGCGCCGCCACTCGGCGAGCATGCAGGGGTTCCCTTCGGATTTCGCCATGGACACCGCGCCCCTCCCGCGCGGCGAAGGTTTCCTGTTGCGACGTTGGCATGCCGACGATGCGCCGGCCCTCGCCACCGCGGCCAACCCTCCCGGCATCGCGCGCTGGCTGAGCGGGCGCTTTCCGCATCCCTATAGCCTGGCCGATGCCGAGCGCTTCCTCGCCGGCGAGGTGGTGAACTTGTCCGATCCGGTCTTGGCCATCGTGATCGACGGGGCCATCGCCGGCGGCATCGGCACGCATGCCGAGCAGGCCGGTCGCGCCGAGGCCGCGCATAGCGCGCTGCTCGGTTACTGGCTCACGCCGGCGCACTGGGGCCGCGGCGTGATGAGCCGCGTGGTGGCCGCATTCGCGCCGTGGGTCATGCACACGCAGCGCCTGCACCGGCTCGCCGCCCATGTGATGCCCGACAATCTCGCCTCGGCCGCCGTGCTGCTGCGCAACGGCTTTGCCGAAGAGGGACGCATGCGCTTGGCGGTGGTCAAGGACGGCCTGCCCCAGGACTTGAGACTTTTCGCACGTGTGCGCGCGACGCTGACGGAGTGAGTGCTACGCCATGCGGCGCGGGGCGCATCGCGGGACGATGCATGCCCGCCACGCGCCGCATGCCATCGCCGGCTTCGGCACAATGGGCTGGCCCCTGGCGCAGGGGTGCCGTACCGACCAACGCCAACTGAGGGGAATGCAACGCGTGGAATCGATCATCGAGTGGATCAACGGCATCATCTGGAGCAAGGCGCTGATCGTCATGTGCCTGGGCGCCGGGCTGTACTTCAGCTTCGCCACCCGTTTCATGCAGGTGCGCGGCTTCGTCGAAATGCTGCGGCTGACGGTGCGCGGGCAGAAGTCCGATGCCGGCGTGTCCTCGTTCCAGGCGTTGGCCATGTCGATGGCCGGGCGCATCGGCATCGGCAACATCGCCGGCGTGGCCACCGCCATCGCCTTCGGTGGGCCGGGCGCGATCTTCTGGATGTGGGTGATGGGCTTCCTCGGCGCGTCCACCTCGTACATCGAATCCACGCTGGCGCAGATTTACAAGGTCAAGGATGCCGATGGCCGCTACCGCGGCGGCCCGGCGTACTACATCGAAAAGGCCATGGGCCTGAAGTGGTACGCCATGCTGTTCGCGCTGGCCACCATCGTCGCCGCCGGCTTCCTGATGCCCGGCGTGCAGGCCAACGCCATCGCCGACAGCGCGGCCAACGCCTGCGCCGGCACCGGCTGGTGCAACGGCTTCGAGGGCCAGTGGCTGGGCCTGCCCGCGCGCGATGCGTTCAAGCTGGTGCTGGGCATCGGCGTGGCGCTGATGCTGGCGGTGATTATCTTCGGCGGCGTCAAGCGCATCGCCAACTTCGCCGAGGTCGTGGTGCCGTTCATGGCCGGCGGCTTCATCCTGATGGCGGTCACCGTGATGGTGCTCAATGCCGAGCAGGTGCCGGGCATGTTCGCGCTGATCTTCAGCAGCGCCTTCGGTAGCCATGCCGCGTTCGGCGCGCTGCTGGGCCTGGCGGTGGAATGGGGCGTCAAGCGCGGCATCTATGCCAACGAGGCCGGCCAGGGCACCGGCCCGCATGCCGCTGCGGCCGCGGAGGTCTCGCACCCGGCCAAGCAGGGCTACGTGCAGGCGTTCGCCATCTACTTCGACACCATGATGGTGTGCACCTCCACCGCGTTCCTGATCCTGGCCACCGGCACGTACAACGTGTATGCGCCCGATGGCGGCGCGCCCCTGTTCGCCGGCCTGGCCGGCGTGCAGGAAGGCCCGGGCTTCGCGCAGGCGGCGGTGGAATCGGTGCTGCCGGGCTGGGGCGCGGGCTTCGTGGCGGTGGCGCTGTTCTTCTTCGCCTTCACCACCATCATGGCCTATTACTACATGGCCGAAACCAACCTCAGCTACCTCAACCACAACCGCCACCGCCCACTCACCGTGCTGGTGCTGCGGCTGGGCATCGTGGGCATGGTGATCTTCGGCGCCTTCCACAACGCCGGCGTGGCGTGGGCGCTGGGCGACATCGGCGTGGGCCTGATGGCGTGGCTGAACATCATCGCCATCTTCATCGTGCGCAAGCCGGCGCTGATCGCGCTGCGCGATTACGAGCGGCAGAAGAAGCTGGGGCTGGACCCGGTCTTCGACCCGGACGCGGTGGGCATCCGCAACGCCGATTTCTGGAAGCGGCGTGACGGCTGAAAGCCGCCGAGGGTGACGGGGGCGGCGCGGGGCGGCATCATGCCCCGGCCGAAGGCCGCGCATCCGCGCGCGGCCTTCCTCTACCGGACTATGGCAGTGAACGATCCCTGGAAATCCTACCGCTCGCCGCGCCCCGCCGAACCGCGCGGCGGCTCGCGCCCTGCCGGCCCGCGTCCGCCGCGCCCGCCGCGTGACCCTGCCGAGGGCGGGGGTGCGCCGCCACGCGGCGAGGAACTGCGGCTGTACGGCCGCAACGCCGTGCTGGCGGTGTTCAAGCGGCGCCCGGCGGCGCTGCGCAAGCTGTACCTGTCCGAGGCGATGATTCCCAAGCTGCAGCCGCTGCTGAAGTGGTGCGTGGCCCATCGCGTGGGCTACCGCGTGGTGGAAGCGGGCGACCTGGACAAGCTGGCCGCCAGCCAGCACCACGAAGGCGTCGTAGCCGACGTGCAGCGCGAACCGGTTCCCGCGCTGGCCGACTGGCTCACGATCCTCAAACCCGGCCCGAAGCTGCTGCTGTGGCTGGACGGCGTGGGCAACCCGCACAACTTCGGCGCGATCCTGCGTTCGGCCGCGCATTTCGGCGTGTCGGCGATCCTGCTGCCGGAGCACTCGCCGCTGGCGCTCTCCGGCGCGGCCGCGCGCGTGGCCGAAGGCGGCGCCGAGGCGGTGCCGCTGGTGCGCCTGCCCAAGGCCGCGCAGGCCGATGAACTGCTGCACGACGCCGGCTTCGTCATGGCCGCCACGCTGGTGGAGGGCGGGCAGGATGTATTCGCCACGCGCCTGCCGTCGCGGCTGGTCTACGTGATGGGCGCCGAAGGCGAGGGCATGGACCGCAACCTGGCCGATGCCTGCGACCTGCGCCTGTCCATTCCCGGCACCGGCGCGGTGGAAAGCCTCAATGTCGCCAGCGCCACCGCGGTGCTGCTGGCCAGTTGGCGGGCGGGGCTGCAGGCGGGCTGACGCGGACGACGTAACCGCGCAACAGCACCCACAGCGCGCAGGCCGTGCTCATCGCGAACAGGATCTTCGCCTCATCACCGGTACTCAGGCCCTGCTTGAGCAGCATCAGGCCCGACAGCACCAAGTGGTAGGCCAGATATGCCTTGAGCCAACGCGCGGGCCACTGGGTGCGGCCCGCTGGCACTTCGCGCGGCGTTGCGGTGGCGCAGCCGCGCTCGTTTTCGTCGGTGGCCAGTTCGTGCATCCGCGCGCTCCCGTGGTTAGGTTCGGTTCGCCGCCGCGCGGCGAACGATCACGAATATGCAGGGCGGACTGACTTTCTTCCATTGGATAAATCGAAGCGGCGCGACGCGTGATGCGTCGTCGCCGCGCTCGACTCACTCGTTCGGCGGCACCGTCGCCTTCGCCTCGCTGCCGAAGCCGCCATCGGCCTCCGCGGCAAGATAGGCGAACACCGCATACGCGGCCACGTTCTGCGCCAGCGCCTTCGGGTCGATCTTGTCGAGCGTGTCGTCGGCGGTGTGGTGCAGGTCGAAGTAGTCGGTGCCGTCCTGCGCCAGCCAGCCCCACGCACCACCCTTGGCCGCGATCGGGCCGATGTCCGGGCCCGGGCCGCCCTTCGCTGGCATGTATTCGATGCCGAGCGGGGCGAGCACGTCGGCGATCTGCTGGGTCGCCGCGCGCGAACCTTCCGCGTTGCCCGAACCGGTGTTGAAGCCATAGATGCGGCCGGCGCCGAAGTCGCTCTCCGCGCCGATCTGGTGCAGCGGCAGCTCACCGGCCTTGGCGCGCGCTTCGGCATACGCCTTGCCGCCGTACAAACCTTGTTCCTCGTTGGCGAAGGCCACCACGCGGATCGTGCGCTTGGGCGCCTGCTTGAGCTGGCCGATCAGGTGGCCGGCGGCCATGGTGATGCCCACGCCGGCGCCATCGTCGATCGCGCCGGTGCCCAGGTCCCACGAGTCGAGGTGGCCGCCGATCACCACGACCTCCTTAGGCTTGCTGCGCCCGGTGATCTCGCCGATCACGTTGTAGGAGGTCGCGGTGCCGTCCCAGCCGCAATCCAGCGCCACGCGCACCCGCACCGGGCCGAGCGCGACGAGGCGGGCCAGCTGGTCCGCGTCGGGCGAGGACAGCGCCGCCGACGGCACCGGGGTGAGGCCGTCATCGAAGCGGGTGATGCCGGTGTGCGGAACGCGGTGCGAATCGGTGCCGGCCGAGCGCATCAGGAAACCGACCGCGCCCTTGCGGATCGCCTCGGACGGCGCGCGCGAACGCACCGCACCGCCGATGCCGTAGTCGGCGCCGTCGCGCTTCTTGCCCATCTGGTAATCGACGAAGGCGATCTTGCCGGCCAGCGAACCTTCCGGCGCGGCCTTCAATGCGGCCAGGTCGGGGAAGCGCACGATCTCGCCCTCGACGGTGCCGGCCGGGCTGCCGCCCAGCGCGGTGACGTGCAGCGGCTGCGCATGGGCGCCGACCACCTGCGCCTGCTCGCCGCGGCGTTCCCACTTCGGGAACGTCACCGGCTCCACGTACACCTTGTCGAAGCCCAGCGCCTTGAACTTGGCCTTGGCCCACGCCACGGCGCGGGCATCGGCTTCGCTGCCGGCCATGCGCGGGCCCACCTCGGTGGTGAGCGATTCGGTGACCTTCCACGCGGTGTCGTCGGCCAGGGCCTGCTCGCGCAGCTGCGTGGCGGTGGCCAGGGACTTGGCGGGAATCGTGGTGGGTTCGGCGGCGAAGGCGCCGGAGGTGGCGAGCAGCGCGGCGATGGCGACAGCGAGGCGACGCATGAAAGGCTCCGTGGCAGGGTAGACCGCGAGCCTAGCAGCGCGCGGCCAGGGAGCCCTGTGCGGGAGGTCACCCTCCCGCCACTTGGATCACTTCTTCAGCGAATCGCGGATCTCGCGCAGCAGCAGCACTTCCTCGCTGGGCGCGGCCGGGGCGGCGGCCTTGGGGTGGTGCAGGCGGTTGATCGCCTTGACCACGAGGAAGATCGCAAAGGCGACGATGACGAACTGCACGAGCGTGTTGAGGAAGTCGCCGTAGCCGATGACCACGGCCGGGATCTCCTTGCCGTCCGGCCCGACGCGCGCCGGCGCCAGCACCCAGGCAAGCCTGGAGAAATCGATGCCGCCGATCAGCAGGCCGATGGGCGGCATGATGATCTTCTCCACCAGCGCGGTGACGATCTTGCCGAACGCCGCACCGATCACCACGCCGACGGCGAGGTCGATGACGTTGCCGCGCATGGCGAAATCCTTGAACTCCTTCAACATGCCCATGGCGTCTCCTCTGTGTGGGGTAGATGACGATCCTAGCCGGTGCGGTGTCAGGAGGCGATCACGCCGTGCCGTTCGGCCACGTTCTCCAGCCGCGCGCTGAAGCGATCGCCGGGCTTGAGGGCGGCCACGCCGGCCGGCGTGCCCATGAAGACGAGATCGCCGGCCTTGAGCGCATAGAGCTTGGACAGCTCGTGCAGGATTTCCGGCACGTTCCAGATCATCTGGTCCAGCAGCGATTGCTGGCGTACCTCGCCGTTGACCTCCAGCGAGAGGTTGAGCGCGTCCAGCGCGCCGACTTCGCCGGCATGCACCAGTTCGCTCACCGGCGCGGAATGATCGAAGCCCTTGGCGATGTCCCACGGCAGGCCCTTGGCCTTCGCGTTGGCCTGCAGGTCGCGGCGGGTAAGGTCCAGGCCCACGCCGTAGCCGTACACCAGGGCTTCGGCCTGTTCGACCGGCAGCACGCCGGCCGGGGCATCCTGGCCGAGCGCCACCACCAGCTCGACCTCGTGGTGCAGGTCCTGAGTGGCGGGCGGGTAGGGAATCTCGTCGCCGTGGCCGACCACGATGGCGTCGGCGGGCTTCATGAAGAACACCGGCTGGCCGCGCTCGGCCTTGGAGGCCGGCGCCTGCGCGCCCATTTCGCGGGCGTGGTCGGCGAAGTTGCGACCCACGCAGTAGATGCGGCGCACCGGAAACGTGCCGCCGCCCACCACGGGAATGCGCGGGATTTCGGCGGCGGGAATTACATCGGAAGTCATGCGGCACGTCCTGGGTGGGGGAACGTGCGAGTCTAGCGCGCAGTCCTGCGCGGTTGGAGCCGCCGCGCGTCCCGCGTCCCGCGGCCGGCGGCCGGCGCCTCAGCGCGAGAGCGGCAGCGCGGGCTTGCGGACGACGCGGTATTCGCCCTCGACCACATCCACGCGCGCGGCCGGCGCGCGCTTGCGGCTGAGCAGTTTCCAGGCCACGCCGGCCAGGATCATGGCCGCGCCGACGAAGATGCCGAAGAAGATCAGCACCGCCAGGATGGCCAGGCCGGCCAGGCCGGCCGCGAGGCGGACCAGCGGGTGACGGGGCTTGCGGGGTTCGAACAGCGTGCGAACGTTGCCGAACTGGAAATAGGAAGTGCGCATGGGCGATGGGTTGCCGGTGAGCCAGCCGGCAGTATCCGGGCCGTGATGGCTGCGTGAGTGAAAAATGCGTTAATTCGTGGTTGATCCGTTCACGATCAATGACTTGCGCGCGGGGAAATTTTGTCGCGCGGCCGCCCCGGGCGCGCGTGCCACAATGCCGACCCGCCCGTGCAAGCCCGCTGTCATGTCCGCCGCCGAAACTGATGCCTCCTTCCTTGCCCCTCTGGACCAGCTGCCCGACGGCGGTTTCCTGGAAGTGGAGGCGCGCGTGGACGGCGATGCCGAGTCGCTGGTGCTGTACCGGGAGGGTGCGCAGGTACGGGCCTGGTTGAACGTGTGCCCGCATGCCGGGCGCCGCCTGGACTGGGCGCCGGGGCAGTTCCTCAAGAGCGCGCAGGGGCACCTGGTCTGCGCCGCGCATGGGGCCTCGTTCGAACTGCAGCAGGGCGACTGCGTGGCCGGCCCGTGCCGGGGCGACCGCCTGCGCGCGGTGGCCGTCCAGGTGGCCGACGGCGAAGTCCGGCTGGCCTGAGTCCTACAGGCCGCCCCACCACGTCATCAGGTGGATGACGCCCACCATCACCACCACGTAGACCAGCGAGAGCGGCGCACCCACCCGCCACAACTCGCGCGGGGTGTAGTTCGCCGGGCCGGTGACCATGGAGATCACCGGGTTGGAGGCGGTCATCAGGTTGTTGGAGGCCGATAGCGCCACGATGAGCGCGAATGCGGTCGGGTTGCCGCCGGCCGCCAGCGCCAGGTTCACCGCGATGGGCACCATCACGATGGTGGCGCCGACATGGCTGATCACCAGCGAGAACGCGGTGGTCAACAGCGCCAGGGCGATTTCCAGCACCCACACCGGGATGCCCTCGGGCAGGCGTTCGATGGTGTGTCCGGCCACCCACGCCGCGGTGCCGCTGCTGTCCATCGCCCATCCCAGCGGGATGAGGCCTGCCATCAGGAACACCGTCTTCCAGTTGATCGCCGCGTAGGCCTCGTCCATGCGCAGCACGCCGGTGACCAGCATGCCGGCCACGCCGGTCATCAGCGTGAGCGAGACCGGCAGGCGCGAGGTCAGCGCGATGAGGATGGTGACGGCGAAGATGGCCATCGCGATCTTGAACTTGTGCGGCCGCTGCTCGCCCTTCGGGTAGTCGGTGACCACCACGAAGTCGCGCGTCTCGGCCGCCTGGCCCAGGTCCTGCCAGATGCTGTGGAAGACCAGCATGTCGCCGGCGCGCAGTTTTTCCTGGCGCACGTCGTCGCGGATGACCTGCTTGTCGCGGTTGATCGCCAGCAGGGAAATGCCGCTCTGCTTGCGCAGGCGCAGCTCGCCGGCGCTCTTGCCGATGAAGCGCGAGTTCGGCGGGATCAGTGCCTCGGAAATGCCGGCGCGGCTCGGGTTGAACAGATCGCCCAGGTGGCGCAGGCGCGAGGACATGCGCAGGAACTGGTTCTGCGCGAAATCGGCCACGTGCTGGCGCGCACCCATCACGCCGAGCACGCTGCCCACCCAGATGCGCATGTCCGCCGGCGGCGCCAGGCGGGTGTCGTTGCCGGTCTTCAGCGCCAGCATCAGCGGCGCGTCGTGCAGCGCTTCGGCCTCGCCCAGCGTCATGCCCACCAGCGGGCTTTCGGCGCTCACTACTAGTTCGAACACGTCGCCTTCGATGCCGTAGGTCTTGGCGAAGTAGCTTTCGGTGCGTGCCGGGGTGACGCCGTCGTTGGCGAGCGATTCTTCTTCCACCAGCTTGCGGTCGCCGTAGTAGCGGAAGTACAGCAGCGCGGCCACCAGCAGCCCCACGCCGATCGGCATCGGCGCGAACATGCGCAGCGGCTCGATGGTCGCCATGCCGGAGGGCAGGTTGTTGTTGGCCGAGATCAGCAGGTCGTTGAGCAGGATCAGCGGCGAGTTGCCGACCATGGTCAGCGCGCCGCCCATCACGATGGCCGCGGCGATCGGCAGCAGCAGGCGTTGCAGGGTCAGGCCGGTGCGCGCGGCCAGCCGCGAGGCCACCGGCAGGTACAGCGCCATCACCGAGGGGTTCTGCATGAAGGACGAGTTGAGCCCGGAGATGGCCAGGGTCATCGTCATCAGCCGCTTCTCGTTGCCGTGCGAGCGGCGCAGCAGCCAGGAGGCGAGGCGGTTCAGCGCGCCGGTGCGCTCGAGCCCGGCGCCCAGGATGGTGGTGGCGATGATGCTGATCACCGCGTTACCGGAGAAGCCGCCGAAGATCTCCTCGGGCGCGATCAGCCCGGTCACGCCGAGCACCACCAGCACGATCAACGCCACCACGTCGGCGCGGATGCGCTCGAACAGGAACATGGCCATCGTGAAGCCGACCAACGCCAGCACCAGCTTCATGTCGTTGGTCAGCGTCAGCGCGGTTTCCATGTCGCGGCGGGTTTCCTTGGGCGAGCGGGGCCGGGCTCAGGTCCGATCGTAGAGCAGATCCCACACGCCATGGCCGAGTTTCTGGCCACGGGTTTCGAAGTGGGTCTGCGGGCGCCATTCGGGGCGCGGCACGTGGCCGCGAGGGCCCGCCCGGTTGGACAGGCCTTCGGTGGCGTCGAGCACGTCCCACATCTGCTCGGCGTAGTTTTCCCAGTCGGTGGCGCAATGCAGGCGGCCCCCCGGGCGCAGCTTGCGCACCAGCAGCGCGGCGAAGGCCGGCTGCACCAGGCGGCGCTTGTTATGGCGCTTCTTGTGCCACGGGTCGGGGAAGTAGATGCGCACTTCGTCCAGCGACGCATCGGCCACTTCCTTCTCCAGCACCTCGACCGCGTCGTGGTGGTAGAGGCGCACGTTGTCGCTGCCGTCCTCGGCCAGTGCATTGAGCAGGCGGCCCACGCCGGGCGCATGAACCTCGATGCCGATGTAATCGCGGCTCGGATCCTGACGCGCGGCGAAGCGCAGCGCAGCGCCATTGCCGAAGCCGATTTCCAGCACCCGCGGCGCGCTGCGGCCGAAGGCCGCGTCGTAGTCGCGCGGCGCGCCGGTGAAATCCAGGCCGAAGCGCGGCCAGGCCTCGTCGAACGCGCGCTGCTGCGCGGGCGTGAAGCGGCCCTGGCGCAGCACGAAGCTGCGCACCTCGCGGCGGCCTTCGGTGACCGTGAACGGCTTGGGCGGGGCCTTGGATCCGCTGCTGGAGAACGGGTCGGTCATCAGCCGACCAGCCCGTCCACCGGCGAGGACGCGCTGGCGTAGCGCTTGCGCGGGATGCGCCCGGCCAGGAACGCTTCGCGGCCGGCTTCCACGGCCTTGCGCATCGCGCTGGCCATCAGCACCGGCTGGCGCGCCCCGGCGATGGCGGTGTTCATCAGCACGCCGTCGCAGCCCAGTTCCATCGCGATGGCCGCGTCCGAGGCGGTGCCCACGCCGGCATCGACGATGATCGGCACCTTGGCATCCTCGATGATCTGCAGCAGGTTGTACTTGTTCTGGATGCCCAGGCCCGAGCCGATCGGCGCGGCCAGCGGCATCACCGCCACGCAGCCGATCTCCTCCAGCCGCTTGGCCAGGATCGGGTCGTCGCTGGTGTAGACCATCACGTCGAAGCCGTCGGCCACGAGCAGTTCGGCGGCCTTGAGGGTCTGCACCACGTCCGGGTACAGGGTCTTCTGGTCGCCCAGCACTTCCAGCTTGGTGAGGTTGTGGCCGTCGAGCAGTTCGCGCGCCAGCCGGCAGGTGCGCACCGCGTCTTCGGCGGTGTAGCAGCCGGCGGTGTTGGGCAGGAGGGTGTAGCGGTCCGGCGGCAGGGCGTCGAGCAGGTTCGGCTCGTTCGCGTTCTGGCCGATATTCACGCGGCGGATCGCCACGGTGACGATTTCGGCGCCCGCGGCCTCGGTGGCCAGGCGGGTTTCTTCCAGATCCTTGAACTTGCCCGTGCCGGTCAGCAATCGGGAACGGTAGGTCTTGCCGGCGATGACCAGCGAATCGGGGGAGGTCGGGGTGCTCATCGCGCAATTATCACCCATCCCACCCCCCGGCCGCTGCATGCGGGCCGGCCGTGCGGGCTTCAGCCGCCGCCGAGCGCGTGCACGATCTCGATGCGGTCGCCCTCGGCCAGGCGGTGTTCGGCGTGGCGGCCGCGCGGCACGATCTCGCCGTTGATCTCCACCGCGACGCGGCGCTCGGCCAGGCCCTCGCTGCCCAGCAGCGCGGCCAAGGTGGTGTCGGGTGCGATGTGGCGGGGTTCGCCATTGAGCTGGATGTCCATGTCATCATTGTCGCATCGCGCGCCGATCCGGCGCGCGCTTTCGTTTCATGCCGCAGTGCAGCGTGAGCGGTCGACGGCGCGGTGGAAAGATGCACCATGCGCCTGCGTACGCTCGCAGGCAGGCGGTATCCACGATCCCCCAGGATCAAACAAAAAACAGGGAGTTCCCCGATGTCCTCGTCGTTCCGTCCGATCCGTTCCCTGATGGCGGTCGCCATCGCGCTGGCTTCCGCGCCGGCGTTCGCCGATTCGGCCTTCAACCAGACCGTGTTCTTCGGCGACAGCCTGACCGACAGCGGCTACTACCGTCCGCTGCTGCCGGCGAGCGTGCAGCCGGTGACCGGCAAGTTCACCACCAACCCGGGCTGGGTGTGGGCCGAATACGTGGCCGACTACTACGGCACCAATGCCGCGGCGCACGGCAACGGCCAGACCGGTGACAACTACGCCGCCGGCGGTGCACGCGTGAACGCCACCTCGGTGAGCGCGCTGGGCCCGGCGCCTTCGCTCGTCACCCAGGTCAACAACTACCTCACCGCCAACGGCGGCAAGGCCAACCCGAACGCGCTGTACACCGTGTGGGGCGGCGCCAACGACCTGTTCGCCGTGGCCGCCGGCGCACCGGCGCAGGCCACCATCGGCGCGGCGGTCACCGCGCAGGTCGGCATCGTCGGCCAGCTCGAAGCGGCCGGCGCCAAGTACGTGATGGTCCCGACCATCCCGGATATCGGCCTCACCCCGTCCTCGCGCGCGCTGGGCGCCGTCGGCATGGCGCAGGGCACCGCGCTGGCCACCGCCTACAACAACGCGCTGTTCTCCGGCCTGCAGACCGCCGGCCTGCGCGTGATCCCGGTCGACACCTTCCACATCCTGCAGGAAATCGTCGCCGACCCGGGCACCTACGGCTTCACCAACGTCACCGGCCAGGCCTGCACCGCGGTGCTGCCGACCTGCAACCCGACCAGCCTGGCCGCGCCGAACGCGCAGAACACCTGGCTGTTCGCCGACGGCGTGCACCCGACCACCGCCACCCACCAGATCCTGGGCGAGTACGCGCTGTCGATCCTGGAAGCGCCGCGCCTGCAGCAGGTGCTGACGCATTCGGCCGCGGTCACCGGCCGTTCGCGCGCCGACCAGGTCGCCTGGCACCTGGATGGCAAGCCGGAAGCCGACGGCACCCGTTGGTGGGGCAGCGTGCGCGGCGACATGCAGCGCTACGACCACGCCGACCTGTACGACGGCATGGCCCCGGCCGGCCTGTTCGGCGTGGACTGGAACCGTGGCGACCTGGTGTTCGGCGGCTTCGCCGGCTACGGCCGCATGGATGCCGATTTCGGCCAGAGCCGTGGCGACTTCACCCAGGACGACACCACGCTGGGCGGCTTCTTCGGCTGGTACACCGGCCCGGTGTGGGTCAACGCGCAGGTCAGCTACAGCTGGCTGAGCTACGACGTGAACCGCAAGGTCCAGCTCGGCCCGGCCACCCGCGAGCACAAGGGCTCGGCCGACGGCAGCAACCTGACCGCCGCGATCAACGCCGGCTACGAGCTGGGCGAGGGCAGCTTCAAGCACGGCCCGGTGGTCGGCCTGACCTGGCAGAAGGTGAAGATGGACGGCTACGTCGAAAGCAACGAGAGCGCCACCGCGCTCGGCTACGACGACCAGGACATCGACTCGCTGGTCGGCCGCGTGGGCTGGCAGTTCCGCCTGGATGGCGCGTCCATCAAGCCGTACCTGCAGGTGACCTACGACCACGAGTTCGAGGACAACAAGGAAGCCAGCGCGTGGCTGCAATCCATGCCGGGCGTGGGCATGTACTACGTGCCGGGCATCGACTTCGACCGCGACTACGCCACCGTCGTCCTCGGCGCGCGTACCGGCGTGTGGGGCCTGCAGAGCAACTTCGGCGTGACCTCCACCACCGCGCAGAAGAGCGCGCGCGACATGACGGTGTTCGTCAACTTCAGCGGCGCGTTCTGATCCACGATCCGCTGTGCAAGACGCGAAGGGGCCGGCCATGCCGGCCCCTTTCGTTTGCACCGGCCGCATTGCGTTCGACTGCCGCGGCCCCTAGACTTGCGCCAACGCCGCGCGGGCGTAGCTCAATGGTAGAGCTGTAGCTTCCCAAGCTACTGACGTGGGTTCGATTCCCATCGCCCGCTCCATCTTCCAGGCCGCCACGCGCGCCTGAGGCTGCACTTCACCGGGCCGGGCAAGATGCGTCCGGACCGCTCCGCGACCGGCCGCGATGAAGCTCGCCATCCTTTCCCGCAACAGCAAGCTGTACTCCACCCGGCGCCTGGTGGAGGCCGCCCGCGAGCGCGGCCACACCGTGCGCATCCTCGACCCGCTGCGCTGCTACATGCGCATCGCCGCCGGGCAGTTCTCGATGCACTACAAGGGGCGGGCGATCACCGGCTTCGACGCGGTGATCCCGCGTATCGGCGCCTCCGTCACGCGCTACGGCACGGCGGTGCTGCGCCAGTTCGAGATGATGGGCACCTATACCCCCAATCCGTCCGACGCGATCCTGCGGGGCCGCGACAAGCTGCGCGCGCACCAGCTGCTCGCCGCGCAGGGCATCGACATGCCGGTTACCGTGTTTGGCGACAACCCGGACGACACCCAGGACCTGCTTTCCATGCTCGGCCCGCCGCCCCACGTGGTGAAGCTGAACGAGGGTGCGCAGGGCACCGGCGTGATCCTGACCGAGAAGGCGAGCGCCTCGCGCGGCATCGTCGAGGCCCTGCGTGGCCTGTACGCCAACTTCCTGGTGCAGGAGTTCATCGGCGAGGCGGAGGGTGCGGACCTGCGCTGCTTCGTGGTCGGCGACCAGGTGGTGGCGGCGATGCGCCGGCAGGCGGCCGAGGGCGACTTTCGCTCCAACCTGCACCTGGGCGGCAGCGCGGCGGCGGCCGTGGCCACCGAGCAGGAGCGTGACGTGGCGGTGCGCTCGGCCCGGGCCCTGGGCCTGGAAGTGGCGGGGGTGGACCTGATCCGCTCCCGGCGCGGCCCGCTGGTGCTGGAGGTGAATTCGACCCCGGGGCTGGAGGGCGTGGAGGCCGTGTGCGGGGTGGACGTGGCCGGGGCGGTGTTGGCCCGGATCGAGGCCGCCGTGGCCGCGGGCGGGGCCAAGCCGGTTCGCCCGCGTCGCCGGGCGACTTCTTAGTGAAAATTTAACGGCTGTTTAATTGCCCGGGCGGTAGCTTCTACCAGACCGCAGCTCTGCCCTCGCAGGAAACGGTGAATCGGGATGTTTCGGCCCAGGCGCGGCCAGCGCCTGGGCCTTTTTGTTGCCTGCGGGCGGCGGAAGTGGCCGGAACGGTGCGATTTACCCGGTCAAGGCCATGGATTACAGTCGGTTCTCCTTATTACATGGATGGTTGCCCTATGAAGCGGTTCGTTCGCACGCTGTTGTTCTCCTCCCTGGTGCTGTCCGCCAGTGCGTTGGCCGCGCCGGCCCAGGCGCCGCTGGACCTGCACAACGCGCCCGACGTGGTGGCCAAGCAGCTGCAGAAGATCAACCAGGACATGGCCGACGGCGAGACCTACGCCGAAATCTCCGTGGAGAACCGCAGCAAGGTGCGCGAGGCGCTGGGCCGCATTACCGGCGCGCTGGAGACCTCCGGCGGGCGTCCGCTGACCCCGGAGGCCGAAACGCAGGCGTTCAATGACCAGGAGATCGTCAACACCCTGCTGACCGGCGCCAAGGAAGACAGCCGCGTGGTCTGCGAGCGCGAGCGCCAGATGGGCTCCAACCGCATCACCTCCAAGTGCATGACGGTTGCCGAGCGCCGCCGGCTGCGCGAGCAGGGCGAGCGCGCGGCGCGCGACCTGTCGCAGCGCCAGCTGCAGTACGACCCGCGCAACGGGGGCAGCGGCCGATAAGCCGGCAGCAGTACGACCGGACGCCGCACGCGGCGCCGGTCGCGAAGTGGAGGGCAACTTTTGGCCGCCGGCCGGGTCTGAGCTGTGGAGGACCGGCGCGCCGTCAACAGGATCTTGACGAGTGCCCGGGATGATATCCGTCTCATCCGCCGGCGCGGCGGGGCCTTCGCGGCCACGCAGTGCGACGCAACCGCAAGAACCGTAAGGAACAACCAAGTGCGAATTCTGGTAATCGAAGACAACAGCGACATCGCCGCCAACCTGGGGGACTACCTGGAGGACCGCGGGCACACCGTGGACTTCGCCGCCGATGGCGTGACCGGGCTGCACCTGGCGGTGGTGCATGACTTCGATGCCATCGTGCTGGACCTGAACCTGCCTGGCATGGACGGCATCGAGGTCTGCCGCAAGCTGCGCAACGAGGCGCGCAAGCAGACGCCGGTGCTGATGCTCACCGCCCGCGATTCGCTGGACAACAAGCTGGCCGGCTTCGATTCCGGCGCCGACGACTACCTGATCAAGCCGTTCGCGCTGCAGGAGGTCGAGGTTCGGCTCAATGCGCTGTCGCGTCGTGGCAAGGGCGTGCATACCCGCGTGCTGGAAACCGGCGACCTGGAATACAACCTCGACACCCTCGAGGTGCGCCGCCGCGGCAAGCTGTTGCAGCTCAACCCCACCGCGCTGAAGATCTTGCAGGCGCTGATGGAGGCTTCCCCCGCCGTGGTGACCCGCCAGGAGCTGGAAACCCGCGTGTGGGGCGAGGAGCTGCCGGATTCTGATTCCCTGCGCGTGCATATCCACGGGCTGCGCGCGGTGGTCGACAAGCCGTTCGACGTGCCGCTGATCCAGACCCGCCATGGCATCGGTTACCGGATCGCCTCACCCGATGCCTGAGCGCGGTAGCGCTGCCCGGCCCGCGCAGAAGCGCGGGCAGTACCGCCGGCGGCTGCGGAGTCGAATCATCCTGTCCTTCGTGCTGTTGGGCTTCTGCCTGACCAGCCTGTTCGCGTTCGCCACCAAGTGGACGCGCGCGCGCGTGGAGAACCAGCTCGTCGAAGACGTGATGGAACGCAATATCGACGAGTACGTCCGCCGCTTCTACGCAGACCCCAGCCACAACCCGCCGGTGCCGATCGACCAGATCCGTGGCTGGGTGTATTCGCGCGACCGTTTGGACCGGCTCTACCAGGAACACCCCGACTGGGTGGACCTCAAGCCGGGGGTGTACCGCATCGTCAGCGGTGTGGACGAGGAGGGGCGGCCCTTCGCCTACCGCCTGGCCGTGCGCAAGACCGACGAGGCCTGGTTCTTCCTGGCCTACGACATGACACAAGCCCAGCGCGGCGAGGTGCAGCTCAACCGTACGCTGCTGATCTCGGTGCTGGTATTCAGCCTGTTGTCGCTGGTGCTGGGCTGGTGGTCGGCCTCGAAGGTGATGCGGCCGGTGTCGGACCTGGCCGCACGCCTGCGCGCGTATCGCGGCGGCACTAGCGAGCCCAAGGCGTTGGCGCCGTACTTCACCGACGACGAGGTCGGCCAGCTGGCGAGCGCGCTGGATGACTATTCCAACCGCCTGACCGAGGTGGTGCAGCGCGACCGTGAGTTCAACGCCGACGTCAGCCACGAGCTGCGCACGCCGCTGGCGGTGATCCGCGGCGCCACCGAGCTGCTGCTGACCCGCCCCAACCTGGACGAGAAGGTGCTGCAGCGGCTGCAGCGCATCCAGCGTGCCGAGCAGCAATGCAGCGACCTCATCGGCGCGCTGCTGCTGCTCTCGCGCAACGAGCGCGGCCAGGGCAGCAGCAACGTGGCCCGCGTCGCCGAGCAACTGCTCGAGGCCCATCGCGCCCAGCTCGGCGGCAAGCCGCTGGAACTGGTGCTGGAAGGCGCCACCGACCTGGTGATCGACGCGCCGGAGTCTGCGTTGTCCGTGGCACTGGGCAACCTGATCGGCAACGCGGTGAAGTACACCCAGGAAGGGCAGGTGCGCGTCGTGGTCCACGAGGATTCGGTCGAAGTGGCCGACACCGGCCCAGGCCTGAGCGAGGAAGATGCCGCCAAGCTGTTCCAGCGCGGCTATCGCGGCACCCATGCCGGCCATTCGCAGGGCGGCGGCATCGGCCTGTCGATCGTGAGCCGGCTGTGCGACCTGTACGGTTGGCGGGTGGGCGTGCGCCCGGGCGACACCCGCGGCGTGGTGGCGACCCTGTACTTTTCCAACGACGGCATGCCCGCGCTGGAAGCGCCGCGCGAGGAACCTCCCGCGGCTTCCTGAGCGGCGCTCAGCCCTGCCGGCTCAACGCGAGGTATTCGCCGGCCAGTGCCTGGGCGCGCGCTTGCAGATGCGCCGGATCACCGTCGTTGACCACCACGTCGTCCGCCAGCGCCAGCCGTTGCTCGCGGCTGGCCTGCGCCGCGATCATCCGATCGGCCAGCGCGGCATCGATGCCGTCGCGCGCCATCAGGCGTTCGCGCTGGAGGGACACCGGCGCATCGACCACCAGGATGCGGTCCAGCCACGGATAGACCCGGCGCCCGCCGGCTTCGGCGAGCAGCGGAATGGCGGCGATGGCGTAGGGCCCGGGCGCCGCCCGGCACTGCGCCTGCAGGCGCTCTCGGATGGCGGGGTGGGTAATGGCTTCCAAGGCCAGCCGCAGTTCCTCGTCGGCGAAGACCAGTTCGCGCAGCGCGCGCCGGTCGAGCGTGCCGTCGGCCTGGAGGACGTGGCGGCCGAAGCGCTCGGCGATACGCGACAGCACGGGGCCGGGCGCCACGACCTCGCGGGCGACGACGTCCGCGTCCACCACGGTCACGCCCAGCGATTCGAACTCGCGCCCCAGCGCACTCTTGCCAGAGGCGATGCCGCCGGTCAGGCCGATGACGAAATCGCTCATCGCCGCGGGCGGGCGCTTACGCCAGCCCGGCCAGATGCATGTAGCCGCCGACGATCTGGTCGCCCCAGAAGAACACGATCCAGCCGGCGATGGCCAGGTAGGGGCCGAAGGGGATCGGTGTGGCGCGGTCGCGGCCCTTGGCGGCCAGCCAGATCGAGCCGATGATCGCCCCGACAAGGGAGGAGATCAGGATGATGGGCAGGATGCCCTTCAGCCCGCACCAGGCACCCAGCGCGGCCAGCAGCTTGAAGTCGCCATGGCCCATGCCTTCCTTGCCGGTGAGCTGCTTGAACAGCCACCACACCGCCCAGAGCGAGAAGTAGCCCACCGCCGCGCCCAGCAGGGCGGGCTTGGCGTGCATGTAGAGGTTGTCCATGGAGCCGATCAGGCCTAGCCACATCAGCGGCAGGGTGAGCTGGTCGGGCAGCAGGCGGGTGCGCAGGTCGATGCCGGACAGCGCCACCAGGAAGCAGCTGAGCACGATCGCGCCGAAACCCTGCCAGCCGAAGCCGAAGCGCCAGACGCTGGCCACGACCAGCAGCGAGGTCAGCAGCTCGACCAGCGGGTACTGGATGGAGATGGGCGTATGGCAGTGCCGGCACTTGCCGCGCAACGCGAGCCAGCTGAAGACCGGGATGTTCTCGTACCAGGACAGCTTGTGCTTGCAGTGCGGGCAGTGCGAGGGCTCGACCACGATGCCCGGCGGTGGCGGCTCGTAGATGTCCGGTTCGCCGAGGATCTCGCGCGCATCGCGCTTCCATTGCCACTCCATGCGCTTGGGCAGGCGCAGGATCACTACATTGAGGAAACTGCCCAGCAGCAGTCCCAGGCCGGCCGCGGCGGGGAAGCCGAGGCCGGGGTGCTGGTCGAGAAATGCCATGTGTTCCTTATCCGACGACGGCCGCGAGCTTGAAGATCGGGAGGTACATGCCGATCACCATGCCGCCCACGATGGTGCCAATGAACACCATGATCATCGGTTCCAGCAGGCTGCTCAAGGCGTCCACGGCGTTGTTCACTTCCTGCTCGTAGTACTCGGCGACCTTGAACAGCATGGCGTCGAGGGCGCCGGCTTCTTCGCCGATCGAAGTCATCTGGATCACCATATGGGGAAACAGATTGACCTGCTTCATCGCCATGTTGACCGGATAGCCGACAGAAACGTCATCGCGCATACGCAAGACGGCCTCTTCATACACCTTGTTGCCGGTGGCGCCTGCCACGATGCTGAGCGCTTCAACCAAGGGCACGCCCGCCTTGAAGGTTACGGCAGTAGTTCGGGCAAAACGCGCGATCGAGCTGTTATGCATGATCTCGCCGATGACTGGCACTTTGAGGATCACGCGATCCATCGTGTGCTGCATCTTGGGTGAGCGTTTATATAGGAAGAGAAGGCCGAAGATGCTGCCGACACTCACCACCAGTAATGGAAACCAGTAGGAAACCATGAACCTGGACGCGGCAACGATCATCTTGGTAAAGGCGGGAAGATCTGCGCCAAAGCCAGCGAAGACTTGCTCGAACTGGGGTACGACGAAAAGCAGCAGAATTGCACTCACGATGATGGCAACAACCACCACCATGGCTGGATAAAACAGCGCCTTCTTGATCTTGCCCTTCAGCGCTTCGATGTTCTCCTTGTAGGACGCAATCGTGTCCAGCACAGTTTCCAGGACGCCAGCGCCTTCGCCCGCTCGAACGAGGTTGCGGTAGAGCTCGTCAAACTGGACGGGGTGCTTGCTGATGGCCTCGTAGAGCGACGAGCCGCCCTCGATGTCGGAACGGATATCTCCGACCAGCTTCTTCATTCGCGGATTCTTGTGGCCGCCGCCAATGATTTCTAGGGCCCCGACGATCGGTACGCCAGACTTCATCATCGTCGCCATCTGGCGGCTGAAGAACGCTATGTCCTTGGGGCCGACAGTCTTGCCCGCGCTTCCAAACAGCGGCTTGGGCTTGGGCCTCACAACGCTCGGCGTAATCCCCTGCTTTCGAAGCTCAGCGCGGAGGAAGTTTGCATTCTTGGCGGACTGCTCTCCCTTCATCTTCACGCCACGCTTGTCTGTTCCCTCCCAGACGAACGGCAGCATCTGACTGGTATTGCGGTCGACCGGTGCTTTCTTGATGGCGCTACGCGCTACGGACATGTCGTTTCCCCTACCGACCATCCCCAGGCCGGAGTATTGCCGCATGGTAACGGGTTCCGCTGGGCGATGACACGGGGAAACAGGCAACCGTGCCGAGGGTCACGCTATCTGCGGGTATGGCTCGACTGGAGGGCTGAGCCGACTGGGTGCCGCGTACCTCAAGCGGCGGGGCAGGTCGGCCTGCCTCGAAGTGGCGAAAAGTGACCTTCTGCGTCACATCGCCGTTTTGGTCGCAATTGCGGCCTCTGGGGCTTCCAATCCTTGTGCCAGCTGCGATGATGGCGCCGGGGAGTCTTTCGGGCGGCGTCAGAAACTTGGCACGTATGTTGCGTCAGCTGTTGCGCAGGACCTCCTGCCGATAGGCCAGCTCTGCTGCCAACCCGGAAGAGCGCCTTTCACCAATCCAACCTCTAGGGGATGTACTCATGAAGAAGCAGCAGGGCTTTACCCTGATCGAACTGATGATCGTCGTTGCGATCATTGCTATCCTGGCCGCCATCGCGCTGCCGGCTTACCAGGACTACGTTGTTAAGTCCCGCGTCTCCGAGGCGATGGTTCTCGCCGACGGCCTCAAGGTTGTTGTCGCTGACAATGCCGCTCAGGGTGAGGACGATTTGGGTAAGGGCGCTACCCTCACTACCGCTGCCGATGGTTCGCCGAACGTCGACAACACCCAGATTGATGCTGCCAGCGGTGTCATCAGCGTCCAGACCACCGACAAGGCCGGCAACGGCACCGTGACCTTCACTCCGCAGGCTGGCGGCGCCGCCCTGGTGGCCGGCACTCCGCCGGAAGGCACCATCGTCTGGACCTGTGCTTCGGCCGACATCAAGCAGAAGTATCTGCCGAGCAGCTGCACCGGCGCTGCGAACTAATCGCAGGCTTGCGCTTCGCCAAGAGCCTCCGCGATAGCGGGGGCTCTTTTTTTTGGGGCTGCGCTAATAATGGCACGCTACTTGCTGCCTGTTATTCGTCTAAGTTGCTTCTTGGGGGAAGCATGAAACATCGGGCCATGAAAGGCTTTACGCTCATTGAGCTCATGATCGTTGTGGCGATCATCGCCATTTTGGCTGCCATTGCTTTGCCGGCCTATCAGGACTACGTCGTGAAAGCCCGAGTGTCTGAAGCGCTGGTGTTGGCAAGCGGTCTCAAGGCAACCGTCATCGTTAATGCATCAGAGGGGGCTGCGGATTTGTCCACCGGTGCTTCGCTGACGGCCGAGACAGATGGTTCGCCGAATGTCACCTCTACTGCGATTGATGGCGCCAACGGGACTATTACGGTGATCACCACCGCGAAGGCAGGCAACGGACAGATTGTCATGACACCTACCGGTGCTGCGGGCTCCGCTCTAGTGGCAGGGGAGTCGCCTTCCGGTAACATCGTTTGGACCTGTACCTCGACGATCAAGCAGAAGTACTTGCCGTCTAGTTGCGCCGGAGTCGATATCTAGTCAGTTCGTGCAGCCTTGCACCGTGGGAGAGGCGCTGCAGGGACAAGAGCTTGTTTGGGGAACATATGAACGCAGTAGCCACCGCCAATTTGGTCGGCATCACCGGCATCGCCCGCCGCCTCGTGCAGGACGGCGCCATGGACGAGACCGCCGCGCGCGCGGCCATGGACCAGGCGGCCGCCGCCAAGGTTCCGCTGCCGCAGTGGTTCGCGGAGAAGAAGCTGGTCTCCGCCGCCCAGCTCGCTGCCGCCAATGCGGTGGAGTTCGGCATGCCGCTGATGGACGTGTCGGCGTTCGACGCCAGCCAGAACGCCATCAAGCTGGTGAGCGAGGAGCTGCTGCAGAAGCACCAGGTGCTCCCGCTGTTCAAGCGCGGCAACCGGCTGTTTGTCGGTGTCAGCAATCCCACCCAGACCCGCGCGCTGGACGACATCAAGTTCCACACCAACATGGTGGTGGAGCCTATCCTGGTGGATGAGGACCAGATCCGCCGCACGCTGGAGTCCTGGCAGGCCAACCACAGCAATATCGGTGACGCCCTGGGCGGCGGCGATGATGACGGCATCGCCAACCTCGACGTTGACGGTGGCGGCGACGAGGACATGTCCGGCGGCGACGCCGGCGTCGATGCCAAGGGCGACGACACTCCGGTCGTGAAGTTCGTCAACAAGGTGCTGGTCGATGCCATCCGCAAGGGCGCCTCGGACATCCACTTCGAACCCTACGAAGACGACTACCGCGTCCGCTTCCGCATCGACGGCCTGCTGAAGAACGTCGCCAAGGCCCCGGTGAAGCTCAACCAGCGCATCGCCGCGCGCCTGAAGGTCATGTCCCAGCTGGACATCGCCGAAAAGCGCGTGCCGCAGGACGGCCGCATCAAGCTCAACCTGTCCAAGACCAAGCAGATCGACTTCCGCGTCAGCACGCTGCCCACGCTGTTCGGCGAGAAGATCGTGCTGCGTATCCTCGACGGCAGCGCCGCCAAGCTCGGCATCGACAAGCTCGGCTACGAGCCGGTGCAGCAGAAGCTGTTCCTGGAAGCCATCCACAAGCCCTACGGCATGGTGCTGGTCACCGGCCCCACCGGCTCGGGCAAGACGGTGTCGCTGTACACCGCGCTGGGCATCCTCAACGACGAGACGCGCAACATCTCCACCGCCGAGGACCCGGTCGAAATCCGCCTGCCCGGCGTGAACCAGGTGCAGCAGAACAACAAGCGCGGCATGACCTTCGCCGCCGCGCTGCGCTCGTTCCTGCGTCAGGACCCGGACATCATCATGGTCGGCGAAATCCGCGATCTGGAAACGGCCGAAATCGCCATCAAGGCGGCGCAGACCGGCCACATGGTGCTCTCCACGCTGCACACCAACGACGCGCCGCAGACCATCGCGCGCCTGATGAACATGGGCATCGCGCCGTACAACATCACCAGCTCGGTCACGCTGGTGATCGCGCAGCGCCTGGCGCGCCGCCTGTGCTCGAACTGCAAGCGGCCGGTGCAGCTGCCGGAGAACGCCCTGCTCGCGGAAGGCTTCACGCCCGAGCAGATCGCCGCCGGCATCGACCTGTACGAGCCGGTGGGCTGCGAGGAATGCACCGAGGGCTACAAGGGCCGTACCGGTATCTACCAGGTCATGCCGATGACCGACGAGATCTCCACCATCATCCTGGCCGGTGGCAACGCGTTGCAGATTGCCGAGGCTGCGCAATCGATCGGCGTGAACGACCTGCGCCAGTCCGCGCTGCTGAAGGCCTCGCAGGGCATTACCAGCCTGGCCGAGATCAACCGCGTCACCAAGGATTGAGCGCCCGGCAATCCGCAAAAGGAAAGGCCGCCCTCGGGCGGCCTTTCGCTATGTGGGCTCGCGACGCGCGCGTCACTCCATGCCGAGCTTCTTCAACTTGTACCGCAGCGCCCGGAAGGTGATGCCCAACTGCGCGGCGGTGCGGGTCTTGTTCCAGCGGTTCTCCTCCAGCGCCTTCTGGATCGCCGCACGCTCCAGCTGCTCGATGTACGAGGGCAGGGCGGCCGCGCCGGGTTCCACATCGACCACCGCTTCCTGCGGCTCGGCGCCCGCGCCCGCGGTGCGTGCGCCGTTGTGCTGTGGCAGCCGCAGGTCGGTGGCGCTGATCTGGTCGTCCTCGGCCAGGGCCAGGGCGCGCTCGAGGATGTTCTCCAGCTCGCGCACATTGCCGGGGAAGCGATAGCGGTCCAGCGCTTCCAGCGCGGACGGCGAGAGCAGCGGAATCGGCCGGCCGTGGCTGCGTGCCAGCCGTGCCAAGATCGCCGCGGCCAGCTGCGGCAGGTCGCCGCCGCGCTCGCGCAGCGGCGGCACGCGCAGCTCGATCACGTTGATGCGGTAGTAGAGGTCGTGGCGGAAACGGCCCTCGGCGACGAGGTCCGCCAGGTCCTTGTGCGTGGCCGAGAGGATGCGCACGTCCACCGGTACTTCGTTCGATGCGCCCACCGGGCGCACGGATTTCTCCTGGATCGCGCGCAGCAGCTTGACCTGCATCTGCAGCGGCAGCTCGGCGATCTCGTCCAGGAACAGCGTGCCGCCGTTGGCGGCCTGGAACAGGCCGGGCTTGTCGGTGTGGGCGCCGGTGAAGCTGCCCTTCTTGTGGCCGAAGAACTCGCTTTCCATCAGCTCGGCCGGGATCGCGCCGCAGTTCACCGGCACGAACGGGCCGCCGCTGCGCGCTCCTTGCTCGTGGATGGTGCGGGCGACCAGTTCCTTGCCCACGCCCGATTCGCCGAGGATGTACACCGGCGCCTGGCTGCGCGCGACCTTGGTGATGGTGGCGCGTAGCGACTCCATCGCCACCGAGTCGCCCAGCAGGCGGCTGGCCTGCTCCGGGGGCGGCGGGGGCGGCACCGGGCGCTCGGCGTTGTTGAGCTCCAGCGCATGGCGGACCAGGCCGCGCAGCACCGAGATGTCCACCGGCTTGCTGACGAAATCGAAGGCCCCCGCCTTGAGAGCCTCCACCGCCAGGTCCATGCTGCCGAACGCGGTGATCATCGCCACCGGCGTGCGCGGGTAGTGGCGCGCGATCTCCGTCACCAGCTCGATGCCGTTGCCGTCCGGCAACCGCATGTCGGTGATGCACAGGTCGTAGGGATTGTTCGCCAGCAACTCGCGGGCTTCGGCGAGGTTGGCGGCGGTGCTGATACGCAGGCCCATGCGGCCCAAGGTCAGAACCAGCAGTTCACGGATATCGCGTTCGTCGTCTACAACGAGGGCGCTTCGGCTGTCGTTCATGAATGTGGAAGATAGCGGAAGGGGCCAGAACCGACAAATATTGCGGGTTTGCGACCCCCCGGGACAGTCGGCCGAGGCTGAATACGGGTGTCCGATTCAGGCCGGCAGGATCGTATGCGGCCCCGGCAGCGTGATGCGGAAGCAGGCGCCGCCGGCCGGCACCGCCACGTATTCCAGCCGCGCCTGGTTCGCCCGGCACAGCTCCCGGGCGATGTACAGGCCCAGCCCGGTGCCGTGCTCGGAGGTGGTGAAGAACGGCCGGAACAACTGCGCGGCCACGGCCTCCGGGATACCCGGACCGCGGTCCATCACGTCGATCACCGCCGTGCGCTCCTGCGCGGCCACGCGCAACCGCACCCGTGCCGGTTCGTCCATCGTGCGCCCGTACTTGAGCGCGTTGTGGACCAGCGCGGTGAGGATCTGGTGCAGGTGCTTCGGGTCGACCAACGCCTGCACCGAGGTTTGCCCGATCACCGCCTCCAGGCTGTCGTTCTCTACCGACAGGGTCTGCCGGTACTCGAGCACGAAGCGGCGCACGAAGGCCGCCAGGTCCAGGTTTTCCGGATTGGCGCGCTCGCGTCGCGCCAGCCCCAGCACGCTCTCCACGATGCCGTTGGTGCGTTGGCACTGCTGGTGGATGATCTGCAGCAACCGGCGGTCGGCCTCGCCGATGGCCGGCGATTCCTCCAGCAGCTGCGCGGCGTAGTTGATCGCCGCCAGCGGGTTGCGGATCTCGTGCGCGAGGCTGGCCGAAAACCGCCCCAGCGCGGACAGGGTGAGCGACTCGGCCCGCCGCGAGACCACCGTGGCGTCGTCCAGGAACACCAGCGTCATGTCGCTGTCGGCGAGCAGGCGCGCGAAGCGCGGCTGCACTTCCGGCTGGTCGGGCGAGAGCTGCAGCGGCGCGTCGTCCTGCTGCCAGCCGTTGCGCCAACGCTGCAGGCGCCGGGCCAGCTCCGGCGCGGCGCTGGAAAGCTCCAGCAGGCCGCTGACGGTGTTGCCCTCGGCATCGCCGATCAGCGTGGTGGCGGCCTCGTTGGCCAGGGTGATGCGGTTGCCCGCGTCCACCACCAGCACGCCGGTGCGCATGCGCCGGATGATCAGCTCGTTGACCTCGAACAGGTTGGCCACCTCCGCGCCGCGGCGCTCGGCCAGCTGCTGGTTGCTGCGCGCGCGCTGGCCGATCTGGTAGCAGATGTAGGCAATGGCCAGGTAGCTGGCGGCAAACATCGCCAGCTCGGCCAGGGTGCGGTTGTTCTGGCTGCCTTCCAGTGCGCTCCACAGGTATTCCAGCACCGTGGCCGAGCAGGCGATCAGCGCCACGCTCATCGCCAGGCGCAAGGGCAGCAGCATGCCGGCGGCGGCGATGTTGAACAGCAGCATCATCGAGATGCCGGCGCTGGCGCTGGGCAGGGCGTGGGTCATCAACGCGGCGGCGGCGATATCCACCGTCGCCGAGCAGAACACGATGGTGTTGAGCCACTGCTCGTTGCGGCCCCACGCCAGCAGGCCCAGGGCCAGGGCCAGGTACACGACCGCCAGCGCCTGCGCCAGCTGCGGCAGCTTGGGCTCGCCCACCAGCGCCGAGAGCGGGCTGAACACCAGCGCGGCGATCAGGCCGGCGACCAGCACCCGGTAGAGCGCGAAGAAATACAGCTCGCGCCGGGGTGCCGATTCGATGCGGTCGATGAGCGAAGCACTGGGCGACAAACCGAACTCCCCTTCGGATTGGTCAGGCCCGGAGTATAGGCCGGCAGGGCGACGGCCCGGCGGGCCGGCGAGGGCGGGTGTTGCCGGAATGGGCCGCCATCGCGCCGATAGCCCTGCTCGATTTTGCGCCACGGGGCGCGGTGGGCGACAATAGGCGGCCCGCTTGTGCGCCCTGGCCGTGGTTTCCGCCGCCGTCGCACGCTCCCGGCGGTCGATTTCCTTTTCCCACGGTGACGCATGAATTTCCACGAATACCAGGCAAAACAACTGCTTGCCGAATACGGCATCCCGGTGCCGGCCGGCAAGGTCGCCGCCACCCCGGACGAAGCGGTCGAAGCCGCCAAGTCGCTGGGCAATGGCCCCTGGATGGTCAAGGCGCAGATCCATGCGGGCGGCCGCGGCAAGGCCGGCGGCGTCAAGTTCTGCAAGACCGTCGATGACGTGAAGGCCGCGGCCGGCAAGATGCTCGGCACCAAGATGGCCACCTACCAGACCGCCGGCGTCGAGCTGCCGATCAACCTGGTGCTGGTGACCACCGCCGGCGAGATCGTCAAGGAGCTGTACCTGTCGGTGCTGGTCGATCGTGGCACCAAGACCATCAGCTACATCGCCTCGTCCGAGGGCGGCATGGAGATCGAGCAGGTCGCCGCCGAAACCCCGGACAAGATCCACACCCTCAATGTCGATTTCGTCGAGGGCGTGCAGGGTTACCACGGCCGCGACATCGGCTTCAAGATGGGCCTGACCGCCAAGCAGGCCGGCCAGTTCGCCAACATCATGGTGAACCTGTACCGCATCTTCAACGAGAAGGACCTGGCGCTGGTGGAGATCAACCCGCTGGCGATCCTGGACGACGGCAACCTGTACGCGCTGGACGGCAAGTTCAACAGCGACGACAACGCCAACTTCCGCCACAAGGAACTGGTCGCCATGCGCGACAAGTCCCAGGAAGACGAAACCGAAGTCACCGCTTCGGAGCTGGACATCAACTACGTCACCATGGACGGCAACATCGGTTGCATGGTGAACGGCGCCGGCCTGGCGATGGCCACCATGGACGTCATCAAGCTCAACGGCGGCGAGCCGGCGAACTTCCTGGACGTGGGCGGCGGCGCGAACAAGCAGCGCGTGATCGAGGCGTTCAAGCTGATCCTGTCTTCGGACAAGGTCGAGGGCATCTTCGTCAACATCTTCGGCGGCATCGTCCGCTGCGACATGATCGCCGAGGGCATCATCGCCGCGGTGAAGGAAGTGGGCGTCAAGGTCCCGGTCGTGGTGCGCCTGGAAGGCACCAACGTGGAAGAAGGCAAGCAGCTGCTGCGCGACAGCGGCATGGCCATCATCCCGGCCGACAACATCAACGACGGCGCCAAGAAGGTCGTTGAAGCGGTCAAGGCCGCCGCCTAATCCACGTCACCGAACCAGGAATTCCCATGAGCGTTTTGATCAACAAGAACACCAAGGTGATCGTGCAGGGCTTTACCGGCCAGCAGGGCACCTTCCACGCCACCCAGATGATCGAGTACGGCACCCAGGTCGTCGGCGGCGTCACCCCGGGCAAGGGCGGCACCACCCACATCGACCTGCCGGTGTTCAACACCGTCGCCGACGCCGTGGCCAGCACCGGCGCGGACGCCTCGGTCATCTACGTCCCGCCGCCGTTCGCGGCCGACGCGATCCTGGAAGCGGCCGCGGCCGGCATCAAGGTCATCGTGTGCATCACCGAGGGCATCCCGGTGCTGGACATGCTGCGCGTGAAGAACGTGCTGACCCGTTCGCACCCGGACACCGTGCTGATCGGGCCGAACTGCCCCGGCGTGATCACCCCGGGCGAGTGCAAGATCGGCATCATGCCGGGCCACATCCACATGCCGGGCAAGATCGGCATCGTCTCGCGCTCGGGCACGCTGACCTATGAAGCGGTCAAGCAGACCACCGAAGTGGGCCTGGGCCAGTCGACCTGCATCGGCATCGGCGGCGACCCGATCAACGGCCTGAACTTCGTCGACTGCCTCAAGCTGTTCAACGAAGACCCGCAGACCGAAGGCATCATCATGGTCGGCGAAATCGGCGGCGACGCCGAGGAAGCCGGCGCCGAGTACATCGCCAAGCACGTGAAGAAGCCGGTCGTCGGCTTCATCGCCGGTGCCTCGGCCCCGGCCGGCAAGCGCATGGGCCACGCCGGTGCGATCGCCTCGGGCGGCAAGGGCACCGCGGAAGGCAAGTTCGCCGCGATGGAAGCGGCCGGCGTCACCACCGTCCGTTCGCCGGGCGACCTGGGTGCGGCGATTGCCGCGCGCCTGAAGAAGTAAGTCGACGCTTCGGCGTGGACGGAAAGGCCGCCTTCGGGCGGCCTTTCCTTTTTTGCGCGTTCCGCGCGTGCCGCCACGGGCGGGTCCGGCGCCGTGCGCTTCTGGAATAATGGGCGGGCAGCGTAATCCCGTGGCTGTCCGCGCCCTTCCGGCGTCTGGAGGCACGGATCTCTTCCTCCCGCGCGGCCCCGTTCGGCCGCCGGCGCCATACCGAGGCACCGCATGTCGCAGACGCTCCGCATCGCCCTGGCCCAGTTCGATTTCCCCGTCGGCGCCGTGGCCGGCAACACCGCGCGCATCATCGAGTTCATCGCGCAGGCGCGCGACGAGTTCGGCGCCGACCTCGTACTGTTCCCCGAACTGGCCATCAGCGGCTACCCGCCGGAAGACCTGCTGCTGCGCCCCGGCTTCCTGGCCGATTGCGAGCAGGCCGTGCAGCGCATCGCGCAGGCCGCGCAAGGCATCGTGGCGGTGGTCGGCTGGCCGCAGAGCGCCGGCAGCGTGGTCTACAACGCCGCCTCGGTGCTGCGCGAGGGCCGCGTGGCGCATACCTATCGCAAGCGCGAACTGCCCAACTACGCGGTGTTCGACGAGCGGCGCTATTTCGACGTGGACCCGGACGGTGGCAACTGCGTGTTCGAGGTCAACGGCGTGCCGGTGGGCCTGGTGATCTGCGAGGATCTGTGGTTCCCCGAGCCGCTGCGCGGCACGGTCGATGCCGGTGCCGAGCTGGTGCTGGTGCCCAACGCCTCGCCTTTCGAGCGCGGCAAGCATGCCCAGCGCGACGCGCTGCTCGCAGAGCGCACCCGCGAGAGCGGGGCGGCGATCGCCTACCTCAATGTCGTCGGCGGCCAGGATGCGCTGGTGTTCGATGGCGCCTCGGTGGTCGCCGATGGCGATGGCACGGTGCACCCGGCCGCCGCGGCCTTCACCGACCAGTGGCTGGTGGTCGAGTACAGCCGCCAGGAGCGCCGCTTCCTGCCCGTGGTGTGGATGGACGATGGCGACGAGAGCATGGACGCGCTGGCCTGGCGCGCGGTGGTGCGCGGCTTGCGCGACTACTGTGGCAAGAACGGCTTCGGCAAGGTGTGGCTGGGGCTTTCCGGCGGCATCGATTCGGCGCTCGTGCTCGCCTTGGCGGTCGATGCGCTGGGCGCGGAGAACGTCACCGCGGTGCGCCTGCCTTCGCGCTACACGGCCGGGTTGTCCAACGACCTGGCCGCCGAGCAGTGCGCCACGCTGGGCGTGAAGCTGGAGGCGGTCGAGATCGAGCCGGCGTTCCAGGGCCTGCTGCAGGCGCTCGGGCCGCTGTTCGAGGGCACCACGCCGGACATCACCGAGGAGAACCTGCAGTCGCGCAGCCGCGGCGTGATCCTGATGGCGCTGGCCAACAAGTTCGGCGGCCTGTTGCTGACCACCGGCAACAAGAGCGAGTACGCGGTCGGCTACGCCACCATCTATGGCGACATGTGCGGCGGCTACGCGCCGCTGAAGGACCTCTACAAGACCGAGGTGTTCGGCCTGGCGAAGTGGCGCAACACCGTGGGCGGCGCGCCGGTGATTCCGCCGGCGGTGATCGCCCGGCCGCCGTCGGCCGAATTGCGCGCCAACCAGACCGACCAGGATTCGCTGCCCGCCTACGATGTGCTGGACGGCATCCTCTACCGCTATGTGGACCAGGAGCAATCGCGCGAGGAGATCGTCGCCGCCGGCTACGCGCCCGAGGTAGTGGACAAGGTGCTGCGGCTGGTGCGGATCAGCGAGTGGAAGCGCCACCAGGCCGCGCCGGGGCCGAAGGTGTCGCGCCGGGCCTTCGGGCGCGAGCGCCGCTACCCGATCACCAACGGCTACGCTGGCTAGTCCCGGCTGGCTAGTCCCGCTGCGCGGGCCTAGCCCCCAAAGTTTGCTGCGCAAACTTCGGGCCCCAGCGCTTGCCTTGCCTATCCTCCGCGCCTTCGGCGCGCGCCCCTTAACAAAGGGGGGCTCCACTTGCGGATGGATGTGTGGAGGCGAACAAAAAAGGGCCCTTGCGGGCCCTTTGTCGTTCTTGCGATCAGAAGTCTGTTACTTCTTGTCCATGATCGCGTTGCGCTGGCCGGTCGCGGCGGACTTCTCGCCAGCGAAGGGGTTCAGCTTGCGGATCGCCCACGGATACTTCGGCCACTTGCCCTCCAGCCACGGGTGCTGGGGATCGTTGAGTTCCAGCACGCGGCGCGCGTCGTCGGCCAGCGGCTTGTTGCCAAGCTGCGTGTAGGCCTCGCCCAGCACCGCGATGGCGTCGTACTGGAACGCGCTCTGCGGATAGGTTTCCAGCAGGTAGTTGGCGCGGCCAGCCGCCGACACCCAAGCGCCGCGGCGCATGTAATACAGCGCGTTGTCCAGCTCGTGCTGGGCGAATACGTCGCGCAGCACGATCATCCGCGCGCGCGCATCGGCGGCGTAGCGGCTGTTCGGGTAGCGGTCGGCCACGGTGTTGAAGTCGTTGTAGGCCTGCAGCGGCGTGGAGAGGTCACGGCGGCTCGGGTCCAGCGACCAGACGCGGCGCAGGAAGATCGTGTCGCGGTTGGAGTTGGACAGGCCGCGCAGGTAGTACAGGTAGGCGATGTTGCGGTGGGTCGGGTAGGTGCGGATGAAGCGGTCGATGCTCGACACCGCGTCGTCGTGCTTGCCCGCCTTGTACTGCGCGTAGGCGATCTCGATCATCGCCTGCTCGGTGTACGGGCCGTAGGGATACTGCGCGATCAGGCGCTTGAAGCTGCCTTCGGCGCCGGCCCAGTTGCCCTTCTTGGCCAGACCATGGGCCTTGTTGTAGAGCTGCTCGACGGGGACGCCCTCGTCGGGGTTCTTGTCCTTGGCGCCGCGGTGGCAGCCGGTGGCGAACAGGGCCACGACCAGCAGCAGGGCGAACAGGCGGAAGGTCGCGGACATCGTTGCGGAGCGTCGGATCATGGTTCGGGCGGGACGCAGCTGGAAAACGAAAGGGCGATGATAGCCTAGTGGCCTGTCCAGCGACTGAAATTGTCCGCCGGACGCCGATTCCCACCCTTCTGCCGTGCCTTTCCATGTCCCAGACCCCCGCTGATCCCCGCCAGGCCGTGGTGCCCGATGGCGCCGCCGGACGCCGCTTCGATGCCGTCCTGGCCGAGCTGTTCCCCGAATTCTCCCGTTCGCGCCTGGCCGAATGGATCAAGTCCGGGGACGCCCTGCTGGACGGCAGCCCGGCCCGCCCGCGCGATGCGGTCAAGGGCGGCGAGGTGGTGACCTTGCAGGCCGTGCTGGAAACCCAGACCCACGCCGTGCCGCAGGACATCCCCCTGGACGTGCTGTACGAGGACGCACAGGTCTTCGTGATCGACAAGCCAGCCGGGCTGGTGGTCCACCCCGGCGCCGGCAACCCGGACGGCACCCTGGTCAATGCGCTCCTGCACCGGGACCCGGCGCTGTCGGCCCTGCCGCGCGCGGGCATCGTGCATCGCCTGGACAAGGACACCAGCGGCGTGATGGTGGTGGCCCGCACGCTGGAGGCGCAGACCGCGCTGGTCGAGCAGCTCTCGGCCCGGCAGGTGCACCGGCAATACCTGGCCGTGGTGGTCGGCGCGCTGGTCTCCGGCGGTACCGCCAATGCGCCGATCGACCGCCACCCGCGCGACCGTCTGAAGATGGCCGTGCGCGAGGACGGGCGCGAGGCCGTCACCCATTTCCGCCTGCGCGAGCGCTTCCGTGCCCATACCGCGCTGGAGTGCCGGCTGGAGACCGGGCGCACGCACCAGATCCGCGTGCACATGGCGCATCTCAAGCACCCCATCATCGGCGACCCGCTGTACGGCGGTCCGCTGAAGCTGCCCAAGGGCGCCACCGAGGAACTCGCCGCCGAGCTGCGCGGCTTCAAGCGCCAGGCGCTGCACGCCGAGACGCTGGAATTCGCCCATCCGGTCAGCGGCGAGCCGGTGCGCGCCAGCGCCCCGGTGCCGGCCGACCTGAAGCGGCTGATGGACGCCCTGCGGGCCGACACGGCCGCCGCCGCGGAACGCGAGCGCCGCTGATGGCCGCCGCCATGCCCTGGCTCGCGCCGGACTGGCCCGTGCCCGCGGGCGTGCGCGCGCTGGTGACGCTGCGCCATGGCGCCGGCGTGTCCGCCCCGCCGTTCGATGACTTCAACCTGGGCAATCGCAGCAGCCCGGAGGGCGACCGGCCCGAGGCCGTGGCCGCCAACCGCGCGCAGTTGCAGGCCCTGGCCGGGCTGCCCTCCGCGCCGCATTGGCTGCGGCAGGTCCACGGCACCGCGGTGCTGCGCTTCGATGCGCCACCTGCCGGGCAGGGACCCGAGCACGAGCCCACGGCCGACGCCGCCGTCACCTCGGTGCCCGGGGTGGTGCTGGCGATCCTGACCGCCGATTGCCTGCCGGTGGTCTTCGCGGCGGACGATGGCCGCGAGATCGGCGCCGCCCACGCCGGCTGGCGCGGGCTGGCCGACGGTGTGCTCGAACGCACCGTGGCGGCCATGCACACGCCGCCCGCGCGACTGCACGCCTGGCTGGGCCCGGCCGCGGGGCCGCAGGCCTACGAGATCGGCGAGGACGTGCGTGCCGCGTTCCTCGCGCACGACCCGGCGGCGCAGGCCGCGTTCGTGGCGACCCGCCCCGGGCACTGGCGCGTGGACTTGTACGCGCTGGCGCGGCAGCGCCTGCTATCGGCGGGATTGGCCCCGGAAGCCCTGCACGGCGGCGACCGCTGCACCATCAGCGAACCGCAGCACTTCTTCTCCCACCGCCGCGACCGCCGCAGCGGCCGGCTGGCCACGCTGGCCTGGATCGCCCCGTAAGGCGCAAGGGCGGGCCCCTCACGCCGCGTCCAGCGCCTCCAGGTAGCGCTGGCGCCAGTGATTGATGTCGTTGTGGCGCAGGTGCTCCATCATCGCGTGCCAGCGCTCGATGCGCTTGGGCTTGGCCAGCGTCGCCGCCGTGGCGATGGCGTCGGCCACGCCGTCCAGGTCGTGCGGATTGACCAGCAAGGCCTCGCGCAGCTCGTCGGCCGCGCCCGCCAGCAGCGAGAGCACCAGCACGCCGGGATTCTCCGGATCCTGCGCGGCCACGTATTCCTTGGCCACCAGGTTCATGCCGTCGCGCAGCGGCGTCACCAGGCCCACGGCCGCGCTGCGGTAGAAGCCGGTCAGCGTGGCATGGGTGAAGTTCTGGTTGACGTAGCGCAGCGGCGTCCAGTCCGGCTCGGCGTGGCCGCCGTTGATGTGCCCGGCGATCTGTTCCAGCTGGCTGCGCAGGTCGCGGTACTCGGCCACCTCGCCACGCGAGACCGGTGCGATCTGCAGGTAGGTCAGCGTGCCGTGCTGGTCCGGATGCCGCTCCAGGTAGCGCTCGAAGCCGCGGAAACGCTCCGGCAGGCCCTTGGAGTAATCCAGCCGGTCCACGCCGATGGCCAGTTGCCGGTCGCGCAGGCTGCTGCGCAGGCTGCGCACCGACTGCTTGCCCATGGCCGCCTTGGCCTGCTTGGCGATCAACTCGGTATCGATGCCGATCGGGAAGGCCGCCGCGCGCAGCTGGCGGCCGCCGGGGGCTTCGAGCATGCCATCCCCCAACAGGCGCCCGCCGCCGAACAGGCGCACGTAGGACAGGAAGCGGTCCACGTCGCGCTGGGTCTGGAAACCGACCAGGTCGTAGGCATACAGCGTGGAGAACAACCGCGCGTGGTCGGGCATGGCCTGCACCAGGTCGGCCGAGGGCATCGGCACATGCAGGAAGAAGCCGATCTTGCAGCCGATGCCCCGCTCGCGCAGCAGCGAGGCCAGCGGGATCAGGTGGTAATCGTGGATCCACACCGTGTCGTCGTCGCGCAGCAGCGGCGCGAGCTTGTCGGCGAACAGCGCGTTGACCCGGCGATAGCCGTCGCGCTTGTTGCGGTCGTAGTCCACCAGGTCCAGGCGGAAATGCAGCAGCGGCCACAGCGTGCGATTGGCGAAGCCGTTGTAGTAGGCATCCAGGTCGCGCTTGTTGAGGTCCATGGTGACGAAGCGGATGTCGCCCTCCACCTGCTCGTGCGTCTGGCCGCTCTCGCCGCGCGCGACCTTGCCGTTCCAGCCGAACCACACGCCGCCACGCTCGCGCAGCGCGGCCAGCAGGCCTACGGCCAGTCCGCCGGCGCGGGTTTCGCCCGGCACCGCGACACGGTTGGAAACGACGACCAATCTGCTCATGAAGCCTCCTGCCAACTCCGGGACAAGCGCATGGCGGCGATGATCAGCCCCACATGCGAATACGTCTGGGGGAAATTGCCCCAGGCCTCGCCGTCCTCGAAGGCCAGGTCTTCCGACAGCAGGCCCAGGTGGTTGCGACGGTCGAGGATGCGTTCGAACATCTGCCGCGCCTCGTCCTTGCGCCCGATCGCGGCCAGCGCGTCGATGTACCAGAAGGTGCAGATAGTGAAGCTGGTTTCCGGTTCGCCGAAGTCGTCCGGCGCGATGTAGCGGTACAGCGAATCGCCGTGCTTCAGATCGCGGCCGATGGCTTCCACGGTGCCGATGAAGCGCGGGTCCATCGCGTCGACGATGCCGATATCGGCCAGCAGCAACAGCGAGGCATCCAGGCGGTGGCCGCCGAGCGTGTCGGTGAAGTGGTTGCGCTCCTCGCTCCACGCCTCGCCCAGCACGTGCGCGCGCAGCTCGTCGGCGCGCGTGCGCCAGTAGGCGCGGCGATCCGCCAGGCCCAGCCGGTCGGCGATCTTGGCCAAGCGGTCGCACGCCGCCCAGCACATCGCCGCGGTATAGGTATGCACCTCGGCACGGCCGCGGAACTCCCACAGCCCGGCGTCGGGCACGTTGTAGAGCGCGTAGGCGCGTTCGCCCAGCGGCTCCATGCGGCGGAAGGTGGCCTCGTCGCCCGGGTCCTTCAGGCGCAGGTCGAAGAACAGCTGCGTGGAGGCCAGCACCACGCTGCCGTACACATCGTGCTGCTTCTGGATCCACGCCAGGTTGCCGCGCCGCACTGGGCCCATGCCGCGGTAGCCCGCCAGCGATTCGACCTCGTGCTCCTCCAGCGCCGATTCGAAGCCGATGCCGTACAGCGGCTGCATCGTGCCGTCGGTGGTGGCGATGTTGAAGATGTAGGAGATGAACTGCTCCATCGTGCGGGTGGCGCCGAGCCGGTTGAGCGCGCGCACCACGAAGGCGGCATCGCGCAGCCAGCAGTAGCGGTAGTCCCAGTTGCGCGGGGTATGCGGCGCCTCGGGGATGGAGGTGGTCATCGCGGCGATGATCGCGCCGCTGTCCTCGTACTGGCACAACTTGAGGGTGATCGCGCTGCGGATCACCGCCTCCTGCCAGTCCAGCGGCACGGAGAGGTAGCGCACCCACTCGCGCCAGTATTCTTCGGTGCGTTCGTAGGCTTCCTGCACGTAGCCGGTCAGCGAGCGCATCAGCGATTCGTCCACGCCCAGCACCAGGTGCACCGGGTGGTTGAGCACGAACGGCAGCGCGTCGCGCACGAAGCGGATCGGCACATCGGTGGTCAGGCGCAGGGTGAAGTCCGGCAGCAGCCAGCGGATGTGGTTGCTGCCCCAGGTCGATTCGGGCGCCCGCGCGCCCCAGTCGGCCAGCGGGCGCGCGCGCACCACGATGCGCGGCGCGCCGGACAGCGGGCGGATCTTGCGCACGATGCTGACCGGCCGGTAGAACCGGTTGTGGTTGCGCCAGCGCGGCGCGAAGTCGATCACCTCGATCGCGCCGCCTTTGCTGTCGCGCAAGACGGTGCGCAGGATCGCGGTATTCGGGATGTAGGCCTGCTCGCTCTCCTGGAAATCTTCCAGTTCGACCGAGAAATCGCCGCCCTCGATGCGCGGCGAGAGCAGGTGGCAGAAGGCCGGGTCGCCATCGAAGGTGGGCAGGCAGCTCCAGACCACGCGGGCCTGGCGGTCGATGAGGGCGCCGAAGCTGCAGTTGCCGATGACGCCCAGGTCCAGGTTCGGTTCGCTCATAACGGGGGAGAATCCTCGGTGTTTCCGGGGGGAGGGCGGAGGGATCATCCGCGGCTGGCGTTCTCCTGCAGCCAGGCGTGGACGGCGAGGGGGTCGGCCAGGGCGTGGCGCGCTTGCGTCGGTTCGCGCGTGCCCACGCGTACCGCCCAGCCGCCGAGCCGCTGGGCGGCGATGAAGCCGTATTCGTCGGTGAGGTCGTCGCCGACGAACACCGGCACGCGGCCAAGGAACGGCGCGCGCTGCATCAGCTGTTCGACCGCCACGCCCTTGTCGCTGCCCTGCGGCACGAACTCGACGACATGGTCGCCGGGCTGCAGGCGGTAGCCGGGCAGCTGCGCGAGCGCATCGTGGGCGAACGCGATCACCGCGTCGGCCGACTGCGGCGCGCCGCGCCAGTGCAGGGCCATGCTGACGCCCTTGTCCTCGACCAGCACGCCGGGATGGGCCTGCGCCATGTGCGCGGCACGCTGGTGCAGCGTGTGCAGCCAGTCGGTGGTGTCGTCGGCGGCGGGCATGTCGTGGCGGGCGGCCAGTTCGCTGCGCAGCTCATGGCCGTGCAGGCCGGCAGCGGGCAACCGCAGCGGGGCGAAGAGGGCGTCGAGCTGGGACAACGGGCGGCCGCTGACCAGCGCCACCGCGCCGCCGAGGCGGTCGCTCAGTACGCCAATGGCTTCGCGGACCTGCGGCAGCAGGCGGACCTGCAACGGATCCTCCGCGAATTCGATCAGCGTGCCATCGACATCGAGGAACAGCGCGCAGCCATCGTCCAGCAACGGCGGCGGCGGTCGGAAAGGGGGGATTTCAGACATGCCCCCCATTGTGTCAAAGCGGGCGTGATATTCAGGTTACGGAACGCTCGGGGAGGCCTCGCCCGCGGGCGTCCGTGGCCGGCCTGGTGCCGGCGCCAGGCCATTGGGCCCGGCGCCGGCGCCGTGCATCCGGCTGCGCGCCGGTCAGAAGGTGTAGCGCACCCGTCCGTACCAGTAAGCGCCGTTGCTGCCGATCGGCGACAGCACGTCGTACGGCAGGTTGCCGAAGTAGTAGATGTCCTCGTTGGACTTGTCCGAGTAGTTGTCCAGCACGTTCTGCCCGCCCAGCGCCACGCTCCACTGCGGGGTCACGTGGTACTCGACCTCCAGGTCCAGCTGCCACTCCGCGCCGTAGGTCTGCCGCGGAATGTAGCCGTCCCCGAAATCGAACACGCGCGTGGCGCTGCCGTAGCGGCTCAGGCGCGATTGCAGCGCCCAGCGGTCGTTGCTCCAGTTGGCGGCGAATTGCCCGCGGGTGCGCGGGGTCGCGTCGGTGAGGGTGTTGCTCTCCTCCACGCCGAACAGCACGTAGTCCGGGTCCAGCGCCAGCAATTCGGCCGGCGTGGCGACGATGTCCTTCAGTTCGGTCTTCGCGTAGCTGTAGGTGCCGGTCAGCAGCAGCTGCCCGCCCGCCAACGCCTGGCGCCAGTTGGCGACCAGTTCGGCGCCGCGCGTGCGGGTATCGGCCGCGTTGACGAAGAAGCTCGCGCTCTGCACGCCGCTCACACCGAAGTTGTCTTCCACGAAGGTGGTCAGCGCATCGCCGGTGATGTCCTCCGACAGCGCCACGCGGTCGTCGATGTCGATCTGGAAGAAATCCAGCGACAGGTCGAAGTGCTCGCCCACGCGGCTGGTGAAGCCGAAGCTGTAGTTGCGCGACTTCTCCGGGTCCAGCGGCCGCGCGCCGAGCGCCTGGGCGATGGGATTGTTCACCGAGAGCAGCCGGCCCTGGGTGAGGCGGCCGGCCGCATCGTAGCCGGTGGAGGTGGCCTCGTAGCCGATCTGGCTCAGCGAGGGCGCGCGGAAATTGTTGGAGATGGCGGCGCGCAGCGCGAAGGCCGGCACGAATTCATAGCGCGCGGCGAGCTTGCCGGTCCACTGGCTGCCGAAGTCCTGGTAATGCTCGTAGCGGCCGGCGATGTCGGTGGAGAACTTCTCGCCGAACTGGCTCGACAGGCTCACATAGGCGCCGAGCACGTTGCGCGAGAGGTCGGCCTCGTCCTGCGGGCTCAGGCCTCCGCCGGCCTGCGAACCGGTGGGGCGGTCGGTGTACGGGCCGGCGGCGTAGCTGGCGGGGTCGCCGGCGTGGGTGCGGTATTCCTCGCGGCGCAGCTCCACGCCGGTGCCCAGCGTGTGGCTGGCGCCGTCGGTATTGAACACCCGGCTCAGGTCGAAGTTGCCCACGGTCTGCGCGAAGGCATAGCTGCCGGTGCGGAAGCGGGTCGGGCTGTCCGGGCCGAGCGAGGCATTGAGCGAGTTCTTCAGGCGGTAAGTGAAGTCGTTGCGGCCATAGTCCACGCTGGCGTCGTAGTCCCACTCGCCCCACTGGCCACGTGCGCCGGCCACCAGTTGCAGGTCCTGGTTGTCGCCTAGCGATACCGGCCGATAACCATTCGGGTACACCTCCGGCCAGTTGCTGCTGTCGTCCGGGTAGCGGAAGTAGTTGTCGCCCTCGGTATCGCGCGAGTTGTAGGTGCCGAACGCGTACAGCCGGCCTTGGCCGTCCTGGCCGAACGGCAGCTCGCCGTTGAACCACGCGTTGATGTCCTTGCTGTGGCCATCGCCCATGGCGTAGTTGCGCTTGCCCTGCAGGGCGAGGTTGTTGTCGGTCTGCTCCCACGGCGGGATGAGGTCGAAGCCGGCCCGGTTGGTGGCTTCGCGGTTCTTCAGCTCCAGGCCGGCCTTGATGAAGCCGCCGTCCCCGCCCAGGCGCGTACCGGCCTTGGCGCTGAGGTAGCTGGTCTGGCCGTCGGTGATCGTGCGGTCGATCGGCTTGAGGTCGGTGTGGTGCGCGCCGAAGCTGGCTTCCACCGCGCCGCTGTCCGGGTCGTTGTCCAGGATCACGTTGATCACGCCGGCAATCGCGTCCGAGCCGTACTGCGCGCCGGCGCCGTCGCGCAGCACCTCGATGCGCGAGATCGCGCTGACCGGGATCGAATTGAAGTCCACCGGCGTGGTGCCCTTGCCGATCTTGCTGTCGGTGTTGACCAGCGCCGAGACGTGGCGGCGCTTGCCGTTCACCAGCACCAGTACCTGGTCCGGCGACAGCCCGCGCAACTGCGCGGCGCGAATGTGGTCCGCGCCGCCGGAGTTGGACTGGCGCGGGAAGTTGAACGACGGCAGCAAAGCCTGCAGCGCGCTGCCCAGCTCGCCATTGACCACGCCGGCCTTGCGGATGTCCTCGGCGGTGAGCACGTCCACCGGCGCGGTGGATTCGAGCACGGTGCGGTCGCTGGCGCGGGTGCCGGTGACGATCACCGTATCGAGCGTGGTGGCGCTCGCCGCCTCTTGGGCGAAGGCGGGCGCGGCAAGGATCAAGGAAAGGGCGCTGGCCAGGGCGAGCGGGCGGGGATGGGGGCGATGCATGGGGGTGGCTCCGGCGGTGACGAGGGATGAACATTCATCCGGATGAAGCGATATGTTAACTTTCCGTCGTCGTCCGGTGGCCGCGTTTTCGACATGAAGTCATCGCCGCTGGTTATGAGTCGCCGCGTCCCGCCTGCGGCTAATCTCCCCGTCTTCCCCGCCGAGAAATCCCGCCATCGTGTTCCAGCCCGTCGCCGTCCTGCGTAGTTCGTTCCTCGTCGTTTCGCTGTTGCTGGCGGGATGCGCCGCCACGCCGGTGTCTTCCGGCCCCCCGGCCGCGGCCACGGCGGACCTGCGCGGCGACGCGCTGCGCCCGGCCCAGGCCAGCGGGTGGGTGCGCAGCGAGCTTTATTTCGGCGTGGGCGAGGAAAGCGGCACCGCCGACCGCCCGCAGGACGCGCCGATCAGCGAGGAGCGCTGGCGCGCCTTCCTGGACAAGGAAGTCACTCCGCGCTTCCCCGATGGCCTGACCGTGTTCGATGCCTACGGCCAGTGGCTGTTCCGCGGCGCGCCGCAGCCCAACCGCCTGCGCACCAAGGTGCTGGTGATCCTGCACGAGGACACCGCGCAGCGCCGCGCCGACATCGAGGCGATCCGCCTGGCGTGGAAGCAGGCCACCGGCCACCAGTCGGTGCTGTGGTCGCGCCAGCCGGTCGATGTGTCGTTCTGACGCCCTCCCACGCCCTTCCGGACATCGCATGCGCACCGTCACCCCCTCGCGTCCCCGCTGGTTCGTCGCCGGCGACCTCAATGGCTTCTTCGGCCTGCTGGTCGACAACCTCACCATCCTCGGCTTCATCGCGATGGCGCTGATCGGCCTGTTCCAGTTTCCGGCCGAGATCGTCTTCACCCGCATGTTTCCCGGCACCGCGTTCGGCGTGCTGGTGGGCAACCTGCTGTACACGCTGATGGCGCGGCGGCTGGCCGCGCGCAGCGGGCGCGACGACGTCACCGCCATGCCGCTGGGGCTGGATGCGCCCACCAGCATCGGCATGGCGCTGCTGGTGCTCGGGCCGGCGTTCGTCGCGTTCAAGGCGCAGGGCCAGAGCCCGGCGGACGCGGCGATCTCCACCTGGCAACTCGGCATGGCCTCGCTGGTGGTGATGGGCCTGCTCAAGCTGGTGTTGTCGTTCTTCGGCGAGGCGGTCACGCGCGCGCTGCCGCGCGCCTCGCTGCTGGGTTCCATCGCCGGCATCGCGCTGGTGCTGATGGGGCTGCTGCCGCTGCTGGAGACGCTGCGCGCGCCGGTGGCCGGTTTCGTCACCCTCGGCCTGCTGCTCTACGTGCTGATCGCCAAGGGCCGCCTGCCGGTGCCGCTGCCCGGCGTGCTGGTGGCGCTGATCGTCGGCACCGCGCTGTATTACGGCCTGGGCCTGGCCGGCCTGGGGGCGCCGGGCTTCGCGCTGCCGGCGTGGACGCCGCTGTCGGTCGTGCTGCCGTGGCCGAACCTCGGCTTCCTCGCCGGGTTGCCGCACACCGTGCCGTACCTGCCGTTGCTGCTGCCGTTCGGCCTGCTGATGGTGGTGGGCGGCATCAACGTGAGCGAAAGCGCGCGCGCGGCCGGCGACGACTACCGCACCCGCGACATCCTGCTGGTGGAAGCCTTCGCCACGCTCGTGGCCGGCGTGTGCGGCGGCGTCGCGCAAACCACCCCGTACATCGGCCAGCCCGCGTACAAGCACATGGGCGCGCGCAGCGGCTACACGCTGCTGACCGGCCTGTTCGTCGGCATCGGCGGCATGCTGGGCATCATTTCCGGCCTGGTGCAGTGGCTGCCGCTGGCGGTGCTGGCGCCGATCATCGTGTATGTCGCCATCGACATCACCACCCAGGCCTTCCAGGCCACGCCATCGCGCCACGCCGGCGCGATGGTGCTGGGCTTCCTGCCGTCGGTGGCCTACCTGCTGGCGATCAAGGCGCCGGGCTGGATCGCGCCCGAGCAACTGCAGGCACTCACCACCCAGGCCGATGCGCACGGGCTGCCGGAACTGGCGGTGATCTTCACCCTCGGCAACGGCTTCATCATCACCGCGATGCTGTGGACGGCCAGCGTGGCGGCGATGATCGACGGCCGGCTGCGGCGCGCGGCGGTGTTCCTGCTGGTGGCCGCGGTGCTGGCGTTGTTCGGGCTGATCCACTCGGTCGATCCGCGCGGCGGCATCTACCTGCCGTGGCAGCTGCAAGGGCTGGCGCGCACGATCAGCTGGCAGTTCGTCGGCGCCTATGTCGTGCTGGCGGCGCTGCTCGCGCTGCTCTCGTTCACCCCGGGCGCGCCGCGTCGCACAACCTGAGCTGACCCGCGGAAGGAACCCGGCGGCGTCGCGCAGGTCCTACCTGCCGACGATCACGCACAGGAGGCCTTCCCGACATGCAGACACGCGAACACGCACCCCGCTGGCCGTGGCTGCTCGGCGCGGTGGTGGTGATAGGCGCGGGCGTGTGGTTGTTCCGGCCCGATGCCATGTCGCCGGAGGCGACGGCCGAGAAACCCGTGTCCGCGCCCCGCCTCGGTACCGCGCCGGCCACGCCTGCCGCGCCGGCCCAGCCGGCGATCGCGCATCCCATCGCAGCGGATGCCGCGGCCGATGCCGCGCTCCCCGCGCTCGCCCACAGCGACGAGGCCGCATGGGCCGCGTTGGCCGGCGTGGTGGGCGACGAAGGCGCGCTGGCGGTGCTGCTGCGCGACCACCTGGTGCAGCGCCTGGTGGTGGCGGTGGACAACCTGCCGCAGCGGAGCATCACGCTACGCGCGTTGCCTTACCGCCCGCTGCAGGACCCGATCGCCACGACCACCGGCGACGCGCAGGCCTCCTGGCTGGACACCGCGGCCAACGCGCGCCGCTACGCCCCGTTCGTGCGCGCCTTCGTGCATGTGGATGCACAGGCCTCGGCGGAGGTATATCGCCGCTTCTACCCGCTGTTCCAGCAGGCGTATGTCGAGCTGGGCTATCCGCAGGGCTACTTCAACGACCGCCTGGTCGCGGTGATCGACCACCTGCTGCAGACGCCCGTGCCGGCGCAGCCGATCGCCGTCGTACCCGGCGCCAATGGCCGGCTGCGGTTCGCCGACCCCGCGCTGGAATCGCTGTCGGTCGGGCAGAAGGCGCTGCTGCGCCTGGCGCCCGAGCAGGCGGAGGCGGTGAAGCAGCAACTGCGCGCGTTTCGCGCGGCGATCACCGGCGCCTGAGTCTCACGCCGCTTCGGCTACCCTGCTCGCCATCGCAGTGGGCGGGAGGGTCGCGCGATGGGCGGGAAAGGAAACAGGGGCAGGGTCGGGCCGCTGTGCGCGGTGATCTGCGCGGCGGCCGCGACGGCGGCCACGCAGCCGGTGCTCCATCTGGATGACGCGCGCCGTTTCGCGCGGGTGTTCGAAAGCGGTCACGGCCGGCCCGACGCGAACCAGCTGCAGCGCGGCTACCTCGACCCCGGCAGCGCGGGCCTGAAGGCCTACATCGCCGACGGCGTGGGAAGCGCCGCGCAGCTCGCGCAGGCCGTGGCCGCCAACCCCGGCAAGTACCGGCACGCGGTGGACGAGTGCCTGCCGGCGATGCCCGCGCAGGAAGCTGGCGTGGCCGCCGTGCTGGAGGCCTATCGCGAGCGGTTCCCCGAAGCGCGGTTGCCCGCCGTGGATATCGTGTTCGGCAGCGGGAACGCGCTGGGCCTGGCGACATCGCAACGCACGGTAAGCATCAGCCTGGAGCAGCTGTGCGCCCAGCCGGAGTGGCGCGCCGGCCTGCGTGCCCTGGTCGCGCACGAAACCGCGCACACGTTGCAGCCGGTGCTCTCCGAAGACAGCCCCCTGCGACGCGATTTGCTCGCATGGGCCTTGCGCGAGGGCGCGGCCAGCCACCTCGCGGCGGACATCACCGGCGGCACGGCCGATGGCGCCGACAACGCCTGGGCCATGGCGCGGGAACAGGCCTTGCTGCGCCAGTTCCTGGAGGACCGGCAGACCCTGCGTGCCCATTGGCAGGGGGCCTCGCCGGACCCCCAGGCCATCGCCGCCGGCACCCGCTGGATGTGGAACAGCGGCCGCGAGGATGGCGGCCCGCCCGACCTGGCGTACTGGGTGGGGGTGCGGATATGGGCGGCCTACCGTGCCCGCCATCCCCGGCAGGCGCTGCGCGCGATGATCGCGCTGCCCGATGCCGACCAGGTACTGCGCGACAGCGGCTATGCGCAGTCGCTGGGCGTGGACGCGGACGACGTGCGGCCCGCGGCGCCTTGAATCAGGTGGCCTGTTCCAGCCACGCCAGCTTGCGCGCCTTCGGCAGCCGCTTGAGCTGCCATTCCGCGCGCGAGGCGCTGGCGCGGTCGGGGAAGGGGCGGCTGCCGAGGAGTTCGACCGGCGGGAAGGCGCGCGTATAGCGCGCACCGCGTCCGGCCGCGTGGGCGGCGTAGCGCGCCGGCACATCGTTCGTGATGCCCGCGTAGTAGCTGCCGTTGCGGCACAACAGCAGATAGACGTGCCAGCCGGCGGCGTGTGCGGGAACGGTCTCCATGGGTCCTTGGAGCTTGAGGCCGGCGCAGGGCGCTTGCAAGCGGCGCGCGGGCGGTGCCGAAACGAATGACCACTGCCCGTCTCGCACAGGCTTGAAACACGCCTGCTTAACCGCATCTGGGGTTCATTGCCGGCGCAGCCGGCCTTTCCGATTCCAGAGGAACGCCCACCATGCGGATGGACAAGCTCACCTCGCGTTTCCAGCAGGCGCTGGCGGACGCGCAGTCGCTGGCCGTTGGCCGCGACCACAACATCATCGAACCGGTCCATGTGATGACCGCCCTGCTGGACCAGTCCGGCGGCAGCACCCGGCCGCTGCTGGCGCAGGCCGGCGTCAACGTGCCCGTGCTGCGCGAACGCCTCGGCGAAGCGCTCGACAAGCTGCCCAAGGTCTCCGGCCAGGAGGGCAACCTGTCGATCGGCAACGACCTGACGCGCCTGCTCAACCAGACCGACAAGCTGGCCCAGCAGCACGGCGATGCATTCATTGCCAGCGAGTGGTTCGTGCTGGCGGCCGCCGACGACGGCGGTGCGCTGGGCATGGCCATGCGCGCCGCCGGCGCGGACAAGCGCCGCATCGAGGCGGCGATCGACAAGGTCAGGGGAGGGGACACCGTGCAGAGCGAGAATGCCGAGGACCAGCGCCAGGCGCTGGAGAAGTACACCATCGACCTCACCGCGCGCGCGGAGAGCGGCAAGCTGGACCCGGTGATCGGGCGCGACGAGGAAATCCGCCGCACGATCCAGGTCCTGCAGCGGCGCACCAAGAACAACCCGGTGCTGATCGGCGAGCCCGGCGTGGGCAAGACCGCCATCGTCGAAGGCCTGGCCCAGCGCATCGTCAACGGCGAGGTGCCCGAGGGCCTGCGCGGCAAGCGCGTGCTCTCGCTGGACATGGGCGCGCTGATCGCCGGCGCCAAGTTCCGCGGTGAATTCGAAGAGCGCCTGAAGGGCGTGCTCAACGACCTGGCCAAGAACGAGGGCCAGATCATCCTGTTCATCGACGAACTGCACACGATGGTCGGCGCGGGCAAGGCCGATGGCGCGATGGATGCCGGCAACATGCTCAAGCCGGCGCTGGCGCGCGGCGAGCTGCACTGCATCGGCGCCACCACGCTGGACGAGTACCGCAAGTACATCGAGAAGGATGCCGCGCTGGAGCGCCGCTTCCAGAAGGTCTTCGTGGGCGAGCCGACGGTGGAGGACACCATCGCCATCCTGCGCGGCTTGAAGGAGAAGTACGCCGTCCACCATGGCGTGGAGATCACCGATCCGGCCATCGTGGCGGCCGCCACGCTGTCCAACCGCTACATCACCGATCGCCAGTTGCCGGACAAGGCCATCGACCTGATGGACGAGGCCGCCAGCCGCATCCGCATGGAGATCGATTCCAAGCCGGAGGAACTGGACCGCCTGGAGCGCCGCCTGATCCAGCTCAAGATCCAGCGCGAGATGCTGAAGAAGGAGAAGGACGAGGCTTCGCAGAAGCGCCTGGCGGACCTGGAAGCCGACATCGACAGCCTGGAGCGCGAGTTCTCCGACCTCAATGAAATCTGGAAGTCCGAGAAGGCCGCGTTGCAGGGCGCCACCAAGATCAAGGAGCAGATCGAGCAGGCCAAGCTGGAGCTGGAGGCGGCGCAGCGCCGGCAGGATTTCGCCAAGATGAGCGAAATCCAGTACGGCCTGCTGCCCCAGCTGGAGAAGCAGCTGGCCGCCGCCAGCGAAGCGGAGCAGAAGGATTTCAAGCTCGTGCAGGACCGCGTGACCGATGAAGAGATCGCCGAGGTGGTCTCGCGCTGGACGGGCATCCCGGTCAACAAGATGCTCGAAGGCGAGCGCGACAAGCTGCTGCGAATGGAAGACGTGCTGCACCATCGCGTCGTGGGCCAGGAAGAGGCGATCCGTGTCGTATCCGATGCGGTGCGCCGTTCGCGCGCCGGCCTGTCGGACCCGAACCGCCCGAGCGGCTCGTTCCTGTTCCTGGGCCCCACGGGCGTGGGCAAGACCGAACTGTGCAAGGCGCTGGCCGAGTTCCTGTTCGACAGCAGCGACGCGATGATCCGCATCGACATGAGCGAGTTCATGGAGAAGCATTCGGTGGCCCGCCTGATCGGCGCGCCCCCGGGCTATGTGGGCTACGAGGAAGGCGGCTACCTGACCGAGGCCGTGCGTCGCCGTCCGTATTCGCTGATCCTGCTGGATGAGGTGGAGAAGGCGCATAGCGACGTGTTCAACATCCTGCTGCAGGTGCTGGACGACGGCCGCCTGACCGACGGGCAGGGCCGCACGGTGGATTTCCGCAACACCGTCATCGTGATGACCTCCAACCTGGGCTCGCACCAGATCCAGGAGCTGAGCGGCGACGATTCGCCGGAAGCCTACGTGCAGATGAAGGCGGCGGTGATGGGCGTGGTGCAGGCGCATTTCCGGCCGGAGTTCATCAACCGGCTCGACGACATCGTCGTGTTCCATCCGCTGGACAAGCAGCAGATCAAGCAGATCGCCAAGATCCAGATGTCGGGCCTGGAAAAGCGGTTGGCCGAGCGTGGCCTGCGTATCGAGGTCAGCGACAAGGCCTTCGAGTTGCTGGGCAATGTCGGCTTCGATCCGGTCTACGGCGCGCGGCCGCTGAAGCGGGCGATCCAGGCGCAGCTGGAGAACCCGTTGGCGCAGAAGATCCTGGGCGGCGAATACGCCACCGGGGATGTGATCAAGGTGGATGCGGAGGGTGGCCAGTTGGTGTTTGCCAAGGGGTGAGGTTTTCGCGTGCGCTGCGTTGGAGGAGGCCTGGGCTGTTGCCTGGGCCTCTTTTTTTTTGGGTCATGCAGTTTTGTGGGTTTTATCGATGGCGCGTGCGTCGTGTGCGGTGGAGGGGCTGCCTCGCGGTGCGGGCATCGGCCTGCCGTATAGGGGCGTCACGGCTCAGCAGACGTCCTGTCCGATTCGCCGCCGCGGGCCATCCATGGCCCGCTGACGCCCCTATACGGCAGGCCGGCGCAAGGCGCCTTGGGGATCCCACTTCGATGAAGGTGCGCGTGCGAGGACGTGAAGTACGCGGGCGTTGTGCGCGCGCGCTTCGGAGGTTGTCGTCCGGTCGATGGGATCTGGAGGGACAGCGGGGCGGGGCCTTTTCGGGACCGTAGGCGACATGGATGTCGCCTACGAGCCTCCATGGATGGATTCACGGCGTGTCCCGAAAAGGCCCCGCCCCGCTGTCGGTGCACGAACCAAAAACAGCCGATCAACATCGAAGGCCTACAACCCCAAAACCACCGCAAGACCCAGGAAAGCCAGCCGCAAGCCAGCAAATCCCGGTATCATTCGCCCGCCCCAGGTGACCTCCCAAGAACAGCTGGCAGGTTTAAACGGGAATCCGGTGCGACGCCAACGCGTCAATTCCGGAGCTGCCCCCGCAACGGTAGGCGAGACAAGGTCCGCACGAGCCACTGTGCAGTCATGCATGGGAAGGCGCGGATTGGCTGGCGAGTAGATCGCCCGCGCTCGCGAGCCCGGATACCGGCCTGGAGCGGCGTGACATGCGGTGGGCGATGTCATGGGGCCGGGTCGCATCCCGTCACCACCATACCCTCCTTCCGCCTGTCCTTTTCCATCGTTCCCGCGCGGGCAGGCGCGGACTAGGAGTGTTTCAGTGCATCGCCACGTGTCGTTGTCCCGTCGCCAGGTCCTGGCGGCGTCTTTGGCCTGTTCGTTGTTCCCCGCCGGCGCGGCCTTCGCCGCCGACGCCCCGCGCGATCTGGACCAGATCGTCGTCACCGCCTCGCGTACCGCCCAGACCCAGGACCAGGCCCTGGCGCCGGTCACCGTCATCGACCGCGCCGAGATCGAGCGCCGGCAGCCGCAATCGCTGCCCGACCTGTTGCGCGGCGAAGCCGGCGTCTCGCTCGCCAACAATGGCGGCGCGGGCAAGGCGACCTCGCTGTTCCTGCGCGGCACCGAGTCGGACCATGTCGTCGTGCTCGTCGATGGCGTGCGCGCGGGCTCGGCCACCTCCGGTGGCGCCGCCCTGCAGGACATCCCCGTCGAGCAGATCGAGCGCATCGAAATCGTGCGCGGCCCGTTCTCCAGCCTCTATGGCTCCGAGGCCATCGGCGGCGTCATCCAGATTTTCACCCGCCGGCCCCGCGGCCCGTTCGAACCCAACCTGGCCTTGAGCATCGGCAGCGACAACGCCCGCCGTTACAGCGCCGGGCTGTCCGGCCGCACCCAGGGCGACGCCGCCGAACACGGCGGCTGGTACGCCGTGCAGGCCGTGCACGATGAAACCGACGGCATCAACGCCTATACCAATACGGCCTCCCGCTACTACGATCCCGACCGCGACGGCTACCGCAACGATTCGCTCGGCGTCCAAGGCGGCTGGCGTTTCAACCGCCAGTGGGATGCCGAGGTCAACGCGCTGCGCGCCGAAAGCCGCAACGAATACGACGGCAGCGTGGACAACCTCGCCAAGGGCGTGGAGCAGATCGCCGGCGGCCGCTTGCGCTATGCACCGAACGATGCCGTCAGGTTCACCGCCAGCGTCGGCACCAGCGCCGAGTTGAGTGATACCTACCTCGATGGCGTGTATTCCTCCACCTTCGATACCCGCCGCCGCCTGGGCGCGTTGCAGGCCGATATCCAGGCCGGCCCGGGCCTGCTCTCGGTCGGGTTCGACTGGCAGCGCGACGAGATCGAGAGCAGCGAAACCTACGACGCCGACCACCGCATCAACCGCGGCGCCTTCGCGCAGTGGCAACAGACCTTCGGCCGGCAGTCCGTGCAGGCCAGCGTGCGCCACGACGACAACAGCCAGTTCGGCGGCAAGAACACCGGCAGCCTGCTGTGGGGCTGGGATTTCGCCGAACAGCTGCGCCTGACGGCCAGCTATGGCACCGCATTCAAGGCGCCCACGTTCAACGAGCTCTACTACCCCGGCTACGGCAACCCCAACCTCGGGCCGGAAACCTCGCACAGCGCCGAACTCGGCCTGCGCGGCGAGCACGCCTGGGGCCACTGGTCGCTCAATGCCTTCCAGACCCAGGTCGACGACCTCATCGCCTACGACGCCGACCTGGTGGACGACGCCCATCCCTTCGGCCAGCCGAACAACGTGGACCAGGCGCGCATCCGTGGCGTGGAGGCGGTCACCGGCGCGGAACTCGCCGGCTGGCAACTGCAGACCACGCTCACCTGGCTCGATCCCCGCGCCGATGGCGACACCAACCACGGCAACGTGCTGCAGCGCCGCGCGCGCCAGAGCGGGCGCCTCGACGCCGACCGCAGCTTCGGCGCTTTCAGCCTGGGGGCCAGCGTGTTCGGTGCCGGCGCGCGCTACGACAACCTCGCCAACACCGTGCACCTGGGCGGCTACGGCCTGCTCGACCTGCGCGTGGGCTGGCGCATCGCGCAGGATTGGAAGTTGAGCCTGTCGGCCAACAACGTGTTCGACCGCGACTACGAAACCGCGCGCTGGTATGCCCAGCCCGGCCGCAACTACCAGCTGACCCTGCGCTACCATCCGGCGCAGTAACCGGGAGAAACGCCGATGAAGCACCTGTCACCTCCCGCCGCCCGCGCAGTGCTGATCGCGCTGCTGATCGTGATGGCCGCCACGCGCTTCCATCACGTCGGCAGCCTGCTGCACTTGCCGGATGCGTCGATGGCGCTGTTCTTCCTCGGCGGTTTCTACCTGCGCCGCTACGTCCAGTACGCCCTGCTGCTGGGCGTGGCGGTGTTGATCGACTACCTCGCCATCCGCCAGCAGGGGATGAGTTTCTTCCAGCACTACTGCGTCACGCCCGCCTATTACGCGCTGCTGCTGTCCTACGCCGTGCTGTGGCAGGCCGGGCGTTGGGTGTCGGCCCGCCGCGAGGGCGGGCTGGCCTCGCTCGGCCTGGTCTGGGTGGTGGGCGTGGCGGCCGCGGCGGTGTCGTTCCTGATCTCCAACGGTGCCTTCTACTGGTTCGGCGGCCGCTACCCGGATCCGAACTGGAACCAGTACCTCGCCTGCGCCGGACAGTGGGGGCCGCTGTTCGTGCGCACCACCGCCACCTACCTCGCCGTCGCGCTCGCGCTGCACTACGTCGTGGCACGGCGGCGGCGCACGCGCGCTGCCGCACCGGCCAAGGCGTGAGCCGGTGAGCGCCGCACCCCGCGCGTTGCCCCTCGCGTCGGCCGCTGGCCAGGGGTTGGCCGGCGTGCTGCTGGCCGCGTTGATGATCTGCACGCGCGGCCAGCACTTCGCCTCGGTCGATGCGCTGCCCAGTGCTTCGTGGGCGGTGTTCTTCCTCGCCGGCGCGCTGCTGCGCCCGATGTGGACGTTGCCGCTGTTCTTCGTGCTCTCCAGCGCGCTGGATCTCGGCAGCCTGGCCGCCGGCACCATCAGCGACTGGTGCGTATCGCCGGCCTACTGGGCGCTCGCGCTCGCCAATGCCGCGCTCTGGCTGGGCGGGCACGTCTACGCGCGGCGGCTGCACGAAGCCCGCTGGCGCGCCGTGCCGCGGCTGGCCGGGGTGCTGGTGCTGACCGCCAGCGTCGCCTACCTGCTGTCCAAGGGCGGCTTCTACTTCTTTTCGGGCCATTACCCGGGCGCCGACCTGGCCGGCTTCCTGGCGCGCGTGCCGCACTACTACCCGCGCGCGCTGGGCACCTTGGCCGGCTACGTCGCGGTGGGCCTGGCGCTGGCGGTGGCCGCGCGGCGCCTGGCCGCGCGACGCCCGCAAGGCGCCCTCGCATGAACGACACGCCCCCGCGCGACGAAGACGCGCACTACCGCGAACGCGCGCAGCGCAAGAAGGAACTCGTCGACCGCCGCATCGCCCGCGCCACCATCGACCGCGGCGTGTTCGTGCTCAACACCGGCAATGGCAAGGGCAAGAGTTCCTCCGGCTTCGGCATGCTGGCGCGCTCGCTCGGCCACGGCCTGCACTGCGGCGTGGTGCAGTTCATCAAGGGCAGCTTCGCCACCGGCGAGGAAGCATTCTTCCGCCGGTTTCCCGACCAGCTCGACTACCACGTCATGGGCGAGGGCTTCACCTGGGAAACCCAGGATCGCGCCCGTGACATCGCCGCCGCGCAGGCAGCGTGGGACGTCGCCCGGCGGATGCTGTCCGATCCGAACTACGACTTCGTGCTGCTGGACGAGTTGAACATCGCGCTGGTGAAGGAATATGTCGCGCTCGAGGACGTGCTGCAGGCCGTGCGCGCGCGGCCTGCGCGGCAGCATGTGGTGATCACCGGGCGCGGCGCGCCGGAGGCGCTGGTCGAGGCCGCCGACACGGTGACCGAGATGCGCCTGGTCAAGCATGCGTTCAAGGCCGGCATCATGGCGCAGAAGGGCATCGAGCTCTGAACATGCGCGGATCCGCGGCATCATGGGGATGAGCGCGCTGGCCACGGGCTGCGTTGGCGTGGTGGCGCTGCTGCTCGACCTGCTGCTGGGCGAGCCGCGCCGCGCGCACCCGCTGGTGGGCTTCGGACGTTGGGCGCAATGGCTGGCCACGCGGCTGTACCGCGATTCGCGCCTCGCCGGATCGCTCGCCTGGAGCCTGGCGGTGCTGCCGTTCGTGCTGGCCGCCGCCAGCGTGCAATGGCTGCTGTGGTGGTGGTCGCCCTGGGCGGCGCTGGCTTGGGCCGCAGTGGCGCTGTACGCCGCGGTGGGCCTGCGCAGCCTGGGCGAGCATGCGCAGGCGGTGGCCGGTGCGTTGGCGCGCGCGGACCTCGCGGCGGCGCGTGCCGCGGTGGGACGCATCGTCAGCCGCGATACCGGCGCGCTGGATGCCACGCAGGTCGCCGCCGCGGCGACCGAATCGGTGCTGGAGAACGGGAGCGACGCCGTATTCGCCGCGCTGTTCTGGGGCCTGTTGCTCGGCGCGCCCGGCGCGGTGCTGTACCGGCTGGCGAACACGCTGGATGCGATGTGGGGCTACCGCACGCCGCGCTACCTGCGTTTCGGCTGGGCGGCGGCGCGCATCGACGATGTCCTCAATTGGGTGCCTGCCCGCCTCACCGCGCTGACCTACGCGCTGCTCGGTGCCACGGCTGCGGCGCTGCGCTGCTGGCGCGGGCAGGCCGCTGCCTGGAAGAGCCCCAATGCCGGGCCGGTGATGGCCGCCGGCGCCGGTGCGCTGCGCGTGCAACTCGGCGGCGCGGCGCCGTACCACGGCCAATGGCAGCCGCGCCCGGCCCTGGGCGAAGGCGCGCCGGCCGACGCGGACAGCGTGCGCCGTGCACTGTGGCTGGTACGCGGCGGCGCGGCGCTGTGGTGCGCGTTGCTGATCGCCGCCGCGCTGCTGGGGAGCTACTGACATGCTCGAACATGGAGGCCGCCTGTTGCGCGCCGCGCAACGCCACGGCATTCCTGCCGCGCAGTGGCTGGACCTTTCCACCGGCGTGAGCCCGTGGCCTTGGCCGGTGCCCGCGCTGCCGGCCGAGGTGTGGCACCGCTTGCCGGAAGAGGAAGATGGCCTGTTCGCGGCGGCATCGGACTATTACGGAACCCCGCACCTGCTGCCGGTGGCCGGCTCGCAGGCGGCGATCCAGGCGCTGCCCCTGTTGCGTGCGCGCGGCCGTGTCGGGGTGATCGCCCCGGGCTACAACGAGCACGCGCATGCGTGGCGGCGCGCCGGCCACGAGGTGTTCGACGCGGGCGCCGACGTGCTGATCACCGAGGCCGACCACCTCGACGTGCTGGTGCTGATCCACCCCAACAACCCCGGTGGCGAGCACTTCGACGCCGCCGCCTTGCGCGCGCTGCATGCCCGGCTCGCCGCGCGCGGCGGCTGGCTGGTGGTGGACGAAGCCTTCATCGACGCCACGCCCGCCGACAGCCTGTGCCCGGCCACCGGTACCGAAGGGCTGGTCGTGCTGCGTTCGGTCGGCAAGTTCTTCGGCATGGCCGGTGCGCGCGCCGGTTTCGTGTGTGCGTGGCCGGCGTTGCTGCAGGCCCTGCGCGAACAGCTCGGGCCGTGGACGCTCGGCGGCCCCACGCGCTGGGCGGTGACGCGGGCGTTGTCCGACCGCGCGTGGCAGGACGCCGCGCGCCCGCGCCTGCACGCCGCCTCGCAGCGGCTGGCGGCGCTGCTGCGCGCGCACGGCCTGCCGCCCTCCGGCGGCAGCGCGTTCTTCCAGTGGTGCCGCCACCCGCGCGCGGCGGCGTTGCACGAGGCGCTGCAAACCCGCGCCCTGCTGACGCGCCTGTTCGACGCGCCCGCCAGCCTGCGTTTCGGCCTGCCGCCCGACGAGGCCGGTTTCGCGCGCCTGGACGCCGCCTTGCGCGCGCTGGCCGCATGAGCGCGCGCGTACTCATGGTGCAGGGCTGCACCTCCGATGCCGGCAAGAGCACGCTGGTCGCCGCGTTGTGCCGCTGGCTGCATCGCCATGGCATCGACGTGGCGCCGTTCAAGCCGCAGAACATGGCGCTCAACGCTGCGGTCACCGCCGATGGCGGGGAAATCGGCCGCGCGCAGGCGGTGCAGGCGCAGGCCTGCGGACTGGCGCCGCATACCGATTTCAACCCGGTGCTGCTCAAGCCGCAGAGCGACACCGGCGCGCAGGTGATCGTGCATGGCCGCGTCGTGGCCACGCTCGACGCGGTCGCCTACCACGACTACAAGCGCATCGCCCGCGAGGCGGTGCTGGCCTCGCATGCCCGCCTGGTCGCGCGCCACGCGGTAGTGGTGGTCGAAGGCGCGGGCAGCCCGGCCGAGATCAACCTGCGCGCGAACGACATCGCCAACATGGGCTACGCCGAAGCGGTGGATTGCCCGGTGATCCTCGTCGCCGACATCGACCGCGGCGGCGTATTCGCCCACCTGGTCGGCACGCTGGCGCTGCTGTCGGACAGCGAGCGCGCGCGCGTGGCCGGGTTCGTCATCAACCGCTTTCGGGGCGACCTGTCGTTGCTGCAGCCCGGGCTGGACTGGCTCGAACGCGAGACCGGCAAGCCGGTGCTCGGCGTGCTGCCGTACCTGCACGGGCTGCACCTGGAGGCCGAGGACGCCTTGCCGCGCACGCAAGCGGCCAAGCCGCAGGCGCGCCTGCGCGTGGTGGTGCCGGCACTGCCGCGCATCAGCAACCACAACGATTTCGACGCGCTGGCCGCGCATCCGCAGGTCGAGCTGCATTTCGTCAGGCCGGGCGACGTGCCGCCGCCTTGCGATCTCATCGTGCTGCCCGGCAGCAAGTCCACCCGCGCCGACCTGGACTGGTTGCGCACGCAGGGCTGGGCCGACGCGATCGCGCGCCACTTGCGCTACGGCGGTCGCCTGCTGGGCATCTGCGGCGGTTTCCAGATGCTGGGCCGCGAGCTGCTCGACCCGGACGGGCACGATGGCCCGCCCGGCCGCAGCGAGGGCCTGGGCTGGCTCGACCTGCGCACGTACTTCGGCGGCGACAAGCAGCTGCGTGCCACCCAGGGCACGTTGCAGCTGGCCGGCGCGGCCGTGCGCGGCTATGAAATCCATTGCGGCCACAGCGAGGGCAGCGCGCTGGCGCGCCCGTTCGCGTGGCTGGAGGAAGGCCGCCCCGAGGGGGCGATCTCCGCCGACGGGCAGGTCATCGGCACATACCTGCATGGCCTGTTCGACGCGCCCGAGGCGCTGGAGGCCCTGCTGCACTGGGCCGGCCTGGACCACGCCACGCCGCTGGACTTGGCCGCCCTGCGCGAACACACCCTGGAACGGCTGGCCGACGAGGTGGAAGCCCACCTGGATACTTCGGCCCTGTCGCGCCTGCTGAACCTGCCACCGCTTCCAACGCGAGGACCTTCCGCGCATGCATGAGTTGATCCTGGGGGGCGCGCGCTCGGGCAAGAGCGCGCTGGCCGAACAACGCGCCGCCGACAGCGGCCTGCCCGTCACCTACATCGCGACGGCGCAAGCGCTGGATGCGGAGATGGCCGCGCGCATCGCCCACCATCGCGCGCGGCGCCCGGTGCGCTGGGAATGCGTGGAAGAGCCGCTGGCCCTGGCCGCCACGCTGCGCGTGCACGCCGCGCCCGAGCGTTGCGTGATCGTCGATTGCCTGACGCTGTGGCTGGGCAACCTGCTGGGCGATGCCGACGCCGGCCGCTTCCAGCGCGAGCGCGATGCGCTGCTGCAGGTGCTGCCCGGGTTGCCGGGGCGCGTGCTGCTGGTCAGCAACGAGGTCGGGCAGGGCATCGTGCCGATGGGAGCGCTGAGCCGGCGTTTCGTCGATGAAGCCGGTTGGCTGCACCAGGCGCTGGCGCGCCAGTGCGCGCACGTGGCGTGGGTGGTGGCGGGGCTGCCGATGTGGCTGAAGGGCGGTACGCCATGAGCGCGTGGTGGCATGCGCCGCCGGCGCGGCCGGATGCGGCCATCGCGCGCGAGGCCACGGCGCGGCAGGCGCGCCTGACCAAGCCGCCGGGTTCGCTCGGGCGGCTGGAACCGTTGGTGATCCGCCTGGCGGCCCTGCAAGGCGCGGTGTGCCCCGTGGTCGATCCGGCGTGGATCGCGGTGTTCGCCGCCGACCACGGCGTGGCGGCCGAAGGCGTCTCCGCGTTTCCGCAGGCGGTGACCGGCGAGATGCTGCGCAACTTCGCGCGCGGCGGCGCGGCCATCTCGGTGCTTGCCCGCGCGCTCGACGCGCACCTGGAGGTCGTGGACCTGGGCACCGTCAACGACATTGGTCCCCTACCCGCCGTGCGGCGCGCGCGCATCGCACCGGCCACGGCGAACTTCTGCACCCAGCCGGCGATGACCGCCGACCAGCTGGACGCCGCGCTGCAGGCCGGTGCCGATAGCGTCGCCGCCGCGCGCGCCGCCGGGGCGCGCCTGTACATCGGCGGGGAGATGGGCATCGGCAACACCACCGCCGCCGCCGCGCTGGGCGCCGCGCTGCTGCGCCTGCCGCCGGAATGGATGGTCGGCGCGGGCACCGGGCTCGATGCGCAGGGCATGGCGCACAAGGCGGCGGTCATCGCGCGCGCCCTGGCCTGGCATGCCGGCGAACACCCGCCGCTGGAGTGGCTGCGGCGCCTGGGTGGCTTCGAGATCGCCGCGCTGGCCGGCGCTTGCGTGGCGGCCGCGCAGGCCGGCCTGCCGGTGCTGGTCGATGGCTTCATCGTCAGCGTCGCCGCATTGCTCGCCGTGCGCCTGCAACCGGGCGTGCGCGATTGGCTGCTGTTCTCGCACCGCTCGCAGGAGAACGGCCACGGCGCCGTGCTCGATGCGCTCGGCGCCGAGCCGCTGCTCGATCTCGGCCTGCGCCTGGGCGAGGCCAGCGGCGCGGCGCTGGCGGTGCCGTTGCTGCGGCTGGCCTGCGCGCTGCATGCGAACATGGCCACGTTCGAGGAAGCGGGAGTGTCGGAGGCATGAGCAAGGCGCCGATCATCGAACTGCTGCGGCACGGCCATACGGGCCAACGCAGCTATCGCGGGCAGTTGGACGATCCGCTCAGCGCGCTGGGCTGGGAGCAGCTGCGCGCCACGGCCGCGGCGGGCACCTGGGACGCGGTGGTGTCTTCCACTTTGCAGCGCTGCGCCGCGTTCGCCGCCGAGCTGGCCACGCAGCGCGGGCTGCCGCTGCGGCTGGATGCGCGGTTGGCGGAATACCACTTCGGCGACTGGCAAGGCGTGCCGATCGAGGACATCGACCGCGATGCCGGCCCTGCGCTGGGCCGGTTCTGGGCCGATCCGGTGAACCACCCGCCGCCGGCCGGCGAGCCGTTCGCCGCGTTCCGCGGCCGCCTGTCCGCCGCGCTGGACCAAATCGTCGCCGAGCATGCCGGCAGTGGCCGCCGCGTGCTGGTGGTGACGCACGGCGGCGCGATCCGCGCACTGCGCTGCGTGGCCGAGCAGCGGCCCTTCGCGCAGATGGTGGAGATCGAGGTGCCGCACGCCTCGCTGCATCCGCTCGCCTGGCCGCCGGTTGCCGCGTGATCGACGGCCTGCTCGTCGCATTGGGCTTCCTGACCCGCATCCCGGTGCCGGGCGCGGTGTTCGCGCGCGCCGGCGCACAGGCGCGCTCGTTGCCGTGGTATCCGCTGGTGGGCGTGGTGGTCGGTGCGTTGCTTGCCTCGCTGGCGTGGTGCCTGCAAGCCACGCCGGTGCTGCTGATGGCCGCGTTGCTGGTGGCCGCATGGGCGTGGCTGACCGGCGGCCTGCATCTGGACGGGCTGGCCGACACGGCCGATGCGTGGGTGGGCGGGATGGGCGATCGCGCGCGCACGCTGGAGATCATGAAAGACCCGCGCAGCGGCCCGGCTGGTGTCAGCGCGCTGGTGCTGGTGTTGCTGCTGAAGTTCGCCGCCCTCGCCAGCCTGCCGGCGCCGCTGTCGTGGACCGCGTTGGTCATCGCGCCGCTGCTCGGCCGCGCGGCGCTGACCGCGGCCTTCCTCACCACGCCCTACGTGCGGGCGGGGGGCATGGGCGCGCCGTTGGCAGGCGCCTCGCGCGTCGCCTGCGCGCTCGCGCTGCTGGGCACCGCGGTGCTGGTGGTGTGCGCCGGGCGTCGCGCGGTGCTCGCGCTGCTGGTGGTCGTCGGCCTGGGCCTGCTGTGGCGGCGCCTGTGCATGCGCCGGCTCGGCGGCATGACGGGCGACACCTGCGGCGCGCTGTGCGAGCTGGCCGAGGTCGCGGTGCTGGTGACGATGGCGTTGTAGGCGCCACCGCCATCGCGCAAGATCGGTAACGCGCGGGCGGGCCGCGCTCGGCACAGTGCAGGCACACCCACCCCGGAGCTTTCCCATGCGCCAGCCTGTCCTGCATCGCCATGTCGCCGGCATCGAGCGCGTCGTCGCGCACCTGCGCGAGCGGGTGGCCCAGCCGGAGCTCGCATTGCCCGACCTGGAAGACCTGGCGGCGATCGCGCACCTGTCGCCGTTCCATTTCCACCGCATCTATCGCGCGCTGACCGGCGAGACCGTCGGCCACACCGTGGCGCGCCTGCGCCTGAGCGTGGCGCTGCGCCAGCTGGCCGAGGGCGGCAGCGTGACCGGGGCGGCGATGGCGGCCGGCTACGACTCGCCGCAGGCATTGGCACGTGCGTTCCGTGCGCGCCTGGACGTGACGCCGGCGAGCCTGCGCGGCGATACGCGCGCCGTCGCCCCGTTGCTCGAGCGCTTGTCCTCGCCGCAGCTCGCGGCCGACGCGGCCGAGCGCCTGCCGTTGCGGGTCACCATCGAGGAGGTGTCGCCGTTCGAGGTTGTCGTGCTGCGCCAGCGCGGTGCGTTCGAAGACCTGGATCGCGGCTTCGGCCGGTTGTTCGACTGGGCCATGCGCGCGGGGCTGGGCGAACGTTTGGAGCGGCTGGTCGGCGTGCCGCTGGCCGATCACCGCGACGTGGCGCCGCGTGAGCACGAATTCGACTGCGCGATGGCCTTCGGCGAAGGCGTGGCGACGCCACCGGCGCCGATGGCGTTGCGCACGCTGGGCGGCGGCCGCCATGCGGTGCTACGCCATGTCGGCCCGTACGAGGGGCTGGAAGACGCGCTGGACCGCCTGCTGCGCGAATGGTGGCCCGACAGCGGCCAGCGGCTGCGCGACGCGCCGGTGTTCCACCATTACCTGGACGATCCGGAGCAGACGCCGGCGCCGATCCTGCGCGCCGACCTCTACGTGCCGCTGGCGACCTGAGCGCGCTTACGCCTGCCGCAGGCTGCGATAGGGCGGCGTGGACAGGATCATTTCGGTCAGCGAGTGCGCCAGCTCGCGTTCGGCGAGCACCGCGCCATCGGCGCCGTGGTCGAGCAGGTACTTCACTTCGGCGTCGCTGTGCGCGCGGGCGAGCAGGGTAAGCGAGGGGTTGAGCGCGCGCAGCTTGCTCAGCGTCTCGCCGGCTTCCAGCGGCTGCGGGATCGCCAGCACCGCGATCTTGGCGTTCTGCGGATGCGCTTCGGCCAGCACCTTGTCGGCGGCCGCGCTGCCGCGGATGGCGGGAATGCCGGCGGCATGCGCGCGCTCGACGTGGTCGCGGTTGTCGTCGATCACCAGCACCGGCACGCCGCGGTCGCGCAGCAGCGGCGCCAGCGCGCTGCCCACGCGGCCATAGCCGATGACGATGGCGTGGCCTTCGCTGGGCAGCGGCGGGCCGGGCGGCAGCTCGGCTTCGGCCGGCTGCGGGGCATCCTGCGCCTGCCGGGCCTGCCAGCGGTCGAGCCAGGAGAACAGGAAGGGGTTGGCGATGATCGACAGCAGCGCGCCGGCGAGGATCAGGTCGCGGCCGGTTTCCGGCAGGATCGCCAGGCCGACGCCGAGGCCGGCGAGGATGAAGGAGAACTCGCCGATCTGCGCCAGGCTCACCGAGATGGTCAGCGCGGTGCCGGTGGGATGGCCGAACGCGCGCACGATGAAGAACGCGGCCACCGACTTGCCGACGGTGATGGTGAGGAAGGTGGCCAGCACCTGCCAGGGATGCTCGATCAGGATCGAGGGGTTGAATAGCATGCCCACCGAGACGAAGAACAGCACGGCGAAGGCGTCGCGCAGGGGCAGGGAATCGTTGGCGGCCTTGTGGCTGAGTTCCGATTCGTTGAGCAGCATGCCGGCGAAGAACGCGCCCAGGGCGAAGGACACGCCGAACAGCATCGCCGAGCCGAAGGCGACACCCAGGGCGATGGCAAGCACGGCGAGGGTGAACAGTTCGCGCGAGCCGGTGGCGGCGATGCGGGCAAGGATCCAGGGGATGGCGCGGCGGCCGACGATCAGCATGACGGCCACGAAGGCGGCCATCTTCAACAAGGTCCAGCCCATCGCCATGGCGATGGCCACGCCGCCGCCGTGATCGCCGCCGAGCGCGCTGGCCAGGGCGGGCAGCAGCACGAGGGCGAGGACCATGACGAGGTCTTCGACGATCAGCCAGCCGATGGCGATCTTGCCGCGCTGCGTTTCCAGGAGGCGGCGCTCTTCCAGTGCGCGCAGCAGCACGACGGTGCTGGCCACCGACAGCGCCAGGCCGAACACCAGGCCATTGAGCCAGGGCCAGCCCATCGTCCAGGCCAGGCCCCAGCCGAGCAGGGTGGCCACGGTGATCTGCGCGATGGCGCCGGGGATGGCGATCCACTTCACTTCCAGCAGGTCTTCGAGCGAGAAGTGCAGGCCAACGCCGAACATCAGCAGCATGACGCCCAGTTCGGAGAGCTGGTTGGCGAGGTCCTGGTTGGCGACGAAGCCGGGGGTGAAGGGGCCGACCACCATGCCGGCGATCAGGTAACCCACCAGCGGCGACAAACGCAGCTTGTTGGCCAGCGCGCCAAGAATGAAGGCGACGGCGAGGCCGACGGCGATGATGTCGATGAGGCTGGTGTCGTGGTGCATCGGCTCGAACGGGAACAAGGGGTTCGAGTTTCGCTGATGAATGCGGTGGGTGGCAAACAGAAGGGGGTGTTTTTTGGCCTGCGGCCGGCTCGTGTGTGCGGCGCCTTTTGTTGGCTTGCGGGCCTTCGAGGGTGATCGGCTCGCATTGGCTTATGCACGGCCTGCGGGGGCGGGGCCCTTTCGGGACACGCCGTGAACCCGTCCATGGGGGCTCGTAGGCGACATCCATGTCGCCTACGGTCCCGAAAGGGCCCCGCCCCCGCAGACCCCCGTCGATCCCCTCGGCCGGACGACAACATCCAAAGCCGCGCGCGCTCAGCGGCCGCCGTTCAACTCCCTCGTTGTAGGAGCGGCTTCAGCCGCGACCCAGAAGCGCAAGGACAAGACCAGCCCGCACTCCGGCGCGTCGCCATCGACGTGGGGTCAATGAATCGCCTTGCGCCAGCGCTACCGCCTCACCACTTGTAGTCGATGTTCGCGTAGACAAACGCACCGTTGAACCCGAACGGCGAGGACGTGCTGTAGGGCAGGTAGGTGCGCGTCCCCTTGCCCGCCAGCTGCTCGTCCGGGTACTCGTTGAGCACGTTGTCTCCGCCCAACGTGAAGCTCCACTTGTCCAGCGTCCACGTGGCGGCCAGGTCCAGCGTCCACTTCGCGTCGTAGGTCTGATCCGTCGCCGGGGTGGTGCCGTAGCTGGTGAACTCGCCCCAGCGCGTGGTGGTGGCGTTGAAACGCCAGTCGCCCGGGGACCACGTCGCGCCGAGGAAGAACTTGTCGCGCGGCGAACCCTTGGTGATGCGCCCGATCTCCGTGCGGCCAATGCGCACCGCCGTAGGATCGATGGCCTCCAGCGCGGCAGGGTTCTCGGCGATGCGTTCGATCTCGGTCTTGTTGTAGTTGTAGCCGCCGGTCAGCTCCAGCGGGCCGCTGGCCAGCGCCCAGCGATACGTGCCCACCGCATCCACGCCGGTGGTGCGGGTATCCACGGCGTTGGTGAAGTAGCGCCCGCCGCCGATGCCGGCATAGCCGTTGGCCTGCAGGTAGTTGCGCACGGCGGTGGAAGTGAGGTTCTCCGACAGCACGATACGGTCGTCGATGTCGATGCGGTAGGCATCGACGGTCACGTACAGCGCGTCGATCGGCTGCAGCACCAAACCCAGGCTGTAGTTGGTCGATTCCTCGGCCTTCAACGGTTCGGCGCCCAGGGCGACGGCGGCGGGGTTGTCGGTGCGGAACGTGCCGATCTCGTAAGGCACGCCGTCGATGAAGTTGGTGGCGATGGACTGGAAATACTGCTGCTGCAGCGAGGGCGCGCGGAAGCCGGTCGAGGCCGTGGCGCGCAGGGCGATCTTGTCGGTGAAGGCGTAGCGCAGCGAAAGCTTGCCGTTGGCGGTGTCGCCGAAATCGCTGTAGTCCTCGTAGCGCCCGGCCAGCCCGACGGTGAACTTGTCGCTCAGGTCCGCCTCCAGGTCCACGTAGGCGGCATAGCTGTGGCGGTCGTAGTGGCCCGAGTCGGTGGGCTTGAAGCCGGCGAAGACCTGCGCGCCGGGCAGGAAGCTGCCATTGGCCGAAGGCACGCCGCCGTTGATGTACGAGGCCGGCTCGCCCGTGGATTCGTTGAACTTCTCGCCACGCCATTCCAGGCCGAACGCGAGTGCCAGCGGGTACGCCATGCCCACGTCCAGCGACTTGCTGAAATCGGCATTGAGCACGTTCTGGGTTACTTCCAGCGTGCCGGCGTAGAAGCGGGTCGGCGAATCCAGGCCCAGGCTGTTGTTGAGGCTGTTGCGCACATCGAAGCGCAGGTTGTTCTGGCCGTAGTTGTAGCTCATGTCGATGTGCAGGCCGCCCTCGGTGCTGGCCTTTAAGCCGCCGACCCACGAGACGTCCTTGCTGACGTTGTAGATCTGCGGCAGGAAGCCGTCGGGATAGATCTGCGGCCGGTTGCGGTTGTCGGTATCCCAGCGGAAGTAGCCGTTGGAGAGCACTTCGCGCCGGCTGGCCATCGCGTAGGAATAGAACGTCAGGTAGTCCGAAGGGCTGTACTCGCCGTTGTAGGACACCGCGCCCTGGTCGATCTCCGGGTCGCCATAGCGTTGCTCGACCACGCCGTTGTAGGGCTTGGCGCGGTCGGTCTGGTCCTGGTGGCCGGCCTGCGCGGCGAAATGGATCGAGCCGTTCTCGCCCAGGCGGATGCCGGCATCGCCGGAGAGCTGGTACTGCTCGCCGTCGCCGGCGCTGTACTGGCCGTAGCGCCCGGCGAGGCTGCCGCCGCTGCCGCTGCCCTTGAGTACGACGTTGATCACGCCGGCGATGGCGTCCGAGCCGTACTGGGCGGCCGCGCCGTCGCGCAGCACCTCGATGCGCTCGACCGCGGCGATCGGGATGGTGTTGAGATCGGCCGGCGAGGAGCCACGGCCCTGGCTGCCGTTGAGGTTCACCAGCGCGGTGGTGTGGTAGCGCTTGCCGTTCACCAGCACCAGCACCTGGTCCGGCGCCAGCCCGCGCAACTGCACGGGGCGCACGGCGTCGGTGCCATCGGTGATGGCCGGGCGCGGGAAATTGAGCGAGGGCACGGCGCGCGACAGCGCGGTGGCCAACTCCGTGGTGCCGGTGGCGGTGAGCGCCTCGGGCGAGATGATGTCGATCGGCGAGGCGGACTCGGCGACGGTGCGGTCGGACACGCGCGTACCGGTGACGATCACCGTATCGAGCGTATTGGGCGAGGACTGCGCGAAGGCGGACAGCGGGGACAGCGCGAGGACGACGGCGGACGCAAGAACACAGGCACGTGGCTTCATGGAAGGGCGACTCCGGCGGGGACGGATATGCGCCGACGCGCCCCCTCCTGGGCGACCGCGGCCGCCAGCCGCGCCGATCACGATTCACGAGTAACCGCTATGACATCGGGTTGTCAAATTTTTGTTTGTTTCAGCTGCAACTGCGCGCATCGGAACGCGCCTTACGCAAACCGCGGGAAGGCGGGATACACGTGTGCCACCCACGACGGGCAAATGGCGACGCACCCCATTCCGCCACGACGAAGGCCCGGTTACCCGGGCCTTCGCAGGGAATCACCACACCACCGCTCGCTTACCAGCGGTAGCCGATCTTCCCGTACACGTACGCGCCGTTGAAGCCGAATGGCGAGAGGTTGCTGTACGGGAACTGCCCGCTGGTGGAGTTGGCGAAGTTGTTTTCGTCCGGGTACTCGTTGAGCAGGTTGTCCGCGCCCAGCGTCAGCGTCCAGCCATCGACCTTGTAGCTGGCCGAAGCATCGACCACCCACTTGGCGCCGAAGGTCTGGTCGTTCACCGCCGAGGTCGGCCGGGTGGTGTACTCGCCGTAGCGCGTGGCGCCCAGCGCCAGCGTCCAGTGCTCCGCGTTCCAGGTGCCGTTGAGCAGGAACTTGTCGCGCGGGAAGCCTTCCTCGATGCGGCCGCGCTCGGTGCGGTCGATGCGCTCCAGGTTCAGCCCGTTGGCGCTCAGCTCGGCCGGGTTCGGGGCGACGTGGGTCACCTCAGTCTTGGCGTAGCTGTAGCTGGCGGTGAGGTCGAAGCTGCTTGCCGCCAGCTGCCAGCGGTAGCTGCCCACCACGTCCACGCCGCGGCTGCGGGTGTCGATGGCGTTGGTGAAGTAGCGGCCGCCGTTGACGCCGTAGATGCCCTGCGCCTCCAGGAACTGGCGCACCGCCGTGCCGGTGAGGTTGGAGGACAGCACGATGCGGTCGTCCACTTCGATCTGGTACGCATCGATGGTCAGGTACAGCGCATCCAGCGGCTGCAGCACCAGGCCGGCGCTGTAGGAGGTGGAGGTCTCCGGCTTCAGCGGTTCGGCGCCCAGGGCCTGCGCGGTGGCGCTGCTGGCCGGGAAGGTGCGGATCTCGTACGGATTCGGGTCACCGGCCAGGAACGTGGTGCTGGTGGTTTGGAAGTACTGCTGCGCCAGCGACGGGGCACGGAAGCCGGTGGAGGCGGTAGCGCGCAGCGCCACGCGGTCGGTGAAGGCGTAGCGCGCCGAGAGCTTGCCGGAGGTCTCGCTGCCGAAGTCCTCGTAGTCCTCCCAGCGGCCGGCCAGCCCGGCGGAGAACTTGTCGGTGAAGTCGGCTTCCAGGTCGGCGTAGATCGCGTAGCTGTCACGCGCGTAGCGGCCCGACACGCTCGGCGCGAAACCGCCAAAGCCCTGCGCGCCGCCGGCGATGCTGCCGTTCTGGTAGTACGAGCCCAGCTCGCCGGGCGACTGGTTCCACTTCTCGTTGCGGTACTCCACGCCGAAGGCCACGTTCACCGGATACGCCAGCCCCCAGTCGAAGCCGCGGCTGAAATCCAGGTTGGCGATGTTCTGCGTGGTCTCCAGCGCACCGTCGTAGAACGAGGTCGGCGAGTTGGCGCCCAGGCTCACGTTGAGCGTGTTGCGGGTGTGGAAATCGATGCGGTTGTAGCCGTAGTTGTAGCTGGCATCCCACTTCCAGCCGGCCACTTCGCCGCGCAGGCCGGCGACCAGGCTGCGGTCCTTGGCGTAGGTCTGGATCTGCGGCAGGAAGCCGTCCGGATAGATGGCGCGGATGTTCTGCGCGGTGTTGCCCGGCGCGCGGAAGAACGCCGAGCCGGTGATGTCGCGGTTGCTGGCCAGGCCGAAGGCGTAGGCGGTGAGCGTGTCGGTGAAGTTGTACTCGCTGTTGAGCGAGAACGCTTGCGCGTCCACCTCCGGGTCGCCGATGACGAAGGCCTTCTGGCCCACCGCCGGCTGCGAGGCACTCGGCGCGCCGGCATACGGGCGGGCGCGGTTGGTCGGATCTTGCTGGTTGAGCTGGCCGGCCACGTGCAGCCAGCCGCGGTCGCCGCCCAGCGCCACGCCGGTGTCGCCGGAGAGCTGGTAGTTCTTGCCGTCGCCGGCCGAGTACTGGCCGTAGCCGGCTTCCAGGCTGCCGCCCTTCTCCGCGCCCTTGAGTACGATGTTGACCACGCCGGCGATGGCGTCCGAACCGTACTGCGCCGAGGCGCCGTCGCGCAGCACTTCCACGCGCGCGATGCTCGCGATGGGAAGGGTGTTGAGGTCCACCGCCGCCGAGCCGCGGCCGATGGTGCCGTTGATGTTGAGCAGCGAAGAGGTGTGGTAGCGCTTGCCGTTGACCAGCACCAGCACCTGGTCCGGCGACAGGCCGCGCAGCTGCACCGGGCGCACCGCGCTGGTGCCATCGGCCAGCGCCGGGCGCGGGAAGTTCAGCGAGGGCAGGGCGCGCGCCAGCGCGGTGGCCAGTTCCGGGGTGCCGGTGGCGGCCAGCGATTCGGCGCTGATGATGTCGATGGGCGACTGCGATTCGGCCACGGTGCGGTCGCTGACGCGGGTACCGGTGACGATGACGGTGTCCAGGGTGTTCGGGGTGACCGAGGCGTCCTGGGCGAAGGCTTGGCCCAGCGGAAGCGCCACGGCGATGGCCGCGGCGAGGGGGGCGAGGAGCGGGGAGGGGGACTTCATGACATCTCCAACGGGCCCGGCAAGGGCGTGAACAGGGGCCGGGGCGGAGCCGTCGTCCTAGAGGAGAGGGAGCGGGCGACGGCAGGCCCCGGACGCGCTAAGTATTCGTTAACGCTAGAATGGCGTCGCAGGAAGGCTGCTCATCTGCTTATGCCTTCCGGTTATCAATAATCTGCGCCTTAGGCCTTTCTGTCATGATTTCCCTGCGTAATTTCTTCCTGCGTCGCGGAGAGCGGCTGCTGTTGTCCAACGTCGACCTCGCCATGCACGCCGGCTACCGGGTGGGCGTGGTCGGGCGCAACGGCACGGGCAAGTCCAGCCTGTTCGCCGCCATCCGCGGCGAGCTGGAGGCGGACAAGGGCGATGTCGACCTGCCCGGCAAGGTGCGGATCGCCTCGGTGGCGCAGGAAACCCCGTCCCTGCCGGATCCGGCCATCGAGTTCGTGCTCGGCGGCGATGTCGAGGTGGCGGCCATCCTCAAGGCCGAGGCCGAAGCCACCGCGCGCGAGGACTGGGAGGCCGTGGCCGACGCGCACCAGAAGATGGCCGAGATCGGCGCCTACGACGCCGAAGCGCGCGCCGGCAAGCTGCTGCACGGCCTGGGCTTCCCGGCCGAGACGCACTCGCGCGCGGTGTCCGAATTCTCCGGCGGCTGGCGCGTGCGCCTGAACCTGGCGCGCGCGCTGATGATGCCCTCGGACCTGCTGCTGCTCGACGAGCCGACCAACCACCTCGACCTGGACGCGGTGTTCTGGCTGGAGCAGTGGCTGCTGAAGTATCCCGGCACGCTGCTGCTGATCTCGCACGACCGCGAGTTCCTCGACAACGTCGCCACCCACACGCTGCACCTGCACGGCGGCGGCGCCAAGCTGTACGTCGGCGGCTATACCGACTTCGAGCGCCAGCGCACCGAGCAGCTGCGCCAGCAGCAGATCGCGCACGAGAAGGAACAGGCCGAGCGCGCCCACCTGCAGAGCTTCATCGACCGCTTCAAGGCGCAGGCCAGCAAGGCGGCGCAGGCGCAGAGCCGCATGAAGCGCCTGGCCAAGCTGGCCGGTACCGAGGCGGTGCGCGCCGAGCGCGAGTTCCGCATCGAGTTCGCGCCGCCGGCCAAGCTGCCGTTCTCGCTGATCCGGCTCAACCACGTCGATGCCGGCTACGGCCCGGACGCGGTGATCCTGCACGATGTCGGCTTCGGCCTGGAAGCGGGCCAGCGCATCGGCCTGCTCGGCCCCAACGGCGCCGGCAAGACCACCCTGGTCAAGACGCTGGTGGGCGAGCTGGCGCCGATTACCGGCGAGCGCGCCGCCCACCCGGACCTGCGCATCGGCTACTTCGCCCAGCACACGGTGGAGTCCCTGCACGAAGGGCAGTCGCCGATGGACCACTTCCGCGAGCTCGCGCCGGACGGCGTGAACCAGGCGTTCCGCGACTTCCTCGGCAAGTGGAACTTCGCCGGCGACCGCGCCTTCGAGCCGGTCGATGGCTTCTCCGGCGGCGAGCGCGCGCGCCTGGCGCTGGCGCTGATCGCCTGGCAGCAGCCCAACGTGCTGCTGCTCGACGAGCCGACCAACCACCTCGACCTGGAAATGCGCGAAGCGCTGGCCGAGGCGCTGAGCGATTTCGAAGGCGCCATCGTGATGGTCTCGCACGACCGCCACCTGATCGGCCTGGTCTGCGACACCTTCTGGCGCGTGGCCGACGGCGTGGTGGAGCCGTTTGCCGGCGACCTGGACGAATACGCCGCCTGGCTGCGCAGCCGCCCCGCCGCGCAGGGCACCAAGCAGCGCATGGCCGATGCGGCCCCCACGCCGCCCCCGCCGCCGCCGCCGCTGGCCCCGCCGGTGCCGAAGAAGCCGGCCAATCCGCACAAGGCCGCGGCCGCGGAGAAGCGCGTGGGCGAGCTGGAGACGCAACTGGCCGAGCTGGACCGCCAACTGGCCGACCCGGCGAACTACGCCGACAGCCAGCGCATGGGCACGCTGGGCCGCGACCGCGAGCACGTGGCCGCGCAACTGGCGCAGGCCGAGCAGCAGTGGCTGGAGCTGATGGGCTGAGCGTGCCGCCGCGCCAGCGCACCGCGTCCAGGAACACGCGCTGGCGCCGGTACTGGTCCAGCACGTCGCCGATCAGGTCCTCGCGGCGCCGGCCCATCACGTCGTAGCCCTTGCCACCTGCGCGCAGGTGCACCTCGGCACGGAAGTGCTGCGGGGTGTCCTGCACGCGGCGGCGCGGGTCCTGCAGCACGAAGCGCGCGGCCTGGAACGGCTCCGGCGTGATCGCCTTCAGCAGCCCCCAGCAGATCAACAGCTCACCACGCTGAAGGGCAGCGCCGAGGCGATCGTCATGGCCAGCGGCCACGGCGTGAACGGCGCGCGCGGCGGATGACGCTGCGCTCAGTCCGCTTGCACCTGCAGCCACTCGCGAAACCGCCGCGCCGGTTCGCTTTCCGCGCGCGAGCGCAGCCGCGTCAGCCAATAGCGGCCCAGGTCCGCGCTGGCCGCGAACGGTTGCATCAGCCTTTCGGAGGCCAGGTCCTGCTCGAACATGCACAACGGCAGCAGCGCCACGCCCGCGCCCGCGGCCGCCGCACTGGCCAGGGCGAGCGAGGAATCGAACATCGGCCCGCGCGCCTCCAGCGGCGGCAGGCCCGCCACCTCGCACCATCTCGCCCACTCGTCGGCACGATACGAGCGCAGCAGCGGCACCCGCCGCAGGTCGGAGGGCGTGCGTAGCTGCGCGGCCAGCCCCGGCGCGCAAACCGGCGCGAACGGCGCCGCGAGGATGGGCGTGGCGACGTGGCCGAGCCAATCGCCGTCGCCGAAGCGGATCGCCAGCTCCAGCCCTTCGCCGGCCAGGTCGATGCGGTTGTTGTGGGTATGCAGGCGCAGCTCGATATCCGGGTGCGCCGCAGCGAAGGCGGGCAACCGCGGAAGCAGCCAGCCGGTGGCGAAGGTGCCCACCACTCCCACCGCCAGTGCGTGCCGGTAGCGCCCATCGGCGAAGCGGTCGAGCACCGCGGCGATGCGGTCGAACGACTCGCTCAGCACCGGGTAGAGCGCGGCGGCGTCGTCGGTCATCGCCACGCCGCGCGGCAGGCGTTCGAACAGGCGCACGCCCAGCCGCGATTCCAGCGCCTTGATCTGGTGGCTCAGCGCGGCCTGGCTGACGCACAGCTCGTCGGCGGCGCGGGTGAGGTTCTGGTGGCGGGCGGCGGCCTCGAAGGCACGCAGCGCATTGAGCGGCAGGCGGGAGCGCGGCATCGGCAGGCATCAATCCAGCTCATGGGTCGCCTTGAATATCCTCGCTGGTGGGCTGCGGTCAACGTTTCGATACTCCAGGCTTTCCAAGGAGGTGCGCGATGCATACGAGAAGGCGGTTCCTGCAGTGGTCGGCGCTGGCGGCGAGTGCGCTGGCAGCCCAGGCGGCATGGGGAAAACAGGCGAAACCGGCGACCCCGTCCGGCGGCACGCTGGCGGCGGCGCTGGCGCAGATCGAGCGGCGCGCGGGCGGGCGGCTGGGCGTGAGCCTGCGCGACGCCCAGGGCCGGCACCTGGGCGGGCAGCGCGAGGACGAGCGCTTCCCGATGTGCAGCACCATCAAATTTCTATTGGCGGGCGCGATCCTGCACGAGGTGGATGCCGGCCGCCTGCGGCTGGACCGGCGCGTGCCGATTGCCGCCACCGACTTGGTGGGCAACTCGCCGATCACCGAACAGCACGTGGGCGCGGACGGCCTGCGCGTGGACGCGCTGTGCCACGCCACGATCACCCGCAGCGACAACGCCGCGGCGAACCTGCTGTTGCCGTTGGTCGGTGGCCCCGCGGGGCTGACCACCTTCCTGCGCGCCAATGGCGACGCGGTGACCCGGACCGATCGCCCCGAGCCGGGGTTGAACGAGTTCGCGGCCGGTGACGACCGCGATACCACCACGCCGGCGGCCATGGTGGACAACCTGCGGCGCCTGCTCCTGGGCGATGTGCTCAAGCCGGCCTCGCGCGCGCTGCTCGCGGCCTGGCTGCGCGACAACCGCACCGGCGGCAAGCGCCTGCGCGCCGGGCTGCCGGCCGGCTGGCAGGTGGGCGACAAGACCGGCTTCAACGGCGAGGACACCACCAACGACATCGCCATCCTGTGGCCGCCGGGCGGGGGCGCGCCGCTGCTGCTGGCGACCTACCTGCAAGGGGCGAAGGTCGACCCGGACGGACAGAACGCCGCGCTGGCCGCGGTGGCGGAGGCCGTTGCGCGGTACGCATGACGGCGTTGCAGGCGGCTAGCGCCCGATGGCCGGTGCCGCGACCGCTCCCGGTCGCGGCCGCCGCCACCGCCACGGAGGGCCACGGGCGGGGAGGAGGAGGGAAGGTGGCCTCGGCGCGGCCAGGCGCCTTGAACCGCGCCGCTTTGCCCTAAAATTGCCGGTCTCCGTTCCACCTGCGTATGCCCCCATGCCGATCTACGCCTTCCAGTGTGCCGAGTGTGGCCACAGCTTCGACCGCCTGCAGAAGCTCTCCGACCCCGATCCCACGGTCTGCCCGTCGTGCGGCGCGGCAGCGGTGAAGCGCCAGGTCACCGCGCCGTCGTTCCGCCTGGCCGGCGGCGGCTGGTACGAGACCGACTTCAAGAAGGACGGCGACAAGAAGCGCAACCTGGCCGAAAGCGGCGCCAGCACGCCGGCCGCGCCCGCCAAGAGCGATTCCAAGCCGGCCACCTGAGCCCGCGCCAACGCAAAGGGGCGGCCATGGCCGCCCCTTCGCTTCTCCGGTCTCGGCGGCTCAGCGGGCGCCGAAGCGCGCCCGGCAGCCGTCGTCCACCCACAGCTGGTTGCCCTGGTAGCCCCAGGTCCGGCCCTCGTCGCAACGGGTCTTGGAGAGCTGCTGCACGATCACCGGGCGGCCGCGGTTGCGGTCCCAGTCGCAGAAGCGGCGGCGCTGGTCGTCGCTGCTGCAGGTGACCTGGTAGTTCGGGTCGGCGTTGCCCCAGCCGCCGCCGTGGCCACCTCCGCCCCAGCCGCCACGCCCTTCGGCGAACTCGCCGCGGCAACCGTCGTTGACCCAGATGCTGCCGTTGCGGAAGCCCCAGGTGCGGCCTTCGATGCAGCGCGTGTCCGACAACTGGCGCACCAGCGTGGCGCCGCGCCAATTGGTGTTGCACAGGCGCTGGCGGTGGTCGCTGCTCTCGCAGCGGATCGTGCCGCCCGGGCCGCCGTTGCCGCCGCCTCCCCAGCCGCCGCCTTCGCGGCTGTCGGCGAAGCGGGCCCGGCAGCCGCGATCGACCCAGACGAAACCGCGGCCGCTGCCCCAGTTGTTGCCTTCCACGCAGCGGGTGTCGGAGAGGTTCTGCACCAGCACCGCGCGGCCGATGAACGGCACGTTGCACTGCACGCGGCGGTTGTTGTTGGAGGAACAGGTGACGGTCTGGCCGGCGTAGCCGCGGTCCTGGGCGGCGGCCGGGGCGGCAGCGCCCAGGGCCAGCAGCGCGGCCAGGGAGGAGACAGCGAGCGACAGGCGAAGGGACATCTGCGGATCCTTGCGGCGGTGAGTTGGCCGGACTATAGCCGCAGGTAGCGCCAACGGATCGTGACCGGCCGGATTTGCCCGGGCGGCCGCCGGGCCCCAGAATATCGGGCTTTCCGGCGCGGCCTGCGCCGGCATTCCCCTTGCGGAGTTCTGCGATGCGTACCCACTTCTGCGGCCTGGTCGACGAGACCCTGATCGGCCAAACCGTCACCCTCGCCGGCTGGACCGACGTCGCCCGCAACCTGGGCGGTGTCTGCTTCATCGACCTGCGCGACCACGAAGGCATCGTGCAGGTGACGGTGGAGCCGGACAACGCGGAGGTGTTCAAGGTCGCCGCCGACCTGGGCTACGAGGACGTGCTGCAGGTGGAAGGCGTGGTGCGCGCGCGCCACGCGGTGAACGACAAGATCCGCACCGGCAAGGTCGAGGTCATCGCCACCCGCATCACCGTGCTCAACAAGGCCGCGCCGCTGCCGTTCCACGCGCACGAGAACCCGGGCGAGGACACCCGCCTGAAGTACCGCTACCTGGACCTGCGCCGTCCGGAAATGCAGCGCATGCAGCGCACCCGCATCAAGCTGGTGCAGTCGCTGCGCCGCTACCTGGACGAGCGCGGCTTCCAGGACATCGAAACCCCGATCCTGACCAAGGCCACCCCGGAAGGCGCGCGCGACTTCCTCGTCCCGGCGCGCATGCACCCGGGCGAGTTCTACGCGCTGCCGCAGTCGCCGCAGCTGTTCAAGCAGATCCTGATGGTGGCCGGCTTCGACCGCTACTACCAGATCGCGCGCTGCTTCCGCGACGAAGCCCTGCGCGCCGACCGCCAGCTGGAATTCACCCAGCTGGACATGGAATTCGCCTTCGTGCGCGAGCGCGACGTGCAGGATGCCGTGGAGGCGATGATCCGCGCGGTGTTCAAAGAAGTGGTCGACGTGGAGCTGGACGCGCAGTTCCCGCGCATGACCTGGGCCGAGGCGATGCGTCGTTACGGCTCGGACAAGCCGGACCTGCGCATCGACCTGGAACTGGTGGACGTGGCCGAGCAGGTGAAGGGCAGCGAGTTCGCCGCCTTCACCGCGGCCGCGAACGATGCCGACGGCCGCGTGGCCGCGCTGCGCATTCCGGGCGGTGCCACGCTCTCGCGCAAGCAGATCGACGAGTACGCCGCGCATGCCGCCAAGTACGGCGCCAAGGGCCTGGCCTACGTGAAGCTGGGCGAGACCGGCGAGATCACCTCGCCGATCGCCAAGTTCTTCTCGCAGGACGCCTTCGCCGCGCTGCTGCAGCATGTTGGCGCGAAGAACGGCGACATCGTCTTCTTCGGCGCGGGCGGCTACAACAAGGTCTCCGACTTCATGGGCGCGCTGCGCCTGAAGGCCGGCAAGGACTTCGGCCTGGTGGCCGCCGGCTGGCGCCCGCTGTGGGTGACCGACTTCCCGATGTTCGAGTGGGACGAGGAAGCGCAGCGCTACGTGGCCCTGCACCATCCCTTCACCGCGCCGGCGGTGGACGACATCGCCGACCTGCGCGCGAACGCGAAGACCGCGGTGTCGCGTGGCTATGACATGGTGCTCAACGGCAACGAGATCGGTGGCGGTTCGATCCGCATCCATCGCCCGGAGATGCAGAGCGCGGTGTTCGAGCTGCTGGGTATCGGCGAGGAAGAAGCGCGGTCCAAGTTCGGCTTCCTGCTGGACGCGCTGAATTACGGCGCGCCGCCGCACGGTGGCATCGCCTTCGGCATCGACCGCATCGCCGCGCTGATGGCCGGCACCGAATCGATCCGCGACGTCATCCCGTTCCCAAAGACCACCGGCGCGCAGGACCTGATGACCGACGCGCCGTCGCCCATCGCCGACGAGCAGCTCGCCGAGGTGCACGTGATGGTGCGCCCGCAGCCGGCCAAGGGCTGAGGCCATGGCGCTGGCGATCCGCCGCGCCGGCGTGGCCGACGCCGAGATCCTCTCGGCGCTGGCCACGCGCACGTTCACCGAGACCTTCGGCCACCTGTATCCGGACGAGGACCTGCAGGCCTTCCTGCTGGAGGCCTATGCGGTGGAGCGCTCGCGCATCGTGCTGGCGCATCCGGATTACGCGATCTGGTTGCTGGAAGACGACGGCGTGGCGGTGGGCCATGCCGCCGCCGGTCCCTGTGGCCTGCCGCATCCGGAAGTGGCCGCGGGCGATGGCGAGCTGAAGCGCCTGTACCTCATCAAGGATTACCAGAACAGCGGCTGGGGCAGCCGGCTGTTCGAGACCGCGCTGCAGTGGCTGGAGCGCGAAGGGCCGCGCCGCTTGTGGATCGGCGTGTGGTCGGAGAATTTCGGCGCGCAGCGCTTCTATGCCCGCTACGGGTTCCAGCGCGTGGGCGAATACGAATTCCCCGTCGGCCAGGTGCGCGACCTGGAATACATCCTGCGGCGCGATGCCGTGCGCTGAGCGGGTGGCATCCGTTTTCCCATCCGCTTGATGGCGGCGAGCCGATCTACCTCGCAGGCGGCAGGCGGCCCCGCCTCAGTCGTCCTCGTCCTCCCCATCGCCCGGCAGCACCGTCGCCCGTGACCCGTCGAGCAATCCCCGGCTCAGCACGCCGTCCTCGATCAGCAGCATCTCACCCGATTCCCCCCGCTTGATGCTGCTGTCGATCGCGATCACCCGGCCGTCGAAGTAGCTGCCCACATGCGCCATCGACGTGTGCCCGACGACGATGCGCGCCACGCCCAGCGTGCGCAGCGCCGCCGCCACGGTGTCCGTCGTGGCGCGGCCATCGAAATAGCCGCGGTACCAGATCGGGCTGGTCTTGCCGTCGTACAGCGGCGCGGTGCGCGGATCGGCCTTCACCTCGGCCTTCGGCGTGCCCAGCGACTGTTGGTAACGCAGGTTGGCCTCGTCGCGGTCGATGCCTTGGGCGAGGAATTCCGGCGAGACGCCGCCGTGCAGGAACAGCGTGTCGCCCACCCGCGCCATGGCCGGTGCCTGCCGCAGCCACGTGCCGAGCACGCTGTCGCCGCCGTACAGCGCCGGGTACGGCCGGCCCAGCAGCCCGGCCACTTGCGCGTACTTCGGGTTGAGATAGCGCAGGTCGTCGTACAGCGTCATCGTCTCGTGGTTGCCGAGCAGGAACAGCACGTCGCCGCCCGCCGCCCGCGCCTGCCGCTGCAACTGCTGCAGCAGCCAGAACGATTCGGTGACCTGCGGTCCACGGTCGAAGACGTCCCCGCCCACCACCAGCAGGCCGTCGCCCCAGGCCCAGCGGTCTTGCGCGTCGATCAGCCCCTGGGCGCGCAGCAGCCGGCGCAGCACCGCGTACTGCCCATGGATGTCCGACAGCGCGGCCAGCCTGGCCGGCATCGGCCGCTGCGCACGCACGGGGGGCGCAGCGGCGGCGTCGATTTCCAGCGCGTGCGGGTAGCCGCAACGCGCCGGCACCGTCGCGCGGCCCTGCCGAAAGGCCACGTGCGCGCGCTGCACCTGTCCGTCGCATATCCATTCGGCATCCAGGCCATGGCCGGCACGGCGCAGGTAGGGGCCATCGTCGAGCGGCGCGCTCGCCGGCTCGGCGGCGAAGGTGATCGGGGCGAGCAGCACGGCAAGCAGGGGAAGCAGGGAGCGCATGGCGGGTCGGGTGGACAACGGAAGCCCCCGATGATGCCGCCGTTTCCCTGGGCCTGCCGCGTCCATAGGTCATGCCCGTCGTGACGCCGGCCTACGCCGGCGCGCTGCTATGCTCCGCGCCGACTGTCCACAACGGAGCGGTGCGATGAAGCATGCAGCGATGGGTCTCGTCCTGGTTCTCGGCCTCGCCGCGTGCGCGCCGCCGAAGGCGATGCAGCCCGAAAGCCCCGGGCCGCAAGTGAGCAGCAACGGGGCCTGCCACGCCGATCGCGTGGCGTGGGCGGTCGGCCAGCCCTCCGACCAGCAGGTGATGGCGCGGGTCTGGAAGGAAAGCGGCGCCGGGCTGATTCGCCCCATCGCGCCGGGCCAGGCGGTCACGCGCGATTTCAAGCCGGATCGCATCAACGTCTACGTCGATGGCGCCAACCTGATCACCAAGGTCGAATGCGGCTGACCTCCCGGATGTTCGCGGGGCCGCGCACGACATGAAAGCCCTGCTGCTGCACGGCCTGTGGAATTCGCGCCACTGGCTGGCGCCGTTGGCCTGGCGGCTGCGCCGCGCCGGCTTCGAGGTGGAGCTGTTCGGCTATGCCAGCCTGTTCGCCGGCGCCGAGGCGGCGATGCCGCGCCTGGCCGAGCGCATCGCCGCGAGCGGCGCGCAGGCGCTGGTCGGCCACAGCCTCGGCGGCCTGGTCGCCTTGGAAACGCTGCATCAGTGGCCCGCGCCGGCCGTCAGCCGCGTGGTCTGCCTGGGATCGCCGCTGCTGGGCAGCGCGGTCGCCGGCGGGCTGCGACGTTTCGGCGCGGGCGTGGCATTGGGCCGCTCGGCCGGCCTGCTGTGCCGGGGCGTGCCGGTCTGGGACGGCCGGCCGGCCGTGGGCATGGTCGCCGGCACCGTGGCGCGCGGCTTCGGGCGCTGGTTCGCCCCGCTCGACGGCGTGTCCGACGGCACCGTGGCGCTCGCCGAGACGCGCTGGCCGGGGCTGGCCGCGCATTGCGAGGTGGCCGCCAGCCACAGCGGGCTGCTGGTCTCGCCCGAGGCCGCCGCGCAGGTGGCCGCCTTCCTGCGCGACGGGCATTTCCTGCGCTGAAGGCGGCGCGGGTGGGGGATCGGGTAAAATCCGCGCCCTGTCATCAGCTCGCAGTGGAACACCCATGGGTAGAGGCCCTTCCATCGAAGCCCGCAAGAACGCGTCCGACGCGAAGCGCGGCAAGGTTTTCACCAAGATCATCCGCGAGATCGGCGTGGCCGCCCGCGCGGGCGGGGGCGACCCGAACAACAACCCGCGCCTGCGCGTGGCCATGGACAAGGGCCTGACGGCCAACATGTCCAAGGACGTGATCGAGCGCGCGATCAAGAAGGCCACCGGCGAGCTGGAAGGCGTGGAGTACGAGGAAGTGCGCTACGAGGGCTACGCGCCCGGCGGTGTCGCGGTGATCGTCGATTGCCTGACCGATAACCGCGTGCGTACCGTGGCCGATGTGCGCCACGCCTTCAGCAAGTGCGGCGGCAACATGGGCACCGAAGGCTCGGTCGCCTTCATGTTCAAGCGCCTGGGCGTGCTGAGTTTCGCGGCGGGCAGCGACGAGGAGCGCGTCACCGAGGCGGCCATCGAGGCCGGCGCGGACGACGTGGTGGTCTACCCGGAAGACGGCGCCATCGACGTGCTGACCGCGCCGGAAGCCTTCACCGCGGTCAAGGACGCCATCGGCGCGGCCGGCCTGGTGCCCGACCACGCCGAGATCACCTTCCGCGCCGACAACGACATCGCCGTGGACGGCGACACCGCGCTGCAGGTGCGCAAGCTGCTGGACATGCTCGAGGACCTGGATGATGTCCAGGACGTCTACTCGAACGTCGACCAGGCGTCGTTGGGCGCCTGACGGCGCCCGCCCATGGCCCGCATCCTCGGCATCGACCCAGGCTCGCAGCGCACCGGCGTCGGCATCATCGACGTGGATGCCAGCGGGCGGACCGTGCACGTCCACCACCAGCCGCTGATGCTGCTGGGCGAAGGCGACTTCGCCGGCCGGCTGAAGCGGCTGCTGCTGGGCCTGGCCGCGATCATCGAGGAGTACCGCCCCGACGAGGTGGCCATCGAGCAGGTGTTCATGTCGCGCAACCCGGATTCGGCGCTCAAGCTCGGCCAGGCGCGCGGCGCGGCGATCAGCGCCGTGGTGCTGCGCGACCTGCCCGTGCACGAATACGCCGCCAGCGAGATCAAGCTGGCGGTGGTCGGCAAGGGTGGCGCGGACAAGGTGCAGGTGCAGCACATGGTCGGCGTGATGCTCAACCTCAAGGGCAAGCTGCAGGCCGACGCGGCCGACGCGCTGGCCGTGGCGATCACCCATGCGCACGTGCGCGCCACCGCGCAGCGCCTGGGCGTGGGTACGCGCGTGGCCTGGGGCCGCAAGTGACCGCGCCGCGGTCCTCCTTCCTTATGACTTCGCAGGCTTTCGCATGATCGGACGACTCCGCGGCCTCCTGGCCCACAAGCAGCCGCCCTGGCTGGTGATCGACGTCGGTGGCGTCGGCTACGAGCTGGAGGCGCCGATGAGCACCTTCTACGACCTGCCCGACGTGGGCAGGGACGTCATCCTGTTCACCCATTACGCGCAGAAGGAAGACAGCGTGGCGCTGTACGGCTTCCTGCGCGAGAGCGAGCGGCGGTTGTTCCGCGACCTGCAACGGGTGAGCGGCATCGGCGCGAAGATCGCCCTGGCAGTGCTTTCGGGCGTGAGCGTGGACGAGTTCGCCCGCCTCATCCAGACCGGCGACGTCGCCGCGCTCACCCGCATCCCCGGCATCGGCAAGAAGACCGCCGAGCGCATGGTGGTCGAGCTGAAGGACCGCGCCGCGGACTTCGGCGGCGGCGGCGCGCCGATCACCGGCGCGCTGGGCACCGATCCGGTGTCCGAGGCGACCGTGGCCCTGCAGCAGCTGGGCTACAAGCCGGCCGAGGCTGCGCGCATGGCGCGCGAGGCCGGCGCGGCGGGCGACGACGTGGCCACCGTGATCCGCAAGGCCCTGCAGGCCGCGCTGCGCTGAGGCGCGGCGCGACCCCACTCACCTTTCACGCCCGCTGGCGATACCCTCGGCCCGACATGTCCCAGACCTCCACCCCCCACGCCGCCCACGGCTCCCACGGCGGGCATGCGCCTTCGGCCGGCACGGCCCTGGTGCTGGGTGCTATCGGCGTCGTCTTCGGCGACATCGGCACCAGCCCGCTGTACACGCTGAAGGAGGCGTTCTCGCCGCACTACGGGCTGGAGGGCAACCACGACACCGTGCTGGGCGTGCTGTCGCTGGCGTTCTGGGCGCTGATGATCGTGGTGACGCTCAAGTACGTCACCATCATCATGCGCGCCGACAACGAGGGCGAGGGCGGGGTGATGGCGCTGATGGCGCTGGCGCAGCGCACCTTCCGGCAGGGTTCGCGCTCGGCGTACTTCATCGGCATCCTGGGCATCTTCGGCGCCTCGCTGTTCTTCGGCGACGGTGTGATCACCCCGGCGATCACCGTGATGGGCGCCGTGGAGGGCCTGGAGATCGCCGCGCCCTCGCTGCATCCGTTCATCGTGCCGATCACCGTGGCGGTGCTGTGCTGCGTGTTCCTGGCCCAGCGCTTCGGCACCGAGAAGGTCGGCCGGGTGTTCGGGCCGATCATGATGGTGTGGTTCCTGGCGCTGGCGGCGATCGGCATCTGGAACATCTTCGACGCGCCGGAAGTGCTCAAGGCCTTCAACCCGTGGTGGGGCGTGCGCTTCTTCATGGAGCACGGCTGGCACGGGGTCTTCATCCTGGGCGCGGTGGTGCTGGCGGTGACCGGCGGCGAGGCGCTGTACGCGGACATGGGCCACTTCGGCGCGCGGCCGATCCGCCAGGCCTGGTACTTCTTCGTGCTGCCGTGCCTGCTGCTGAACTACCTGGGGCAGGGCGCGCTGGTGCTGGACCGCCCCGAATCGCTGAAGAATCCCTTCTTCGAGGCGGTGCCCGGCTGGGCGCTGTACCCGATGATCATCCTGGCCACGATGGCCGCGGTGATCGCCTCCCAGGCGGTCATCACCGGCGCCTACTCGGTGGCGCGCCAGGCCATGCAGCTGGGCTACATCCCGCGCATGCTGGTCAAGCACACCTCGCGCGACACCATCGGCCAAATCTACGTGCCGGGCATCAACTGGCTGCTGGCGATCATGGTGATCGCGCTGGTGCTGGTGTTCCGCAGCTCGACCAACCTGGCCGTGGCCTACGGCATCTCGGTGTCGATGACGATGCTGATCGACACCCTGCTGCTGGCCCTGGTGGCGCGCGCGCTGTGGCCCAAGCACCGCCGCTGGGTGCTGCCGCTGTGCGTGGTGTTCTTCGTGATCGAGCTGGCCTTCGTGGTCGCCAACGCGGTGAAGCTGCTGCAGGGCGCCTGGTTCCCGCTGGCGCTGGGCATCGTGGTGTTCACCCTGATGCGCACGTGGCGTCGCGGCCGCGCGCTGCTGCGCGAGGAGATCCGCAAGGACGGCATCCGCATCGACAGCTTCCTGCCCGGCCTGATGCTCGCCCCGCCGGCGCGGGTGCCGGGCACGGCGGTGTTCCTCACCGCCGACCCGATGGTGGTGCCGCACGCGCTGATGCACAACCTCAAGCACAACAAGGTGCTGCACGAGCGCAACGTGTTCCTTAACGTGGAGACGCTGCCGATCCCGTATGCGCCCAAGGACAAGCGGCTGAAGATCGAATCCATCGGCGACGAGTTCTACCGGGTCTACGTGCGCTTCGGCTTCATGGAGACGCCCGACGTGCCGCTGGCGCTGACGCGCGCCTGCGACAACGGCGGCATCTACTTCGACCCGATGGACACCACCTTCTTCGCCAGCCGCGAGACCATCGTGGCCAGCGCCAACCGCGGCATGCCGATCTGGCGCGACAAGCTGTTCGCGCTCATGCACCGCAACGCGGCCCCAGCCACCGGCTTCTTCCGCATTCCCGGCAACCGGCTGGTCGAACTCGGCGCGCAGGTGGAAATCTGACCGCGCCGACACGTCGAGCCGGTAAGATGGCCGGCGATTCCCCGCCTCCGGCCGCCGTAGCCCCCATGGACCGCCTCATCGACAGCAGCGCCACCCGCGAGGACGACGCGGCCGATGCCAGCATCCGCCCCAAGCGCCTGGCCGACTACCTCGGCCAGCAGCCGGTGCGCGAGCAGCTGGGCATCTACATCGAGGCGGCCAAGGCGCGCGGCGAGGCGCTGGACCACGTGCTGATCTTCGGGCCGCCCGGCCTGGGCAAGACCACGCTGAGCCATGTCATCGCCAACGAGCTGGGCGTGGCCCTGCGGGTGACCTCCGGCCCGGTGATCGAGAAGGCCGGCGACCTGGCCGCGCTGCTGACCAACCTGCAGCCGCACGACGTGCTGTTCGTGGACGAGATCCACCGTCTCTCGCCGGTGGTGGAGGAAGTGCTCTATCCGGCGATGGAGGATTTCCAGATCGACATCATGATCGGCGAGGGCCCGGCCGCGCGCTCGATCAAGATCGACCTGCCGCCGTTCACCCTGATCGGCGCCACCACCCGCGCCGGCCTGCTGACCGCGCCGCTGCGCGACCGCTTCGGCATCGTGCAGCGCCTGCAGTTCTACAGCCCCGAGGAGCTGACCCGGATCGTCATCCGCTCGGCGGCGATCCTGGGCATCGACTGCACGCCGGAAGGCGCCGGCGAGATCGCGCGGCGCTCGCGCGGCACCCCGCGCATCGCCAACCGCCTGCTGCGCCGCGTGCGCGACTACGCCCAGGTGCGCGCCAACGGCCGCATCGACGTGGCGGTGGCCGATGCGGCGATGAAGATGCTCAAGGTGGACCCGGAAGGCTTCGACGAACTCGACCGGCGCCTGCTGCACACCCTGATCGATCATTTCGACGGCGGCCCGGTGGGCGTCGAGTCCCTGGCCGCCTCGCTCTCCGAAGAGCGCGGCACGCTGGAGGATGTCATCGAGCCCTACCTGATCCAGCAGGGCTTCCTGGTGCGCACCGCGCGCGGGCGCATGGCCACCCACAAGGCGTATCGCCACCTGGGCCTGCAGCCGCGGCGCGACACCGCCGAGGCGCCCGGCGAAAGCGGAGACCTGTTTTGAGCGGATCGAATGCCGGCATGCCGCGATTCAGTTGGCCGACACGGGTTTACTGGGAAGATACCGACGCCGGTGGCGTGGTCTACCATGCGCGCTACGTCGCCTTCATGGAGCGGGCGCGCACGGAGTGGATGCGCTCGCTCGGCTACGGGCAGGAAAGCACGCGGCAGGACCACGGGCTGGTGTTCGCGGTGCGGTCGATGCGGGTGGACTTCCTCAAGCCGGCGCGGCTGGACGATGCGCTGGACGTGGAGGTCATCCTGCGCCAGTGCCGCAAGGCCAGCCTGGTGTTCGAGCAGCGCATCGTCCGCGAGGGCACGCCGCTGATCGCCGCCGAGGTCAAGGTCGCCGCGCTGGACGCGGCCACGTTCCGGCCCCGCGGCATCGAGGACGCGCTGTACGAACGCTTGAAAGCCCTGGAAACCACAGAATCCGAACACTGAGGAACAACGGATGATCGCTTTGCTCCTGGCCCTGCAGGACGCCGTCGTCGAGACGCTGCCGCCGGACGTCACCCAAGCCGCCGCGCAGACCGTCGCGCACACCGGCAACATCAACTACCTGGAACTGATCGCGCGCGCGAGCATCCCGGTCAAGCTGATCGTCCTGCTGCTGCTCGTCGGCTCGTTCATCAGCTGGGTGATCATCTTCCGCAAGGCGCGCATCTACAAGAACGCCAACCGCGAGGCCGACGACTTCGAAAACCGCTTCTGGTCCGGCGCCGACCTCGGCAAGCTGTACGCCTCGGCCACCGACCGCAACCGCTCGGTCAACGGCCTGGAAGCGATCTTCGAAGCCGGCTACCGCGAGTTCAGCCGCCTGCGCGACCGCCGCCGCATGGATGCGCGCGGCCAGCTCGAAGGCGCCCAGCGCGCCATGCGCACCACCATGACGCGCGAGGTCGACCAGCTCGAACGCAACCTCGAACTGCTCGCCAACATCGGCTCCACCGCGCCTTACGTGGGCCTGGTCGGCACCGTGTTCGGCATCATGGTGACCATGCACGACATGATCTCCAGCGGCGAGCAGGCCGGCATCGCGGCCGTGGCGCCGGGCATCTCCGAGGCGCTGTTCGCCACCGCCATCGGCCTGTTCGTGGCGATCCCGGCGGTGTGGGCCTACAACCGCTTCACCACCCGCGTCGAGCGCCTGTCCGTGCGCTACGAAACCTTCGCCGACGAGTTCAGCTCGATCCTGCAGCGCCAGGCCGGCGCCGACGAATAAGCGCCCCCGTCGCGCAGGAGCCCGAGGAGACGCACCGCATGTCCCGCCGCAAACGCCGCAAGCTCAAGTCCGAGATCAACGTCGTGCCGTACATCGACGTGATGCTCGTGCTGCTGATCATCTTCATGGTCACCGCGCCCCTGCTGACCCTGAGCATCGACGTCGACCTGCCGACCTCCCGCGCCAAGGCGCTGGAGAGCAAGCAGGACCCCATTGTCGTCACCGTGCATGGCGACGGCCAGCTCGGCCTGACCTTGCCCGACGGCAAGCAGCAGGCCGTGGATGCCGAAGTGCTGCGCACCCAACTGGCCGCGATCGTCGCCCAGGACAAGAACACCCGCGTGGTGGTCGCCGCCGACAGCAACGTGCCGTACCAGCGCGTGATCGACGCGATGGACGCGCTCAAGCGCGCCCGCGTGGAGAAGGTCGGCCTGCTCACCGATTCGGGCGGCAATGCACGCTGACGCGCTGCCGCCGCTGCCGCCCCGCGAAGAAGGCTGGGGCCGCCCGGTCGTCCTGGCGGTGGTCATCCACCTGCTGGTGGCACTGGTGTTCATCGGTGCCTGGCTGTGGTCGCCGCAACGCCAGACCGAGCCGGCCGCCGGCGACCCGAGCCTGGAAGCCAGCCTGGAAGTGAGCGCCTCCGAAGCGCGCGCCGCGCGCCAGGCCCTGCGCGAAACGCCCGTGCAGGCGCAGCCCGCGCCCACGCCCGTGCGCGAAGCGCCCGAAGACACCGTGCCGCCGCCGCAGCCGGTGCCCGAGCCGCGCCCGCAGGACGCCCCGACGCCGCAGCAGCAACAGGCGCAGGAGCGCGTGGTCGAGCCGGACAAGGTGGACCAGGAGCGCGTGAGCGCCATGGCCATCGCCGAGGAAAAGGCCAAGCAGGAGCAGGAAGAGAAGCGCCGGCAGGAGCAGATCGACCTGACCGAGCGCCAGCGCCAGGAAGAAGCCGAGCAGAAGCAGCGCCTGGCCAAGCAGCAGCAGGAAGAGGCCGACAAGAAGAAGGCCGCCGAGGCCGCGCAGGCGCAGGCCGAGCGCGAGCAGAAGCTGGCCGAGATCCGCAAGCAGCGCGAACAGGCCCAACGTGACGCGCAGCTGGCCGAGCAGAAGCTGCGCCAGCTCGCCGACGCGCGCGCCAAGGCGGCCGCGGCCAACAGTTCGGCCGCGCCGCAGACCACGGCCGGGCAGGGCGGCACCAACACCGACCTCACCGCGCAGTACGCCGCGGCGATCCAGCAGGCCGTGCTCTCGCAATGGGTGCGGCCGGATTCGGTGCCGCTGGGGCAGAAATGCTCCATCGACATCCGCCAGCTGCCGGGCGGGCAGGTAGTGGAGGCCAAGGTATCGGCCGGATGCCCGTTCGACGAGGCCGGAAAGCGCTCGGTGGAGGCCGCGGTGCTGCGCGCGCAGCCGCTGCCTTATCGCGGCTTCGAAACGGTGTTCCAGCGCAACCTGAAGTTCAACTTCACCGCGCAGGATCGCTGAAGCCGCCCTGCGTCAGTTGGCTGCGGGCGCATCGGCGCCGGCCGGGGGAGGAAGTCGGCGGCGGTGCGCGGGCGCCGATTCGTGATGGCATTTCACGCCGTCTTTGTTCACGATTGCGAAAATGTTCACCTCCCGCTTGCTATCCCTTGTTCACTTTTTCTTTCGAGCCACCGAGCGATCCATGAAGAATCCGCGCTGGTTAGCCCTTCTCGCTGCCACCCTCCTGCTGCCTTTTGCCGCCATGGCGCAGCAGCGGGGCCTGGAAATCGACATCGTGGGCGGCAACGCCTCGGCCACCCCGATTGCGGTGGTGCCCATGCCCTACCAGGGCTCGGCGGGGGCGCCGAATACCGAGGTCGCGTCCGTGGTGGCGGCTGACCTGGACCGCTCGGGCCAGTTCCGTAGCCTGCCGGCCGCGCAGATCGTCGAAAAGCCGACCCGCGGCAGCGAGATCCAGTTCCCGACCTGGAAGGCGCTCAAGCAGGCCTACATCGTCGTCGGCCGCGTCGTGGACGCCGGCGAAGGCGCCTTCCGCGTGGAGTACGAGCTGTTCGACGTGGCCAAGGGCGAGCGCCTGCTGGGCCTGGCGATGACCGCGCGCAGCAACGCCATGCGCGACGTCGCCCACCAGATGGCCGATGCCATCTACGAAAAGATCACCGGCGTGCGCGGCGCGTTCTGGACCCGCATCGCCTATGTCACCGCCAGCGGCAGCGGCGGCAACATGCGCTATGCGCTGATGGTGGCCGACTCGGACGGCTACAACCCGCAGACCATCGTGCGCTCGGCCGAGCCGCTGCTCTCGCCGGACTGGAGCCCGGACGGCCGCAAGCTGGCCTACGTGAGCTTCGAGCGCGGCAATTCCTCGATCTACGTGCAGGACATCGCCACCGGTGGCCGTGAGCTGGTCGCCAGCTTCCGTGGCATCAACTCGGCGCCGTCGTTCTCGCCGGATGGCCGCAAGCTGGCCATGGCGCTGTCGCGCAGCGGCAACCCGGAAATCTACGTCATGGACCTGGGCAGCAAGCAGCTGACCCAGCTGACCAACCATTTCGGCATCGATACCGAGCCGACCTGGAGCGCGGACGGCAACACCATCTACTTCACCTCCGACCGGGGCGGCCGCCCGCAGATCTATCAGGTCGCGGCCAGCGGCGGCAGCGCCAGCCGGGTGAGCTTCCAGGGCAACTACAACGCCAAGGCGAGCGTGTCCTACGACGGCAACAAGATCGCCGTCGCGCAGGGCGCCGGCAACTCCTACAAGATCGCGGTCATGGACCGCAGCCTGGGCTCGCCGCGCTGGAACACCGTCTCGACCGGCAACCTCGACGAATCGCCGAGCTTCGCGCCCAACGCCAGCATGATCCTGTACGCCGCCCGCGAGGGGGGGCGCGGCGTGTTGTACGCCGTCTCGACCGATGGCCGGGTGCGCCAGCGCCTGGTCCTGGCTGACGGCGATGTGAGGGAGCCCTCGTGGGGCCCCTACCGGACCGCGCGTTAATGTTAATATTTCGCTTGCGTTAAACACCCCTCATTGGCTTAGGAGCCACAAAAGGTATCGCCATGAACAAGTCCACCCGCGTCCTGCTTGTTTCGCTGCTGTCTGTTGCCGCTCTGGCCGGCTGTTCGAAGAAGGTCAAGGAGCAGCCGCAGGCTGCTACTGACACCGGCACCACTGTCCCGGCCCAGCCGTCGACCTCCGGCCTGTACGGCCCGGGCGACCTGGATACCGACGCTTGCCTGCGTCAGCGCGTCGTCTACTTCGACTTCGACCAGGACACCGTGAAGCCGGAGTTCCAGGCCATCATGGCCTGCCACGCCAAGTACCTGCGTGACCGTCCGTCCTCGCGCATCACCCTGGAAGGCAACACCGACGAGCGCGGCTCGCGTGCCTACAACCAGGCCCTGGGCGAGCGTCGTGGCAACGGCGTGTCCTCGGCCCTGCAGGCCAACGGCGGCTCGGGCAGCCAGCTGACCGTGGTCAGCTACGGCGAAGAGCGTCCGGTGTGCACCGACTCGAACGAGGCCTGCTGGTCGCAGAACCGTCGCGTCGAGATCGTCTACACCGCGAAGTAAGCAGTCATGCTGCTCCGGGTAATCACTACCCTGGCCGTCGCGGCGACCCTCGTGGTCGCCGCGCCGGTGCATGCGCAGCGCGCCAGCCTCGCCGACCGCGTGGCCGTGCTCGAAGCGCAGGCCAACAACAGCCAGGCCAATACCGATCTGCTCAACCAGCTGCAGGAACTGCGCTCGACCGTGCAGAGCCTCCAGTCGACCGTGGAGCAGCTGCAGCACGAGAACGAACAGCTCAAGCAAACCAGCAAGGACCAGTACCTGGACCTCGATGGCCGCTTGAACCGGCTGGAAGGCACCGGCGGCGCGATGCCCGCACTGCCCCCGGCCAACCCTCCGGCCCCCGCGCCGGCGGCCAAGCCCGCCGCCAAGCCGGCCAGTGCGGCCACCCAGGAACGCGCCCCTTCCGTACACGGCGACCCGGGCGCGCTGGCGGCCAGCGGCGACGAGCGCACGGCCTACAACGTCGCCTTCGACGCGTTGAAGAACGGCAAGTACGACGATTCCGCGCAGCTGTTCCAGAGCTTCCTGGAGCTCTACCCCAACGGCGTCTATACGCCGAACGCGCTGTACTGGCTGGGCGAAAGCTACTACGCCACCCGCAATTTCCAGTTGGCCGAGGCGCAGTTCCGCGACCTGCTGGCGCGTTACCCGACCCACGACAAGGCCGCCGGCGGCCTGCTCAAGCTGGGCCTGTCCCAGTATGGCGAAGGCGACTCGCGCGCCGCCGAAGACACCCTGCAGCAGGTCATCAGCCGCTATCCCGGCACCGACGCCGCCCGCGTGGCGCAGGACCGGCTGCATTCGATCCAGATCGGCCAGGCCCTGCGCTGATCCCCCTCGCGTTCTCCTTTGCCGGGCGGGCGCATAATTCCCCGCCATGAACGCCGCCGTTCCCAGTGAGATCGTCCAGTCGCCCTTGCCGCGATTGAAGATCACCGAAATTTTCCTTTCCCTGCAGGGCGAAGCTGACACCGCCGGCTGGCCGACCGTGTTCGTGCGTCTGACCGGCTGCCCGCTGCGTTGCCAATACTGCGACACCGCCTACGCCTTCCATGGCGGGGAGTGGTGGGATATCGACGACATCGTGAGCCACGTCCTGGCCCAGGGCGTGCGGCACGTGTGCGTGACCGGCGGCGAGCCGCTGGCGCAGAAGCGCTGCCTGGTGCTGCTGCGCCGGCTGTGCGACGCCGGGTTGGACGTGTCGTTGGAGACCTCCGGCGCGCTGGACGTGGCCGAGGTCGATCCGCGCGTTTCGCGCGTGGTCGACATCAAGACGCCCGGCTCGGCCGAGGAACACCGCAACCGCTGGGAGAACCTGCCGCTGCTCACCGCGCGCGACCAGATCAAGTTCGTGCTGTGCAGCCGCGCCGACTACGAATGGGCGCGCGAGATCGTGCGCGCGCGTGGGCTGGACCGCGTGTGCACCGTGTGGTTCTCGCCCAGCAAGAGCGAGGTCTCCCCGCGCGAACTGGCGGACTGGATCGTCGCCGACCGCCTGCCGGTGCGCTTCCAGATGCAGCTGCACAAGCTGCTCTGGAACGACGAACCCGGCCGTTGACCCGCGCGGCCTGCCACGCGCTGGCGTAGGCTTGTCCCCCTCCCCCGAGCACCCGCCTTCCCATGAAAAAAGCCGTCGTCCTCCTTTCCGGTGGCATGGATTCCGCCGCCGTCGTCGCCATCGCCCGCGAGCAGGGCTTTGCCGTGCATGCGCTGAGCGTGCGCTACGGCCAGCGCCATACCTCCGAACTGGACGCCGCCGCGCGCGTGGCGCGGGCGCTGGGCGTGGTCGCGCACAAGGTGGTGGACGTGGACCTGCGCAGCATCGGCGGCTCGGCGCTGACGGACGATGCCATCGACGTGCCGGAGGCGGGCGGGGACGGCATCCCTTCGACGTACGTGCCCGCGCGCAACACCATCATGCTGTCGCTGGCCCTGGGCTGGGCGGAAGTGCTGGGCGCCCACGACCTCTTCTGCGGCGTCAACGCGGTGGATTATTCCGGCTACCCGGATTGCCGGCCGGAGTTCATCGCCGCGTTCGAGGCGCTGGCCAACCTGGCCACCAAGGCCGGCGTGGAAGGCGCGGGCCTGCGCGTGCACGCGCCGCTGCAGTTCCTTAGCAAGGCGGACATCGTGCGCGAGGGCGTGCGCCTGGGCGTGGATTTCGGCCTGACGGTGTCCTGCTACCAGGCCGATGCCGACGGCCGCGCATGCGGCCACTGCGATGCATGCCGCCTGCGCGCGGCCGGTTTCGCCGATGCGGGCGTGCCGGACCCCACGCACTACGCCTGAACCCCAGGACTTCGCCCCCGGCGCGCCCTGGGGTAGAATGCACGCCCCGGTGCAAGGCCGGGCGCGTGGGCCGTTAGCTCAGTCGGTAGAGCAGAAGACTTTTAATCTTTTGGTCGAAGGTTCGAATCCTTCACGGCCCACCATTTCCCGCGTCGCGCATCCCCCGGTCCCCATGGCATGGCGCCCGCAGGCGTCGAGCCATCCACGAAGCGGCACAGCGCGATTGCGCTTCCGGCGAAGCCTGCCCGCGCAAGATGGCGCAGCGGCCCCGCAGCAAAATGCGGCGTCGTTTCCGCGTGAAAACCTCCTCATCGGCGCGCTCACATGCGAGTGCTAAAGTTCGCGCCGTAACGACCCGGGGAGCCCGATGGACGCACCGCAGCTCGACCAGAACGCCATGGCCGCCAAGCTGCGCCTGTACGAAACCGTGTTGCAGGCCACGCCTGATCTCACTTACGTGTTCGACCGGCAGCATCGCTTCATCTACGCCAACCAGGCGCTGCTCAACATGTGGGGCATGCGCTGGGAAGAGGCGGCCTACAAGACCTGCCTGGAGATCGGCTACGAGCCCTGGCACGCGGCGATGCACGACGAGGAGATCGAGCGCGTCATCGCCACCCGGCAGCCGATCCGTGGCGAGGTGCCGTTCCCGCATGTCACGCTGGGCGTGCGTATCTACGATTACATCTTCTCGCCCGTGTTCGGACCGGACGGCGAGGTCGAGGCCATCGCCGGCAGCACCCGCGACATCACCCAGCGCAAGCAGCACGAGCAGCACATGCAGCTGCTCATCAATGAACTCAACCACCGGGTGAAGAACACGCTGGCCACGGTGCAGTCGATGACGCTGCATACCTTGCGCAACAGCGCCGACGTGGCCGATGCGCAGGACAAGATGGAGGCGCGGCTGATGGCGCTCTCCGACGCCCACGACATCCTCACCCGCGAAAGCTGGCAGGGCGCCGAGCTGGCGGAGGTCGCGCGCGTGGCCGCCGCGCCGCACCAGATCACCGACGGCGACCGCTTCGATATCTCCGGCCCCGTCTTCATGCTCGACCCGCGCCGCGCGGTCGCGCTGTCCATGGCTCTGCACGAGCTGTGCACCAACGCGGCCAAGTACGGCGCGCTCTCCGTGCCGGCCGGCCGCGTGCGCATCCACTGGGATTGGCTCGGCGAAGAGGAGGCGGGCCTGCTCGACCTGCGCTGGGAAGAGTACGACGGCCCGGCCGTGCGTCCGCCCGAGCGGCATGGCTTCGGCACGCGCCTGGTCGAGCGTGGCCTCAAGTACGATCTGGGCGGCGAATCGGTGCTGGATTACGCGCCCGAAGGCGTGACGTGCCGCATCACGATGCCGGCCCCGAAATCGGTGGCGCAGGAGTCGGCATGAGCGTGCGGGTGATGATCGTCGAGGACGAGTCCATGATCGCGATGCTCACCGAGGATCTGCTGTCGGACATGGGCTACGAGGTGGAGCCGGCCGTGTCCACCGTGCCGGCGGCGCTGGACATGCTGGGCCAGGCCAAGATCGACATGGCGCTGCTGGACGTCAACCTCGCCGGCACGCAGTCGTTTCCCATCGCCGACGCGCTGGCGAACAACGGCATTCCTTTCCTCTTCATCACCGGCTACGGCCGCGCCGGGCTGCCTCCGCGCTATGTTGCCGTGCCCGTGCTGCAAAAGCCCTTTCGCCGCCGGGACCTGCAGGCGGCATTGGCGAAGTTGCAGGCGCGGCCAGCAGAAAGCTGATCGCCGCGTCGGCGCTTTCAGCGTTCGCGCGATCGCGCGTGGACGCCTATTCTGCCGGATGCGACGAAGCTCACCACCCCATCGGCGGCGGTTCGCTCGCCCGATACGGCCCCGGCCCGTAGTAGCCGCGGCCGTAATAGTCGGGCCCGAACACCGGTCCTTCGCCCTGGCCCACGGTGATGTTCAGCCCGAAGGTATTCGTCTTGCCTTCGTCGGTGGTGTAGTTCTTGGTCAGGTTGACCGTGGCCGCCTGCCAGTTGCTGTTGCCGCCGCGGCTCGAATAGCCCACGCCGGCCGCCACCGCGCCGTGCACCTGCAGCTTGTCGTCCACCACCTCGGCGATGCGGCCATCGGGGGCGCGCGGCACCGGGCCGGACTTGTCGCCGTAGAACGTGCCGGGCGGGTCGTCGGCATAGCTCGGGTCGGCGCGATACTGGATCGGCTCCTGCGGGACGCTCAGGTCCAGCGACTTCGCGGTGTCGGTGCCTTCGCTCTGCGCCAGGGCGGCGCCGGGGGCGAGGAGCAGGGCGGTCAGGATCAGGCTGCGCTTCATGGTGGACACCCGCGGAGGTACGGCCGTATGCGGCCTGCCTAGGATACTGGCAGCGGCCGCTTGAATGCCTGCTGTCGCGCCCGGGAACTTTCTTGCCGGGTTTGGCACACGGCGTTGCGCGGGCTCAACCTTGCTCGCGCACGATGTCCAGCAACCGCTCGCCGTAGCGCGCCAGCTTGCTGCCGCCGATGCCGCCCACCCGGGCCAGCGCGTCCATGCTCTCCGGCCGCTGCTCGGCGATGTTGCGCAGCGTGCTGTCGTGGAAGATCACGAAGGCCGGCACGTTCTGCTCGCGCGCCAGCTCGGCGCGCAACCCGCGCAGGGCGTTGAACAGGTCCAGGTCCTGGGCTGGCACCGGCAGCCCGGTGCGCTGCGCACTGCGCGGCTCGCGTTCGCGGGTGGGGGCTTGCTCGCGGCGCATCATCACCGTGCGCCCGCCCTTGAGTACCTGCCGGCTGGCATCGGTCAGGCGCAGGCCGCCGTGCCCCTCGCTGTCCACCTCCAGCAGGTGCGCGGCCACCAGCTGGCGGAACACGCTGCGCCAGGTGCGCGAATCCAGGTCGCGGCCGATGCCGTAGGTGCTCAGCTGCTCGTGGCCGAACTGGCGGATCTTCTCGCCGTCGCTGCCGCGCAGGATGTCGATCAGGTGGCCCACGCCGAAGCGCTGCCCGCTGCGGTACACGCAGCTCAAGGCCTTCTGCGCCGGCACGGTCGCATCCCACGCTGCCGCCGGCGTGAGGCAGTTGTCGCAGTTGCCGCACGGCTGCGGGTAGGTCTCGCCGAACCCGGCCAGCAGCACCTGGCGCCGGCACTGCATGGATTCGCAGTAGCCGAGCAGGTGGTCGAGCTTGGCGCGTTCCAGCCGCTTGCGCTCCTCGGCGGCCTCGCCCTGCTCGATCATCTGCTTGAGCAGCACCACGTCGCCCAGGCCGTAGCACAGCCACGCCTCGGAGGCTTCGCCGTCGCGGCCGGCGCGCCCGGTTTCCTGGTAATAGCCTTCCATCGACTTGGGCAGGTCCACGTGGGCGACGAAGCGCACGTCGGGCTTGTCGATGCCCATGCCGAAGGCGATCGTCGCGCACATCACGATGCCGTCCTCGCGCAGGAAGCGGCGCTGGTTGGCCGCGCGCACCTCGGCCGGCAGGCCGGCGTGGTAGGGCAGGGCGTTGTAGCCCTGTGCGCACAGGAACTCGGCCGTTTCCTCCACCTTGCGGCGCGACATCGCGTAGACGATGCCGGCCTCGTCGCGGTGGCGGCCGAGGAAATCCAGCAGCTGGCGCCGCGCGTTGTCCTTCTGCACCACGGTATAGCGGATGTTCGGCCGGTCGAAGGAGCTGACGAAGTGCCGTGCCTGGGTGAGGTCCAGCCGCTCGGCGATCTCGCGCTGGGTCGGCGGGTCGGCGGTGGCGGTGAGCGCGATGCGCGGCACCTGCGGCCAGCGCTCGTGCAGCACGGTGAGCTGGCGGTACTCGGGGCGGAAATCGTGCCCCCACTGCGAGACGCAGTGCGCCTCGTCGATGGCGAACAACGCGATGCGGCTGCGTTCGAGCAGCGAGAGGAAGCGGCCGGTGAGCAGGCGTTCGGGCGCCACGTAGAGCAGGTCCAGCTCGCCGGCCAGCAGTGCGCGCTCCACCCGCTGCGCGTTCTCCGCGTCCAGGGTGGAATTGAGGAACTCGGCGCGCACGCCGGCCTGGCGCAGCGCCTCCACCTGGTCCTGCATCAGCGCGATCAGCGGCGAGACGACCACCGCGGTGCCGTCGCGCAGCAGCGCCGGCACCTGGTAGCACAGCGACTTGCCGCCGCCGGTGGGCATGAGCACCAGGGCGTCGTGGCCGGCGGCGACATGTTCGACGATGGCCTGCTGGGGGCCGCGGAAGTCGTCGAAACCGAAGACGCGACGCAGAACGGCATGGGCGGGGGAAGACATCGTCCTAGGATACCGTGGCGGTCAAGCCGGGCCGCGCCGTTGCGGGGTCAGGCTTTGCCGGCCCGGCTGGCTAGAATCCTTCCGATGCATCCCCTCCATTCCCTGCTGGCCGAGGCCGACGGCTTCACCGCGCCGGCCGCCGACGATGCGCTGTGGCAGCGCCTGGATTGGCTCGACCGCCTGGAGCTGCGGCTGCCGGACGACGAAACCTCGCCGGTGGCGCAGGCATTGCGGCGGCGTCGCGAAGACGTCGAGGCCGCGCACCGCGCGCTGTATGCAGCCCTGCGCGGCGCCCCGGCGCGCCTGCGGGCGCTGCTGGCGTGCCCTCCCGAGGCCGCGACGCCGCACGCGGCCGAAGGCTTCGATGCCCGCGATGAACTGCTGGCCGGCGTGCTGGACCTGCCGGCGCCCGCGGCGCCGCGCGTCGCACTGGCGGCGGGGATGGTGGCCTACCAGCCCACGCCCGTGCGCCACGTGCTGGACCTGCTGGCGCGCGCGCAACTGGGGCCGGAAGACGAACTGGTCGACCTCGGCGCCGGCGTGGGGCAGGTGCCGCTGCTGGCGGCGCTGTGCTCGCCCGCGCGGGCGAGCGGCATCGAGATCGAACCGACCTACGTGGCGGCCGCCCGGGCCGCCGCCTCGGTGCTGGGGCTGACGCGGGCGACGTTCGTGTGCGCGGACCTGCGCGAGGCGGATCTCTCGCACGGCACGCTGTTCTACCTCTACACGCCGCTGCGCGGGCCGCTGCTGGACGGGCTGCTGCTGCGGTTGCGGGCGCAGGCGCAGCAGCGGCCGCTGCGGATCGGCGGCTTTGGCCCTTGCGTGGAGGTGTTGGCGGCGCAAGATTGGCTCCGGCCGCAGGGTCCGGTGCAGCCGCACCGCGTGGCGCTCTTTGCGTGCACGGTCGGGGCTGAAGCCCCTCCTGCAACTTGAGGCCGCGGTGAACGCCCCTTTGCAGGAGCGGCGTCAGCCGCGACCCAGGGCCCCAAAAACGAACGCCCGGCCAAGGCCGGGCGTTTGTCATCCGGTCACCGCGCTGCTTACTGCAGCAGCGAGCGCAGCATCCAGGCGTACTTCTCGTGGGTCTGCAGGCGCTGGGTCAGCAGGTCCACGCTCGGATCGTCGCCGGCATCGTCGGCCACCGCCAGCACCCTGCGCGCGGTGCGGCACACCGCCTCGTTGCCGGTGACCAGCTGGCGCACCATCTCGCGCCAGTCGGCGCTGTCGGACAGGCCCGGCTCCTCGGGGATCGAGGTCAGGTTGACGAATTCACGGTACGAGCCCGGCGCGTTGTAGCCCAGCGCGCGGATGCGTTCGGCCACCTCGTCCAGCGCCGTCCACTGCTCGGTGTACTGCGTCTCGAACATGGTGTGCAGCGAGTTGAACATCGGCCCGGTCACGTTCCAGTGGAAGTTGTGGGTCTTCAGGTAGAGCGTGTACGCGTCGGCCAGGTAGCCCGACAGGCCCTCGGCAATCTTCTTGCGATCGCCGTCCTTGATCCCGATATCCACGTTGGGCGCCGACGGCGCGGTGGCCGCCAGCTTGGTTTTCTCGACTTTCTGGGGGGTGTTCTTGTTCTTGGCCATCAGGAAATCCTCCTTGCTCAGGGATATGGCGTCACAATAGACAGGCTAAAGCATCCATGGTCATTCAATTTTTCACATCACCCGATCGATGAGTGCTATCGACAAACCACTGGCCGACCATCTGCGCGAACGCCGCCGCGCGGTGGATGACGCGATGAGCCGCGACCGCGGCCGCCTGTTCGGCCTATGGTCGCGTTGGCAGGCCAAGCCCCGCAACCCCGAGGTGGAGCAGGCATTCGAGCAGGCGCTGCGCGCCTCCACGGGTGAGCGTGCCCGGCGCGCGCAGAGCCAGCCGGCCATCACGCTGGACGAGCAGTTGCCGATCGCCCGCGAGGCCGAGCGCATCGTCGCGCTGATCCGCGACCACCAGGTCGTGGTGATCGCCGGCGAGACCGGCTCGGGCAAGACCACGCAGCTGCCCAAGCTGTGCCTGGCCGCTGGCCGCGGCACCGCCGGCATGATCGGTTGCACGCAGCCGCGCCGCATCGCCGCGCGCGCGGTGGCCAGCCGCGTGGCCGAGGAACTGCGCACGCCGCTCGGCGCGGCGGTGGGCTACCAGGTGCGCTTCACCGACCGCGTCGGCGAGGACACCCGCATCAAGTTCATGACCGACGGCATCCTGCTGGCCGAGATCGCCAGCGACCGCTGGCTGTCGGCCTACGACACGATCATCGTCGACGAAGCGCACGAGCGCAGCCTGAACATCGATTTCCTGCTCGGCTACCTCAAGCAGCTGCTGCGCAAGCGCCCGGACCTGAAGCTCATCGTCACCTCGGCCACCATCGACACCGAGCGCTTCTCGCGCCACTTCGACGATGCGCCGGTCATCAGCGTGGAAGGCCGCACCTACCCGGTGCAGGTGCGCTACCGGCCGCTGGAAGGCGAGGGCGGCGAAGCGGGCGAAGACGCCGGCGGCGACGGCGAGCGCTCGGTCAACGAGGCCATCGTGGCGGCGATCGACGAGATCACCCGCACCGACCCGCGCGGCGACGTGCTGGTGTTCCTGCCCGGCGAGCGCGAGATCCGCGACGCCCACCAGGCGCTGGAGCGGCGCAAGTACCGCGAAACCGAAGTGCTGCCGCTGTACGCGCGGCTGTCGGCCAACGACCAGGACCGCGTGTTCAACCCCGGTCCGAAGCGCCGCCTGGTACTCGCCACCAATGTGGCCGAGACCTCGCTCACCGTGCCGCGCATCCGCTACGTGGTCGATCCGGGCTTCGCGCGCGTCAAGCGTTACAGCCCGCGGCAGAAACTGGACCGCCTGCACATCGAGCCCGTGTCGCAGGCCAGCGCCAACCAGCGCATGGGCCGCTGCGGTCGTGTGGCCGAAGGTATCTGCGTGCGCCTGTACAGCGAGGCGGACTTCGCCGCGCGACCGGAATTCACCGATCCGGAAATCCGCCGCTCCAGCCTGGCCGGCGTGATCCTGCGCATGCTCCAACTGGGCTTGGGGCGCATCGAGGATTTCCCGTTCCTGGAAGCGCCCGACGAACGCGCCGTGGCCGATGGCTGGCAGCAGCTGGTCGAGCTGGGCGCGATCGATGCCGAACGCCGCCTCACCGCGGTCGGCAAGCAGATGGCGCGCCTGCCGGTGGACGTGAAGCTGGCGCGCATGCTGGTGGCCGCGCAGGCGGCCGGCTGCCTGCGGCCGATGCTGGTCATCGCCTCGTTCCTGGGCATCCAGGACCCGCGCGAGCGCCCGCCCGAAGCGCGCGCCGCCGCCGACAACGCGCACGCGCAGTTCGCCGATGGGCGCTCGGAATTCGTCGGCGTGCTGCGCTTGTGGGAGGCCTACCGGCAGGCCCACGAAGACCTCACGCAGTCGAAGTTGCGCGACTGGTGCGACCGCCACTTCCTTGGCTTCCTGCGCATGCGCGAATGGCGCGAACTGCATCGCCAGCTGCGCCTGCTGTGCGAGGAACTGGGCTGGAAGGAAGAAGCCGTGGAGGCCTCGCTGGCCCCGTTGCTGGCCGGCAGCAGCGCGCCGGCGCCGGCTGTGCGCGATGACGCCGCCGCCGCGAAGGCCACGCGTGGCCAGCTGCATCGCGCTGCGCGATTGGCCCGCGAAGGCAAGGCCGATACCGCCGCGCCACCGCCCGTCAACACGCCCGCGCCGCGCGGCAAGCCCGCCGGCCCGGAAAGCGGCGGCTTCAGCGAACGCGCGCGCAGCGCGGCCTACCAGACGTTGCACCGCGCGCTGATCGTCGGCCTGCCCACGCAACTCGGCCATCGCAGCGAGAAGGGCGATTTCCAGGCGCCGCGGCAGCGCCGTTTCCTGCTCTTCCCCGGCTCGGCGCTGGCCAAGCGGCCGCCGCCGTGGGTGCTGGCGGCCACGCTGCTGGATACGCAGAAGGTGTGGGGGCTGACCAACGCGGCCATCGAGCCGGACTGGGCCATCGCCGAGTTGCCGCACCTGCTGCTGCGCAAGCATTTCGATCCGCATTGGTCGCGCGCGCAGGGCCATGTGCTGGCCTCCGAGCAGATCAGCCTGTTCGGGCTGGTGCTCGCGCCGAAGAAGCCGGTGCACTACGGGCGCATCGACCCGGTGGAATCGCACGACATCTTCGTGCGCCAGGGCCTGGTGACCGGCGAGATCAACACCCGCGCCAGCTTCGTGGCCGACAACCTGCGCGTGCTGGAGCAGGCGCGCGAGGAAGAAGCCAAGCTGCGCCGCGCCGGGCTGGTGGCCGACGAGGGCTGGCAGGCGCGCTGGTACCTGGATCGCGTGCCGTCGGAGATCCATTCGGCCACCGGGCTCGATGCCTGGTGGAAGACCTTGCCGCCGGACAAGCGCCGCCAGCTGAACTGGACGCTGGTCGACCTGCTCCCTGGCGAAGGCAGCGAGGAAGACCGCTATCCGAAATATTTCCCGCTCGGCGATGCGCGCCTTGCCCTGCATTACCGCTTCGAACCCGGCGCGGACGACGACGGCGTGACGCTGGAGGTGCCATTGCACCTGCTCAACGCGCTGGACCCCGCGCGCCTGTCCTGGCTGGCGCCGGGCTTCGTGGCCGAGAAGGCGGCCGCGCTGATCCGCAGCCTGCCCAAGGCGCAGCGGCGCAATTTCGTGCCCGCGCCGGATTTCGGACGCGCGTTCTTCGAGGCGTTCGCCATCCCGTCGGCCGACGATCTGCGCGGCGAGTTGGCGCGTTTCCTCGCCAAGGCCACCGGCGTGGCGGTCTCGGCGCTGGATTTCGACGAGGCATCGCTGGAGCCGCACCTGCGCATGAACCTGCGCTTGCGCGACGAGGCCGGCAAGGTGCTGGCCGAATCGCGCGACCTGGAGAGCCTGCGCGCCCGCTTCGGCGAGCGCGCGGGCGATGCCTTCGCCGCGCGTGCCGGCCGGGCGCTGGCGGCCGAAGGCCTGCGCGAGTTCCCCGCCACGCCGATCCCGCGCCAGGTGCCGGGCGAGGCGGGTGTGCCCGCCTATCCGGCGCTGGTGGACCAGGGCGACAGCGCCGCGTTGCGCATCTTCGCCGACCGCGCCGAAGCCGAGGCCGCGCATCCGCGCGGCGTGCGCCGGCTGATGGAGATCGGCTTGGCCGACAAGGTGAAGCAGGCGCGCAAGCAGTTGCCGGTGTCGCCCAAGACGGGCCTGCTGTACGCGGCGATCGAATCGCAGGAACGCCTGCGCGGCGACTTGGTGGATGCGGCGATGAACGCGCTGCTCGACCACGGGCTGGAAGGCATCCGTGATGCGGGCGCGTTCGCGCAGCGGCGTGATGAAGTCGGCAAGCAGCTGTTCGGCGAAGCGATGCAGCGCCTCAAGCTGGCCGAGGAAATCCTCACCGGCGTGGCCGCGATCAAGCCCGCGCTGGAAGCGCCGCTGATGGGCTGGGCGCGGGGCAATCTGGACGACCTGCAGGCGCAGTTGGCCGCGCTGGTGCATCCGGGGTTCTTGCGCGAAACGCCGGCAGAAGCGCTGGCGCAGTACCCGCGCTACCTGAAGGCGATGCTGCTGCGCGCCGAGCGCGCCAAGCGCGATCCCTCGCGCGACCAGGCGCGGATGCTGGAACTCAAGCCGTTCCTGGATGCGCTGGAGGAAGCGGCGGCACTGGGCCGGCGCGAACGTGCCGAATGGCAGGCGTTGCGCTGGGACCTGGAGGAACTGCGGGTGTCGTTGTTTGCGCAGGAGCTGGGCGCGCGCGGCGGCATCTCGGCCAAGAAGCTGGCGCAGCGGGTGGCCGCGCTACGGGGGTGATCGGGTGGCATGCGCGCCGTGTTCGCGCGCGCGCGCCTCCATCTGTATCCCCATACCCCCATATCCCCTGTAGGAGCGGCTTCAGCCGCGACCGCAGGTTATCGCGGCCGACCTGACGGCGGTCGCGGCGTAAGCCGCGCCTACTCCGCGTCTTCCACGCGTTCACCCATCATCTCGCGCTGCCGCCGGTCCAGCTCCTCGGCGTAGCGCTTGCGCACGAATCCTTCCGACAGCACGCCCAGCACATGCCGCTCGGCATCGATGACCGCCATTTCATCGGTCTGCGTCTGATCGAAACGCTGCATCACCGCCACGACGTCGGCATCGGCGGGCAGGGCGATATCGCGGTTGCCGGCGAACTGCGCCAGCACCGCCTCCGGCTTGACGCCATCCGCGTACACCGCCGCCACGGTCACGATGCCCGCATACCGTTCCTCGCCATCGAGCAGGACCACGCGCGTGCCCGAGCCCAGCGGGAAGCGGTGGCGGAACTCGGCCACGCTGGCGTCGGCGGCCATCGTGGCCGGGTCGCGGCGCATCATCCGCCCGGCGCTGAGGTTGTGGATCCAGCCGACGTCGCGCGCGCTCTTGATGCTTTCCCCGCGCAGGTGCAGGCGCCAGGTCGAGAACGAATAGCCGAATACCTGCCGCACCACCGTGCTGGCCATCAGCACCGCGGCCATGACCACGCTGGCCAGTACGAAGTCGTGCGTGCCTTCCAGCACCAGCATCGCCATCGTCATCGGCGCGCCGACCACCGCCGCCGCCAGCGCCGCCATGCCGGCCAATGCCGCCGAGGTCGGGTCCACCAGCGCATCGCCCACGCCGAGGTTGACCAGGCCTGCGTAAAGCGCGCCGACCAGCGAGCCCATGAACAACGAGGCGAAGAACAGGCCGCCGCGGAAGCCGAAGCCCAGCGAGATGCCCGACGCCAGGCACTTGAGCAGCAGCAACACGCCCAGCCACAGCAGCGGCGTGTGCCCCGTGAGGTCGATATGCAGCGCGCCATGCCCGGAGGACAGCGTCTGCGGCGTCACCAGCGCCAGCGGAATCAGCAGCACGCCGCCGAGTACCGGACGCGCCCAGGCAGGCAGCGGCGTACGGTTCACGCCCTGCTCGATGGTGGTGACCAGCCGCATCACCGCCACGCCCACCAGTGCGCACACCAGCCCCAGCACCGCGAACAGGGCGTAATCGCGCGGATGCAGGCTGGAGACGGTCGCCGCCGGCAACAGATAGGGGGGCAGCCCGGCGGCCTGCGCGATGAAGCTGCCGGCCAGCGCGGCCACGGCCACCGCGGCCAGCGCGGAGGGCGTGTAGGCGCCGATGACGATCTCGAAGGCGTAGAACGCCCCGGCCAGCGGTGCGCCGAAGGCGGCGGCGATGGCCCCGGCCGCGCCGGCACCGACCAGCGTGCGAATGTCGGCGCGGCGCAGGCGCAGCACCTTGCCCAGTTGCGAACCGCTGCCGGCGCCCATCTGCGTGTACGCCGCCTCCAGCCCCACCGAGGCCCCGAAGCCGTTGGACAGCAGGGTTTGCAACGACACCACCAGGTTGTCGCGCATCGACATGCGCCCGCCGTGCAGCGCATTGGCCTCCACCGCATCGAGCAACTGGCGGCGGCGCGCGCGCGCGGCGCGGCCGATCAGCCCGACGAGCAGGCCGCCCACCGGCAGCACCCACAGCGAGTCGAGCCCGACCTGCGCGATCGAGCTGAGCCGCTCGTTCTCGTCGAAACCGTAGAGCCAGGCCTGCAGCGAATGCGCCAGCCCGGCCTGGAACAGCGTCAGCAGGCCGGCGATCAGCCCGACCAGCAGCGCCAGCCCGATGAAACCCGCCTCGCTGCGGCGGAAGAACCGGCGCAGCGCCGGCATCGGCCCGGATTCGCGGGCCGGCGCGGCGGCCGCGTCGGGGGCGGACATCGCGTTACTTCACCCGGCGCACTTTCGGCATGGTGTTGTAGCCCTCGACCTGCAGGTACCACACGCCGATCAGGCCCGGCTTGATCTTCACCTTCGGGCTGTCCTTGCGCGCGCGCAGCTCGGTCGATTCGGTCTGCTCCCACTCCTGGCCATTGGCCAGCACGTAGCGCCGGCCCTTGCCGAAGCCGGTGAACTCGCCGGCCAGGGTGCTCTCGATCGGCTCCTTGCTGCCGAAATCCAGGAAGCCGCGGTTCTTGGTGATCACTTCCTGCCGGCCTTCCTCGCGCGCCTGCGCCAACGCCGCGGCGCTGGCGGCCTTCTCCGTCTCGGCGGCCACCTTGCCCTGCAGCCAGTCGTTGAGCGCGGCCAGTTCGCTGGCGCTGAGCTTGTCCAGGCCGGCGGCCTTGAACTGCGCCGGGGTCATCTGCTGCTGCAAGTCGCCGTTGACGGTGCGCTGGGCGAACGCGGCGCCCGCCGGCAGGCTGAGGGCGAGGGCCAGGGTGAGACCGGACACGAGCGGGCGGGACAGGCGCATGACATTGGTTCCAGACAGGGGATGCGCGATAGTGTAGACGCAACCTGTTCGACCGATCCGCCGTGCATCGCCCGCCTCCCGCCCATCTCCAGGACCTGCTCGACCGCCGCTCGGCGGCCGCCATCGCGCCCGCGTTGCGGCAGGCGCTGGCGCAGGCGTGGTCCGCCCAGCCGCCCGCGGCCGACGCCGTGCCCGCCTGGCCGGTGCTGGCCGAGACCCTGGACCTGCTGCACCTGCTTTCCGCCGACGAGGCCACGCTGGTGGCCGCGCTGCTGTTCGACCTGCCGGCCCTGCGCGCCACCCTGCCGGACCTGCCGCTGGACGCCCCGCGCCGCCAGGCGCTGGCCGGCCTGCTCGAAGGGCAGGACGCCGCCGACCAGGTCTGGGTACTGCACGCCGGCCGCGAGGCGGGGCGCAACAGCGAAGGCCTGCGCCGCCTGCTGCTGGCGATCATCCACGACCTGCGCGTGGTGCCGATCCTGCTCTCGCGCCAGTTGGCGCGCATGCGCGCGGCCAGCCGCCTGCCCGAGGCGCAGCGCCGCGCGCTGGCGCAGCTCACGCGCGACATCCACGCCCCGCTGGCCAATCGCCTGGGCATCTGGCAGCTCAAGTGGGAACTGGAGGACCTGGCGTTCCGCTACCTGGAGCCGGACACCTACCGCCGCATCGCCCGCGAAGTGGACGAAACCCGCGTGGAGCGCGAGCGCTACATCGAAACGGTGCGCCGCGCGCTTACCCACGCGCTGGCCGAACACGGCCTGCACGCCGAGGTGAGCGGGCGGCCGAAGCACATCTACAGCATCTGGCGGAAGATGCAGAAGAAGCGCCTGGCCTTCGACCAGCTCTACGACGTGCGCGCGCTGCGGGTGATGGTGGACGACGTGGCCGCCTGCTACGCCGCGCTCGGCGTGGTGCATGCGCTGTGGGCGCCGGTGCCCAGCGAGTTCGACGACTACATCGCCCGCCCCAAGGCCAACGACTACCGCTCGCTGCATACCGCCGTGGTCGGCCCGGAAGGGCGCACGGTGGAAGTGCAGATCCGCACGCACGAGATGCACGCCCAGGCCGAACTCGGCGTGGCCGCGCATTGGAAATACAAGGAAGGCGGCAAGGGCGCGGAGAAGTCGTTCGACCGCAAGATCACCTGGATGCGCCAGCTGCTGGAGCAATCGCAGGACGGCGAGGCGGGCGAGCTGGCCGGCGCGCTGGATGCCGAGCTGGTCGAGGACCGCGTCTACGCGCTCACGCCCAAGGGCGAGGTGATCGACCTGCCGCAGGGCGCCACGCCCCTGGATTTCGCCTACCACGTGCACACCATGGTCGGGCATCGCTGCCGCGGCGCGAAGGTCAACGGCCGCATCGTGCCGCTGACCTACAAGCTGCGCAGCGGCGACCGCGTGGAGGTGCTCACCGCCAAGGAGGCCGACCCGCGCCGCGACTGGCTGCTGCCGGCCAACGGCTTCCTCGCCAGCGGGCGTTCGCGCGACAAGGTGCGCGCGTGGTTCCACAAGCTCGACCGCGCGCGCAACGTGCAGGCCGGGCGCGAGCTGCTGGACCGCGAACTCAAGCGCCTGGGCCTGCAGCAGGCCGACCTGATGGTGGCGGCCAAGCGTTTCCATGCCGACAGCGTGGACGATCTCTACATCCAGGTGGCGCTGGGCGACACCGGGCCGAGCCAGGTGAGCCGCGCGCTGCTGGAAGCCGAACGCGCGCAGCAGGCGCCACCGGCGCTGCCGCGGCCCACGGCCAAGCGCACCGGGCTGGGCAAATCGAAGTTCACCGTGCTGGGCGTGGGCAACCTGCTGGTGCAGCTGGCGCGCTGCTGCCAGCCGGTGGCCGGCGAGCCGATCGTCGGCTACCTGACCCAGGCGCGCGGCGTGACCGTGCATCGCGCCGACTGCGCCGCGCTGGCGCGGCTGGGCGCGGCCAACCCGCAGCGCCTGCTGCCGGTGGAGTGGGGCCAGGCCGGCAGTGGATACGAGGTGGACGTGCAGGTGCGCGCGGTGGACCGGCGCTACCTGCTCAAGGACGTGACCAACCTCATCGCGCAGGAAGACGCCCACGTGCTGGAGATCAACAGCGACAACGTGCGCGACAGCGGCCAGGCGCAGTTGCGCCTGCGGTTGAAGGTGAGCGACTACGGCCAGCTCTCCACGCTGCTGGGCAAGCTGGACGCCTTGCCGGGCGTGCACCAGGTGCGCAGGCTGGGCTGATCCGGTCGCTGACGCGGGTGTTCGCCTGCGGGGATGCGCGGGGAGCGCGAGGCCACGCCCGCCAGTCACCGACACGTCGCGCGTGCACCGCTACTATCGCGCGGTGAACCCGACACGCCCGCCGCGCCATGGACGCCGCCGTTTCCGCACGCCGCTGCGCGGTGCGCTGGTACGCCCGTTGCGTGACCGCCGGCTCTGGATCGGCGTGGCGGTGGTGGCCGCGGTGCTGGTGATTGGCATCGTCGCCTTTCGCCGCCCGCTGGCGCAGTGGTTGTGGCCGGACACGCGCATCCAGCAACTGCTCGCCCAGGGCGAACGCGCGCTGTCCCAAGGTCGCCTGACCGCGGCCGATGGCAGCGGCGCGCGGGAGTCCTTCCAGGCCGCGCTGGCGCTGGACAGCGACCGCAGCGAGGCCGGCGACGGGCTGGCCCGCACGGGCCTGGCGGCGCTCGCGCAGGGCCGCCAGGCGCTGGCGCGCGACGACATCGGCGGCGCGCGCCGCGCGCTCGAACTGGCCCAGCGCCTGCAGGTGCCGCAAGCCCAATCCGATGCCTTGGCATTGCAGTTGCGGCGATACCAGGCCGCGCGCGCGGGGCTCGACGACCTGGTGGCGCGCGCCCGGCAGGCACACGAAGCCGGCCGCCTCGACGGTGATCCCGATAGCGCGCTGCCGCTGTACCAGCGCGTGCTCGACCTGGCCCCCGACCGCCTCGATGCGCTCGAAGGCCGCGAGGACGCGCTGCAGGACCTGTTGCAGCAAGCTCGCCGCGAACAGGCGGGCGGCGATCTCGCTGCGGCAGCGCAAAAGGTGCGCGCCGCGCGCGGCTACGATCCGGGTCACGCCGACCTGCCGGCCAGCGAGGCGGCGCTCAACGACGCCTTGCAGCAGCGTCTGCGTCGCGCCGAAACCCGCCTGCGCCAGGGCCGGCTCGCGCAGGCCGAGGAGGACCTGCGGCTCGTCGCCGAACTGCGCCCGGACGACCCCGCCATCGCCCGCGACAGCGAGCACCTCGCCGCCGCCTATGCCGCCGAAGCGACCCGGCGCGCCAGCGATTTCGCATTCGAGGACGCCGAGGCGGCCATCGCCCGCGCACGTGCCTGGTCGCCGGAAAGCGCCGGCGTGCGTGCCGCCGAGCAGGCCATCGTCCGTGCGCGCCAGGCGCAGGCGCCGCAGCCCACGCTGGCGCCCGCGGCCCGCGCGAAGAAGCTGCGCCAGTTGCTCGCGCGTATCGAAGCGGCCGAGGCGAAGCAGCATTGGCTCACCCCGCCGGGCGAAAGCGCCTTCGACGCGCTGCGCGAAGCGCAATCGCTGGCCCCGCACGATGCGCGCGTGCGCGCGGCCGCCACGCGGCTGGTGCCGCAGACGCGCGCGTGTTTCGAGGATGCACTGCGCGCCAACCGGGTGCGCGGCGCGCAATCGTGCCTGGATGCGTGGCAGGCCCTGGCCGTGCGCGACGCCAGCCTGGCCGACGCGCGGCGCCGGCTGGCACAGCGTTGGATCGCGGTGGGCAGCGAGCGGCTCGGCGCCGGCGATGCGGCGTTCGCGGCCGAAGCGGCGCGGCAGGCGCGGCGGCTGGACCCCGCCGCGCCCGAACTGGCCGATTTCCAGGCGCGTGTGCGCGCCGCCGAAGGGCGCGATCGCTAGTTCAGTCCAGGAAGACGCGGCGCACGGTGTCGCGCGCCGCCTCCAGCGAAAAATGCTCGGCCACGTTGCGCAGGCCGTTGGCCGACAGCCGCGACCACAGCGCCTCGTCCTCGTGCAGGCGCACCACGGCGGCGGCGAAGGCTTCCGCCTCGTCGGCCACCAGCACGTCCTCGCCCTCGCGCAGGTGCATGCCTTCCACCGCGCAGGCGGTGGCGACCACCGGCTGGCCGTGCGCCATGCTGAGGTTGATCTTGCCCTTCACGCCCGCGCCGAAGCGCAGCGGCGCCACCGCGACCCGGGCGCCCTCCATGTACGGCGCCAGCTCCGGCACGTGGCCGTGGATTTCCACGCCCGGCTGCGTGGCGGCCAGTGCACGCAGCGCGTCGGGTACGTCCGCGCCGATGCAGTGGAAACGCAAGTCCGGCAATCGCGCGCGGATACGCGGAAATACTTCGCCGATGAACCAGTGCATCGCATCGGTGTTGGGCGGATGGCCGAAGCCGCCGACGAACACCACGTCGCGGCGCGCGGCCCAGCCCGGGCTGGTCGCGGCCACTTCATGGAGGTTGGAGAGCAGCTCCACCTGCACGCCCGGCGCGTCGGCGCGCAGCAGCGCGCGTTCGGCCGAGGACACCAGCACGGTGACGTCGCTGCGCGCCATCACCGACAGTTCGCGCTTGCGCGTGCGCTCGGCGGCGCGCAAGCCGGCCGCATCGCCAGCCACCTCGGCGCCGCGCCGCTCGCGCAGGTAATGCAGGTCCACCGTGTCGAAGACCGTGCGCGCACCCGGCGCGTGCCGGCGCAGCAGCGGCAGCGCGGCGTCGGCCACGTGATGGCGCACCATCATGACGGCGTGGAAACGCGCGCCGTGCTGGCGCAGCCAGCCCGCCAGGCTGCCCAGCTGCGGCGCATGCCAGGTCTCCACGCCCAGCCGTTGCAGCGCTTCGGTATGGCGCCCGCCGTGCGCGCGCGCGGTCGGCACGAACACTACGTGCGCGCCGCCTTCCAGCAGCAGGCGGATCAGGTTGTACTGGCGCAGCGAGCCGGAATCGCGATCCGGCTGCGGCACCGCTTCGTCCAGGATCAGCACCTGGCGCTGGCGGCGGTGCAGCAGTGCCGGCGCGGGCACGCTGCCCACCGGCAGGTGCTGGCCGAGCACACCGGCCCATTTCTCCGCGAATACCGCGCGGTTGCGTACCTGGTAGGCCTTGATCCCGCTGCCGGTATCGGTGCCGTGGCTGGTGCCTTCATCGTGCACTACCCGCGCGGCGGGTTGCACCAGCACCTGGTGGCCGCTGGCGCGCACCGCGAAGGCGAGGTCGGTGTCCTCGTAATAGGCCGGCGCGTAGCGCGCATCGAGGCCGCCGATGCGTTCGAGCAGGTCGCGCGGGATCGCGAGCGCCGCGCCGGAGACGTAGTCCACCTCGCGCACGTAGGCATAGCGGGGATCGGAAGGCGATTCGAAACGCCCATAGCTCCACGCGCTGCCGTCGGCGAACACGATGCCGCCCGATTCCTGCAGCCGGCCATCGGGGTACAGCAGCTGCGCGCCGACCAGCCCGGCGCGCGGATGCGTGGCGAAGGTGCCGATCAGCGCGTCCAGCCAGCCCGGCTGCGGCACGGTGTCGTTGTTGAGCAGCACCACGTAGTGGCCGCGCGCCAGCGCGATGCCGTCGGTGCAGGCGGCGATGAAGCCGCCGTTGCGGGCGCGCCGGTGGTAGCGCAGGCCGGCGACCTGCGGCAGCACCTGCGGCGTTTCGTCGCCCGTGCCGGCATCGTCCACGACGATGATCTCGCAGGCCAGCGCCGGCGGATGCGCCGCCAGTGCGCGCAGGCAGGCCAGCGTGTGCGCCAGGTGGTTGTAGACCGGGATGATGATCGACACGGCGGGCGCGTCGCTGTGCGGCACCGTGAACGGCGCGAACGGCGCGGCGGGCGGGAACCACAGCGGCGCGCCGGTATCGGCCACGCGCGGTTGCAGGTGCACGCGGGCGCGCGACAGCGTGGCGCGCCAACCGCGCGCGCGCAGGCTCGACCAGCCGCGCCGCGCCAGCGCCGACATGCGCCGCAGCAGGTAACGCCAATCGGAGATCGACATGCGCGCGCCGCTCAGCGCCGCGGCCGCGCGGCGCGCGGAGCGGTCGGGACGACGGCGCGGGGCGCCGCGGCGGGCTGGGCGGTCATTTCTGCTTCCATAACACCTTCTGAGCGGAGATCGCGCCGGCCGCAACCGCCGCGCCGGCTGCGCTAGACTCGCCGGAGCCCACATTCTCGCATTCCCGTGCCGCGACACCACGATTACGACGATTCCGAAGACATCGAAGACGACTTCGACGAGGACCAGGACGGCCCGCGCTGGCAGCGCCGGCTGATCGTGTGGGGCCTGGCGGCATTGGCGCTCGCGCTCGGCTTCCTGATTCCCTACACGCTGTACCTGAACCAGCAGGTCACCCAGCGCTTCGGCGAACTGCGCTGGCAGATCCCCACGCGGGTCTACGCGCGCCCGCTCGGCCTGGCGCCGGGCAAGGCGATGGACGCGGCGACGCTGAAGACCGAGCTGGACGCGGCGTCCTACCGCGAGGACGGCACCGGCCAACTGCCCGGCACCTACCAGCGCGACGGCGGGCGTTTCGTGATTTCCAGCCGCGGCTACGTGGACGTGGACGGGCGCGTGCCGGCGCGGCGGGTGGAGGTGGTGGTCAGCGGCGGGCGCGTGGCCTCGCTGCGCGATGCCGGCAGCCGCAAGGCGCTGCGCGCCGCGCGCATGGACCCGGCACGCATCGCCACGCTGTACGGGCAGAAGCAGGAAGAGCGCCGGCTGGTGCGGCTGGAGGAAGTGCCCGAGCTGCTGGTCACCGGCTTGCAGGCCGTGGAAGACCGCGATTTCAATTCGCACCACGGCATCGACGTCAGCGGCATGGTCCGCGCGGCGTGGGTGATGGTGCGCTCGGGCGGGCAGACCCGCCAGGGCGCCAGCACGCTGACCCAGCAGCTGGCGCGCAGCGGCCTGCTGGGCATCGGCAAGGAACAGACCGTCACCCGCAAGTTCAACGAAATCCTCTACGCGCTGATCATGGAAGCGCGCTACGACAAGCGCACCATCCTGGAGGCGTACCTCAACCAGGTCTACCTGGGCCAGCGTGGCAGCCAGGCGGTGCACGGCGTGGCCTCCGGCGCGGAGTTCTGGTTCGGCCGCGACCTCAATTCGCTGACGCCCGAGCAGGTCGCGCTGCTGATCGGCCTGGTCAAGGGGCCGTCCTACTACGACCCGCGGCGCAGCCCGGAGCGCGCGCTGGACCGGCGCAATTTCGTGCTCGGCAAGCTGCACGAGAGCGGCCTGATCGACGCCGCCGCCTACAAGCGCGCGCTGGCCGCCCCGCTGGGCGTGCCCGAGCAGCCGGGGCTGGTCGCCGCCAACCGGTTCCCCGCCTACGTGGACCTGGTGCGTCGCCAGCTCGCCCATGATTACCCGGAAAGCGTGCTGCAAGGCGCGGGCATGAGCGTGCTCACCGGCATGTCGCCCTCCGCGCAGGCGTATGCCGAAGGCGCGGTGACGCGCACGCTGAAGTCGCTGGAGAACAAGAAGCGCCCGCCGCTGCAGGCCGGGCTGGTGATGACCGACGTGCACAACGGCGATGTGATCGCGGTGATCGGCAGCGCGCAGGTCGCCGACCCCGGCTTCAACCGCGCGGTGGAAGCACAGCGGCCGGTGGGCTCGCTGCTCAAGCCGTTCGTCTACCTGCTCGCGCTGGCCTCGCCGGATCGCTGGTCGCTGTCCAGTTGGGTGGACGACTCGCCGGTGACGGTGCAGCTGGCGCGCGGGCGCACGTGGTCGCCGGACAACGCGGACCACCGCAGCCACGGCACGGTGCGGCTGGTCGATGCGCTGGCGCACTCCTACAACCAGGCCACGGTGCGCGTGGGCATGCAGGTGGGGCCCGAGCGCATCGCGCAGCTGATCCACGTGCTGGCCGGCGTGCAGGCCGATCCCAACCCGGCGCTGATCCTCGGCTCGACCGACCAGAGCCCGTATGCGATGGCGCAGCTGTACCAGTTCCTCGCCTCGGGCGGCGAAATCCAGCCGCTGCACGCCGTGCGCGGCGTGCTCGACCCGCAGGGCAAGCTGCTCAAGCGCTACGACAAGACGCCGGCGCCGGCGCAGGAGGGCGATTCGATCGCCGCCAACCTGATCGGCGTGGGCATGCAGCAGGTGGTCAGCAACGGCACCGCGCGCCAGTTGATGGCCGATGGCCTGGGCCGGCTCACCCCGGCCGGCAAGACCGGCACCACCAACGACGGCCGCGACAGCTGGTACGCCGGCTACACCGGCGACCACCTGGCGGTGATCTGGATCGGCAACGACCAGAACGAGCAGGCCGGCCTTTACGGCGCCACCGGCGCGATGCGGGTATGGTCGGGCATCTTCACCCGGCTGCCGAGCGCCGCGTTGAAGGTCAACGGCAAGGGCCTGGACTGGCAGTGGGTGGAAGCCAACGGTTCGGGCACTACCGACGTGGATTGTCCGGGCGCGCGCCAGTTCCCGTTCGTGGTCGGCTACGCGCCGGCCTACGTGCCCTGCAGCGCCGCCGCCGCGCCGGTGGACGGCGCGCCGGCCGAGGAGGGCGGCAGCAGCGGCGGCGGCTGGCGCAGCTGGTTCGGCCTGGACAAGAAGGAAAAGCAGGCTGAGCCGGCGCAGTCCGCGCCCCCGCCCGAACAGTGAGCCCCCTGATGATGCGCAAGTTCCCGATGATGTTTCGTGCCGTTCCCTTTGCCCTGGTGCTGGCCCTGGCCGCGTGCTCCAGCGCCCCGCCGCCGCCCGTCGTGACCGACACCACCACCCCGGCGCAGCGCCTGGCGGCGGTGGAGAAGATGGCCGGCGTGGACGACACGGAGCTGTCCGTGCAGCCGCTGCGCGACCCGCAGGTGGACGACCTGCGCGAGCGCGCCCGCCACCAGCGCGAGGCCGGCGACCTGGACGGCGCCGCGCGTGCGCTCGACCAGGCGCTCACGCTGGTGTCCGAAGACCCGGGCGTGCTGCAGGAACGCGCCGAGGTGGCCTTGCTGCAAGGCGACTGGAAGGGCGCGGAAAGCTACGCCAAGCGCGCCGTGGACCTGGGGTCGAAGACCGGTCCGGTGTGCCGCCGCCATTGGGCGACCATCGAGCAGGCACGCCTGGCGCGCGGCGAAAAGGAAAACGCCGCCTCGGCCCAGGCGCAGATCGAAGGTTGCACCGTGCCCGGGATCAAGCGTTACTGATCCCGCGCGGGACACGGGCACGCTTCGCATCGCGGCGGGCGCCCGGCGCTCCCGCCGCCGCTGATTCCGATCCCGCCCCGACCGCGCCCCCATGTCCCTGCTCGCCCACGCCAGCCGCGAAGCCCTCGATGCGCAGGGCGCGCTCGCGCGCCACATCGCCGGCTTCACGGCGCGGCCGGCGCAGCTGCACCTGACCGGCGCCATCGCCGATGCCTTCGACCAGCGCGATGTGCTGCTGGCCGAGGCGGGCACCGGCACCGGCAAGACCTTCGCCTACCTGGTGCCGGTGCTGCTGTCGGGCATGAAGACGATCATCTCCACCGGCACGCGCGCGCTGCAGGACCAGCTCTACCACCGCGACCTGCCGCGCGTGCGCGCCGCGCTCGGCATCGGCGTGGAATCGGCGCTGCTCAAGGGCCGCGCGAACTACCTGTGCCGCTACCGCCTGCAGCAGGCGCGCGGCGAGCCGCGCTTCGCCAGCCCCGAGCAGGTGGCGCAGTTCCAGCGCATCCTGGCGTGGAGCGGGCGCACGCGCTTTGGCGACATGGCCGAACTGGAAGCGCTGCCGGACGATTCGCCGCTGCTGCCGATGGTGACCTCCACCGTCGACAACTGCCTGGGCACCGAATGCCCGTTCTGGAGCGAATGCTTCGTGGTGCAGGCGCGGCAGCGGGCGCAGGCGGCGAACCTGGTGGTGGTCAACCACCACCTGCTGCTGGCGGACCTGGCGCTCAAGCAGGAAGGCTTCGGCGAAATCCTGCCCGGCGCGGAGGCCTTCGTCATCGACGAGGCCCACCAGTTGCCGGAGCTGGCCAGCAACTTCTTCGGCGAAGGCTTCGGCATGCGCCCGTGGCAGGAACTGGCGCGCGACTGCGTGGCCGAATCGCGCCTGGTCGGCGGCGCGCAGGCGGTGTTGCAGGCGCCGGTGCAGCAGCTGGACGAATCGCTGCGCCAGCTGCGCGCGGACATGGAAGGCCTGCCGCCGCGCGGCACGCAGTGGCGCGCGCTGGCGCGCCCGCAGGTACGCGAGGGTTTCGATGCGGTGGTGACCGCGCTGCAGCATCTGCAAGGCGCGTTGGACCCGCTGCGCGACGCCTCGCCGGGCCTGGATGCGTGCGCGGCGCGTGCGCGCGAGGCGGCCGGACGGCTGTCGCGCTGGCTGGGCGATGAAGCCCCCGTGGCGGACTTCGACGCCCTGCCCGAGGAACAGGTGCCCGACAACGACGTGCGCTGGTACGAGCTCACCCCGCGCGGCTTCCGTTGCCAGCGCACGCCGCTGGATGTCTCCGGGCCGCTGCGCGAACACCGCGAGAATTCCCGCGCCGCGTGGGTGTTCACATCCGCGACGCTAGCCGTGGATGGCGATTTCGAACACATCGCCACGCGCCTGGGCCTGCGCGACCCGATGACGCTGCTGCAGCCCAGCCCGTTCGACTGGAACCACCAGGCCTTGTGCTATCTCCCCGGCCCGTTGCCCGATCCGGCCTCGCGCGGCTATGGCACCGCGCTGGTGGCCGCGATCCGCCCGGTGCTGGAAGCTTCCGGCGGGCGCGCGTTCGTGCTGTTCGCCGCGCACCGCGCGCTGCGCGAGGCGGCCGAGGCGCTGCGCGACGGGCCGTGGCCGCTGTTCGTGCAGGGCGAGGCGCCGCGCGCGACCCTGCTGCAGCGCTTCCGCGAATCCGGCAATGGTGTGCTGCTGGGCTCGGCCAGTTTCCGCGAGGGCGTGGACGTGGTCGGCGAGGCGCTCAGCGTGGTGGTGATCGACAAGCTGCCGTTCGCCGCCCCGGACGATCCGGTGTACGAAGCGCGGCTGGACGCGATCCGCCGCGAGGGCGGCAACCCGTTCCGCGACGAACAGCTGCCGCAGGCGGTCATCGCGCTCAAGCAGGGCGTGGGGCGGCTGATCCGCAGCGAGACCGACCGCGGCGTGCTGGTGCTGTGCGACCCGCGCCTGCAGACGCGCGGATACGGCCGGGTGTTCCTCGATTCGCTGCCGCCGTTCGCGCTCACGCACGCGCTGACCGACGTGCAGGCCTTCTTCGGCACCGGGCCGGCCGGCGCGGTGCCCGCGGCCGAACTGCCCGCCGACGCCCCGTCGCGGTAACCTTGCGCGCGTTTCCCCCGGGTGCCTCCATGAACGTCCTCGCCTTCGAAACCTCGACCGAAGCCTGCTCCGTCGCCCTGCATACGGCCGGCGGCACGATCGAGCGCTTCGAACTGGCGCCGCGCCGGCATGCCGAGCTGGCGCTGCCGTGGGCGCAGGCGCTGCTGGCCGAGGCCGGCCTTTCGCGCGCGCAGCTCGACGCCATCGCGGTGGGCCGTGGCCCGGGCGCGTTCACCGGCGTGCGGCTGGCCATCGGCATCGCGCAGGGCATCGCGCTGGCGCTGGACGTGCCGGTGCTGCCGGTCTCCACGCTGGAAGTGCTGGTCCGGCGCGCACCGGCCGATGCCACGCGCGTGCTGGCCAGCATCGATGCACGGATGGGCGAGGTGTACGCCGCCGCGTTCGCGCGCGAAGGCGATGGCTGGCGCGCGCTCGACGAGGAGCGCGTACTGGCGCCGCACGCCGTGGCGCTGCCCGACGATGCGGCGCACTGGTACGGCGTGGGCACCGGTTTCGCCGCCGCCGATGGCGTGCTGGCGCAGCGGCTGGCGCCATGGCTGCGCGGTGTGGATGCGCAGGCGCTGCCGCATGCGGCCGATGTCATCGCGCTGGCGCTGCCGCGCCTGGCGGCCGGGCAGGGCATGGCGGCGGAAAAGATCGAGCCGGCCTACCTGCGCAACAACGTCGCGCTGACCCTGGAAGAACAGAAGGCGGCGAAAGCCCAGCGCTAGCCGCTCCCCACGCAAGGAACACGCCGCCCATGGATGGATACGCACGCTTCGCCCTGCTCGCCGGCCTCGCTTTCAGTGGCTGTGCCAGCGCCGGCACGGTCTACGAAGGCACGCTCGGCAAGTCGGCCATCGTCGCCGAGCTGGCGCAGGGCAAGGACGGTACCGACGGCCGTTACTTCTACCGCCGCCATCGGCTGGACATCGCGCTGGAAGCGCAGCCGGCCGACCACGGCGTGGTGGCGATGCAAGAAAACGCGGACTGGCACAGCGACGAATCCGAACGGCCGCGCTGGACGCTGCGCAAGGGCAGCGACGGCGCCTACACCGGGCAATGGCGCGATGCGAAGGGCAAGACCTTGCCGATCGCGCTCAAGCCGCTCGCGGTGGCAAGCCTGCCCGCCGATGCCGACCCCGCGCTCGACGCGCTGCGCAAGGCCGAGCCCTACGACTACCTGCGCCTGTCCGGCCTGACACTGGTGGACGACGGCAGCGAGCAGCATGGCGCGTACCGCCTGCGCTGGCGCCGCGAGCCGGCCAGCGGCATCCGCCTGTTCGAGGTGGTGGACGGCTATCCGGCCGATGCGCGCGAGCGCGTGAACCGCGTGCTGCACGCGCGCCTCTGGGCCGGGGTGCAGGCGTACTACGAATGCCTCTCCGGCGGCGGCGAAGGCGAGTACGACCAGACCGTCACCGTGCACCGCATCGACGCCAAGATCCTCAGCGCCAGCGTGTTCACCAGTTACTACTGCGGCGGCGCGCATCCGGATTTCGGCGACAGCCCGATCAACCTGGACCCGCGCACCGGCCGCGAGCTGCGGCTGGAAGACGTGATCTCCACCGGCAAGCCGGCGCCAACCGACGAACACGGCAGCGCGTGGCTCGACTACCGCTCGCAGGTGTGGGCGCCGTGGCTGGTGGCGCAGTTCCAGCGCCTGTACCCGGAACAGATGAAAGCCGGCGAAGGCGAGGACGACTGCGATTACGCCGACGACCAGGTCTGGTCGTTCCCGAGCTGGCATGCCACCGACCAGGGACTGTACCTGGGCGCGAGCTTCTACCGCGCCGCGCGCGCCTGCGATGAGCCGGAGTGGAGCGTGCTGCCGTGGTCGGTGGTGCGCCGCCATCGCGGCGCGGTCGACATCGCGCCCTGAGCCGGGCGCGTCGGCTCAGCGGTCGTCGCGCAGTTCGCCGTTCTGCAGGAACAGCCAGGTGCGGGTGACCTGCAGGATGTCCACGCCGTCGTCGGTCTTGGGCAGCGCGGGGAAGGGCTGGGCGAGTTGCACCACGCGCAGCGCGGCGTTGTCGAGCACCGGCACGCCGCTGGAAATGAGGATGCGCGAGCTCTCCACCGAACCATCGCGGCGCACGCCCACGGTGATCACCACCCGCCCGCTCAGGCGGCGCTGGCGCGCTTCGTCCGGGTAGTTGAGGTTGCCCACCCGCTCGGCGCGGTCCACCCAGGCGCGCAGGTAGTTGGCGTAGGCGTACTCGCGCGTGCTGGCGGAGACGAACTTGCGGTTCGGGCGCTTGGCGTACTGCTCCGAGCGCAGGTGCACCTCGGCGGCCAGCCGCGCCATCTCCGCATCGCGCTGCTCGCGCAGGGCCTGCGCGGCGCTCTGCGGGCGCTGCACTTCCGGGTTGGGCTGCTGCGCCGGCAGGGGTTCCTCGCCGCGCCGGCTGGCCACCACGCGCGCCTCCGGCGGGGGCGTGGCCGCCGCTTGCTGCGCCTGCACCGGCACCGGTGCCAGGCCGGTGCGCGGCTGCGGCACCACGCCGGGCTGGCTGTCGCGCGGGCGGGCGGCCTTGTCGTGGTCGCCGCCGCCCTGCTGGTTGGCCTGGGCAAGGAAATCGGCCTGCTTGGGCGTCAGCGGGGTGCTGGTCTGGCTGAAGATCACGTCCAGCGTGGGCACCAGCGGCGCCTCGTCGCTGACCGCGAACCCCACGCCGAGGATCAGCAGCCCGTAGACGATCAGCGACAGCACCAGGGTGGCGCTCAGGCGCTGGTTCTCCACCGCGCGCGGGTCGGGCGCGCGGCCGGCGGCGGGCGCGGCGCTCATGCGGCCAGGTCAGCCTCGAGCACGTCGAACAGCTGGCCGCAGATGTTCAGGCCGTACTGCGCGTCGAGCTCGCGCGCGCAGGTCGGGCTGGTGACGTTGACCTCGGTGAGGTAGTCGCCGATCACGTCCAGGCCGACGAAGCGCATGCCGCGGCGCTTCATCTCCGGCCCGACCTGGGCGGCGATCCAGCGGTCGCGCTCGCTCAGCGGGCGGCCTTCGCCGCGGCCGCCGGCGGCCAGGTTGCCGCGGAATTCGTCGCCCTGCGGGATGCGCGCCAGGCAGTAGTCCACCGGTACGCCGTCGATCAGCAGGATGCGCTTGTCGCCGGCGCTGATGTCCGGGATGAAGCGCTGCGCCATGGCCAGCTTGCGGCCGCCGTCGGTGAGCGTTTCCAGGATCACGTTGAGGTTGGGGTCGCCCTGGCCGCTGCGGAAGATCGAGCGCCCGCCCATGCCATCCAGCGGCTTGAGCACCACCTGCCCGTGCTCGGCGGCGAAGGCCTTCAGCTGCGCGGCGTCGCGGCTGACCAGCGTGGGCGGGCAGCACTGCGGGAACAGCTGCGCGGCCAGCTTCTCGTTGAAGTCGCGCAGGCCCTGGGGGTCGTTGACCACCTGCGCGCCGGCCTGCTGGGCGATGCCGAGCAGGTGGGTGTCGTAGAGGTATTCAGGGTCGAACGGCGGGTCCTTGCGCATCAGCACGACCTGGCCCGGCCCGAACGCCAGCTCGGCGAACTCGCCCAGGGTGAACCAGCCGGCCTTGTCGTCGCGCACCGACAGCGGGGCGACGGTGGCGATGGCGTTGCCGCCGCGCAGGGCCAGCCCACCGGGCCGCACGTAGTGCAGGCGGTGGCCGCGGCGCTGGGCCTCCAGCAGCATGGCGAAGGTGGTGTCCTTGGCGATCTTGATCTGGGCGATGGGGTCCATCACCACGATGACGTCTAGCGGCATGACGCGAACCTGGGGTTAAAGCATGGGAGCTGGCCGCCGATGTTAACGGTTCGAGGGGCCGACGCGGGCACGTCCGCGGCGGAACGGACCGGGCCGTCCAAGGGGGACAGGAGATGCCGGAAATCTGCGCAAAACTGCGAACCAGTTCCGCCGGCCCCGGCTACCGGGCGGGCGGGTTTGCTGGGCCACTATCGCCGCGCTTGACAGTATCGGCGGGTATTGGGATATACATGACGTTTCGCAGCGGTGCCGGACTGGATGAAGCACCGCGCGTCCCGGGGACATTGGAATGACTGAAAACATTGCTGCGGGCGGGGAGCTCGCAGGTCTGAGGGTCATGGTCATCGACGATTCGAAGACCATCCGCCGCACCGCCGAGACCTTGCTCAAGCGCGAGGGTTGCGAGGTCGTCACCGCGACCGACGGCTTCGAGGCCTTGGCCAAGATCGCAGACCAGCAGCCGCAGATCATCTTCGTGGACATCATGATGCCGCGCCTGGATGGCTACCAAACCTGCGCGCTGATCAAGGGCAACCAGCTGTTCAAGTCCACGCCGGTGATCATGCTGTCCTCCAAGGACGGCCTGTTCGACAAGGCGCGTGGCCGCATCGTGGGCTCGGAGCAGTACCTGACCAAGCCTTTCACCCGTGAAGAACTGCTGAGCGCCATCCGCACATACGTCAACGCCTGACCAGGGGGAAGGGCAAATGGCAAAAATCCTGCTGATCGAAGATTCGCCGACCGATCGGGCGGTCTTCAGCCAGTGGCTTGAGAAGGCCGGCCACCAGGTCGTCGCCACGGACAACGCCGAGGAAGGACTCACGCTGGCCAAGGGCCAGCTGCCCGACCTGGTCGTGATGGACGTGGTGCTGCCGGGCATGAGCGGCTTCCAGGCCACGCGCGCGATGTCGCGCGACGAGGCGACCAAGCACATCCCGGTGCTGATCGTCAGCACCAAGGGCATGGAAACCGACAAGGCCTGGGGCCTGCGCCAGGGCGCGGCCGACTACATCGTCAAGCCGCCGCGCGAGGAAGACCTCATCGCGCGCATCGCCGAGCTGGTGGGCTGATGCGCTCTCCGTTCGACATCCTCGAAGTCTACGAACGGCGCAGCCTGGCCCATGCGGTGCAGCTGCCCGAGCGCCAGTTCGCCACCGACGTGTGGCGCGGCGTGGGCTACCGCGTCGGCCAGCGCCGGCTGGTGTCGGACTTCCGCGAAGTGGTGGAAATCGTGCCGATGCCGCCGGTGACCCCGGTGCCCGGCGCGCAGCCGTGGCTGCTGGGCGTGGGCAACCTGCGCGGCAACCTGTTCCCGGTGGTCGACCTGAAGCAGTTCATGGAAGGCCGGCGCACCGTGCTGCACGAAGGCCAGCGCGTCCTGATCATGCGCCAGGCCGGTGGCGACGTGGCCCTGACCATCGACGAGCTGTTCGGCCAGCGCAGTTTCGAGCTGGCCCAGGCCACCGCGCCGGGCGAGATCGCCCAGGGCCGCTATGGCCATTTCGTCGATCGCGCCTTCCGCGCCGAAGAACAGGACTGGGGCGTGTTTTCCCTGTCGCTGCTGTCGCGCACCCCCGAATTCCGGCAGGCCGCGGCGTAAGCCGGGCCCGCCACGCATCGAGCATCGAGGTCGAAAATGAGTACCGCCCCGGACGCGCCCCAGAACAAGAAGATTGGCGGAGTCAGCACGAGCTTCTGGCTCATCCTGCTGGCGCTGTCGCTGATCGTGTTCGCCGCTAACTTCGCCGTGTCGACCTGGCAGGGCAGCCGCCTGGCCGGCGCCTCCACCGGCGCGGCCGACCTGCAGGTGCTCTCGCAGCAGCTGGCCAACCAGGGCCGCGAGGCAGTGTCCGGTGATGCCAAGGCGTTCGCCGCCTTCAAGGACACCAAGACCCAGATCGACAAGACCGTCTCGGAGCTGGAAGGCCGCTACGGCCAGGAGACCGGCGTGTCCGGGCCGATCCGCCAGCTCAAGTCCACCTGGACCCCGCTGGGCAAGAGCGCCGAGCAGGTGATCGCCTCCGAGCCGGCCGTGCTGGCCCTGGCCGGCAATGCCGACCGCTTCACCGGCGCGGTGCCGCAGCTGCAGGCGCAGTTGAACGAGGTGGTGCGCGCGATGACCGTCAGCGGCGCCCCGGCGTCGCAGATCTACAACACCCTGCAGCAGGTCGTGGTCGCCGGCACCATGGCGCGCCGCGTGACCGAAATGCGTGCCGGCGGTGCCGGCGCGGCGGCCTCCGGCGACGCGCTGGCGCGCGACTCGGTGGTGTTCAGCCAGATGCTCGAAGGCCTGCGCAACGGCAACGAGGAACTGGGCATCGTGGCGGTGAAGAACCCCGCGGCGCTGTCGGCCCTGGAACAGTCGCAGGCGCAGTGGGCGACGATGAAGAAGGACGTCGACGCCATCCTCGCCAGCTCGCGCAACCTGTTCGCCGCGCAGTCCTCGGCGGCGGCGATCACCGGCGGCTCGGGCAAGATGCTCGACGACAGCAAGAAGCTGTTCGACGCGTTCTCCGCCTTCGGTTCGGTGCGCGACACCCGCCTGTTCCCCAACCTGTGGCTGGGCGTGTTGTCCGGCGGCATCCTGGTGCTGTCGATCATCGGCCTGGTCTGGTCGATGGTGCGTGCCCGTTCGCGCGAACAGGAATTGCGCCTGCAGACGCAGGTGGAATTCAACAGCCGCAACCAGCAGGCGATCATGCGGCTGCTGGACGAAATCTCCTCGCTCGGCGAGGGCGACCTGACGGTGAAGGCCTCGGTGACCGAGGACATGACCGGCGCCATCGCCGACGCTATCAACTACGCCGTGGACGAGCTGCGCCACCTGGTGACCACGATCAACGACACCTCGGCCAAGGTCGCGGTGTCCTCGCAGGAAACCCAGGCCACCGCCATGCAGCTGGCCGAAGCGGCCGGCCACCAGGCCAGCCAGATCACCACCGCCTCCGAGCGCATCAACGAAATCGCCGCGAGCATCGAACAGGTGTCGCGCAACTCCACCGAGTCGGCCGAAGTGGCGCAGCGCTCGGTGGTCATCGCCGCCGAGGGTGCCGGCGTGGTGCGCGAGACGATCCAGGGCATGGACCAGATCCGCGACCAGATCCAGGAAACCTCCAAGCGCATCAAGCGCCTGGGCGAATCCTCGCAGGAGATCGGCTCGATCGTGGAACTGATCAACGACATTTCCGAGCAGACCAACATCCTCGCGCTCAACGCGGCGGTGCAGGCGGCCTCGGCGGGCGAGGCCGGCCGCGGCTTCGCGGTCGTGGCCGACGAAGTGCAGCGCCTGGCGGAACGTACCTCCGGCGCGACCCGACGCATCGAAAGCCTCGTGCAGACCATTCAGGCCGATACCAACGAGGCGGTCAGCTCGATGGAGCAGACCACCTCCGAAGTGGTGTCCGGCGCGCGCCTGGCCGAGGACGCCGGTACCGCGCTGACCGAAATCGAGCGCGTGTCCAACGCACTGAACAATTTGATTAAGAACATCTCCATCGCCGCCCACCAGCAGTCCGCGGCGGCGACGGACATCACCCAGACGATGGACGTCATCCGCAAGATCACCGGCCAGACCTCGCAGGGTGCGGGGCAGACGGCCGAGTCGATCGGCCACCTGGCACAGCTGGCCGCCGACCTGCGTCGTTCGGTCGCCGACTTCAAGCTGCCGGCGTGAGCGACGGGCGGAACGGGAAAGGAATTACGAGAATGACGCGTAGCGATACGCCAATGCAGGAAAAGGCCGCGCCGCGGGCGCGCTTGCGCGTGGCCATGGCGGATAGCTCGGGGGGGCTGCAATGAGTGCACTGCGCGATGCGATGAGCCACGCGGCGCTGGGTTGGGTGAAGCCCGAACTCGACGAGACGCTGCGCCAGGCCCGCCACGAGATCGAGTTCTTCGTCGAGGAACCGGCCGACACCAGCCGCATGCGCTTCTGCGCCGGCTACCTGCACCAGGTGCAGGGCACCTTGCGCATGGTCGAGCTGTACGCCCCGGCGATGGTGGCCGAGGAGCTGGAACTGCTGGCCAAGGCCGTGCAGGAAGGCAAGGTCGCCGACACCCACGAAGCCTGCGCGATGCTGATGCGCGGCACCGTGCTGCTGCCCGATTACCTGGAGCGCCTGCAGAACGGCCACCGCGACATCCCGATCGTGCTGCTGCCGCTGCTCAACGAAATCCGCGCCATGCGTGGCGAGGCGGTGCTCAACGAAAGCGTGCTGTTTGCCTTCGACCCGCAGGCCGGCAACGCGACCGAGGCCGAACTGGACCACGCGCGCGGCAGCCTGAGCGGCCGCAACCGCGAACTGCTCGACACCGTCGGCAACGCGGTGAAGGAAGAATTGCTGCGCGTGAAGGACGCGCTGGACCTGCACCTGCGCACCGGCGGCGATGTCGCCGAGCTGCAGGCGCAGGTGAACGACCTGGGCAGCGTGGCCGACACGCTCGGCATGATGGGCCTGGGCGTGGCGCGCAACGTGGTGGTGCAGCAGCGCGATGCGCTGCGCCGCATCGTGGACGGCCAGCAGCAGGTCGACGAAGGCCTGCTGCTCGATATCGCCGGCGCGCTGCTCTACGTCGATGCCTCGCTGGACGACCAGGTCGCGCGCCTGGGCGCGGACGCGAGCAACGACGACGACGTCAACGCCAATGCCAACGCCTCGGAAGTGCGTCGCACGCTGGAAGTGCTGGCGCACGAGGCCATCGCCAACTTCGGCGCGGCGCGCGAGCACTTCGTCGCCTTCATCGAGACGAACTGGGACCACCACCGCCTGGCCGACGTGCCGCAGCTGCTGGGAGAAGTCGGCGGCGCGCTGCGCATCCTCGAACTGCCCGAGCCTGCCGATTACCTGGAAGGCGTGCGCCGCTACATCGAGCGCGAGCTGATCGCCAAGCAGCGCGTGCCCAGTGGCCGCCAGCTGGACACCCTGGCCGATGCGATGGCCAGCCTGGAGTACTACCTCGAAGCCCTGCGCGAACGCCGCCCGGGCCGCGAGGAAATCCTCGACATCACCCGCAGCAGCCTGGAAACCCTGCGTTACTGGCCGCTGCCGTCCGAGGATGCCGAGCAGGCGCTGCCGCCGCCGGCGCCCGCCTTCGTGGCCGCGCCGGTCGCCGCGCCCGTGGCGGAGGCCGTGGCCGAATACGCGGCCGCCGAGCCGCTGGCCGTCGAACCGGAAACCATCGAGATCGAGGCCATCGAACTGGCGCCGGTCGCCGAGCTGGCCGAGCCCGTCGAGGCGCGCCACGAACTGACCGTGGCCGACATCAGCCCGCTGCCGCAGGGGCTGCACGTCACCGCCGGCGGTTTCGAATGGACGCTGCAGGAAGCCGCGCCGGTCGAGGCGGTGGCGGTGTCGTTCGACCCGGTCGCCGCCGAGCAGGATTTCGCCCCCGCGCTGGAAACGGCACAGATCGCGCCGATCGACCTGTCCGCCGATGGCGGCCAGGCGCCGACCGGCAGCGAATGGAATGCCGACCACGCGGGACTGTCGTTCGATCCGGTTTCCGCCGAGCAGGACATCGACGCGGCCGCGGCGCAGGTGACCTACCGTTTCGATGCCAGCCAGCTGGAAGGCGAGGCGGCGACGCCGGCGGCCTCGTTCTCCGAGGCGAGCTTCGAGCCGGCATCCGCCGACGAACTGCCGCCGCTGCCGCCGCTGCCCGAAGTACAGCCCGAGCCCGCCGCCGCCGCGCCCGACGCACCGCAGGCGTTCGATCCGAACGACCCGGCGCTGGACGCCGACAGCCCGTTCGTGGAGTCCTTCGAGGCCACGCTGCCCGCGTTCCTGGAAGAAGAAGCCGCACCCGCCGCCGACGCCTCGGCGCCGCACGTGCAGGAAGGCACGATCAGCAAGATCGAGCTGGATGACGCGCATGCCGCGTTCATCGCCGAGCTCGATGCCGCCGCCGCCGGTTTCAGCACCACGCCCGCGCCGGTGGCCGAAGCCGCCGCGCCGGTCGCCGCCGCGGACGCCCCGGCCCCGCTGGAAGGCGGTTTCGAGGACGACGGCAACGAGATCGACAGCGACATCCGCGACGTGTTCCTGGAGGAATTCGACGAGGAACTGGTCAACCTCGGCCAGCTGCTGCCCGTGTGGCGCGCCGCGCCGGACAGCGTGGAGAACCTGCGCCCGATCCGCCGCGTGTTCCATACCCTCAAGGGCAGCGGCCGCCTGGTCGGCGCGCGCACCCTGGGCGAGTTCAGCTGGAAGATCGAGGGCATGCTCAACCGCGTGCTCGACGGCACGCGCCCGGCCAGCCCGGCCGTGGTCGCCATGGTCGACCAGGCCTACCAGGTGCTGCCGCAGCTCAACGCCGCCCTGCGCGGCAATGGCCGCATCGCCGCCGACCTGATGGCGATGCAGGCCGTGGCCGATCGTATCGGCGCCGGCGAGGACGCCTGGTACGTGCCGACCGCCGCCACCGCGGCCGTCGCCGCCCCGGTGGTCGCCGAAGCCGCCGCCCCGCAGAACGTGTTCGCCGGCGAAGGCACGCCCGCCTCGGTGGACAGCGTGCTGCGCGAGATCCTCGAAGCCGAGGTCGCCACGCACCTGGAAACCGTGCACGCCTGGCTGGCGCAATCGCGCCCGGTGCCGCAGCCGGTGACCGAGGCATTGCTGCGCGCGGTGCACACCATGAGCGGTGCGTTCGCGATGACCGACGTGCCGGAGATCACCGCGGTCACCACGCCGGCGGAAACCTTCGTCAAGCGTTCGCTCGCCGCCGGCCGCACGCCGGAGGCCGCGGGCGTGGACGGCATCGCCGATACCGCCGCGGCAATCGCCACCACGGTGGCGGCGCTGCAGGCCGAATCCCCGCGCATTCCGTCCTTCGCCGACGTGGCCGCGCGCCTGCGCGCGCTGGTCGATACGCTGCCCGAAGCGCAATGGCCGCCGCAGCACATGCTGGGCGGCGACGAGCACGAGGCCATCGCGCCGCTGGCCGACGAGGAACTCACCGGTCCGCAGGACCTGGGCGCCTACCTCGACCCGCAGGTGGTGGATGCCGGCGTGCGCCCGGCCGATCCGTACGCGGACCTGGCGGTCGAGGAAATCGAGATGCCGCTGCCGGCCGAGCCGGAAGCGGTCCAGGCCGCCCCGGTGGACGAGGCGAGCGAAGCACCGAACAACGACGGCCTGGCCGAAGCGCTGGCCGCGTTCGAAGCGCTGGCGCCGGCCGCCCCGCCCGCCGAGCCCGAACCGGCGCCGGTCGAGTCGGGCTGGCAGGTCGAGGAAGTCGTGCTGTCCGCGCCCGAAGCCGAAGCCCCGGCGTTCTCGCCGGAGGATGTCGGGTCGGCCGTGGACGCCGGCACCGAACCGGCGGCGCCGGCCTGGGCGATCGAGGAAGTCATCGCCGCCGTCGCCGAAGTGGTGCCGCCGGCCGAGCAGACCCCCGCGTTCGACGCGGCGGACGTCATCGACGCCGCGCCGCTGGCCGAGCCGGCGCACGAAGTGCCGGTCGTCGAAGACGTCGTGGTCGAGGAGATCGTGGCTGACGTGCCGGTGGAGGAAGCCATCGACGCATCGGCCCTGGAGACACCGGCCGAAGTTGTGCGGGTCGAGGACACCGACGTCGCGCAGACGGAGGTCCAGGCCACGCTGGTCGAGGCCACGCCCGCCGAAGCGACCTACGCCGAAGCCGCGCCTGTTGAAGCACCCGCCGAAGTACGCGCCGACACCGACGCCGCCGCGGCGGAACTCGATGCCGGCCCGCTGGACTTCAACGAGCTGGACCGCGAGCTGGTCGATATCTTCGTCGAGGAAGGCAAGGACCTGCTCGACCATTGCGACGGCCTCATCGCCGGCCTGCGCGAAGCCCCGGAAGACCGCGAACTGGTCGCGGGCCTGCAGCGCGACCTGCACACCCTCAAGGGTGGCGCGCGCATGGCCGGCATCAACGCCATCGGCGACCTGGGCCACGGCATCGAATCGCTGCTGGAAGTGGTCGCCGCCCACCGCACCGAGATCGGTCGCGACGACGTGCGCCTGCTCGAACGCGGTTTCGACCGCCTGCACCAACTGCTGACCCGCACCGGCCAGCACCGCGCGGTGCGGATGCCGACCGACCTCATCGACGCGTTCGACGCGCGCACCCAGGGCCGCACCGAAGTGCCGGCCGCCGATGCCGACGTGGCGCGCATGATCAGCGCCGCGGTCGAGCCGGTGGCGGTGGCGCCGCTGTCGGCCCCGGTGCCGGTGGAAGGCGTGGTCGACGAGGAACTCGGCCCGGCCCGCGCGCCGCAGGAACAGGTGCGCGTGCGTGCCGACCTGCTCGACAGCCTGGTCAACCACGCCGGCGAAGTGGCGATCTACCGCTCGCGCCTGGAACAGCAGCTGGGTGCCTTCCGCGGCGCCATGGCCGAGCTGGACCGCACCAACGCGCGTCTGCGCGACCAGCTGCGCCGCCTGGACCTGGAAACCGAAGCGCAGATCGTCGCGCGCTACCAGCGCGAGCAGGACCAGGGCGACACCACGTTCGATCCGCTGGAACTGGACCGCTTCTCCACGCTGCAGCAGCTCAGCCGCGCGCTGAACGAATCGGCGGCCGACTTGGGTGGCCTGCAGGGCGTGCTGGACGATCTCTCGCGCCAGTACGACTCGCTGCTGCAACAGCAGTCGCGCGTCAGCTCCGAACTGCAGGACGGCCTGATGCGCGCGCGCATGGTGCCGTTCGACGGCCTCGTGCCGCGCTTGCGCCGCGTGGTGCGCCAGGCCGCTAGCGATACCGGCAAGCAGGTGCACCTGCTGCTGGAAGGCACCCACGGCGAACTGGACCGCAACGTCCTGGACCGCATGGTCGCCCCGCTGGAACACATGCTGCGCAACTCCGTGGCCCATGGCCTGGAGAAGCCGAAGGCACGCCGCGAGGCGGGCAAGGCGGAAGAAGGCACCATCGCGATCAAGCTGCGCCGCGAAGGCTCGGAAATCGTGTTGGAGGTCTCCGACGACGGTGCCGGCCTGGACCGCGAGGCGATCCGCCGCCGCGGCGAGCAGCGTGGCCTGATCGCCGCCGACGCGGTGCTCAGCGACAACGAGCTGGACCAGCTGATCTTCGCCGCCGGCTTCAGTACCTCCGAATCGGTCAGCCAGCTGGCCGGCCGTGGCGTGGGCATGGACGTGGTGCGCAACGAAGTGCGCCAGCTCGGCGGCTCGGTGGACATCCACTCCGTGCGCGGCCAGGGCGTCACCTTCACCCTGCGCCTGCCGCAGACGCTGGCGGTCACCCAGGCGGTGTTCGTGCGCATTGGCGAGACCACCTTCGCCGTGCCGGTGGCGTCGGTCAGCGGCATCGGCCGCATCGGCCGCGAGCGCTACAGCGCCGGCGCGGGCGGCTACCACTACGGTGGCGAGGAATACGCGCTGCACGACCTCGGCTCGCTGGTCGGCCAGGCGGCGGCCAATGCCGATGGCGCGGCGCAGATCCCGCTGCTGCTGGTGCGCGCCGGCGACCTGCGCGCGGCGGTGGCGATCGACCAGGTGCTGGGCAACCGCGAAATCGTGGTCAAGCCGGTGGGCCTGCAGATCGCTTCGGTGCCGGGCATCTACGGTGCGACCATCACCGGCGATGGCCGCGTGGTGGTTATCCTCGACGTCGCCCCGCTGGTGCGTCGCCACCTCGCCCAGCCGGCGCGTCCGGCTGCCGAGCCGGTGGTGGAGACGCAGCGCCGCGTGCCGCTGGTGATGGTGGTGGACGACTCGTTGACCATGCGCAAGGTCACCGGCCGCGTGCTGGAGCGCCACAACTTCGAGGTGTCCACCGCGCGCGACGGCGTCGAGGCGCTGGAGCAGCTGGAAGAACGCGTGCCCGACCTGATGCTGCTGGACATCGAAATGCCGCGCATGGACGGTTACGAGCTGGCCACCGCGATGCGCGCGGACGCGCGCTTCAAGGATGTGCCGATCGTGATGATCACTTCGCGCTCGGGCGACAAGCATCGCCAGCGCGCCTTCGAGATCGGCGTGCAGCGCTACCTCGGCAAGCCTTACCAAGAGTTGGATCTGATGCGAAACGTGTACGACCTGCTGGGTATCGCCCGTGTCCGCGAGTAACGAACTGGGAACCCCGGTCGCGTTGCTGGGCCGCAGCGGCCCGGCACGCGAGAGGATGCGCGAGGCGCTGTCGCTGATCGGCGCGCGCGTGGTGCTGGAAGACGAGCCGGGCGCGATCGATGCGCGCACGCTGGCCGACGCGGAGCCCGCGGCGGTGCTGGTGGCGCTGGAGCCGGCGATCGAGGATGCGCTCGAAGCGCTGGAGCCGGTGCTCAACCGGCCCGACGTGACGGTGATCTTCGACGAGGCCGAGCTGGCCGCGCGCCGCGAGGGCTGGGACGCGCAGCGCTGGGCCCGCCACCTGGCGGCCAAGCTGCACGGCCACGGCGACGTGCTGCCGCCGGGCGCCGAGCAGGAGCCGAGCTGGACGCCCGAGCCGGGCCTGCCGGTCACGCCGGCCGAGCTGCATTCGGCCCAGCCGGTGGCGCCGCACCTGCAAGCGGCTGCGCAGGCGCTGGACGAGGTGCCGGGCGATGCGCTGTTCACCGCGTCCACGCTGTCGCTGGCGCCGGAAGAAGACGTCGTGGTGCCGGTGATCGAGCGCGCGCATGCGCTGCTTGAGCCGATCGACGCTCCGTTCGCCGACGCGCCGGTGGACACGCCGGCACCCGCGCCGGCCTCGGCGCTGGGTGATTCGAGCACGTGGGGTTTGGTCGAGGACGTGGCGATCGTGGAGCGTCCGCGCAGCGAGGCGCAGTTCGACCATCTTCCCGACGGCGGGCTGTCGCTGGTGGACCTGGAGTCCGCGGCGGCGACGAAGGCGCAGGGTGCGGTGCTGGTGATGGCGGGCATCGGCGGGCCGGATGCGATCCGTCGCCTGCTGGGCGCGCTGCCGGCCGAGTTCCCGCGCGCGGTGTTGATCCGCATGCCGCTCGATGGGGGCCAGTACGGCAACCTGGTGCGGCAGATGGGCCGGGTGTCGCCGTTGCCGGTGGAACTGGCCGAGGCGGGCTTGGCGCTGGCGCCGGGCAAGGCTTACATCCTGCCTGACGGCGTGGGCCTGGTGATCGGCGAGGCGGGGCTGTCCTTCGCCGAGGGCGAGGGGTCGGCGGTGTTGGTGCCGGCGTTGCCGGCCGACGACAGCGCGGTGCTGCTGCTCAGCGGCGCGAGCGAGGCGCTGGTGCCGGACGTGCTGGCGCTGGCCGAGCAGGGCGCGTGGGTGGCCGGGCAGTCGGCGGAAGGGTGCTATGACCCGGCCGCGGCGGCGCGGCTGGTGCAGCAGGGCCGTCCGTCGGGCGACCCGGTGCAGCTGGCGCAGTCGCTGGCCGAGCGCTGGCCGGGCTGAGGCCCGGCGGCGAACCGTTCTTCAGGAGTCTTAGATGAGCTACGCCAGTAACGACGAAATCCGCGGCGTCCTGATCCAGGCGGGCGACGAGCGCGTGCTGCTGCCGAACGCGACGGTGGCCGAGGTAATGTCGCGCGTGCCGGTGGAGCCGCTAGGCGATGCGCCGCGCTGGTTGGTCGGGCAGATTGCGTGGCACGGTTGGAAGGTGCCGTTGTTGTCGTTCGCGCGGCTGAGCGGGCTGGGCGAGGAGCCGGCAGCGGTGAACAACAAGATCGTGGTGCTCAAGGCGCTGGGTGGTCACGCGGGGCTGCCGTATTTCGCGCTGCTGACGGCGTCGTTCCCGCAGTTGATCTCGGTGCCGCGCGATGGGCTGCTGGCCGATGCGTCGGAGGAGGCGCTGCCGCAGGGGGTGCACATGCGCGTGCTGCTCGGCGAGCAGAGTGCGTTGTTGCCGGATCTGGATGCGATCGAGGCGATGGTGTTGGAGAGCATCGCGGCTTGATCTTTCGATCGGTTTGATCGTTTTGGTCGGCTTGGTCGGCTTGCGGTGCGGTTTGTCGCGTCGCTGATGCGCGGCTTGCTTTAGTGGGTCGCGCGGCGCCCGGGGGCAGGCCCTTTCCGGGACACGCCGTGAATCCATCCATGGAGGCTCGTAGGCGACATCCATGTCGCCTACGGTC